>NZ_ARYK01000001.1 GCF_000685275.1 Hyphomonas johnsonii MHS-2
CCTGCCTGCAGACCGAGATCACGGGCCTGGCATGGGACGGCCAACGCAAGGTCTGGCTGGTCGAGACCGACCGGGGAGACCGCATGACGGCCAACCATGTCATCATGTCGAACGGGCCGCTCAACCGCCCGAAACTGCCGGGTATTCCGGGCGTCGAGACGTTCGCCGGGCACAGCTTTCACACCAGCCGCTGGGACTATGCCTATACCGGCGGCGACGCGTCCGGCGGGCTTGCAGGCCTCAAGGACAAGCGCATCGGCATCATCGGAACGGGGGCGACAGCGGTGCAATGCGTGCCGCATCTCGCCGAGGGCGCCAAGGCGCTCTACGTGTTCCAGCGCACGCCGTCGTCGATTGACGTGCGGGCGAACCGGCCGACCGATCCGGAGTGGGCAGCCAGCCTGGAACCCGGCTGGCACCGGCGGCGGATGGAGAATTTCAACACGCTGGTCTCGGGCGGTTACGAGCCGGAAGACCTGGTGATGGACGGATGGACCCATATCATCCGCAACCTGCTTTTCATTGCGTCGCAGGAAGGCAACCAGGATCTCGATCCGGCGAAGCTGGAAGAATTGGCCGAACTGGCCGATTTCCAGAAGATGGAACAGGTGCGCTCGCGGGTCGACGAGATTGTCACGGACGCCGCGACGGCCGAGGCGCTGAAGCCCTGGTACCGGCAGTTCTGCAAGCGGCCTTGCTTCCATGACGACTATCTCGCCGCGTTCAACCGGCCGAATGTCACGCTGGTCGATACCAATGGGCAGGGCGTGGAACAGATCACGGAGTCGGCGATCATCGCGAATGGTGAAACCTACGAGATCGACTGCCTGATCTATGCGACGGGGTTTGAAGTCGGCACCGAGTTCACGCGCCGGGCCGGCTATGATGTTGCCGGCGAGGGCGGGCGTCTCCTGTCGGACCATTGGGCCGACGGCTATCGCAGCCTGCATGGCGTGCATGTGAACGGGTTCCCGAACCTGTTCGTGATGGGCACGGTGCAGGCCGGGTTCACGGCGAACTATCCCCACCTGCTGGACGAGCAGGCCCGCCACATCAGCTATATCATCGGCGAGGCTGCCCGCCGGAAGGCCCGCACGATCGAGGTGACGCCCGAAGCGGAAGCTGCTTGGGTCGCCGAGATTGTCGACAATGCCCGACTGCGCGAAAGCTTCTTCGAGGAATGCACGCCGGGTTATTACAACAATGAGGGCAAGCTGAGCGACCGGGCGCGCCAGAATACGGCCTATGGCGCAGGCTCGAACGCCTATTTCGCCATTCTCGACCGCTGGCGCGAGAGCGGCGCGATGGAGGGGCTTAGCCTCAGCTAAGCGGTCATTCGTCGAGATTGAACCGCATTTCGGTGATGTGCGACGCGAACCCCGCCTTTTCGTAGGCGCGAATGGCTGGCGTATTCTCGCTGTAGACGGTCAACTGGATCTCCGGAAGGCCCTTCGCCCGCGCCCAATCGAAGAGGTGGTCGAGAAGGCGCTTGTTGATGCCTTGCCCCCGATGCTCGGGCACGACGTACATGAAGCCGAGAAAGGCAAAATGCATGTGCTTCAGGTAGTCCCTGGCCGATCGCTTGTGCGCATAGCCTGATGCGATGATGACGCCGCCCGCCTCGACCACGGCCACTTCCGCGTCGTCGGAATCAATCAGGGCGCCGAGGTCATAATAACTGATCGGGTCGGGTTTGAGCGTATGATCATATGGCCGCTCGGCTGTTATGATCCCCTGTTCGAAGGCTTTCAGGACAGGCAGGTCCGCCTGGCTGGCAGAGCGAACGGTCAGGCCTGTATCAGCGGGCGGCACGGCCTGGCCTCAAGCGGTTGTAGCAGCGATTTCGCGATAGCGGATGCGTTCGCCGGTCCGGGATTCTTCGGCCGCCACGAGCTTGACCAGTTCTGCGGCAACCTGGTCTGCGGTCGGCAGCGTCATCGGATCTTCGCCGGGGGCGGCGGTGGCACGCATTTCGGTGCGGGTGGCGCCCGGATCGAACAAGTTGACGCGCAGCGCCATTTTTTCGGTCTCGTCGGCCCAGCCGAGAATCATGGCCTCGAGCCCGGCCTTGGACGCCTGGTAGGGCCCCCAGAATGCGCGGGGGTGGGAAGCGACACTCGAGGTCACGAACACGGCCCGGGGCGCGGCGGCCTGGTGCAGCCAGGGGGCGAGCGCGGCGATCAGGCGCCAGTTGGCGGTGAGGTTGACCTCGATCGTTTCCTCGAAACTGCGCCGACCGCTGGTTTCCAGCGGGCCGAGGGTGCCGAGCACGCCGGCGTTGCCGATCAGGCCGTCGAGGCGGCCGAACTGATCGCCGATGACCTTGCCGAGGGTCTCGATGCCCTTGGCGTCCTTGAGGTCCAGCGGCACGAGGATGGCTTCGTTGCCCTCGGCGCGGATGGCGTCGTCGAGCTGTTGCAGTGCGGTCTTGGACCGGGCGACAGCAACGACCATATGGCCGGCGCGCGCGAGCTGGAGCGCAGCAGCACGGCCGATCCCGCGCGAGGCACCGGTAACGAGTATCAGTCTGGGGTGTTCAGTCATGCGGCGCGTTTAGCGCAGCGCTTACACATCGTCCAGCAGCGAGAGTTGCTGTTCCTTGTCGGATTCGTCGTGCTGGTGATCGACCAGCGCGGTCGGGTAGTCGCCGGTAAAGCAATGGTCTGCGAATTGCGGCTGCATGCCGTTGCGAACAGGTTCGCCAATCGCCTTGTAGAGGCCCGGAACGGAGAGAAAGCCGAGGCTGTCGACCTTGAGTTCACGCACCATTTCCTCATGCGTGTGGATGGCGGCGAAGAGTTCGGACTTGGCGGCCATGTCGATGCCGTAGAAATCCGGGTTCACGATTGGCGGGCTGGCCGAACGCAGGTGGACTTCCTTGGCGCCCGCTTCGCGAACCATCTGGACGATCTTCTTCGAGGTGTTGCCGCGAACGATGGAATCATCGACCAGGATGACGCGCTTGCCTTCGAGGACCGCGCGGTTCGGGCTGTGTTTCTTCGAGATTGCGGCCTGACGGCCGACATTGGTCGGCTGGATGAACGTCCGCCCGACATAGTGGTTGCGGATGATGCCCATGCCGAAGGGAATGCCGGAAGCCTCGGAATAGCCGAGCGCGGCAGGCACGCCGCTGTCTGGCACCGGCACGACAACGTCTGCCTCCACCATCGTCTCGGCCGCGAGATTGTGGCCCATGCGGCGGCGCACTTCATAGATGGACCGGCCCTGCACAACGCTGTCGGGCCGGGCAAAATAGACGTATTCGAAGACGCACGGGCTGGCCGTGCGCGGCGGGAAGGCCCGGATCGATTCAATGCCATCATCGGTGATGACGACGATCTCGCCATTCTCGACTTCGCGCACGAATTCGGCGCCGATAATGTCGAGCGCGCAGGTCTCGGATGCCAGGACATAGGCTTCGCCCAGCTTGCCGATCACGAGCGGACGCAGGCCGATCGGGTCACGCGCGCCGATCAGTTTCTTGCCGGTCAGGCCGACAAGGGCATAGCCGCCTTCGATCTGCTGAAGCGCGTCAACCAGGCGGTCGAGGAAGCGTGGCTTGGCGCTGCGCGCGACCAGGTGGAGGATGACTTCGGTGTCCATCGTGGACTGGAAGATCGCCCCTTCGCGCACCAGTTCGTGCCGCAGTTGACGGGAATTGGTCAGGTTGCCGTTATGGGCAACGGCAAAGCCGCCGAAGGAGAGGTCGGCGAAAATCGGCTGGATGTTGCGCAAGGTCGGCCGGCCTTGCGTGGAATAGCGGTTGTGGCCGATCGCGGCAAAGCCGGGCAGGCGGGTCCGCAGGTCGCCGCCGAAATGCTCGCCGACGAGGCCCATGTGGCGCTCGGACGGGAAGCGCTTCCCGTCAAAGGTGGTGATGCCGCAGGCTTCCTGACCGCGATGCTGAAGGGCGTGAAGCCCGAGCGCAGCGTAAAGACTTGCTTCGTTGTTGCCGTAGATTCCGAAAACACCGCATTCTTCACGGGGTTTGTCATCGTCATGATCGAATAGGATCATATGAGACCGGAGCCTCCCTCGTGCGTGACGGGTTCGTGACGTCTATAGGCCTGTTTCGGCCGTCGAGGGAAGGGCGGTTCGTGCATCCTGACCAACTTTCGTGGCATTCTCGTTCACATAATCAGCAACACTGCTGAGAGCGGGGTACACGGCAGCGTTCTGGATGAAGGCGGGAATCCTGCTCTCATCAAGGGCGAGGTGGAGGAGGACGACAAAGAATACAAGGGCGATTATGCCGCGGGCGACGCCAAAGGCCAGCCCGGCAAAATGATCGAACATGCCGATTCCGTCTGCGCCCTGGATGTTCTTCGACAGGCGCTGTCCGAACCAGGCAACAAGCACGTAGACCACGATGAAGGCGCCGACGACGAGTATTCCGTCCGCCAGCAATTCATGCGAGCCTTCGGGCAGCAGGGCCTGTAGCGGGTCATGCAGGAACTTGCGGGCATAGAAGGCAGCCGTCAGTGCGCCGATGAATGCGCCGAGCGTTGCAAGCTCTCTCAGGAACCCCCTGGCAAACGCCATGATGGCGGAAATGACGATAACAGCCACGGCGATGGCGTCGAAAGCTGTAACGGAATCAAGCATTCAGGGCGTCCGGGGCAAGTAGGTCCACAAGCTCGATAAGCCTCTTTATCGGGGTGATCGTCAAGCCATCGACTGTGGCCGGACTGCCTTCGGGCACATAGGCGCGGGTGAATCCGAGCCGTGCGGCTTCCTTCAGGCGCTGCTCGATCCGGGCCACTGGCCGGACGGCGCCGGAGAGGGCGACTTCGCCGAAGAAGACCGAGCGTTCCGGCGCGGCGGCGGCTGACAGCGAGGTCAGGAGGGCGGCGGCGGCGGCGAGGTCGCCGGCCGGTTCGCTGATACGATAGCCGCCCGCAACCGAGAGATAGACGTCCATCCCGGCGAGGCTGATGCCGCAGCGGGCTTCGAGTACGGCAAGCAGCATGGCGAGGCGGCCGGTATCCCAGCCGACAACGCTGCGCCGGGGCGTGCCATAGGCGCTCTTGGCGACAAGCGCCTGCACTTCGGCAAGGACGGGGCGCGAGCCTTCCATGGCCGCAAACACCGCCGCGCCGCCTTCGGCGCCGCCATCAGCCGACAGGAACAGGGCGGAGGGTTCCTTGGCCGGCGCAAGGCCGTACTGGTGCATCTCGAAAATGCCGATTTCGTCAGTCGGGCCGTAGCGGTTCTTCACCGCGCGCAGGATGCGGAACTGGTGGCCGCGTTCGCCTTCGAAATAGAACACGGTGTCGACCATGTGTTCGACCACGCGGGGGCCGGCAATCGTGCCCTCCTTGGTGACGTGGCCAACAAGAACGAGGGCGGCGCCGGAGCGTTTGGCCCAGCGTGTCAGTTCCTGCGCGCAGGCGCGGACCTGGCCGACCGAGCCGGGCGCGGCTTCAAGGCTGTCCGACCACATGGTCTGGATCGAATCGATCACGACGAAATCCGGCTGGGCCGCCTTGAGGGCGGACAGGATCTTGCGCAGGTCGGTTTCGGTGGCGAGCTGGACCGGGCTTTCGGCGACCTTCAGGCGCACGGCCCGCTCCTGGATCTGGGCGGCGGCCTCTTCGCCGGAGACATAGACGGTCTTCAGGCCGTTGCGGGCAAGGCGGGCCGCGACCTGCAGCAGCAACGTCGATTTGCCGATGCCGGGATCGCCGCCGATCAGCGTGGCGGACGCGGGCACCAGCCCGCCGCCGAAGGCGCGATCGAGTTCCTCGACCCCCATGACGATGCGCTGTGGCGCTTCAGTCTTGGCATTGAGGGCGACGAATTCGGTCTTGCTGGAGCGTTTGGTGCCGGATTTTGCCGGTGCGAGGCCACCGGGCACGGCGCCCACGGCTTCCTCGACCAGCGTGTTCCACTCGCCGCACCCATTGCACTTGCCGGTCCATTTGGAATGAACCTCGCCACAGGACTGGCAGACGAAAGCAGAGGTCGCGGTTTTGGCCATGCGCGCAAGCTAGGGCGTGTCGGCCGCGGGCGAAAGACCGTCAGCTGGCAAATCTCCCGATGCCGGCGGTACGCAGACGAAGGCGGGCACGCCGCCGGGCATCTTTCCGTCAGTCAGGCGCACGGCGCGGGCGGGGCCGCGGGCGTTGCCGGCGGTGAAGGCGAACGTGCCGTCCAGCACGTCGGCATTGCGCTGGTAGAAGGGCAGGTAGCCGGAGAACAGGCGCTTGGAGAGGGTCGGATGGAACTCGAAGCGGCCCGTGGAGGCGCGGCGGGCGCCCTCGAACCGGCCGGTCAGTGTGACCGAGTTGATTTCCTTGGTGCCGACGAGGCGGACCGGATAGCGCGCGGCAGCCGGAATGGGCTTGAACGCTTCCTCGATCTTCTCGCCATCGCCGACCACCGGGGCCGAGAGCGGGTCGTCCGACAGGAAGACGCGCCAGGCGAGGTGGAGGCCTTCATAGGATTCCAGGTCGGCCTCAACCGTGCAGGTGTCGATATGCCATTCGCCGTCGAGCCGGAATTTCTCGTATTGCAGCCAGCCGGTGAAGCCGAGCGAGAGCGCCGTGAACGCAATCGATACATACTTGATGAAGTCCATCATGGCATTGCTCCCCCCGCGGTGCCGTCAGGGAGCGTAACCCGGCGTTCCGCCGAGGCAAACCTCGCATTTCACCGTTGCTGTCAGATCGCCGGCTGGATCGGCCCGTCGGCGCGGCCGTGGACGAACTGGTCGACATATTCGTTGCCGCTGTGGTCGACATCGCTGGCCTTGCCGCGCCAGATGATCTTGCCCTCGAACAGCATGGCCACTTCGTCGGCGATCTTGCGGGCGGACGCCATGTCATGGGTGATCGACACGGTGGCGGCGCCCAGACTGCGCACCTGCTCGATGATCAGGTCGTTGATGGCATCGGCCGTGATCGGGTCGAGGCCGGTGGTCGGCTCGTCGAAGAAGATCAGGTCCGGTTCGGATATGATCGAGCGGGCCAGCGAGACGCGCTTCTGCATGCCGCCGGAAATCTCGGCCGGATAGAGCCCGGCGACATCAGAGCCGAGCCGTACCTTCTTCAGCGTGGCGAGGGCGCGCTCCTTGGCGTCACGGCGCTTGACGCCGTCAGCATGGATCAGGCGGAAGGCGACGTTTTCCCAGACCGTGAGACTGTCGAACAAGGCGCCGGACTGGAACAGCATGCCGACGCGGGCGCGCATGCGTTCGCGCGTCTTGCCCTTCGACTGGGTGACATCATGCCCGTCAAAGAAGACCTTGCCGGCGTCAGGCGTCATCAGGCCGAGCGCGTTCTTCAGCATGACCGACTTGCCGGAGCCCGATCCGCCGATCACGACAAGGCTTTGCCCGGGCGCAACATCAATGTCGACGCCGCGCAGGACTTCGTTGCGGCCGAATGATTTCACCACGCCTTCCAGTTTCAGGATGGGCTGGGTCACAGGCCAATCTCCACGAACAGGTTGGACATCACGTAATTGGACGCCAGCACGAGCACGGCGGCGCCGACCATGGAGAGGGTCGCTGCGCGGCCGACGCCGGTGGCACCAGCCTGCGACCGGTCACCCTGGTAACAGCCCATCAGCGCAATGACGCCGCCGAACACGACAGCCTTGATCAGGCCGACGATGATGTCTTCCGTCGTCACGAAATCCAGCGTGTTGCGCAGGTAGGTCGTGGAGTCGAACCCGAGGCTGTAGACGCTGACCAGCCAGCCGCCCATCACGCCGATAATGTCGGACGCGGCCACCAGGATCGGCAGGGTGATCAGGGCTGCGAGGAAGCGGGGGGCGTAGAGATAGCGATAGGGAGAGGCGGAGAGGGTTTCGAGGGCGTCGATCTGCTCGGTCACGCGCATGGCGCCGATCTCGGCTGAAATGCCGGCCGACACGCGCCCGGCCAGCATCAGGCCGGTGATCACCGCGCCGAGTTCGCGCGTGATGCCCAGCACGACGATGTTCGGCACGAACTGTTCGGCGCCATAGCGGCTGCCACCTGTGTAGATGTTGAGGGCGAGCGCCGCACCGATGAACACGGCCGACATGCCGACGACCGGGAAGGAATAGAACCCGATCCGGATCATCTGGCGCCAGATTTCGCCCCAGAACCAGCGCGGCGTGAAGGCTGCCAGCTTGACCCGGGCGGAGAAGACCGACAGCCGGCCGATCTCGGCGAACAGGCCGAGCACGCTGGCACCGATCCAGCGCAGGGGGTTGGGAAATCCGCTTTTATGCGTAGACACGTTCGACACGATTGCTGAGCCCTGTAAGTAGTTCATAGCCAAGCGTACCCGCGCGGGCGGCCTGATCCTCAAGTTTGGCATGCTCGCCGATGAATTCAACGCGCACACCGGCTTTTGCTTTGTCCTGTGCCTTTGTTACATCAATGATGGTCAGGTCCATGGAAATCCGGCCGACAACCGGACAGGCGACATCTCCGATATAGGCCAGCAGCTTTCCAGACCCGCTGCGCAGCAGGCCGTCGGCATAGCCGATGGAAACCGTCGCGAGCCGCGTGTCTTCGGTCAGTGTCTGCGTGGCGCCATACCCGACCGTTTCGCCTGCCTTCGCATCGGAGACGCAGAGGATTTCCGCGTCGAGCGTCACGCCGGGGCGGATCGTTACGCCTTCCGGCGGCACTGATCCGCCATAGAGGGCGATGCCGGGCCGGGTCAGGTCATAGCCCCAGCCCCGGCCGAGATAGCAGCCGGCGGAATTGCTGATGCTGGCCGGCACGTCGGCAAAGCTCTCGCAGATTGCGTCGAAATCGGCCCTCTGGCGGGCGTTCATCGGATTGCCGGGGTCATCGGCGCAGGCAAGGTGAGTCATCACCAGTACCGGCTGCAACTTGCGCAACCCGGCTGCGTCCTCGGCCGACAGGCCGCGGAAGCCGAGCCGGTTCATGCCCGTGTCGAACTGGATCGCACAACTGCCTTTCGGCGCCGTTGCCCATGCGGCCGCCTGGGCCCGGTTCGAGAGAACCGCCGTCAGCTGGGCGCCCTTGTATGTGCTGGCCTCGCCCGGCCGCGGGCCGTTCAGGACCAGAATGCGCGGGCCGAGCCCCAGTGCCTTTCGCAGCGCGAGACCCTCGGCCAGGTAGACGACGAAAAAGGTCGAGCAGCCCGCCCTCAGCAGCGCGCGCGCAACCGGCACGGCCCCGAGGCCATAGGCGTCAGCCTTCACCACTGCGGCCGTTGTCGTCCCGGGATGCAGGGCGTCCAGCGTCAGCCAGTTCGCGACGATGTTCGACAGGTGGATTGTGGCGCGCGGCATCGAATTCATGGCCGCCGATTTAGGACGCTTCGGGCCCGGTGTCACTTCTTCGCCGCATGCGCTTCCCAGGCAGCGCCTTTCATGTTCCAGACCGGCGTGAAGAAGATCATCCACAGAATGATCAGCGCCATGCCGCCAGCCGGAACGATGGCGATCTTCTGCGGGCCGAACAGGTCGACCAGCGCGCCCATCAGGGCTGCGCCGATGGGCGCCCCGGCCATGAATCCGAGCTGGTAGATCGACAGGACACGCGCCAGCTTTTCCTTCGGCGCGGCGTCCTGCACGATCGACCGGCTCATCGCGATCGAGATGCCGCCGGCCAGGCCCCAGGCGAACACGATGCCGAGAAAGGCCCAGTGGGGAATCTCCCACATCATGGCCAGGATGCTGCTGGACCCCAGCAGTTGCGCGATCAGCATGAGACGGCCCTGCCGCTTGATGCGCTTGAAGATCGACAGCACGACGGACGAGACAAAGGCGCCCATCCAGAACGTGACGAACATGTCGCGAATGCCGTCGGACCCAAAGCCGTAGACGTCCCGGTTGATGATTGGCAGCACGACAAGGAATGCGCCGATCACGAAAATGCCGACGCCAAACATCAGGGCCGTCATCGCCCAGAGCTTGCCGTCCGATCGCACGGCGCGGAATCCCTCGGCAATGTCACCGAAGGCAGCGCCCATGCCGCGCCGACCGGTGCGTACCTGCCGCCCCTTGGCGAGGTACAGCGCAAACATCGATCCGAACACGAGGATGATGCCCTGCGCCACCAGCAGCTTTTCCGCCGCGATCGGCCCGATTCCGAAGCCGCCCATCCATTGCGGCATCCGGGTCATCTTGTCAGCGTAGCCAGCCAGGATCAGGCCGGCGATCTGCGCCAGGAACTGTGCCATCGTGGCGAGCGTCACGCCGAGCTGGAGCGTCACGCCGGAGCCGACGCGCATCCGCCGTTCGACCACTTCGTTCACGATGGAATCCCGGGCCGGCATCATGAAGGCGCCGACCGTGCCGATCACAAGGCCGTAGGCGATCATCGCGGGATAGGACAAATGCCCCCGCGCAACCGCCAGACCGAGAATGAGGGCAGGCACAGCGGCCAGGAGATGGAGGATTATCAGCAGGCGCCGACCGTCCGCGCGTTCCGCGACAACGCCGCCCAGAAGAAGGAAAAGCACCGAAGGCGCCGACAGGGCCATATTGGCCAACCCGAGCGCCAGGCCGTCGAGATGCAGGTGGTTCTGGCCGGTGATCAGGTAGGGAAACAGCACCATCTGCAGGCCGAACGCCATGAACCAGCTGCACTGGACGAGCAGGTAGGCCGGCAATTCGATGCGCACGCCACGCCGCAATTGCCGGGCGCGCCAGTGTGAGGCGGTGGAGAGCAGCGATGCACCCGCGCCCATGGCTTCGCTGACGCCGCTGACCGGGGACGTCACGTCGCCAGCCGCGTCCTCGGCCATGTCGTCTACGAGTTCCTCGATGCGGTCTGTCATTCCTGCTCCCTGGAACAATCCCGACTGTAGGGATGCGGAGGGGGCAAGAAAAGGAAATTCCCCTCATGCGCAACGGGCGCTGGTGCCGCAGTCAGCGCCGCTTGTTTTCCGCCGAGCGGATATCCTGGAGCAAAGCCGCCAGCGTATCGGGCAGGGGTTCCTGAATCACGCTTTCGTATCGGGCGCGCAGGGCGGCGCGCAAATTCAGGGACAGGGCGTCGCTGCCGGTGTCTGACATGCCGTCGTGCACGGGCTCTCCCCAATTGTCGCTCTTGTCGTTCACGAGTGCGCCATTCCGTTCGTCCCCGCCGGGTCGTCTAGCGTTGATCGGTTGGAGACTCAACGCGCGAATTCGAATTTCGCAAAATGACAGGGCTAACATGTCCCAATGCGTGCAAATTGTACTGAATTCGGGCGGAAATGGTCTCAGGTCGAGCGTCTTGTGGCCTGTTCCGATCCAAGCCGGCCTGGCCGTGCACAGATGTGAAAGGCTTATTTCAGGATCGCCATCAGGTCGGTCAGCGGCATGTGGGCGATCGCATATGTGCCATCCTCATTGCGCGCCAGGTGAACCGGATGGACGCACGTATCGCGCACATCGTCGACATAGGCGACAAAGGCCGCTTCGAGTTCGTTCTCATCAACCGGGCCATTGGCAAACGCCGCGTCACGGTGAACGCGGCTTACGAAACCGGCGACAAGATTGAGGGCCTGCTCCGGATCTTTCACGACGAGAACGGCAACGGCGTGATAATGCGCGACAACGGCGTCGAGCGCATCCGGCAAGGATGCGTGGCGCCGGGCGCCAGTCCCGCTGGTGTCGGGCAAGATGGGTCGGGATGGCTTGTTCATGGTTGCGGTAGTTCCCTGAAAAATCATTCTCGCCTCTGTGGTCATCGTCCTCTGGCGGCCGCTGCGTTGGGGCATTCCCGGTGCTCCGGCCTGACCAATCAGTGGAACGGGTGGGATATCGGCTTTGTTCCGTCCACTTCGCACCTGCGCCGGCTGAGCGTGCGAGCGACAGGGGTGTACGGTCCGTTCCGTGACCGATTCGCCACACCTGATGCGCCAGTGTCAGTTGCCATCAGCGCCCCGGCTTTGTAGCGTCGTGGCGTGGCATCCTGCCTCAGCAAGCCATGGGTGGAGTAACATGAGACTGTTCCGGCATCTCGTCAGTTGGGCGTTGGCCCTGTTCCTGATCGCCATGTTTGTGCAGGCGACGATTCATCCTCTGCCCAATCCGCCTGCCGGATCGGTCAAATTCTTCGACCCGCCGGGGGAGAACATCATCTTCCAGACCATAGCCGAACGCTCCGGCCTGACGCTCTTCGAGCCTGCAGGGCGTGTCATGACGGGACTTCTGGAACTGGTGGCTGCGCTGTTCCTGCTATTGCCGATGACACGGCGGTTCGGTGCCATCCTGTCCACGATCGTTCTTGGGGGCGCTGTCGCGTTCCACTTGTCACCGTGGCTTGGCCGCGAGGTCCCGATTTCCCTTGATCCCGCAAGTACAGCTACAGATGGCGGCAGTCTGTTCATGCTCGCGATCCTGATGCTGGTGGCCAGCCTGCTGGTTCTGGTGGTGCATCCGGGCGCGCGGGGGCGCACCTGACATTTCCGGCTTATCGGCTACCCCTCGTTAACGGTTTACGGTCACTCTGGCGCGTACGTGCAACCGGGCCCGCATATGACTGTCCAGCAAGAGCCATTACAGCCACCGCGCATCGGACGCGCGCGGGACGCCCTTCTCAGGCGGCTGGTTGACCTTGTTGCCATGCCGGCATCGCGCCTGGCCCACCAGGATCGCAGCATGGTCGGCGATATCCTGCTGGACATGCTGTTCCACGCAACCGAACGCGAGCGCATGATGTGCGCCCACCGGCTGGCGGCGAGCCGGGAAGCGCCGCGGCGCCTGCTGCGCTATCTGGCCCAGTGCGAGTTCGAGATTGCCCAGCCCCTGCTGGAACAGAATGAAGCATTCGATTCATCGGACCTTTGCGAAATCGTCCAGGTGACAACGACCGAGCACCGCTTTGCCGTGGCCAACCGCAAGGTCGTGCCGCCCAGCGTCAGCGAAGCCCTTGCCGAGTACGGCGAGCTGCACGTCGTGCGCGAGCTGATCCTGAACGAGGGCGCCAGCCTGCCTGAACAGGCCGTCGACCGGTTGCTGGCACGCTCACGCGAAGAGGTGGAGTTGTGCCCGCTCCTGGTCGAACGCCTGGAACTCAGGCCGTCCCAGGCCATGGCGATGTTCTGGTGGTCCGACGGACTCACACGCCGCAAGATTCTCCAGCGCCACTCGGCCGACCGGCTTGAAGTCATCGAAACCTGCAAGGACGTGTTCGAGATGATGGCCGCCGAGAAATGGGCCGATCCGGTGGCGCGCAAGGCATTGCAGCTGATCGAGCGCCGCCAGCGCAACCGTTCGGCACTCGACCGCAGCGAATATGACAGCCTGGAAGGCGCCATCAACGCCGCCGCGATCGAGGGCATGAATCCCGAGCTGGCCCAGGAGATCGGTTTCATCAGCGGCGTGCGGCCCGTGACGATCGCAAAGATCATGTCCGACGCCGGCGGAGAGGGCCTGGCAGTCCTGTGCAAGGCCACCGGCGTGAAGCGCGACTTCCTGCCGGTGCTCTGGGCGGCGCTGCGGCGGCCGCTGGAAATCGAGGAAGGCCAGATCCACCCGCAATTCGCCATCGTCGCCGAAACCTACGAACTGCTCACCGTGGCGAAAGCGCAAACGACGCTGCGCTACTGGAACTGGTCGCTGTCGTCGGCCTTTTCGTCGCAGGCGTTGCGCGATGCCGAAGACATGGACACGCCTGCCAATGAAGAAGCCGCGTTCTCGACGTCACAACGCACCGCTCGACTGGTTTTTGGCAAATAGCTCCGGAAATTTCATGAAAGAGTCTTCCCAAGGCGTGCGCAGGCCATTAGGTCAGGCGTTCGTGAATCGGGTTGGTAAGGGAGCAAACGCGCATAGTGGCGTACTTTCTCGGGCTTTTTGTTGCACTCGTTGCGTTCTGGCTCGGCATGTCCGGTCATTACACGCCGCTACTCCTCTGTCTTGGTAGTGTTTCCGTCGCCCTCTGCCTCATCCTGGCGTACCGGCTTGACCTGATCGACAGCGAGGGATCGCCCTACGGCCGGATGCTCGGCTTCTCGCTTTATTTCCCATGGTTGATGAAAGAGATCATCAAGGCGAACTGGACCGTGATCCAGGCCTGCCTGCGCGCCGACCTCGATATCGCGCCGGCGCTGGTCAAGGTGAAATCGGTCTGTCGCTCTGATCTCGCCAAGGTGACGTTTGCCAATTCCATTACGCTGACACCAGGCACGGTCACCGTCGCCATCGAGGGTGACAAGTTGCTGGTCCACGGCCTGTACGAACAGGACTCCCAGCCAGAAGCGTTTGCCGAGATGGATCGGCGGTCAGCGCGTGCGATTGACGGGCGGGGTGCCACGACATGACCGCCGCCGCACTCATCGCCATCCTGCTCGGAATGGTCCTGCTTTTGATTCGCACGCTGCTCGGGCCGACGCTGTATGATCGCGTGCTCGCCGTGAACTCGTTCGGCACCAAGACCGTGCTGGCGCTGGGCCTGCTCGGCTTCGTCATGGGCCGGCCGGAATTCCTCGACATTGCGATCCTCTACGCGCTGATCAATTTCGTTTCGACCATCGCGATCCTCAAGTTCTTCCGCTACCGCTCGTTCCAGGTGCCGCTGACGGGGCGTACCGGCACAGGTGGCCAGGGAGGCAAGCGCAATGTCTGATTTCATCGCCAACCTGCAGGCCTGGTTTGAAGTGGTCCGCTACCCCGCCGGCGCGGCGGTCAGCCTGGCTGGCGCGCTGCTTTGCATGGTCGGCACGATCGGCGTCATGCGCTTCCCCGATTTCTACACGCGCCTGCACGCAGCCAGCATCACCGACACATCCGGCGCGACGCTCGTGCTGATCGGCATGGCGCTGATGGCGCCGGGCTGGCTGATCGTGGCGAAACTGCTGACGATCTTCCTGTTCATGTTCTTCACCAGCCCGACTGCCTCTCACGCCGTGGCCAATGCGGCACACACTGCCGGCCTGCAGCCGCTGATCGGCCCCATCAATGGGCGCCGGAACCGTGAGGAGGACAGCCAATGAGCGATCCTGTTCAGGCCGATATCGGCCTCGCGCTGGTCAATATCCTGCTGCTGGGCATCCTGTTCGTGGTGGCGCTCTCGATTGCGCGCATCCGCAGCCTGTTCGCCATCGTCATGCTTTCCGGCGTCTATTCGCTCGTGTCGGCTGTCTGGTATGTCGTGGTGGATGCTGTCGATGTTGCCTTTACCGAAGCGGCAGTCGGTGCCGGCATGTCGACCGTTGTCCTGCTGGGCGCAATGCTGCTGACCTCGCGGACGGTCAAGCCGGACAAGAAATTCGCCAGGCTTGGCCCGGCGCTCGTGGTGATCGCGACAGGCATCATGCTGATTTACGCCAGTGTAGACCTGCCGGCGCTGGGCGATCCGACATCGCCCGTCAATACCGGCGTCGGCCTCACCTACTTGCAGGTCAACTGGGCCGACACGGGCATTCCCAACGTCGTGACCTCGGTTCTGGGCAGCTACAGGGGCTACGATACGCTGGGGGAAACGTCGGTCGTGTTCATTGCCGGCCTGGCTGTGGCCCTGCTGCTCGGTTTCGGCGAGCGCTCCCTGGCCGATTCCATCCGCAAGGGCGATCGCCTGCCAACGCCGCGCGAGTCCGAGCCGGCCAAGGATGAGGACGACGCGTCATGAACAGCGACCACCACATCATCCTCCGCGCTGTCTCGAAGATGCTGATCCCCTTGATCATCCTCTACGCGTTCTATGTGCAGTTCCATGGTGATTTCGGGCCGGGTGGCGGCTTCCAGGCTGGCATCATCATTGCGGTTGGCATCATCCTCTACGCGCTCATTTTCGGCGTGCCGGCCGCGATGCGCGCCGTGCCGCCAGTGTTCACGCGGTCGCTCGCGGCAGTTGGCGTCATCATCTATGCCGGCGTCGGCTTCTGGGCCCTGTTCAGCGGCGGCAACTTCCTTGAATACCAGGCGCTCTTCCACGAGCCGCCGGGCGAACATCACGGCCAGCATATCGGCATCATGGTCATCGAGATCGGCGTCCTCTGCGGCGTCGCAGGCGCGATGCTCACGATCTTCTACGCGTTTGCCGGCCGTGTCGCTGAAATCAGAGATAAAGACTGGTAATCCATGCTGGAATTCTTTCTGGAACGCGCAAACTACTGGGCGATCATCGGGCTGATGATGATCGGCCTGTACATCACGTTTGCCAGCAACAACTTCATCAAGCGCCTCGTCGGCATCTCGCTGTTCCAGACATCCGTCTGCCTGTTCTATGTCACGCTCGGCAAGATTGCCGGCGGCACGGCGCCGATCCTGTATGGCCCTGATGCCGTGGAGCATGGCGGTGGCCATGCCGGCGAAGCCGTGCACCATGCCGTTGCCGTGCCGGGCGGCCATGCGATGGGCAATATCAGTGCGCCGGTCGAACTGGTGAACATCTATTCCAACCCGCTGCCGCACGTCCTGATGCTGACGGCGATTGTCGTGGGCGTTGCAACCTTGTCCGTGGGGCTTGCCCTGATCGTTCGTATCCGCGAGGCCTATGGCACGATCGAAGGCGATGAAGTCCGCGCAATCGACCTTGAAACGGCGCTTGCACAGGAAACCGAATTGGACGCCCAGTTGGGCGAGGCGGGCGCATGATCGATCTGTTGCTGAATTCCGCGCCGGCCTGGGCCCTTACCCACGCGGCGCCGCTGATGATCATGGTGCCGCTGATGCTGGGCGCCATACTGGCGCTGGTGCCAAGCGGCCGGATCGCCTGGATCGTCAGCATCGTGGCGACCCTGTCATCCTTCCTGCTGTCTCTCATCCTGCTGGGAATCGTGCAGACGAACGGCACCGGCATCGTCAGCTATGCCATCGGCAACTGGGCGCCGCCGCTGGGCATCGAACTGCGCGTCGATGCGCTGAACGCGATGATCCTCCTGCTTGTCGCCTCGATCGGCCTGCTGGCGTCGATCTTCTCCTGGCCGACGGTGGAATCGGAAGTCCGCAAGGAAAAGACGTCCCTGTTCTATTCGGCATTCCTGCTCTGTTTCGGCGGGCTTTGCGGCGTCGCGATCACGGGTGACGCGTTCAACCTGTTCGTCTTTCTCGAGGTCAGCTCGATTTCGACCTATGTGCTCGTCGCGCTCGGCGCAGGGCGCGACCGCCGGGCGCTGCCGGCAGCGTTCAACTACCTCATCATGGGCACGATCGGCGCGACCTTCTTCATCATCGGCGTCGGCTTCCTGTATGCCGCGACCGGCACGCTCAACATGGCCGACATTGCCGAGAAACTGCCGGCGGTTTCGGGCAGTCGCACGGTCCAGGCGGGCTTTGCGTTCATCGTCGTCGGGCTTGGCCTGAAGGCGGCCATGTGGCCACTGCACCAGTGGCTGCCGAATGCCTATTCCTACGGCCCGAGCTTCGTGTCGATGTTCCTGTCGGCGACCACGACCAAGGTGGCGCTATATGCGCTGATCCGCTTCCTGTTCAGCGTGTTCGGGCCTGAATTCTCGTTCGAGATTGCCAGCTTTACCTACCTGTTCATGCCACTCGGCATTGCCGCCATGGTGGCGTGCAGTTTCCAGGCCGTGTTCCAGAACGATGTACGCCGCGTGCTGGCCTATTCCTCGGTCGCCCAGGTCGGCTACATGATCCTTGGCCTGTCGCTCGGCACGGCAGACGGCCTCAGCGCCGGCCTGTTCTACCTGCTCAACCACGCGATGATCAAAGGCACGTTGTTCATGGCCGTGGCCGGCGTCGTGCTGACCTACAAGGGCACGACCATTCGCGATTTTGCCGGCCTTGGCCGGTCGGCGCCATGGACGATGACCGCCTTTGCCATTGCGGCCCTGTCACTGATCGGCATGCCGCTGACCGCGGGCTTCCAGTCCAAGCTGCAGCTTGGCTATGCCTTGTTCGAGCATGGCTGGTGGTGGGCCGTGCTGCTCGTCGTCTTCTCCAGCGCCCTGGCCGTGATCTACATGGGGCGCATCCTCGAGGCCGTGTTCTTCCAGCCGCCGGCCAATCCGCGCAAGACGCGCAAGGAAGCACCGATCGTGATGCTGGTGCCGCTTTGGGTCATGGCGCTCGCGAACATCTATTTCGGCATAACCACCAAGCTGCCGCTCGACCTCGCGCGTGACGCCGCCGCTGCGGTCTTCGGCATGGGGGCAGGACGATGAGCCCGGACATGTTGATTTTCGCCGCCCTTTGCATCCCGCTGCTGATGGCCATTGGCATCGCGGCAGCCGGGCGTTTCCCGAACGTGCGCGAATCCGTCACGATTGTCGGGGCGTTCATCCTGCTCGGCGTCGTGATTGCGCTGGTTGCCGACGTGGCGCGTGGCGGCGTGCCGGCACTCGACCTGGGCGAGGCGGCACCGGGCCTGTCCTTTGCGTTCAAGCTGGAGCCGCTCGGGGCGCTGTTCGCGGTCGTTGCCAGCGGTCTCTGGATCGTCAATTCCTTCTATTCGATCGGCTACATGCGGGGGAACCGCGAGCGTAACCAGACGCGTTTCTACATCTGCTTTGCCCTCTCCATCTTCGGCGCCATGGGCATTGCCATGGCCGGCAACCTGTTCACCCTGTTCGTGTTCTATGAAGTGCTGACGCTGGCGACCTATCCGCTGGTTGCCCACAAGGGCGACGCGGCGGCCAAGCGCGGTGGACGCATCTACCTGCTGACGCTGCTGGGCACATCGATCGGCCTGTTCCTGACGGCCGTGATGTGGACCTGGGTGCTTGCTGGGCAAAACCTCGATTTCGTGCAGGGCGGCCTGCTCGCAAATGTCGAGATGAGCCCGGTTGTAGCGACCTCGCTGCTCCTGCTGTTCGTCTTCGGTATCGGCAAGGCGGCGCTGATGCCGGTCCATTTCTGGCTGCCGAACGCCATGGTCGCGCCCACGCCCGTTTCAGCCTTCCTGCACGCGGTTGCTGTGGTGAAGGCCGGCGTGTTCGCGGTGATGAAAGTGTCGATCTACATTTTCGGGACAGACCTGCTGTACGCCACGCCGGGGCGTGAATTCCTTCTCGGGGTCGCCTGCTTCACCATCATCGTGGCGTCCCTGGTGGCGATGACAAAGGACAACCTGAAGGCCCGGCTGGCCTACTCGACGATTGCACAGCTGGCCTATATCACGGCTGGCGCCATGCTCGCGAACCAGGCCGGCTTCCTGGGGGGCAGCCTGCAGATCGCGGCCCATGCGGCGGGCAAGATGACCCTGTTCATGTGTGCAGGCGCGATCTATGTCGCCACCGGCGCCACCAACATTTCCGACATGCGCGGCCTTGGTCGGCGCATGCCCTGGGTGTTCATCGCCTTTCTTGTCGCCTCGCTGTCGATCATCGGCATTCCGCCCATGGCGGGCGCGTGGCCGAAATACGAGCTGTTGCGCGGCGCGATCGATGGTGGGAACGGGTATGTGGTATGGGTCCTGATCGGGTCGTCCATGCTCAACATCGCCTACCTCCTGCCGATCCCCATTCTTGCCCTGATGCCGCCGCCCGGATCGCCCGAGCCGAGACCGTTCAAGCGGCCCGGCGGCGCGCCTGCGCTGACGGTTGCTGCGCCGGTCTTCACGGCGATCCTTTGCGTGGTGCTCTTCTTCACCATAGGTGACATCGCAGACTTCCTTGCGCCCGCCCTCGGTGGGGCAGCCCAGGCCGTCATGACAGGAGGCCAGCCATGAGCAATGATAGCCCTGACGGTCGCGACACAGCGGGCCGTTTCATGAAACAGGCTGCCGAAAAGGCCCATCAGCTGCACACCGTCTCCGACGACGGCATGCATCCGATGGCGAAAATCCTGTTCGGCTGGACAGAGACGAAGCATATCGGCGCAATCATGTTCTGGGGCCTTGGCGTGTTCGGGGCCGGCCTGATCATCCTCGACCTTGTCGTCAACCGGCATGACTATTTCACGTTCGCCAATTCGACCGGGTTCTATGGCCTTTACGGTTTTGCCTGCTTTACCTTCGTGGTGCTGATGGGCTGGCCGTTGGGCAACCTGCTGCGCCGCAACGAGAATTACTATGGCGATGCCGGCGGCCCACCCGCCGATGTTGACCCGGACCTGCCGGAAACGCCCGACCTGCCGTCGCACCCAGACTATGAGGGGGATGAGTGATGTCTGCCATGCTCGCTGCCCTGAATCCCGGCTGGTTGCTGATCTTCGTTGGTGTCGTCGCCATGTTCCTGCCGGCGCGCCGCATCCGGCAGTCGCTGGCGATTGGTGCGCCACTCGTCGGCATCTTGATGCTGGCCCTTGCCGACCAGAACGTGAACCACCTGACGGCCAGCGTGCTCGGGCTCGATCTCGTGCTCTACCGCGTCGACGGGCTCAGCTTCGTGTTCGGCCTGGCCTTCCTCATCGCGGCATTGTTGAACGCCATCTACGCCTGGCATACCGACGACCGGATCCAGGACGGCATGGCGCTCGCCTATGGTGGCGCGGCGATCGCAGCCGCCTTCTGCGGCGACCTGATGACCCTGTTCGTTTTCTGGGAAATCACCGCGGTGACCTCGGTCTTCATGGTGCTCGGCGCCGGAACGCGGGCATCCTATTTCGCGTCGATGCGCTATCTCGGTATGCAGATCCTGTCCGGCGTGCTGCTGCTGGCAGGCATCGCCTATGTCTACCATGACACTGGCGATATCGGCCTGCAGGTGTTCGAGGACCTGGCCCAGCCCGGGGCCATGCTGATCTTCATTGCTTTCGGCATCAAGGCGGCCTTCCCCTTCCTGCACAACTGGCTGCAGGATTCCTATTCCAAGGCGTCCGTGGTCGGCGCGGTCGTGCTGTCCGCCTTCACGACAAAACTGGCCGTCTATGCCTTTGCCCGCATGTTCCCCGGCCAGGACTCGCTGATCTGGATCGGCGCGATCATGACCTGTTTCCCGGTCTTCTTCGCCGTCATCGAGAACGACCTGCGCAAGGTTCTGGCCTATTCGACCAACAACCAGATCGGCTTCATGATCTGCGCCATCGGCGTCGGTACGCCACTGGCCATGAATGGCGCGGTCGCACACGCCTTTGCCGACATCATGTTCAAGGGCCTGCTGTTCATGTCGATGGGTGCGGTCCTTTACCGGACGGGCACGACCAAGGCGTCCGAACTGGGCGGTCTCTTCCGCTCGATGCCGTGGACGACGCTGTTCTGTCTTGTCGGCGCGCTGTCGATTTCGGCCATGCCGCTATTCTCGGCCTTCGTGACCAAGTCCATGATCCTCAGCGCCGTGGCCCATGCCGGCCTGCCGATCATCTGGTTGATGCTGATGTTCGCTTCTGCCGGTGTGCTTGAGCACTCGGGGATCAAGATCCCGTACTTCGCGTTCTTCGGCCATGACAGCGGCAAGCGCGTCAAGGAAGCACCATTCAACATGCTGCTGGCCATGGGCATGGCGGCGTTCATCTCGATCGCAATCGGCATTCCCGCCCTCATTCCGGGGCTCGGCTATGAATGGCTCTACAACCTGCTGCCATACCGTCAGGAGGCGATGACCTACCAGCCATTTACCTTCGATCACGTGCTGACCCAGATGCAGTTGCTGGTGCTCGCGACATTCGCCTTCGTGCTGCTCAAGCGGTTCAACATCTACCCGCCCGAGAAGCGCGGCGAGATCCTGGATACCGACTGGGCCTATCGCCGCGTCGGCTTCAGCATGGCCAATTGGGCAGGCACGGTCTGGGGCAAGGTGGGGCCGGCGATGACGAGCGTGTTCTTCAAGCTTTCCAGCAGGGCCTATGACCGGATCGAAGCAACGTTCAGCCCGCGCGGCGAACTGGCCCGGGGCGGCCTGACCGGCGCGATGGCTGTTTGGACCGCTGCATTGCTCGGACTCGTCCTGTTACTTGCTTTCATCTCGGTGCGCTAAGCAACGCTGGTACAGGCGTGATATTTTAGTGTCACAACTGTCTGGATTCTGCAGTAGCGGCTGTAAATAATCGTTTTACTCTCCCTTCGCTTGGATTACCCAAGAATAAATTATCGATGGAGGGGTAAGATAATGGTCGATGCCACGAGGGGACATGTTCGCGACGGCATGCTTGTTGAACTCGCGGCAGAAATCGTATCTGCCTATGTGAGCAACAACGCCGTCGAGTCGGTCGATCTGCCGGGCCTGATCCGGAATGTGTATTCGTCACTCGCCGGAATTGGCAATCCCGACCTCGATACTGCCCGCCCGAAGCCGGCCGTTTCGGTCAAGCGCTCGCTCGGGGACGACTTCCTGATCTGCTTGGAAGACGGCAAGAAATTCAAGTCATTGAAGCGGCATCTTCGAACGAAATACGACATGTCTCCTGAAGAATACCGGGAAAAATGGAACCTGCCGGCTGATTACCCGATGGTGGCGCCGGGCTATTCCAAGCACCGTTCAATGCTGGCCAAGAAGATGGGGCTGGGCAAGGGCGAAAAGGCCTGAGTAATCGCGCGCCAATACTTTTCGTTGCCATAGCGAAATGAAATAATTTGGTAAGACTGGTTAAGAATTCCTGTAGTTGACTCTTGATCCGCGACTCCACTCGCGCGATAGGTGATTCTATCGAATCACCTGGGGGTGGCGAACGATGACCAAACAAGCAGTCTTTCAGGGCGTGACAATCGCCCAACGTACCTTGATCGAATACTGGCAACGCTTGCGCAGCGAGGCTGGTGCGGTCCCGCGCGACGCGATTGATCCTGGCGTCCTGCGCAGCATGCTGGCCAGCATCTCACTTGTACAGTTCGATGCATCCGGCGATGGCCGGTTCCGGATTGCCGGGTCGCGCCTTCGCGACATTTTCGGGATGGAGGCGCGCGGGCGCCGCGTCGCAGATGTTGTCGGCGATCATGGTGACACTTATTCACTCGGCCTGTCCGCAGCGCTCGAACGGCGCGCACCTGTTGGCGGTGTGATCGAGGAGGGCGGGTCTGTCCACGCCTGGTTGCGCCTGCCGCTCGCGGATGCAAACGGCCAGCTCACCATGGTGCTGTGCCATGACGAACTCCTGCCCAGTCGCCGGCTGGCCATCCCGTCGACCGGGTCGAACAGTACTGTCCACAAGTCTTCCTCGCGCGCGGCCGCCTGAATCACCCGCCAGCCCTGACCTTGGCTTGCTGATATAGGAAAGTTATCCTACACCTTCGATTGCCGGGTAGTCTTCTGCCTGTCAGACAGAAGGAGACGGTGATGGCGAAATTCGATCCAAGAAAAGACGAGGACCGGGCCTATCTGGCCGCTGCCCTCACGGCGTACGCGCTGGGGCTTCGCCTTGACGTCATCCTGTCACACGAACGCGGGCGACCGATCGAGTCCCGTGCCCGGCATATCGCGATGTACCTGACGCATGTTGCACTCGGCATGAGCCTGGCCCGCATTGCCCGCGCATTCGACCGCGACCGCTCGACCGTTGCCTATGCCTGCCACCTCATCGAGGATCGCCGCGACGATGGTGATTTCGACGACTGGATCGAGCAATTATCGGTCGGCCTGTCGAGCGTGGTGCTGCTCAGCGAGGCGCCCGCCGTCGCCTGAATCCGGTCAGGCCGCCAGGGCCTCGCGCGCATCCCGCTGGATCCGCTCGAGCATTGAGGCGAGGCCGTTTGAGCGTTGCGAGGTCAGGGCGCCGGAGACGCCGATCTCGTCCAGCAGGGCCTTCGCATCGAATGAAGCGACTTCAGACAGGCGCGCACCGGAATACAGCCGGATCAGCAGGGCGATCAGGCCCGACACGATCATCGCATCGGATTCCGCCCGCACGTTGAGGCGGCCGTCCGCAATGTCGGTAACGATCCAGACCTGTGACGTGCAACCGCGCACGCGGGTCTCCTCGGTCCGTTCACCGTCTGCCAATGCGGGGTTCTCCCTGCCGAGATCGATGATGTGCGCATAGCGCGCTTCCCAATCGTCCAGCCAGGAAAACTCTTCACGGATGTCGGCGGCGGTGGTCTCGATGCTCATTGCCCTGAAATGGGGCATCACCGGACAAAAGAAAACCCCCGGCACCGATCAGGGCAGCCGGGGGTCTTTGACGTGATGGGGTTTGGGTCGCCTACTGGTAGACGCCGCCAATGCATTTGCCGACGTCCGACAGGGCATGTTCGCCGATGCAGAACGGGACTTCGTACTGCTGGTTGGCCGCTGCGACACACTGCTGCAGGTTCAGGTTGGCCATGTTCAGGCAGCCCTTGGTCTCCCGCTCGGCCATGGCCGAATTGATCTGGCTGGAGTTCTTTTCGGTGCTGGAACCCAGCACGCGATAGGCAGCCAGTGTGGCAATCTGGTCAGCAATCGGTTCCTTGCCGAACTTCACGCGCTTGCGGTTGCCGGTCAGGCCGGACTTGACCGCGGCCGGAAAGCGGATGGCGCTTGCGGCACCGGACACGCTGTCCCACAGCGACGGCGCACCGGATGCGCCCGCCTGCAACAGAACGCTGTCGAAATCAGCTGCGTTCATGGCGGTCACCAGGCCCAGTTTCGCGGGGATACCAGCCGACTGGCTGCTGTCCAGCTTGCGGGCTTTCGCGCCGGAATTGCCGATCTTGGCTTTCGCCCAGCCGGCTGCCTGGAGCGAATAGGCTTGTTCCTTCACATAGGCTGCGGCGCTGTTCAGGCGCCGGCTGTCAGCCTCGGTGGCCATGAGGGCTGCGCTGACGGCATTGTCGCCGCCGCCCAGTGTGCGGGCATAACGCACATCGTTGCGCATGCCGCTTTCGAGCGCTTCACGGCCGTAAAAGCTTTCAATGTCGCGCACGGCGGCCCGGTATTCAGGGTCCTGTGACGCGATCAGCGCGGAATAGGCGATCCAGCCTTTCGACAGCTGGTCCGGATTGTGACCGCCCAGCGATGTCAGGGCATGGTCGATGTCGCCAGCGGACGAGAGCGGTTTTTCTTTTACCACTGTGACCTCGGACTGGTACGTCGCATAGACGGCGGCGGTATCGGAAATCGGGTCAGACCCCTGTGCAGACGCACCAGCAGCCAGTCCCAACCCGATAAGCGCGGCCCCGATCATTCTGATGGAATTCATGTCTCAACTCTCCCTCACGCAGTACGCGATACTCTTGCCCCATCTTCCCCCCGTGGGGAACCTCACCTTGCCTGCCCAAAGCATTACAAATACAGCAAGGGATGGGTAATACGTCCAGAATGCCTAATGAATCTCTATGGGATGTTAAGATGTCCCTGCGCATGATGCAGAAGCGATTACAGTTCGTTAATGTAGCCTGGCTCGCCCTCGTGGCGGCTGCCGGGCTCATTGCGGCGCTGCGTGGCATCGCGATTCTTCCGCTTGTCTGCGGCCTGGTTCTGGCGGCGTTGCCCAGTGTTGTGGGCCTTGTCTTCCTGCGGCCGGGGCATGCGCCCTCACCCTATGCCGCCCCCTTGCTGGTCATATCCTGGACCCTGGTGGCCGTGCTCAGCGTGGCACTGACCGGCGGGGCCGGCTCGTCGCTGACCATCCTGTTCGCCGTTGCACCGCTGGTCGCGCTGACCCTCGACGACACCGACATGGCCGCAGAATCGGCGATTTTCGGCGCAATGGCCTATTTCGCGACGCTGCTGATGGGGCGGTTCGACCTGTTGCCGATGACGACAGAGCTGTTTTTCCCGCTGACCGTTGCCGTCGGCTTTGCCGCGCTGGTCCTGACGGGGCTGCTGATCTGGACCGTCGTGCGCGCCCGCCGGGAGGAATTGCGCCCGGCTGCGGCGGCGCTGGTCGAGCCGGCTGAGCCAGCGCCGTCCAGTCTGGCCGCGCTGCCCGCATCGGCGGGCCTGCTGCTGCTCGATGTCACCCCTGAAGGCCGCGTCAGGCACGTCTCGGGCGACACGTTCGGCATTGCGGCGATCAAGCCCGGCGCCGTCCTGTCGGCCCTGTTCGATGATACCGCAGACCTCTCCTTGCTCCAGCCGGGCGAGGAGACGGTGAAGGGCGAGCTGAACCTGGAGGATGGCCGGCCGGTTGCCTTCACGGCAGAGGCGCACGCCACCGGCACATGGCTTGTCCTGCGCGACCTCAGCGACGCGCGCCAGCAGGCCGAGGAAACCGCCGCCGCGCTGGAATCCGCAGCTGGCCGCCTGAAGGACCGCACCGCGTTCTTCGCATCGCTGGGGCACGACCTGAAGACGCCGCTCAATGCCATCCTCGGCTATGCCGACATGATGCGGGCCGAAATTCGTGGGCCCATGCCCAAGGCCTATGCCGACTATCCCGGCATCATCCACGAAAGCGGGCAGGACCTGCTGCTGCTGGTCGACGACATCCTCGACCTGGCCAAGGCCGATGCCGATCGCCAGCGGCTCGAACCGGAGCCGGTCGATCTCGTCGCCTCGGCCCTTTCGATCGTCCGCCAGCTCGAGAACCAGGCCGACCGGGCAGGGGTGAAGCTGAAACTGAAGGCGGACGTGGAAGTCTGGGCCGAGGCTGACGCCCGCGCCGTTCGCCAGATCTGGCAGAACCTCGTTTCCAACGCGATCAAGTATTCCGAAAGCGGCGGCACGGTGACCCTGGACGCCTTCGAAGCAGGCGGCGCTGCCGTTCTCAGTGTCACCGACAAGGGCGCCGGCATGACGGAGGACGACCTGAAGCGGGTGACAGAGCCCTTCTCGCAGGGTGGCAATTCGCGCGGCCGCGTTGGCACCGGGCTTGGCCTTGCCGTCGTGCGCAGCTTTGCCGAACTACATGGTGGCCAGCTGTCGCTGCGCTCCCAGCCCGGCAAGGGCACCCGGGTCGAGGTGACGTTGCCGCTGGCCAATCCAGCCGACATCGCACCGCTCGAAGACGCCGCCGAATAGACAGGTCGAGGCCGCTTGCGGGGCCCGCCAAAACAAGAGACAGTCACCGTATGGAACGCCTCCCCACATGGCTCTGGGTCGATGCCCTCATCCGGCGCGTCGAAGTCGCTGGCGCATCTGCCTTTGTTGTCCAGAAGGGCGATCATTCGCGCGGCGATACCCTGATCAAGGTCGCGCGGCTCGACGGTACGGCCGCCGTGTACCTGCCCAGCACGAACCTTGATGGCGAGCGCGTGTTCCTCAACCTCATCGTGCAGGGCGTCGGACCGGACGAAGCGAGCGTCGACGCCTATGTCACCCGTGCCCGCCAGCGGGACAGCGACTTGTGGATCGTCGAAATCGAGGATCGCGAAGGCCGTCACTTCCTGACCGAAGAGGTCGAAGGCGACGCCGGCTAGGATTTCCAAAATCTTTGTAACGCGATTGGCGATAAACACTGTGTTAACCCCGTCCGGGCAGCCTTGAGACGAAATCACTGCTGGGGGTGGGCAGACATGTTGTTTCTTTTGAATGACAGGATTGCGGAAATCGACATTCCGGAGATCCATTTATCCAAGTGCTGGAAGACGCTGGGATGCGGCGATCCCTATGGATTGCGGGCACGTGACGCGCTCGATTTTGCGACGCGGGTGATTACCCAGCACGTCGCCGACAACCTGCCGCTCGAACCGGAACTGGTTGAAGACCTCGGGTCCCTGATCATCGCGAAGACCGGCGCCAATGCGGCCCTGTTCCCTGTCCAGGGCAACGCGGTGGGCGAACCGCGGCTGACGATCCTGCCCGAAGCCATCCTCCGCTCGCTGCAGCAGCGGGCCGAGGAAGAGGGCACATTGCCCGACATTGCCGAGATCTGGCCGCTCGCCGCCTGACCTCCCGACATGCCGGACGCGTTGCAGGCCTTCATTCCTGCCAGCAAATCGGCTAGGGGCTGGCGGGTGAACTAAATTTTACCCGGAAACCGCAATGTCCCACATCGAGGAAGCCGCCCGCCGGCGCACCTTTGCCATTATTTCGCACCCGGATGCGGGCAAGACGACACTGACCGAAAACCTGCTCCTGGCGGGCGGTGCCATCCGCGCAGCCGGTGAAGTCGCCGCGCGGGGCGCCCAGCGGCGCACACGGTCCGACTGGATGAAGATCGAACGCGACCGCGGTATCTCCGTGTCCGCGTCGGTCATGACATTCGAATACCGCGACCTTGTGTTCAACCTGCTCGACACGCCGGGCCACGAAGACTTTTCCGAAGACACCTACCGTACGCTGACGGCGGCTGACTGTGCCGTCATGGTGCTCGACGCCGCCAAGGGGATCGAGCCGCAGACTCTCAAACTGTTCGAAGTCTGTCGCTTGCGTGACATCCCGATCGTCACCTTCATCAACAAGATGGACCGCGAGGCGCTGGAGCCCATCGAACTGCTCGACGAAGTGCAGGACAAGCTCCAGCTCGACACGGCGCCGCTCTACTGGCCGGCCGCATCCGGCCAGCGCTTTGCCGGCATGAAGGATCTGACGACCGGTGAATTCTGCCAGTTCGACCGGCGGCCCGGCGAGGCGCCCGTCATCGGCCCCGCCCAGCGCATTCCCGGCAGCAATGAAGCCCTGATCGGCAAGCTGGACGATCCTGTCCATGCCGAGCTGGTTGAAGGCGTCGAGATGGTCACGGGCCTGCTTCCGAAATTCGATCCGGATGCCTTCAATGCCGGCAACATGACGCCCGTCGTGTTCGGCTCGGCCCTGCGCCATTTCGGGGTCGCGGAACTGCTCAACACGCTGCATGATTTCGCGCCTGCGCCGCGCGACCAGAAGGCCGAGCGCAAGGACGTGCCCGTGATGGTGCATCCGTCCGATCCGGCGGTGTCGGGTTTCGTGTTCAAGATCCAGGCGAACATGGACCCCAACCATCGCGACCGTGTCGCTTTCCTCCGCCTATGCTCGGGCGAATTCAAGCGCGGCATGCGCCTGAAGAGCGCCAGCGGCAAGCAGCTGAATATCCACAATCCGCTGATGTTCCTGGCGCAGGACCGCGAGATCGCCGAAACCGCCTATGCGGGTGACGTGATCGGCGTGCCCAACCACGGCCAGCTGCGGGTCGGCGACAGCCTCTCGGAAAGCGGCGAGATCCAGTTCGCCGGCATCCCGAACTTCGCGCCGGAACTGCTGCGCCGCGCGCGGGTGAAGGATCCGATGAAGGCGAAACACCTGCGCAAGGCGCTGGAAAGCCTCGCGGAGGAGGGGGTGACGCAGCTCTTCAAGCCGGCCATCGGTTCGGACATGATCGTCGGCGCGGTCGGCCAGCTGCAGTTCGAAGTCATGACCGAGCGTGTGGCAGCAGAATACAATCTTGAAGTCGTGTTCGAACCGGCGCCCTACAATGTCGCCCGCTGGCTCGCCTCCGAGGATCCGCAGAAACTTGAAGACTTCCTTGACCGGAACAAGTCGGCGTCGGGGACAGACCTTGATGGCGCACCGGTCTACCTGGCCAAGAACGCCTGGGATGTCGGTTACGCGCAGGAGAAGAACCCGGCCATCCGCTTTACGGCGACAAGGGAACGCTCGATCTAGTTGTCGGTCGGTACCAGGGCGGTCGGGCCGTCAATATCGACTTTTTCGATCTCGACCGTGATGGCCTTGATGTCACCGGCATCGGTGCCCGCTTCGGCGCCGAGCAATTCGTCCGCGGGCGTGGTTGGCTCCGGCGAGAACAGGGCTTCATGGCGCGGTGAGATGCCGGACGTGGCCGTCGGGTTGCGTTCCAGGCGTCCACCACTGCGTTTCAGTTCGCACCGGGCGTCTGAATCGCCTGCCGCGTCGATAAAGCTCCACGCCTTGCACACCTCGTCATCGGCGCACGCTGTTTGGCAGCTGAGGGCGGAATCCAGGTCTGTCACGCTGTAGGTGGCGCCGAACCGGTACAGGCCCTGCTCGTAGCCCACCGGCTTGGCGGCCACGGCATCGGCTTTCAGTGTCGGCGCGTCGGCCAGGGCCGGTGCGGCGAAACAGGCGGCAATCGCAAGCATCCATGTATGGCGCATCAGCGGGACTCCCATGTATCCAGGGCCGAAACCTAGGTGGCGCCGGTTAAGGAAGCTTTTACGCTCATCCCGCCAGCGTTTCACGCTTTTCCTCGATTTCCAGCCATTCGAGTTCCGCCGCTTCCAGTTCGCTGCGCGCTGCCCCCACCCGGTCGGACTTGGCCTGGAAGGCCTTGGGATCACGGGCATAGAGGTCAGCATCTGCCAGGGCCTTTTCCAGCGCGGCGATTTCGGCCTGCAGTTCCGGGATCAGCGCATTGATTTCCTTCTGGCGGTGCTCGTCCTTGAACGACAGCTTGGTCTGCGGCTTTGCCTTGGGCGCTTCGGCGGCCTTCGCCTTGCCGGCATTGCTCGCCGTTTCACGGTCACGCGCATGGGCCAGCTGGTCCTGTGCGTCTGTCCAGCCGCCCGCCGTCTGCACCCATTTGCCATCGCCCAGCGGGCACAGGCAGCTGGTCACCGTGGAATCGAGGAAGGCCCGGTCGTGGCTGACCAGCAGCAGCGTGCCTTCATAGTTCAGCAGCATGTCCTCCAGCAGGTCCAGTGTCTGCAGGTCCAGGTCGTTGGTCGGTTCATCCATCACCAGCAGGGTGGAGGGCTTGGCCAGGCCGATCGCCAGGGCCAGCCGGTTGCGCTCGCCGCCCGACAGGGCACCGACGGGCTGGCGCAGCTGTTCGGGCTTGAACAGGAAGTCCTTCGCATAGGCCGCAATGTGGCGTTGCTGGCCCTGCACCATCAGCGAGTCGCCGCCGGATGGCGCCAGCGCCTCCCAGATCGTGTCTTTCGGGTCCAGCGTGTCGCGCGTCTGGTCAAGATAGGTGACGTCCAGCGTCTTGGCATGGCGGACACTGCCTTCGTCGGGCTCGATCTCGCCAAGCAACAGGCGCACCAGCGTCGTCTTGCCCGCCCCGTTCGGCCCGATGATCCCGATGCGGTCGCCGCGCAGGATTTTCAGGGACAGGTCCCTGGCGATCACCAGCGGCCCGTTCGGGGTGTCGAATGTCTTCGACAGGCCCTTCGCCTCGATCACCTTCTTGCTCATCGAGTCGCCGACACCCGCGCTGAACTCGGCGGTGTTCTTGCGATCATTCAATGCCGCCCGCATGGCGCCATGGGTCGCGCGCATCTCGTGCAGCTTGGCGAGGCGCCCCTGGTTGCGTTTGCGCCGGCCGGTAACGCCGCGCGACAACCAGTGCTGCTCGGCCTTCAGCTGTGTCGACACGCGCTTCAGCTGGCGTTCTTCCTCGACCTCGATGGCTTCAGCCCACTGGTCGAATTTCACGTAGCCATCCGGCGATTTCAGCACGAGGCCCTGGCGCAGCCACAGCGTGTTGGTGGAAATGTTCTCGAGGAACCTGCGGTCGTGGCTGACAACCAGCACGACGCCGCTGAACGCCTTGAGGCGGCCCTCCAGGTATTCGATCATCGGCACGTCGAGGTGGTTTGTCGGTTCGTCCAGCAGGATAACGTCGGGTTCCGCCGCGAACGCCCTGGCCAGTGCCACGCGTCGCTGCTGTCCACCGGACAGTGTGGCCGGGTCGGCCGCGCCGTCGACGCCGAACTCCATCAGCTCGGCCTCGGCCATATAGGTGTATTCCAGTCCCTCGCTGACATAGTCGAGCACGGTGGCATAGCCGTCGAACCGCGGTTCCTGCACCACGGTTGCATAGGTTGTGCCCGGTTGGCGCCAGACCTGGCCGCTGTCGGCCTCCATCTGTTCGGAGATGATTCGCATCAATGTGGACTTGCCGGCCCCGTTGCGGCCCACAAGCGCAGCGCGCTCGCCTTTGGACAGGCTGAGCGTCACCCCTTCGAACAGGGGCTTTGCGCCCAGCGAGAGGCGGACATCGGACAGGGAAATCAGGGGAGGTTGAGCCATGCGCGCCAGATAGCGTGTGCCGGGGCGCCGCGCTAGGGGTGGCCTGCGCCGCGCCGGGGCCAGTCGCCCCGCCCGCGCGTCACTCATGTAAAGGCTTTTGGGCGGGTAAACTCCCCTGACACGCGAATGAGTGGCCGCCGGCAGGCAATCACAGCCATTTCTGTTCATATTCATATAAGGTTCATTACGGAACCTTCATGAGGGGCACATGTTGCTCAGTTGGCGGATAATTACCCGCAGCACTGTCCATGCGATATACCTAGTGGAGGTTGCGTTTGCGCGCGAGACTCCGATCACAGATTAAAACACAGATTGATCCGATTCCTGATGGGGCGGATATTTAAGGGGAATAATATGTCCAAGAAAATGCTTTTGATTTCGGTTGCCGCGACCGCGTTTGCCGGAATGGCGTTCGCACAAGGTTCGGCAGACTATCCGCCGGAATCCGATGCGGGTACATGCTATGCACGCGTGCTGACGCCTGAGACCACGAAAGTCGTCACCGAGCAGGTCATCGACCGCCCGGAAGGCACGGAAATCAAGCTGATTCCGGCGACTTACGAAACCGTGACCGAGCAGGTCCTGGTCAAGGAAGAATCCAAGGACGTTCGCGTCACGCCGACCATGTTCGAAACCGTGACCGAGCAGGTCCTGCAGACACCGGAGCGCACTGACACGGTCGTCATTCCGGCGCAATACGAAACGTATACGGAACAGGTCATGACCCGCGCTGCATACACGACGTGGAAGCCGGGCAACGGACTCTACGGTCGCGCCATTGATGCGTCAGTCTCCAACAATGGTGTGTCGACGGGCGAGCTGCTGTGTCGCGTCGAAGTGCCTGCGCAATACGAAACCGTCACCCGCACGCGCCTCGTTTCGCCTGAGCGCACCGAAGCCAAGGTGATCCCGGCAACCTACAAGACGGTTACCCGTCAGGTTGTCAGCCAGCCGGCACAAGTGACCGAAGAGGTCGTACCGGCTGTCTACGAAACCATTTCCGTCCAGAAGCTGGTGACCGCTGCGTCTGAAGAGACCATCGTCATTCCGGCCACGTACAAGACGCTCGAAAAGCGTGTTGTCAGCGGTGGTGGCAGCCTCGAATGGCGTGAAGTGCTTTGCGACACGAACGCAACGCCCGGCAAGATCTCGGCAGTCCAGACGGCACTGACCAAGGCTGGCTACAAGGCCCCGGTCGACGGCGAGTTTGGTCCGGGCACGCTCAAGGCCATGGAAGCTTACCAGCGCGCCAACAACCTGCCGGTCGGCTACCTCACCGTGTCCACGGTTGAATCGCTCGGCCTGACCAAGAACTAGAGTCAGTCCGCCGACAAGATTGGCCCTGCGAACCTCCGGGTTCGCGGGGCTTTTTTTGTCAGCGCGTACGCGGTGGTTCTGAAGCGTCACTCCAGCAGGGCACCTCTGCGTGAGCGGGGTCTCGGCATGGTTTACGGCCATTAATAATTGATAAAAGGTACGCGCGTAAATTCGGCGGAGGCCGAAGGCCGGGATCTGGGGACGCTTGATACGATGCAGACCACGCCAGTGAGTGAGGAAAACGCGTTGGCGCGCCCCGGCGCGAGCGGTGAATCGGCCGATGTGTATCACACGGCCGGCAAGGTATTCGACCTGATCCACCGGTATCGCACACCGCCAACACCGCAAACCTATGCGCTCTGGTATGCCTATGTGGCGGGGGCAGACCCGCTGCTGGTGGCGCGCGTGGACGAGCTGATCGCGGCCAAGGGCGAACTCAGCGCCTATGACATCGAGACGATCCATTGGGAATTCGTCGCAACCGGTGCCGATGATACCGACACGATGAATATCGGCGATGCAATCGAACGAGAGGTCGAGAGTGTTCTCGGCATCATCCAGCAAGGCGTCACCAGTAACGAAGTCTATCATGCCTCCCTCAGCGCGGTCGGCAGTCGCATACCCGAGGCGGCATCGGGCGATAACCTGTCCGCCCTCGTCTCCAGCCTCATCGAAGACAACCGGCGCATGGTTGAGACCACGCGAGAGCTGGGTGAGGGGCTGAGCGAATCCCAGAAACAGCTCGAGACGCTGAACAAGGAGCTGGAAGAGGTGCAGACCCAGTGCCTGCGCGATCCGTTGACAGCGGTGCCCAATCGCCGGGCCTTCGACAAGCGCCTCGAAGAGAATGTTGCCGAGGCATCCAGGACCGGCAAGAAATTGTGTGTCGCCATGGCCGATATCGATCACCTCAAGAAGGTGAATGAAATCTACGGGCGATCGGCTGGCGATGCCGTTCTGAAAATGTTCGGCGCGCTCATCACCCGCAACATCAAGGGCCAGGACATGGTTGCGCGGATTGGCGGCGAGGAGTTTGCGATCATTCTCCCGCAAACCGAAACCATCGCCGCGTACAATCTCCTGATAAAGATCAAGTCCATCCTGAAGGGGTCCGACCTGGTCCTCCATGACGGAACCCGGATTTCCAATCTCACCGCGTCGTTCGGTGTGGCATCCCTTGAGCCGGGAATGGACGCCAGGCAACTGGTCCAGCAGGCCGACACGTTCCTCTCGGATGCCAAGAAGGCCGGCCGGGACAAGGTCAAGACGCGCAGCTTCTAGGCGACCCCCGCGCCTGAGCGTCAGCCGAGGCCCGCCACTTCCTCCGGTGCCAGCAACCGCCACTCGCCTTCGGCCAGTCCGTCCAGCGTCAGGGCACCAAAGCGCGCGCGGTGGAGGGTTTCGACATGGTTGCCCACGGCGGCGAACATGCGGCGCACCTGGTGGTAACGGCCCTCGGTCAGGGTGACGCGCGCGGCGCGCTCTCCGGTCACTTCCAGCGTCGCCGGCTTCAGCGGCTTGTCTTCGCCGCGCAGCACCAGCGTGCCGCTGGCAAAGGCCTGGCCCTCGTGCCCTTCCAGCGGCCGGGCGAGCGCCACTTCATAGACTTTCTCCACCGCAGACTTCGGCGAGATCAGCCGGTGCAGCAACTGCCCATCATCGGTGAACAGCAGCAGGCCTGTCGTCGCCGCGTCGAGCCGGCCGACAGTCGAAAGGGCGGGGTCACGTTTCAGGTAGCGCGGCGGCAGCAATTCATAGACGAGGCTGCCGGCATCGGAGCGCGAGCAGGTGAAGCCCGCCGGCTTGTGCATCGCGATGACCATGCCGGGCGGCGGGTCCAGCGGCTCGCCGTCGAAGGTAACCTCCTCCCACGCCCCGCCCACGCCCACACCGGCGCCATCAATGCCCTTCACCCGCCCCCGCCGGATGGCCGTCTCGACCTCCTTGCGGCTGCCATAGCCGAGGCCTGCCAGGTATTTCGAAACGGCGCGGATATCCTTCATTTCTGGCGCTTCGGCCGATCGGCGCGGATCACCTTGTAGCCGCCTGAATCCTCAAGGATTTCATATTGCTTGAAGCAGGCTTTCACCGTCGCCTCATAGGGCAGGTGGCGATTGGCGACCATGTACAATGCCCCGCCCGGCTTCAGCGCCCGCGCGGCGGCCTGGATGAAGGCCTGGCCGAGGCCGGCGGCGTCCGCCCGTCCAACGTGGAAGGGCGGGTTCATCAGGATGAAATCGTAGCGGCTTTCCTGCGGGTCACGGGTGACATCGGCCCAGTGAATGGCGACGTTATCGATGCCTTCAAGCGTCTTCTCCGCGCAGGCGATGGCGCGGTGTTCGGCCTCGTAGAGGTCCATGTGGGTAATGCGGGGGCAATGGGCGAGCACCGCTTTGGTCAGATAGCCTTGGCCGGCACCGAAGTCGGCGCCTGCGCCCTTGATGTCCTCGGGAACGCTTTCGGCCAGCAGTTCGGACCCGGCATCTACCCGGTCCCATGAAAAAAGGCCCGGGCGGCTCCACATCTCGCCATCCGCGACAGGCTGTGGCTGGTCGGCGGCAACCCATGCCTCGGCGAGCGCCTTGTTGAAACGGGCGCTGTCCTTGCGGGCCCAGAAGGCGCGGCACTTGTTCTTGCTCAGGCTCTGCGTCTCGCCCGCAATCTCGCCCAGCGTCTTTTCGGCAGTCTTGGCGCCCAGCGTGTTCGGCAGGCAGGCCAGCACGGTGGCGCCCTCGGGCGCAGCCAGCATGGCGCGGGCATACAGGCCGCGCGCCTCGTCCTTCTGGCGGGGCGGAAGGATCAGCGTCAGTGCGGCGGGCCCGAACTGTTCGCTCCCGGGGGCAAGCAGCGTGTGTCCCGCTGCCTTGAGGGCGTCATGAGGCGGCTTGAACGTCTGCTGGCAGGTCAGCCGGGCGGTCGGCAAAAGCGAAAGCACAGGGCCCGGTTCGGCGCGGAGGAACAGGATGTCCCCCGTTTCCGGAACGGTCACGCCGCCGCCATCGAGGGCGAGCATCAGGGTGTCGAGAACATCAGTATCCATGGCCCAGCCTGTTAGGCGGAATGCAGCGCGCTGAAAAGCCCGGCTTTACTGCGGCGAGGAATTGCCCGCAGCGCGATTGGAGGCGGCGACGCTGAAGGCCTGGCTGAGACCGCGATAGAACGAGATGCGCTTTTCAGCTGCTTCGCTGACCACCATGCCACCCTCGGCACCGATCAGGCTTTCAGGCGGTTTGCCGGCATGGACGATTTCCATCATGTCCGACCAGAGATCAGCCGGCAGGCCACCGCCGGTAACGCGCTTCATCGCGCTGTCATCGTCATTGCCAACCCAGACGGCCCCGACATAGGCGGCGGTGAAGCCGACGAACCAGGCGTCGCGCCAGTCCTGTGACGTGCCGGTCTTGCCCGCGACGGTCCACTTGCTGATTTTGGCCCGCCCGCCGGTGCCGATCGGCGCGTTGACCACGCGGGCCAGCATGGCGTTCATGTCCTCGGCCAGTTCGAACGGGTAGACTCGTTCGCGGTCGTATTCCGGACGCTGGTACAGCACGTTGCCGCGCGAATCCTCGATCTTGTCGATGAGATAGGGGTCCAGGCGCAATCCGCCTGACTGGAACGCACCATAGGCGCGGACAAGTTCCCACATGGTCACTTCCTGGCTGCCGAGTGCCAGCGACGGGAAGGGCTGCATCGGGGTGGTCATGCCGAAGCGCTTGGCCAGCGCGATGATGCGTTCCTCGCTGGCGGCCTGTCCGAGCTGGGCTGCGACCGTATTGGTCGACCGGGTCAGCGCTTCGCTCAGCGTCATCGGGCCAAGAAAGCCGCCGCCGTAATTGGTCGGTTGCCACTTGTCGATCGTCACCGGCTCGTCGATCATCACGTCATAGGGCGAATAGCCGTCTTCCAGCGCCGCGGCGTAGACGAAGGGCTTGAAGCTGGAGCCCGGCTGGCGTTTCGCCTGGGTCACGCGGTTGTATTCCGACGCGGCATAATCCATCCCGCCCACCATGGCGACGACCCGGCCATCCTTGGCCATCACCAGCGCGCCGACCTGGCTGGCGCCCTGCGCCTTGCCGTCCTTGGTCATGCGTTCGGTGAGCATGGCCTCGACCTTTTCCTGCACCTTCGGGTCGATCGACACAGTGACCACAAGGTCGCCGGGCAGGCGCGGCAGCATGGCCTTCGCCCGCTCGCCGGCCGTGTCCAGCACATAGCCGAGCTGGGCGTCATAGACCGGCGCCTCGATGATGTTGATCCTGGTTTCCCGCGCGGCTGCGGCCTGCTCCTTCGTGATGAAGCCAAGATCGGTCATTTCTGTCAGGACGTAGGACTGGCGCGCCAGCGCGCCTTCGAGGTTATCGCGCAGGTTCAGTTTCGAGGGTGCCTTGGGCAGGGCCGCGAGCAGCGCGGCTTCCGGCAGGGCCAGTTCCTGCGGTGGCTTGCCGAAATAATAGCGCGCGGCCGCGTCAATTCCGTAGAGGCCGGCGCCGAAATAGACGCGGTTGAGATACAGCGACAGCACCTCGTCCTTGCTGATCCGCGTTTCAAGTTCGCGGGCAAGCTTCATTTCCTGCGCCTTCCGGCTCAGCGTCTGGCGATTGTCGAGGACGAGGTTCTTGATCAGCTGCTGGGTGATCGTGGAGGCACCGGACACGGTTTCGCCGGCGCGCAAGTTCGACAGCGCGGCCCGGGCAATGGCGGCGTCGTCGGCCCCGTCATGCTCGTAGAAGCGCTTGTCCTCGGCGGCGATGAAGGCCTGCGGGACAAATGCCGGCAGGGTGGAGATGTCGGCCGCCCGGCCATAGCGGGGGCCGCGCACGTCCAGCGTGTTGCCGTCGCGGTCGATGAACTCGAACGCCTGTTCGCGATGGGTTTCCCAGAGTTCGGACGTTTCCGGCAGCTGCGGCATGCCGAAATACAGCGAACGCCATTTGTAGAGGGCAAATCCGCCCGCCAGCAGCATGGCGACCAGCACGATCAGGATCAACCAGCCGCGCACCGTCCGGGGCCAGCGAAAGATCGGCTCGCGCGGCACCTTTATGGCGCGCGGCGGGGGCGGAGGCGGGGCGGATTTAGCCATGTCAGCCTGTCGATCGAATCATGAGCGATTTTGTACATGCGATTTGATTACGGCAGGGTGAAGGCGCTGTTCATGCGCATGGCAGCGCCACAATAATTCGCGCCTCGGGATCATTACGTATATGAGGGGGTGTCTGATACTTTATCCTCAGCACGACGTATTCCCGTCAACGCCATGCACGGACCGTAATCCAGGCGATCCGGTGTGTGCCGCAATCGAAAGGTGCCCCACCCATGACAGGATTCCACTTTCGCCCCGTTGCCCTTGCCCTGATCCTCACGGCCGGCATTGCGGCCTGCGACCGCGTTAAGGAGGGCGAGGTTCCCTTCACGATCATCAAGACCGATGCCCAGTCGATCGCAGACGGCCGCGTGATCGCCGAAGCGCAGTGCTCCAATTGCCATGCGCTGGACAATGACCCGAAAATCCGTCCGGAAGACCCGCCACCGCTGCGCTACCTGCTGGCACAATACAATCCGGACACGCTGTCCCAGGATTTCCAGGATGGAATCCATATCGGCCACGAGATGATGCCGGAATTCGTGTTTGGCCCGCTCGGTGCCGAAGTGCTGCTGGCCTATATCGCGTCGATCCAGCAGGAACCGCCTGCACCGGACCAGCCAACCACGCCGGACGAGCCGACCACGCCCGAATAGCGGGTCATCCCATGCCCGGCCGCCACGCGTCACGCACGTGCACCGGCAGGCGCCCGGGCTGCAACGCGACCAGGTCATAGCGCCAGCCGAAATCGGCATAGCGCGGGCGGCGGGCCATCCAGGCGTCCGCCGCGCGGGAGATGCGTTGCCATCCGGCGAGCGTGACGGCGGCGAGGGCGTGGTCGCGGTTGGCGCGCGCCTTCACTTCCACAAAGACGATGATCCGGCCCTTCCTGGCGATGAGGTCGATCTCGCCGACCGGTGTGCGCAGGCGGGTTTCGAGGATGCGGTAGCCCTTGAGGCGCAGCCACAGCGCGGCGCGCATCTCGGCAGCCCGGCCCCGGCGTTCCGCCCGCTGGCGTGCGGCTTCAGCCATTGGCTTTCAGCTGGAGGGCGCGCTGGTAGACATCCCGTTTCGGCAGGCCGAGCGCATCGGCCACGGCGCTGGCGGCGGCCTTGGTCGGCTGGTCCTTCAGGGCATCGCGCAGGGCCGCGTCGATGGAATCCTGCGTGATGTCCGTTTCGAGCGGTGGGCCGACCAGCAGCACGATCTCGCCGCGCGGCGGGCCGGCTTCGGCATAATGCGCGGCCAGCTGCGACAGCGTTCCCCGCCGGGTTTCCTCGAACAGCTTGGTCAGTTCGCGGGCAACGGCGGCCTGCCGATCGCCGCCAAGGGCAATGGCGAGATCTTCGAGCGAGGCGGCAAGGCGGGGCCCGCTTTCATAGAAAATCAGTGTGCCGGGAACGGCTTTCAGCGCCTCGGCGGCGGCGCGGCGCGCCCCGCTTTTCGGCGGCAGGAAGCCGGCAAACAGGAAATGGTCGCTCGGCAGGCCGCTGGCAACCAGGCCCGCCAGCATGGCCGAGGCACCGGGAATCGGGAAGACACGCACGCCCGCCTCAAGCGCTTCATGGGCCAGTTTCCAGCCGGGATCTGAAACCAGCGGCGTGCCGGCATCCGAGATGAGGGCGATTTTTGCACCCTCCTGCATGCGGGAAATCAGGCCTGGTCGCCGTTCCGCCCCATTGTGGTCATGGTAGGGGCTCAGCCGCACCTTAAGGCCATAGGCGGACATCAGTTTCCCGGCGACGCGGGTGTCTTCGGCCAGCACTTCCTCAACCGCGCCCAGGACATCAAGTGCCCGAAGCGTGATGTCGCGAAGGTTGCCGATCGGCGTTGAGACAACATAAAGGCCGGCGCCAAGTGCCTGCGCCGGTTGCCCGGCACGGAGGCTGCCCGTAGAGTCGCCTGAGGCATGAAGTGCTTCGGGCTTGGAAGGATCAGGAGATGACATTGCTGCAACCATTGCTCAGGAAGCTGAAAGCGCCAAGTCTTGTCCTGGCATCCCTCCTGTTTGCGACAGCCTGTGCCACGGCGCCGCCGCGGCCGCCAGTGCAGATCGGAACCGGCGGGCCGCGCGTCGACCCGGTCACCGGCGAGCAGATGAAACCGGGCGACATAGCCGAAAACGAGATTGAAGACCTGGCCTCGACCAAGCCGGTGCGCGGCGATGGCGGCCTGATCCCGCCCTTCATGGAGGGGCGTGACATCAAGCGCGCAGCTGTCCTGCTGCCATTCTCGCACCCCAATGCGCAGGTGCGCGCCGAGGCCGAGAGCATGCTGGCCGGCATCGAACTCGCCCTGTTCGAATATGCCGGCAACAGTTTCCTGATCCTGCCCAAGGACACGGCCGGCAAGCAGTCGGTGACCGAGGCACGTGTCGATGAAGCGCTGCACGAAGGCGCCGACATCATCCTTGGCCCCCTGTTCGGGGACAATGTGAAGGCCGTTCGCGAAACGGCCAATCGCAAGCAGGTGCCGATCATTGCCTTCTCCAATGACCGCAGCGCAGCCGGCGGCGGGGCCTATCTCGCCTCGATCTCGCCGGACGAGGAAGTCGCCCGCGTCATGCAATATGCGGCAGCACGCGGCGTGCGCAGTTTCGTTTTCCTCGGGCCCGCGTCCGAATATGGCCGTCAGGTCGATTCGGCGATGCGCTACCAGGCGTCGCTGCAGGGCGGGGTCGTGGTGGCATCCGCCTTCTATGACCCGGCGGGCGACGCGAGTGCCCAGGCCCGCCAGATCGCCACTGTCCTCCAGAAGGAAATCGAACGTGGCAAGGTGGCGGTGATGATCCCGGAGCGCGGCGTGAAGCTGCTCTCGGTGGCACCGCTGCTGCCCTATAATGGCGTCGACATGCGCCAGGTCATGCTGCTGGGGACCAGCCTGTGGGATGATTCGAGCATCTGGCGCGAACCGACCCTTGCCGGCGGCCTCTACGCCGCGCCGGACCCGGAAAACCTGGCCGGGTTCCGCCAGACCTACCAGCGCATCTACGGCAAGCGGCCGACAGACCTTGCGGCGGTGGCCTATGATGCGGCGGCGCTTTCGGTGCGTCTCGCGGCCGATGACAACATGCGGTACAATGGTGTCACCGACCCCGACGGTTTCATGGGGGTTAACGGGCTGTTCCGGTTCCGCATCGATGGCACGTCGCAACGGGGGCTGGCTGTCATGCAGATCCAGCCATCCGGCGTCTCCGTGGTCGAAAAGGGCATCAGCGTTTTTGGGCCGGGGCCGAGCTGATCTTCTTTACAATCTGCACGTTTCCCTTGCGAGCCGGGGTTAATCCCCCCACATGTCTCGCCACACGAGGGATAACGGGAAGACGGCTATCATACGATGAGTAAGCGCGATTATTATGAAATTCTCGGTTGTACGCGCGATGCCGATGAGAAGCAGCTGAAATCGGCCTATCGCAAGCTGGCCATGAAGTATCACCCCGACCAGAATGGCGGGAATCCCGAGGCTGAAGAAAGATTCAAGGAAGTCGGCGAGGCCTACGCAGTCCTGTCCAGTGCGGACAAGCGGGCGGCGTATGACCGGTTCGGCCATGCGGCCTTCGAAAATGGTGGCGCCGGCGGTGGCAATCCGTTCGGCGGCGGGGCCAACCCCGAAGACATTTTCCAGGACCTGTTCAGCCAGGTGTTCGGTGCCGGCGGGTTTGGCGGACGTCGCCGCGGCGGCCCCCAGCGCGGGGCAGACCTGCGCTACGATCTCGAGATCACGCTGGCCGAAGCCTATACCGGCAAGGACGAGAGCATCCACGTGCCCCAGGCCGTGGCCTGCGAGCCCTGTTCGGGCAGCGGCGCCGCGCCGGGCAGCACGCCCGAGACCTGTGACATGTGCGGCGGCGCGGGCCGTGTGCGCGCGCAGCAGGGCTTTTTCACCATGGAGCGCACCTGCCCGCGCTGTTCGGGCAAGGGCAAGGTTATCCGCAAGCCCTGCAAGGAATGCGGCGGCGCCGGCCAGGTTCGCCAGGAACGCCAGCTGTCAGTGAAAATTCCGGCCGGTGTCGAAAGCGGCATGCGCATCCGCCTGTCAGGCGAAGGCGAAAGCGGCACCGCGGGTGGATCGAAGGGCGATCTGTATATTTTCGTCGATGTGGTCGAGCATGACATTTTCGAGCGTGACGGACCGAACCTCTATTGCCGGGCACCCGTGCCGATGGCGACCGCCGCGCTTGGTGGCGAGATCGAGATTCCGACAATCGACGGCGGCCGCGCCAAGGTCGCCATTCCCGAAGGCGCCCAGACCGGTCGCAAGCTGCGCCTGCGCGGCAAGGGCATGCCGTCGGTGCGGTCCTCGGCCCAGACCGGCGACCTCTATGTCGAGATGTTCGTCGAGACGCCGCGGAACCTGACCAGCCGCCAGAAGGAATTGCTGCGCGAATTCTGCGACTGCACCGGCGCCGATTGCCATCCGGAAAGCGAAGGCTTCCTCGGTCGCATCAAGCGCTTCTGGAACGGCGCAGAGGACGAAAAGCGGGCGAACTAGGCAGGATACCCTGCGCCGGGTTCAGTTGCACCACCTGCATGGCGTACCCATGTGAAACGCATGTTCACGCCCATCAAAAACACCCCGCCCGGTCTCGTCGCGCTCGATGCGACGGGAAAGATTACGGATGCTGACTACAAGGACACGTTCGAGCCACAGCTGGATGCGGCTGTTGCCGCGCATAGCAAGGCGCGTGTCCTGATCCGGTTTGGTCCGGAATTCGACGGCTACAGCGCCCACGCTGCGCTGGATGATGCCATGCTCGGCATGAAGCACTGGAGCCATTTCGAACGCCTGGCTGTCGTCACCGATGTGGACTGGATCGAGCATGGTGTACGTTTGTTCGCGCCGCTGATTCCTGCGAAAGTCCGTATCTTCCCGGTTGGTTCTCTGGATGAGGCGCTGGCCTGGGCTGCGGCCTAGCGGCACCCCTCCGCCCAATCGAGCACCTCATCGATCAGCGCGTCCCGTGACCATGAAAACGAATGGTCGCCTGACAGGATTCTGGCGGTGAGGGTGATGTCCGGCGCGGCCTCGTAGGCCGCCACGAGCGGTTCGATCGCGGTGTCTGCGGGAACAGACGTATCCTTGTCCCCGCCGATGATGAGCACGGATTTGCCGGCGAGCCTGGGCGCAAGCAGGCGGGTATCGAAGGCGTCGCGATTGGCCATGATTTCCGCAACCGCGTTTTCGCCGGTCATGCCCGCCAGCATCTGCATCGTGTCGGCGTATCCCGTGAAGCCCTTGGCGCTGGCCGGATCAGCCTCGAACGCGTCGGCGATCAACCCCAGGTTTGCCGGTGCGATACCCGCGACGCAGGCAACTTGCGGGTCACGTGCCGCCGCTTCGAGCGCGGCGAACCCGCCCATGGAATGGCCGATCAGGATCAGCTTGTCCGGGTCGGCGCGATAGGTTTCGGTATTGGCGCGCAGCATGTCTGTCGCGGCCGCAACGTCTTCGATGACATGGGTGAAGCTGTAGGTACCCTCGCTGCCCCAGGCACCGCGATAGTGGAAGAAGAGGACATTGAAGCCATCGCTGCGCAGGTCCTGCGCAAGGTCCAGGTTGCGCTCATTGCCGGGGAAGCCATGCAGCAGCACGACGGTCGGGTGCGGGCCTTCGCCCTCGGCAAGGTAGGCGTGGCCGTTCAGGCGGTCACCGTGGCTTTCGAAATTCAGCTCCACCAGGGCGGGCGGGAAAGCGGCGTCCAGTGGTACCGGATCGACGGCGACCTCGGGCGCAGTGGCGCAGGCCGAGACGAGCATGAACGCGCCCAGCGACGCGGCTGTCGAGATGATGGTTCTCATGTGAGGTCCCCCTTGGTTTTTCAGCACTCTAGGGCGGGACGCGCGGCTGTGCCACGAAAAAGCCCGCCCCCGGATGCCGGGAGCGGGCTGATGGCCTGGCTTTCGCCGGGTGCCTAGATGCGTTCGATGATGATGGCCGGGGCCATGCCGCCAGCGGCGCACATGGTGACCAGGCCGTAACGGCCGCCGGAGCGTTCCAGCTCGTCAAGCGCGGTGCCGATCAGGATCGAACCGGTGGCGCCGATCGGGTGGCCGAGGGCCATGGCGCCGCCATTGATGTTGACCTTTTCACGGTCGAGTTCGAGATCGCGGATGAACTTTTCGGCAACCACCGAAAAGGCTTCGTTGATTTCCCAGACGTCGATGTCGTTCTTGGTGAGGCCGGCTTTTTCGAGCACTTTCTTCGCGGCGGGAACCGGCGCGTTGAGCATCAGGGTCGGGCAGTCGCCCATGTTCGCCGTCGCGACAATGCGACCGCGGGGCTTCATGCCGTGCTTGTCGGCATATTCTTTCGAGGTGAGCAGGAGCGCGGCAGCGCCGTCGACCACGCCGGACGAGTTACCGGCATGGTGAACGTGGTTCATCTTGCCTTCGAGTTCAGGGTATTTCCGCGTGACAAGGTTGCCATAGGTGTTGCCCTGGTCATCGACAGGGATGTCCATATAGGCCGGGAACACGGTGCGCAGGCCGGCCAGCGTTTCCATGGTCGTGCCGGGACGCGGGAATTCTTCATGGTCCAGGGCCAGCGTTCCGTCCTCGTTGTAGACAGGCACCAGCGACTTGTCGAAGCGGCCTTCCGCGATGGCCTTGGCGGCGCGCTGCTGGCTGGTGAAGGCCAGGCGGTCGACAGCTTCACGGTCGATACCTTCCAGCGTGGCGATGGCATCGGCGCAGACACCTTGCTGGGTTTGCGGGTGCGAGGCGCGCAGGCGCGTGTTGCCGGCGTCGAGCACGGGCGGGGCTTTCGGATCGGCCGTGGCCGCCGTGTAGCTCATCATTTCCGTGCCGCCGGCGATGACGCAGTCTTCCATGCCGGACATGACCTGCGCAGCGGCGAGGGCGACGGACGTGATGCCCGAACCGCAGAAACGGTCGAGCGTGACGCCTGAGGCCTTGATGTCATAACCGGCATCGAGGGCGGCCATGCGGCCAAGGTCGGCGCCCTGTGCGCCGCGCTGGCTGCTGGTGCCCCAGATGATGTCGTCGACCGTGGCGGTGTCGAGCTTGTTGCGCTCGGCCAGGGCTTTCAGCACGGTGGCGGCCAGTTGCTGGGGGTGGATATGGGCAAGCGCGCCCTTGCCCACTTTGCCGATGCCGCGCGGCGTGCGGCAGGCGTCGATGATATAGGCTTCAGCCATTAGGGTTTCTCCCGGTTCGCATCACTGTTGAAGGGTGTGCCGCAGGTTTACGCGCACGTAAGCGTCAGTGGAAGGGATGACGTTGCGAGAGGCAGCCAAATCGCCGCGATCCGCATGGCACCGGACCGGGCATGCCCGGCCCGGTGGCGTGGTGCCTAGCGCACGACGATCTTGATGAGCGCCGGCTGGCTGGCGCGCCCCTTGGGGGCCGCGACGAACTGGTAATACCCGCCGCGGCCAGCATAGACTTTTGACGGGCCGGTATAGACGCGGGGGCCATTCCGGAATGTCTCGCCCTTGGCGGGAATGAAGGTCCAGGCAGAGGCAGGGCAGTTCACCTGGCGCATGTCGCGCAGGTCTTCCCTGAGGTCGGCGCGGGATGTCGTGACGCGCTGGTCAAGCCGGTCTTCGACGAGGTCAGGACATCGCCGGGGATCAAGCCGCCATTCACCGGCGGACGCGGCGAGGGAAAAGCCGACGGCGAGGACTGACAGGCTGGCGGCTTTGAGGGCGAGGGACGGTGTCATGGCGGGTCTCCTGGGTTGATCGACAGACGTTCAACGGCGACCGGCGCCGGGTCCGTCGCGGCGCGCCTGACAATGACAGGGTTTTAACGAAACAGCCGTCCGGGCCCGCCTCCGGCAGGTGTCCCGTGGCGGCCTGGAACGCCCGGCGCGGTCATGGCCAGAGGTAGGCTTTCCACATGAACATGTAGGCGCCGAATATGCCGACCGCCATGACGAGGGTGGCCAAAGTGACGAGGCCGGCGACGGCATATTTGTGGAGGGCGGACCCCGTCGCACGGGCACGGAGGTAAAGCTCAAGTATCGCGAGCGGCAAGAGATAGCTGCCGACAACCCAGAAATAATCGAACCAGCCATCCATGTTGCTGGTCATGCCGACGGGGCCCTGGTTGATGATAATCCAGCCCATCAGGCCGACCCGGATGAACCACACGCCGCTGACCACGATGAACAGGCGCAGGGCCCAGCGCTGGTGCACGGCGATGTTCCGGGCGATGGCATGTTTCAGCGTCAGGAATGCGAACGCGAGAATGAGCACGGCGTTGAGCGAGATGGCCAGCGCGCCGGGTATGTGAAAATAGCCGCCGCGCACCCAGACGAGGTACAGGCCGCCGAGCGCCATGACGCAGGCTGTTACCATGTAGACGCGGCCGTTCCAGCGGTGGAACGTCCTGGCATGCGTGCGGATCTGCGGGATCAGCTGCAGCGTGCCGCCGAGCGTGATCAGCGCGGCCCCCATCATGTGCGCGCCGAACATGGCGTTGCCCGTGAAGTCGCCGGCGACATAGCCGTTGAACAGGCCGGTATTGCGGCTCCAGCCTTCGAAATGGCCCGTCACAGTTGGCCCGCCATAGAGCGACAGGATATAGGCGACGAACAGCGACTGTCCGATCACGACCGTGATGAACCAGAAGATTGACGCTGCCTTCAGGGCAAGCGCGCTGCGCGGCATTCGGACGGCGGGACTCAAATAGGTGGTTGGGGTCATGGGATTTCCTTGGTACTTACCGTTTACCGATAATAGTTCCGGGGATTTCGTCACATGACGGCTGGGCTCAAAAAAATGACCTTTGGTGACAGGAGGCAGGCCCGGTGAAGCAGCCAACCGTCTCGGCCGGCTATGCGAAAGCGCTGTTCGACTTCGCGATCAGGCAGGGCGCGAGCGCAGCGGAGCTGCAAAGCCGGTCCGGGCTGGACGCAGCGGTGCTGGGCGATCCGGACAACCGGGTGGCCTTGCAGGTCTATGTCGACCTGACGGCGGCGGCGAAGGACCTGTGCAATGATCCCGCCCTGCCGCTGCATCTCGGTGCGGCGCAGAATTTCACGGAGATCTCGGTGGTCGGGCTGATCTGCTATGCGGCGGACACGATGGGCGAAGCGCTGGCGGAACTGAACCGGTTCGGCCGGCTGGTCGCCGAACTCGACGTTCCGGGCAGCGATGAACGGTTCCAGGTCCAGCAGCGCGACGGCGGCCTCTGGCTGGTCGACACGCGGGCCGACCCCAACAGTTTTCCCGAAATGACGGAGGAGACCTGGTCACGGTTCATCTGCGAGACGGCGCGCAACTTTCCGGGCCACAAGCTGGCCAGGCAAGTCCACGTCACGCATGCCCGCCCTGCGCATGGTGATGCGTACGAGCGGGTCATGCAGGCCCCGGTCGTGTTCGGCAGCGACCGCAATGCCATCGAAATTGACGCCTCATGGCTGACCATGCCCACCAATCGCGCGAACGCCTACGCCTTCGGCGTGTTGAGCGAGCGGGCGGAAAAGCTGCTCGAGGAACTCCAATCCTCCGGCACGGTGCGGGGACGGGTGGAGCGCCTCCTGATCCCGATCCTGCACAAGGGTGACGCGACCATGGAGAGTGTCTCGGCGCAGCTGGGCATGAGCCGGCAATCCCTCTATCGGCGCCTGAAGGACGAGGACATCAGTTTCGAAGCCTTGCACGATGACCTGCGCCACCGGATGGCGGTTCATTTCCTCAACGCGCGGAAAGTGTCGGTCAACGAGACGGCCTACCTGGTCGGGTTTTCCGATCCGAGTTCGTTCTCGCGGGCATTCAAGCGCTGGACCGGCGAAAGCCCGGGCAGCTGGAAGCGCGCCTACCCGAACGCGCCATAGGCATGCGTGATGGCCAGGCTGATGCCGTGCAGGGCGCGGTCGATGTCTTCCAGCGGGCCGATAATGGTCTTGTTGATGCGGGCATAGCCATAGCTGGCACCGGACCGGGCCTCGCTGCCAGGTTCGGTGATCTCGCTGAACGGCGTTTCGGCATCCTGGGCCTGCGGGAAGATCGTGCCGAGCAGGTCGACGGCTTCGCGGATCCGCAACTGGGTGACCATCTGCAACAGGCCGCGGGCGTCGATGTCGTGACGCTCTGAAATGCGCGGCAGCTGGCCGACCAGCACGAAGGCCCGCATCATCAGGGCGAGCCGCAGGGCATGCAGGGCGTGCAGGTTCAGCCGGCCCTGATGGCGTTCCTCGGCAGACGGCGCATCGTCGAGCCGGGCCAGGAGGCGGTCGAACTTGCCAAGGTCGATCGAGAGGAGGTTGGCGATGCGGTTGATCGAGACCGAGGTCTCGTCATCGCGCAGGCCGTAATAGACGGCGCGATAGGCTGGTGCGCGGTCCGGATCCGCAAGGCGGGCGTGGGCGATCCAGACGCTGGCGTCGAACACGCTGGCATAGGCGCGCAGGGTGGGCAGGCTGGTCACGATGCGGGCCTTCAGGGCCAGCAGGATCAACCCGCGCATGCGCGGGCTGGCATTGATCAGCTGTACGAGGCGGTCATTCTCGCGCTGCAGGGACGAGCCGATGCCGGCGGCGGTGTTCACCGGGATGCCAAGCTGTTGCAGGGTGGCATTGTGCAGGATCGCGCGCAGGGCGCGGGGGCCGGTCGGCCCGCCGGTGCGGCGTCGCTGGCGCGAGCCGGCCTTGGCCAGCAGGCCGGCGGCGAAATTCCCGAACAGGCGGCCATAGTCCGGGTTGACGAACAGGCGCTCGTGCCAGGCACGCAAGGCACGGTAGAAATCCCAGACAAGGTCCGTACGCGTATAGAACGGGTCGGTCGACGTGTCGGCCGGTTCCGACAGGGCGTGCGTGCACCAGGCGGCATAGGTCGTGCCGGCCAGCGCTGGTGTTGCAAAGTGCAGGAAGCCGTCGCCACCCTGGAAGCTGACCTCGTGCATCAGCTGCAGGTGGCGGGCGCGGGCGCCGCCGCGTGTCCACGGTGTCAGGGCGTGGTCGAACCGCTGTTCGAAACTGCCGGGCCAGGCACCGCGGCCCATGGATTCGCCATGCGTGTTGAAGATCAGCAGCGCGACGCCGGTGGTCTTCGCGGCGAGCGCGCGGGCGATCAGGTTGTGGATGCGCTCGATCGCCATGTCGGCGGCGACCTGTCCGATGAAGCGGCCGGCATCGGAGAAGCCGAGCTGGATCGAGAGATAGCCGCGCTCTTCGACATAGCGCAGGAATTCCGGCTCCTCGAGCAGGCGTTCGATGAACCGGCCGCCGGTCTCCAGCGCTTCCGGCGTTTCGAACAGGGGCGAGATGTCGAGCTTTTCGGCGACGCCATACTGGCGGGCGAGATACAGTGCGCCCATCACGGTTGCGGGGTTCTCGCTCTCGGCGATGAGGAAGCGGATGACCGACCCGGAATCGATGTGCTTCAGGATCTGCGCGCACATCATGAACTGGCGCCGGGCGGTGGACTGTTCGAGGAACAGGTCGGCGAAATTGACCTGGACCGGCTTGGAGACACGGGCCTTCTGGGACAGTTCGGCCAGGGCGAGGCGGCCGAGTTCGCGGTCTTCCGTTTCGAGGCCGAGATCGCGATTGATGACGCTGCGCACCTGCGCGGCGTTGACCCGGAGGTGGATGCGGGCAGTGCCGAGCTGAAGCGAGTCCACTTCGGCGCGGAAGGCGATCAGCGCGGCGGCGAGGCCGGCTTCGGCGTCGGGGATGACCTTGTCGATCACCGCGGTGATCTCGTCGGCATTGTAGATCATGCGCTTGCTGTGGGCCGTCAGCGTATTGGCGGCGCGCACCAGGTTTTCCGGGTCGGTCAGGTCAACGGCGAAGAGCTCGGCCTGGCTTTCGGCTTCACTGGCGGCCAGGCGCAGGCGCTGGGTGAGACGGGCCAGGGCGGCGATCTTGTTGCTGCCGGGGATCGCGTCCAGCCGGTCGCTGTAGCGGGCAAGCTGCACCGCCTTTTCCTGCAGCCGGAATGTCAGCGACTGCGACCAGTGAATGTCGGTGCGCCCGTCAAGGTCGTAGCCGACCCAGCTGGCCAGTGTGGGCAGGAAGGGGCGAAGCGATGTCCACGTGTCCGGGAACGCCTTGCGGGCGACGTCCAGGACCAGCCGGGCATAGGTCGCCTGGGCGCTGGCCGCATTGACCAGCGCGGTCTGGACCTCGTCATGTTCGCCCTGGAGGTTGATCGCGGCGTTCCACGGGCGGCTGTCCTCGCGGATATGTTTCAGCAGCCCGGCACGGCTGGTCTTGTTGGGCCGCATGACATGGGCGGCAAATGCCTCGCGCAGGTCACGCGAGAGTGCGAATGTCGGGTGCGCGGTGAACACGATCCCGCCGGTCGGCTGTTCGACCGCCGCGCGGAAGGCGTCGAATCCCTTGCCTGCAAGCGATTCGAGCGCTGTCTGGACGCCTGACCAGGCCAGGGCCGGATCGCCGCCGGAGTGCTGCAATCTGAAGCGTTCTGCCCGTTCTTCGATCAGGGTGAGGTGCAGCTCGGCCGAGAAGCGGGACAGGTCGGCGACGCTGGCCTTGCCGGTCTCCATGTCGTGAAAATAGGTCTGGGCCAGTGCGAAGACCGAGTTGGTCATCGGGTCGACTTCGATGCGGGCAGACCGTTCGCGCAGGAAATCCTGAGCGGTATCAAGGGTCAGCGGGGAGGCGTCGTCAGGTTTCATGTCGGCACTGAAAGCCGCCTTTGAGCCCATTGTCAAAGGCGGATCGGCGGGAAAACCGAGAAAATGTTACCGTACGTCAACCCCTGCCGCCGATGCAGCCTGCCTGCACCAGATGTGGTGCAATTGGATAAGATGTCGTATTAGTCATGTGGTCGAGCACCGGACCGACTGATGGCCGGACGAGGGGCGTGTAGATGTACCAACGAGTGAAAGGCGGAATGCTGGCCGTGGCGGCCAGCGTGGTCATCCTCAACGGGCCGGCAGAAGGCCAGGATACGGCGCGCACGCCGGAGGCGGCGCCTGTCGCCGATATGCCGCTGCCCAAGGTAGTGTCGCCCAGGCCCTTGCCGACAGCCAATACGCCGGCGCCTGTTTCTGTTCCCAGCCGCGTGATCATTTCCCCGCCGGCGGTGTGCCGTATCCGGTCAGAGAACGAATGCCACCACGAAGCGGCAGCCTGCCTGACCGCGCGCGGCATAGACGACCTGTACGATGTCTCGTGGAAGGATGGCCGACCGGTTGTCATCCACGCTCACGGCGATGGTGTCGACGTGCCGGAAGACGACGCGCGCGGGTGTGCGACCGACCTGCAGCTTTGCCTCAGCGCGAGCTGCTGACCGCCTAGCGCCTGCCGAAGAAGCGAATGGCACCGAGCAGGCCGGCAATCGCCGATCCGAGACCACCGAGCAGCACGAAGAGCGGGTTGGCCTGGTCTGCGAACGCGATCGCGCGATTGATGCCCGACACCTGGACCGACACCGTGTCGCGGAAGGTGCGCAGGGGCACGACCGAATCAGCGTCGATGGCATAGATTTCGAACACGAGATCATGCTCGCCGGCCGACAGCGGCATGACCGACCAGCGCCAGATGTTCTCTGTCAGGGGCGACAGCGACTGGACGGGCGGGGACAGTTCGATGATCTCGAAATTGGCGCCGCTGACGCGGGCCTCGACCCGGTCTGACACTTTCGCTTCGCCGGTGACAATGTTGCCGCCACGGTTCGGCAGGGCGTCGACGGCCGTATCGTCGCCGGTTGCGTCAATTGCCAGTGTGACGTCGAAGGCGCGCTTGTATTCAGCGGATGTCGGCGTTTCGTGGGCGACCGGAACGGTCTGCAGCGTTTCAAGGAAGGCTTCGGTGCGCGATTTGGTGACCGAGGGCGAGGCGGCCGGGATCGGGCCGGTTATGCCGGCCACTTCGGCGACCGGGTCAGACGCGGTGCCGATTTCGCCGAGGCCACTTTCCATGAAGTCCTCTTCGGCTTCGGCCACGTCGAAATCATCGGCTGCACCGAACCCTCCGGATTCAGCTTCAACGCTTTTCGCCATCGACCGCGAGGTGGCCATTGGGGCGGTGTCCGGTGCAGGTTCCATTGCGGGTTCGGACATGGTTTCCATCGCCGCATCCGCGGTGTCGGCCATGGGCGGCGGTGCGGCCTCCGTCATGGCGTCGTGCGGGCGGTAGGATTCGAGCAGGGCGGCGCCACCAATACCGGCAACGGCCAGGCCTGCCAGCAGCAGCAGAATGGAAATCAATCTTAGCATCGCAGGTGCTCCCGTCTGGCGATTCCTCGCGTTAACCCTAGCAGAGCTTCATCCGGCTGGGAAACGCTGACGGCTGGCTTCATAGAACGCAATTGCGGCAGCATTGGACACGTTGAGGCTCTCCATTTCCGGCGCGATCTCGATACGGGCGAGTTCGGCGCAGGCCTTGGCAACGGCGGGGCGCAGGCCGGACCCTTCAGCGCCGAGCACGATGGCGACCTTTGCTGCGCCTGCAACAGCATCTGCCAGGTTGCGGCGGCCTTCACCGGCAAGGCCCACCGTGTGGAAACCGGCGTCGCCGAGCTGTTCGAGGGCGCGGGCAATGTTGACCACGCGGGCCTCGGCGACGGTTTCAACGGCGCCAGCGGCGCTCTTGGCGACAACACCGGTGACAGGCGGGGCATGGCGCGTCTGCAGGACAAGGCCGCCAAAGCCGAATGCGGCGGCAGACCTGTAGATGGCACCGAGATTGTGCGGATCGGAGACCTGGTCGAGCACGCAGATGCGGGTGAGGCCGCGGTCGATCAGGTCTTCGAGGCTGGCCGGGTTGAGCGGTGCCACCTTGATGGCCAGGCCCTGGTGGACGGCGCCGGGCGGCAGGCGATTGTCGAGATCCTTGCCGAGAATGATGTCCGGCGTGACCCGTGCCGGGCCGAGGCGCGCGGCGGCATTTTCGGTGGCCAGCAGCATGTGGATCGTGCGGGACGGGTTGGCGAGCGCCGCGCTGACAGCGTGCGTGCCCCACAGCCAGCCTTCGCCGCTGCCGCCGTGGCTGCGTTCGCGCGGCCCATCCTGGCGTGGGCGCTGTGCATCGCCGGGACCGGCAGGCCCGTGTGCGTTTCGGCGTTTTGGATGGTTGCGCGCCATTTGGTTCATCCCTATAAGGCCGTCTCCCGAAGCGGGTGCAGGATACGGGTTCGCCCGTGCCTTTAGGCGCTCCGGGGCGACGGCGTCAATTATCGTGAGTCGCAGGCAGCCCTTGGAGGGGTGGCCGAGTGGTTAAAGGCAGCAGACTGTAAATCTGCCCGCATAGCGTACACAGGTTCGAATCCTGTCCCCTCCACCACTGACTGTGCTAAGGATGAGAGACGTACCGGTTGCGGGTATAGCATAATGGTAATGCACCAGCCTTCCAAGCTGAGTATCTCGGTTCGATCCCGTGTACCCGCTCCAGTTTTTCCATTTTAATTCAGTAGGTTGGTGTTCCCGGCACCGCCACGTCGACCGTTTCGATGCGGGCAGAACGCAGGGCGCGGCATTTGTCGCGGTGCGTGGTTTCGGCGGTTGAGAGGAAGAGCGTCTTCCCGTCAGCGCCGCCAAGGGCGCAGGCGATGGCCTGGCGGCCCGTTGTGATGGTGTCGAGCACCTCGCCGCCCTCTTTCAGGCGGATACAGGTGCCGGTCGTGGGCGAGGCGGCCCAGACGGCACCTTCCGCATCAAGGCAGATGCCGTCCGGCACCGCGCCTTCGGGCAGGGCGGCCCAGTCGCGCTGGTTGGACAGGGTATTGTCGGCCCCGATGTCAAAGGCGGTCAATTTGGCACCGAAGGTTTCGGCAGCGATCAGCGTCTTGCCGTCCGGCGTGATGACCATGCCGTTCGGGAAGAGGAGGCCGTCGGCGGCCCGTGTGGCCGTTCCGTCAGGTGAAATGCCGGCAAGGGCGGCCGGGGCGGGCGCTTCGCCGGTGTCGAAATCGAAGCCGAAATTGCCGACCCAGGCATGGCCGGTCGACGCGACGACCATGTCATTGGCGCGGCGGGTGGCGATGGCGGAGAGGTCAGCATGCCGGACGAGCGCGCCGCCGGGTTCCTGGCGCAGGACCTGCTTGTCCAGCATCGAGACAACGAGGAGGCGGCCATCCGGCAGCCAGCCGAGGCCGGACGGGTTGCCCGGCACGTCTGCCATCTTTTCGGGCGCCTTGCCGGGAGCGGCGCGCCAGACGGTGTCGTCGTGCATGTCGGAAAACCAGAGGGCGCCATCGTGCCAGCGCGGGCCTTCGATGAAGGCGAATCCGTCGTGCAGGATGGTCGGGGTCATGGCGCGTTTCCTCGTCTTTTCCCCGAGGCTATTGCGGATCGGCGGGCGAGTCTCGCATTTCCTGATGGCGCAGAGCGGTGAGAGACAGGCCTTTATCCGACCGGGTCCGGGGCGGGGGTATTGTCGAGGGTCGCCAGCGCCACGAAGCGTTGGCTTGTCGGCGTGAGCGCGCCGAACGGGTAGCAGGTGGTGAGGGCGATCGTGGCCGGGCCGGTACCGCCGGGGGTGAGCGTGCTGGCATGGGCGTCGACGATGCGGGTTTCGGTGAGGGCATAGGTGTGGGGCGTGCCGTCCGGGCCGGTGAGGGTCAGCGCGTCGCCGATGCGGGCATGCTGCAGGAAGGCGAAATGGCTGTCGCGGTGGCCGGCCAGAAGGGTGAGGCCGGGCTGGCCGGGGGCGGCAGAGCCGGTCATCAGGCCGGGACCGAAGGCGAGGGCCTGTCCGCTGGTGCCGGCGAGAACGATGGCGGAGGCATGGAGGCGGGGAAGTTCGAGTTTCGCGGCGGGCGTGATGTCGGCCCAGGGCCACGGGCGGGCGTGCGTGGCGCCCTGCACCGTCTGCTGCCAGGCATGGGCGAGGAGCACCTGGGAGAGGTGCGCCTTGGCCTTCATGTACGCGCCGTTCCCGAACAGGAGGAGACCGGCGAGGAGGAGGGCTGTGGTGATTGACCTGAATCCTGTTTTCACGCGGCTTGCCCCCCCACCCCTGCTGCGGGGCAATCGATCCTCGATCGATTGCTGATCCCTCCGCAGCCCCCTTCCACGGGGAGGAACAGCCTGTTCCGCGGGGCGGGCTTGTGTGTCAGGCCGCATGGTGGCGGATCCGGCGGAAGACCAGTTTCAGCATGAAGGCCATGAGGACGAGGATGATGCCGGCGAGCAGTTTCAGGTCGGAAAAGGTGCCGGTATTGGGCAGGGGTACGCCGCGTTCCACCTGCATCGGGGCGTTGGCCCCCTGCGGATCCGGCTTGCGGACGGCGAGGGCGTCCACGGGGATCAGCGGCATGTCCGAGCGCAGGCCGTCATGGCCGAAGACCTTGCCGAAATCCCAGCCGGCGGGAAGGTTCAGCGGCACCTGCGCGCTGTCCAGGTCGGCGCCGTCCGGGCGGCTGGGCGTCACGTCCACCGCGACGAGGCTGGTCAGGCGCGAGACAAGATGATGGGCGAGCGCGGTGCCGAGAATCTGGTCGTCGATGATGTCGGGCAGCGTGTCGGCGCGGGCGCGATCCAGTTCCAGCGAGGCGATCTTCTTGCGGGCCCAGAGTTTCGAGATGCCGGCGCGGTCGGCGGCCTGCTTGAGGGGGAGGCCGACTTTCCACGGCTGGTCGCCATTGATGCCGGAGACCCAGACGAGGCCGTCCCTGGTCGCCGCATGCGCGGCGATGACGAGGGTTTCGCCGGAATAGACATCCGGCAGGGGCGACGGCCAGGCCTCGACGGCGGTGCCGTCCGGCCATGTCGCGGCAAGGTTGGTGATCGCCGGGCTTTCGAGCCGGGTGAACAGGGCGCCCATGCGGGTGGCGACTTCGCCGATATCGCCAATGTAGGTGTAGCTGCCCTGGCCGAGTTCGGCGGCGCGGGACATGAAGAAGCTGTTCGGGGCCGAACCGATGCCGACAGTGAAGATGCGGGCATCCTTGCGGTACTGGCTGATGGTTTCGAACAGCTGCTGCTCGTTGCCGATGGCGCCGTCGGTGAGGAAGACGACCTGGCGCAGGCGCCCGCCGGCATTGCGGTGGTCGGCGAGGGCTTCGCGCAGGGCGGGCAGCATTTCCGTGCCGCCGGTGGCCTCGAGATTGCTGACCCAGCGCGTGGCGCGGGCGAGATTTGCCTGCGTGGCATCACGGGGATGGTCGAACAGGGCGGTGGTGACGGAATTGAATTCGATCACGTTGAACCGGTCCTCCGGCTTGAGGCGCGCGATGGCCAGCGCGAGGCTCTGGCGGGCCTGGCGGATCGACTCGCCGCCCATCGAGCCGGACGTGTCGATGATGAAGGTGATCTCGCGCGGTGGCGGCGGCGCAGATTGCGCGGCGACCGGTGGGGTGACCATCAGGAGGTAATAGGGCTCGCCGTCGACGGTTTCGGTGAACAGGGCGGCGCTGGGCGCCTTCGAGGCCTTGGGTGTCCAGGTCAGTTCGAAGTCGCGATTGGCCGGCACGCTGCCGGCCGACAGCGTCAGCGTGGCGGCGCTGGCACCGGACCAGTCAGTGTCCATCGCGTGATAGGTCGACTCGAGCTTTCCGACCGGGAAACCGGCATCGAGCGAGACGTTCAGCGTAAGCGGGTTGGTGTCGCCGGTTTGCGGGTTGAGAACCGGCGGTGCGATACGCTCGCGGTCCGGCACGGGGTCGACCACGGCCCAGCCCTCGTCGCCGAGGGAGGCGGTGAGCACCTGCGGTTCCGGCATGTAGCGCGGGGCAACCACCATGGGGAAGCGCAGCGAGAACGTGTCGTCGGCGAGGTGGACGGTTTCCTGGTATTCGATCTGGACAATGATGGTTTCGCCGGGGCCGATATTGGCGACGGAATTGGTGAAAAGATTGGGACGTTCCTGTTCGAGCAGGGCGGTCTTCCTGCCCTCCGCCTTGGCCTGTTCGTAGATGGCTTTCGCCTTCTGGCGTTCCTCGATCATGCCTTCGATGAAGCGGTCACCGATCTGCATGCGGAGCGTGTCGACGGCGCTTTCATCCGGCAGGGGGAAGACATAGACGCCTTCGACCCAGCCATCGGTGGTGTTCTCGAAGCGCTGGGTGACGCGGGTGCGGGCGATCGGGCCTGAAATGTCGATCTGCACATCGGTCAGCAGGGCCGGGGCCTGGACGTACTTGCCGGGCGTGGAGGATTTCAGCAGCAGCGTGCCGGAGGTGGCGTCATTCGGCGTGACGAGGCGGGGTTCCTGGTCGGCCCAGGCCGCCCCGGCCGCGAAAGCCGCCGCCGTCAGGAGGGCACCAATCCACTGACCCGATCGGGACAACAAAGGGCTCCGGTCTGTGATCCTGGCGCGTATCCTGATGGCGGCGAGCATGGTCGTTTCCTTTCCTTGCGCATGTGCAATGACTGCAGGCTGCGCCCCGAATGCGGCGGGAAATGTCAGGCATTCGGGCAGGGGCGGGATATGTTCAGGGCGGTTTGGTGCGGGGATTGGGGCGAGGGTGTGCCGAAGGCTGACGAAATGGGGCGGAACGGGGGATAGCCCTGTTCCTGTCCGACCGTGGTGCCTGCGGCTGTATAGTCGGCGCATGATTACATCAGGCAAACGGCGGCAGGTGAGTGAGCGGGAGGGGCGGGAGATGCGCCTGTTCTGGTTGCTTGGGCATACGGGCAAGGCGATTGCGCAGCGGATGGGGCGGGACCGGAAAACGGTGTGCGCGACGATCCGCGAGCGCGGGCTGGATGCGCCGGAAGGGCCGTTCGAGATGGCGTGGCTGGTGATGAAGCGGGAACTGGATGCGATGGCAGAGGCGCTGGCCGGGGGTGGCGAGGTGGACACGGCGAAGATGCTGAGGCTGGCCGCCGAGCTGCGCCATACCGAGGCGGCGATGCGGGCAGCGGCGCGGGACGTGCTGGAGGATGAGGCAGATGCGGGGGAAGCGGATGACGCGCAGGGAATCTGGGAGCGTCTCGAAGCAGTGGAACAGCAACGCCGCCTGGACGCCGCAGGATTACCGGCTGAGGGAGCGGGCGATTCAGCAGGGTTTGAACAGTCTGACGCAGGAGATGCAGGATTACCTGAAACGAAATCCGTTTATCTTCGAAGCCCGCGATACGCAGGTTCCACCGCGGGGCCCCTGGCGGACATGGCTGTTCATGGGCGGGCGCGGCGCCGGCAAGACGCGGGCGGGGGCTGAATGGGTGCGCATGGCGGTGCGGGCCGGGTGCCGCCGCGTGGCGCTGGTCGGGCCGGCGCTCTCGGACGTGCGCGAGGTGATGATCGAGGGGCCGAGCGGATTGCGGCACCTGAAGGGCGCAGGCGGCACGCCAGTGTATGAAGTGTCGCGGCGGCGGCTGGTATGGCCGAACGGGGCGGAGGCGTTCGTCTTCTCGGCGGAAGACCCGGACAGTTTGCGCGGGCCGCAATTCGACGCGGCCTGGTGCGACGAGGTGGGGGCCTGGGCGAAGGGGGATGCGGTGTGGGACACGCTCCAGATGGGGCTTCGGCTGGGGCCGGGGCCGCGCTGTGTGGCGACGACCACGCCGCGCCCGGTGGACCTGGTGAAGCGGCTGGTGGGCGCGCCGGACAGCCGGGTGACGCGCAGCGCGACGCGGGAGAATGCGGTGAACCTGTCACCCGGATTCGTGGCGGCAATGGAGGCGGCCTATGCCGGCTCGTCACTGGCACGGCAGGAGTTGATGGGCGACCTTCTGGAAGACCCGAAGGGCGCGCTCTTTGTAAGGAGCATGCTGGACAGGAACCGCGTGTTCGCCGCGCCGGGGATGGCGGACATTGTCGTGGCCGTGGACCCGCCGGCGACGAGCGGGCCGCGGGCCGATGCCTGCGGGATCGTGGCGGCGGGCGTGGCCGAGGCGGCAGGCTTCGGGCGGCGTTGTTTCGTGCTGGGCGATGCCTCGGCGCCGGGGCTGCGGCCAGCCGACTGGGCGGGCCGGGCCGTCTCGCTGGCCGAGGCGGTGGGCGCGTCGATGATCATCGCCGAGGCCAACCAGGGCGGCGAGATGGTGCGCCAGACGCTGGTGAGTTCGGGCTGCCGGTTGCCAGTGCGGCTGGTGCATGCGCGGTTGGGCAAGCGGGCACGGGCGCTGCCGGTGGCGCTGCTGTATGAGCAGGGCAAGGTGGCGCATGTCGGGCTGCTGGCGACACTGGAAGACCAGATGTGCCGGTTCGGAGCGGACGGGTTCGCCGGCTCGCCGGACCGGGTGGATGCACTGGTCTGGGCCGTGTGGGCGCTGATGCTGGAGCGCGGCGAGGGGCCGCGTATCAGGGCGCTCTAGTTGCCGGCGCGGAAGGACTTGCGGCCGAAATAGGCGTTCTTCGGCGCATCGTCCGTGCCCGTCGGTTCAGTACCTGCGGCGGGGGTTTCGGCTTCGGCTTCGACCGCGGTTGCCTGCGGGGCGGTGGTCTCGCCGGCCATGACCTTGCGGATGTGCGCGGCAGCGGCGCCGGCAGTGGAGACTTCATAATCGTCGACCGCCTTGTCGAGGCGGCGGGCGAGCAGGCGAGCCTGGTGGGCCGTCAGTTTCTTCAGTTCGGTTTCGAAGATCTCGTGACCGACCGCCTCGCGCAGGGCGATCATGTCTTCGGTGGCCTGGCCGGCCGAATTCATGAGCTTGCGGACAAGCAGGCCGGCGGCATTGGCGAAGTCGCGGTCGGCAAGCCGGCTGAAACGGTCGCGATTTTCCAGCAGGGCCGCGAGCGCGGCGGCGCCGGCGGTCGGCGGTGTCAGGCTCATTTGAGGCGCTCCTGGACTTCGTTGAGCAGCTTCTGGATGGTGGACAGGGCATCGCCCGGCCATTTGGCCGCCAGGGTCGGATCGGGGCCGAGCTCGATCGGGTTGGTGGCAAAGCCGGTCTTGAGGGGGATGACCGTGTCGAACATCTCGAATTCGGCGTCCTCTGACTTGGCCGCTTCGCGCATGGCCTGAAGGACGACCTGCTGGTGCGGCGTGTTGTCGAACCGCGTCGCCAGCACGACCGGCAGGCTTTCGATGTCCCGGTCGCGCAGATTCGCCATGATGTCGCCAGTGAAGAGGTCGAGACCGAGCGTGGACATGAAATCCGGGATCGTGGGCACGATGATGAGGTGGCTGGCGGCGAGGACGCTTTCGGTCATCACCGAGATGCCGGGCGGGCAGTCGCAGATGATGACGTCATAATCGGCCTTGAGCAGGTTGAAATCGTCGCGCAGGCGGCGGCCGACCTGGCCCTGCAGGGCCTCCATCGAGTATTTCTTGGCGGTGAGTTCGTAGATCAGCTCGCGCTCGGTCTTGCGCAGGCGCGGGCTGGACGGGATGAGGTCGAGCGGCAGCGGCTTGCCGTCATGGCTGACATCGCTGGCATTGGTGACGACGAAGTCGGACAGGCGCTTCTGCTCATTGGCGAAGAAGTTTTCCAGCAGCCAGTCGGAAATCGTGGCGTAGTCATTGATGGCCTGGAACAGGTGTTCGTCGCCCTCGTGGCCGTAGACCAGCAGCGAGGCGTTGGCCTGCGTGTCGAGATCGACGACCAGCGTGCGGCGACCAGAGGCGGCGAAGGCCTCGGCCAGGCTGACGCAGGTCGTGGTCTTTCCGACGCCGCCTTTGGAATTGGCGATCGAGATGACGCGTGCCGACATTCTGCTAGCTCCTCTGCCCCGGACTGAAGCGCGGGACAAAGCAGAATTCAATGGGAATGGCTATCGCCGCAAGGTCACAAATTGCAGCACCCGCAATATGATTTCCCTCAGGTTTCCAACGTAGTGCCCGAGGATTCCTTGGAAAAATCCTTTTCGGTCCGACCGGCATCCCGGTCGCGGTAAATTCTCCCGGTCGAAACAAGTTCAACCGGGAGCGAGACAAGGCATGAATTGGACCTGGCCGTTTGCACGTCAAGGTGGTGAGTCGAAGGCGGCAATGCCGGGGGCGAGACACTGGCCTATGAGGACATTGGCGGCCGACCGTGGCCGGTCGCGCATGTGCGCCTGCGCGCCAGCGTGCTGGACTGGGTGCGCCGGGGCGCTGACGTGGCAGAGAGCTGGGCCTTCCCGGAGGCCGGGAATTCCGGGCGCTTTGCGGTTGAGGTCGACACCGGAAGCGGCTTTGGCGGGCGGTTTGATGTCGGCAGCCCGGTTGCCGAACTGGCGGAGGGCGTGCTGGCCGCACGGGTGGCCGAGATCGGACCGGACGGGCGGATCGGCCCGTGGGCGGTGATCACGAGCGGGTAGCAGAATCAGTTGGCCCCCGGTAAACTGCTGCAGACGCAAGAGGGTGGCGGGCATGTCTGACGATTTCCAGATCAGGGCGTTTCGCCCGGGTGACCTGACGCAGATGCAGGCCGTCCGCGAAGTGGCCTTCCGGCCCGTCTTCAAGTCACTCCGCCAGATTGTCGGTGAGGCGCTGGCGCCGGTCGTGTTCGCCGAAGCGGAACGGGCGCAGGCAGACCTTCTGGACCAGATATGCGCGGAGGATTCAGCCGACATCGTATTCGTCGCCGAACAGGCCGGCGACATTGTCGGGTTCTGTTCGCTGAAACTGGACCCCGAGACAAAGGTCGGCGAAATCGGGCTGAATGCCGTGGACCCGGTGGTGCAGCGCGAAGGTCTCGGCACGGCGATGTATGTTTACGCGCTTGATATCATGCGGGCGCAGGGCATGATCGCGGCGAGTGTCGGAACCGGCGGCGACCCGAGCCATGCGCCGGCCCGCCGCGCTTACAAGAAGGCCGGGTTCGCGCGGGCTGTGCAGAGCGTTTATTTGTACCGGACACTGTAGGGCCTGCCGGGGCCGGAGCCTCAGGTGCCGCGGCAGGTGTTCAGGCTGGCAGGACCAGTCTGGACGGGCGAACGGACGCAGGTGGGTTTCATTCAGGGCCGGAACACCCTAACTCATGGCGGACACGACGTTTTACCCAATCAGAGGAATACCCGACCTTGGCCCTTGATCCCTACAGCGTGCTCGGCGTTTCCCGCACCGCGAGCGATGCCGACATCAAGAAAGCCTATCGCAACAAGGCGAAAGCCCTGCACCCGGACCTGCATCCGGATGACGAAAAGAAGATGGAAGAGTTCAAGCGGGTCTCCCAGGCCTGGGACATCCTTGGTGACAACGACAAGAAGGCCAAGTTCGACCGCGGCGAAATCGACGGCGACGGCAACCCGGCCGGGTTTGCCGGCAGCTATCCCGGTGGTGGCGCGGGCCCGGGCGGCACCCATCGCTGGGAAACGCGCGGCGGCGCCCCGTTCGGGGCACAGGGCGATCCGTTCGAGGATATCCTGGGCGGCATGTTCGGCGGGCGCCGGCGCAGCCCCGGCCCGCAAAAGGGCCGTGATATCCGTTATCGTGTGGAAGTTTCGTTCGAGGACGCCGTGAATGGCGCCCGGCGGCGCATGACCATGGCCGACGGAACCGCACTGGACGTCAATATCCCGGCCGGGATCGATACCGGCCAGACCCTGCGCCTGAAAAGCCAGGGCCAGCCTTCACCCAATGGCGGGGCACCGGGCGATGCCCTGCTCGAAGTCGAGGTACGCAAGAGCACTGTCTGGCAACGCGACGGGCGCGATTTGCACATGGATGTGCCGATCGGCCTGAAGACGGCGGTCCTTGGCGGCAGCGTGGAAGTGAAAACACCATCCGGCCAGCTGACCCTGAAAGTGCCGGCGGGCTCGAATACCGGATCCCAGCTGCGCCTGCGCGGCAAGGGTGTGCAGGGCGCCAATCCCGGCAATCTCTATGCCCACCTCAAGATCGTGCTGGACGACCCGGCCGATGCCGGGTTGAAGCGATGGGCCGAAGGGCGTTAGGATCCTGAACAGTTCCAACACATACGTTCACTTCGCATTCAGGGCTTTGGACCTATAGGCTGAGCCATGAAACGGATTATTGCCTCCCTTGCGATTCTCGGCCTGTTTGCGGCCGGGCCAGCGCTTGCGCAGCCGAAATGGGGAGATTCCTTCTCTCCGGGACAGGCGCGTGAGGCCGTGCGCGACGGCAAGACCGTGCCGCTGAGCAAGATTTTCCAGAACCTGAAGCGGGAATATGGCGGCTACCAGCTGAGCGCGGACCTGTTCTCGAAGTCCGGGGGCGGCGCTGAATACCACATAGACTGGATGACCGGCGATGGGCACAAGGTGCGCTTTGTCGTCGATGCCCAATCCGGAACCATAACGAATCGTCGCGGTTCGTAATGTGTGATAATCCGTTACAAGGAAGGTAGTTCCCATGCGTATCCTCGTCGTTGAAGATGATGCAGACCTGCGTCGCCAACTGGCCGACGTGCTGTCGCAATCCGGCTATGCGGTCGATCTGGCCGCGGATGGCGAAGACGGGCATTTCCTGGGCGACACCGAACCCTATGACGCGGTGATCCTGGACCTTGGCCTGCCCAAGATGGACGGTGTCAGCATTCTCAAGAAATGGCGCGCGGACGGCAAGTCGTTCCCCGTACTGATCCTGACCGCCCGCGACCAGTGGAGCGAGAAGGTGGCCGGCTTCGATGCCGGCGCCGATGACTACCTGGCCAAGCCGTTCGTCACGGAGGAATTGCTGGCGCGCATGCGTGCGCTGCTGCGCCGCGCCGCCGGGCATTCGGCCGCGACCCTGGAAGCCGGCAAGCTGATGGTCGACACGCGCGCTGCCCGCGCGATGGTCAATGGTGAACCGGTCAAGCTGACCGCGCACGAATACCGCGTGCTGTCCTACCTCATGCATCATCAGGGCCGGGTCGTGCCGCGCACGGAACTGGTCGAGCATATCTACGATCAGGATTTCGACCGTGACTCGAACACGATCGAGGTGTTCATCGGGCGCCTGCGCCGAAAAATCGGCGTTGACCGGATCCAGACCGAGCGGGGCCTTGGCTACCGCCTGATCGTGCCGGAGAACGAAGCGCGCGTTGCCGGATAGGCGCGGGTCGCGCTAGACCGCCTGAATGGACGCACCGGCCAATCCTGTCACCCGATTCGCGGACCGCTGGTCCAGCGTGTCCCTGGCGCGCCGGATCATGATCGCCGCCGCGATCTGGGGCCTTGTCGTCCTGGTCGGCGGATCGCTGGCCCTGTCGGCCCTCTATCGCGCCCAGACGCTGGCCCTGCTGGAGGAAGACCTCGACCAGACGCTGGTCAGCCTGTCGCGCGACCTGGTGCGGGAACAGGCGTTCCTGCCGGACGGGCGGGTCACCGATACCGAGCGCGACCTGCTGAGCGGCGACACGCGGTTCCAGACTCAATATTCCGGCCAGTACTGGGCGGTTGTCGGCCTGACCGAAGACGGCCGGGTGGCTGGCGATTTCCGGTCCAAGAGCCTGTGGGACGAGCCCGTCCCGTTGACCGAAGAGCAGATTCACGCAGCTGTCGCCGGTCCCGGCACGACGCGGTTTGCCGACTTTGACGGCCCGGCCGACCAGCGCGTGCGGGTGGCGGCCAAGGCGATCCTTGTCGAGGGCCGGACGACGCCGCTGATCCTGATGGCGGCCGCAGACCGGACACCCAATGACGCCGCCGCAACGCGCTTCCGCAACATGCTGCTGGGCACGATGATCGCGCTTTTCGGCAGCGTGTTTGCGGCGATGGTCCTGGCGATCCGGTTTTCCCTGCGGCCCCTGAAGCGGATCGGGCAGGACATCGCGGAGATCCGCGAGGGCACACGGGCGACGCTGCAGCAGGACTATCCCCTGGAGGTGCGCCCGCTGACGGAGGAACTGAACAAGCTGATCGGGCACAACCGGGACGTTGTGGAACGGGCAAAGACCCATGTCGGGAATCTCGCGCATGCGCTGAAAACGCCCATTGCGGTCCTGCGCAATGAGGCGAAGGGTGGGACTCAGCTGGACGATGTTGTGCGGCGGCAGACCGAATCCATGCACGCGAACGTGGAACATTACCTGAAGCGGGCCCGCATGGTGGCCCGGGCAGAAGCCCTGGGCGCACGCACGGAGGTGACGCCGGTGGTGGAGGCGCTGGCGAGGTTGCTGAACCGGTTGTTCGATGCCAAGGGCATAAATGTCAGCGTCGAGGATGGCGCCGGTGCGGTGTTCCGTGGCGAGCAGCAGGATCTTGAGGAAATGATCGGCAACCTGATGGACAATGCGTGCAAATGGGCCGCGGCTGAAGTTGTGGTACGGGTGACCGACACGCCGGCCGCGCTGGAGATCGACGTTGAGGATGACGGGCCGGGCCTGTCGCCCGAAGAGCGCGAAGGCGCGCTGAAACGCGGCGTGCGACTGGACGAGACGACCCCCGGAACCGGGCTTGGCCTGTCGATCGTGACGGAGCTGGCCGAGCTGCACAAGGGCAGCCTGGACCTGGACAACAGCCCGATGGGCGGCCTGCGGGCGCGATTGAGGTTTCCGAAATCATGACACGAGCACACACAACCCGGATGCAGATGATCGTCATGGCCGCATGCCTGGTCATTGGCGTCGGCGGCTACCTGATGCTGGGGCGTCCAGGCATGGACGACATGCCGATGGACAAGCGCCAGCACGAAATCTCGGAGAAGATCCGGACCGCGCCCGAAACCCTGACGACGGCGGAAGCGCTGGCCAGCCTGGAACAGGCTGCGATCAACCAGCCGAATGCGCCGGAGCCACGCTATTACATCGGCGAGATGCTGCGCGGGCAGAACCGTCCTGACGATGCTGCGCGGGCCTACCAGGCGGCCCTGCGGCGTGACGAGACCTATGTGCCCGCACTGGTCGGGTTGGCCCAGGTGCTGGTCGACCTGGGCGACGGCCAGGTCGGCCCCGATGCGGCGCGGCTGTTTGCACGGGCTTATGAGCTGGATGATACGCAGGTTCGGGCAGGCATGTGGGCCGCGATGGGCGCGGCGCAGGCCGGTGACCAGGAAAAGGCAGCGCAGATGATGCGGGCCGTTTTCGCCAAATTGCCAGCCGACGATCCGCGCCGTGAACGCTTCGGGGCGATGCTGGACGTGATCGGCGATGGCGAGGCCCCCGCGGCAGAATAGCCGTCCTGTGCAGCTGCCACATCTGCCGCACTGTCTTTCCGGCCGTTTGGCGGTATAGACTGGCGGCATGAGAGCCCGGACCCGCAGATTGTGGACATTTGGCGTTGCCGCCGCCCTGTTGCTGGCCGCTGCGGCGCTGGCATTCGTGGCGCTGCGCCAGAATGCGAACCTGTTCTACACGCCTGAAACCCTTGCCGAAAACGGCGTGCCCGCAGCGGGCAAGGAAGTGAAGGTCGGCGGTTGGGTGGAGCCAGGCTCGCTGACCTATCCGGGCGATGGCAGCGAGATGGTGTTTTCGATCATCGACAACAGCCCGGCGAGCATCACGGTCAGCTTCACCGGCATCGCACCGGACCTGTTCCGCGAGGGGCAGGGCGTGGTCGCGATCGGGACGTTTGACGCCGATGGCCGGTTCACGGCGCGGCAAGTGCTGGCCAAGCATGACGAGAATTACCAACCCCGCGAGCTGAGGCCGCTGGGCGCCGGCCCGGACCAGAACGCCAGCTGACATGATTGAACTTGGCCACCTTGCGGCATTCCTCGCGCTGGCTGCTTCTCTGGCGCAGGGCGTGCTCGGCCTGACCGGTGCACGGGCGCTGGCCGGGCGTGCGGCCCTGGTGGCCTTCGCGGTGATGGTATTGTCTTTCCTGACGCTGGTGGTGGCGTTTGCGCGGTCGGATTTCTCCGTGGCGCTGGTGGCGAACAATTCCCACACCCTGAAGCCGATGCTGTACAAGATCGCCGGCGCGTGGGGGAACCATGAAGGCTCGATGGCGCTGTGGTGCCTCGTGACGATGGGCTTTGGCGCGGCCGGTGCGCTGTGGATGCGCACGGGGCGCGAGACGTTCGAGGCACGGGCGCTGGGCGTGCAGGGATGGCTGGCAACCGGGGCGCTGGGCTACCTCCTGTTCGCCTCGTCCCCCTACCTGCGGCTCGACCCCGCGCCGTTGCAGGGGGCGGGTCTCAACCCGATCCTGCAGGACCCGGCGCTCGCCTTCCACCCGCCCATGCTCTACCTCGGCTATGTCGGATACTCGTTCGTGTTCGCGCTGGCGGCAGCCGGGCTGATGGAGGCGCGGATCGACCGGGTCTGGGCCAAGGAGGCGCGGCGCTGGTCGCTGGCCGCCTTCATTCCCCTGACACTCGGCATCGCGCTCGGCTCCTACTGGGCCTATTACGAGCTTGGCTGGGGCGGCTGGTGGTTCTGGGACCCGGTGGAGAATGCCTCGCTGATGCCCTGGCTGCTGGGTGCCGCCCTGCTGCACTCGGTGGCGGTGACCGAAAAGCGCGGCAGCTTTGCCGCATGGACTGCGCTGCTGGCGGTGCTGGCCTTCCTGTTCTCGATCATGGGCGCGTTCCTGGTGCGCTCCGGCGTGCTGACATCGGTGCATGCCTTCGCCGTGGACCCGCGTCGCGGCCTGCTGCTGCTTGGCGGGCTGATCGCCTATGGCGGCTTCGCGCTCGGCCTGTTCGCGCTGAGGGCGCCGAAGCTGGAAGGCGGCAAGCCGTGGACAATCCTGAGCCGCGAAGGCGCGCTGGTGGTGAACAATGTCGTGCTGGTCGTGGCGGCGCTGACGGTGCTGCTGGGCACGCTGTTCCCGTTGATTGCCGAGGCGGCGGGGCGGACGATTTCCGTCGGCGAACCGTATTTCCGGCTGACCTTCGTGCCGATGCTGGCGGCGCTGCTGGCGATCCTGCCGGTGGTGCAGGCCTGGAGCTGGGGCAAGGCGGACCTCTCGACGCTGTGGAAATGGGCGGCAGGCGGCGTCGGCCTGGTCGTGATCTTCCTGCTGCTGGGCGTCGGCCTGTGGGACATTCCGCTGGGGGCGGCCTTCGGGCTGGCGCTGGCCTTCTGGCTGATCTTCGGTGCGCTGTGGGAGTTGCGCCGCCGGGCCGTGACCCTGGCGCGTGTCTTCCGCCTGCCATTGCGCGTGTGGGGCATGACGCTGGCGCATATCGGCCTTGGCGTGTTCATCCTCGGCGCCGTCGTGGAAACGACCCAGCGCTATGAAGCGACGCTGGCCCTGCCGGCGGGCGGGTCGGGCACGGTCGCGGGCTGGCATGTGACGCTGCATGACGTGCGGGCCATCGAAGGCCCCAACTGGTATGCCGACAAGGCCGACCTGACAGCGCGCAAGGGCAGCGCGCGGGCCGAGATGGCGCCGACGAAACGCTATTATCCGGCGGCGCGCATGCCGACGACAGAGACGGCGATCCACAAGACCGGCACGGGCGACCTCTACGTGGCGCTGGGCGACCGGCGCGACGTTGACGGCGAAACGCGCTGGGTGTTCCGGGTGTACTTCAATCCGCTGATCGATCTGGTATATCTGGGCGTGTTGCTGATGGGGCTCGGTGCCCTGTTCAGCGTGTTGCCAAGGAGGCGGAAGCCCTGATCTTCCTGCGACCCGTCCTGCTCGCGATTGCGGCCCTGGCCTGCGCGCTGACGTGCGCGGCGCAGGCGCTCGACGACCCTGCGCAGGAAATGCGGGCGCAGGCGCTGATGCGGGAACTGCGCTGCGTGGCGTGCGAGAACGAGCCGATCTCGCAATCCTCCGCGGCGATTGCCGAGGACATGCGCGCCCGTGTGCGGGTAATGGTGGGTGAAGGGGCGACCGACGCGGAAGTGCGCGACTGGTTCGAGAGCCGTTACGGCGAATTCGTCCTGTTCCGGCCCAAGGGCAAAGACCTGACCGGCCTGTTCCTGTGGAGCGCACCGTTCGGTTTCCTGGTTATCGGCGGATTGATCGCATACGGATTGACGCGCCGCAGGCGCGCCGGTGCCGAGCCGGTTGCGCCGGAAGACGCCTAGCCGAGCGCGCCGAGGGCTGGCTGCGCGAGCCAGACCACCCATCCACCCAGCGCGATCCACGGACCGAAGGCGATGCGGGTTTCGTACGAGACGGCCTGGCGTCTGGCGCGGCTCATGACGAGTGCTGCGACCAGCCCTGACAGGGAGGCGATCAGCAGTACCGGGGCGAGCCCCGGCCAGGCCACCCACATGCCGATGGCGCCCATGAGCTTTGCATCCCCCCGCCCGAGGCCGTCGCGCCCCTTGAAATGCCGGTAGGCGATTTCGATGGCGACCAGCGAGACATAGCCGATACCGGTGCCCAGCAGGTGGTGCGGCCACAGCGCCGGGCGGGTCAGGGCGACCATCGCGGCACCAAGCAGCAGCACGGCGACATTGAGGAGATCCGGCAGGCGATAGGTGGCAAGGTCGATGACGGCGAGGGCGACCAGCAGGGCACCGAGGCCGAGCGACAGGCCCCGCGTGCCGGGCGGTGCGAGCCAGATGGCGCTGGCGCCCATGACCGGGATGGCGAGCATCAGGAAGATGTGGAGCGGTTTCATTCAGTGTGGCGAAGCCCGGCTGTTGCAGTCTGGGCGCCACGAAAGGTGGGCCGGGCACCAGAAGTCAAGCTCGCGTGGCCCGGACGCTCACGCAATCGGGATGGCGACAATGCTTGCCCCGCGTCGCGCGGTGCTTCAGTTTCGGCACGTATTCATTGAAAGGATCCGGCATGACCAATCAGGCACGCGTAGAATTTCCGGGCCATGACGGCGCCCTGCTGGCCGCCCGTCTCGACGCGCCCGTGTTCGCACCGAAGGCATGGGCCCTGTTCGCACACTGCTTTTCCTGCTCGAAGGATGGCCTGGCCGCCCGCCGGATCACGGCCGCGCTGGTCGAAGCCGGCATCGGCGTGATGCGGTTCGACTTTACGGGCCTCGGCAATTCCGAAGGCGATTTTTCGAACACGAACTTTTCGACCAATATCCAGGACCTGGTTGCCGCCGCCGCGTGGCTGGAACGCGAAAAGGGCGGGCCGCACCTGCTGGTCGGGCACTCGCTGGGCGGTGCGGCGGTGATCGTGGCAGCCGCGGACATCCCGCAGGCGAAGGCCGTGGTGACGGTCGGTGCGCCGTCGGAGGCGTCGCATGTCATCGAATCGATCAAGGCGCATGTCGACACGATCGAGGCAGAGGGCGAGGCGGAGGTGCAGCTGGCCGGCCGGCCGTTCGTGCTGAAGCGGCAATTCCTGGACGATGTCCGCGCATCGAACGTGCGTGACGCTGCGGCGACTCTCAAGCGGCCGCTGCTGATAATGCATTCGCCGGTCGACGAGAGTGTCGGCATCGACAACGCGACCGGCCTGTTCGTGGCCGCCCGGCATCCGAAATCCTTCATCAGTCTCGACAAGGCGAACCACCTGTTGACGACCAATGGCGATGCCCGCCGGGCCGGCCGCATGATGGCTGCCTGGGCAGAGGCCTACGTCTTCGCGGCGGGGGTCGCCCAGCCGGACCATGCGACGGGCGGGACGCGGGATGTCGTGGTGACCGAGACCGGCAATGGCCTGTACGAGAACATGATTGTCACCGGCGAGCATTTTTCGCTGGCCGACGAACCGATTGCCGTCGGCGGCGGCGGACGCGGGCCTGACCCGTACGAATATGTCTCAGCCGGGCTTGGCGCCTGCACGTCGATGACGGTGCGGATGTATGCCAACCGGAAGAAATGGCCGCTGGAACGGGTATCGGTCGCGGTTCACCATGCCAAGGACTATGCCGTCGATTGCGAGCATTGCGAGGAAGGCGAGAAAATCTCCATTTTTTACAGGGATATCACGCTGACGGGGGCGCTGGACGCGGCACAGGTCGCGCGCCTGATGGAAATCGCCGACAAATGCCCGGTGCACAGGACGCTCGAAGCAGGCAGCCATGTGCAGACCCAGGGACAGGCAGTGGATACGCGCGAATCCACCTAACTGTCTTTTAATGACCATTATTCCCACGACATGACTATCTTGGGCAAACCGGCTAACCGATGCAAATTCAGTGACTTGGAGAATAGAATGAAGAAATTTGGCATTTCGAGACAGGCCCTCGTGGCAGCTGTCTTCGGCGCGGCGGCTATCGGCACGCTAACGCTGGCGCCGAAGGTCTTCAGCCCGGAAGCGGGCGCGCAGCCGATTGCCATCGAGGCGCCGACGGGCGCGCCGCTCAGCTTCGCGGACCTGATCGAGCGGGTCGAGCCTGCCGTGGTCAGCGTCAACGTGGTCAGCGAGCGCGAAGTCGGCAAGCTGGCCGACATGGAACAGTTCTTCGAGCAGTTCCGCGGCATGCCGGGCTTTGATGAATTCCTCCAGGATCGCCAGCGCAAGGAAGACGAGCGTGACGAGCCGGAGACGCAGGAATCCCGTTCGCTCGGTTCCGGGTTCCTGATCTCGAAGGACGGCTATGTCGTCACCAACAATCACGTGGTCGAGAATGCCGTCGAAATCGAAGTGACGCTGAAGGACGGGCGCGAGCTGGAGGCCGAACTGGTCGGCACCGATGCGCAGACCGACCTGGCTGTCCTGCGCATCAAGGAAAAGGGCACTTATCCCTATGTCCGCTTCGGCAATTCGCACGACATGCGCAAGGGCGACTGGGTCGTGGCCCTGGGCAACCCGTTCGGCCTTGGCGGAACGGCGACTGCCGGCATCCTGTCGGCTGACGGACGCAATATCGGCGCCGGCCCCTACACGGATTTCCTGCAGATCGACGCATCGATCAATCGCGGCAACTCGGGTGGCCCCACCTTTGACCTCAACGGCAATGTTGTCGGTGTGAATACGGCGATCTTTTCGCCGACGGGCGGCTCGGTCGGTATCGGCTTCGCCATTCCGGCCGAGCTCGCTGATGAAGTGACACAGGCGATCATCAAGGATGGCCGCGTGTCGCGCGGCTGGCTGGGTGTCGCCATCCAGGACCTGACGCCCGACATGGCGGAAGCCCAGGGCATGAAGGAAGACGACGGCGCGATCATTGCCGACGTCACGTCCGGCAGCCCGGCTGAAAAAGGCGGCCTTGAACGCGGCGACATCATCCTGTCGGTCAACGGCACGAACGTCACCGACGCGACCACGACCACCCGTGTCGTCGGCAAGCTGATCGCCAATACGGCCAACAAGTTCGAAATCATCCGCGGCGGCAAGCGCAAGACCATCGAAGTGACGGTCGGCGAACGTCCCGATGATCCGAACGCTGCGATCGTGCCGGCTTCCTCGTCGCCGGGCGTCAAGGCAGACCCGAACGGCACCGAGATCGACGAACTGGGCGTGACCTTCAAGCCGATGGACGACGCCTTGCGCACCAAGCTCGGCCTGCGTGCCGGTGACGCCGGACTGGTTGTGACCGACGTGGCCCGCAAGGGCGTGTTCGAGGACGCAGGCCTGCAGACCGGCATGGTGATCCTCGACGTCAACGGCCAGCCGGCAACGTCTGTCGACGCGTTCGAGAAAGCAATCGCAGCGGCCAAGAAGGCCGGGCGGACGAAAGTGCTGATCGCAGTGCGTATCGGCCAGATCACGAACTATCGCACACTCGACCTTTCGACAAAGGAATAGGATAGATTCATGCTCGACACAGTGGTGGGAGACTCAATGCGCGTTCTTGTTATCGAAGATGATGCCGAAATGGCGAGCTTCATTCAGAAAGTCCTGAGTGAAGCGGGCCATGACGTCGATACCGCAATCGACGGTGAGCGAGGCCTGGAAATGGCTCGCTCGGTCGATTTCGACGCACTGGTGGTCGACCGCATGCTGCCGGAGAAGGATGGCCTGACGCTGCTCAAGGAATACCGGGAGGCTGGCGGTACGGCGCCGGCCCTCTTCCTGTCGGCGCTGGGCGATGTCCAGAACCGCGTGCAGGGCCTGAAGGCCGGGGCGGATGACTACCTGTCCAAGCCGTTTGCCCCGTCGGAACTGGCGGCCCGGGTCGAAGCGCTCGGCCGTCGCCAGATGGGCGAGCAGCAGGTCACCTCGCTGAAGGCGGGCGATCTTGAAATGAACCTGCTGACCCGCAAGGTGACGCGGGCAGGCCAGAAGATCGACCTGCAGCCGCGCGAATTCCGCCTGCTGGAATACCTGATGCGCCATGCCGGCCAGGTTGTGACCCGCACGATGCTGCTGGAAAAAGTGTGGGATTACAATTTCGACCCCCAGACGAATGTCATCGATGTGCACATCTCGCGCCTGCGTGCGAAGATCGACAAGGAATTCGATGAGCCCCTGCTGCATACGGTTCGTGGCGCCGGGTATCGCTTGCAGGGCTAGACGGCCCGCTCCGGGGCTGGCACGAGGCAGGTCATGAAAATCGGCCTGCCGACCTTCCTGCGGACGACGACGTTCAAGCTGGCGCTGCTGTACAGCGCCATGTTTGCGGCGTTTTCGGCCGTGCTGATGGTCTATCTCTATTATTCGACGGTCTATTATATCCGCGCCGAAGCAGAGCGGCGGCTGGACCTCGAATTCGAGCAGCTCGGCAATGCCTATTTCACCGGCGGGATGGAGCGGCTCAGCCAGTCCGTCCTGGAGCGCATGACGCGGACGGGATCGACCTATTTCTACTATCTAGAGGATTCGTCCGGCGGGAAGATTGCCGGGCATTTCCAGCTGATGCCGGTGCCATTGACCGAGGCGAGTTCCCGCACGGTCTATTTCGACTTCAACCAGCCCTTGCCGGACGGGTCGTTCGTCGTGCGGTCTGCCGCCGGCAAGATCGTCCGGCTGCGCGATAATGGCGGGGCGCTGCTGGTCGCGTTCGATGCGGCGCAGCAGACGGCCATTGTGCGGCGTATCCAGCGGGCGATCTTCATCGCGGCGCCGATCGGCATTGTGCTGTCGCTGCTGGGCGGGGTGCTGATTTCGCGCGGCGCGGCGCGGCGGGCTGACGAGCTGGCGCGGACGGCCGAAGCGGTGATGGGCGGCGAACTGGGCCGGCGGGTGCCGGTGCGCGGGTCTGGCGATGAATTCGACCGGCTTGGCCAGCGCATCAATGCCATGCTCGACCAGATCGAGAAACTTGTCGACGCGACACGCCACACCGGCAATGCGATCGCGCACGACCTGCGCTCTCCGCTGTCGCGCCTGCGCAACCGCCTGGAGATTGCCCTTTCGCAGCCGCTGTCGCAGGAGGATGCGAGCGCGACGCTGAATGAAACGGTCGAGGAAGTCGACCGGGTGCTCACAACCTTCAACGCGATCCTGCGGCTCGCCCGGCTGGAAGCCGGTGCCGAAGGTGAACGGGTGCGCATGGACGTCAGCGAACTGGCCGAGGAACTGGCGGAACTGTTCGATCCGGCATGCGAAGAAGCCGGTCTCGCCTTCCGCAGCCAGATCGCCCGTCACCTGACCATTCTCGGCGACCGCGACCTGATCGGCCAGGCGCTGTCCAACCTGCTCGACAATGCCGTGAAATACACGCCAGCCGGCGGAACGATTTCCTTCACCGTGACGCGCGGGCCGGATGGCACGATCGATGTCGTCGTCGTCGATTCCGGGCCCGGTGTGCCGGCCGACCAGCGCAAGCGGGTGGTGCAGCGTTTCCAGCGAATGGATTCGGCGCGCACGCAGCCCGGCTCCGGCCTCGGCCTGTCGCTGGTCGATTCGGTTGCGGAGATGCATGGCGGCCAGCTGATCCTGCAGGATGCGGGCGGGCCTGAAGGCCAGCCGGGCCTCAAGGCGGTCCTGCGCCTGCCGCGGGCCTGACCTGTCATGCTGACGATCCGCCCCCTTGCTGACACGCCTGATGCGGCCCTGGCCGCCGCCTTGCCGCACGCGCCGTATCTCCGGCGCCTGTCGGATCGCGGTGTGGAGAGGGATTTCGATCAGGCCCTTGTCACCGTGCGGACCCTTCCGGGCGAGATGCCGATCGAAGAGGCGATGACGGTGCTGCGCAAGGCCAAGCTGGCGGCGCACCTGGCGCTGGCGGCTGACGACCTGGCGGGAACGCGTGACGTGATGGACGTGACGCACGCGCTGACCGACCTGGCGATCGAAAGCGTCCGCGCGGCCCTGCGTGTGGCGCTGGCCAGCCGCGCGCTGTCAGACCGGGGCCTGTTCATTGTCGCGCTCGGCAAGATGGGCGCCTACGAACTCAACTATTCAAGCGATATCGATATTGCGGCGTTCTATGATCCGGATGTCTTCGAGGGCGGTGAGCGCGCACCGGGCGACACGGCCCAAAGGGTGATCCGCGATGTCGTGCGCCTGCTCGATGAAACCACGGCGGACGGCTATGTGTTCAGGACCGACCTGCGCCTGCGCCCGGACCCGTCCTCGACGCCGCTGGCAGTGTCGACCGGCATGGCGGATCTCTACTACGAGAGCGTCGGGCAGAACTGGGAACGCATGGTCTGGATCAAGGGCCGGGCCGTGGCCGGCGATGACGCCACGGCGGCGCGGTTCCTGAAGCGCATGTCCAGCTATGTTTGGCGGCGCAATCTCGACTATTGGGCGATCGACGACATCCAGGCGATCAAGCGCATGATCAACACCAAGATCGGTGCCCACGCCCTGGCCGAACCGTCACCCGACATCAAGCTGGGGCCGGGGGGGATTCGGGAGATCGAGTTCTTCGTGCAGACGCAGCAGCTGATCATGGGGGGCCGCCAGCCGGATCTCAGGGACAATACGACGCTTGGCGCGATGCAGGCGCTGGGCGATGCCGGCATTGTGGGCGCAGACACGGTGAACCGCTTGTCGGCCGCCTACCGGGCGCTGCGCAACCTGGAACACCGCATACAGATGCGCCACGACGAGCAGACCCACAGGGTGCCTGCCGATGACGCCGAAAGGGCCGACGTCGCGGCGCTGTGCGGCTATCCATCACTGAGCCGGTTCGACCAGGACCTGCTGGAAACGCGCCAGGCTGTGCAGGCGAGTTACGACGCCCTTTTCGTGCACGAAGAAAGCACGATCGATGCACAGAGTATCGGCAACCTTGTATTCACCGGCGTCGACGACGACCCCGGCACGGTGGAGACGCTGTCGGCGCTGGGCTTCGGCGATCCGTCGATACCGATCAGCACGATCCGCAACTGGCACCGGGGCAATGTGCCGGCCACGCGGACCGTGCGCGGGCGCGAACTGCTGACGGCGATCCTGCCGCGCATGCTGAAGGCGATGGGCGATACGGGCGAGCCGGACGAGGCGTTCCGGTGGTTCTCGCGTTTTTTCAGCGGCCTGTCCTCGGGCGTGCAGACGCTGGCGATGCTGCTGGCCAATCCGGAATTGCTGGACGATCTTGTCGCGACCCTGGCGCTGGCGCCGCGGCTGGCGGAAATCCTGTCGCGCCGGCCCGACCTGCTGGAAGCGCTGGTCAGCGGGCAGGAGCCGGTGGCGCCGCAGATCAGCCCCGACACGAGTTTTGACGCGGCGCTCGATGACTGGCGGCGCTATCACCGCGACCAGAGCTTCCTGATCGGCCACCGCCTGCTGCACGGCCTGATCGATGCGTCGGATGCGGCGGGCCACTGGTCGCGCCTGGCCGATGAAACGATCCGCCAGATGGCGCGTGTCGCGACCGCCGAGACAGTGCGCCGCTATGGCGAGGCGCTGGGAACGTGCGGCGTGTTCGCGATGGGCAAGCTGGGCGGCGCGGAAATGACAGCCGGCTCGGACCTCGACATCATCGTGATCTATGACTCGCCCTCGCTGGACGGGCAGACCTGGTTTACCCGGTTCACGCAGCGCCTGATCACGGCACTGACGGCGCCGACGGCGGAAGGCGCGCTGTATGAAGTCGACATGCGTCTCAGGCCCTCCGGGCGGGGCGGACCTGTCGCCGTCAGCGTGCCGGCATTCGGGCATTACCAGAATGACGAAGCCTGGACATGGGAGCACATGGCATTGACCCGGTTGCGCTTCGTGGCCGGCGACGCGACCCTCGGCGAACGGGTTGCCGGTATCGCGAAGGCGGCGATTGCCGCGCGGGCCGCGAGCGACGACGGCAAGATTGCAGCCGACATTTCCGACATGCGCATGCGCCTGTTCCAGGAGAAGCCGGGCAAGGGCCTGTGGGACCTGAAGACCGATCATGGCGGCCTGATCGACATTGAATTCATCCTGCAGCAGGACATGCTGCTGTCAGGCGACCCGGCCCTTATCCGCGCCAACATGGCCGATGCGGTGGACGCTGTGGCGCGCAGCAAGCCGGACGAGGCCGGGACCTATGAGGCATTGGCGACCTCGCTGGCCTTCCTGCAGGCGCTGCAACAGGTCCAGCGGCTGGCAGTGGGCAGCGACATGGTGGCAGACGCCATTCCCGAAGGCCTGAAGCAACGGCTCTGCCGGGCCGTCGGTGCGACGGATTTTGCCTCGCTGGAGACCGATCTTGCGGCGGTGAAACGCCGGGTTTCGGCCATCGCTGCAGAAAAACTGCACCTGCCAGCGACGGATTAGCGGGCCCGCATCGTTGAACCTGTGATGGGGCAATCAACCATACGGAGTTCAATCTCATGAAACGCATTACACTCGCTACCCTGGTCAGCGCGGCCGCCGTGGCCATAGCGCTGCCAATTGCTGCGCAGGCCGCACCACATGGCGGTCATCACGGCGGTGACCATATGAAAGCCATGGACACCAATGGCGACGGCGACGTCTCCAAGGAAGAAAAGGCCGCTTTCCGCACGGCCATGTTCAACGAGGCCGACACCAACAAGGACGGCAGCCTGAGCCAGGCCGAAATGACGGCCCACCACGCGGCCAAGGAAGCCGCCCGCAAGGCGGAAAGGCAGGCCAAGATGTTCTCGGCCCTTGATGCTGACGGCGACGGCAGTGTCAGCGCGGAAGAATTCGCCAACCCGCCGATGCGAGGCCGGATGGCGAAGTTCGACACCGACGGTGACGGCACGCTGAGCGACGCTGAACGCGAAGCTGCAAAGGCGGCACGCCATGAGCGTCGCGGCAAGTGGCACGAGCGTCGCGGCGACAAGCCTGCGCCGCCGCCTGAAGCAGAATAGGCCGGGCCCAAGCCTGACGGGCCGGATGCATGATATGCGAAATTCTTCTCCCCCTTCGCAACACGCCATGTGTCCGGCCCAACCGGCCTTGCGGTCCAATGCCAGCCACGCGGATGAAGTCATTTCCCCTTCTGCGATGCGCAGGCTAGACAGACACCCGTGGCATTCACTTCGGACCTTGACCAGATCGCACGCGCGGCTGCCGGTGACCGGCAAGCCGCTTCGGCGCTGGTCAACCGCTACAGCCCCGGCGTGCTGGCACTTGCCTCGCGCATGCTGTCGGATCGGACAGAGGCCGAAGACGTGACACAGGAGACATTCATCCGGGCCTGGAAGGCCCTGCCTGACTGGGAACCAAGGGCCAAGTTCTCGACCTGGCTGCACCGGGTCGCGCTGAACCTGTGCTATGACCGCCTGCGCAAGCGGCGCGAGACATTGATGGACGAGCTGCCGGAACGCACAGATCCGGCGCTGATGCCGCACGAGGCGCTGGACCAGGCAGAACGCGTGCGGGCCGTCGAGGCGGCCATTGCCGCGTTGCCGGAGCGCCAGGCCGCCGCCTTGACGCTGTGCGCGCTGCAGGACCATTCTCAGGCCGAAGCGGCGGACATCATGGAGATCAGCGTTGAAGCGCTGGAGAGCCTGCTCGCGAGGGCACGGCGCACCCTGCGAACGGTACTGACGGAAAGGAGCGAAGCATGACACGGCAACCAATGACAGACGCCCGGCTGATCGACCTGATCGAAGCCTGGGGCGCCGACACGAACGCCTTTCCCGAAACGGAACGTGAGGCGGCTTCGCGCCGCCTGGCCGAATCACCAGAGACGTTCGCGGCGGCGCTGGACAATGCGCGCTCGGTGGACGGACTGCTGTCCGGCCTGCCGGAGATATTGCCGTCTGCGGCGCTGACGGCCCGCCTTGTTGAGAGCGCGCCGAAGCCGGCCCGTGCATCACGCAACTGGCTGGCCATGCTGCCGCGCTGGCCTGCCGTGGGCGCGTTCGCCTCGCTGGCCATCGGCCTCGTGATCGGCCTTAACGGAATCCAGCCGGCAGCGACGGATTCATCGGAAGACGCAGTCGATACGCTGGTCTACGCGGCACTCGGATATGACAGCGTGAGTTTTGACCAGGAGACCATCGAATGAGCGAGCCAGGCACACGGCGCCGCATCCCCTTCTGGCTGACGCTGTCCCTGATGGCGAACATGCTGCTGGTCGGCCTGCTGGTCGGCACGGTCGTGCGTTCGGGCGATGACACGCACCGACGCGACCGGATGATGTCAGAGCGTCCGCCCGTCATGGAACATGCCAGCCGCAAGGACCGCGAGGCCATCCGGCGCGTGATGATGGAATCGTTCAAGTCTGCCAGGGACGAGATGGATCACCGCAAGGCGGCGCGCGCCGAACTCGGCCGGGCCTTGCGCCTTGAACCCTATGATCCGGATGCGGTCCGCGCGGCGTTTGCCGAGCTGCGGCGCACTGACGAAGCGGTGCATGCCGTGACGCATGAATCGCTGGCGACCCGGCTGGGTGACCTGTCGGCGAGCGAGCGTGACGGTCTTGCCCAGTTGCTGTCCCGCGAACCGGGAGAGGGCCGCCGCGGCCGGCATCCCGGCGGGCCACCCGGACCCGAACGGGACTAGGACAGCCCGCCCTCAATCCTGCGACTTGTGCGCCAGGGCGGCGGCATTGGCCTCCCAGTTCTGGCCGTCAAAGGCGTTGACCGTAACGTCGAAGGCCTGCCAGGCGTCAAGGCACCGCCAGGTCACCGCAATCCCGTCGGGATTGGTGCGCGGCACATAAAAACTCTTCACGCCGCAATGCCTGCAGAACAGGTGGCGGGCCACGCCCGTGTTGAACGTGTACGCGCTGAGACTGTCTTCCCCCTCCAGCAGGCGGAAGCGGCTGGCCGGGACGATGACGTGCAGGTTACCGCTCATGATGCATATCGAGCAGTTGCAGGCCTCGACCTCGATGGCGTCGGGCAGTTCGACTTCGAACCGGACCGCGCCGCAATGACAGCCGCCGGCGCGCGTCGCCAGGCCAGGCATCAGTCAGGCTCCCGCATGTGCGAAGCGAAGGCCGTCAGGATCAGTGCGACCAGTTTCAGTTCGTTCGCGGCAAGGTCGTTGTCGCGCGCCACCGGGACCGAATAGGGAATTTCCAGCGAATAGGTTTCTGCGCCCGGCGGGTCGAGCGGCGTGGCGTCGGCAGCACCGGCAAGGCAGGCGCCTGCGAGGATCAGGCAGATGCGGCTGAACATTCAGGAGGCCTTTTTCTATCCGACCCAGACGGGCGGGCGGCGATGGGTCCAGGGACGGGCGCGTTCGAGCTGGCCGGCGAGCGAGAACAGCAGGCTTTCGCTGCCATAGCGGCCGCCGAACATCATGCCGACGGGCAGGCCCAGGGGCGCGGTCGGGGTGGGAGGGGTCCAGTGCAGGGGCACGGACATGGCGGGGGCGCCCATCTGGTTGAACACCGGGCAATGCGGCGAGAAGCTGGCCACCGCCGCGCCCATCGTGTCCGGGTCTGCCGTCAGCGCCAGGACGCCGAGCTTTTCCGGCGGGCGCGAGATGGTTGCCGACAGCGTCATGTCGAACCCGCCCGCGTCGAGGAAGCGCTCGTAGACGATGGCGGCGGTCTGGAATGCATTGTTGGCCTTGGCGAGTTCGACCATCGGCACGGTGCGCCCGAGGGAGGCCATCTGGAAGGTGATCGGTTCCAGCTCGTCCTCGCGCACGGCGCGGCCGAGCGCGGCGCTGCGATCGTCGACCATGGCGGCGATGTTGGCCGAGATGGCGAAGAGGGCTGCCTTGCCAAGGGCCTCGCCGTCCATCACGGGGGCGGCTTCGACAACCGTATGGCCGAGCTCTTCGAGCAGCTGCGCCGTGGCCTTGAGGCCGGCTTCGGCGTCGGCGTCGGGCTGGGTGCCGTTGGGGGCGGTGCGCCAGAGGGCGATCTTCAGGCGCCGGGGATCCTGGCCGAGTTCGTCGAGATAGGGCCGCACCGGCGGCGGGGCATGATAGCGGCTGCCGGTCTCGGGGCCGTGGGTGGCATCCATCAGGGCCGCATTGTCACGCACGCTGCGGCTGACGGCATGGACGGTGGAGAGGCCGTTCCAGCCTTCGGTGCGGCCAGGGCCCATCGGCATGCGCCCGCGCGAGGGTTTCATGCCGAACAGGCCGCAGCAGGCCGCCGGGATGCGGATCGAGCCGCCGCCGTCGCTGGCCTGGGCGGCCGGAAGGACGCCTGCCGCGACACAGGCTGCGGCGCCACCGGACGAGCCGCCGGAGGTGCGCGTCGTGTCCCAGGGATTGCGGGTCTGGCCGTGCAGCGTGGATTCCGTGGTGGTGGTCAGGCCGAACTCGGGCGAGGTCGTGGCACCGAAGAAGACCAGCCCGGCCTTGCGATAGCGGCTGGTCAGGGTGGAATCCTCCGCCGCGATATTGCCCTTCCAGGCCACCGACCCTTGCGTGATCGGGGCACCTTTCACGTCGATGGCGAGATCCTTGGTCGCGAAGGGCACACCGGCGAACGGCCCGTCGCCGAGCGGGGCCGCAAGCTGGTCATGGGCGAGTTCCGGGAAGAGCGCGGAAAAGCAGTTTATCTGTTCCTGCGCGCCTTCGGCCCGTGCCAGCGCGGCATCAAGCAGTTCCGATGGCTTGACCTTTTTCGTGCGCACCAGGGCCGCGAGGCCGATGGCGTCATAGTCTGCAAAATTGTCCATTCCGGACTCCCTTGTTTTACCGGCAGTCTGGAACCTCGTGGCCCGAAAGGAAAGGGCTCATTCGGTGTCGGGCAGGAGTTCGGTCTCAACCAGGAGGACACGTGTGCCGACGGCCGGCCGCTCGACGGTGAGTTCGCCGCCTGCCTTGCGGGCGAAGGCGTCCATGAGGCGCGAGCCGAGCCCGCTGCGGCCGTCAGGCTGGGCAGGTTCGGACGGCATGCCCTTGCCATCGTCGACGATCGACAGGACCCAGCGCCCTGACGGCGGTTGCCGGAACTCGACACGGATTTCGCCGGACTGGCCGTCTTCAAAGGCGTGCTTGGCGGCGTTGGTGACGACCTCGTTCATGACGAGGCCGATGGCCACTGCCCGGTCACGCGGAAGCGACACGGCATCGCAACCGAGACTGATCGTCACCGTGTCGCGCATGAAGAGTGCGTCGGACAGCATGCGTGTCAGCGAGGCGAGATAATTCGGCATGCTGATCTCGTCGACATAATCGGCGCCACTATAGATCGAGTCATGGATCGCCGCGAAACTGTGGACGCGCGCGCCGGCAACGGCGAGCGCTTCCTGGACTTCTTCGGACTCATGATGCCGGCGCTGCATTTCCAGCAGGCTGGCGACCATGGCGAAATTGTTCTTGGTGCGATGGTCCAGCTCGCGCAGCAATAATTGATGGGTCTCGAGTTCGCGGTCCCGCTCGGCGGCGGCCCGGCGGATGGCGCGGCGGAACAGTTCGGCGAATATCGCAATGACGACAGCAGCGGTGCCGTTGACCAGCGTCCTGGGGCCGTCGGACGGGTTGAGGAAATGGAAGGAATGGGTGTCCGGCAGAACGAAATACCAGGCATAGGCGAACGTGCCCACGAAGGTGATCAGGCCGGCCTGCCATCGGCCGAACAGGGTGGCGATCAGGATGGCGGGATAGATCGGTGCATAGGGGCCGGCATCGGGGGCGAACATGTTGACGCCATAGCGCGCCATGATGGCCGCGAGGACACACAGGGATCCGAACAGGAACTGGACCGGCAGTGCCGGCATGAGCGGCGAGAACCGCTCAACAAGATCGAGTTCGCCGAGCCTCCTGCGTCGGTAGGGCATTCCGACCAGCTCCTTGCATGCGGGGTAAACCGGCTCATATCGGCTAGCAGAATGCGTGTATATAACTATTGTTATCGACAGGCCGGGCGACCTGTGCCGCGTCAGGCCAGGGCGACGGCCGTGCCGGAGACGGCGACCATCATCATGGACCCGTTCTGACCGATGACGGTGTAGTCGAACTTCGCCCCGACAATGGCATTCGCGCCCAGCTTGCGGGCCTCCTCGATCATCTCGTCCATGGCGCCGTCGCGGGTTTCGCGCAGCGTGCTCTCATAGGCATTGGACCGACCGCCAACGAGGTTGGTGAAGCTGGCCAGGATGTCCTTGCCGAGATGCGCGCCGATGACGACCTCGCCGCAGACAATGCCCTTGTAGGCGGCGATCTCGCGGCCCTGGATGGTGGGTGTGGTGGTGATGATCATGTGGAACTCCGATTTGCCGGTAAGGCGGGTTGGGCCATTTCTAAGCGAATTCCCGCGCGAAAGCACCATGACGTGATGAGATGTCATCGGGCGTGATTTGCTGAGGGGCGTGTACAGACCTAGACGGGCGGGTCAGACATCAGGAGATATCATCATGCTGAAGCCGCTTTCCCTCTTTGTCCTTCGCCTTGGTACGGGCGGGTTGATGGTCCTGTGGGGCATGATGAAGGTCGTTTCGCCGGCCAGCTCCATCGGCGTGTCGCAGAAATACTATGGCGGGGCCCTGAACGCCGAGATGATCCAGATGCCGCTTGGCGCATTGCAGGTGGCGCTCGGCGTTGCCGTCATTGTCGGCCTCTGGCGCAAGGTGACCTATCCGGCAGTTGCGGTCGTGACCGGTGTCGGCCTGCTGGCGATCTGGAAATATATCGTGGACCCGATGGGCCTGTACCTGCTGACCGAGGGAAACAACAATCCGCTGTTCTTCCCGTCCCTGGCGGTTTTTGGCGCCACGCTGGCGATGATGGCGTTCCGCGCAGACGATGCGTGGAGCCTGGACGCCAAGCTGTTCAAGTAGCGCCGGACGGCTGCGTCTATTCCGCAGCCGTCTTGGTGGCGTCATCCTCCAGCACTTCCAGCATCTTGATGGCACTGTCGGCGATGACGGTGCCGGGGGGGAAGATGGCAGTGGCACCAGCGGCGTAGAGCGCATCGAAATCCTGTTGCGGGATGACGCCGCCGACGATGATGCGGGCGTTGGCCGCGCCTTCATTGCCGAGGGCGCGTTTCAGTTCCGGCACCAGTGACAGGTGGCCTGCCGCAAGCGATGAGGCGGCGACGATGTCGACCTCGGCCTTGCGGGCGTCTGCAGCGGCCTCTTCCGGGGTCTGGAAGAGCGGGCCGATCTCGACATCCCAGCCGAGGTCCATGAGGGCCGAAGCGACGACCTTCTGGCCGCGGTCGTGGCCGTCCTGGCCCATCTTGGCGATGTAGATTTTCGGGCGGCGACCGTGTTTCTTTTCGAACACGGCGGCGAGCGACTTGGCCGCGTCGGCCTTGTCGTCGCCTTTGACGCCGCCGCCATAGACGCCCTTGATCGAACGGATGACGGCGCTGTGGCGGCCCTGGCTGCGCTCGACGGCCTCTGAGATTTCGCCGACCGTGGCCTTGGCGCGGGCGGCGTCGACAGCGAGGGCGAGCAGGTTGCCCGTCGTGCCCGCAGCGGCATCGGCGATGGCATCCAGCTTGGCGGTGACTTCGGCTTCGTCGCGGTCAGCCTTGAGGCGCGCCAGCTTTTCCAGCTGCATGCGGCGCACGGCGGCATTGTCGACCTTGAGGACGGGGACGTCTTCGTCTTCATCGAGATGGAACTTGTTGACGCCGACCACGGTCTGCGTGCCGCTGTCGATGCGGGCCTGCGTATTGGCGGCGGCTTCCTCGATGCGCAGCTTCGGCAGGCCTTGCTCGATGGCCTTGCGCATGCCGCCCATTTTTTCGACTTCCTCGATATGGGCGAGGGCCCTGGCGGCGAGGTCGTGCGTCAGGCGCTCGACGTAATAGGAGCCACCCCACATGTCGATCGTCTGGCAGGCGCCGGCCTCCTGTTGCAGGAAGAGCTGTGTGTTGCGGCTGATGCGGGCGGAAAAGTCTGTCGGCAGGGCGAGGGCTTCGTCGAAGCTGTTGGTGTGCAGGGACTGCGTCTGGCCGCCGGTGGCGGCAACCGCCTCGAGGCAGGTGCGGATGACGTTATTGTAGACGTCCTGCGCGGTCAGCGACCAGCCGGAGGTCTGGCTGTGCGTCCGCAGGCTGAGGGATTTGACGTTCTTCGGCTTGAACTCCTGCTGCACCAGTTTCGCCCAGATCAGGCGTGCGGCGCGCATCTTGGCGACTTCCATGAACGTGTTCATGCCGATGGCCCAGAAGAAGGAGAGGCGCGGGGCAAACTTGTCGACATCGAGACCGGCGGCGACGCCGGCGCGGATGTATTCGATACCGTCGGCCAGCGTGTAGGCGAGTTCCAGGTCTGCCGTCGCACCGGCTTCCTGCATGTGATAGCCGGAGATCGAGATGGAATTGTATTTCGGCATGTTCTGCGAGGTATAGGCGAAGATGTCCGAAATGATCCGCATGCTGGGCTTTGGCGGATAGATATAGGTGTTGCGGACCATGAACTCCTTGAGGATGTCGTTCTGGATCGTTCCGGCCAGCTTGTCGGGCGTGACGCCCTGTTCCTCGGCGGCGGCGATATAGAGCGCGAGGATCGGCAGCACGGCGCCGTTCATGGTCATCGACACAGACATCTTGTCGAGCGGGATGCCGGAGAAAAGCGTGCGCATGTCGTAGATGGAATCGATGGCGACGCCCGCCATGCCGACATCGCCGGAGACGCGCACGTGATCGGAATCATAGCCGCGGTGGGTGGCAAGGTCGAAGGCGACCGAGAGGCCCTTCTGGCCGGCGGCGAGGTTGCGGCGGTAGAAGGCATTGGAGTCTTCAGCGGTGGAGAAGCCGGCATACTGGCGCACGGTCCAGGGCTGGTTGGTGTACATGGTCGGGTAGGGGCCGCGGCCGAACGGGGCGAGGCCGGGATAATCGTCGAGATAGTCGAGGCCCTTGGTGTCGGCGGCTGTGAAGGCCGTCTTGACGGCGATGCCTTCGGGCGTATCCCAAGGTGTGCCGAGGGCGGGCGCGTCTGCCGCTGCCTTGGGCGTGTCGAGATCCAGTTGGGTGAAATCGGGAAATTTACGCATCGGTTGCAAGCCTTGCATTATGGTGTGACTGGCGGGTCAATGCCCGTCCGGAACAGGGAGATGTGCCAGCATGGCGGGACTGAAAATCGCAGCGCGACTCGGCGTGGTGGCGGCGCTTGCCACGCTGGGCGGAGCGCCGGCCGAGGCGCAGGCCGCTGACGGCCCGGCCCAGACCGGATTCTATGCGGCCCTGCGCGGGTATGGTTCGATCGAGGACCAGAACAATTTCATCTTTGAAAACAGCCGGGAAATCGCTGTTGCGCTCGGCTACCGGGCGGCGCCGTCTGTCCGGCTCGAGGCCGAGTTCGGGTCTCGCCGGTCTGACATCGTGGGCCTGAATGGCGGGACAGGCGTGCGCGGCGATGCCAGCGTCCAGACGCTGGGCCTGCATGCCTTCTACGATTTCCGGGCGGGCAAGAAGATTCGTCCGTTCGTTGGCGTCGGTGTTGGCGGCGCGGTGCTGGATTTCAGCTTTTCCGGGCCGGCGGATATCAGCCCGGGCTTCATCGTGACCGGCGACGACCAGGACTTCAGTCATTATTTCGATTTCTTCGCTGGCACGTCCTATCACATCAACGACCGCTGGCGCCTGTCGGCCAGCGCCGAGTACGTCACGTTGCGCGACGATTCGATCGACTCCAATATCGGCGAGATCGACGGCATCAACCGCGCCTACAATTATACGGTCGGCGTGCGCTATTTCTTCGGCGCGAACGACCGCTAGGGCGGGACGGGCAGCCAGCGGGCGCGTCATCGCAGCAGCCCCAGTTCGGCGTGCGCGAGCTTTAGTGTGTGCAGCACATCGCAGCCCATGAAGATGTTTGCGTCGACGTCCGGCGTTTCGAACTTTCCGGCGAGCCAGAGGTGGCTGACACCGGCGGCCTTGAGGGCGGCAGCAGCGGCGCCAGCCTCTTCAGCATAGCGCGTGTCATTGCCGCAGAGGACAGCGATCCGGCAGCCGGACGCCTTGAAGGCGACCGCCAGTTCAGCAGCGGATTTCGGGGCAACCGGCGGTTCCTTCGCGGCGAGGCCGCCGGCGGCGAAGAGGTTGCGGGCAAAGTCTGCGCGGGCCGAATGTTCGGCGACGGGGCCGAGCGTGGCGAGGAAAATGGCGGGCTGCTTCTTCGCACCGGCAGCGGCATCGCGCAGCGCCTCGTAAGGGGCAGCGATATGGATGGGGGCGAGCGGAGGGCAGGTGAGGGCAGGCGCGGGCGCTGGTGGGGCCGGTTTCGGCTGGAACGGATCGGCGGTGGGCGCGGCGATCTCGTCGAGCAGCGGGAACTCGCTGATGCCGGTGATCGGCACCTTGCGTCTGGCAATGTCCTTGGCGCGGGCGTCGCGGATGGTGGCGACACGGTCCTGGAAGGCACCGGAGACGAGCGAGTCGGCGTATCCGCCTTCGCGTTCGATGTTCTGGAATTCCTCCCACGCGGCGGCGGCGAGATCCTGGGCGAAGGTTTCGGTGAACCATGCACCGCCGGCCGGGTCGGCGACGCGGCCGAGCTGGCTTTCTTCCATGGCGATGATCTGGGTGTTGCGGGCGATGCGGCGGCCGAGTTCCTCGGGCACGCCGATGGCTGAATTGAACGGACGGACGGTGACAATGTCCGCGCCGCCAATGGCGCCGGCGAAAGCAGCGGTGGTGCAGCGGAGCATATTGGTCCAGGCGTCAAAGCGGGTCAGCATGCGTGCAGATGTCGTGGCCTGGATGCGCATCGGCACGGGCGCCACGTCAAGCACTTCAAGGCAACGGGCCCAGATGCGGCGCGCGGCGCGCAGCTTGGCGACGCCGAGGCCGTAATTGGCGTCGAGTGCGACAGAGAAGGTGATGTGCGGGGCGAGGGCGGCAATGTCGGCGTCTGGCAGGCGGCGCAATGTGTCCACGGCGCTGGCGATCAGGGCGCCGAGTTCCTGCGCGTCCGATCCGCCGGCCTCGTGCACCATGCGGGCATCAATGCGGAGGCGGCCAGCGGCGGGCAGGTGTGCGGCGAGGGTGGCAAGCGTGTGGGCGAGGCGTTCGAACGTCTCTTCGAGGCTGGCATCGAGGCCGCCGGTGCGCGCCAGGGCGCCGAGCGGGTCGAGATTGACGTCGAGTTTCAGGGCGGACGTGTTGTCTTGCGCCTGCGCCCATTCGATGAGCTGTTCGGCGGCGTCGAACCCGGCATCGCGCGTGTGGTCCAGCGCGACGGGGGCCATCGCGGCGTCGACGCCGTCAAGGACGGTTGTGAGGCTGGCAAGGTCCGTGACCTGGACACCGCTTGTGCCTGCCGGGTCGAGGGTCAGTTCCACGGAGGAGACGCCGCGTTCGAGATCGCGGAGGATTTCGGCATTGGTGGTGGCAGGATCCGGGTGGGAGAAAGCCTGGCGGATGTCCCAGGGCAGCCAGCGGTTCGGGGCGGCGGTGGGGCCGCGCAGGTAAGGCGCTGCGCCGGGCGCGCCGAGCGGGTCGGTGGCCGAGGGGAAATCGCTCTCGCGGTAGAGCGGTTTCACGGCGAGACCGTCAGCGGTGTGGCGCGTGATCGTGTCGATGCCCTTGCCCTTGAGCGCCTTGTCGACGGCGGCCAGCCATTCGGCTTCGGTGGCGTCCTTGAATGCGTTGCTGAGGGGGAGGATGTCGTCTGCCATATATCGGAATGCCTGTTTTCACCTGTTTGCCTAGGTAATGGAGTTGACGCCAACGTAAGGTCAAGGGCTTGCGCAGGGGCAGCTGTGCGGCCGGAAGGCGTCGCGGCGCGCTTGTGGCCTGATGTGTATGCGTATTTACTGCAGAAACAGGGAAGAAACCGGCGAGCAGACAGGCCGCCATGCAGAAAGGCACGTCACCCATGAGATTAAACAAACCGAGGATCGCGCCGCTGACAGACGCGGAAATGGACCCGGACCAGAAGGCGGAGCTGACCAAGACGTTCCAGGGCCGGCCGGTATACAACATCTTCCGGACGCTGAGCCGCGCGCCGAAAGCGTACAAGTCGTTCATGCGCTGGGGCGGCTATATCCTGTCGGATCACAACAGCCTGGCCCCGCGCGAACGCGAGATTGTCATCCTGCGCACCGGGTTCAACTGGAAGTCCGGCTATGAATGGGCCCAGCATGTGCGGATCGGCAAGGAAGTGGGCCTGACCGATGTGGAGATCGAAGCGATCAAGGAGGGCCCGCTGTCGCCGGACTGGAAACCGATCGACAGCGCCATGATCCGGGCCGTGGACGAGCTGACCAGCGACGCGTTCATTTCCGAGCGGACATGGGGCGAATTGTCGGAACTGACCGAGAAGCAGCGCATGGACCTGGTGATGACCGTCGGCCAGTACACGCAGGTGTCGATGATGCTGAATTCGTTCGGCGTGCAGCTGGATGACGACCTGGAACTGGACCCTGACTTGAAGGGATAAAGGGGCGGGGGCCTCACACCAACCAGATACGGCCAATCCGTTGGACGCCGGCGCTTCACCATGTTCCGGAATGGCGAAGGCGCCACACGGCGTCGCGCGGGGGACAGGGCCGGAGAATTGAGGGCGCTGCCGAGCGCCTGCTTTGATATCAAGGGGACGCATATGAGCAAATGGACCAAGGACCGGATCAAGGACCTGAACCGGGTGAATCTGGAAGACGTGTCGGATGGGGGCCTGTTGTTGACCCGGGAAGACCTGAATGCCGGCTCACTCGTGCTGGAAGAGCTGGACGACGAGCTGAGACGGCGCGGGTACGGTGATGACGCCGATTTTTCCGATGTGAAGGATCAGTATTTCAACTTTCCGCCCAACCGCAGGCGCTTCCCGGGACCGGCGCAGTACAATTACCAGCGGGCGAAATACCTTGTCGCGAAATATGCCATTCCGGCCAGCTGGGTGTTTGCGATTCCAGTCATTGGGCCACTGAACAATAATGAGGGATGGGCGATGGCCGTGTTCATGTTCCCGCTCTTCGCATGGATATTGGTCATGTTTGTCTTCGGGTGGATAAATTTTGGCGGGCCGCCCAAGATCGTCTCCTGCCTGCGCCCGTTCGATGACAGGAAACTGTCTGTCCCGTTGAAGCGGTTCCTTCGGAAATACCTTGGCTTTCGTGCGCATACCTACACGCTGGCCGACAAGGGCATCAAAGCGAATACGGCCATGTCCATCGGGTCTGTATTGTCGCCCTTCGTTGGCATCATATCGGTCCTGCTGGGGGGCGCGCTGGCTGCGGGTGCGCTGTTCCTGGCGATGGTGTCACCCTGGATTCGGCAGTCCCTGCGGGTGCTCAAGCTTGGTGCGCCTTCAGCCTTTGTGCATGTCGACAAGCAGCTTGAGAAAAGCGTCGTGCGATCTGCGCAGCAGACATTCTCCGGCGGCACGCCGTTCAATATCAAGTGCCCCCACAATGGGTGGAGACCCTGTGTTCAATATCTCGCTCACAAGAGTGACGTTATCGTCATTGATCTGAGCAATATCGGGCCGAGTGTCGGCTGGGAACTCGGCTATATCAAGGCGCGAGACCTGTTGGGCAAATGCGTGTTTGTCTGCCAGCAGGGGCGGGAGGTGTCGAAGAGCGCCCTTGCCCAGCTCGGATTGGGGAATCCGGTCGTATACGCGTATTCCGCAAAGGGCCTGCTGGACCAGGCGGACGATGCGGAAGCGAGTTTCCAGCAGGCCGTGGTCGCGGCCGCGCGCTGACGTTCCGGTCTCCGAGGTGCGCAACCCGGTGGTCGCCAGATCCCGGGCCTTGCGCTCTGTCGGCGTGCGCCTTCCGGTTGGTGGCGGCGGCGCGCGGGTCGGCCAGCTGTCGGCGTCAGGCTGGCGTGACGCGCAAGGCTTCGAACTGGCTGGCCATGTCGTCTGCAAGGGCAGCGAGTTCGTCTGCGTCCGTGCCACGGTGCATCTCGATCTTCAGGGCAGAGATGTCTGACTGGTAGCGCCGGGCGAGGCGGCGGCAATCCGTGTCGGCCGGAAGTTCGCCGAGTCGTTTGGAGCGTTCGAACTGGGCTTCGAATTCTGCCAGCATCCTGTCGAGATACTGGCGGGCATCGTCGGCGATGATGTCATCAGCCGATGTGATGCCGAGTAGAGTCTTGACCAGCATGCAGGCCGCCTGTTGGGGATTGTCCGGAGCGGACCGCGGCATGACGCGAATATATCCGGCGAGCGCGGCGAGTGGCGATTCGGCATCGTCGAGGTCGGAGCGCAGGGCGCGGTTCATGGTGGTGAAGTATTTTTCCAGCGCGGCGCGGAAAAGCGCTTCCTTGCTGGAGAAGGCCGCATAGATGCTGCCGGGCTTCATGCTGAGCGCTGATTCCAGATCCTTGAGAGAGGTCGCATGATACCCCTTGGCCCAGAAAAGGGTCATTGCCGCGTCGAGCGCGGCGTCACGGTCATAAGGGTGTGCGCGTGCCATGCCCTGTAAATAGGACGTGTTTCCGGGCCTGTCGCGACCAAACCGTGGGTATTGCGGGTCACATTTGAGTGATCACTCAAATTATACCTTGGGTGATCGCTCAAGCATTCATAGGTGCAGGGCGTCCCACCAAGGGCAGACGATCCACCCCAACTCCCGGAGACCGACATGACGACTTTCACCCTGCACACCGAAGAAACTGCCCCAGAAGACAGCAAGGCCATCCTGGCCCAGGCGCAGAAGGAGACCGGGATGATCCCGAACCTGTACGCCACGATGGCCGAAGCGCCGGGCCTGCTGAAAGCCTACAAGTTCCTGCACGAGCAGTTCGCCGCATCCAGCTTCGACAAGGATGAGCTGACCGTCATCTGGCAGGCGATCAATGTGGAACATGCCTGCCACTATTGCGTGCCCGCACACACCGCCATCGCGAAGAGCATGAAGGTCGACGACGCCATCACTGATGCCTTGCGCAACGAAACCCCGCTGCCGAACGCGCGGCTTGAAGCGCTGCGCACGTTCACGCTGAACGTGGTGCGTGGACGCGGGAACGTGGATGACGCCGCCGTGCAGGCTTTCCTCGATGCCGGGTTCACACAGCGCCAGATCCTGGAAGTCCTGATCGGCGTCGCCCAGAAGGTGATGTCGAACTATACCAACCACCTGGCGCAGACGCCGGTGGATGCTGCGTTCAAGGCACTCGAGTGGCACAAGGCCGCTTGAGCCTGTTGACGCAGTCGGATCAAAAAAATGGCCTGCTCGGAAAGGGCAGGCCATTCTTGATTCGAAAGGTGGCTGTTGACGCTATTCCGCCGGGGCCCAGTTGCCGTGGAAGCCGGGCGGGATGCGGTGAGGCACGTGGACCAGGGCGACAGGCGGCGCGGTGAAGTTCATCGCGTCGATGATGGCCAGGTCTGTCGTGTCCGTGTTGGTGTCGACGACATAGCCCATCAGCCAGCCATCGCCTTCGGGCGCATCATCGGTGCGCGGAATGAAGACGAATTCGCCGGGCACGCGGCCGGGGCCGAAATCGTGGACTTCACGCGTTCCGGCATCAAGGTCATGCTTGTAGAGCTTTGTCTGGTCGAACACTTCGAAGCCATGATTTTCGGGCAGCGCCATCGTGTAGGCATAGCGGTATTTCTTGCCGATGAAGCGTTCGTCCGGACGCGGGAATTCCTGCGGGGCTTCGTCCAGGGTGGTGCGGGTGACCTTGCGGGCAGCCGGATCGATGATCCAGCGCTCGAACGTGACCTTCTCTGAATCCGGGCCCTGCATGCTGTCGGCGAACATGGTGTCGTGGACGCTGACATCCATGATGACGGTGCCGTCGTCGGCCTCGTAGGCATTGCAGGGGTGGAAGACGTAGCATGGCTCGACATCGCACCAGATGACATCATCATTGCTGCCGTGGCGCGGCATCAGGCCGATGCGGGCCTTGTGGGCGGTGTTCCAGCGATAGGGGAAGGACTGGCCGGCCAGCAGGGTCTTCATCGAGAACGTGACCGGCAGGTCCATGATGACGACATATTGCTTCGTCACGGCGCAGTCATGGATCGAGGGGCCGTGCTCGACCTTGATCGGTTCCTCGCGGATGACCTTGCCGCTGGCATCGACCACGGTGTGGTGGATGGTGGCCGGGTCGAGCGCGTAATAGGTGATGGCGTGCATCTCGCCGGTTTCCGGGTCGAGGTGGGGGTGGGCGGAGAAGGAGTTCTTCAGCGTGCCGCCAAAGGGATCGTGGGCGAGCGTGTCGAGTTCGTCATTCAGGCGGACCGGCCAGGCGCCGGCCTCGACGAGGGCCCATGTGTTGCCATTGTGGCCGATGACATTGGTGTTGGCATTGTCCTGCGTGCCGCGGCGCGGGCCGGGTGCGGGGGCCTCGCCAAGCGCGGCGGACACCGCATTCGAGCGAACCCAGCGGTTGCGATACCACAGGGCCTTGCCGTCTTTCAGGCTGACGCCGTGGATCATGCCGTCGCCGGAGAACCAGTGATAGGTGGCCGGGTTGGGCTTGGCGACAGGGTTGGGCCCGATGCGCAGGTAGCGCCCGTTCAGGGCGGCGGGGATTTCGCCGGTGACGGCCAGGTTTTCCAGCGTCATCTCTGCTTCGACCGGCGTGTGGATGCCGGTGAGGAATGTATTCGTCTTCTGGCCCATCCGGGGGCGGGATCGGTTGAACTCGACGATCTTCATGATGCCTTGGGTCACACTCTTGCGAATGACGGTTTCGACGGGGCTGGCCATTGGGGGATCTCCGGGGCTTGAAACGCGCGTGAATTATGTTTACAGCACTAACATGACTTCGAAAGGTAACACTGTCAACATAAATACGCCCAAGGGCGCCTACCATCATGGCGACCTGCGCTCGGCGCTGATCGAGACCGGATTGAAGCGCCTGGAGCAGGGCAGCGCGGAATCGCTGAGCCTGCGCGACATTGCGCGGGAGATCGGCGTCAGCGCGACGGCGATCTATCGCCACTTCCCGGACAAGGACTCGTTGCTGGCGGCGCTGGCAGCCGAAGGGCTGGCCAAGCTGGCACGTGAACAGAAGGCGGCCGGCATGGCGGGCGGCAAGCAGGGCTTTGCCGAGATGGGCCGGGCCTATGTACGGTTCGCGATGCGCCATCCCGCGCTGTTTCGCCTGATCTATTCTTCGCTGCCGCCGACCACGGACCCTGCCTGTCAGAACCCGGAGGAGTCGCCGGGCTGGCTGTTGCGCCAGACCGTGTCAGATCTCGCCGGGCCGACAGCCAGCGACGCGCAACGCCGCACCGGCGTGCTGCGCGCCTGGGCCCTGGTCCATGGCCTGGCCATGCTGATGCTGAGCGGCCAGATCGCCGCCAAGGACGCCGACAAACTGATCGACGAGGTAATCAGCGTCGACAGCCTCAAGCTGGGATAGGCGGCACGCTGCCTGTCCCGACGTTACCGCTTGTCCCGCATCGCGGGGCGCCTAGTTTCAATCCGAAGACCAACAATCCTGTGAGGAAATTCCATGGCCCTGCCGCCCATCCTGCAAAACCTGCGTATCCCGGTTATCGGGTCGCCCCTGTTCATCATCTCGAACCCTGACCTGGTGATCGCCCAGTGCAAGGCCGGCGTTGTCGGCAGTTTTCCGGCGCTGAACGCCCGGCCTGGCCCGGTGCTGGATGAGTGGCTGGACAAGATCACCACGGAACTGGCCGAATGGGACGAGAAGAACCCGGATCGCAAGTCCGCCCCCTATGCCGTCAACCAGATCGTGCACAAGACGAACAACCGGCTGGAGCATGACGTCGAGATGTGCGTGAAATGGAAAGTGCCGGTGGTGATCACGTCGCTCGGTGCGCGTCAGGAAGTGAATGACGCGATCCATTCCTATGGTGGCATCGTGTTGCACGACATCATCAACGTGGTGTTCGCCCACAAGGCGCTGGAGAAGGGCGCTGACGGCCTGATCGCGGTGGCCAGCGGCGCAGGCGGCCATGCCGGCACGCTATCGCCATTTGCCCTGATCCAGGAGATCCGCGAGTTCTTTGACGGGCCGCTGGCCCTGTCCGGTTCAATTGCGACCGGCAATGCCGTGGCGGCCGCGCAGGCCATGGGGGCAGATTTCGGCTATATCGGTTCGGCCTTCATTGCGTGCCACGAGGCCAACGCGATGGAAGGCTACAAGGACATGATCGTCGACTCCAAGGCCGGCGACATCATCTATTCGAACCTGTTCACCGGCGTGCACGGCAACTACCTGGCGCCGTCAGTTGCCAGGGCCGGTCTCGACCCGAACAACCTGCCGGAATCCGATCCGTCGGCGATGAATTTCGGTTCGGGCGGCAATCAGGAAGCCAAGGCCTGGAAAGATATCTGGGGCTGCGGGCAGGGCATCGGTGCGATCAAGACGCGGATGTCGACGGCCGACTATGTCGACCAGCTGGAGCAGGAATATGATGGCGCGCGCGCCGCGCTGGCCAAGCGCCACGCCTATACCGCCGCCAAGACACCCGTCGCTGCCGGATAGGCACGGCCCTTTGCGGCAAGTCAGTCGCCCGTCCGCCCCGTCACACGGGCGGGCGGGCGAAACTTTTCCGACCTGGTGTCCGGTGGGGCCATGATGGTGCCTGAGCGGAGGGCATGGTCATGGCGGACATTGCAGGGCTGGCAGCGAGCGCGGCTGGCGGCGGAATATTCGGTTTGATCGGGTCGGTCGTCGGGCGGGCCGCAAACCTTGTCGAGCGCCGGCAGGAGCAGGCGCAGGAACGCGCGCGCTGGGAGCACGAGACCCGCCTGATGGACCTGCAGATGCAGGCACGGCGCGCCGCCAGCGCCGACGACCTGCGCCTGGCTGACGTGACGGGCGGCTGGCAGGGACTGGCCGCATCCATCGCAGCGGAGGAGGCGATCGGCGAGAGCTATGCATGGGTCAATGCCGTGCGCGGGCTGACCCGGCCGGGGCTTACCGTGCTCCTGTGGGTCATCACCGGCCTCGTCTTCCTCGGCAGTGGCGCGGCGGCACGTGGCGAAATTGTCGAGACGGCGACCTTCGCGGCGACGGCTGCGACGCTGTGGTGGTTCGGCGACCGGGGGCCGCGACGCGAGCCGCGTTGATTGCCGCAAGCGGCGTGCTACGCTCGTTTCCAAACGAGGAGAACGCCATGACATTGAAGGACGGGATGGACCTTGCATCGGCCGGCGCGCTGGAAACCGCTGCGGCGGTGAGGGCGGGAGATGTGTCGGCGCTCGAGGCCTGCGACGCGGCGATCGCGCGGATCGAGGCGCGTGACGAGCCGATCAATGCGGTGGTCGTGCGTGACTTCGAGCGGGCGCGGGCGGCCGCGAAACATATCGACAAGACGCGCCAGCCCGGCGATGCGCGCCCCCTGCTGGGCGTGCCGATGACGGTGAAGGAATCCAATGATGTTGCCGGCCTGCCGACGACCTGGGGCATGGACGTGTTCAAGGACCTGCCGGTCGAGGAAGACGCGGTGGTGGTGGCACGGTTGAAGGCTGCCGGCGCGGTGATTCTCGGCAAGACCAATGCGCCGGTGGCGCTGGCCGACTGGCAGACGGAAAACCCGGTCTATGGCCGGACGGTGAACCCGTTCGACCCGGCCCGGTCTCCGGGCGGGTCGTCAGGCGGGGCTGCGGCGGCGCTGGCCAGCGGCATGGTGGCGCTGGAAATAGGCTCGGACATAGGCGGATCCATCCGTATACCCGCGCATATGTGCGGTGTATTCGGGCACAAGCCGACCTATGGCGTGGTGCCGGCAAAGGGGCACGGGTTTCCGGGTACGGACGGCGTGGATGTGCCGCTGGCCGTTGTCGGGCCGATGGCGCGCAACACGCGCGACCTTGCGGCGGCCATCGATGTGATCGCCGGGCCGCAGGCAGGGGCGGGCTATCGGCTGGACCTGCCGGCAGCGCGCCATGACAGCCTGGCGGACTATCACGTGCTGGTGCTGGATCACCTGCCGAACCTGAGCGCGGATGCAGACACACGGGCGGCCGTCGCCGGCCTGGCGGATGCAATGGCGGAAGCAGGCGCGGATGTGTCGGACGATACGGGATTGCTGCCAGACTTGCGCCAGATGCACGAGACCTATGTGAAGATGCTGAACACCGTAATCATGCGGGGCGCGCCGGGCGCCCGGCCGGTGGACGCGCATGAGTGGATGGAACTGGTCGACGAACAGATGCGGACCATACGCGCCTGGCGCGATGTGTTCGAGACGTTCGATGTGATCATTGCGCCCGCTTTCAGCACGCCAGCCTTCCCCTACCAGACCGATCCCGACTGGAGCAATCGGACCCTGATGATCGACGGAAAACAGACCGCCTATGGTGCGCAGCTTGCCTGGGCCGGGCTGGCGACATTCCCCGGCCTGCCGTCGACGTGCACACCGGTTGCGCGAAGTGAACAGGGCCTTCCGATCGGCCTGCAGGTGATCGGCGCACCTTATGGTGACCGCACGACGCTGGGCTTTGCCGGATTGCTGGAAGCGGCCGGGCTGACGCTCTGACTGGCGGCTTGCGCCGCGCCGGCGGCTGGGACAGGATCACACGTTTAGCGGGAGGAACAGGATGGCGGGACCGGACAAGCTGCTGGTGATCGACGAGGGAACGACATCGACGCGGGCCATCGTGTTCGATCGCGATTTCGCGCAAGTTTCCCTGGCGCAGCAGGACCTGACGCTGTCCTATCCGGCCGACGGGTGGGTGCAGCAGGACGGCGAGGAAATCTGGGCGCGCACGCTGGCGGTGTGCCGCGAGGCCGTGGCGGCGGCAGGCGGAATTGCCGGAATTGCAGGCATTGGCATCACCAACCAGCGCGAAACGACGCTGGTGTGGGACAGGGCGACCGGCGTGCCGATCGCGCCGGCCATCGTGTGGCAGGACCGGCGCACCGCGAAGGCGTGCGAGGCGCTGAAGGCGGCGGGCCATGAAGCGGCGGTGCATGCAGAGACCGGCCTGTTGCTGGACCCCTATTTCTCGGCGACCAAGATCGGCTGGATCCTTGATTCGGTGGATGGCGCGCGGGCGCGGGCCGAGGCGGGTGACCTGGCGTTCGGCACGGTCGAGAGCTTCCTGATCTGGAAACTGACCGGCGGGCGGGTGCATGCCAGCGATGTGACCAATGCCTCGCGCACGCTGCTCTACCGGCTGGGTATCGGGGCGGATGGCGGCTGGAGCGAGGAGATGGCGGCGCTGCTGGATGTGCCGATGGGGATGCTGCCGGAGGTGAAGCCGAATGCGGCCGATTTCGGCACCAGCGACGCAGACCTGCTCGGTGCGGCGCTGCCGATCCTGTCAGCGGCGGGCGACCAGCAATCGGCGCTGGTGGGGCAGGGGTGCCTGCAGCCCGGCATGGCCAAGATCACCTATGGCACCGGGGCATTCCTGGTGGCGAACACGGGCGCCGTGCGGCCCGATTCGCAGCACAGACTGCTTGGCACGGTGGGCTATGAAACCGCAGGCGGGGCCGCGATGGCGCTGGAAGGCTCGATCTTCAATGCCGGCACGGTGGTGAAATGGCTGCGCGACGATCTCGGAATCGTCGCTTCGGCACAGGATACCGAAAGCATGGCGGCTGGCCTGGACGGCAATGGCGGCGTCTATATCGTGCCGGCCTTTACCGGGCTGGGCGCGCCGCACTGGAATGCCGACGCGCGCGGCACGATCAGCGGCATCACACGGGCGACGAGTGCGGCGCACCTCGTACGGGCGGGGCTGGAATCGGCAGCCTACCAGACGCGGGACCTGCTGGAGGCATTCGCTGCAGACGGTGCGCAGATTCGGGAATTGCGGGTCGATGGCGGCATGGTGGCGAATGACTGGCTGATGCAGTTCCTGGCGGACATTTGCGACCGGCCGGTGCTGCGCCCCGACTATCGCGAGATGACGGCCCTGGGGGCGGCGGCCCTGGCGGCGATCCAGCTCGGCTGGATCAGCGTGAAGGCCTGGACCGAGCGGCCGGTGGCCGGCACGCGGTTCGAACCCCTGATGGCAGATGCAGAGCGGGCCGGCCTGCTGAAGGGCTGGCAGGATGCCATGCGCCGGACGCTGGCCTGAATGCCGGGCTGAACTCGCGTTTCGGCTGGCGCCTTCACATTCCGGACAAAAAAAGGCCGGCGGAACAATGTTCCGCCGGCCCCTGATTCTGGTGTTCGTCTGACTAGAACTTCTTGCTTACGTTGACGAAGGCACGGCGGCCACGGACGTCGTAACCTGTCGCGCTCAGCGGTGTGTTACCGGCGCTGAGCTGAACAATGTCGGACACCTGCGGTGGGTGCTCGTCGAAGATGTTACGCACGCCGCCCGTAAGCGTCCACGTATCACCCGACCAACGAACGGACAGGCCGTGCGTCCACTGTGCTTCCGTGTAGACCTTGTAGAGGCCTGTCAGAGCAAAGTATGCCTGCGGATCGTTGTAGTCAGCGCTGTAGTAGCGGTTGTCATCCTGACGGCCGATGAAGTCGGTGAACCAGGTGTATGTCCAGTCACCGCGATCAAGACGGATCGATGCGTCACCGACAACGCTCGGATAACCGATCGTGCCGTTGAAGTCGTTGTCCGCAATTCCGGACACGAAGTCAGAACCGAACACGTTGATGTAACGTTCGAAGGCCCAGTTGACGGAGCCGTCGACAATCAGCGTGCCGAAGTTGAATTCGTTCGTGTAACGGACTTCGAGGTCGATACCGTTCTGCGACTGGGAATCAACGTTCAGGGTTGGCGCCTGGATGTTGTCCAGGTTGTAAGCACCGATCGTTGCCGTGCCCGGGTTCCGTTCGAACAGGTCACAGAAGTCGTTCGGGTAAACCGTCGTTGCGTAGCAACCACCAACGATCTGAGCAGCCGAGAGGCTGGTGATCTGATCTTCGATCTCGATCTCGTAATAATCGACAGCGATGTTCAGGTCGGCAAAGGTTGGTGTCCAGATGATACCGGCTGTGAACGTGTCACCGGTTTCTGGCTCCAGCAGTTCACCACCACCGGACGTGATCACGAGCGCCGAAGAACCGGTGCCTGTGTAGTTGTCCGGAACACCCGCAGCCGAGCAGTTTGCGCGGACGTTCGGGCTGGTGCTGTCAGCCCAGTTGACGCAGGGGTCAATGGACGTCTGGCTCTGGAAGCCGGTCTGGTCTTCGAGGAAGAGCTCGAACAGGGCCGGTGCGCGGTAGGACGTGCCGTAGCTCGAACGAGCACGCAGGACCGGGTTGATCTGCCAGTTGAGGCCGACTTTGTAGATCGAGCCCGAACCACCGATGTCGTAGTCAAATGCACGGACGGAGCCCGAGAATTCGACATCTTCAGCCAGCGGAGCGCCTTTCAGAAGCGGAACGTTGATTTCGGCAAATACTTCCGAAACGCTGTTCGTGCCTTTGGTCGGGCCAGCTGTCGAGGAACCCCAGATGTCGCCACCCTGGGTGAGGACACCCGGCTGGTCGTCGATCGAGAATTCACGATACTCAGCACCGAAACCGACGCCGAGTGCACCAGCAGGCAGTTCCATCAATTCACCGGCGAGAACGCCTGTGAACGTCGTTTGTTCGTAGATCGTGTTACCGGTCTGGTACCCACCAATCGCCGCAACGAGATCGCTGACATTTGCGCCGGACAGGATGCCGGGGCTCAGGAAGTCGATGCTCGGTGGTGCGATCGTGTCGGGATTGCCGTCACCATCGATGTCGGCAACGCCGTCATAGTTCCAGTCGCCCGACTTGGAGAGCAGGATCTCGCTGCCGCCGTAGCTGCCTTCGCCGCGCGAGTAGCTGCCGTCGACTTTCCACGACCAGGAATCCATGACGCCCGGTGAGAAGCCGCCGGAAAGCGACGTGCTTGCGTAGTAGTAGTCAAGCTCGATGTCGTCGGTCGTTGGGAACGGGGCAACGATCTGGACAAGGCCGTCGACCGAGTTCGAGTAGGTCGGGTCGCTGATGTAGCCGTAGTTCGGGCTGTTGCCAGCTGCGTTCGTAGCAGAACCGACAACCGGGAAGAACTGACGCCAGCCTTCGACATTGGTTTCGCGACGGCTGTACAGCAGTTCCGTATCCCAGGCCATGCCGCCCAGGTCGACGTCAGCCGTAGCGAAGAGGGAGATGTTCTCGTTGCGCGGGATGAAGTCCCGGTTGTTGAGGAAATCACCGTTCAGGTAGTCTTCGAAATAGGCTTCGCCAGTTGGCAGGTAGCCGGTGCCGACGCGCGGGCGATAGCCCGGGATGCTGACGCCGGTCGCCGTTGCGCCCGTGATGCCGTCAGGCGATGGCACGAGACGCTGGCCAGTGAACGAGTCAATGGCCGTGTTGTAGTAGAGGTTGTTACAGTTGTCCGTTGGACGACGGCCATCTGCCGAGAGGTTCAGACGGTCGATCAGACCGCCACCGTTGACATCGCGCACGTAGTCACGTGGGCAGTCGAGGTAATCACGCTCGCTCGTGTCGAGCTGCTCGGACATGCGGTATTCAGCCGAAATCGTGAAATCAGCATAGTCGCCAAGCTGGAAGCCGTAGGCACCGCTGACCGAATACTGCTCGCCGCCGCTGTCGAACGGACGCGTCATCTGGGCGTTCAGCTCAAGGCTGTCGACCGTGTCACGGGTGATGATGTTGACAACACCGCAGACAGCGTCCGAACCGTAGATCGTCGACGCGCCGTCCTTCAGGACTTCGATGCGCGAGATGATCGACTGTGGAAGCACGTTCAGGTCGAGGGCGGCGATGGAGCCGCGCGTACCGGCCGGGCCGGGGCGCTTGCCGTCAACCAGGACCAGCGTACGGGTGTCACCACACCCGCGAAGGTCGATGGTCTGTGCGCCGATGCCGCCGTTCGTGACGAAGTTCTGGAACGTGTTGTTCAGCTGGGTCGAGCCCGAAGCGAGCGACGAACCCTGCAGAAGCGCAGCCGTGTCAACGAGACCTTCCAGCGTTGCGACTTCGGCCGTGATGACCTGGATTGGCGATGCTGAAGCGAAGTTGTCGCGTGCAAGAAGCGAACCGGTGACAACAATCTTGTCCTGGCGCGATTCAGCTTCTGTCGGGACTTCCGCGACGGTTGAAATGACAGTGTCGTCTTCAGTGCTGGCTGGATCTGCTTCTTGCGCGTTTGCTGCGCCCGAGAGAACCAGCGCGCTGATAGCAACGCCACTGAGGACAGAACGACGAATGGGTCGTCTAATCATTGGTTATACCCCTACCTGTTTTACCTCAAGAATTCACATATTGGCTCGTATCGCACGCCGACTGCTCGCAGTAATGCGTTCGAGATAGGATACGTTGAGCCGGTCGCGCCGCTCCTGACAAGCCTTTATGACAGAATCTTAATATGGCGGACATTTCCACCGGCGTGTGTGATTTTTGAGCAACATTTTGCCCGACGCGATATCCCCAAGAAATTGAATTCACTAAAAAATCCCCATCCTCAAAGTGCGCGCGAGGCTTGACGCCCACCGGCCCGGAAAATACTGGAGATAGTTAACTTTGGAGGGACTTAGATGTTGAAACGCCTCGTTGCGGTGGGTTGCACCACACTTTTGGCCAGCGCGTTAATGGCGCAAGCCAAGCCTCTTTCAAGCGAAGATTTTTCCAAATATCCCAGTGTTTCAAGTGTTTCCATGTCGCTCGAGGGTGACATGCTCGTGGGGGTCATTGCTGATCCGTCGCAGGATGGCGAGACAACCGCTGCAGCCTATTGGGACCTTTCCGGCAAGATCGACACGACCAAGCCGCTCGTGCCGGCGGCGATCACGCCAAATAGCGGGAAAACAACATTCTACGCCGCAGCGGCGCTGAAGGACAAAAAGTCAATCTGGTACACGGTCCAGCCCTATATCGGCGCGCTGTATGGCTGCGGCGAAGGCCGCGACACGGGCGCGACGAAAAAGTATCTTGTGAAAGCCTATATGGGGAATGAGAAGATCACGAAGATCGACGACCTGCCCAATGGCCGGGCCGAGATCGGTGCCAACAAGGACACGTTGCGTTGCTTCGAACTCACGGGCCAAACCCAAACTGAGTCACTCCTGCCCCTGGACCCGTCCAAGATCGTGATTTCGCGCGCGTCGACCAAGAACGGCACCAGCTTCTTTACGCACGACCTGTCCAATGGCCGTGAAAAATTCCTCTACAAGGCCAGCGACACGCAGGCGATCCAGATTTCCGACAGGGACGGCATGCCGGTTGCCCGCACGGAACTGGAATATGAGGGCGGCGCCTGGCGGCAATACATCAGCCTTCCCGATGCCAGTGGCAAGTTCAATCGTGCAAACGCGCTGACGACCGAGATCGCCAATCGGTACACAATGAATGTCGTCGAACGCCAGAATGGGACCGGCAAGTATTTCGTGATTACCGACAAGTTCTCGGACAAGACCGCAGTCTACCTCTACGATGCGGAAGCGAACACGTTCAGCGATACGGCCGTGCTGGCCCATCCCGAATTCGATATTTCGAGCCTGATCTTCTCGCGGCGCGCGCAAGACTTTGGGGACCTGATCGGCTTCACCTATGATGGCCCGACAAGCACCGCTTACTGGCTTGATCCCGAATTGAAGGGCATCCAGGAGGGGCTCGACGCGGCCTTCCCGGGCAAGCATGTCTCGCTGACCGACTACACGGCAGACCGCAACCGCGTCCTGTTCCAGGTCTCGGCCCCCAATTCGCCGCCAGCCTATTACCTGCTGGTCGACAAGGCGAAAGTGGCCGTCATCGGTTCACAGCGTCCGTGGATCGACGAGGACTCCCTCGGCAAGGGCGACTTCGTCTATTACACCGCCCGCGATGGCATGAAGATTCCGGCGATCATCACCTATCCGGCCGGCTACAAGGAAGGCGACAAGGCGAAGGGCGCCATCATCGTGCCGCACGGCGGCCCGTGGGCGCGTGATTATGCCGATTTCGATTCATCGGGCTGGACACAGTTTTTCGCCAGCCGCGGCTATATCATCATGCAGCCCCAGTATCGCGGCAGCTCCGGTTGGGGACGTGCGCTCTGGCTGGCCGGTGACGGCGAGTGGGGCCAGAAAATGCAGGACGACAAGGACGATGGCGCTGCCTGGCTGGTTTCGCAGGGCTATGTCGATGCCGACAAGATTGCCATCCACGGCTATTCCTATGGCGGGTTTGCGGCGATTGCCGCGTCGGTTCGCCCGAACAGCCCGTACCAGTGTGCAATCGCCGGTGCCGGTGTCGGCAACCTGGCCAAGCTGTCGAACGAATGGGGCGACAATCGCATCCAGCGCATCGTCCAGGGCGACACGGTCAAAGGCATGGATCCGATGCAGAACACCGACAAGGTGAACATCCCGATCCTGATCTATCATGGTGACTATGACGTGCGCGTGCCGATCTTCCACAGCCGCGATTTCTACAACGCGATCAAGGACAAGCAGCCCGACAGCGAGTTCATCGTGTACAAGCAGATGGGGCACCAGGGGAACAAGTGGCTGCCCGAGGCGAAGGGCGACATCCTGGACCAGATCGATCGCTTCCTGACCACCAAGTGCAACATGTAGGCACATGCGCCGGTCCGGACGGACCAGCCTGAATCACCAAGCGTCCCGGTGCCCTGGCATAGGGACGTTTTTCATTGTGGGGGCAGCCAGCGACGCGGGTGGCTGCAACCCTGCCTCTTGTTCAGGTTGAGTCTGTGCGGTTTTGGAGTATCAACACCAGGGTGAAATAGGCTTCCTCGGGACGCCGGCAAAAGCGGCCGACACGATCATGCTGAAGCGCGAAGTGACAGAGATGCGCCTTGCGCTTCACCCACGAGGCTGCTCAGCCGTGTGTCCTGCGCTGTGCAGGCCGCGTCGTTGCGATCAAAATAGTCCCACGTCCTGACGCCGTCATTTTCCGCTTTGGAGGCATCGCCGCGCACCATCTTCACAGTGCGCCAGTATTCCCGGCTCTGCGTGATATAGTGGTTCAGCTGGAGCTCCACATTGTTGGATATGATGCGGCGGCTGTCGAGGTCGCGCACCTTGTGAGTGTACATCCAGTCGGCATTCAGGGCGGCCGTGCGCGCGATCCACTTGGTGTTTTCATGTGCAGCCAGATTCGGCCGGCAGGAGAGAAGATCGCGCCGCAGGCTCTCTGGATGCTCATCGTGGCCGCTCGAGCCGAACACCGTCCAGTTGGTGTAGATCAGGTCGACGGCCTGCATCTGCTTGTCCAGCAGGGCCTTCAGGCTGGACCCGTCCTTGACGAACCAGAACTCGTCGAGGTCGGCCATGATGAGCCAGTCGACCTGACTGCCAATGTCCAGCGTGGCGTAGACTTCGCGATAGTGGCCCACCTGGTTGTGCGGCTCGGACCGGGCGACAAGTTCGATGCGGTCCCGGAAAGGGTGGGCCTCCACGCGCGCGATCGTGTCGTCGGTCGAACCGTTGTCGATCAGGAAGATGCTGTCGCAGCCCAGCCAGACATAGTGGTCCAGCCATTCCGTGATGTTCATCGCCTCGTTTTTCATGATGGCGAGTACGCCAAGTCTCGTGTTGTGCATGGACTCAAAATCTCATTCAGGTTGAATTTATACGTGCGCACGAAATTCAACACTAGAGTGAAATTGGTTTTGTGGTGTGGCTGCCTGTCGCGGGGCGCCCGTCTGGCGTCTTCCTGGCTTGGGGTGGGCTGGCGTGTATCGGGCCGCTGCCGGGGCCCGCGCAGGGACCTGATTGCCCGGGGATTGCCCGCGCGTCGGGCGTCCTGGCGTGGCCGTGCATGTGACGGGCATGGCAAAGCGGCCTGTGACACGGCGCGATCTGCTGTAGATGCTGATGGATGGCTGGTGCCGCCGGACGGAGTGGACTTAAACACTCTTTTCGACGAACTAGCTCTCATTGAAACACAACTTGAGCCCTTCAAGCAAGAACTTGAGGAGCTGGGACTATGAGACGACCCGGCGGACCCAAAACCTATGTGACATTCTCGAAAGCGGCGAGCTATGAGGAGATCGCAGCGCGTATTCCAATTCCTAAAAGGACCGCGCCATTTTCGCTTCGCCTGAGCGAACAAGAACGAGCCGAACTCAAAGCCAACGCCGATGGCCAACCTTTGGGCGCTTACATCAAGTCGCGGCTATTCACGGGGCCGCAATACCGCTCCCGTGCGCGGCAGGTGGATCGTGAGGTTCTCGGCAAGGTTCTGGGGGCATTGGGGCAATCGCGGATATCCCAGAACCTTAATCAGATCGCCAAAGCGGCCAATATCGGCGCGCTGCCTCTCACACCAGATTTGATCGAAGAGCTTCACGAAACTTGCGCAGAGTTGAAGTCTCTTCGGCAGGATATCATGGCTGCGCTTGGCTTGCAGGGCCGCTCGCCATGATCCTGCATGGCAATGCCAGAGGCGGTGGAAGTGAGCTTGCTGTCCACCTGATGCGCACAGATGAAAACGAGCATGTTCAGGTGCATGACGTATCGGGCTTCATGTCCGATGACGTGCGGGGTGCGTTTCTGGAAGTTGAAGCATTGGCGAAAGGCACGCGGTGCCAGAAGCCGCTTTTTTCTCTCAGCCTCTCGCCGCCAAAAGATGCCAATGCCAGCGCGAAGGACTTTGAGCAGGCGATTGCCAAGGCTGAAGAGGCTCTCGGGCTATCAGGCCAGCCGCGCGTGATCGTTTTTCATGAAAAAGGCGAGCATAGGGATCGGCATTGTCATGTGGTGTGGAGCCGCATCAATGCTGAGCAGATGCGCGCTATCCCCATGCCATTCAATCGACTCAAGATGCGCGATGTCAGCCGCGACCTCTTCATTGAGCACGGATGGGATGTTCCGCGCGGCCTGATCAATTCTCAAGAGCGCAATCCCCTCAACTACACGCTTGAACAATATCAACAGGCTAAGCGCATTGGTCGCCATGCCGATGAGATCAAGGCCGATATCCAAGCGGCCTGGGCGATGAGCGACACGCGCGCCGCCTTCGAACACGCACTACAGGATAAGGGCTTTAAGCTTGCACGCGGGGATCGGCGCGGCTTTGTTGTGGTCGATCACGAAGGGGAAGTGATGAGTGTCCCGCGCTGGGTTGGCGTGAAAACCAAGGCCGTGCGTGAGCGACTAGGTTCAGAAAAAGACCTTCCTGACATTCAGGCCGTCCAATCGCAATATGCTCGGGAGATGGCCGAAAAAATGAGTGGCTTCGCCAACGAGTTGAGAGTTCGTAACGCTGAACGACTGGCTGAGCGCACCGCCCGAAAGCAGACGTTTATCGAGCGGCAGCGCTCTGAGCGCGCCGAAGCACTCAAGCGCATTCAAGAACGCAGCATCAATGAAGCGCGCGAGCGGCAGGCCAAGTTTCCGAACGGCGTGTTGAAGCGCGCATGGTCATGGCTGAACGGTGAGAATGCACGGATCAAACGCGAGAACGAGGCAGAAGCCTTGCAAGCCAAAGCGCGCGACGAGGCGGAAAAGAAAGCACTCATTCAACGGCAACGCGAGCAAAGGACGTTCTTTCAGCGGCGCGAGGTCGAAAAGCGCGATAAACTGGTGGTGCAGCATCGCGAGATTTCAAAGGAGCGCGCTGAATTCGAGAAGCGAGCGGAGCCGACGCGCGACGAACAAAGAGAGGCCTTCAAAGAACGCCGCCGCGCATCGGCGGCGCGCCGTCCAGCGCGGGATCGAGACCCGTCCCATGATGTCTGAGCGGGTGCGACGCAGCGGCTAAAAGTCAAATAGGTCTGCCTGCTTCGCCAGCAGTTCATCGAGCAGTATCAGGTGAGCGAAGTTGTTGACCATGTGATTGTGCTTCAGGCTCAACGCCGTGTGGATGTCGCCGCTGGACACAACCTCTGACCCGTCAGGAATTTTCCAATCTGTTTTGCGAAGCTGCCTGACGCATTCACGGTATCGGCTGATGTCTCTGGCTAGATCGGCTTTGAACTTGTCACGCATAGCCCGCAAGGTTCCCGAGCGTTTAGGCTCTGCCATCCCGTCAGCGGCTTTGATGTCTTCGCGGGCATGGCCCTGATAGCCGTTCTGGCGGGTTACTTCGAGAATTTCCCGTGGACGGCGTGGCCGCCCGCCGAGAAAATAATACCATGGGTGGCCTGGGCAGTAGCCTTCATGTTCGTAAGCTTCGGATGTGGTGAATTGTCGGGCGGTCATCTTTAAGCCCTCCAGAACACATGGACGGCCTCAAAGCCTGTCTCGATGGTCATGATGTCATTGATTTCCCAGTCCCGCGCCATTGCGCTCCAATCGATGTAATATTGGAGGCTTTCGGGGATATCGGTGCCTTGTTCGGTTGTCTCCTGCACGAAGTCGGCGGTGGAGCGATACTCTCCCGCATACTGATCACTGATTGCGTCTTGCGCATCTTTGAGGCTGCCGAAATACTCGATCAGCTTGCCGCCAAGCTCGCCATGCTCTGAAATAAAGGCGGCAATCTCTGAGACACGCTCAAAGCTTTCCCATTCGCTGATAGAGGCGCCTTCAAAGCCTTCATAGTCGTGAATTGACCACTCTTCCGTCTCTTCAATCGGCGAGGCTTTCAGCATCGTTGAGACCTCGTCCCAGATTTGCCAAGCATCTTGATCGGCGTTGATCCAACGCCCGTGCAGGATGCCGTTATTGTACGCCGCTAAGCAGGCGACATATATTCTGATTTCACTCGTTTGGTCTTCCATTTTACTGATCTCCCGTAGGGTATGGGTTGCACATGCAACCCTGCCTCGTGGCGAACAGCGGGTGTCCAAGCGGAGTGAAAAATCGACGGCGGGCGCAGCAGCTATGCTGCGAGCCTCGGGAGACCGTCTATCTTTTGCGAAGCGCGGTGAGGGCGGAGCCCTAAGCCTTAACGCAAGGGATCGAAGCCGGATGACCAAGCCCGCTAGCGGGCTTGGTTCACGAGAGCCCGGCCTGTAAGGAAGTACCGGAGATGGCGCATTGTTCTTCCAGTGTAAGTCGTTGTAAAATATTTAAAAAAATATCATTTGGAAGAATTTATAAAAATAATGGAATTTTCTTCCGCATTCGATTATGATGATTCTTTAAGAGAAAGACATTGAATGAGCAGTCCAGAAAACAAGCTTCAAAAAGACTTTTCCGACTTGGCGCGTGTGGCCCTCACCGGACGAACTCAAGATGTCCAGGTTTTGCTTCAGCGAGCGATTAAGAGGCATCGGGACCAACTCCCAGGCCTCACTGACAAGTTAATGGAATTGCTCCGCGAGTCGCCTACACGTTCCTCACCGCTTCGCAAGCAGGCAAGTCTTTCACTGCCTGTTGATGCAGACTCAAGACTGCATTTGATCCGAGTTGAAGATAATCCAGAACTGAGTCACGAGCCAGTTTACTCTGAAAAAATCCGGACGGTTCTTGATCGTGTGGTTGCAGAGCGACATCGTATTGAGGCACTTCTAAAGGCGGGCGTAGAACCTACGCGCACTGTCATTTTCACGGGACCACCCGGTGTCGGCAAGACGCTTACTGCCCGATGGTTGGCAATACAGCTAAAACGCCCACTTATCATATTAGATCTGGCTGCCGTGATGAGTAGCTATCTCGGCAGGACAGGGGGCAATCTCCGTCAGGTTCTGGACTTTGCCAAGAGTGTAGATTGCGTACTTCTGCTTGATGAGTTGGACGCCATTGCCAAACGCCGAGACGATAATAGTGAAGTGGGAGAGCTCAAGCGTCTTGTCACCGTGCTAATTCAGGAGATTGATGATTGGCCTGCAACAGGCCTACTGCTAGCGGCCACAAATCATGCCGAACTATTGGACCCCGCGATTTGGAGAAGGTTTGACGAGCGGGTTGAGTTCTCTCTTCCGAACAGTGAGGCCATCCAGAACTTTGTGATGGCGCAGCTATCTGAAGAGTCCGTCGATGCAAAGTTGTGGTCACGAATTCTATCTTTAAGCTTTAAAAAAAGCTCTTTTAGCGACGTAGAGCGAGCGTTGAAAAACGCGAGGCGTGGAGCAGCTCTCAACGGAGGCGATTTGCACAAGCATCTTCTCTCAGTTGTTAAGAGTGAAGGTTTGGATAAGGGCGAGCTCATAAGCCTCGCAACAGAGCTGGTGCACAGCAAGCTCATGACCCAGCGTTCTGCGCACGAATTAACAGGGGTCGCCAGAGACACAATTCGAGCACATATGCATGATCGTCAGAACAGCGAGGGCGCTCAATGACAAAACGCAATTTTTTATTGGGAAAAGGGGAAAGGCTTACTGAGGATGTCGTCGTAAAAGGCGGTGGCGGTCCCAAGGATCATCCGTATACCTTTGATGAGGCCGTGGCGCGATTGTCCCCTATGCTTGCTTCGACTGTGACGACCATAATGGACTTACCAGCAGTAGCCTGCCCCGAGAACAAGGCGATAGCCTCCCTAACAATCAATCCTGAGTATCTCGCAAAATCGTACTTCCCATCTGCGCTGCTAAGGTCACTTGGCGTGGAAGCTGTGGGTAGCAAGCAGAAAAAAATTACTCCTGAAAAGCGATCGCGCGAGAGGGCGCCAGAAGAAAAGCTCACCACTGAGCTATTTGTGATGGGCAAGCGTGAGGCCTTTCAGCGATGGAACGATAGTATTGCAAGCATGGATCCGGCCTCACAAGAGGCTCAGGAGTTACTAAGAATTGAAGAGATTTCTGCTCCGACGCCAAAAAGTAAGATCAAAGGCACTCTGCCGAGATCTGGTAAAGGCGTATTCGAAATAGTTCTTCATGCGGATGAATTATTCGGGGAACAAATCGTTCTTCCGGAACTCAGAGCATACCTCCAGAGTTTGGAGTTGGAGCCATCGCTTCAAAAGCGTTTTTATGCCGGAGGTTTAGGCTTTATCGAGCTGGACGCCCCCGCCGAACAGATTCTAGATATCGCAAAATTCAGCGCCTTGCGGGCTGTGCGTCAAATGCCAAGATTGCGAATGTTGCGCCCTCCGGTGAAATCAGCAAGCATTCCAGCGCCCGCGCCTGTGCTTCCGGCTGATCCTCCGGTTAATTTGAACATTAAGGCCGCTATTTTTGACGGCGGAATTCCTGACGACCATCCTTTGACGCACTGGGCCACGCCCATTGAAACTTCAGGGCTGGGAGATGAACATGCAGAGTTTGTCTCGCACGGGGTTGGAGTCACTTCAGCCTTTCTATTTGGCCATATTACGCCAGGTGCGGATCTTCCGCGTCCGTATTGCTATGTCGATCACTATCGCGTTCTTGATGCAGAGCCAGGCGCAGATCCACACGAGCTTTACGAAGTCCTTGAGAGAATAGATGCTGTTCTTAGCGCCGAAGAATATGACTTAGTAAACTTAAGCTTAGGCCCATCGGTTCCTATCGAAGATGATGAAGTTCACGCTTGGACCGCTGTATTGGATGATCGGTTTGGTAAATCAGATACGCTTGCGGGTATTGCGGTTGGCAATGACGGTGAGGGCGACGCTGATTTAGGACTAAACCGCGTACAGGTTCCTTCAGACTGTATAAATGCGCTTGCTATTGGGGCATGTGACAGTCGTGAAAGTTCATGGAAGCGTGCAAGTTACAGTTCAGTTGGACCGGGGCGAAGCCCTGGCATAGTGAAGCCAGATTTGGTCGATTTTGGCGGGGCTTTGGATCGCCCCTTCCTAACTCTTGGTATCAGTTCCACACCTTCTCTAGAGTCAACAGGGGGAACATCTTTTGCTACTCCAAGTGCATTGAGAGCGGCAGCAGGAATTCTCGCCCATTTTGAGACTAACATTAGCCCTTTATCGGCGAGGGCGCTTCTGGTTCATGGCGCGGAATGTGATGAGCATGATCGAAAGGAAGTTGGATGGGGAAGAATTCCACAATCCTTAGATGATATAGTGATCTGCGACGACGATACAGTGAGGATTGTCTATCAGGGCTCAATTTCGCCTGCGAAGTATCAGCGCGTGTTTGTGCCGATGCCGGATGGACTGATATCAGGCAAGGTCGCCATTACAGCAACGATTTGTTACAAGTCTCGTACAGACCCGCATCATCCTGGAAATTACACTCAAGCAGGACTAGACGTTTCTTTTCGTCCACATGATCAGAAGTTCTCAAGAGCGGGCCAGCTGCATCCTGACACGAAGTCGTTTTTCGGTAAGAACAGTGCTGGCTTGTTTGAAGATGAGCAGCGTCGTGATGCATGGAAGTGGGAAAACTGCTTGCACGACAGTCACACGTATATGGGCAAATCATTGAAAAACCCGTGCTTCGATATCCACTACAACTCACGCCTAGAAGGGCGCGATTTTAGGCCGGATGTTTCATTGCCGTATTCAATGATTATTTCGGTCAGAGCTAAAAGTATAGACGACTTATATGACCAAGTTGTGCGTAAATATGCTACCCGCCTTGAACCGATAAGGCCGAGTATCGAAATACCAATCAGAACCTAGTGCGTACGGTCAATTTCAGTTTAGTACCTGAGCCGAGGTGTGGGAGAGCTAGATCGACCGATTTTCTGAGAGTCGAAGAAACAGGTTCATCTTGTCCACATCATTTATGCTGGCGACGTGGTTGAGGAATGCAATATTGACCTTGTGTGAGGTATTGATTAGAGCGCGTAATAGTTCCGTATTCTGCAAGCTCGTCCCGCTCAGCGCGCTCCTGTCTGCAGTGATGTTGTCATGAGTGGTCTGCGCAAAATAGGTATGCATCTTTCCAATTAAACCGACCATGATGTCGGAAATCTGAATCCCTTCCTCGGACTTGGAATCCGCAAATCTGTAGTTTTGCAATGGTTGTCCATTGGATGAAGGCTTTATCGTCTTCATTTCATCCCGAATGGAATCCTCCATATCGAGGATGTGGTTGGAATTTTTAAACACAGCGATACGCGTCAGATAGAAGATGGTGAAGTTTTCGATCAAGAGATGTGGTGTGAACCCTTCTATGAAATCGAGGCTCTGAAGGTTGCATCCAGCCTGCAGCATGCCTTTGAGCATCATTGTGTTGAATTCAGGTAGAACTTCTTCGCTACGCCCCAGCAAAGCGAGGAGCTCTTCGAGAAACTGCTTTCGATTCTCCGGCGCAACATCTGGATAGTGATACTTATAGAGAATGTTTATTGTTGCAGGGAGGTTTGCTCGTAGCAGCGTGGTCAGGTCAGCCTTTAGCACGATGTGTAGTTCAGTCAGGCGTGGTTGACCCAGTCTGTAAAGGATCGAGTCTATGATATCGACAAGTGACCAATATAGCGGGTCAAGTGCATGATAGTGGACCATTAGGCCATTATCGGTGACCCATTGCAGAAACATGGTCAGCTTGTCGGACTTGAGTAGGTCCAAAAACTCACCCTTGGCAACATGCTTGAGTTTGATTTCATCCGCACTCTTCTGGATGCGCATTGCATCACGCAATGGCTGAATATCAAGCGGGCGTGGTCCGCTGTCATGGACTACACCTCCTAAAACGAAGACGGCGAGCTCTGCAACGTTTAGGCCCTGAAGTCCAAGGCGGAGCTTTTTGATGTTGTTTGTTTCGTCGTGATAAAAGGTATAGGCCGCATCGGCCTTTGTCAGTCCATGCATAGCTATGTGTGCATTTCGAATTTCACCAATGTCCATCAAAGGCAACCCCACAAGTATTGTATTTAGAAGGCTGCACTATAAACCAAAGGTAGCTCATACATTTTTCAATATTTGAACGCTTGTGGCGTGCAGAAGCGGCCACCTTAACACCCTTTCTGTTGATAAGTCTGTAGATTTAGAGAAGAACTACTGCCTTACCCCTATATAATGTTCTCCAGAAAATACTCATGCGAATCGGGTGATTGTTTCACCCCTAACGAAAGCGCCCTTGTCAATTTCATGTCCCAACTTTCTGCCACACAGATCCCAAAACCTTCGGATGATCAGGCATTTGAACGAGCATGTTTGGTGCTCTTTCGGAACGTCCTCAACGACCCCTCCGCTAAGCTGTACGGACGGAAAGGCACTTCGCAATATGGGGTCGATATTGCAGGCATTAGAGATGGCGATAACCACTGCGTGGTCGGCATACAATGTAAACTTAAGGGACCAGGCAAGGAACTCGACGAAAAAAAAGATATCCGAGACCAGGTTGCCATGGCACGAAAGTTCAGGCCTCTGCTGTCTGAGTATCTGATTGTCACTAGCGCTCCTGATCATCCGTCGTATGATACTTTAGGGCTTGAGCTATCTCAGTCAGAGAGCGAAGGCAGGTCCAAACCGATTAAGATACGCATACTCGGTTGGGAGTCTCTCGAAAGAGAGGTTAGGGAACACCCCGAAGCACTGAAAGCATTCGATCCGTCTCACACGCCTCATGGCGATCAAATGATCAGCATGATGACTGAGTTGTCAGCGGCAATCACGGCTGACATTCGTTCAAATCCGGAAATCCACACCTCCGACCAAGCAGCCCGCTTTGAAGTAGATACAGGCGTTGTTGGCATGGAAGCACAAGGTGTAGCTGCCGTTATCAATCAGCAAATTTCTGACTATGCCGACCTAATTTCGACAGACCCTAAAAGCGCCTTGAAGCTACTAAGCTCGGTTCGGGATAAGCTGGATGATGGAGCCACACAAACTCTCCGATATCGAGTGGTTGCAAATATAGCAGCCTGCTATCTTGAGCTTGGTGAAGAAGCCAATGCCGCAGAGCGCCTCATCAACGCCTACGACATTGACCCCGAAAATCCCAAGGCATCAGCCAACAAGGCCTTGGGACTGCTTCTGCAAAATGAAACCGCCAAGCTAATCTCATTCGCAGAGGCAAAGTTAACATCTCAATCTGAAAATGCGTCCTTGGCAGGATATCTCATTCAGGCGCGCATTGGTACAGAGTGTCTCGACCCGCTGGAAGCTATTCCCGAAGCGCTACGTGAGCATGCAGAGGTCCAGCTTGCTTGTGTCCGATACTACATGGAGGCAGGGGCAGAGGGTGAATGGTGGCCGCATGCAATGCAGGCCTACAAAGACCACCAAGATGTGCCAGGAGTATCTGAATTCTACGCGGCTGCCCTTCTGGAAAGAACAATTACCGCAACTGGATATAGATACGGATACATCCTCACGGACGAGCAGGAAGGTGACCTTAGGGAAGCAATTCAAATTCTTTCTCGTCAATGGAGCGAAATAAAAGATCCAAAGACACACACGCGGGGGGAGCCCATCGCTACACCACTCAACTTGATGGTGGCGCATCGACTGTTGGGCGAGCATGAACCGGCGCTTCAAATTGGACAGGACGCTTTGCATCTTTTCCCTGATAGCGAAGATGTTAAGGAACGTCTGGCAGCGGCCTATATGGATGCGGGAAAGAGATCGGACGCAGCCGAACTTACAGCCAGCCTCACAGTCACCCCAGCAATTTTCATGGTTCGCTTTACTGCCGCGATGGAGATGCAGGACTGGAAAACCGTAAACGAACTATATGAAGCACATCTCGACAAGTGTCCCCTTGCGGAGAAAAGTATTGTATCCGCAGGCCACCTTATCAGCAGTATGAGCGGGGAGGCGTCAGGTCAAATTGAAGTCAAGTTGACCGAAGCACTGAAAGAATTCGAATCAAGCCCGCGCGCCTGCATCGCCCTAAGTCAATTTGCAGGAGCCAACTCACTCAATGAGCGTGCGGATCAATTCTTTAATCTGGCGAAGAAATGTATCAGCGAACCATCCCCCAGTTTCGCGGCACGGATGATGTTTGCGCAGGAGGCAATCAATAGAGGCGACAACATAGCCGCAGCGAGTGCGCTTTATGGATATGTTGACACTTCGAGAGATTCTTCTGAATTGCGGACTCTGGCACATGCGTTAGCAAATGAGTTTCCGGTCAGACAACGAAGCCGAGACTTCTTTCAGAAGCTGCCGGATGAAATATCATCCACACCTTCATATCAGGTATTCGAAGCATTCAGCCTAATCAATGCAGGGCAGCTTAAAGAGGCTATCCCTCTTTTGGAGAGCGCATTTTCTTCTGAGCGGAAGCTAAGCACGCTAATATACCTTTTTAACGCGTTTATGAGGATTGATGACCGCAAAAGTATCAAAGACTATCTCGACCAAGATGGAATTGATGATCTCGAAGGCCCTCCGATTCACCGGATAACTCTTAGTCAGATTCTCTTGGAATTTTTCGAATGGGACCGGGCGATCTCTATTGGTTACGATACCGTTTGCGCCGCCACCAATATGCCTAATGTGGTAATGAAATTCTGTGGCCTTGTGCTAAAGCCAACCGCGAACAGGCCAATCGATTTCGACGGACGCGTTGCACCGAAATGCTGGGTGAAATTGCGCAGCGAGCAAGGCGATAGATACGAATGTATTATAGATGAAGAAGCTGACCGCGCCTGGGGCAGTGCGGCGAGTTCATCCAACACGTTTGTACAGCGTATGCTGGGTCTTTCAGATGGAGATTCCTTCAAAGAAGATGCTGTCTTTGGGATAACGAAAACTTGGACTGTTGAGGAAGTAAAGCCGCGCTGGTTACAGGCATTTCATTATCTCAGCGCCAGCTTTTCTCAGAGATTTCCCGGCGTGCCCGGCTTTGTCTCTTTCACCATGAAAGACGACGACATTCAGCCGGCGCTAGACCAAGTCAAACGGCAAGGCGAAGCTACACGAGAATACGCAAACCTCTATTTAAGAGATGGCGTTCCTGCGGCTATCGTTGCGGGCCGTCGCGTAGGCGGAGCGATAGCGTTTGCGGACTACCTGCCGATAATTGGTGAGAACTTGCGGACCTGCTTGGGAAGTCATCAGGAACGCCATGAAGCCTTCGAGACGATACGAGAAATTCAAAACAAAGGAGTTATTGTCGATGCGCTTACGGCATGGCGTGCGGCCGAGCTGAAGGTGTTTCCCGCACTAAAGGCTGTATTAGGACCAATATACTTGCCTCAATTCGAGCTTGAAACCTTAAAAGAAATTCTTGAAGACCAAATGATGGATAGAGAAGGCAGCTCGCTATCCATGAGCTATGAGAACGGCCAGTACTTCCGAAGAATGACAACGCCAAAAGAGCGGAAGGAAACACTCAAAATTCATCAAGAGCGCTTGGCCGAGATTCAAATACATTGCCAAACTGAAGCAGTCGTCCTTCCCACAGAGATGAATGAGGTATTAGAACAACTGGCAAATGCCGAACTGGCAAAAGATATATCGCCCGTGCTGATTCCTATTGATGAGCGAGCGCTCTTATCGGACGATATGCGGCTACGCGAGTGGGCATTTGCCGCATGTGGTCGTAAAGGACTGTGGTTGCAGACTGCGTTGATGGTAGCGCTGGATGACGGCCATATCACCCTGGACGAGTATAGCGACGCTATAGTGCTTCTTGCCGCTCATAGACATGATTATGTATCGGTCGGAGCGGAGGCCATGCTAAGCGTGGTTACACGGGGGAATAGCGATCACCTCTATGAGCTTCTGGCTCTGTGCCAGTTTGTTGGATCAAAGAATGCTGAATTCAGATCGCACCTAAAGTTAGTCGCTGAGTTCATAAATAGGCTCTGGAAAATCAGCACCCTTCCAGATCTGACGGTTATGAAGGCTACGAGTATTGCGCTTCGCGCACTCCTGACAAAGCATCGAGAGAAAGAGTGGGCGCTATGGGCAGCCGGATTGGCTGTGATTTTGGATGCTCAGCCCAAGGGATATTTTCAGTCTTGGCTCAGAGGGCACTTCCTTAGCGTCGAGGAGGTGAACGACGAGATCGGAAAATTTTCGGAGGCTCCAAAAAAAGGACGTAAGCGAAAATAGAGACGCCTACACAACTTCGAAAGTTAGGTAGAGTAAGACTTAAACGGCATCCAATCCGCGCAGGGTTGGTCACACTGAGGGTGTCACGCTGAAGGCGTCTCCATGAAATGGTCTGGGGTCTTGGGGGCAGGAACGCCGCCTAAGTCGATGGGGTGCAGGGGAGAGCGAAGTCTCCCTTGCGAGTGGTGGAACGGCGATACGTTTTGATGGCTCTGGATGGGTTGCCCAGGAAGAGCCAGGGCCGGAGGGATGCAACGGGAGCGCGCAGCGGGCTCCCTTGCCAAGGTTGCTGGTATTACCAGCATACACCTTGCGCTTCTCACTATGGCCACCACGCTGACCAATCTTGAAATTTGAACTCTCCAGCCTGACCCACTCACTGACCTTCTTTTGCATCTGCTACGCCGATAACGTCGATATCATTTTGATCTAGAATTTCGCCTAAATACATTCGTATACTGGACTATGATCGATGAACTAAAATCTGAACTCGACCGCACTGGTCTCACACTTCGTAAGCTCGCTCTTCACATTGTTGAAACTGATCGATCCAAACTGTCGCCTGAAACTCTCAACTCCATGCTTGCTGAATGCCCACTTCATAGCATTACCGATCAATCTGCTGATCTCGTCGAGATTCTTCGAAGCCATCCCGACACGCCAGCGCCTTCTGATAATCGTCGCGCTAAACGTGATACCATTAGACGTTCCGTCATCAGCGCAGAAATGAGCGCCCAACTTGATCACGAACTCACTCGAACCGCAGCCTCTGTCAGCGTGTTAGCTCGTCGTCTTTTTCCGAGCATGGATTCAACAAAGGTCGCTCAATCAATCTATCTTGCTAGAAAAGGCATCCTCACCACGCTGCCTGCGAATGTATGGAGCCCATTGATAGAGCATCTGCAGTCATTGCCCTCTCCTGGATCGACACTTCCTATATCTGAATCTGGCGGCGAGATGGTGCTGCCCACGGCAGAGAGCTATCCTAAAAAGGCTACGCGGTTATCTTCGGTCGACGATAGCGCTGCTGCCCCCGATCTGGAGCTCGCGCAAATCCTGCCGCCGGCTCCGCGCCCAAACATGATTGGCTGCTCGCTTTCGGATAGGCCCAAGCGCGCTGGATACGTGGTTATTGATGAGCAGCTTTATCAAGCGCTACACGATCAGCGCCGCCGCACTCTCGTTTCACCCAGACGTCTACTGGCCGCTGCTGATAAGGCTCCTGCGGGCTTAAAAACGCATCTCGTAAAAAGCTGGTTCTCCGGCCAAACACGATGCGCAGAAGGGCATTACCTTGAGTGGGTTTTTCAGCGCTATCGCGCTCTTCCAAGCGCCCTCAAAAAGTAGATACAATTTTACTAAAGTTGTATCGAAACTTTACATATTCCTAAAAATTTATCCCTATACTGATGAGGTGTGTGAATTCGTGCAATGCGCGGAAATTCATTTGAATCAAAGACAATAAAACTGGGCGCGAAGCGCTCAACGCCAAGAGCCCGAGAAGAGGCAAGGCATAAGGGAAGTGTGTGTGGGATGGCATCGCCAGAAAGCAAATTAGCAGAATTCAGAGAAATGGGCTTGGCCATGGCCGCGCCGATTATGAGCGCGATGCTTCCAGGTGGGAAACCTATTGAGGCTCTAGCAAATGTATTTTCTGTTGCTCATGGACAGGCGGAACAATCAATTCAAACCAGTCTTGTGCGGCAGGTCTGGGCGGGGGTGATCGATCCTTCACAGCTCAGTATACGTGTTAATGGCGCGGATGCGGCAGCCCTCATGGCGCAAGTTCAAGCCTCGGAAGCGAAGCGTGCGTCTGAAAACCATATGTTCTTAATCACGTTAAGCCAGTTGAACGATGCAATTGATGAAATGGAAGCTCGGGCTGATGAAATGGAAAGAAGCTTTGTCGAGAAATACGGGGAGAGTTGGCGTGAAGATCTTGCTCTCAAAATTCTTGATGAAGATGAAATCCCTCAACGCATGGACGGCGAGAGCCTCGCTGATTATCGTGAACGTGTCGAGCAGGCTCTTATCGAGGAAATGATCGATGAAAATGGCGAGATTAAAGATCAGTACAAAAATGATCCTGAGCTAAAAGATCGCGCTGAGTGGGCGAAGACGCGTTGGGATACAAGACAGGCGAAACTTAAAGCAGAAGGCTTGGAGGCAACATATAATGATCCAAACGCTACTGACGTTGAGCGTCAAGAGGCGCTAGAAGACGCTTCTCAGGCGGGGGTGAGGCTTGCTAAGCATAATGCCGCAGATGAAGACATTGCGGCAGAAATGGACGCTGAAATGGATAAAAGGCTAGATGAAGTCAGTTCGACAAAGGAAGTGGCTGTTGAAAACAGCTTCCTCTCCATGACGGGCCAGTCCTAATTAAGGGTGTCGTAGTCGTTGCTAGCTGTTTGAAACAGCGCGCCGTCAGTTTTGAGGTAATTCGTCGCTTTTTGTGTTTTGGCGATTATGTCTCCCATTGAAATTGGAGCATCATAAACATCCTGATAATAAAGAGCGAATGAGTTTGCCGGAGTATCGTTTTGCTCGAAGAAAAACTCAATATTACCTACGCCGCCACTGTTCGCCACGTTAGTTAGACCAACTCTTAGTTGCTCAGGCGTGAGGTCGGTTTCAGTTCCCATGTAAACCGCAATGCCAATCCCATCAGGATTGCTCGCATTCCACTCGGTTGCCGCATCATCTGCGTTCTCAACATAACTAATAGTCGTAGCGGCCACCGTTGTTGCTGCCGCAACGGGCGCAGGTTTAGGAGCATCTTCCGCATACGCCGCGCTCGCAAAGGGCAGTGAGCCTGTGGTCAGCGCTAATAATCCTGCTTTTACTGTGTTCTTCATAGCAAATAGCCTCAAAATCGATCGGGATACTGCGCTGTAATCATTCGCAAATTCTGGTCAAAAAGGACCCTTTTTGTTGCAAAGCAATTATCTTTTGTGTTACGTTCCGTATTGAATAAGAAGCCGTTGTTTTTACTCGGCTTTGTAACAAGTGCGGGTCGTTGCGAATCGTAACCGTGCAAATTCAACAAAAACGGTCGTTTTTTGGGTGTGTCGCCAGCGTTGCTTTGGTGGCCGCTGGCGTCATTTCAACTCACTTGAAAGGACACCGACCATGGCAAAGACCTATGGCTATTACCGCGTAAGCACACATGACCAGAACCCCGAGCTACAAATCTCCGCGTTGAGGGCGGCGGGATGCCACCCAGTTATCAGAGACGTGGGAGTTTCAGGCGCGAAAGCGTCACGGCCCGCATTCGATCAGATCATGAACAGGATAACCGATGGCGATAAGCTGATCGTCTGGCGATTGGATCGCATGGGACGGTCCTTGCGAAACTTGGTTGAGGTGAATGAAACGCTGATTGAGCGCGGAGCGAAATTCGAGTCCCTTACTGAGAAGCTCGACACCTCAACCCCGATGGGGGAGTTTGTGTTTCACATCCTGGCCGCAGTCGCGCAGCTTGAGAGACAGATCATTCGCGAGCGTACGCTGGCGGGCATGGCTGTGGCTGCTGCGAAAGGACGATTTCCAGGTCGTCCTCGGAAAAGAAGCAACGAGTCCCCTATTCAAAGAGGAAAAAAATTGAATAGAAACATCCGTATACTGTATAATAATGTATATGTGGGACAAGAAAGAAATAAAGAAGTGGAATCGTCATTTTGCAAATGACCCGATGTGGGCCGTTGAGGTTCACCTTAAGTTTTTAGATGAGCAGCGGAGGTGCGGAAGCCGAGACATTGGATTTCAAGAGCTTGCTATCGCTGCAAAGTTTGACATTAACCCTTTTGAAGACATGTCTTTCGACAGGCTGGACCCTGTGAAGATATTTTTCGAGTTTCTTCCAAAAAAGTATCACAATGACTACGCGAAAGTAGACGTCGGGAATAAAATTGATGAACTCAAACGGCTTTACCAGGGTGGTCACCCCGCACCAGATCATCGTACGTCCGGTCCCACATAAGCATGAGCATAAGCACCAAAAGTGATTGGGTTAGCATCTCTGAGAAAAATGCATCTTGCTCCACTTGATTTTGATCGTCGAGGAAGAAGGTTTGGTTTGGCATGCCAACTTTACCGCGCATCTGATTGAGCCCGTACTGCCAAGCAAAATGTAATGCGATGTGCGGGTCCAAAGCTTTGCGATTGTATCCTCGAAAACGCTTATAACGGTCTCTCATTTTTCTAATAAGCATTGGATTGGTAGCTTTCTCGAAATCTCCAAAACCTAAAACCCTCATCACCGCGTATGGAACCTGATCAGATGACAGCATGTCAATGATTAGGCCCCAATTCTCCTTAAAATCTTCGATGGGACGCAAGGCGCACTCCCTCTCGAATTGTCGGATTTCAGTTGCCGACATCCCTTCGGTTATTCTTTTATAACGAGTATTTTCTCTATGCCCGTCAAAGGCGGATTCTACGTTGTCGAACAATCCAGAATCTCTCTGATCAACATAGGCCGCAGCGATAATGAACTCTGCAAGGTTGTTGATAATATTGTGGGCGCTCTGTCGGTTCAGTGACTCTCCTTCTTCTGCTTCAAAATTAAAGGGAGGAATAATACTCCGAATTTCATCCAATGCACGATCTGCGGCACCACTCTGGTTCAATACAAGATTTGGAATTGATGACACCGTCGCTCCTGAAAGCCAGTAGTAGACTGTTTTCAAATACAGCCTTTCCGATGATCGAGAGTTCTTTCTAAATCTATTTTTTTGTTTGTGCTTCTTAGCCATCTCGCGAAATTTCTGATGCTTGGGGGGGAATCTTCTATACAAGCTCTAACATCGTAGCGTGACAGCTTTTCCGCAAGTCTGTTAGATCAACCTCACCAAACGCGAATAACGAATTAGCATTTAAAAACAGAGCGCTAGCTTCTGTTCGCGGGAGAGTTTTGTTTAACGGTTGTCCAAGGAGCTGAGCCATGGAATTTTGTCGCGAATGTCTTATTGCTGCGTACTGCAAGCGTCTTGTGACACCAATTTTTGTGGACGATGAACTCAAGCGCCCGTTCTTTCAGTCCGACTTAAAGGCCTTCTTGGTGCGCTACACTTACACGCATGGTTTGCCACCTAGCGAGTGGCACGAGCACCTTGTTGATTTGAACCGCGATTATCGTGGCTGGTACAAAAGCGGGGATGGACGAGAAGTGCTTCTTAGATTGAGCGTCTTCGAAATCCCTCACATCCGGGAATGGTTTCGTGACTACATCCAAATCGTTCCGAACGGTGTTGAAACGCGCTTGCGCGGCGAAAGCAAGGAAAGGGTTCGAGTTCTCGCGACTATCATGCGGGCCTATTATCCTGAAGAAGCGATGATGTGGGGCGTCCGTGCGGCGAACGATAATTAGAGCTCAGACATCCGTATCGGAATTATTGAAGCGCTTCGGCGCTTCTTTTTCTTGGCTATCGCCCTAAGCGTCACCCAGAGCGCTGTATTCCTGATTTTGAGCCAAGGGGCTCAACACAAGAAAGGGGGTGCAATGCTCGCCAATCAAAAACACAAAGCAGCGGGACAGTCGATCTTCATGTCGTCTGTAACCGGACTGGCCAACACTCTGGCGGTAGTGACAACATTCATTGGAGCGCCGCCGCTCTATGGCCGGACCGTTGGCTGGGTGCAGGGTTTCACAGCCAACAACTATGGCAGCGGGTTTGAAGATATCACAGCTTTCACATGGGGCGTTGTCTGCGCCTGTCTCGTCTTCTTCATCTCGCGCGCTTCAATCTCAACTGCATTGGTCATGGGCGGTCTCGCTCTGGCTACGCGCATTTTTTAACCCAAAGAAAGGAGCCTAAACATGGCTAAGTATACATCTCAAAAAGTTGGTGAACTCCACCGCATCACCAAAAAGAAGTCGAACATCGGCGAAACGATTGCCGGCATCGCTGCTGTGATCTTTGTCATCATGATTATCGGTGCAATCGCTGGATAATCTTCAACTTTAACATTGCGGGGCTGAGGCGCAGAGGCGGCTTAGCCCCCTTTTTTTGAGGTTCATATGAAACTGAGGGATAACGAAACCCATCGCTTCGGCTCGGCGGAGTTCTGCGATAAGCGCGATTTAAACCTCGCAGGCATGCTTAAACAGCGCCCACACTCGCTTCTAGTTGGATTTAACGGCAAGCGGCCCGTCTTCTACGGTGACGCTGGCGGCCTGCTTCTTATTGGTGGAGCGCGAGGCGGAAAGCTGAAAGACTTGCTCTCCTATAATCTGTGCGCAGGCATCCATAGCCCTTCGATGCTTGTGCTGGATATGAAGGGCGAACTGGCGGCTATCAGCCAGGATCAAACACTCGACAAAAAACACTGCGTTTACTGGAATCCGGCAGCCCTCCATGGCTTGCCTCAACACCGCATCAATCCTGTTGATTATGTGCGGATTGATAGCCCCAGCTTGATCTCAGATGTCAAAGTGCTGGCGCATAATCTCATCCCGCCATCAGGCAGGCATAACGGGGATTATTTCGAAGCGCGGGCGCGAGAGTTTCTCGAAGGGATCATTCTGACGCTTGTGCGGTTGCACGGTGTTTTGACGCTCGCGCTTTTGTACGAAGCCGTGAACCTCATTCCTGGCGGCGGGGAAGCGTGGCTCAATTTTGCGTTCGAGATGAACCAGTCCGGCTTCGCTGTCTCAGCGCGCATCGAAGAGGAAATTGCCGCCTCCCGCGACGGTCATTCCGGCTCGGGCTTTCAAGGCATTCTGGGGGAGGTGTTCAAAGCTTTGTCGCCGCTTTCAGATCCGACGCTGATGGCAGCGGTGTCGCCGCCCTTTGATTTCTCCATGGAGCAAATGTGTGCAGATCAGGCAGTTCAGCTTTACATCATGCCGCCTGCTGAATTCATTGAGCCCTGGGCTCCCGTGATCAAGGCGCTGTTTGTGGCGGGGATGATCTACAAGGCGCGAAAAGCCCAAGCGCCGCAGCAAACATGGATTCTCGATGAGTGCGCGCAGCTCGGCGGGTTTCCGCTCGTCGAGAAACTCTTCACCTATGGGGCCGGGATCGGGATACGTCCGTGGGCGGTGTTCCAGTCGGTTTTCCAGATGGAGCGGATTGGCAAGGGCGCGCAAAACATCATCACCTCAAGTGCGCAGCTGAGGAGCTATTTTGCCATTCGCGATATTGAGACGGCGCAAAGCGTCTCTCGGATGCTTGGCGCGCAGACGCTCGAATGCGATGATGAATTGATGCAGCAACGGGCGCGCCACGCCAGGCATCAGGCGATGCAATCCATGATGAGCGGCGGCGATCCGCTGATGGCGGGGATGAGCATTGCCCACCATGGGCGCGAAGCGCAGCAAAGAAGCAAACAGCACCGCCAGCTTCGCACGCCCGAGGAAGTGCTAAATACCCCCAAGGACCAGCAATACATCTTCACCGACGCTTTGCCTAAGCCGCTATTGGCCGAGCGAAAGCCTTATTACGAGCAGTCCTTCATGGCGGGTCGCTATCATCCGAACCCCTATCACCCGCCGGAGGGCCGCGTGCGTGTTAAGACGCGCTGGGGGCGTGCTTGGCGAGCGGTTGTTCGAGAGCCAGTGCCAGCGGCCTTCGCCGACTACCCGCAATATGCGGATGGTTGGTGGTCCCGCATCGCGCCTTAGACGGCACAGCTTCCAAATCAAATGCGGAGCAATCCATGGAACACCCGAACATCACAACCAGCGCCGAAGCGAGCATGCTGGAGAAGCATCGCAAGCCTTTGGTGCCTAGCCTTGATCTGACGCCGGGCGGAAGCCTGCAATACCAGACCGATTATGATGTTGAGCGCATGCGTGAGCGGCGCATCAGCTTTATCCGCCATCGCTTGTCGATGGCCTCACACAAGGTTCAACGAGATCACGATCAAGCTATTTCTCAAGAGCAATAGCCAACTCAAACCACTAGAAAGGACATCCCATGAGTGAAGCCCCACCAGGCAACCCGAAAACTGAAAATGCCCCCGAGATTGTGCTGCGTGACAATGCCTTGCGCGCCGCGATCTGGAAGGTCGATGGTGAGTATGGCCCGATCTACAACACAAAAATCTCCCGCTACTATAAGAATGACGAGGGTGAGATTCGTGAGACAAGTTCCCTGCGTGAGCGGGACTTGCTGCCAGCCGCAGAGCTTGCGGCAGAAGCCCATCGCAGCATCAGAGACCGTAAGCGGGAAAACGCCCAGACACGCTCCGAGCGTGATCAGCAGTCAGATCAGAGCAATCACGACTGGCATGATGACGAACTGTCACGCGGCGACATTCAGCGCGAACGCTTCAAGCAAGAGCGCGAGACAAAAGGCACTCGCCGCACGCGCCCACGAGATAGAACGGCCCGCTGAGATGCGGGCCTAAAGCCAACCCATTTCTTCTTGACGATTTTGAAAAGTGAGCGTATGTTCACTATCTGTTCTTTTGGTCGATCCCGTTGGATTGAGCAAAGCAAGAAGAGGAAAGGACGAAGATGATTGAAACACGCTAACTAGAAAAGGAACACGAGTCATGGAGGAAACCAGGACCACGCAACTGTCACCGGAACGCGCAGCCGGAACGCCAATAGAGGGGCGAAGCCAGCGCGAATTTAAGAACACCGTGTCGGTCGATCTCGAAGCCTATATGCCGCTTCTCGAAGACACGGACATTCCCGACGATCAAAAGCTTGAATTGCTGCAGGCACTATATGCCATCATGGCGAGCTTTGTTGATCTGGGGTTTTCGCTTGAAACGAGCCCCTGTGGAAAACCGCAAAAAACTGGCGATCCTTCGGCTCAAGCCCTTCGCGATCATGTATACTCTTCTCATCAAAATCAAATTGAGCGCTTTAAAAATGTTGCAGACCGCACGTGCGATGTTGCAGGGGAAGGAGTCGAAGCATGACCCTACAAGCCAAGACAAAAACTGCGATTATCTATTGCCGGATATCATCGCTAAAACAGGCCTCAGACGGGGACGGGCTCAATAGCCAAGAGCATCGCTGCCGTCAGTATGCTGCGCAAAAGGGCTATGAGGTCGAAGCGGTGTTCCCTGACTCGATCACTGGCGGCGGGGATTACCTGAAGCGGCCCGGGATGGTGGCGTTGCTTGCCTATCTCGATGCGCAAAGCGAGAACGAATATGTCGTGATCTTTGACGACCTAAAACGCTTCGCGCGCGACACGGCGCCACATATCGCATTGCGCAAAGAGTTGTCGTCGCGCGGCGCAAGCGTGGAATCCCTGAACTTCAAGTTTGAAGAAAGCCCCGAAGGCAAATTCATCGAGACAATCATTGCCGCGCAAGGGCAGCTTGAGCGCGAACAGAACAGCCGTCAGGTTGTCCAGAAGATGAAGGCTCGCCTTGAAAAAGGCTTTTGGGTCTTCAGCGCGCCCATTGGAATGAAATACGTCTCCGCCAAAGGTGGCGGCAAGGTGTTGGTGCGTGACGAGCCTGTGGCCTCCATCTGTGCCGAAGCCTTAGAAGGATTTGCGAGCAATCGTTTCGCCTCCCAGACAGAAGTGCTGCGCTGGCTGGAATCTCAACCCGAATTCCCGAAAGACAAACCCAATGGCACGCTGCGCCCCCAAAGCATCGTGCGTTTCCTCGGCAAGGAAGTATATGCGGGGCTCGTCTGTTCGAAGAAATGGGGCGTGTCGCTTCGCGAAGGGCAGCATGAGGGACTCATCTCGATTGCCACCTATGAACGTATCCAGCGGAAGCTGAAGGAAGGTGTGTATGCGCCGACGCGCATCGATACCCATGAGGACTTCGCCCTCAGGGGGGCCGTTAAGTGCGATTGCTGCGGCTATCACCTCACGGGCGGCTGGTGCAAAGGCAAGCGCAAGAAATACCCATATTATTTCTGCGTGAACCGCGACTGCGAACAAAAGTCCAAGACTGTTTCCCGTGACAAGCTGGAAGGCGCGTTTGCCGATCTGCTTGGCCAATTGCAGCCCGCGCCGTCACTTGTGAAAGTGGCGACGGCCATGCTGACGGATTGCTGGAAGCAGCGTCTCGCACGCGCTGAGGAGATCGCGGAAGGCTTTAGGGTGCAAGCGGATGCCTGTGAGCGGCAGATCAGCGAATTGGTGGACCGGATCGTCGAGGCGACGAACCCGCGCGTGATCAAAGCCTATGAAGACAAGATCGCCGAAGCGGAGAAGCGCAAGCTGGTGATGCTGGAGAAAGCCTCCCAAACCGCCAAACCTTCGATACCATTAGAGAGTTTGATTGAACACGCCCTGAGATACGTCTCGGCGCCGAAAACCCTATGGGAATCAGGGGGGTTAGAGCTGCGTCGGTTGGTATTGAAGCTCACTTTTTCGAGCCATCTGAGTTATTCTAAAAAGGACGGTATTAAACACCCTGAACCGACAGCGCCGTTCAAATTATTTAATCATATCAAACAAGTAGGAGAAGATATTATGACCCCACACCCCGAATTCGCTTTAGCGAAAGGAGTGGTGCCGCGAGGGAGAATTGAACTCCCGACCTCGTCATTACCAATGACGCGCTCTACCACTGAGCTACCGCGGCGTTGCCGTTTGCAAGACGCGGCTTTAGCTTATGCCTGTATAGAAGAAAAGACCGTTTAACCGCGAAAAGCTGCTGGAAATGCCCGAACGTCTGACTGAACAGGAAAAAGCGGCCCGCCGCGCCCAGGCGCTGCGGGCAAATCTCAAGCGCCGCAAGGCGGCGACACGCAGGGCGAAGGAATCGCCGCCGCCCGATCGCAAACCGGAATGAACCGGCCGGACCTGGCCTCGCAAGCCTTCAAGCGTGCGCCGCATGCGACGCTGGCAGGCGCTGTCGAGGCGGGGCCGTTCTGCGAGGTCAAGCTGCCCGTGTTCGGCCGGGTGCTGGCCACCACCCGCCACGCCGGCAGCCAGGCCTTGCTGAAGGACACAGACCATTTCGCGGTCGACGCGCGCAATGCGGGCCACAGGTCGGCCTTTGGCCTGCCATTCCTGCCCAAGGTGTTCCGGGACCTGGCCAACAATGTCCTGTCGCTGGACGACCCGGATCACAAGCGGCTGCGCCGCCTGGCGGACGGGCCATTCCGGCGCGCCAGCATCGAGGCCATGCGCCCGCTGATCCGCGAGCAGGTCGACCGGCTGCTGGACGCCCATTTCGCCAGCGGCGATGCCGACCTTGTCGCCGGGTTCTGCCGCAGGCTGCCCCTGCAGGTGATCTACACGGTGCTGGGCATGCGCGAGGAGACCCGCACGAAATTCGACGTTGCGATGAGGGCGTTCAATGTCGGTGAGTCGCCGCTGGCGATCCTGCGGGCCGTTTTTGCGCTGAAGCCCCTGCTGAGAACGCTGCGGGAGGAGATCGATGACCTGCGCGGCGCGCCCCGGCCGGGCCTGATGAGCGACCTTGTGCACGCCGAACAGGACGGCGACCAGCTCAGCGAGGACGAGCTGGTGACCATGGTGTTCGTGCTGTTCGTCGCCGGTCACGAGACAACCACGCACCTGCTGTCGACCAGCGTGTTCACGCTGCTGACCGATCCGGATGCGCTGGCGCAATTCCGCACGCTCGATGGTGATGCCCTGACGGTGGCGGTCGACGAACTGATGCGGTTCACGGCGCCGGTCCAGTTCACCAAGCCGCGCTTCGTGCGCGAGGACATGACGTTCGAGGGGCGCGAACTGCGCAAGGGCGACAAGGTGATGGCGCTGCTGGCGGCCGGCAACCTGGATCCTGACGCATTTGAGCAGCCACGGGTGATGGACCTGGCGCGCCGCCCGAACCGCCACCTCGGCTGGGGCGGCGGCCCGCATATCTGTCTCGGCCTGCACCTGGCCAAGGCGGAGGCAGAAATCGCCCTGTCGGAACTCTTCCGGCGGTGTCCCGGCCTGGCGCTGATGACGGCGCCTGACGCCCTGAAATGGATCAGGCGGTCCGGACTGCGCGGTCTCCAGACCCTGCCGCTCGCCCTGTCGTGACATGGTGCGGCTGTGTTTGCGCCCGCAAGCTTCCACATTCACGCCTTTCCCGCGCCGTGAACCTCTCTATAAGTGCGCGCCATGGACAGATTGAATATCATCGGCGGCGCTGAGCTCAACGGCCGCATTCCGGTCTCCGGCGCCAAGAATTCGGCGCTGAAGCTGATGGTCGCGTGCCTGCTGACAGACCAGCCGATCACGCTGACGAACATGCCGAGCCTCGCCGACACGCGTTTCCTGGCGCAGCTGCTGGAAACGCTGGGCGTCGAGGTCTATTGGCCGAAGGGCGAGTCGACCTGCCACCTGAACGCCGCGGAGCTGAAAAGCACGATCGCGCCTTACGAACAGGTGCGGAAGATGCGGGCGAGCTTCAACGTGCTGGGCCCGCTGATTGCCCGTTCGGGGCACGCGACGGTTTCGCTGCCCGGCGGCTGTGCCATTGGTGCGCGCCCGGTGGACCTTCACCTGCAGGCGCTGGAAGCGATGGGCGCCGACCTCAAGGTCGAGAACGGGTATGTGAAGGCGGCAGCGATTCAGGGCTTGAAGGGCGCGCATATCGTGTTCTCGATGCCGAGCGTCGGGGCCACCGAACACGCCATGCTGACCGCCACGCTGGCATCCGGCGAGACGATCCTCGAAAATGCGGCCCGCGAACCCGAGATCGAGGACCTCGCGGACTGCCTGAACAGCATGGGCGCGAAGATCAGCGGCACGGGCACATCGACGATCCGCATCGTGGGCGTCGAAAAGCTGAACGGCACCACGCACGCGGTCATGCCGGACCGGATCGAGGCAGGCACCTATGCGATGGCGGCAGCGGCAGCGGGCGGCGATGTCACGCTTGACGGCGCGCCTGTGGACGCCCTCGGCGCGATGATTGCCAAGCTGCGCGAAGCCGGTGTCACGGTGGACGCCGACGAGGCCGCCTCGACCCTGCGCATCCGCCGCAACGGTACGCGCCTCAAGGCCGTCAGCGTTTCGACGCAGCCGCATCCCGGCTTCCCGACCGACCTGCAGGCGCAGTTCATGGCACTGATGAGTGTCGCGGACGGCACCAGCATCATCCGTGAGACGATTTTCGAAAACCGGTTCATGCACGCGCCGGAACTGTCGCGGCTCGGCGCCGACATCAATGTGCGCGGCCAGGAGGCCGTCGTGAAGGGAGTCGATCACCTGACCGGGGCGCCGGTGATGGCGACCGACTTGCGTGCATCGGTCTCACTGGTCATTGCGGGGCTTGCCGCCGAGGGTGAGACTGTGGTGAACCGTATCTACCATCTCGACCGCGGCTTTGAGCGGCTCGAGGCGAAACTGAATGCCTGCGGCGCAAACATCAAGCGCCTGGCGGGTGAGGACGAGTGACACACCAAGGGGGGCCAATGTCCGATCAACAACCGCTACGCCTCCTGGCCGAGACGGCCGAGGATCTCGAAGTCATTTCGGCGGCGGTGCAGGATTCCATCGTCAAGGCCGGAAGCCTGAAATACGAAGCGAAACGGCACCGCTTTTCGCTCGAGCTGAACCGCTTCCGCTGGGAGGTGGGCCAGCCGCGGCCGAAGGAAGGCCTGCGGGTGCGCTCGCTGCTGGCCTTTGATGGCGTGCTTGGCGCGAAGACCCGCGCCGTGACCAAGGCCGACCCGGAAATGATCCTGTCGCTGCTGGACGCCACGTTCACGCCCGCCGCGGAACCGCCCGGCGGCGTGGTGACGCTGCTGTTTGCGGGCGACGGCGAGATCACGCTGGATGTCGAGGTGCTGGACGCAACCCTTCTCGACAGCGATTATGTGTGGCCAACCCGAAACCTTCCCAGCCACGAAAACAGGCGGAGATGATGCTGCGCCACTTTGCTCACGGCTCGCCGGACTTCAAGGCGGATTTTGACGCGTTCCTGCGGGAGGACCGCAGCAGCGACCATGACGTCGTGACCAGCGTCACGCGCATCCTGGACGATGTCGAAACCAAGGGTGGCAAGGCTGTCGCGGATTACACCGCGAAATATGATGAACTCCAGATCGATCCGACCACGCTCGACTCCGACAATGTGAACCTGCATGCGCTGGCAGCCGAATGCCCGCAGGACCTGTGCGAGGCCATCGATTTCGCGCATGATCGGATCGCCGCCTACCATATGGCGCAGCGCCCCTCCGACCATTCCTTCACCGACAGCCTCGGCGTCGAACTCGGCTGGCGCTGGACGCCGCTCGACAGCGTCGGCGTCTACGTGCCGGGTGGGCGGGCGAGCTATCCCTCGTCGGTGCTGATGAACACGGTGCCGGCCCGGATTGCCGGCGTCGCCCGGATCGTGATGGTCGCGCCTGCGCCCGGCGGGGAACTGGCGCCGTCGGTGGCCTACGCAGCGCTGAAGGCTGGCGTGCACGAATATTATCCCATTGGCGGCGCACAGGCGATCGGCGCGCTGGCGCTGGGTGCCGCGCGGCTGAAGCCGGTCGACAAGATTGTCGGGCCCGGCAATGCCTACGTGGCAGAGGCGAAGCGCCAGGTATTCGGCCGGGTCGGCATCGACACGATTGCCGGACCGTCAGAGGTTCTGGTGATTGCCGACCACACGGCCAATCCCGAATGGGTGGCCGCTGACCTGCTTGCCCAGGCCGAGCATGACCCGTCCAGCCAGTCGATCCTGGTCACTGTGGACGAAGCTGTGGGCAAAGCTGTGGAAATCGCTGTGGAAAACCAGTTGAAGGATCTCGCGACGGGTGAACGCGCGCGCACCTCGTGGGACCGCCACGGCGCAATCATCCATGTACCTGACCTTGCCACCGCCGCGGAGATATCCAACCGCGTCGCGCCGGAGCACCTGGAGCTTGCAATCGCAGACCCAGACGCCCTGCTGCCGCTGATCCGCCATGCTGGTGCCGTGTTCCTCGGCCACATGACACCGGAGGCGCTTGGCGACTATGTCACCGGTTCCAACCATGTGCTGCCGACCAGTCGTTCGGCGCGATTCGGTTCGGGCCTGGGGCTGAACGATTTCATGAAGCGGATGAGTATCCAGCGCGTCAGCCCAAAAGGCTTTGCCGCACTGGCCCCTGCGGCCCTGCGCCTCGCCGAAGCCGAACGCCTGCCGGCGCATGCCCGGTCGATCACGATTCGCTCCAATCCGGGCGGGGGCGATGGGTGACAACCGCCTCATATCGGTCGAGATCGACGACGAAACGCTCGGCGCGTCCGGTCCGGACGCCGAACACGAGCGGCGCGTCGCGATCTTCGACCTGATCGAGGAAAACAGCTTTGCGTTGTCGGATCATGACAAGGGGCCCTATGTGCTGTCCCTGTCGCAGGTCGACCGCAAGCTGGTCTTCGCCATCCATGACGAAAGCGGGACTGACGTGCACACGTTCATCCTCTCGATGGGGCCGTTCCGCGGCGTGATCCGTGATTATTTCATGATTTGCGACAGTTATTACGACGCGATCCGGACGCAGACGTCGCACCAGATCGAGGCGATCGACATGGCCCGGCGCGGAATCCACAATGAGGGCTCCGAATTGCTGGCCGAACGGCTTGAGGGCAAGGTGACGGTCGACTTCCAGACCTCCCGCCGCCTGTTCACGCTGATCTGCGCCCTGCACGCCGGGAACACCCGTTAACGCTGCTGACCTTCCAAGCTTGCCGGAATCCGTTCAAGGCGCTATGGCGCACGCCTGTATGCGTTTCGGCGGCGTAATGGTCGCGCACTGTTTGGAGACTTCATGTCGAAAGAAGAACTGATAGAATTTGAAGGCACGGTCGTTGAACTGCTGCCCAACGCGACGTTCCGCGTCAAACTTGAGAACGATCACGAAATCGTCGCCCACACGGCGGGCAAGATGCGAAAAAACCGTATCCGCGTGCTGACCGGCGACAAGGTCATGGTTGAAATGACCCCCTACGACCTGACCAAGGGTCGCATCACCTACCGCTTCAAGTAAGACCCATGGCGAGCTTTGGACATGCGCCGCTGATCCTTGCGAGCGCCAGTCCGCGCCGGCGGGACCTGCTCGCGCAGATCGGCATTGTCCCGGCCCGCATCGCCCCCACCGACATTGACGAAACGCGCCGCAGGGACGAGTCCCCGCGCGCGCTGGCCGAACGCCTCGCCAGGGAAAAGGCGGCGGCGTGCGATGCCGACGGCTTTGTGCTGGCGGCTGACACGGTCGTTGCGCTAGGCACTCGCAACCTCGAAAAGGCCGAGGACGCGGCTGAAGCGGAAGCCTTCCTGCGCCTGCTGTCAGGCCGCTCGCACCAGTGCATTACCGGCATTGCCGTGAAAGCGCCCGACGGCCGCCTGCAGTCGCGCACCGTTCTTGCGCGGGTGCGGATGAAGCGCCTCACCGACCAGGAGATCGCCGCCTATGTCGCCAGCGGCGAATGGCAGGGCAAGGCAGGCGGCTACGGCATCCAGGGCATGGCCGGCGCCTTCATCACCCACATCAATGGCAGCTACACGGCGATTGTCGGCCTGCCGCTCTATGAAACCAAATCCCTGCTTGAGGGCATGGGCTGGCGCGGGTGACGCAGATCATCCGCCGAAGGCTTTTCTCATATTGATGCCCGTCGCGCGATAGCCTGCCGCCAAGTACAGGCGCTGCGCCTTTTCATTGTCTGCGGCCACGCGCAACCGGGCTTCTCGGTGTCCGGTCTCGGCGAACATGTCCTCCAGGGCGATCAAGGCGGATTTGGCATACCCTTTCCCCCTGTGACCGGGCAGGACGTAAAACTCGCTGATGAAAACAGTCTTGCCGGCCGCTTCGGGCTTGCACCAGAGATACCCGACAGGCGCGTCGCTTTCGTCGCCGTCTCTCACCATGCAAAGCAGGGCCTGACCCGGCGTATCAACGCCCAAGGGCAAATCGGCTTTCACTTCGCGCTCCGCCCGCGCGCGAGCAGCGCCAATGTCTTCATCATAATTGGCAGAAATTTCTTCTGCATAGTCGGGGATGAAGTAGGCGATGAAATCGGCATATTCGCCAATTTTCATGTCGCGGAGATGTATCATGTGATCCTATGTCCCAAGCGTGCCACCCATTACGACTGGTTTGGACTGTCGGGCAGCCCAGGCCAAGCGGAAGCAGGCACAAAACATGGGCAAGTCGACAAGAGCCTGGCTGTGATGTCGCGCCAGGGTCATTTCAGGGAACGGATTTACATGACGAAAACCACCATCATCACCGGCGGCACCAAGGGCATCGGGCTGGCGATCGCCACGCGTCTCGCCGCAAAGGACAGCCATCTCATCCTCGGCTATTTGAGTGATGAGCGCGCCGCGACAGACGCAAAAGAAAGCCTCGAGCAGCTTGGCGCGAAGGTCACGACGGTTCGCGGCGACCTGGGTGAGGCGGGCGGGGTTGAACGGCTTGTCGAGGCTGTAACCGACGATGGCCCGGTTCACATCGTCCATAATGCGGCAATGATCTATGCCACCAACCTGTTGTCTGCCGACATGACCGTATTATCCAGGGCGATCGAAGTGAACGGGATGTCGCTGCTGCATCTCGTGCGGGCGGCGATGCCCGTGCTCAAGGCCGGAAGTTCAATCGTGTTTGTGACCAGTGCCGGGACGAAAGTGGCGAGAACGGGTTATGCGGCCCTGGGTGTGGGGAAAACCCTTGCCGAGGGGCTTGTCCGTTACCTGGTGCTGGAACTGGCGCCGCTTGGAATCACGATCAATTCAGTGGCGCCGGGCATCGTTGCGACCAGTTCCGTGGCAACCATGGTGGGTGGCCAAGAGGCGGCGAACAAGGTTCTTGCAAATGCGGCACGCATGACCCCACAGGGCCGGATCGCACAGGACGACGACTTTACCGGCGTCGTGGAATTCCTGTTGAGCCCGGCCGCGAAATTTGTGCAGGGGCAGACCATTCATGCCAATGGCGGCGTGTTTGTGCCCTAGAATTGCGTGAAGGGCGACGCCATCCGCCCTTGGGCCCCTTGGCTAGGTCCGCTCCATCGCGGCGACGGCCAGCAGGCTGAGGCCGACAATTGCAGCGATGCCCAGCCAGAGTGGATTGGCGCTTGCCAGCGCGCTGGCGTCCGTCTGGACCTGGATGATCGACGTCGTCAGCGATGCATCGAGGCCGACCGTATCTGCCAGCAGCTTTGGCAGCTGGGACGCCGCCAGGAGCGCGCCGCCCACGCCGGTCACGACCAGCAGCAGCTTGCGTATGCGGGCCTGGGCCCGGATACGGCCCATCACCTGGTCCACGAACGGCTTGGCCTCTTGTTCGCGGTCTTCGGCGCTGAACAGTGCGGTCAGGTCGGCATATGTGTCTTCGTCTCGCATGGTCTCTACTCCATCACGCCACTTGGTCGGCGGCAAGGTGTTTGCGAAGCGCGGCAACACCGCGGTTCACATGGGATTTTATCGTGCCGAGGGGCCAGCCCGTGGCTTCGGCGGCCTCCCGGTGGCTGAGGCCCGCTGCGACACACAGGGTGACGCAGATGCGTTGGGCCTCGGGCAATTTTGCCAGCGCGCGCGACAGGTCCAGCTTGTCGCCTGCGTCGGGGACCGACCGGTCGAACGGGATGATCTCGGCGGTCTCGTCGAGCTCGATTTCCGGCCTTTGCCGACGCCGCACCTGCAGGAACTCGCGGTAGCAGATCATGCAGATCCAGGCGCTGAACGTGCCACCGGCATAGGTGGCGATCTTTTGCCAGGCGGTCAGGAAGGTCGCCTGGGCGATATCGTCGCCATCACTGGCCGAGCCGGTCAGCCGCCGCGACATGCCCCGCACCCGTGCCTGGTGACGCCGCACGAGTTCAGCGAAGGCGGTGTCGCTGCCGCGTGCGGCATCAGCTGCCAGGTCAGGGTCGGTGCGCATGTCGGTGCCTCCCGCAGCGACGATCCAGAGATCAGGCCGATTTGTTGCCATGACCGAATGCCCAGAGGCCAAGATATGCCAGTCCGAGGAAAACCGGAAACGATGCCACGCCGAGCATGGGCATCAGGGCATCGCCATCTTCGAAGTTGACCATCATGCCGAGGACGGCAAAGGCGGCACCAAAGGCAATGAACAGCACGCCGCGGCGCAGGTCGGCGCGGATCGGGTCGACCAGGAGCGACATCTTTTCGATCAGCTCCGGAGACACGGTCTGGCCGGCATCGATGGCGTGACGCACGGTTTCGTGGGCCGTCAGGCGTTTGCGATAGTTGAAATAACTGACCAGCCAGATGCACACTGGCAGGACAGAGAACAGGACGATTGGGACAATCACGTCTTCCATTGGGTAATCTTTCTGCGTGTTTCACCGGATCCGAATGTCCGGCCTTGTGGGTGAGATGCCCTGACCGGGGCATTTGGATGCAGGCGGGCTGAAAAAACGTCAGCTGCCCCCATGTCTTGCCGTGCGGAAAGCGGGCCTGTAATCGCGGGAACAGAATGGTCAAACTGACACCCAAATCGAAAAAGCGCCCGCATGTGGCTCCTGATCTCAGCACGCCGGGCGGGCGGCGCCGTGCGCGCGCCGAGCTTGTCTGGGGCGATCACGGCTTCCTGAGAGCCGCGTTCAGCAACCTGCACCAGATCTCGCCCGACATGTGGCGCGCCAACCAGCCATCCCCCCGCCAGGTGGTGGCGCATGCCAAGGCGCGGGGCATCCGGACGATCATCAATCTCAGGGGGGCCAGTACAAAGGGCTATTACCTGCTCGAAAAAGAGGCCTGCGAAGCGGCCGGGATCGTGCTGGAAGATTTTCAGGTGTTTTCGCGCGATACGCCGACCAGGGAGGCGATATTCGGCGCACGCGACCTGTTTGAGCGGATTGCCTATCCGGCCCTGATGCACTGCAAGTCCGGTGCAGACCGGGCCGGGCTGATGGCAGTGCTGTACAAGCTGCTGCACGAAAAGGTGCCGTTCGAAGAGGCGCGCCAGCAGCTGTCCTTCAAGTACCTGCACGTGAAACACGGCAAGACAGGCATGCTGGATGCCTTCCTGGACGCCTATGCGAACTACAATTCGGGCCGCCCGGTGGACAATTGGAAGCCGTTCCTCGACTGGGTCGCGGAAGACTATGACCGGCAGGCCGTCAAGGACGCGTTCCTCGGGTCATTTGGCAAGAAGGTCCAGCTCGACCGGATACTCGGGCGCGAATAGGCGCTTAACACCGCTGCCAAGTCGTGGTTGGCTTCGGGCTGGTGATAATATCGGAGACAAACGGCATGCGCACGCTGGTGCTTTCCCTCGCAGCCATTGGCCTTTTGGCGGGTTGCGGCAAGAGCGACAAGGCGACCCTGGTCGCTTCCTGTACCGCCGAAGGCGAAAGCCAGCAGGCCTGTGCCTGCATTGCCGACGCGATGGAGACGAATCTCAGCCCGGACCTGTTCAAGCGGACCGCCCAGGCGATCGGACGCGAGAAACAGGAGGTCGAACGGTTCGTGTTGTCACTGACACCGGACGACCAAATGGAATTTGCCGCGGTCGTCGGTGACATGTTCACCTGCAAACTGGCACCGGAAAAGGACTGAATTGCCAGCCGCAATCGGTGTTTTTGAGCAGCGGGCCCGCAAAGACATTCGTTTGGTACGTGTAATCGCGTGACGTGTCGTCGCAATCCGCCTAAATTCGGTTCCGCAACAGGAAGGGGATGCCCATGAAGTTCTTAATCATCAACAGTTTCCGCATCATGGTCTATGTGGCCTATATTGCGATCATCGTCGGGGGCATTGCGCTCGGACTCTACAACAAGGGTGAATTCAGCAACGAGATGCTCGGCCTTTCCGGCGCTCTCGCCCAGGTCGCGGACTTTGTGATCTTCACAGCAGCCGGCTGGATCGCGGCGAGTCTCGTTTGCGGTCTGATCGTCACGCTGATGGACATCCGTGACGACATCAACGATCGGTTGCCCGATGCCCGCCGCGACGATTGATGCGGCCGGCTTGAGCGGGGAATGACAATCATGCCGCCGGAAGCGTTCCGGCGGCATTTTTTCTGGGAGGAAATACAACATGGCACCACTGGAGGCGGCCGCAGTCTATGTCGGCATCAACATACTCCTGCTGATCTACCTGTCGTCCCGCGTCGTGTTCATGCGGCGGTCGGCGCAGGTTTCGGTCGGGCATGGCGGAAATGTCGACCTTGAAATTCGTACCCGCGTGCATGGAAATGCCGCCGAATACATCCCGTCCATGCTCGTGGCGCTGATTACAGCGGCCTTCATGGGCATTCCGGTACTGTGGATCCACATCCTGGGCACCACGTTCACGCTCGGGCGTGTCATCCATGCATTCGGGCTGTCACGGTCCGTGCTGCAGGCCCGCGTATTGGGCATGGTGCTGACCTGGCTGGCCATGATCGTCGTCGCTGCCATGCTGATTTTTCACGGTCTTACCGGATTTGCCCCGTTGCACGGCCTGTCGGGGCAGTCCATCTAGCGCGGATGACTGAATTCAAAATTCCGCCGGCCGATTTGCTCGCCGGCCTCCTCGACCAGTGCCTGAAGGCAGGTGCAGATGCCGCAGATGCCCGGATTGGCTCGGCCGAAGGCGTCAGCGTGTCGGTCCGCGACGGCAAGATGGAAAGCATCGAACGCGAAGAGAGCACGAGCGTCTCGCTGCGCTGCCTGTTCGGCAAGCGCCAGGCCCATGTCTCCGGCTCCGACCTGTCCAAGGATGGACTGTTCGCGCTGGCTGAACGCTGCGCGGCGATGGCGCGCGCGGTGCCGGAAGACAAGTATTGCGGCCTGGCCGAGCCTGAAGAACTGGCAACCGGCGAACTGGACATGGACCTCACGGGCGACCCGGAGATCGCCGCTGACACGCTCGAACGCGAATCACTCGCCGCTGAAGCTGCGGCGCTGGACGTAAAAGGCATCAAGACTGTCGCCGGCTGCGGCGCGTCCTGGAACCGGTCCACCCGCTGGGTGGCCGCCACGAACGGCTTTTCCGCCTGGAAGACCGGCACCAGCACCAGCCTGGGGCTCGCTTCCGTGGCCGAAAAGGACGGGGCGATGGAGCGCGACTATGAAAGCTGGTCGGTTCGCCGTACCGCCGACCGCCCCAGCGCGGAAACCATCGGCCGGACCGCGGGCGAACGGACCATCGCCCGGCTTGGCGCGCGCAAGCTGGAAACCCAGAAGGCGGCTGTCCTGTATGACCGCCGTGTCTCCGGCGGCCTGCTCGGAGCGCTGATGAGCGCCATATCCGGCCCGTCGATCGCGCGGGGCGTCAGCTTCCTGAAGGACCGCATGGGTAGCGACGTCTTCGCCAAGGGCGTCCACGTCATTGACGACCCGTTCCGCCCGCTCGGCATGGGCTCGCGCTGCCATGACGGCGAGGGCCGCCCGGTGCGCAAGACGCACTTGATTGACGATGGCCGCCTGACGGAATGGTTGCTGAATGGCCCGTCGGCCCGCCAGCTGGGCCTGCAGCCAAACGGCTTCGGTGCGCTCGGCTTTGGTGATCCGCCCGGTGTCACGACGTCGAACCTCTACTTGCAGGCAGGCGAGAAAACGCCTGCCGAACTGATGCAGCAGGCTGGCAAGGGCCTGCTCGTCACAGACATGTTCGGGCCGTCGATCAATGCCAATACGGGCGATTATTCCGTCGGTGTTGCGGGCTTCTGGTTCGAGAATGGCGAGATTGCGTACCCGGTGTCGGAAGTGACCATCGCGGGTGACCTGCCGGCCATCTTTGCGCGCCTGATCCCCGCCTCTGACCTCGAATTCCGGGGCACGCGCGATGCGCCAAGCATCCTCGTCGAGGACATGAGCCTTGCCGGCAGCTGAACGAACGCTGGTCGAAGACCTTGTGACATTGCGCAGCCTTGCCATTGAGGCAGGCCAGCTTGCGCTGTCATATACACGCGAAGGCCAGTCGGCCTTTGCCTGGGAAAAAACTGGAGGCAGCCCGGTCACCGAGGCGGACCTTGCGGTCAACCAGCTCTGTGCGGCACGCCTCACGCATGCCCGGCCGGGTTATGGCTGGCTGTCGGAAGAGACACTCGACGATTTTGCTGCGCGCCGGAAAGACCGTTGCTGGGTGGTCGACCCGATCGACGGAACGCGCGCCTATATGCGCGGCGATCCGAACTGGTGTGTCGGCCTCGCCATCGTCGAAGAGGGACGAGCCGTGGCCGGTGTCCTCTACGCGCCTGTCCTTGGCCACCTTTATGAAGCCCGCGCCGGAGCCGGTGCCTTTCTCAATGGCGAGGCGATCCGTGTGTCCGAATGCGGCAGCGAAGCCGGCTGCAGGCTGATCGCGGCTGAGGAAATGCTGGTCCACAAGGGCTGGCCGGAACCCTGGCCAATCCTCACGGTCGCCCGCCCCAAGCCGAATTCCACCCTCCTGAGGATGGCCATGGTGGCGTCGGGCGCATGGGATGCCACGCTGACGCTGACCCAGAAGTCGGACTGGGACCTCGCCGCCGGGACAATCCTTGTCACCGAGGCGGGCGGCGTTGCCACGACGCACAAGGGCGAACCTTTCCAGTTCAACCGGGAGGTTCCGGCCCAGCGTAGCGTCATTGCGTCTGGAAAACAGCTGCATCCTCTGTTAGTGCGCCGGTCAGGATTTGTGGATATACCTGACCCACAGGAAAAGGCGGCCAGGCCCGCCGCAACAATCAGTACGGAGCCACTCAAAATGGGCGACGCCCCCAAAGCCGAAAAGCAACTTCTCCACATCGTATTCGGCGGAGAGCTGAAAGACGTTGCCGAGCTGGAGTTCGAAGACCTCTCCAAAGTCGATTTCGTTGGCGCATTTGCCAGCTATCGTGAAGCCTATGACGCATGGAAGTCGGCCGCGCACCGCACGGTCGACCATGCCGAAATGCGCTATTTCATCCTCCATGCCCACCGGCTGCTTGATCCGGAGACGGGGGAACACCATCACGTCTGACGCGGCCAAACCGGCGCGCCGCACCGGCGCCCTGATGCGTCTGGCCCGCGAGCGCTTTGCCACGCACTGGCGATGGTTCGTGGCCGGAACGCTGTGCGCCGCACTGACGTCCGTGGCTGCTGCGTCTTACGGCTACCTGCTGAAACTTGTCGTGGAAGGGCTCGAGGCTCTCGCCGGGCCTGCACAGGTCGAGGTGCCGACCCACCTCTGGTGGCTGATCGGCATCATCGGCGTGGCTGCCGTGGTCCGCTCCCTGGCGCTGTATGGCATGACCATCTTCAACAATACCGGCGTGCAGCGCGCGATTGTCGACATCCAGGACGCCCAGTTCGATGCCCTGACCGGGGGTGACTTTGCCCGTATCGCGGCCGAAGCGTCAGGCGGGTTCGTGTCGCGTTTCATCAATGACGTGAATGCCCTGCGCGATGCAGGCCTGCGCATCGCCAACAACCTGACCAAGGGCGTGCTGACGGTGATCGGCGTGTTCATCACCATGCTGGTCATGGACTGGAAGCTGACGCTCGTCCTGCTCGTCATCTACCCCATCGCCTTCGCGCCGGTCATTGCCCTCGGCAACCGCGTCCGCAAGCGCTCGCGCCAGTCGCAGAAACAGATCGGCGAAGTCACTTCCCTGCTCGGCGAGGCGTTCCAGTCGGCGCGCGTGGTGAAAGCCTATGGCCTCGAGGACTACCAGAAGGCCCGGGCTGCCCGGGGCTTTGCCGAACGCTCTCGGCTGTTCCTGAAAGTGCTGACAGACCGCGCCGCCGTCGACCCGATCCTCGAGATCACCGGCGGCCTCGCGCTTGTCGGCATTTTGGCGCTGACCGCGTGGCGCATCGCGCAGGGCGACACGTCGCTCGGGAATTTTGTCGGCATTATCGGCGCCATCGCTGTCGCTGCGCCGGAATTGCGGGCGCTCGGCACACTGAACTCCGTTGCGCAGGAAGGCGGCGCTGCGGCCGACCGTGTATTCGAAATCACCGATGCCGTCCCGGAAATCGCCGACGCGCCTGATGCGCAGCCGATCGGGAAAGTCACCGGTGCGGTCCGCTTTGACGCTGTTCACTTTGCCTATCCGGATGGCACCGAGGCCCTCAAGGGACTGTCCTTCACCGCCAGTCCGGGAGAGACGATTGCCCTTGTCGGCCCCTCCGGCGCGGGCAAGTCAACCGTGTTCAACCTGCTCCTGCGGCTCTATGATCCGACCGGAGGGAATGTTTCTGTGGACGGAACAGATGTGCGTGATGTGACGGGCGCCAGCCTCCGCGCGAACATGGGCCTCGTCGCGCAGGATGCCGCCCTGTTCGACGACACGATCCGCGCCAATATCGCGCTTGGTCGCCTCGGCGCCAGCGATGAAGAGATCCAGGCTGCGGCCCGTGCGGCCCACGCGCATGATTTCATCCTCTCGCTTCCGGGTGGCTATGACGCCCCTGCCGGCGAAATGGGCCGCAACCTGTCAGGGGGCCAGCGCCAGCGCGTCGCGCTCGCCCGCGCCATCCTGCGCGGCGCGCCGATCCTGCTGCTGGACGAGGCAACGTCCGCCCTCGATGCCGAAAGCGAAGCCAAGGTGCAGGACGCTCTGGGGAAATTCTCTGCCGGCCGCACCACGCTGATCATCGCGCACCGCCTGTCCACCGTGCGGGCGGCGGACCGGATCATCGTGATGGAAGATGGTCGCGCCGTGGAAGACGGCACCCATGTTGCCCTGATGGACAAGAACGGCGCCTATCGCCGCCTTGTGGACCTGCAGCTCAGCTAGGCGGTCAGTCGCCTGTAAAGTCAGGCTTGCGGCCTTTCAGGAACGCACTGACGCCTTCCTTGAAATCATCTGACTGCTGCATCAGGGCGAACGCCTCAAGGTCGCGGTGCCCTGTCGCCCGGGCCAGTGCCAGCGCGGCGACATTCACGTCCTGCTTCACGCTTTTCAGCGCCGTCGGGGGCAGGGCAGCGGCCGCTTCGGCAATCTCGCGCGCCCTGGCCATGGCCGTGCCTGCAGGAACGACATGGTCGCAAAGCCCCCAGTCCAGCGCCATGCCGGCCCCGATCTTCTCGCACAGGGCCGCAATGCGTTTGGTCCTCGCCGGGCCGACCAGCGCCACAAAGCGCGGGATCGAGCCCCAGCTCATGTTCATGCCGCGCTCGACTTCGGGCACGTAGAAGGTGGAATTGTCTGCCGCCACGCGCAGGTCACAGGCGGTCGCCAGGGCCACGCCGCCGCCCACGCACCAGCCCTCGACAGCACAGATCGTGAGGGCATCAACGTCTTCCCATGCCTGGCACATGCGCGGTCCCCGGCGCAGCAGAACGCGGCGCTGGCTGAGTGACGATTTTGCTGCCGCCGTGCCTTCGGGGTCTTTCAGGTCTGCGCCCATGCAGAACTGGTCGTCGCGGCCGGTCAGGATGACGGCGGAAATGTCCGGGCAATCGTGGAAGCCCTGCGCGGTCTCTGTCAGGTCGCGCATCAGCTGCTGGCTCAGCGCATTGGCGCGGTTGCCGGTATCGAACCTGACGGTAGCAATCCGGCCTTCGCGCGTGACGCTTACAAGGTCACTCATTCAGGTGTCGCCGGCCGGGCGTTCCTGCGGCAACTGCGCAGCCGCGTGTTTCAGGAACTTTGCCAGCTTCTCGGCGGTTTCGGCGCCCTGCACAGCGACGGCACGGTTGGCGATATAGGTCGGTACGCCGCTGACGCCCATCTGGCGGAAGGATTCGGCCTCTTCACGCACAGTCTGCACATCCGCATCGGTCTTCAGCAGGTCAGCCACGATCGTTGCGTCGAGATCGATTTCCCGCGCCACGTCCACCAGCACCTGATGGTCGCCAATGTCGCGCCCGTCTTCGAAGAAGGCCTTGAACAACGCTTCCTTGGCTTGCACGCCCTTGGCCTGTCCCTGTGCCCAGCGGACGACGCGGTGGGCGTCGAAACTGTTCGGTCGGCGGGTGATCCGGTCGAAATGATAGGGAATGCCTTCGGCCTCGCCATAATCGATCAGGGCCTGGCGCATCGAGCCGGAGCGTTCGCGGCTTTCGTCCGAACCGCCGAACTTCTCTTTCATGTATTCCTTGTAGTCGATGCCAGCAGCCGGGATCGTCGGATCCAGCTCGAACGGGCGGAATATCATCTGAACATCAACTTCAGGAACAAGGGCTCTCGCCGCCTCGATCCTGCGAAGGCCCAGCCAGCACCAGGGGCAGACCAGATCCGAAACCATTTCAACAACAACTGTCATGGCCTCAGCCTATTCCCCACGCCTCATGCACGCAACCAGCGCAACAAGAAGTGATGGACAGGCAAGACATCGCGCTTGACAGGAGCGGTTATACAATCAATTGTGCAATTGATTGTATAACTAGGATGCAGGGCCAATGCGTGACATGAATTTCATAGATGGACATGAACTGCGGTCCGCATTCATTGCGTACCAGCTGGAGCGACTGTCCGAACTGATCGTCGCGCAAGGCAACGACATGCTGGACGCGGCCGGGATCACGTTCCCGTCGCGAGCGGTCTCGACTGTCCTGTATATCGGCGAGCACCAGCCCACTTCGACCGCAGATATTGCCCGTGCGCTTGGCCAGCCTCACCAGGTTGCCTCCCAGCGCGTGGATATCCTGATCCGGCTTGGCATCATCGAGCGCGTCGACGACCCCGATGACGGCCGGCGCAAACTGCTCCGCCTGACTCGTCAGGGTTCAGAGCAATTCAAGGCCCTGACAGCGCGGCTTGCGAAGGCGGGCCAGGCCTTCGAGGCCCTTTTCGACGAAATCGGGTGCGATCTCTCCGCCGCCATCCAACGCGCGGCAGATTCCCTGCTCAGCGTCCCGCTCCTCTCCCGCATGAAAGACAACTGACATGATCCGACTCATATCCTTCTTCATATCGGCCATGCTGCTTGCCAGCCTCTCGGCCTGCGGAACGCAGAATGCCGCCAAACCGTCGATACTGTTCGCGCAAGCGTGGAACAGTGGCATCGACCCGGATGAGCCGGCGTTCCAGGTGCAGGCGATCGGTTCAGACACGTTCGTCCTGCGCCAGTCGCTGCGGACAAGTTTCGAGGCGCCCTTCCTCTACCTCCTCGTCGGAGAGACCCGGGCGCTCCTCATCGACACCGGCGTTGAAGGCGTGGACCTTCGCGCCGAAGTGGACCGGCTGCTTGCGGCCAGCGGGCATGCCGGAATGCCACTCGTGGTCATGCATACGCATGGGCACGGCGATCATGTCGGTGGCGATGCCGGGTTTGCAGACCGGCCCGACACGATTGTGGTCGGGCATACGGCAGCCGATGTCGCCGCGTTCTTCGGGATCGATCAGTGGCCGGCGGATACCGGCACGCTCGACCTTGGTGGGCGCACAGTCGATGTCCTGCCGACCCCGGGGCACCATGACTCGCATGTCATGGTTTATGATGCGCTCACACGCATCATGTTCTCAGGCGACGCTGTCTATCCGGGACGGCTGTTCTTCGTGTGTGACAAGGCTGGCGAGTATGCGGCTTCCATCAGACGTGTCGCCGAATTTGCGGAGACCCATCAGGTCGACTGGCTGCTGGGTGGGCATGTGGAAATGAAGGCAGAGGCGGGCCAGGCGTTCAATGGCGAGAGTGCGTCGCGCCGCGGCGAACACGTGCTGGAACTGCCGGGCAGCGCCCTTGCCGACGTGAAGGCGGCGTTCGACGGAATCGGTGACTATCCGCGCGTGACACCCTTTCCCGAATTCATGCTTCTGCCGCATCCGGCAGACCCGACAGGCATGTCTCCGCCGGACTGGTGCAAGCCTGACTAGGGGGCGGGTTCGCCCGTCCTACTTCTTTCGTCCGCCCAGCACGGCGACCAGTTCTTCCACCTTCTCCCGCCGTTCATTCATGTCATCGCCTTCCAGCGCGTGCTCGACGCAGGTTGAGATATGATCGTCGAGGACCAGGCCTTCGAGCCCCGTCAACGCTGCCTTGATGGCCTGCACCTGCCGCACGACGTCGATACAATAGCGGTCTTCCGCCACCATCTTCGCCACGCCGCGCACCTGTCCTTCGATGCGGGCAAGGCGCTTGACGGCGCTGTCTCTGGTTTCAGGTGTCATGGCAACGGGTTCCTCAAAGTTTCACACTGCGCAGGCGCAGCGCATTGGCAATCACCGATACCGATGACAGGCTCATCGCGGCAGCGGCAATCATCGGGCTCAGCAACAGGCCGAAGACCGGGTAGAGTATACCTGCCGCCAGCGGAACGCCCAGTGTATTGTAGACGAAGGCGAAGAACAGGTTCTGCCGGATATTGCGCATGGTCGCGCGGCTGAGTGTGATCGCCTTTGCGATGCCAGCCATGTCGCCTTTGACCAGCGTCACGCCGGCGCTTTCCATGGCGACATCCGTGCCTGTTCCCATTGCGATGCCGACATTGGCCTGCGCAAGGGCCGGGGCGTCGTTGATGCCGTCACCGGCCATCGCCACGACCGCGCCAGCGGCCTGGAGTTCCGTCACGATCCGGTTCTTGTCTTCAGGCGAAACGTCGGCGCGCACATCGTCGATGCCCACCTGGCGGGCCACGGCAAGGGCCGTTGCCGCGTTATCGCCGGTCAGCATTACCACTTTCAGGCCCTGCGCATGCAGGCGTGCGATCGCATCCTGTGTTGTCGCCTTGATCGGGTCTGCCACGCCGACCAGGCCCGCCGCCCGGCCATCGACCGCCACGAACATCACGGTCTGGCCATCCTGGCGATGGGCATCTGCTGCGGCGGCGCGCGCTTCGTCGAAGCCGCCGATCCGACGCATCATCTTCTCGTTGCCGATGGCGACGGACTGGCCATCCACGCGAGCCTGTGCGCCCTCGCCGGTGACGGATTCGAAATCCTCCGCCGCTTTTGCCTCGATGCCGCGCTGTTTGGCGCCCTCAACGATGGCGGCTGCCAGCGGATGCTCGCTTGCGGCCTCGACGGCGGCAACCAGCGCCAGCAGGCCTGCCTCGTCCCAGCCTTCGGCTGGCTCAACGGTCACCAGTTTCGGTTTGCCTTCGGTCAGGGTGCCCGTCTTGTCGACCACGACCGTGTCGACCTTTTCCAGTGTCTCCAGCGCTTCGGCATTGCGGATCAGGATGCCGTTCTGCGCGCCCTTGCCGGTGCCCACCATGATCGACATCGGCGTTGCCAGTCCCAGCGCACAGGGGCAGGCGATGATCAGGACAGCGACAGCATTGACCAGCGCAAAAGCCAGCGCCGGATCCGGGCCGAACACGGCCCAGACAATGAAGGTGAGCATGGCCACCGCCACGACAGCCGGCACGAACCAGGCTGCCACGATATCGACCAGCCGCTGGATCGGGGCCCGCGACCGCTGCGCTTCCGACACCATGCGCACGATCTGGGCCAGCACCGTGTCGTCGCCGACATGTGTTGCCGTGATCACCAGCGTGCCTGTTGCGTTCACCGTGCCGCCGGTCACCCGGTCGCCTGCCGCCTTGGCCACCGGTACGGCCTCGCCAGTGACCATGGACTCGTCCACGCTCGACTTGCCGTCGACGACCTCGCCGTCCACCGGCACTTTCTCGCCCGGCCGGATGCGCAGGCGGTCGCCGGTTTTGACTTCATCAAGATCGACATCTTCCTCGCTGCCGTCCTCGCGGATGATGCGCGCCGTTGGCGGGGTCAGCTGCAAAAGGGCCCGGATCGCACCGGAGGTCGAGCTGCGCGCCTTCAGTTCAAGCACCTGCCCGAGCAGCACCAGCGCGGTGATCACCGCCGCGGCCTCGTAATAGACATGCACCGCGCCATTCATGTCGCGGAAATTGTCCGGGAATACGCCCGGCGCCACGGTCGCCACCAGGCTGAACAGGAACGCCGTGCCGACGCCCAGCGCGATCAGCGTGAACATGTTCGGGTTCATGCTCCTGATCGAGCGCCAGCCGCGCACGAAGAAGGGCGCTGCGCCCCACAGCACCACGGGCGCTGCCAGCGCCAGCTGGATCCATGCTGCCCAGCCTGCCGGGACAAGGGCGTGCAACGGCATGCCGGGGATCATGTCGCTCATGGCATAGACGAACAGGGGCAGGGCGAACGCCGTGCTGATCCAGAACCGGCGAGTCATGTCATCGAGTTCGCTCGTGTCCTCGTCCAGGGTCGCCGATTCCGGTTCCAGTGCCATGCCGCAGATCGGGCAGCCGGTATTGGATGTCTCACGCACCTGCGGGTGCATCGGGCAGGTCCACACGGTGCCGGTATAGCCGCCCGGGACATGGTCATAGGCGCCGTCCGGCTTTCCGGCCTTGGCGCCATCATCATGGCAGCAGGCATGTGCCGCAGGTTCGCTGTGGTGCGTGTGATCGTGGTGGGAGTGGTCGTTGGAAGGCGTGTTCATATGCAGTTGCTCCGCCGAGGTGTCTGATCTGCATATGATACCCTATGGGGGTATATTCAAGGCATGATTCCAACCGCGCCTCGAAGCGGCTTCTGTCTGTCTGTCTGTCCATGAATTGGTCTTGCCCGAAGAGAGCAGGCTTTCAGGCGAGCTGGAACGTCAGGCTCAACGAGAACCCGTCGGCAGTCGCATCGCGCACGACCTTGCAGCCAAGCTGCGACGCGGCGGCATCGACCAGTCGGTGCCCCAGGCCCTCCACGGCGCTTTCGGGACGTTCGGCCGATGCGCTGCCGACGCCGTTGTCGCTGCAGGTCAGGGTCACCTTGCGGTCAGGGCTGCCTTCGAGGCGCAACAGGATTTCGCCGGTCCTGCCATCCGGAAAGGCGTGCTTGATCGAATTGGCGACAAATTCGCTGACGATCATCCCGATGGCAGAGGCCGGGCCGGAGCCGACATGGATCGGGTCAATCTCTGTACGGATCTTGATGTTTTCCGGAGTGGAATCCTGGAGCAGCGCCATGACGCGGGGAATGAAGCCCTCCAGCGGCACGGTCTCGACTTCGGCCGCCTGGTGCAGTTCCTGGTGCAACAGCGATATCGTGTCGACTCGCCGCGCCACCGCGTCGAATGCGTCCTTGTTGTTGGCGCCCGCCCGCGAGCTGTAGAGCCGCACCAGCGAACTGACCGACTGCAGTGAGTTCTTCACCCGATGGTCCATTTCGTGGAGCAGGATATTCTGGTCCCGCAGCGTCATCCGAAGATCAAGTTCGCGCATTACCTGCTTGCCGAGGGTTCGCAGCGATTTCTTCTGGAACTCCGTCAATTCGCGGGGCTGGTCGTCGAGGACGCAGAGCGTACCGATGGGGTGGCCGTCACGCGATTTCAGCAGTGTCCCAGCGTAGAAGCGAAGACCCGGCTCGTCGAGGCAAAGCGGATTGTTGCCCGTCCGGGTGTCGGCAAGCGTGTCGGTGATCTCGACAAAATCGTCCTGCAGTATGACATGCGAGCAGATCGAGGTGTCGAGCGGTGTCTCTCTGACACCAAGTCCGACCTCGGCCTTGAACCATTGGCGGTCGGCATCAATCAGGTTGATGACCGAAATCTTCACGCCGCACAGTTCGGCCGCCAGTTCGACGATATCGTCAAAATCGGCTTCCCGATCCGTGTCGAGTATCTGGTATCGATACAAGGCAGCCAGACGTTCAGCCTGGTTGGCGGGCTTGGCTGCAAGCATGTTTGAATTCCCCTGAAATTCACGCTGACACGCTGGGTTGGGCCGGAAGCAATGCGTTCGTAGGCCAGGGCTGAAACCTGGTCAACGCGGATGCGCACCCTGCCAGCGGCGGCGCCGTGCGCCGTGGGGCCAGCCATGCCGGCGGGACTCACTCTTCGGGAACTTCAACGCCTTCGGATTCAAGCGCGCGCACAATGTCGCTGGCCATCCAGGTTTCCTCGCCGGCGATATGGGGCTCGCGCTTGACTTCGAGACCAAACGGCAACTCGACCTTGCTGGACGGTCCGGCCGGCAGGATCTCATGGTCGGCGAACAAGGAGCGCGGCTGGGGCGTCGGCAGCATCGCGGCGAGCAGGAACCCGATCGCCACCAGCGCGCCTGCGAAGACATTGGACTTGAACACGGCAAGCGCATCGGCCTCTCGGCTGGATTTCAGGCGGGCCGCCTGCCACAGCCCGTGCGCAAGGAAGGCGAGCGCCGTCACCGCTCCGGCCCGCTGCGACCCGTTCACCCAGGCGGCCAGCGCGATCAGGGCTGCTGCGCCCATGTGGAAGCTGAAACTGATCAGCACTGCCCGCTTGCCGAACAGGCGTGCCGTGGAGCGCACCCCGATCAGTGCATCATCTTCCCGGTCCTGCAGGGCATAGATCGTGTCATAGGCCAGGGTCCACAGGATCAGCGCGGCATAGAGGATGATCACCGGTCCGGACAGGCTGCCCGCTGTCGCGGCACCGACCAGGATGCCCCAGTTGAAGGTCAGGCCCAGCCAGGCCTGCGGCCACCATGTGATCCGTTTCATGAAGGGGTAGGCGGCAACAAGCGGCAGTGCGCACAGCGCGGAGATCTTCGCGTCGGCCGGCAGGCAGAGCCAGACCAGGCCGCCCACGAACAATTGCGCGCCCATGAAAATGTAGGCTTCGCTCAGCGTGACAGCGCCAGAGGGCAGGGGCCGCAGGGCGGTGCGTGACACTTGCGCGTCAAAGTCCCGGTCGCTGATGTCGTTCCAGGTGCAGCCTGCCCCGCGCATTGCGATCGCGCCGATCAGGAACAGCGGCGCCCACAGGAAATCGACGAGATAGAGGCCGGTCCGCATCCGCACGAAGAGGAGGCCGATCAGGCAGGGCAGGAAAAGCAGCCAGATGCCGACCGGCCGATCGAGTCGCGCCAGCAGGGCATAGGGCTGCATCCAGTCCGGCAGCAGTGCCAGCAGTCCGGGCAGCGCACTGTCAGCGGGCAAGGCCCGTGGGGAGGTCTCGGTTTCGGTCATCGCGCGGCTTATACAGGGAATTGCGGCGCTTCACAGCCGCAAGCAACCAGTGCGCGACCATCGGTCTTCAACTCAGTTCAAACGCGAACTGCTCGGTGTCCACGCTTGCCTGCGCGGCGGGCGAATAACGTGGACCCTTGACGGCCTCCGGCTGGAACAAGGTGTCGAGCGCCGCCATCACGTCGCTGGACAGCGAGAGGTCTGCCGCCAGGAAATTGTCCTTCAGGTGCTGGCGGCTGGTTGTGCCGGGAATGGGAACACAGGCCGCGTCCTTGGCCAGTGTCCAGGCGATCGCCAGCTGGGACATGGTGCAGCCGAGGTCGCCGGCAATCGCCTGTGCCTGTTTCAGCAGCGCCTGGTTCTGGGTCCAGTAGGGCTCGGTCCAGCGCGGGAAGATGCGCCGCATGTCGGCTTCATGATAGTCGGCCGGGGCGGGTGGATTGTCGGCGAGATAGCCACGCCCGACCGGGGAAAAGGGCACGAAGGTCACGCCCAGCTCCCGGCACGCATCCAGCACGGCAATTTCAGGATTTCGCGTCAGGAGCGAATATTCCGACTGCATGGCCGAAACCGGATGGACCGCATGGGCCCGGCGCAGCAGGCCTTCGCCCATTTCGGACAGGCCCACCATGCGAATCTTGCCCTCCTTGACGAGGTCTGCCATCGCGCCCATCGAGTCCTCGATCGGCACTTTCGGGTCCGGCCGGTGCATGTAGTACAGGTCGATCGTCTCGCGCTGCAGCCGTTTCAGGCTGGCCTCGCAGGCGGTCTTGATGCTGTCCGGCCGCGCGTCGATCATCCGCTTCTTGCCGTCGAACAACAGCACGCACTTGCTGGCCTGCAGGAATTCACCCTGCCGGGCCTTCAGCGTCTTGCCGATCAGGGTCTCGTTCCTGCCGAAGCCATAGATCGTCGCCGTGTCGAGAAAATTGTAGCCGAGGTCGAGCGCCTCATGCAGCAGCGCGGCGGCATCGGCCTCGTCCGTCGGCGGCCCATAGCCGTGATGCAGGTTCATGCAGCCAAGGCCCACCGGATAAACCGTGTCTGATCCCAATTTGCGCGGTGCTGGACTCATGTTTCTGCTTTCCGGTGACCGGGTTCCTCCGCACAGACTAGGCTTTGGGACGCAAAGCAGGCAAGGCCTGCAGGAATCATGCGCCAAACACGCGCCATCGTTCTATCGCCTTTGGTCACGACATTCGGTTCAAACAGTGATAACCATTGGGAACAGACCAATTCGGGGGCGCCAGGTTGCAGAATCTGATTCAGGAATTGCGGCGTCGGAACGTGTTCCGCGTCGCCTCGCTCTATGCCGTTGGCGGCTGGCTGCTGATGCAGCTGGCCGTGGTGCTGGAAACGACGCTGAATCTGCCCGGCTGGTTCGATACGCTGATCACCGTTCTCGTCCTGATCGGCTTCCCAATTATCGTTTTCGGCGCCTGGGCATTCGAAATGACGCCCGGGGGCCTGAAACCCACGGCGAAGATTGATCCGTCCAAAAGCGTCAGCGCCCGCACCGGCAAGCGACTCGACATGGTCCTTGCTGCCGCAACGGCCCTCCTTGTGGTGGTCATCATCGGCGACCGCGTCATGCCATCGGGCGACGCAGCCGCAAGTCACAAGTCGGCTGCCTCGGAAGACTTCTCCATCGCCGTGCTGCCGTTTGCAGACATGAGCCCGGATGGCGACCAGGAATATTTTGCCGACGGCATTTCCGAGGAATTGCTCAATGTCATGGCCCAGGTGCCCGGCCTCGCCGTGGCGGGGCGTACCTCCTCGTTCGCCTTCAAGGGCCAGAACACGGACCTGCGCGAGATCGCCCAGATTCTCGATGTGGCCCACGTGCTCGAAGGCTCGGTGCGCAAGTCCGGCAACAAGGTCCGCGTCACGGCCCAGCTCATCCGCGCCGACAATGGCTTCCATATGTGGTCTGACACCTATGATGGCGACCTGACAGACATCTTCGCGGTGCAGGACGAGATCGCCAACGCCATCCTCGCGGAACTGAAGCCCCAGCTGATGGGCACGGTCACGCCCATCGCCGCCCCGCGCACGGACATTACCACCTACGACCTTTACCTGCTCGCCCAGCAGAAAGCCGCGCTCAACACGATGACCGGCTATGAGGCCGCTGCCGAATCTCTCGACAAGGCCCTCGCCATAGACCCTGATTTCGTTCCCGCCCTCGCCTGGCGCGGCTATTACGAGCTGATGATGTCTGATGCAGAGGGTGCCGCCGGTGACATTCCCGCCGAAGAAGCCTTCGCGCGCGCTGGTGTCTGGACCGACCGTGCTCTCAAGCTGGACCCCGATTCCGCCGATGCCCTCTTCGCCCGCGCGGGGCTTTTTTCGATGGCGTTTGATGCCGAGACCCGCGACAAGGCGGGGGCACTCTATGAACGTGCCCTTGCGATCAAACCCAATTTTGCGCTTGCGAGGAATGACTATGGCTACTGGCTGAACGACCAGAAACGCTTTGGCGAGGCGATTGCGCAATTTGAAGTGGCGCTGGCACACGACCCGGCCCAGAGCGACGTGAACACGAATTTATTGGCCTATTATGGCCGCATAGGCGACTACGATAAGGCGCGCGCTCAGGCCGACAGATGGCTCGCCATCTCACCGGAGAATCCGGGGGCTTACGTAATTCAGGCGGTTCTGCAGGAAATATCCGGCAATCTGGCCGAAGGGCTGAAGATTCGGCGCAAGGTGCTGGCCATGGCGCCGCACGATCCGAGAGCGTCACGCGACCTTCATTTTGCCGAACTGGGACTGGGGGAGTTCCAGTCGGTCCTGAAGGCTGACGAACCTTATATGCGCTATCGGGCGATGGTCCTGATGGGCCGCAAGGATGATGCGCGGGCGCTGGTCAGGCAGGAACTGGACGCGCGACCGGACTTTCCGCAACAGCAGGCCGATTATCTCGAAATCCATAACAACACCCACGACTGGGCAGAGGTCGTTCGCTACTATGATGCAACCTGGGGCAGCCTCGAGTCTTTCCAGAAGACCTTTGTCAGGCCGCCCTACCTGGTAGTCCTGCCCGCCCTGATCGACGCCGGGCACCAGGACGCGCCCGCCATGCTTGCGGCCGCAAGACGGGCCATTGATGCGGATCGCGCGTCTGGCTTCCAGAACGCCAGTTTTGATGTGAATGAGGCCGGGGTGTATTTGCTCGAGGGCGATACGGGCAAGGCGATGGACCTGTTGGAACTGGCCTATGCGAAAGGGATGCGCGACATTTCCCTGTTCATCTATCCCATCCTGAATGACACACCCACGCCCCGTCTTGAAGCCCTTCAGGCCAAGGTCGCCGCTGACATCAACGCTGAACGCGCCAAGCTGGGCTGGACCGCCATTGAGATGCCGGAGGCCTTTCACAAGTCGTGACGGCCCCCTGACATGCCGCAATCAGGCCTGTCCGGACACGATTTCGGGCTGGCCAGCGCCCAAAATGCAGGACAATTTCGCCCTGTTCGCATAGGATTCGATACCGGACATCCCGATCAATCCGAGGCAAGGGACAGATGACGGTGCGCGAACCAAAGAAATCCGAAATGCTCGAGATCAGGGTCTCGCACGAAACCAAGGAGGCCCTGCATGCCAGGGCCCGTTCGGAAGGCCGGACAGTCAGCGATATCGTCAGGAGCCAGATTTCAGATTACATCGGTGCAGGCGACGCAGGGGCGCGTGCTGGCGGCCACATCGGCGGGCTGGCTGGCCGGGTGAAAGCGGGTGTTGCGACGCTGGCGCGGTTGCCGCGTGTCCTGGCCGCCGCTGCGGCGGCGCTGGTCGTGATGGTGCTCTTCAGCCAGTCGGCCAGTCTAGCGCAGGACGTCTCGCTCGAACTCGACGGCACGATCGTCAGTGGTGACCGGAATGTTCATTCCTTCGGAACCGAGATTGTCCTGGCCCCCGACACGCCGGTCTCGTTTCCGGTTCAATCGGACACGGACCCCTACACGGTCACCGTCACTCTTCATTCGCCCACCAAAGGGACCGGCCCGGTCCAGATCGGGTTCACGATCTCGCACGGCAATGCGGAGACGGAGGCAACAGCCGCCAGCCCCAGCGTGTTGATCGACTTCGACGAGAAGGCCCGCATCGAATTCCGCGGTGCCGACGGGGCGTTCTACGGCATCACGGCGCGCGCCCGGCCCGTCAGCAAATAGGCTTCACGCAATCGACACGGTCTTGCGGTTGACGAAGGCCCTGATGCCGTCAGCCGCGAGTTCGCGGCCGAAGCCCGACTGCTTGATTCCGCCGAAGGGCAGGCGGGGATCAGACGACACCATACTGTTGACGAAGGTCGATCCGGCTTCGAGGCTGTCGATCGCCAAAGTCATTTCGGATTCCACATCGGTGAAGATCGTCGAACCGAGGCCGTAGACGCTGTCATTGGCCTTCTCGATCGCCTCAGGCAGGTTCGTCACTTTCCAGAGGCCTGCGACGGGACCGAACATTTCCTCGTCGGCGCCCGGTGTGCCGGCAGGCGCGTCAGCCAGGACCTGCGGTGCAAACCACCAGCCTTTTTCCGGCAGGTCCGCCAAGCGGCCGAGCCGTTTCGCGCCGCCCTTCAACGTGGCGTCCACCTGGGCCTGCAATTCGTCGCGAATGGCGCGGGTCGCCAGCGGCCCGATATCCGTCGTGTCGAGCAGGGGATCGCCGACCCGCAGGGCCGCCACCTGGTCAACGAATTGTTGCGTGAACGCATCGTACACATCGGCGTGGACGAAGAACCGCTTGGCGGCGATGCAGGACTGGCCATTGTTCTTGGTGCGGGCCGCGACGGCCGTCTTGACGGCCTTGTCCATGTCGGCAGACGGCATCACGATAAAGGCGTCGGAGCCGCCGAGTTCCAGCAGGGACGGCTTGATCTCGTCACCCGCGATGCTCGCCACGCTCTTGCCGGCGGGGCCGGACCCGGTCAGCGTCACGGCCTTCACGCGGCTGTCACGGATCACGCCCTCGACAGCGCCCGAACCGATCAGAAGTGTCTGGAAACAGCCGTCCGGAAAGCCTGCCTGGCGGAAAACCGCCTCGATGTTCATGGCCGAGCCCCAGACGTTGGAGGCATGTTTCAGCAGGCCGACATTGCCGGCCATCAGGCTCGGCGCAGCAAAGCGGAAGACCTGCCAGAACGGATAGTTCCACGGCATCACCGCCAGCACCGGCCCGAGTGGCAAGTGCCGGACATAGGACTGGCTGGCCTCGGTCGGGATTACCTGGTCGGCGAGGTATTGCGGGGCATGATCGGCATAGTGCCGGCAGACGAGGGCGCATTTCTCGACCTCCGCAACCGCCTGCGCCAGCGGCTTGCCCATTTCGAGCGTCATCGTTCGGGCATATTCGGACTTGTGTTGATCCAGCACGTCGGCTGCGGCGTGCATCAGCCGGGACCGTTCGGTCATGCTTGTATGGCGCCATGAATCGAACCGCGCATCGGCCTTTTCAATGGCGGCATCCGTGGCGGCTGGGCTGAGCGGCGAGAATGACGAGAGCACCTCGCCGGTCGCAGGGTTTATCGAGGTGACAGCTTGCGCGCTCATGAGTTCGTCCTTCCGCTTAACGTGAACCATATATAGGCATATAGAGCCCCGATGAGTTCCCTGCCTCGCTTATTCGTGACCGTCGGCCTGGTGCCGGATAGTGCCTTCTCGCTTGACGAGGAGCAGGCCCGGTACCTGACACGCGTCATGCGCCTCAACATTGGCGATGCAGCCCGCGTATTCAACGGTCGTGACGGGGAATGGCGGGCGGAAATCACCGATATCGCGGGCCGCCGTGTCGAAATGACGCCGGTGGAGAAATTGCGGGAACAGGCCGGGCAGGGCGCTTTGCCGCTGACGCTGCTGTTCGCCCCGGTCAAGAAATCGGAGACGGATTTCATTGTCGAGAAGGCAACCGAGCTTGGCGCGGCCATCATCCAGCCGGTCATCACCGAGCGCACCCAGACCCGCACGGTGCGCCTCGACCGGTTCCAGAAGATCGCCCTTGAAGCCGCTGAACAGACCGAACGCCTCGACCTGCCGGAGGTTGTCGACGCGCTCAGCCTCGATGCTGCGCTGGCGGCCCTGCCGGACGGTACGGCGCTCATTTTCTGCGATGAAGCCGGCGACGAGACAGATGCGCCCTGGGGCGGTCAGGCAGGGCGGGCCGGGCCGATGGCAGGGGTGCTGGAGGGGGTGAAGGGGCGTGCTGCGGCCATCCTGATCGGCCCCGAAGGTGGGTTCAGTCCCGCCGAGCGAACCTTCCTGCGCGGCAGGCCCGAAACCTACCCGGTCAGCCTGGGCCCGCGCATCCTGCGTGCCGAGACAGCTGCCGTGTCAGCCATGACTCTCTGGCAGGCGATCTGCGGGGACTGGGGCTGACCCGGTGCGGACGCCCCAGGGGCATTTGGCGGGTGGGGCAGGCTAGCCCCTCACATACTTGATGAAGGGCGTCTGCACGCCGATCCGGTCATACAGCCGGCGTGCCGTTTCGTTGAATTCCTGCGTGGTCCAGTAGACCGAGGCCGCCCCGTGCGCGTCGGCGGCGGCGTAAACCGCCTCGATCAGCGCCCGGCCAATGCCGGTGCCGCGCACATCCGGATCGGCGTAAAGGTCCTGCAGGTAGCAGGTATCCCCTATCTCCCAATTCGTCCGGTGGAACAGGTAATGCGCGATGCCGACGGCCCGCCCGTCCAGGGTCGCGATCAGGCCGCGATACTCATTCGGCGCACCAGACAGCATCCGTGCAAAGCTTGAGGCATAGACGGCTTCCGGCCGTTCGGCCTCGTAGAACTCGAGATAGGCGGTCCAGAGCCTGCGCCATTCGGATTCGTCCGATGCGGCCAGAGGACGGATCACCAGGCCGGGCATGGCCAGCTAGAACGACCAGCGTTTCAGGGGTGTCGGCACGTCGCCGGTCCAGCGGCGTTTCCAGTCGAGCACCACACCGACGCGGTGGTCCAGCTTGCCGTCCCAGTGCGGTTTGAGCCCGACTGACTGCAGCACGTCGAACAATTCCTGCGCGACCGCGACATGCGCGACATCCAGGTCGGAATGCGTTGCGCCATAGCTGAAATACAGGCCGTGGCCTTCCACGGCGCTTTCGGTGTCCTGCTGGTGGAAGAAGACATAGCCGCGCGCCTTGCGGCCCAGCTCCTCGAATTCCTCGATCTCGGCGCCGATTTCGGCCGCGCCGCAATTTCCACAGCAGGTAAAATTGGCCCGGGTGACGATGCCGTGGTCTTCCAGCGTGTCCAAAGCCAGTTCCAGCCGGTCATAGTCGGTCAGCACCGGCCAGGCTTCCTGTTCTTCGACCAGCGTGCGCACCGCCACGATCAGCGCGTTGCGCACTTCGATGTGGCGATCCCGCTCCGATATCAGCGAATCGAAATCTTCCGTCAGCTCCTGCAGGAGCTCCTCGATCTCTTCGATATCTTCATAGCCGCCACGCACGTGGATACGCGCCCACGTGCTCAAATCTTCGCGTTCGTCTGCCTTAAGCTTGGTCACTTCAGCCCCTTGGCCCCTCTTGTACTTTTCTGTCCAGTTAGAATAACCCGGTTGGCGGTCGAGCGAAACATACCTATGTGCACTTCCATCGCCGATTCATGGGAGGCCCACAATGACCACACCGACGTCGGACGTTGACGAGGCCTCGCCACGCATCGAATCCAAGGCCGAACTGATCGCTTACCTTGCCGCAGGGTCAAAGCCGCAGGCGGACTGGCGGATCGGTACGGAGCACGAAAAGTTCGGCTTCCTGACCGACGGCCTGCGCCCGCTGCCCTATGAGGGCACGGCGTCGGTCTGTGCCATGCTGGAAGGCTTGCGTGACCGGTTTGGCTGGGACCCGATTGTCGAAGGGGGCCACCTGATCGGCCTCACGCAGGATGGCGCCAGCGTGTCCCTGGAGCCCGGCGGCCAGTTCGAACTGTCCGGTGCGCCGCTCGAGACCCTCCACCAGACCTGCAATGAAGTCGGCCGCCACCTTGCCGAAGTGCGCGAGATCGCCGAGCCGCTGGGAATTGGTTTCCTCGGCGCGGGTGCCAGCCCTCTCTGGAGCCTTGCCGAAACCCCGGTAATGCCCAAGGGCCGCTACCGCATCATGACCGCCTACATGGACAAGGTCGGCCGCCTCGGACGCCAGATGATGTTCCGGACCTGTACCGTGCAGACAAATCTCGATTTCGGCTCGGAAGCCGACATGGTGAAGAAGTTCCGCGTGTCACTCGCCCTGCAGCCGCTCGGGACCGCCCTGTTCGCCAACTCGCCATTCCTCGACGGGCGCCCGAATGGCTTCCTGTCCTATCGTTCGCAGATATGGACGGACACTGACCCCGACCGCACGGGCATGCTGCCCTTCGTTTTCGATCAGGGCTTCGGGTTTGAACAATACGTCGATTACGCCCTTGATGTGCCGATGTATTTCGTCCGCCGCAAAGGCGAATACCTTGATGCCAGCGGCCTCAGCTTCCGCGATTTCATGGCAGGCAAGTTGCCCATCCTGCCGGGCGAATTGCCCGCGATGGACGATTTCGTCGACCACCTGTCGACCATTTTCCCGGAAGTCCGCCTGAAGCGCTTCCTGGAGATGCGCGGGTCGGATGCGGGCCCGTGGAGTCGCCTCTGCGCCTTTTCAGCTTTCTGGACGGGCCTGATGTATTGTCCGACCTGCCTTGATGCAGCGTGGGACCTGGTGAAGGACTGGACCGCTGCCGAGCGTGAATGCATGCGCCAGGGCGTGCGTACGCTGGGCCTGAAGACCCCCGTTCCGGGTGGCGGCTCGATGCAGGACCTTGCCAAGCAGGTACTCGCCCTGTCGCGTGAGGGCCTCAGGAATCGCGGTAATCTCTCGACATCCGGCGACGACGAGACGGGTTATCTCTCGGAACTCGACGAGATCGCCGCCAGCGGGCTTACGCCGGCCGACCGCCTGCTGACCCGCTACCACACCGTCTGGAACCGCGACGTTCGCCCGATCTTCGAAGAAGAGGCCTATTAGAGGCACGGTTTTGCCGTATTTGTGTCACGCCAAAGCACAAATTGCCTTGAGCGATTGCGCGGCCCGTGGTCAAACTTCCTCCTTGCGTCGATGGCGCACCACAGACTGAAGCGAGCCTGGGGAGGGCCACTGTGACAGATACACCAGTTTCCACGACGGATCCCGTCGCGAACGACCATAGCTTTTTTGGGCACCCAAAGGGCCTGCTCATCCTGTTCCTGACAGAAATGTGGGAGCGCTTTTCCTATTACGGGATGCGCGGCCTGCTGATCATCTACCTGACCCAGCACTTCCTTTTCTCGGACGAGAAATCGGCGCTGATCTACGGTGCCTATACGGCGCTGGTCTATGTGATGACGATCATCGGCGGCACGCTCGCCGACAGGTATCTCGGCCAGCGAAAAGCCGTGACGTTCGGGGCTGTGCTGCTGGTGCTCGGGCACTTCGGCATGGCGTTTGAAGGCTCGGGGTCGCAGCAGATCGCCACGATCAATGGCGGTGAATACACATTGACGCTCGATGGCCGCGGCGGCGACGCCAACCAGATCATCGTCCAGGGCGACAAGACTTCGCTGATCAGTTTTGACAATGAAACCAATGAACTCGTGATCGCCGAACCGGACGTGATGGGCCTGCCGGAGCGGATCGACCGCTCAACCTATGACACCAAGATCATCCAGCAGGACCTGTACAAGAACATCCTGTTTCTCTCGCTGGCCCTCATCATTGCAGGTGTGGGTTTCCTGAAGGCGAACATCTCGACCATCGTGGGCGCGCTCTACGGCGTCGGCGATGCGCGCAGGGATTCAGGGTTCACGCTGTTCTACATGGGCATCAACCTCGGCGCCTTCCTGTCGTCGATCACCTGCGGAATCCTGGGCATCGTGTATGGCTGGGCCTGGGGGTTTGGCCTGGCAGGCATCGGCATGCTGGCCGGCCTCATGGTGTTTCTCTGGGGGCAAAAATTCCTCGGCGGCCGCGCCGACCCGCCAGATGCCGAAAAGCTCAAGAAGTCGGTTCTTGGTCCGATCAACGTGGAGTGGGCCTGCTACCTTGCCGGCCTGCTGATGATCGGCGTGTCGATGCTGTTGGTGATGAACGAAGAGATTGTCGGCGGAATCCTCGGCCCGATCGGCATCCTGATGTTCCTGTTCCTGGTTGGATACGCAATTCTTCGCCTGAAGGGCACCGAGCGGAACCGGATGTTCGCGGCGATCTATTTCGTCCTCGCACAAATCCCGTTCTGGGCCCTGTTCGAGCAGGCAGGTTCATCGTTGAATCTGTTCACTGACCGCCTGGTCGATCGGACATTGCTCGGTTGGTCCGTTCCGGCGCCCGTGTTCCAGTCGCTCAATGCCGCCTTCATCTTCATCTTTGCGCCTATCATCGCCTGGCTATGGATCTGGCTGGCAAAACGCAAATGGGAACCGTCGACGCCCGTGAAGTTCGCTATCGGTGTGTTCGGCGTCGGCCTTGGCTTTCTGGCGCTCGTCGCCGGGATCCAGACAGTTGGTCCGGCGGCCATGACGCCGGTCCTGTTCATCTTCCTCGTCTACTGGATCCACACGATGGCCGAACTCATGCTGTCTCCGGTCGGGCTCTCGGCCGTGACCAAGCTGGCGCCGCCGCAGGTTGTCGGCATGACGATGGGCGCATGGTTCCTCTATTCGGGCCTGTCGAATTTCCTGGCCGGTGTCATCGCCCGCTCGACGGGGTCGGAAACAATCGGTGGTCAGTTGACCGACGTGGCCGCTGCCAAGGCGACCTATGTGAGTGTCTATTCAACGGTTGGCATGTACGGGATCGGGATCGCGGTCCTGATGCTGCTCGTTTCGCCGGTTATCAAGAACTGGATGAAAACCGACGACGGTACGATGGTCTAGGTCGGTACCCGGTACCAAAACCAAAAGGGCGGCCCGCAAAGGCCGCCCTTTTTCGTTCCGGTCGCGTGAAAGCCTATCGCATCGGCGGATTGAACGGGTCGGTCGGCAAGCCGCGCTTGATCCAGCCATCACCGGCACCGCGATGCCCGGCCATGCCTTCGGAAATATTGAACACGTGGGCGAACCCTTCCGAGACCAGTTTCTGCGCAGCCGACGTCGACCGCGAGCCGGACCTGCAGATCACCGCGACGGGCTGTTCCAGGTCGCCCAGTACGGCGCCGCGCGCCCGGGCCACGAAGTCTGAATCCTGCAAGGTGGCACCGATGCTGTCGCGCGGCATGCCGGTCATCGCCCATTCCGAAGGCGTCCGGACGTCAATCACGACCAGTTCTCCCTTCTGGGACATCTGGAAGGCCGCGTCGGCCGCCAGGCTTTCAATGTCTGCACTGGCTGCACCGGCAAGGCCAAACGCCGCGCAGGCCACTGTCAGGAATTGCAATCTCATTAGCGTCACTCACCATCTGCTCTACAAGAAGTCCCGACCCGCCTGATCGGCGGACCGGGGCTGATTGTGGCAGCAAAGTGGCAAAACCCTCGCGGTGCCGCAAGGGTCATGGTTAATCATGACGGTAATTTTATCCAGCGCCGCCAACGGTTAAGGCACCAACCTTGAGAGTTGGCTGTCCGACGCCCACCGGCACGGACTGGCCGGCCTTGCCGCACACGCCGACGCCGTCATCCATCGCGAAATCATTGCCGATCATCGAGACCTGCTGCAGCACGGTCGGCCCGTGGCCGATCAGGGTGGCGTTCTTGACGGGCGCAACAACCTTGCCGTCCTCGACGAGATAGGCCTCGGTGCACTGGAACACGAAATTGCCGGACGTGATGTCGACCTGTCCGCCACCGAAATCCACGGCCCAGAGGCCGCGCTTGATCGAGGCGACGATTTCGGCAGGGTCCTTGTCGCCGCCGAGCATCACTGTGTTGGTCATCCGCGGCATCGTCTGGGATTCGTAGCTTTCGCGCCGGCCATTGCCCGTCGCGGCGACGCCCATCAGGCGGGCATTCAGGCGGTCCTGCATGTAGCCTTTGAGGATACCATCCTCGATCAGCACCGTACGCTGGGTCGGCGTGCCTTCATCATCGAACGAGAGCGAGCCGCGACGGGCCTCGATGCTGCCATCGTCGATAACGGTGACGCCCTTGGCGGCGACCTGCTCGCCGATCCGGCCGGCATAGACACTCGTGCCCTTGCGGTTGAAGTCACCCTCAAGACCGTGGCCAACCGCTTCGTGCAGCAGCACGGCGGGCCAGCCGGGGCCAAGCACGACCTCCATGACGCCTGCCGGGGTCGGAATGGATTGCAGGTTGACCGACGCCTTGCCAAGCGCGCGGCGGACGAGGTCCTGCCAGCGGCCCGGCTGGATCCATTCGTCATAGGCGGCCCGCCCGCCTGCACCGGCGCTGGCGGATTCGCGGCGGCCGTTTTCCTCGAGGGTCACGGAGACATTGAGGCGCACCAGGGGACGCACTTCGGAGAACACCGCGCCATCCGGGCGGATGATGTCGACTTCGCGGTGGCTGCCGGCGAGGGAGACGGAGACCTGCACGACACGCGGATCGAGCGCCCGGGTCCAGGCGTCGATCTCGGCCAGGAGGCCGGTCTTCACGGTGAAATCGGGTGCCGAGGTGGGGTCGATGGGGGCATAGAGGCGGCGGTTCGTCGGCTGCGGGCCATCGGCGAGCCGGCCGGAATAGCCGCGCTTGGCCTGGGAGGCGGTGCGTGCGGCACGCTTGATGGCGTCGAGCGAAAGTTCCGAGCCATAGCCGCTGCCCTGCGCTTCGCCCGCCACGACACGCAGGCCGAAGCCCTGGTCGGTATCGAATGCGGCGGACTTCAGCCGCCCGTCATCGAATACGAAGCTTTCCGAGCGGGAGCGCTCGATGAAAAGGTCGCCATCGTCACCTCCGGCGACAGCATCGGAGAGAATGTCGGCCGCGCGGGTGACGTCGAAAGGCAATTGGGTCTGGGTCATGCTTCCTAGATGCGGGTGAACGCCCGCTGCAGCAAGGGCAAAGCCGGTCAGGCGGTGACATTCGCCTCTGGTGCTGGCGATGAGCCGGGCAGGGATGCGGGGTCTGCCGCCGCTTTGGACGCCGCACGCTTGCTGAGCGGTGCATCGCGCCTGAAGATGTATTTCAGGATCCGCCGGTCCGAGCGTGACAGCTCGTCCCGGTCAGCGAGGAATTTGCCGAAACCGTGCATGCCCGGAACATGGTCGGACACGACTTTCATCGTCAGCAACATCGGAGTCGACAACAGCATGCCCATGAACGACCACAGCCACGCCCATAGCGCGAAGGACACGAACACGACCACCGCGTTCAGTTTCAGACGCCGCCCCACCATGATCGGCGTCACGAACTGGCCTTCGAACGAGGTGAGCGCCCAGTAGGCAAGTGCCGGCACGATCGCTGCGGTCGCCGAGTCAAACGTCACCAGCGCGACCAGGAACGATATCCCTGCGCCGGCCATCGCGCCGATATAGGGGATGTAGTTCAGCAGGAAGCCGGCAATCCCGAACAGCACCGGGTCAGGCATTCCCAACCCCCACATGGCGAGCCCGATCGCCAGGCCAAGGCCCATGTTGATCAGCGTGATCGTCAGCAGGTAAGTTGATAACTGGTTCTCGATCGCCCGCGCGACGGCCAGCGCCCGCCGTTTGTCCTTCAGGGTGGGCATCATCTGCACCAGTTTTTCGTAGAACAGATCACCCGATGCGATCAGGAAGAAGGCCAGCGTCAGGCAGATCACGATCTGGCCGAACATGACGGGCAGCGTATCCGCAAAGTCGGCCATGAAGCCGGGCTCGCGCAAGGTGACCGTATCCGAGGCAGGTTCGGGGACAGCGATATGTTCAATCTGCTCGGTTGCGTCCATCACCGGCTGCACCGTGCCTGTCAGTTCCTTCAGCTTGTCGCCGACGTCCTCGATCATGTGTGGCGCATCGAGCAAACGGTCCTGCGCTGCGCCGGAGACGAAATAGCCGAGCGTGCCAAGCAGGGCGAGCAGGCTGAACAGGATCAGCGCCGCCGAGACGCCCGAAGGCACGCCGATGCGGGCAAGGGCGCGCCGGACCGGGCTGAAGATCAGCGCGATCAGCATGGCCGACACGATGGGAACAATCAGGCCCTGAGCAATCGTCAGGATGCTCAGGGCCATGATCCAGAAGATGCCGATTATGGCCCAGCCGCTGGCCGCGCCACGCGGCGGGGCGTCAGCGGGAGATTCGGACGTGCCGGATGTCATCCCCGGCGCAGCCCGCCGAAGACCAGGGACACGACGAACAGGATGACGAAGATCAGGGCCAGAAGTTTGGCGATGCCGGCCGCGGTGCCCGCAATTCCGCCGAAGCCCAGAACGGCCGCCACAAGGGCGACGACGAGAAATATGATTGCCCAACGCAACATGGTGATTTCCTTTCTGATGATAGAAAGGGAAACGGCGAAACCTGAAGATGGTTCCCTCCGGGGGCGCCCGGCAGGTTTGTCTGATGCGTGCCGGCGATCAGGTCAGTTGGCGACGACCGTGAACCGGGACATCTGGATCTTGGCGAGTTCGAAGTCGGGATTGAGATCGTCGGCTTGCTTGAAGTCGAAATATGCGCCTTGCAGGTCGCCGGTGTTTTCGCGGGCGATCGCGCGATTGTAATAGGCGGCGTACAGGTCGGTCGATTCCAGTTCGATCGCCTTGTTCAGGGATACCAGCGCCGAGTTGTAATCCTGCCGCAGGATATGGGCAGCGCCTTCGTTCAGGTAGGTCGCACCGACGTCGGGCTGCATCCGCTTGGAAATGTCATAGTCTGACAGCGCGGCCTCAAGCCGGCCGTCACGCATGCGCAGCACGCCGCGATTGGTGTAGGTGGCGGCCTTGTTGCTCACGTTCATGATCTCGGATTCGATGGCCTTGGTGCAGATTTTCTCGCCGGCTGAGGCCGATACCCGCTGGTATTTTGCCGCTTCGTAGCATTCCTTGGCGATGCCACCGCCAATAACAGTAACCTGTGCAGCAGCGAACGGGACTGACAGCGTGAGCACAAATGCGGCGAGGGCAGATAGTCTCAACATTTTCGTCTCCCTTATGTTCTTTTGGCAATATTAACACGGTTGCCCCTGAGCGGCGAGCGCCTGCGACAATATTGAGCGTCAAAACTGCTGGGTTGCGGGCGCAGTCTGATGTAGGTACAGCGGTGCCATTCCAACGAGACGAGGATTCCTTCGTGCGACACTTTTTTGCCGCCTTGTGCGCTTCATTACTGACTGCGCCGGCGTTTGCTTCCATCCCTCACGACGGTGCGCTCGGGTTCCAGCCCGCTGCGACCCGCATTGCAGAACGCATCCTCTTCTTCCACGACGATTACGTCCTCTGGATCATAACCGCGATCACGCTCCTTGTGACGGTGCTGCTGATCTGGGTGATGGTGCGCTACAATCGCAAAGCCAATCCGGTGTCCAAGAAATTCAGCCACAATTCGCTGATCGAGGTGATCTGGACGGTGGTTCCGGCGCTCATTCTCGTCGCCATTGCCGGCCTGTCCTTCCCGAACCTCTACTATCAGGATGTCGTGCCGAACCTGGAAACGATCCAGGCCGAATCAGCCGAATTGCTGGCCGACGGCAAATCGGCGGAATACGAGCGCTACACCCGCAACAATTTCCCCGATGCGGCCGAAAAGGGCTTCATCAACGTCAAGGCCCAGGGCAACCAGTGGAACTGGACCTATTCGTATCCGGACCTGGTGGACGCTGACGGCTACGCGCTGGAATTCGTGTCCAACGCTGTCCACAAGGGCAAGCCGGACGACGAGAAGAATTATGAGTCGTCGACGGGGCGGACAGATTACGCCACCAAGCCGCGCAATCTGGGCGTCGATTATCCAATGGTCATCCCGGCAGGCCGTTACATTCGCTACTACACTGCTGCGGCGGATGTGATCCACTCGTGGACGGTGCCGGCATTCGGCGTCAAGACAGACGCCGTCCCCGGCCGCCTCAACGAAGGCTGGTTCCTGGTTGACGAGCCGGGCGTGTATTACGGCCAGTGTTCGGAACTGTGCGGAATCGACCATGCGTACATGCCGATCGAAGTTCGCGTCGTGCCGCAGGACCAGTTCGACCGCTGGGCCGAGCAGATGCTGGCTGGCGACTATGAAGGCGCCTATTCATCGGTGATGATGATCGCCGCCCGCGAGCCGAGCACGCAGCTCGCAGCCAAACAATAGCCTGAGAGAGAAGTAGGTCCGCCATGCCAATGGATGAAATTGCCCTCGACCATCACCACGATGCCCATTCCCACACGCCGGGCTTCTTCAAGCGTTGGTTCCTGTCGACCAACCACAAGGACATCGGCACGCTCTACCTGCTCTTCGCACTTTGCGCGGGTATCGTGGGCTACACGCTGTCGGGCCTGATCCGCTGGGAACTGGCCGAGCCGGGCATCGGCCCGATGCTCTGGATCGTCCAGCACTTCCAGGGCGTGCAGGGCGACGAGGCGATCACCCACGCCAAGCAATTCTACAATACCGTGATCACCTATCACGGCCTGATCATGATCTTCTTCGTGGTCATGCCTGCCCTGATCGGCGGGTTCGGGAACTGGATGGTGCCGCTGATGATCGGCGCGCCGGACATGGCGTTCCCGCGCATGAACAACATCTCGTTCTGGCTGACTGTTGCGGGCTTCGTGCTGCTCTGTATCTCGATGGTCGTCCCCGGCAACTCGGCTGGCAATGGCTTCGGCGGCGGCTGGGTGATGTACCCGCCCCTGTCCTCCACGACCGGACACCCCGGGCCTGCCATGGATCTCGTGATCCTGGCGCTGCACACGGCCGGTATCGCGTCGATCCTTGGCGCCATCAACTTCATCGTGACGATCCTGAACATGCGTGCCCCCGGCATGACCATGCACAAGATGCCCCTCTTCGCCTGGGGCATGTTGGTGACGGCTGTCATGCTGCTGCTGTCCCTGCCGGTGCTCGCCGGCGCGCTCACCATGCTGCTGACGGACCGCAATTTCGGCTCGCAATTCTTCAATCCGGGTGGTGGCGGCGACCCCGTCATGTTCCAGCACCTGTTCTGGTTCTTCGGTCACCCTGAAGTCTACATCATGATCCTGCCGGCTTTCGGCATCGTCAGCCATATCGTGTCGACCTTCTCGAAAAAGCCGATCTTCGGTTATCTCGGCATGGCCTATGCCATGGTGTCGATCGGTGTGATTGGCTTCATCGTCTGGGCGCACCACATGTTCACCGTGGGCATGCCTGTCGACCTGAAAGCCTATTTCATCGCAGCCACGATGGTCATCGCGGTGCCGACCGGCATCAAGATCTTCTCGTGGATCGCCACGATGTGGGGCGGTTCGATCGAATTCAAGGTGCCGATGCTCTGGGCGATCGGGTTCATCTTCCTGTTCACCGTTGGTGGCGTGACGGGCGTCGTGCTCGCCAATGCCGGTATCGACCACGCCCTTCACGACACCTATTACGTCGTGGCGCACTTCCACTATGTGCTGTCGCTGGGCGCCGTGTTCGGCCTGTTCGCAGGCTGGTACTACTGGTTCGAGAAGATGTTCGGCATCAAGTATAACGGCGTTATCGGTGGCCTGCACTTCTGGCTGATGTTCATCGGTTCGAACGTCCTGTTCTTCCCGCAGCACTTCCTGGGCCTGCAAGGCATGCCGCGCCGCTATATCGACTATGCCGACGGGTTCCACTTCTGGCACTACTGGTCGTCGATCGGTTACGCGATCACGCTTGTCGGTACGCTGGTCTTCTTTGTCGGCATGATCGAAGCGCTGATCCGTCGTCGCAAGGGCGAAGCCAACCCTTGGGGCGAAGGCGCCACGACGCTGGAATGGACGCTGCCGTCCCCGCCGCCGTTCCACCAGTACAACGAGCTGCCGCACGTCACGACCAAAGGCGGCCACTAGACGCTTCCGTGTGCGGGCCCCTTATCCGGACCGGAACACGGATACGAAAACCGGGCGGCCCTGCGCTGAAAAGGCGTATGGGCCGTTTCGCTTGAATGCCCCATAAGGTTCTGACAATGACCGACGCCCCTGCGACCCCGATCAAGCGCTACGCCACGGCGAGCGACTATGTGAGCCTGATGAAACCACGCATCATGATGCTCGTGGTGTTCACGGCCGCCGCCGGGCTTGTCGCTGCCGCCGGCGTTACCGGCACCCCGATCCACCCGCTGATGGCAGCGATCGCGCTGCTTGCTGTCGCGCTCGGATCCGGTGCAGCTGGTGCGATCAACATGTGGTTCGATTCCGATATCGACGCGATCATGACCCGTACGTCCACGCGGCCGATCCCGTCCGGCGCCGTGCCGCGGGAAGAGGCCCTGACCATGGGCCTGATCATGTCCGGCGTCGCCGTGATGCTGATGTGGCTGGCATCGAACTGGCTTGCGGCGGCACTGCTCGCCTTCTCGATCTTCTATTACGGCGTCATCTACACGATGTGGCTGAAGCGCTCGACGCCCCAGAACATCGTCATTGGCGGTGGGGCAGGGGCCTTCCCGCCAGTCATCGGCTGGGCCGCTGTCACCGGCAATACGCCGCTCGACGCATGGATCCTGTTTGCCGTCATCTTCTTCTGGACACCGCCGCATTTCTGGGCGCTCAGCCTGCTGGCGCATGGCGAATACGAGAAAGCCGGCGTGCCCATGCTGCCGGTCACTCACGGTGCCAAGGCGACGCGCCTGCAGATGCTGCTGTATACGATTGTCCTCGTTCCGCTGGCGCTTACGCCCTTGCTGACCGGCCTGGGGGGATGGATATATGGCGTCACGGCTGGCCTGCTTGGCGCCGTGTTCTTTGGTTACGCTGTGCGCGTGTTCATGTCCCGTGCCGGGGATGCGGACTGTACGGCGGCCGAGAAGAAGCTCGCCCGGTCGATGTTCCTGTTTTCGATTCTTTACCTGTTCCTCGTGTTTGCCGCGTTGATCGTCGAGCATGCGGCAGGCCTCTATTTCCCCGTGAAGGGTTTCTGATGACTGAAAAGCCTGATCCCTATCCTGGCGAATTCACCACCGCTCCCCAGATGGACCCGGAGGCGATCCGCGCACGCAAGAAGCGCAATGTCTGGCTCGGCCTCGCTTTGTTCGGTTTTGTGGTGCTCGTGGGCATCACGACCGTGATCCGCCTGGCCGGCGCAGATCTCAGCAATGGTGCCGGCTTCTATTACAACGCATCCGATTCGCAGGGTAAGAAAGCGGAACAGCCCGCGCTTCCCCCTGGCATGACCGAAGATCAGGCGACGCCGCCGGCCCCTAGCCCCGAGGAGTCACCGGAATGAAACTCTCGAATCGCGCCATCGCCGCGGGTGCTGCGACAGCTTTCCTTGGAATGCTGGGCCTCGCGTTCATGTCGGAGCCGCTCTACAAGAGCTTTTGCGCCGTGACGGGGTTTGGCGGCACCACGCGGATTGCCACGCGCGCACCCTCGGAAATCCTCGACCAGGAAATCACGGTCCGGTTCGATGCGAACGTCGCGGACACGGCCCTTGTCTTCCGGCCGCTCCAGCAGACCCAGGCAGTCAAGGTTGGCCAGCATGGCCTGGCATTCTTCGAGGTCGAGAACCCGACCAAGAAGCCGATTCGTGTCATCGCGAGCTACAATGTGACGCCGCACTTTGCCGGTCGGTATTTCTACAAGCTGGAATGCTTCTGTTTCGAGGAGCGCGTCATCGCACCCGGCGAATCGAAGAAACTGCCCGTCGTCTACTTCATTTCTCCGGAAATTATTGATGATCGTGTCGCTTCCCAGCTCGAGACAATCACCCTCAGCTACACGTTCTTCGACAGTACCGAGTACAAAGGGCCACTCAGCGCGTCTGCCACGGGTGCGGCGAATTCGGCCTCCCCGGGTTGAACCTGTTGCGTTCCGGGCGGGGAGCGGTCTAAACAGCACAAAAGCTATACGTGAAAATATCAAGGGGTTTCCCAGCCATGTCCGACGGCGAAGTCAAACACGATTACCACCTCGTCAATGCGTCTCCGTGGCCGCTTCTCGGCTCGATTTCGGTGGTCACCCTGGCCATCGGCGCGGTGACCTTCATGAAGGGCCTGTTCGGCATGGAAAAAGGAACCTGGTGGCTGATGGCCATCGGTTTCGCCATGGTCATATGGGTCATGATCGGTTGGTGGCGCGAAGTCGCCAAAGAGGGTGCAGAAGGCGACCATACGCCGGTTGTTGCCATCGGCCTGCGCTACGGGATGATCCTGTTCATCGTTTCCGAAGTCATGTTCTTCGTTGCATGGTTCTGGGGGTTCTTCGAGTTCGCGATTTTCGCAGACGCTCGCGTTGGCGAGACATGGGACGCAACCAACCCGCTCTATGCCGACGCGCTGGCCCGCTTCAAGAGCTGGCCGCCTGCCGGTGTTGAAACATTCGATCCCTTCCACCTGCCGCTGATCAACACGCTGGTCCTGCTGCTTTCGGGCACCACGGTCACCTGGGCGCACCATGCGCTGCAGCACAATGACCGCTCCGGCGCGAAACTGGGCCTGTTGCTGACCGTCGTGCTTGGCATGGCGTTCACGGCGCTCCAGGTGATCGAATACAGCCATGCCGGCTTCACCTATGACGGTACGCTTTATGGCTCGGCCTTCTTCATGGCGACCGGGTTCCACGGCGCGCACGTTGTGATCGGCACGATCTTCCTTGCCGTCTGCCTGATGCGCCTGATGATGGGTGGCATGACGCCGACCAAGCATATCGGCTTCGAGTTTGCCGCCTGGTACTGGCACTTCGTTGACGTCGTGTGGCTGTTCCTGTTCGCGTTCGTCTATGTCACGCCGCATCTGATCTTCGGTAACGGCGCCTAGGCGGCGTGGGTAGTACGCCCCTGTCCTGATCCCGAGGCCCGCCGGAGCGACACAAGCCCGGCGGGCCTTTTTCATAGAAGGCCTTCCCGGCGCCATGAAATTCCATCCGCTTCCCGTGCTCAGCCTGTTCACCCTGATCAGCCTGGTCGTGCTGGTTTGCCTCGGCAACTGGCAATATGGCCGTTTCCTCGAGAAGCTGGCCATGGACGAGGCCGAACCCGCCTGGGCGGTCATGGATGGCACGGTCGTTCCGGGCAGCGAATCCATGGTCTATTCCTATGTTGATGGCAGCGCTGCGTGGCGGCGGGTCGTCGCCGTCGACACGGGAACGGAAGTGCTGTTCACGCCGATCGAGGTGATTTACCAGGTCGAGCCGCCGACACCCTGCATGGGCCCCCAATGCGACTCAGGCGAACGATTGGCCGCACGCGGCCTGTACCAGACGCCGAAGGGCCGCAACGCCTTCAGCGGCACGGATTCGCCCGAGACCGGCATATTCTACACGCTGGATCCTGCCGTCCTGGCCAAGCAGCTGCCGGAGGATGTCGCGGCGCGCGTCGAAGGCCATGTGTTCGAGCCTGATACGATCCGTCTGTCGGAAAACGGCCGGTCGGCCGTCGCCACCAATCCCTTCGCGCGTGTCCGCATGGATGACAGCCTGCCACCCCAGCGCCATATCGGGTATGCGATCACGTGGTGGGGACTGGCCATCGCCCTGCTCGCCGTGTATTTCGCCTTCCATCACCAGAAGGGCCGGTTGCGGTTCCGCAAGGGGAGCGATGCGTGAAATATGTCTCGACACGCGGACAGGCGGCGCCGGTTGATTTTGTCGGTGCCTGCCTCGCCGGGCTGGCCCCTGATGGCGGCCTCTACGTCCCCGAATCCTACCCTCGCATAGATCCGGCGCGCGCCGACGAGCCTTACGCCCACGTCGCGGCGCGCATCCTTTCGGCCTTCGCTGGCGACGCCATCCCGGAAGCCGACATGCTGGCCATGTGCGAACGCGCCTATGCGAGCTTTTCCCACCACTCGGTGGCACCGTTGACGCAGGCCGGTCCCGGACTCTGGCTGATGGAACTCCACCACGGCCCGACGCTGGCATTCAAGGACGTGGCGATGCAGATCATCGCCCAATTGTATGACTACATGCTCGGCAAGACGGGCCGGCGCCTGTCGATTGTCTGCGCCACGTCCGGTGACACTGGTGGTGCGGCGGCGGCGGCGTTTGCCGGGGCGAAGCATGCCGATCTCTTCATCCTGCACCCGCACGCACGCATCTCGCCCGTCCAGCGCCTGTTCATGACCACGACGGGGGCCTCCAATGTCACCAACCTCGCCCTCGACGGCGACTTTGATGACTGCCAGGCGATCGTGAAGTCGCTGTTCGCTGACAAGGCCTTTGCCGACAAGGTGGGCCTTTCGGGCGTGAACTCGATCAACTGGGCCCGCATCGCGGCGCAGACCGTCTACTACGCCACGGCCCAGGCTGCGCTTGGCGGCAAGCTGCGCTTCGTCGTGCCGAGCGGGAACATGGGTGATGCGCTCGCAGGCTATGTCGCTGCCCGTTGCGGGCTGCTGGCCGGCGGCCTGGAGATTGCCTGCGCGGTCAACGAAAATGACGCGCTCGCCCGGCTGTTCAACACCGGCATCATGTCCCGCGCGGCCGCCGTCGCGACGCCGAGCCCGGCAATGGACATCTCCGTGCCAAGCAATTTCGAACGGCTGCTGTTCGAAGCCACCGGCCGTGATGGCGACGCCGTGCGCGGTGTGTACGACCAGTACCGGCAGGCCGGAGAGGCCGGGTTGCCGGATACCGCCAGGGGCCGCCTCGACTGTGTCGGCATATCGGCCAGCACCGTCAGCAATGGCGAGACGCTCGCCGAGATGGCCCGGTTCGAATCCGAGACAGGCTGGCTGATCTGCCCGCACACAGCCGTTGGAACCTATCAGGCGCGTCAGACACCGCGGAGCGATGTGAACACCGTGGTGCTGGCCACCGCGGCAGCTGCCAAGTTTCCTGAGACGGTGAAGCAGGCAACCGGCCTCGACGCGCCCCTGCCACACCGCTGCGGCGCCCTCCTGGCCCGTGGCGAAGTGTTCGAGCGGTTGCCCGCCGAACCTTCAGCGGTGCGTGCCGCAATCGAATCGAAGCGCCGCGCGGTCTCCTGATGGTGATCGCGATGCGGGATACGCTGATCACCAGTGAACGCCTGGTACTGATGGCGCCCCGGCGGGCGGACTTCGAGGACTGGTCCAGCATCCGCACAGCAAGCCGCAGCCACCTCGAACCCTGGGAACCGCGGTGGCCGACCGACGCAAACTCGAAAGCGGACTGGACCCGCCGTCTCAGGGCCTGGACCGTCGCGTGGAAAGAGGGCCGCGCCTACGTGTTCCTGATCCGGCGCGTGTCGGACAATGCGCTCGTCGGCGGGGCCTCACTGACCCATGTCCGGGCCTGGCCGGCGTCGAGTGCCAGTCTCGGTTACTGGCTGGGCGCCGATTTCGAAGGCCAGGGCTACATGCGCGAAGCCGTTTCAACGCTGTGCGGCTGGGCCTTTGGCCGTCTTGGCCTGTGGCGCATCGAGGCGGGCACCCTGGCGGAGAACGACCGGTCACGCCAGGTGCTCGAATCGGTTGGGTTCACGGAAGAAGGCTACGCCCGGGCCTATCTGGAGATTGCAGGCGAAAGGCGAGATCATGTTCTTTTCGGCCTCGTCAGACCGCAAAATCACGGGTAGATTCAATCCGATGGCCAAATCAATTCCTACCCAGCCTCAGGGCAGTTGGCATTGGCACGTGCCCTCGCAGCGCCTGCTGATTGACGCCCCCAAAAGCACGGCCCTGTCAGACCTGTCCGGCGACTGGTCGATCGAGTCGCTGGAGCAGATACTGGAAGGCCTGAGCCGCGGCCGGCTTGGCAAGGCGTTCGGCGACACTGACGGGCCGGTGCGCTGTGCCCTGCGCCTGTCGAGCGGACGCGACGTCCACCTGGTGGGGGCGTTTGTCGATGAAACCGACGCGCGCGGCATGTTGCTGGTGGGCGACGACTTTCCGGAGATCGATCCCTCTGACCTGAAGCCGGGGCCTGACCTGTCGCCAGTCTACCAGCCGATCATCTCACTGCGTGACGGCCGGATCGCCGGCTTCGAGGCGCTTGCCCGCTGGGATGGAGCCGAAGGCACATCTCCGCCGAGCCGGTATGAAGACGAATCGCTGGCGTCCAACATGCTAATCCGTTCTGCCGAAACTCTCGCCATGCTGCGGGAGGAATCGGGCCGCGAGGACGTGTTCATGCACGTCAATCTCACAGCCCGGGATCTTGCTCGCGGAACAATTCCGGCGCTGGTCGAGGCGCTGATGAACGGTTACAAGCTGCCGCCGCGCTCGCTCAAGGTCGAACTCACAGAACAGGCGGCCCTGCGCAATGCGGGGCTGGCGCTGGCAGCTGCGATGGCCCTCAAGGCAGTCGGCGCCGGTCTGGTGCTCGATGATTTCGGCACGGGCCATTCGTCGTTCCAGTGGCTGGCAGACCTGCCTGCCGACAGCCTGAAGATCGATCACGGGCTGACGCGCCGCCTCGGCCAGGCCCGCACTGACACCATTCTCGGCACGATCACTCTGCTGGCGAACCGGCTCGGCATGACGTCCACGGCCGAAGGCGTCGAGAACAAGGACGATGCGGCCCGGCTGCGGGCGCTCGGGTTCGACCATGCTCAGGGCTTTGCCTTTGCCAGACCGATGAATGCGAAAGCGGCGGCGCGTTTCCTGATCGGCTGATCAGGCGCTGCCCCCATCGATCTGCAGGCGCCCGGAATCGACGCCCAGCAGGCCGAGCGCATGCCGCCACTTCTGGCTGTGGGAATCCCCGAAGACAAGGTCATCGTCCGGATCGCTGACCAGCCAGGCATTCGCGGCAAGTTCAAGTTCCAGCTGTCCGGCGCCCCACCCGGAATAGCCGAGGGCGAGGACCGACCGCCGCGGCGCGGCGACAGAGCCGATCATCTGCAACATGTCGCGCGTGGCGGTCATGCAGAATTCGCCATCGATCTCGAGTGTCGTCCCGTCGGCGATAACGTCGTCTGTATGTAGCACGAAGCCGCGATCCGAACTGACCGGACCGCCATCAAGGACGTAGGTGTCGGGCACCTCGATTTCCATTGGCACATCAAGCTGTTCGAGCAACTGGGGCAGGCGAAGCCCCTCCATGGGCTTGTTCAGGACAATACCCATCGCGAATTCAGGGGAATGGGCGCAGAGCAGGATCACGGATCGGGAGAAGCGGGCGTCGCCAATCCCCGGAAGGGCGATCAGCAACTTGCCGGTCAGGTCCGTATCCATTGCCTTGCTTGCTCCAATCATGACGAAAGCTGCGGCAAGGTTGGCGATTTGGCAAGGGCTTGTTGCTTGCCCGGCGCCGGTGTGACGCCTATGTCCTGTGTCAAACCTGCAAGGAGACTAACAGATGAGCATCAAAGTCGGCGACAAGCTTCCTGAAGCCACATTCATGGAAATGACAAATGACGGGCCGCAGCCACGCACCACAGCGGACGTCTTCAACGGCAAGACGATCGCGCTGTTCGCCGTGCCTGGCGCCTATACGCCGACCTGTTCAGCCCGCCACCTGCCGGGCTTCATCGACAAGGCGGGTGACATGAAGGCCAAGGGCGTCGACGAGATTGTCTGCACCTCGGTCAATGACGTGTTCGTCATGGGCGCCTGGGGCAGTTCCGCTGGCGCGAACGAAACCGTGCGCATGCTGGCTGACGGCAACGGTGCGTTTGCTTCCGCGCTGGGCCTTGAGATGGATGCATCCGGTTTCGGCATGGGCAAGCGCTCGCAGCGCTATTCGATGCTGGTCAAGGACGGTGTCGTTGCAGAGCTGAATGTCGAGCAGGGCCCGGAATTCAAGGTTTCCAGCGCCGATTACCTGCTTGGGCAACTTTAAGGCTGCCTGCGTAGTATCTGTTAAACAAATCAAGCCATTGTCGGCGCGTTCGGGGGGACCGGGCGCGCCGATTTCGGTCGATTATTATTGATTATCGGTAAATCCTTCCCCACATCAATGTGAATTGAAGAGGAGAGGGATAAATGGATTTTCTTTTGACGGTGCCGGTACTGATTGCAGTCGTCGGCCTCATTCTGATCGTGTCGACGGTCAAGCAAGTGCCGCAGGGCTATAATTGGACGGTCGAAAATTTCGGGCGCTATACGAAAACCCTGACACCCGGTCTGCATATCATCATGCCAATCGTCCAGAAGGTCGGGCGCAAGATGAACATGATGGAGACCGTGCTGGACGTGCCGCAGCAGGAAGTCATCACCAAGGACAACGCTATGGTGTCGTGCGATGCCATCGTGTTCATCCAGGTCATAGACGCGGTCTCGGCGGCTTATGAAGTCAACAATCTTCACAACGCGATCCAGAATCTCTCGCTGACCAACATCCGTACCGTGGTGGGGTCGATGGACCTCGACGAAGTCTTGTCGAACCGGGACGATATCAATGCGCGGCTGTTGCACGTGATCGACGCCGCCACCAATCCCTGGGGCGTGAAAGTCACGCGGATAGAGATCGCGGATCTCAGCCCGCCGGCTGACATTACCGAAGCCATGAACCGCCAGATGAAGGCCGAACGCCTGAAGCGGGCGGAAATCCTGACAGCCGAGGGCGACAAGCAGTCGGCCATCCTCAAGGCAGAAGGTCAGAAGCAGGCGAAAATCCTGGAAGCCGAAGGCCGCCGCGAAGCTGCTTTCCGCGACGCTGAAGCGCGCGAGCGAGAAGCCGAAGCCGAAGCCAAAGCGACGGCCATGGTCAGCGAAGCCATCGCCAAAGGCGACGTCAACGCGATCAATTACTTCCTCGGGCAGGCCTATGTCGCCGCGTTCGAGAAGCTGGCGACCAGTCCGCAGCAGCGGACGGTCATCATCCCGGCTGAATTTTCGAGTATCCTGGGCGCCATTGAGGGCATCAAGGGCCTGACCGGTGCCGCCAAGGAAGCGCAGCTTAGCGCACGCGCGCAGGGTGGCGCAGTGCCGCCGACGCGGACCGAATACTGATCGTACGCCGATGCCCGGCGTCGCGCCGGGCATCGGCCTCCATCTCAACCCCAACCGGGAGACCTGGATCATGGAACAGATTTTTTCCGAGCTTACCGTCTGGCACTGGCTGGCCCTGGGCCTTGTCCTGTTCGGCATCGAATTGATGACGGGAACATTCGACCTGATGATGCTGGCGATTGCCGCCTGGGTGGCTGGCGCGTTCGCCTATTTCGGACCGGATGCCTATGCAACCTGGCAGGGCCAGCTCGTGGTCTTTGGCTTGGCAGCCTTCGCGCTGGTTCTTGCCGGCCGGACACTGTTCTCCGGCCTGCGCGGCAAGGTTGATGAACACCCGACGCTGAACAGGCGCATGGCCGGCCTGGTCGGCCAGCACGGGCAGGCAACCGCCGATTTTTCCGGCGGTAGCGGCCAGATCAAGGTCGGCGACTCGGTCTGGGGCGCCGAAGCCGCAGCCGGCGAGATCATCCACGAGGGTGACCAGATCGTGGTCGAAGGCGCCCGGATGACCAAGGCGATCGTGCGCAAGGCCTGATCGCTACTGGCCAGCCCTGATGAATGCGCGGACATCGTTGGAGAGTTTGCGCCCGTCCTGTTCGGCCAGGTACATCATGTGGCCGGCGTCGTAATAGTCGAACTGGACCCGGTCGAGAACGACGCCGTTCTTGTGCAGCGCCATTTCGGCCCCGAAAAAGGGTGTTGCCAGGTCGTACCAACCGGACGCGAGCATGACGCGCAGGTCCTTGTTCTCGCGCATGCCCTTGCCGAGCCATGGCGTGACATTGACGTATTCAGGCCAGCCACTGTCATTCATGCTCCAGTTCCACTGGGAGCCCGGCTCGCCCGTCAGCACCTTGTAGGCCCGCGTGAAGTCCACTTTCAGGTCACGCGTGAGATAGTCGTTGAGCGCGGCAACATAGGCGACGTCCATGCCATAGCCTGACGGGTCGTTCTCCGGCGAGTCGGCTGTTCCTTCGCTGTCGACGCCCTTGTAGCGCCCGTCGAACCGGCCAACCGTGTAACCTTCACGGCGCAGCAGTTCCTTGCGGAAACGGGTTGGGTCGACACGCAGTTTGGCTTGCTTGATCCATTCCGCCGAGACACCGAGATAGGCGCTCATTTCGCTTGCGATTTCAGCCTCTCTTACCGCGCCAAGTGTCGAGCCGCGGATCAGGGCCGGTGCCAGTGTGTCGATCGCGTAGGTGCGGGCATCCTGGACGAAGGCATTGAAATCACCGTTCCATTTCGTCTTGTCGACCTTGCCCTGGTACCAGGCGATGGCGGCTTCCGACGGGAAGTAGGCGATGTGGGCCGTGTCGTTGCCGGGGCCGAATTCGCCGGTCTGGAAATCGAGGATCGCGGAAATCAGGATCACGCCATTCAGGCCAATGCCGTTCCAGCCGCCCTGCAGTTTCTCGGTCAGGGCCGCGGCGCGCGTCGTGCCATAGCTTTCTCCGGCGAGGTATTTCGGGCTGTTCCAGCGGCCATTCTCCGTGATCCACAGGCGAATGAACTCGGCAATGCTTTCGGCATCTTCATTCACACCATAGAACGCCTTGCCGTCGTTCTCGCCGAGGGGACGGGAATAGCCTGTTCCGACCGGATCGATGAACACCAGGTCCGTCACGTCGAGCAGCGAGTTCTGGTTGTCGCGCACATTGTAGGGCGGCGAACCGACATCGGTGGCATCCGACGGCGTCACCACCTGCTTCGGGCCAAACGCACCCATGTGCAGCCACAGCGACGCCGAGCCCGGGCCGCCATTGAACACGAAGGTCACCGGCCGGTTGCGTGGATCGGAGACCCCGTCGCGGACATAGGACACAGAGAAGATGGACGCGGTGGGCTCGTCCTTTGCGTCTCGCAGGTAGGTTTCGCCTGCGACGGCGGTGTAGCGGATGGTCTCGCCGCCAAGTTTCAGCGTGTGGTCAGTGGAGAAGGATTGCGCTTCGGGGATTTCGGGTTTGTCCTGGGCGTCAGCTTTCGCCTCGTCGGCGAATGCCGGCACCACAAAAACAGCCAGGCACAGAGCCAGAAGCAGTCCACGCATCGTTTCAACCTCGTATTCATTGCAGAAGGCAGCGACCCTAACAGCGTGTCGTTCAACGACAAGGCCCAAAAAAAGGCCCCGCACCAGGGGATGCGAGGCCAGGGTGTCAGAATTCGTGGGCGCCGGTTTGGCGTCACTCGGCGCCGCGCCCCTCGTCCAGGAAGGCGATGATGGCGCGTGGGAATTCGGGGTCGAGGACGGCGGTGAGGTGGGTGCCGGTGAGGGGGTGGTAGCGGGCGTCGGGGATGAGCGCGGCGAGGCCGGGGCCGGAGCCGTTGTCGAGGTCCTCGTCCCCGGTCAGGATGAGGGTCGGCACGTCGAACGTGGCGAGGAGGTCGGCGGGGGTGTAGGTGCGGGCCGAGAGGGCGCCGAGATAGCCTTCCAGCGTTCCGCCGGTGGCCTTGGCGCGGGCACGCATGCCTTTGGCGCCAGGCGTGTCGTCTCCGGCCATCGCTTCGAGAATGGCAGTGCGGAACGCGGTGTTGCGGTCGGTATTGAATTCGTCGGCCGCAGAGTCGCCGATGCCCCCGAGGGCCATGCGGCCGGTCTCGCGCGAGAGCAGGTGCCAGCGCAGCGCCGAGATCGCCCCCATGGAATAGCCGACCGTTGCGTAGGGGCGGTCGCCGAGATGGGCGATCAGCGCGATCTGGTCGCGGGCGACGGCGTCACCCGGCCAGTTTTCGGGCGGGGCCATGTAGGGCGAGGCACCGTGGCCGCGCAGGTCTGGTGCAACGACATGATAGCCAGCTGCAGCGATCTTCTGCGCGATACCGGGCTGGAAGAAATTCTGGTCCGCATTGGACGTGAAGCCATGCAGCAGGACGACCAACGGGCCGGTGCCTAACTCCTGATAGGAGATCGTGGTGCCGTCAAAGGAGTCGTAGGTTTGCATGGCAGGGGCTTCCTCGGCGCGGGCGACTGTGAGGGGGAGGGCGGTCAAAGCGAAGGCCAGCGCGGCAAGGCGGATCATCGTGGTCTCTCCCGGTATGCGTGTCGTTCAGGCTACCTGACGCGGGCAGGGCTGGAGCGTCAAGCGTGCGCAGGCTGAGACAGCCTCGCGGGAGCGATTCAGTTGACTGGCTGGCCTTCAGCCGGGGATGAAAACAGGGAACAGGCCAGCCAGCGGCTCACCGTTTTTGTGAGCGCCTTGTCGCCGACAATGGTCAATTCTTCTGCCTTGATCGCGTCGCGGTAAGTCCGGTGGCCGAGCCAGACATCGGTCATCGTGCGCACGGTGGAATTGAAATAGACATCGACGTCCAGGCCGGGGTTTTTCTCGCAGACTTCCACATTGGTTTCACTGGCGACGAGCCACCAGTTGCGGAACTGTTTGAGATCGCTGAACTCGAACTGGAGGATGGTCTGGGGGCCGGGCAGCATTTCGCGGACGATGCTGCGCTCGAGATAGAGCATCAGGAGTTCGACATCATAGTCTTCCTCGACAAGATTATCCTTGGCCCAGCGCATGCCCCAGTCGCCCAGCGACACGATTATGGGCAGCAATTCCTTGCAGCCGGGCGTCGGGAAGTATTCATAGCCGCGCTTGCCGGTCAGGCTGCGGCGAACGAGTAGTCCGTTGTCGGCCATGGACCTGAGGCGTTCAGTGAGGACGGCCGTGGAGATGGACCCGAGCCCGCGCTGGAATTCGCTGAACCGGGTCGCGCCCATCAGCGCTTCACGCACGATCAACAGGGTCCATCGGTCGCCGAGGACTTCGGTGGCTTTCGCGATGGGACAGAACTGGCTGTATTTCATCTTCTTCCTCCTTGAGCCGGACCATAGCTTCGATTTGGGAAGCGGGATACTTTGGAATCCGAAGTGCGTGGCTCTGGATCGTGAAGTGTTTCGCGGCGCAGCCCCGGCCTAAGCCTGTTCCATCGAAACCAGGAAACAGGAGGCCGGGCCATGACCGGATTCAAAATCGAGACACTTGCGACAGCGCCCGCCGGGTCGCGGGACATTCTTGACGCCATTGACGCGGGGCTGGGTTTTGTCCCGAACGTATACGGCGTATTTGCGAGGGCACCGAATGCCCTGAGCGCGCTGGCGGCAATCAATGCCGGCTTTGATGCCTCATCGTTCACGCCGGGCGAGCGCGAGATCATTGCGCTGACGACCAGCGTCTACAACCAGTGCCCCTATTGTGTCGCCGGGCACTCGACCTTTGCGCTGGCCCATGGCGTCGATCCGGAGACGGTCGAAGCCGTACGCGCTGGCGGGCTGAGCAAGGATACGCGCCTGCAGGTGATCGGCCAGCTGACACTCAGCATTCTCGAGAAGAAGGGCGCGCTTGGCCCGTCCGAGATCCGGTCATTCCTGAACGCCGGATTCCAGCCAGTGCATATCCTCGAACTCCTGGTCGGGATTGCCGGGAAAACGATGACCAATTTTGCCAGCAAGATTGCCCGCATTCCTCTCGATGACGCCTTCGCCGCCCAGGCGTGGGCGTCCGCCACAACCAAGACCCCAACAGCCGCCTGAAGGAAAGATAGAGAAATGAACCCCGATATGAATCAAGTCGAAGCCTTCGCAGGTCAGGTCGTGACAGACGTCGCCGCAGCGATGTCTGGCGTCATGACCAGCCTTGGAGACAAGCTTGGCCTGTACAAGGCCATGGCAGACGCTGGCCCGTTGACCTCCGGTGCGCTCGCCTCAAAGACCGGCCTGCACGAACGCTATGTCCGTGAGTGGCTGAACAACCAGGTGGCAGGCGGATATATCATCTACCAGCCACAGGACGGCACCTATGAACTGCCTGATGCCCACGCGCTGGTTCTGGCCGTGGACGGCAGCCCGGTATTCCTCGTGCCTGCGCTGGAAGTGTGCGCATCACTCTGGTTCGATCGCGACAAGATCGAGGATGCGTTCCGGTCCGGTGACGGTATCGCCTGGAAAGACCATCATGAAGGCCTGTTCTGCGGTTGCGAGGCCCTGTTCAAGCCGGGCTACGAGGCGAGCCTGGTTGCGGACTGGATCGGTGCGCTCGACGGCGTACCCGCCAGGTTGGCAGCCGGTGGCAAGATCGCGGATGTCGGGTGCGGGCACGGCGCCTCGGCGATCATCCTTGCCGATGCCTTTCCCAATTCGACCGTATACGGTTTTGATAGCCACAGGGAGTCGATCAATATCGCCCGGCAGCGTGCCAGCGACGCCGGCCTGTCCGGGAACCTCCATTTCGAAACTGCCTTGGCGAAGGGGTATGAAGAGCGCGATTTCGACCTGATCTGCTTCATGGACTGCCTGCATGACATGGGCGATCCGATCGGTGCGGCCCGGCACGCATGCAACGCCCTGAAACCGGACGGAACGCTCCTGCTGGTGGAGCCGGCAGCGGATGATGGCGTGGAGAACAATATCAACCCGGTCAGCCGGCTTTACTATGCGGCCTCAACCGGGGTGTGCACGCCCTGTTCACTTTCCCAGGAGGTGCGCGAAGGCCTTGGTGCGCAGGCGGGTCCGGGGCGCCTGGCAGACGTGCTCGGCGAGGCCGGTTTCAGCACGGTGCGTGTCGCTGCGCGGACGCCGTTCAACATTATCCTCGAAGCCCGCAAGGGGTGAGACGAACCTGACTGAAAGCCTCTGTGCCCCCTCTTCCTTCCGGGAGAGGGGGCTTTCAGGGCTAGAGGACTTCGAGCATTTCCTGAACCAGAGGGTGGCGGACGACGTCGATGCCCTGCAGGCGGATCACGGCGGCGCCGGCCAGTTTCTCGAGCCGCTCGGCGGCGTTGGCGAGGCCGGAGAATTCCGGCAACAGGTCGGTCTGGGCCGGGTCGCCGGTAATCACCATGGTCGAGTGCCAGCCGAGCCGGGTGAGCAGCATCTTGATCTGCGTATAGGTGCAGTTCTGCGCCTCATCGACGACGATGAAGGCATTGTTGAGCGTGCGCCCGCGCATGAAGCCGATGGGCGCGATCTCGATCACCCCTTCAGACAGCATGTGTTTCAGCTGGGCCGGCGAGAGCCGGTCGGACAGGGCGTCGTAGAGGGGCCGCAGGTAAGGCGCGAGCTTGTCCTCCATGGCGCCGGGCAGGAAGCCGAGTTGCTCGCCGGCTTCGACTGCGGGACGCGACAGGATGATGCGGGCGACCTTGCCCTTCTGCAGGGCCTCGACCGCCTTGCAGATGGCAAGATAGGTCTTGCCGGTGCCCGCCGGGCCGAGGGCTGCGACAAGGGCATGGGTCTCCATCGCCTTCATCAGCTGGGCCTGGTTCTCGGACCGGGGCTTGACGGTTTTCTGGTAGCGCTGGGTGCGGTCGGGCTCGTTGGAGGTGGATTTTCGCTTTCGTGAATCAGCATCGTCAGGGTGCCAGCCGCGGCCTCCCTCGATGGCGTGGAGAAGGGGCGGCTGACCGCGATCGGCTTCCTGAATCCAGGCAGTGGCTTTCACCTCTGCTGCTGTTTTCATTCGCTTCGCGGCGTTGCGTTTACCCATGGGAGGACTCCTTGGTTCCAGGCAGAAAAAAAGCCGTCAGCAGGATTGCGGACGGCTTGGCGAAAAACGGGGAAGGAAGGCTGGCCCGCCCTGTGGGCGGTGAGGCCGGTCCGGAAACACACGATTCCGGCGGCGAAGTGTGACTGGGTCGTTCTATGACCGTCTCCACGTCCTGAACTCTGTTGTTGATTAAACCCTAACAGGGTTATCAAACCCTTTATCTGATATTCCGCAGGCGAAACGAGAGGACGAATCATCATGGCAATCTACCAGATAGGAGAGGCCCGCCCCACGCTGCCGGCAAGTGGAAACTTCTGGGTCGCCGAAAATGCCCAAGTAATGGGCAATGTGGTGCTCAAGGAAAATGCATCGGTCTGGTACGGCTCGGTCCTGCGCGGTGACAATGACCCGATCACGGTCGGCGAGAACTCCAACATCCAGGATGGCAGCGTGCTGCACACGGATGTGGGGGCGCCGCTGACCATCGGCCGGGACGTGACGGTGGGGCATATGGTGATGCTGCACGGCTGTACGATCGGCGACGAGACGCTGATCGGGATCGGCTCAACCATCCTGAACGGGGCGAAGATCGGGAAGAACTGCATCATCGGTGCGCATTCGCTGATCCCCGAAGGCAAGGAGATTCCGGACAATTCGCTGGTAATGGGCGCTCCCGGGAAAGTCGTGAAGGCGCTGTCAGACCACCAGGTCCAGGTTATCAGGATGTCGGCAGTGCATTATGTCGAGAACTGGAAGAAGCACCGCGACCATGTCAGGCGCATCGACTGAGTCCCGTCAGCGGATATAGCGGATCGCGAAACTGGTCAGGGCGACGCGGATGACTTCGCCGCGGACGTTGCCGGCGATCACGATGTCGCCGATCATCGGGGCAATGCCTTCGGCTTCGAAGCTTGCGCCGCTGAGGGAGATATCGAGAACGCGGCACTTCAGTTCCCGGCCGTCTTTGAGAATCAGGATGGCCGGGCCAGTTGCGGATGAACGGGGCGCGGCGCGCTCTTCATCGAGACCGAGCTGGTCCTTGTTGAGCAACCAGGTGAGGCGGTCGGCCAGCTTGTCACGCTTGTGTTCGGCGGTTCGGAACTGGACCGCGAAGCCGGTCGGCATCGGGCGAATGACGTTTGCGGCGACGCGGCCGAGATCGTCGAAATAGCAGACCACCGGTGCACCGGCCGGCGGGCGCATGTCCGATGCGATGAGCGCCCCGGAGCAGGAAATATTGATCGTTACAAAGTCGTGGTCGTCGCTGGTAGCGTCGAGGAAGCGCCCGGCCAGCTGAAGGGGCACGCGCTTGAACAGGCGGCGATCCTTGTTGAGTCTCAATAGCGGGCCATTATTGGCTGCGGTCCTTAGGGCAATTGTCATCCGCTGCTCCCGGCAACCTTGCAAACAAGGCCCGTCGATCCCCTGATCGCTTTACTTAACCAATTTTCGTTCACAAAGTGTTTCGAAACCCAGTCCAGCTTGCCAGGCATGCGCACGCTGTGATGTCCGATTTTGCTTGGAGAACCTGTTTTATGGAAACCTATGACTATGTGATCGTTGGGGCAGGCAGTGCCGGCTGCACACTGGCAAACCGTCTGTCTGCCGACCCCGCGATCAAGGTCTGCCTGATCGAAGCGGGCAAGAAGGACAATTCGCTGATGGTGCGGATGCCGGCTGGTGTTGGCAATCTGATCAAGCAGGCCAATGACTACAATTGGGGGTTCCATACCGCAGCCCAGAAGCACATGAATGGGCGCAAGCTCTACTGGCCGCGCGGGAAAGGCTGGGGAGGATCGTCTTCGATCAATGGCATGATCTACATTCGCGGCCATGCCGGCGACTATGACCAGTGGGGCCAGATGGGCCTGCGGGGCTGGAGCTATGCCGATGTATTGCCCTACTTCAAGCGCTCCGAGGCGTATGAAGGCGGCGAAACGGATTTTCATGGCGGCGGCGGACCGCTCAACGTATCGGAAAGCCCGCTGTCAGCGCCGATCTATCGCGCCTTCCTGCAGGCCGGCGAGCAGGCCGGCTACAAGCTGACCGACGATTTCAACGGCGCGTCGCAGGAGGGCTTTGGCCGGTACCAGCGGACGATCCACAAGGGCGAGCGCTGGAGTGCATCCTATGCCTACCTGCGGCCCATTGTCGGCGTGCGGCCCAATCTGACGGTGATTTCAACCGGCCTCGTCACGCGGGTGTTGATCGAGAATGGCCGCGCGACGGGTGTCGAAGTAGTCGAGGGCATCGGCAGCCTGACGCAGGTGATCAAGGCTGACGTCGAAGTGGTGGTGTGCGCCGGCGCCGTCCAGTCGCCGCAGATCCTGATGCTGTCGGGTATCGGCAATCCGGAACACCTTGACCGGTTCAGCATCCCGGCAAAGGTCAAGTCGATGGGGGTCGGGCAGAACCTGCAGGATCACCTGGACGTCACCGTGATCCATGAAATGACCCAGCCGGTGTCGGCCTATTCGGCCCAGAAGGGCCTCAAGAAGGTCGGCGTGGGCCTGCGTTATCTCTACAATCAGACCGGCGCGGGGGCGGACAACCACCTCCAGGTCGGCGCTTTCCTGAATTCGCGCGAAGGCCTCGCGATGCCGGACATCCAGGTCCACCTCGTCAATGCCATCATGATGGATCACGGCAATCACGATGCCCAGAAGGATGGCTTTACCGTGCATGCCTGTCAGTTACGCCCGGAAAGCCGGGGCACGATCTGCCTGGCGTCCAGCGACCCGTTCGACGCGCCGTCCATAGACCCGAACTACCTGGCGACGGAGGAAGACCGGCGGGCGATGCGCGAGGCGGTCAAGATGATGCGTGACGTGTGTTCGCAATCGGCCCTGGACGCCCTGCGCGGGACCGAGATATTGCCCGGCGTCAGCGTCGAGACCGATGAAGACATTGATGCCTTCGTGCGGCGCACGGGTGAAACGATCTATCACCCTGTCGGGACGGTCGCGATGGGGGCCGACGACGACAGCCCGGTCGACGACCAGCTGAAAGTGCGCGGTGTCGACGGGCTGCGTGTGGTCGATGCGTCAGTGATCCCGACCCTGATCGGCGGCAATACCAACGCGCCGACGATCATGATCGCCGAGAAGGCGGCCGACATGATGCTGGGAAAACCGGCGCTTGCCCGCCAGGAGGCGGTACCGGCCTAGGGGTCAGGCGTTGCTGGCAACCAGGCGCAGATTCGGTCCCTCGACACGCGTGTCGGGCGGAACGAGCATGGAAACGCGGTGGCGCCAGATCGGGCGTCCGGCCAGCAGCGCTTCGCCACCCAGCGTCTGGTAGAGGCCGAGCAGGCGCGGCGCCGTGGCCGGCATGCCGGCATGGACGAGCGGCATCAGCGTGATTTCGATCTCGACCCGCTGGCCCGTCAGTGTCTCGCCGCGACCGCGGATGACACCGGGAGCCCCGTCGAATCGGACAGCTTCCATGAAATGGGCCATCATGGCGCGGTCCGGCCCGCTCCAGAAATTCAGGAAGTTGTGATGCGTCAGGTCGCGGCCGAGCAGGCCTGAAAGGCCCTCGCCGGCGGTGCGGAAGGTCCACGCACTGTCGGGCATGCGCTGGACCACGAACAATTGCTTGATCAGGTCCGGATGGTCTGCGACGCGGGGGTCGTCGACCGTATTGCCGGACGGGCTTGCACTCATGCGGCGCCAGGCGTCGATCAGGACCTTAGTGTTTGGGTGTATGGACCGGTCGATCATGACTGGCTGTCTCCGTGGTGATGCGTTTGCCCCTGATGGGCATTCCGGAGGTATCTTTCGCAATATCCATTCCAGTCCGCGCGGATCATGCGTGAGGGGAAATCTCCGTGGCAAGCACCGCCAAATTCCCCTGTCAGGGAGCGCAGACCCTCCAAAAGCGCCGCTCCGGGACACGCACTCCAGTCTTGCGTGTCAGGGCGACACAGTGACGACGGAAGCTCCGCATTGCATTCCGCCGCCCTCTATCTAACCCGTGTCCGGCGAGTCACGCCCATTAATCTTTTTTTGGGTTTGTGAAGTGCAGGTCTTGCGAAGTGGGGCAACGCAGGTAGTCCTGCCCATACCGTTAGCCGTCGCTTCCGAGCGATTTCCTCCACCTAGACTACACATACATTTAGGGAGAATACCGAGTGTCCAAGACACATTCGCGTGCATCCGCACGCACGAATCTTAAAGCTGCCCTGACGTTCGGGGTCGGCCTTGCCGCTTTTGCGTCTTCCATGCCGGCCACGGCGCAGGACACGGGTGACGAACAGACCCGCACCCTCCAGACCGTCACCATCACAGCGACCAAGCGCGAGCAGACCCTGCAGGACGTGCCGGTCGCCGTGTCGGTGGTAGATGCCAGCGTGATCGCAAAGGCACAGATCGTTGACCTCAACGACCTGCAGACCCTTGTGCCGTCGCTCGGCGTCGACCAGCTGCAGTCATCGGCAAACACCAATTTCACCATTCGCGGCTTCGGTAACGGCGCCAACAATGCCGGGATCGAGCCTTCGGTCGGCATCTTCATTGACGGCGTCTACCGTTCGCGTTCCGCGTCGCAGATTTCGGACTTGCCGAACATCGAGCGTGTCGAAGTGCTGCGCGGGCCGCAGTCGACCCTTTTCGGCAAGAACGCCTCGGCCGGCGTCATCTCGGTGGTCACCAAGAAGCCGTCGTTCGAACTTGGCGGAAATGTCGAAGGCACGATCGCCAATTTCGATACGTATCGCGCAAAAGGCTACCTGACCGGACCGATCACCGACACGCTCGCGTTCAGCCTGGGCGGCAGCTACAATACGCGTGAAGGCTATGTCGAGGATATCGGCGCCGGCCCGGATGCCAATGAACGCAACCGCTACGGTCTGCGCGGCGAATTGCTGTTCGAACCGAGCGAGAACATGTCGTTCCGCCTGATTGGCGACTATGACACGATCGACGAGATCTGCTGCGCGGCAGCGAACATCGTGAACGGCCCGACCGGCGCGGTGGTCAACCTGCTCGGCGGCCAGCTCGTTCCGGAAGACCCGTTCTCCTACAAGGTCGCCTACAATTTCGGATCGACCAACGAAATCGACAATGGTGGCGTATCACTCCAGGGCGACTTCGACCTCGGTGCGATGACGCTGACTTCGATCACGGCCTATCGCGAATCGAACCTCGACCAGAATGCCGATTCCGACTTCACTAGCGCGGACCTGCTCGGCAAGAACGCCAATACAACGGATATCGAGACGTTCACGCAGGAAATTCGCCTGACGTCGAACGGCACCGGCATGATCGACTGGATGGTTGGCGGCTTCTATTTCGACGAAACCGTCGCGATCGAGAACGACTTCCAGTACGGCACGGATTTCCGCGGCTATGCAGACTTCCTGTCCGGCGGGGCCCTCGACCTTGTCGAAGGCGCGCTCGGCCTTCCGGTCGGCCTGACCTTCGGCCAAGCAGGGCAGGGCATGCAGGAAGAATTCGGCCAGGACAACACGGCCTGGTCGCTTTTCGGCACGGTTGACTGGCACCTGACAGACCGGTTCACGGCCACGCTGGGCCTGAACTACACCGAGGACGAAAAGGACGCTCACGGCAACATCCTCGTCACGGACGTGTTCTCGGGTGTTGATCTCGTCGCGGTCGGATTCGCCCAGGCCCTTGGCGGCTTTGGCGTTGACGCCACCGACCCGGCGCAGGTCGGAGCCTTTGCGGCCAACAATCCTGCTGCATTCGCTGCCATCCAGGCAGGGGCACAGGATCCGGCACAGAACGCGCTGCTCGGCCTCCAGCCACTGCAGTTCCTGCCGCCGTTCCTCAACTTCCCGAACGCGGTCGAGGATGGTCACTCCAACGATGACGACCTGACATACACGTTCAGGCTGGCCTATGACGCATCGGACTTCGTGAACCTCTACGCGTCTTACGGAACGGGCTTCAAGGCGACGTCCTGGAACCTGTCGCGCGACAGCCGGCCGTTCGCGTCGGACTTCATCCCGGGGTCACCGGTGACGAGCCCGGGATCCTCCCCGATCCGGGATGCCGGAATCGCGGTGCCGAATCTGACGACCGGTACACGTTATGCCGGTCCTGAAGAGGCCAAGGTCTTCGAAGTCGGCGCCAAGGTTGCGACCGATTCGTTTGCCTTCAACGTCGCTTTCTTCGACCAGATCATCGAAGGCTTCCAGTCGAACGTGTTCACTGGCACCGGCTTCGCGCTGGCCAATGCCGGCAAGCAGTCGACCCGCGGCCTTGAGGTGGATGCATCGTGGAATGTGTCGGACAACCTGCTGCTGACCTTCGCAGGGACGTTCCAGGATCCGGTCTATGACAGCTTCCCGGACTCGGCGAGCGGAGACCTGTCCGGCAAGACACCGGCTGATATCCCGGAAACGGCGACCGTCACGTCGGCGACCTATACGTTCGACTACAAGACCCTTGAAGCGTTCGTGCGGACCGACTGGCAGTACCAGAGCCCGACGGTCTACTTCGATGATCCGCTGAACCAGGCCCTCATCGGCAACGAGAAGGAAATCAGCACGTGGAACGCTTCGGCGGGCTTCACGACCGAGAACGGTCTCGGGGTTTCCATCTGGGGACGGAACATTTTTGACGACCAGTACATCACGGTCGCGTTCCCCGCGGTTGCCCAGGCCGGGTCGCTTACCGGCTATCCGAACCAGCCAGCCACCTACGGCGTGACAGTGCGCAAGTCGTTCTAGGCATTTCGCCATCCATTGAAGAAAGCCCCGTCGCTTGCGGCGGGGCTTTTTCTTTGCCTATCGGACCCGCCAGGGACGGTGGCGTGTCCACGGTTCACCGATGGTGCGGCGCGGGCCTGCCAATACCGGACAGTGTGTCTATATAGAAGGCAGAGTGAATTGCGTTACGGAGGCCCCATGGCCCGACACCCCGGCCGCCCGCCGATCATCAATGCGCCCCCCTGGGTAACCGGGCTGGCGCTGGCGTTGCTGGTTGCGCATGGCGCGCGGGTGCTGATGAGTACCGACATACAGGACATCATCCTGTGGAACACCGCACTGTTTCCTGAGCGGTTCTGGGGCTGGTGGGGTGCGTCGCTGCCGCCCGGCGCACCCTATCCCTATCCGAATGCCCTCCTGGCGCTCGCAACGCTGTTCACGACGGCATTCGTCCACAGTGGCTGGGCACATGTCGGCGTGAATGCGGCGATGCTGGTGGGCGTTGGAAAGCCCGTGCATGACATGCTCGACCAGCCGGCACCGGGCGAGCGACGGCGTGGTGGGGCATTGTTCCTGCTGGTCTTCATGTTCAGCGTGGCGGGCGGCTCGGTCGCCCATCTCATCGCGCACTTCCCGGACGGGATGCCGGCCATCGGTGCGTCCGGCGGCGTGTCGGGCCTGATCGCAGCAGTCCTGCTCGGACAGGGCGGCCCGCAGGCCCGGCTGCTGTCGCGCCCCTTCCTGACAGCCAGCGCGGTGTTTGCGGTCGCAAACATCGTTCTCGCCCTGATTGGTCCGGCCATGCTGGGGGGCGGAATCGCCTGGCAGGCCCACATGGGCGGGTATTTTGCCGGCGCATTGATCTTCCGATTGCTGATGTGGCGGCGCGTGCGCGCGCAAGCCTGAGCCCGAACTTCATCGATTCGGCGGCGCTGATGTGCTAGGATCGAAGGATATATGAGCCGGGACTGCCGGCCGAGGCTTGGAGGATGCTAATGACCATTGACCAGATCCTGAACGACAAGGGACAGGAAGTGATATCCGTCGGCGCGGAGAATACGCTGAACGAAGCCGCAAAGGTGCTGGATGTCCGGCGGATCGGCGCGGTGGTTGCCCTCGACGACGGCGGCGCGATCATCGGCGTGCTCTCGGAGCGCGACATCGTGCGCCAGGTGGCGCGCCTCGGTCACAACGCGCTGGAAATGAAAGTGGGCGATGCCATGACCCGCGATGTGGTCACCGTCACGTCAACCATGCGGATCGACCACGCCATGCAGCTGATGACCGACAGGCGGATTCGCCACTTGCCGGTCCTGCGCAATGACCGGATGATCGGATTCGTCTCGATCGGTGACCTCGTGAAGTGGAAGATTGCCGAGACCGAGGCCGAAGCCGAGGCCATGAAATCGTATCTTTCGGCCCAATACTGAGACTATTTCAGTGAATCTTGCGAATATCTGCTGAAACCCTGCTTTGGGGGGTTGCGGCCTGCGCGAAGGGGGGGTATCCCCCGGCCTCCGCACCAAAGACCTCACGGTTTCTGGAGCGGGCCCCGCAGACGGGCTGCTAATTAGGCGAAATAGTTCTTGATATTTCCCCCGAACAGCGGCTATATATGCGGTTCTTCGAAATGCCTGAATTTGCAGGCCGTCACAACGGTCGACAAATTTCTTTGCGCCAAAAACCTGCGGTTCCGATGGTTAAACATCTAGACTGCAGAAAGCGGAAAAAAGGGTGTTGACGGGGTAAGAAGCGGCCCATATAAGCCGCCTCTTCCGGACGAGGGCAGCGCCCTTCGATGGTCTACCGGAACTACGGTTCCAGCTGTTTGACATTGTAAGAGATTAGGAAGAGAAACGCAGGCGGCGTGAAGGCTTGCGGACACGGGCTTCGGCCACGGTCCAAACGATCACGACGGATGCGTTTCTTGAGAAAATTCTTTTTCCATCGATCAGGTTTCGGCCTGGTCTTTGTGACTAAGGGTTTCTCGTCAAAGAACGCAATTACTTGATGCTTATATAGCAACAGTTGCCGTCCTTATTCCAAAGGACGGATCGTCAGATCAACACTCAACTTGAGAGTTTGATTCTGGCTCAGAACGAACGCTGGCGGCAGGCTTAACACATGCAAGTCGAACGATATAGTGGCAGACGGGTGAGTAACGCGTGGAAACGTACCTTTCACTACGGAATAGCACTTGGAAACGAGTGGTAATACCGTATACGCCCTCCGGGGGAAAGATTTATCGGTGAAAGATCGGTCCGCGTTAGATTAGCTAGTTGGTAGGGTAATGGCCTACCAAGGCGACGATCTATAGCTGGTCTGAGAGGATGATCAGCCACACTGGGACTGAGACACGGCCCAGACTCCTACGGGAGGCAGCAGTGGGGAATCTTGCACAATGGGCGAAAGCCTGATGCAGCCATGCCGCGTGAATGATGAAGGCCTTAGGGTTGTAAAATTCTTTCGCTAGGGATGATAATGACAGTACCTAGTAAAGAAGCCCCGGCTAACTTCGTGCCAGCAGCCGCGGTAATACGAAGGGGGCTAGCGTTGTTCGGAATTACTGGGCGTAAAGCGCACGTAGGCGGACTATTAAGTCAGATGTGAAATCCCAGGGCTCAACCCTGGAACTGCATTTGAAACTGGTAGTCTAGAGACCAGGAGAGGTTAGCGGAATACCGAGTGTAGAGGTGAAATTCGTAGATATTCGGTGGAACACCAGTGGCGAAGGCGGCTAACTGGACTGGTACTGACGCTGAGGTGCGAAAGTGTGGGGAGCAAACAGGATTAGATACCCTGGTAGTCCACACCGTAAACGATGAGAGCTAGTTGTTGGCAGGCATGCCTGTCAGTGACGCAGCTAACGCATTAAGCTCTCCGCCTGGGGAGTACGGCCGCAAGGTTAAAACTCAAAGAAATTGACGGGGGCCCGCACAAGCGGTGGAGCATGTGGTTTAATTCGAAGCAACGCGCAGAACCTTACCTACCCTTGACATACCGATCGCGGTTTCCAGAGATGGATTCCTTCAGTTAGGCTGGATCGGATACAGGTGCTGCATGGCTGTCGTCAGCTCGTGTCGTGAGATGTTGGGTTAAGTCCCGCAACGAGCGCAACCCTCATCCTTAGTTGCCATCACGTTTGGGTGGGCACTCTAAGGAAACTGCCGGTGGCAAGCCGGAGGAAGGTGGGGATGACGTCAAGTCCTCATGGCCCTTACGGGTAGGGCTACACACGTGCTACAATGGCAGTGACAATGGGATAATCCCCAAAAACTGTCTCAGTTCGGATTGTCGTCTGCAACTCGACGGCATGAAGGTGGAATCGCTAGTAATCGTGGATCAGCATGCCACGGTGAATACGTTCCCGGGCCTTGTACACACCGCCCGTCACATCATGGGAATTGGTTCTACCCGAAGATCGTGTGCTAACTTCGGAGGCAGCGAGCCACGGTAGGATCAGTGACTGGGATGAAGTCGTAACAAGGTAGCCGTAGGGGAACCTGCGGCTGGATCACCTCCTTTCTAAGGATGCTTTGGATTGTCTGGTTCGCCAGGCTCTGGAGCTCTAAAGAACATATCGCCCCCTTGAGGGGCAAAACTATAGCGGTCATCGCGCCGTCTTCGTTTCTCTTCCTTCGTTCGTACTTCGGGCCAGCCTCGCGCCGGCCTGAACATTAAGCGAGCCCTGCGGGCGCTTGTTATCGCCTGTCTTCGACTTTGACTGTGTGGCTCTACCGAGTTGCTGGTCACGGGCCGGTAGCTCAGGTGGTTAGAGCGCACGCCTGATAAGCGTGAGGTCGGAAGTTCAACTCTTCCTCGGCCCACCATCGAAGCCTGTTCCGGCAGGGTAGGGAGCGCGCTTGCGGATGCCCGGTTTGGGGCCTTAGCTCAGCTGGGAGAGCGCCTGATTTGCATTCAGGAGGTCAGCGGTTCGATCCCGCTAGGCTCCACCATCCGCTATTCGACACGAACGAAAGAAGTTTACCGTTTTCCGGACCCGTTGGGTTCCGGGATATTTGTCATTGTAAGGGAAAGATTGATCCGGCCGGCCGCCACCCCTCGTGGGCGCGCGTCACCAGCCTCAGCCGAATAACCGGCCGCGCAGCAATGTGCGGTATTGGTAAAGGGTCAGTCTGCAAGAAACCAACATGTCTGATCGAGACCTATGTTGCATGTGGCAGCGCGTATGCGTTTTTCACTGCACATGGGTTTCAAAAACGATCAAGCGTCAAAAGGGCATCCGGGGGATGTCTTGGCGGTAAGAGGCGATGAAAGACGTGGCACTCTGCGATAAGCACCGGGGAGGCGAGAGCACCCTTTGATCCGGTGATTTCTGAATGGGGAAACCCATCTCCGAGATGTTGGATAATTCGAGCGCTTCGGCGCTCGACCTGTCTGACATTTCACTAGTGAGATATTTTAACCTGAATACATAGGGTTAAAAAGCAAACCCAGGGAATTGAAACATCTAAGTACCTGGAGGAAAGGACATCAATTGAGACTCCGTTAGTAGTGGCGAGCGAACGCGGACCAGGCCTGGTCTGATACAAGGCGAAGCATCTGGGAAGGTGCGCCATAGTGGGTGATAGCCCCGTAGCCGTAAAATGAAGACCTTTTAGAGTAGGGCGGGACACGTGAAATCCTGTCTGAACATGGGGGGACCACCCTCCAAGCCTAAGTACTCCTTACCGACCGATAGTGAACAAGTACCGTGAGGGAATGATGAAAAGCACCCCGATGAGGGGAGTGAAACAGATCCTGAAACCGGATGCCTACAAGCTGATGGAGCCCTTAGGGGTGACATCGTACCTTTTGTATAATGGGTCAGCGACTTAGTGTTGCGTGCAAGCTTAAGCCGTTAGGTGTAGGCACAGCGAAAGCGAGTCTTAATAGGGCGAATGAGTACGTAGCATTAGACCCGAAGGCAAGTGATCTAGGTATGGGCAGGCTGAAGGTGCAGTAACATGCACTGGAGGGCCGAACCGTTGAGCGTTGAAAAGCTCTCGGATGACCTGTGCCTAGGGGTGAAAGGCCAATCAAACTTGCTGATAGCTGGTTCTCCGCGAAAACTATTTAGGTAGTGCGTCACGATGAGACTCTGGGGGGTAGAGCACTGAATGGGCTAGGGGTCCTCACCGGATTACCAAACCTTCTCAAACTCCGAATACCCAGAAGTTATGCGTGGCAGACACACGGCGGGTGCTAACGTCCGTCGTGAAGAGGGAAACAACCCAGACCGCCGATTAAGGCCCCCAAGTTATAGCTAAGTGCGAAACGATGTGGAGGTGCTGAGACAATCAGGAGGTTGGCTTAGAAGCAGCCATCCTTTAAAGAAAGCGTAACAGCTCACTGATCAAGCGCCTCTGCGCGGAAAATGTATCGGGACTAAAGTTATACGCCGAAATCGCGGGCTCAGTAATGAGCGGTAGCGGAGCGTTCCGTAAGCCTGTGAAGGTGAACCGTGAGGTTTGCTGGAGGTATCGGAAGTGAGAATGCTGACATGAGTAGCGACAAAGAGGGTGAGAGACCCTCTCGCCGAAAGACCAAGGGTTCCTGCGTAAAGTTAATCTGCGCAGGGTTAGCCGGCCCCTAAGGCAAGGCCGAAAGGCGTAGTCGATGGGAACCACGTTAATATTCGTGGGCCAAGGGATGAGTGACGGATTTCGAAAGTTGTATTCTCTTATTGGATTGAGAATGCGGCCTGGAAGTCCCAGGAAATAGCCTCCCTATTAGACCGTACCCGAAACCGACACAGGTGGTCAGGTAGAGCATACCAAGGCGCTTGAGAGAACTATGTTGAAGGAACTCGGCAAATTACCTCCGTAACTTCGGGAGAAGGAGGCCTCACATTGGGCAACCAGTGCTGAGGGGCACAAAACTGGGGGTTGCGACTGTTTATCAAAAACACAGGGCTCTGCGAAGCCGCAAGGCGACGTATAGGGTCTGACGCCTGCCCGGTGCCGGAAGGTTAAAAGGAGAAGTGCAAGCTTTGAATTGAAGCCCCGGTGAACGGCGGCCGTAACTATAACGGTCCTAAGGTAGCGAAATTCCTTGTCGGGTAAGTTCCGACCTGCACGAATGGCGTAACGACTTCCCCACTGTCTCCAACATAGACTCAGCGAAATTGAATTCCCCGTGAAGATGCGGGGTACCCGCGGTCAGACGGAAAGACCCCGTGAACCTTTACTACAGCTTCACAGTGGCATTAAAGAATATATGTGTAGGATAGGTGGGAGGCTTTGAAGCATGGTCGCCAGATCGTGTGGAGCCAACCTTGAAATACCACCCTTGTCTTCTTTGATGTCTAACCGCGCCCCTGGATGGGGCCGGGACCCTGTGTGGCGGGTAGTTTGACTGGGGCGGTCGCCTCCCAAAGTGTAACGGAGGCGCGCAATGGTAGGCTCAGAGCGGTCGGACATCGCTCGTTGAGTGCAATGGCATAAGCCTGCCTGACTGTGAGATCGACGGATCGAGCAGAGTCGAAAGACGGTCATAGTGATCCGGTGGTCCCGAGTGGAAGGGCCATCGCTCAACGGATAAAAGGTACTCCGGGGATAACAGGCTGATGATGCCCAAGAGTCCATATCGACGGCATCGTTTGGCACCTCGATGTCGGCTCATCACATCCTGGGGCTGGAGCAGGTCCCAAGGGTTTGGCTGTTCGCCAATTAAAGTGGTACGTGAGCTGGGTTCAGAACGTCGCGAGACAGTTTGGTCCCTATCTGCCGTGGGTGTTGGAGACTTGAGAGGATTTGTCCCTAGTACGAGAGGACCGGGATGAACACACCTCTGGTGGACCTGTTGTGGCGCCAGCCGCATTGCAGGGTAGCTATGTGTGGACTAGATAACCGCTGAAAGCATCTAAGCGGGAAACTAACCTCAAAACCAGGTCTCCCTGAGAGCCGTGCAAGACCAGCACGTCGATAGGCTGGGTGTGGAAGCGCAGCAATGCGTGGAGCTAACCAGTACTAATTGCTCGATAGGCTTGATCGTGAAACTCGTGTGTAGTGTAAAGCGCATCGCTATTGCTCATACATCGTCTCGAAACGACATATTGGTTTCTTCTTGCATCCTTGCTGGTTTCCGCCGACCCGGTGGTTATGGCAGGGGGTCCCCACCCGATCCCATCCCGAACTCGGTCGTTAAGCCCCCTTGCGCCAATGGTACTACGTCTTAAGGCGTGGGAGAGTAGGTCGCTGCCGGGTCCGCAGAACCCAGCGAAGATGCATCTTGCAGACAAAAATCTTTCCATTACTTCGAACAGCCGTCTCGCGACGGCTTGCCGTGACGGACCTTGGTCCACACGGCTCATGTCCGGCCTCAGCCTGGAACGGCGGGCCGGATTTGCATTTCAGGGCCTGGTCCCTTAAATGCTTATACAGTTGACGCGGGATGGAGCAGTCCGGTAGCTCGTCAGGCTCATAACCTGAAGGTCACAGGTTCAAATCCTGTTCCCGCACCCAAACAGGCCCCTGATTTCTTTGCGGAAATCAGGGGTTTTTTTTGATTCCGGTTCCGGTGGCCTCGCTTCGGCGGTGCCTGCGAGCCGTCAGTCAGACTTGGCCGGCCGCCGCATTGGGTCTCAGACGACACCCAATGCGCGCATGGCTTCGGCCACCTGGACGAAGCCGGCAACATTGGCGCCAAGTATATAATTGCCGGGCTCGTCATACTCTTCCGATGTCGCGTAGCAGCGATCGTGGATATTGTTCATGATCTCGCTGAGGCGCTGCTCGGTCTTCTCGAAGCTCCAGCGATCACGGCTGGCGTTCTGTTGCATTTCCAGCGCCGATGTCGCCACCCCGCCGGCATTGGCCGCCTTTCCTGGCGCAAACAGTACACCGGCATCGTTGAATGTCCGGATCGCTTCCGGCGTGCAGGGCATGTTGGCGCCTTCAGCGACTGCGATGAGGCCGTTGTTCACGAGCCTGGTTGCATCCTCGCTGGAGAGCTCGTTTTGCGTGGCGCAGGGCAGGGCGACGTCGCACGGCACGTTCCAGATGGATCCCTTGCCTGCCGGGATGAACTGTGATCCTGCTCCCTTGATGCGGGCGTATTCGGACACCCGTTCGCGCCGCACTTCCTTGATTTCCCTAATGAGGTCGAGGTCGATGCCGCGTGCGTCTGTCACGTAACCATCGCTGTCCGAACACGCCGCGATCGTCGCGCCAAACTTCAGCGCCTTTTGCATGGCGTAAATCGCGACATTGCCTGAACCCGATACCGAGATGCGCTTGCCCTCCAGGGTCTGGCCGCGTGTTTCCAGCATGCGTTGCACGAAGTAGACGGTGCCAAAGCCCGTCGCTTCGCTGCGGGCGAGCGATCCGCCATAGCTGAGGCCCTTGCCGGTCAGCACGCCGGCCTCATACCTGTTGGTCAGTCTCTTGAACTGCCCGAACATGTAGCCGATCTCGCGCCTGCCAACGCCGATATCGCCGGCTGGTACGTCGGTATATTCCCCGATATGCCGCCAGAGTTCCGTCATGAATGACTGGCAAAAGCGCATCACCTCGCGGTCAGACCGCCCTTTGGGATCGAAATCCGAGCCACCTTTTCCGCCGCCGATCGGCATGCCACTCAGCGCATTCTTGAAGATCTGTTCAAAGCCCAGGAACTTCACGATCCCTACATTGACCGAGGGATGAAATCTCAGGCCGCCCTTGTAGGGGCCGAGCGCGGAATTGAACTGAACCCTGAAGCCGCGATTGATCCTCACCTGGCCAGCATCATCGATCCACGGGACGCGGAATATGATCTGGCGTTCCGGTTCGCAGATCCGCTCGATGAGCGCATCATCCAGGTAATCCGGGTGCTTCGAGACGACTTTCCCCAGGCTTTCCAGCACTTCCTTGACGGCCTGATGGAACTCGGCTTCCCCGGGATTCCGGGATCGTACCTGATTTAGGATTGTGGCGAGGTTTTCGTTGAGTAAGGCCAGGGGTGTCTCCTTCTTCAGTGCAGTGCCGATTACGCATCGTTTGAGCGGTCATGCTGTTCGTGTGGCAAAGTAATCTGCGTGAACAAAGAGCTATCGCTCGTATTGTCGCGCGTCCTGTCGCCGCAGTTTGACTGGAACGGCGTGGCAGCGGCCTCGTCCTTACGCGCGCGGTCGCACATAAACAGGCCCCTGATTTCCTTTCGGGAATCAAGGGCCTGTTTTTGATTCTGCAAATGTTGTTTTGACTTTACGCTTTTGTGTTGTGACAAATCAGGCCTATACTGGCACTTAACGTGTCTTTAGTTCCGGGTGGAGGGACGCACCGTGGGCGGCCAGAGTGGCGAGAACAAACCTGGAATGGGCGCGCCGCGCCGGCCGTCTCGCTGGCTTGAGCAAAAGCGCATGTCGGACGCATTGCGCACGGCCTACGGGGATGTGGTGAACGAACCTGTTCCCGACAACCTGAAACACCTCATCCAGACGATCCGGCAAAAGTCTGCCGGCAAATAGGCCGGACACAGAAACGCACGCCGGCATTCCTGCCCGCGTGCGTGCCCGTTGTATTCGATTTCCCCAGTGCAGGAATTACTTGGCGTTGTTTGCGGCGTCTTCGATTGAATCGCCGGTTGCTTCCACATCCTGGCCAACGCCCTCGATCGTGTTGCAGGCCGAAAGGGCAAGCACGAGCGCCACAACACCGAAAATCTTCATCATGTTCAACATAGGTAGGGTCTCCTTCCGTTTACCTCACCTACGAACGCGCTTGGCGGGCCCGTGTTCCCGGCTTTCGTTCCACGAACGAATTCAATGACCTGACTCGGGTACCTTCATGCGAACGATGCCGTGCAGGAAGCACTGGACGGCCAGGTCGATCGAGTCATCGATCTGTTGCTGGTCAGGCTTGATGCTGCTGTCCATCAGCGCCCGGTTGACCAGGCCAGCGCGGGCAATTTCGAGGAACATCATCGCCGTGCGTTCGGCGTCATCGATCTCGATTTCTCCCGCTTCGGCGCGGTCGGTCAGGTAGGCCGCAAGTTCGGCGCGCATGCGTTCCGGCCCGCGCCGGAAGAACTCTCGCGGGATATCCGGAAACTTGCGGGCCATGCCGATCAGCAGCCGGTATATTTCCAGCGACTCAGGCTCCAGCAGCTTGCTCGCAAATTGGCGCCCGATGCGCCGCAGGCCGACTTCGACCGGCGAATGGGATGAAAGTTCGACCGACATGGTGGCCGTCATGTCCTTCACGCGATCATCAATCATGGCCAGGAACAGGCCCTGCTTGTCGCCGAACTGGGCGTACAGCGTCGACAGGGATCCGCCTGCGCGCTGCACGATGTCCGACATGCTGGCAGCTTCGTACCCTTGTTCGACAAACACCTCCCGCGACGCCTTGAGGAAGGCCTTGCGTCGCAAATCACCCCGCGAGGCGCCCCGATCGGCGGGTTCGGCAGTCCTGGGGTCTGTGGTCATTGCGGGTCTGTAGTCCTCTTTCGTGGCAATTTCGTCGAAATGCACCTTGAATCCGTAATTGACATTACACATTTTTGGCGTGTAATCAATATTACGCTTTTTGGATGCACTGTCCTCCCACCTGCGATCGAGGTTGCCATCATGGCGCTGAAGCCATTTCCCGCCGCGCCGACCGCGGTCGAGCCGCTCGCCAAGACGGGGCCGACGGTCGAAGCCAGCAATGATGTCGAGACCGCGCAGGACGCGCCGGCCAGGCCGGATTTCCGCCGCTATGCCGTCATCGCCCTGGTCGCCGTGCTTGCCGTGACAGGCCTCTGGAAGGGGGTCGAATGGTGGACCACAGGGCGGTTCGAAGTAACCACCGACAATGCCTATATCCGCGCTGATATCACCACCGTGTCTTCGAAGATCCAGGGCTATGTCGACCGTGTCGCGGTGACGGACAACCAGGCCGTGAAGGCTGGCGACCTCCTCGTCGTGCTCGAGGACGCAGATTATGCCGCCCGCCTGTCGGAGGCCGAAGCCGCGCTGGCCCAGGCAGAGGCAATGGCGATCCAGGCACGCGCCGATGTCGCCGCACGCAAGTCCGCCGAGGCGTCTGCCCGGGCGGCCATATCCGCGCAAAGCGACCGGCTCGCGGAAACCCGCGCCGCCGCCGAGTCGGCGAAGGCAAACGCGAAACTGGCCGAGGATGAACTCGCCCGCTACACCGAGTTGACCGCGCGCGGCCACTATCCGGCTGCCGGCCTCGATACGGCACAGGCCAAGGCCGACGCTGCGACAGCCGAGGCAACCCGCGCCAATGCCGCGATCACGACCCAGGCCAGCCAGCTCAGCGTGTCGAATGCCGGCCTCTCCCAGGCCAGCCAGAATGTTCAGGCCGCCGAGGCCGCAGTCGCCGGCGCAGATGCGCAGGTGCTTGCCGCCAGGGCGCGCGTCCAGGGCGCGCGCGTCGATGCCGGGCGGGCTGAAATCCGGGCCCCCATCTCTGGCGTCATCGCCAACAAGGTCGTGTCGGAAGGGCAGCTGCTCAATGCCGGCCAGCAGGCCATGTCGATTGTTCCCGTCGAACAGGCCTATGTCATCGCGAACTTCAAGGAGACGCAGGTCGAACACATGCGGCCCGGCCAGAAGGTAGAGCTGCACGTCGATGCCTATTCCGACATGAAGGTCGAGGGCACGGTCCAGTCGCTCGCGCCGGCGTCGGGTGCCCAGTTCAGCCTGATCCCGCAGGATACGGCGACCGGGAATTTCACCAAGATCGTGCAGCGCGTGCCCGTCCGCATCGCCATTTCAAGGGAAGCGCTCGACACCGGGCTGATGCGCCCCGGCCTGTCGGTGGAGGCGGTCGTCAACGTCAAACCGCCAAAGGCGTGAGATGAGCACGACCGCGCCGACCGGCTTGGCGGGAGAGCCTCCAGCCGCCAGCGGCAAGGTTCCCATCACGCTTCACATCGGATTTTTCGCGATGGTGATCGGCATGTTCATGTCGATCCTCGACGTGCAGATCGTCGCCAGTTCGATCCGCCAGATCCAGGCGGGCGTGTCGGCCAGCAGCAGCGAGATCGCGTGGGTCCAGACGGCCTACCTGATTGCCGAAGTGGTGGGCATTCCATTGTCGGGATACCTCAACCGCGCCCTCGGCCTGCGGCGACTGTTCATCATCTCAGCAGCCAGCTTTACGGGCGCCAGCATATTGTGTGCGCTGTCATGGAACCTCGATTCCCTGATCTTCTTCCGTGTTATCCAGGGATTTGTCGGGGCGGCGATGGTGCCATCCACGATGGCTGCCGCCTTCACGCTGTTCCCGGGGGGGCGGTCGATGACCCAGCAGGTCATGATCGGCATGGTGGCCACCCTGGCGCCGTCGATCGGGCCGACGCTGGGCGGATGGATCACGGGCCACATGAGCTGGCACTGGCTGTTCCTGCTGAACGTCATTCCCGGCATAGCCGCCGTGACCCTGGTCTGGCTGTTCGTGCCGCGGCAAAAGGGCGAGGCACACCTGCTGCGCAAGATCGACCTTCTCGGCCTTGCCAGCATGGCGATGATGCTGGGCGTTTTCGAATGGGTGGTCGAGGAAGGGCCGGCTGAAGGGTGGACGCAGAGCAGCGTGATCGTCCGCTGGAGCTTCTACGGCCTGATCGCCGCAATGATCTTCTTCTACCGTGCCTTCAAGGCCAGGAACCCGATCGTTGACCTGACCGTGTTTCAGGACAGGAACTTTGCCTCGGGCGCAATTGTCGGCTCGGTGGTCGGCTTTGTCCTCTATGGATCGGTCTATGCCCTGCCGCTTTTCCTCGGCCAGGTGCAGGGCTATTCCGCGCTCCAGATCGGCGCCATCATGAGCGTGTCGGGCATGGCCATGTTCATCGGTGGACCCATCGCCGGCGCGTTGACGCGCCGCTTCGATCCGCGCCTCATCCTGGGCGCGGGCCTGATCCTGATCACAATCGGTGTCGCCGGCAATGCGCAGATGACCCATGAAACGGGGTTCAACCAATTGTTCTGGCCGCAGGCCATTCGCGGCGTCGGCCTCATCCTGACCATGGTGCCGACAACCAATCTGGCACTCGGCACACTGCCGCCGGAGCGTGTCGCAAACGCATCAGGCCTGTTCACCGTTTGCCGCAATCTCGGCGGCGCCGTCGGGATCGCGTTCCTGAACACGCTGCTGCTGCGCTACACGATGCTGCATGAACAGGATCTCGGGGCCGGGATGAGTCCCGCGCGGCCTGAAGTGCAGGCCTGGCTGGCGCAGGCCGCAGCCCGGCTGCAGGCACTCGGTGTCGCCGATCCCGAAGCGTCAGCCTACATGCAACTCGGCATGCAGGTGAAGATGCAGGCGCTGGTCATGACCTACAACAATCTCTTCATGGCGATGGCAATGTCGTCGGCAGCGGCGTTTTTCATCGTCTTCTTCCTGCGCAAGCCGACACCCGCAGCGGCCCCCGTCGCCGCCCACTGACTTGCGCGCAGGAAAAAGGGCGCCCGAAGTGGCGCCCTTTTTTTTGAGTATGAATGTCCGTCCAGCCCTGGCTAGACGACGTTCTTGCCTTTCACGGCGCGTGCAACAAACGTCAGGACGAGCAGCGCGAGGAACACGAAGAACAGGATCTGTGCGATGCCTGCCGATGCGCCTGCGAGGCCGCCGAAACCAAGTGCCGCTGCGACGATGGCGAAGATGAAAAATGCGAGAGCCCAACCGAGCATGATGTGTCTCCTTTCAGGTTAGCGGCAATGATTGCCGTCGCAGGAACAACCCGGATGCCCTGCCTCCGGTTCCTGAAATTTTGTCCGGAACCAGGGCGGCATGGTTGCGTTGATTATCAAACCTGGATGGCGATCCACTCCCTGCAATCCATGCAGGCGGCTGCTTTGCCCCGGCATGCGAAACATTTGAAACCAGGTGGGGCTCCCATTGAAGATCAGCGCACTGATAAATGCCGATTCTGGCTCCACGCCGGGCGATTCGGAAAGCCTGCTGCGCGCTGCGCTTGAAGAAATGGGCCTGGCCGCAGACGTGCAGCCGGTCGAACCGCACCAGCTTCGGCGTGCGGTCGACTCCGCGCTCCAGACGCGTCCGGATGCGCTCATCATGTGGGGCGGCGACGGCTCAATCGCCTGCGCGCTGTCGGCAAGCGGGCCATCAGGCCCGCCTGTGTTGGCACTTCCGGGCGGGACGATGAACCTTGTCCACAAGCGCCTTCATGGTGACGTCTCTGACTGGAAGGCGATCCTGCAGGCAACGCTCGCCAACCCTGTATCACGGCCATTTGCGGCCGGCTGTGTCGGCGAACGGCAATTCTACGTCGCGGCGATGGTGGGCAAGGTCACCAACCTTGCCGCACCGCGGGAAGCCGCCCGGCGCGGTGAACTACTGAAGGCGGCAGAAATGGCGGTCCAGGCAGATGCGATGAGTGTCGAGCGCCGCCTGACGCTGCTGGCCTCGCACGGGGAATGGCGACAGGCCTTCAACGCGGTGGCGGCAGCGATTGTCGTCGGCGCCGGACAGGAACCGAAACTGGAAGTCGCTGCCATCGACCCGAATTCCACCCTGGACTGGCTGGCGATCGCATTCGACGCGCTGATCCATGGCTGGCGAGAGGCAGAATCAATCGACCTGGACGAAACCCGGACCGTGCAGATCACGGATGTCGAGGGCCTGGTCGTTCCCGCAACCATCGACGGCGAGGTGCTGGAGCTGCCGAGCGGTGCGACGGTGACACTGAAGCGGCATGCGGCAAACGTATTGCGCGCAAGGCCGGCCTGATGCGCATTGTCCAACTTGCCGACCTGCATTTCGGGGCGGAGAATATTGCCGCCATTCACGCGGCCTCCACCCGGATCGACGAGATGAACCCTGACCTGGTTGTCGTCAGCGGAGACATGACGCAGCGCGGCAAGCACAGCGAATTCCGCGCCGCGCGCAAATGGGTCGACGCCCTGTGCAGGCCGACTCTGATCGTGCCCGGCAATCATGACACGCCGCTGCTCAACATGGTGTCCCGCGCCAGCGGGCCGTTCCAGCGGCATGACAGCTATTTCGACGCGCACGCGGCGCCCCTGCGGTTCGGGAATGTCCGCGTTGATGGCCTGAACACAGCGCGTGGCTGGCAGGCGCGCAGCAACTGGGCCGAAGGGTCGGTGCGCCTGTCGCAGCTTGAATCGATTGCATCACATCAGGTGGCTGAGGGCACGGTGAGGCTGCTGGCCTGTCACCATCCCTTCCGCTCGCCCTCTGGCGCGGCAATGCGCACGCGCACGCGCCGCGGCGAGCGGGCCAGCGAACGCCTGGCCGAAAGCAATATCTCGGTCCTCCTGACGGGACATGTCCACACCCCTCATGCCGAACTGATCCGTGAAAATACCGGCACCTACCTGGCAGTGACTGCCGGCACATTGTCGACCCGCACCCGCGCGGCACCGGCCGCATTCAACTGCATCCATGTGTCAGCCGGCGCAGTTGCAGTCGATGCCCTGGACTTCGACGGCCTTGCCTATGCGTCACGCCCGCTGGGCAGGTGGAAATTGTCCGAATTCCGGAACGCTGTGTCGCGGGCCTAGGCCTGGTCCGGCATTATCAGGATCAGCTTGCAGCCGTTCCCCGGGCTCGTCTCGATCGTCAGGTCGGCGGCCAGCTGGCGTGAAAAGGCGCTCATCAGCTTTGATCCGAGGCCGGAGCCGTTATTGCCGCCAGACAGGATTTCGGGATCATACCCGCGTCCATCGTCTGCGATTTCCAGCCGCATGCCGCCCTCGAAGACGTCCAGGGATGTCCTGATCCGTCCGCCTGTGCCGTCAAAGGCGTACTTCATTGCGTTGGTGATGGCTTCGACGACGAACAGCGCCATCGGAATGGCGTCATCGGCCGGGCGCATCACGTCGGCATAGGCCTGCTCGACGGCGATTCCCGAATCCTCCATGCCAAGCGCCTCGGAAAGGTGTGACACCAGCCCCGTGAGGAACGGCCTGAGATGGACCTGTTCGAGGCGTTCGTTCTGGTAGAGCGTCTGGTGGACGATCGCGAGCGCGTCGATCCTGTGGCGCGCAGCCGATATCGCTGCCTTGGCCTGCGGGTCGCGCAACTGGCGGCCCTGCAGGTTGAGAAAGCTGGTGACGATCTGCAGGTTGTTCTTCACGCGGTGGTGAATCTCGCGGACGGCGGCATCGCGGCTGGCAATGGCCAGCTTCAGGTCCTTGTCGCGCTCGCCGATATCCTTGGCCATCACGTCCATTGCCCGGGCGAGCTTTGCGATTTCGTCCGGGGCCTCGTCAAAGGCGCGCCCGGCATTGAACTGATAGCGCCCGGCGCCATAAACCCGCACCGTCCGTGTAAGGCGGGAGATCCAGGCAAGGACAAGGGAATCAATCGCCAGCCACACAGCCAGCAGTGCCACCGAGAAAGTGATCAGCGGCAATCCGATCGAGGATACCGGCCTCAGCGTGAAGTCGCTCCAGATTCCCGGCGACGCGCGCGAGATCGCCGCGAACAGGTTGCCTTCCCCGACCGGCTTGATCACCACGTCCAGCGAGCCGGCTTGCGGTTCGTGCAAAACGAACAGCTCGGCGGTCCGCGACTGCTGGACCTTTTCGACCCATTCCGGATCAATGGAGCTGAAGCGCGACGAGCCGAAAGTCTCACCGCGATCATCGAGAAGGGCGACATCGACTCCGGCCGGGAGGAGGTAGGCGTGGGGAAGTGCGGCCAGTTCGTCTGTCTGCAATTCCACGCCGATGGATCCGGCATAGGCGCCGTCAGCCCCGTCCTGGCGCAGCAGGACAGCGAAGATCCACTGCTTGGTCTTGTCATCGAAGAACGTGTCGCTCCGGATCACGCGTTCGCCGCGCTTGAGGCGCTCGTTCCAGTTCTGGTTGGACAGGGCTTCGCTGGCGTTGCCGACCGCAGAACAGGTCGGACGGCCCTCGGTGTCGAAGGCGATGATGTTCGAGATGGCTGGCAAGTGCGGTGACAGGCGCTTGAAGATGCCGGAACACTGGCCGTTGAAAACCTGGGTCTGGTAGAGGCTCAGCAGAAGGGACGCTTCCTGGATCGACTGCTCCACGCCGTCGATGGCAGCATCAGCGACCAGCAGCAGGTTGGCGCGCCGTTCGTCCATCCCCTTGTTCGCGTCGAGATAGGCCGAAATCACCGACAGGACCAGGATCGGGGTCAGCGCAGCCGCGAGCGTCATCACCAGGCGCTTGCGCAGCGACCCGGCTTTTTTGCGATTTGCAGGGACTTCTGGTGATTCAGACTGTTGGGGCACCGGCTATCTCGTCTGCTTGTTTCATGATGTCGTCGAACGCTTTGTCCGCTGACATGCCTGAATCAGAACTATAGCCTGCTTGGTTGGTTTCCAGTATTTCCACGACCGCTTTTCGTGCCCGCGAAACGCGGCTCTTGATGGTGCCGACAGCGCAGCTGCAGATTTCGGCGGCCTCTTCATAGGACAGCCCGCCTGCGCCGACCAGGATCAGTGCTTCCTTCTGATCGACCGGAAGCTTTGCGAGCGCATTGCGCAGTGCCAGCAGCTCGAGCGTGTCGGTCGGATTGTCGTTAGACACCAGTGTGGCTTCGGCCACTTCCGGGTCCAGTGGCTGGCGTCTCCAGCTGCGGCGTTTTTCCGAATAGAACGCGTTACGCAGGATGGTGAACGCCCATGCCTTCATGTTCGTACCGGCGACAAAGCTCTCACGCGCATTCCATGCCTTCAGCATCGCGTCCTGCGCCAGGTCGTCCGCGGCGGTTGCATCCCGGCACAGGCTGCGGGCGAACGCGCGCAGGTGCGGGATCAGCAGCGTCAGTTCCTGTTTGAACTCGCTATCGTCAAGTTGGGGGTGTGGTTGTGTCATTGGCCCTCGTTCACTCGTCACTCGACGAGGGTTTCCGCGGCAGCTTTTTCTCGGCTTCTTCCAGGAGTTTCAGGAAATCGTCTGGAACGTCTTCCCGCGCCACCTCTTCATAGAGCTGACGCAACTGGTCACCGATTTTTGCACCACGACGCTTCAGGTCGGCGTCATTTTTCTGCCGACCCGCGTGCTTTTTTTCGTTCATTGGCTGGACTCTGGATTCGATCAATTAATTGTACCTACTGTGCAACTCACATAGCTGAACAGGCGGGGCGCGTAATGGTTCCACCAAAACATTTTTTTTTGCACTTGCTTGCAACCTTTTCCCGCCCCACGCTTTGGTAACCCGCAATTGATCAAGAGGGTTTCAATGAATTTGGTTCAGAGCTTTGCGCCACACCTGCCGTTTCTGCGTCGCTATGCGCGCGCCCTGACAGGAAGTCAGGCCAGCGGCGATGCCTATATTCGTGCCTCGTTGCAGGCGCTTGCCGAAGACCCCGAACAGATTGATCGTGACGCGGATGCGCGCACGGCGCTGTACCGGTTCTTTCATGTCATCTGGGGTGGCACGGGTGCCCGCCTCGATCGCGCCGGCGACGGGTCTTCCACCGTGGCCGACGAGCGCCTCCAGGCGCTGGCACCGATCCAGCGCCAGGCATTCCTGCTGACCGCGCTTGAGGGCTTCAGCGCGGCGGAGGCGGCCTATATCCTGGGCGTCACCGAAGCCGAACACGCCGATCTCGTGCGCGCCGCGCACCGCGAGATCGAGGCAGACCTGTCCACGAAAGTGCTGATCATCGAAGACGAACCGATCATCGCTGCCGACTTGGAAAACCTTGTCCAGGATCTCGGCCATGAAGTCACCGGCAATGCCACCACGCGGTCCGAGGCCGTCAGCATGGCCAAGGCCAATCCGCCAGGGCTGATCCTCTGCGACATCCAGCTCGCCGATGGGTCGTCCGGGATTGATGCGGCGCATGACATTCTTGATGTCATGGACGTGCCGATCATTTTCATCACCGCGTTCCCGGAACGCCTGCTTACAGGCGAGCGGCCGGAGCCGACCTTCCTGATCCCGAAGCCGTTCCAGGAGAACACGGTCAAGGCCGCCATCGGCCAGGCCTTGTTCTTCAACCCGGCACGGACACCCGGCGTCGCTGTCTAGGCGCGGCGCCGCTTCAGATGAAGATCGCCAGCAGGATGACCATCCCGAGCAGCGCAATGACGATGCCGAAGCCGAGTGTGCTGGGCATTCCGGCAATGCGGGTGCCCTGACGGGCGTCTTCCTTGGTGATGTTCTGGTTCTCGTCGGTCATGGCGTGTCTCCTTTGCTAGGGGATTCACGCGCCATTCGCCGGCTTGTTCCAACACGTCGCAGCAAAAACCTGCGCGTCGGTTCAGACGACCTTGCTCGGAACGTCCGGCGTGTCTTCGCTGAACCGGGAATAGTCCAGCTTGCGCAAGTGCAGGTAATCCGGATCGAAGTGGGACAGCCGGGCGAGCCGCTGCCGGTCGCGGATCAGCACCAGGCCCCGATGCTCTTCAATCAGTCCGGCCGACCGCATTGCAGACATGGTGCGCGACACATGGACCGGCGTCAGGCCAAGCGCGTCGGCCAGGTCGACGCGCGTCAGCGGCAGTGACAATTGCTCTGCATTGCTGCCGAGCGCGCCATTCATGCGGCGTTGCAGTTCCAGCAGCAGATGACCGATCCGTTCGCGCGCTGACCGGCGCCCGAGGCGCACGGCCTGCTCGCGCAATATCGATTCCTCCTGCACGGCGGCCCACCAGAACGCTGAAGACACCTCGCCGGATTCCCGCATTTTCCGGATGAACTTCTGGGGGCTGATGGACAAGATGCTGACATCCGTGAGGGCGGAGACGCTGTGATCGGCTTCCATGCGCGCCAGCGCCTGGAGGTCGAAGATGTCGCCCGGCAGCATGAAGTTCACGATCTGCCGGCGGCCGTCCTCGAGGGTGCGGAAGCGCGTTGCCCAGCCGGTCGATATGATGAACAGGGAATCCGTGATCTCGCCGACCCGGATGATGTCGGCACCTGCCTTGAAGTGCCCGGGCTTGGTGCCGATGTCCTGTATCACATTCCAGACCTTGTCTGGAATGTCCGAATACTGAGCCAGGCGATTGCGGAAAGCGTGCATTCTGCACAAACGCCGGCCGTGTCGGCCGGTTCCGCGCGCGCACCGCTTTCTTTCGGCGTCTGGCGATGGAACCGGAGGGCCCCCGGATCGTTGGTGTACCGTCATTTCAAAAGGAGCATATGATGAGCACCACCACCGCCACGGGGGCGAAAAATGCCTCCACGGATACCGAAGTTGAAGCCCTGAAGGCGGACATTGCCGCTTTGCGAGGCGACCTGAAACAGGTCGTTTCCGACATTCGCGGTATCGCGAAGACCAAGGCGGAAGCCGGCGTCGACCGCGGCGCCGAACTGGCGTCCAAGGCGACCGAGCAATTGGGTGAAACCCGGACGGTTGTCGAAACGCGGATCCGCGAAAATCCGTTGACCGCGATCGGGATTGCATTCGGGGCGGGCCTCGTCCTCGCGATGCTGCGCCGGAACTAGACAAGCGATGGATTCCACGAAACTCAGACTCATGGCGGCGGCCGCCGGGCTGGTCTTCGGCCTGGGCGGCACGTTCGCGCTGTGCGTCGCGCTGACACTGGCGCTCGCCACCTATCTGGGCATGGTGGGCGCCTGTTTCACCGTGGCCGCCCTGATGCTGGCGGCGGCGTGCGCATGCCTTTACATCTTCCTGGACCCCGGCCGGTCATCGGCGGACGAAATCGAGGATATCGAGGAAGCCACCGCCGATGCACTGGCCGATCTTCCCTTCGACGCCCTCAAGTCCCTCGTTGAAAAGCGGCCGCTGACCGTGGCCGCGATTGCGATGGTTGCGGGCTATTCCCTGGTCCGCGATCCTGCAAGCGTCTCGCGTCACATCCAGAGATTCATGGTAGGCTTGATCTGACCCGGCGCCTTGCCGGGCAGGTTGATCTGTTGCCTATCGGAGTCCCATGCGTTCTGCCCTGCTCATATTTTCGGCCCTGACGGCGGGTATCGCCCTCGGGCGCAAGTTTCTCGCCGGCAAGGTCACGGACCGCAAGAACAAGGCGATCGAGGCTGCGGCCGTCGAGGCGCGCGAACGCATCCGGAAGGAGGCGCACACGCTGCTGACGGCCAGCTTCGCGCATTTCGCTGTCGCGACCGGCATCAAGGCGCTGATCCTTGGCGCGGTCTGGCTGGTCTGGCGTGTGCACGGCCTCACCGATGCGCAGGTGTCGCTGACCGTGGCAACCTGCCTCGTCCTCTTCCTGATCCGCGACATGTGGGTGATCTACCCGACCGCCCGCTTCGTGCTCAGCACCCTCGTCCGCAATGGCTGGCATCCGAAACGCGCCCTCGGCGAAACCGTCGCGGCGCTGGTATTCGAGCAGGTCCTCGTGGAAGCAAAATCCATTCCCCCGACACGGTCGCATACTTTGCTGCTGGCACTGGCCGGCCACAATCGCGACGTCCTGCACCAGGACATCGCGGGCGCCGTGGCCGATGTCGCGCGCCAGTCCTCCTGGCCGGACCTCAAGCCGTTCATCCTGTCCGCCATCCTGAAGACCGTCTCCCTGATGCTGATCTACAGTGTCCTGGTCACCGTCATCGTCGCGCAGGTTCGCTGAGGCGGCCGCGTCAGTTGCCGCGCGTCGGATCGGTCATCGACGCGGCCGGCTCGTGGAATGTCCGCGCATGCAGGGTCACGTCGCCGGTAGGGTGGCGCTCCAGCATCCGGTGGATCCTCGGGGGATGGCCGGGCAGCAGCAGGTCACGCAGGCGCGCCGTCACCAGGCCATCTTCCTTGGTCCGCCGCTGCGAGCTGCGGACATAGTCCAGCCAGGTCGGGAACTGGTAGCGCTCGGTCCAGACACGCGGGTCCGACAGGTCGCGCAGCAGCGTCCATCCCCGCGCGCCGTCGCGGCGGCACATCCGGCGCCGCTCGATCATCTCTGCCATGAAGGCGGGAATCCTGTCCTCGGCGATCATGTAGTCGATCGCGATCACGACCGGCCCGCTGCGCGATTCGACCGGCACGGCGGTTTCGGGCTCCTGCCAGCGGTCGAGCGGGTCGAGATCCAGGTTCTCAGCCCCCGGCAGCGGCAGGGCGAAGGCGGCCAGAAGGCCCACGCCCTGCACGGCGCTGGCGGTCAGCAGGGCAGGGCCGGCCCCGGCCCAGTCGGCAAGCCAGCCGAGCAGCGAACTGCCGGCCACCATGCCGCCGAACGCCACCATCTGGTAGACGGCGACGCTGCGCGCCACGACCCAGCGCGGGGCGGCGATCTGCACGGCGACATTGAAACTCGCGAGGGCCAGCACCCAGCCGGCCCCGGTCAGGAACAGGGCGGGCAGGGTGAACCACAGGCTGCGGCTGAGGCCCGTGGCGGCCGTGCCCAGGGCCAGCGCCAGAGTCGCAATCAGGATGATGCGATTGGTCGTTTGCGATTTCCTCAGCCGGCCCATCGCAAAGGCGCCGGTAATCGCACCGAAGCCGAACGCGCCGAGCAGGGTGCCGTAGATGATCGCGCCGCCGCCGATCAGGTCGACGGCAATGATCGGCATCAGCGCCGACACGCCGGTCGCTGCAGGAACGAGGATGATCGAACGCAGCAGCACGGCGCGGATATGCGGTGACATCGCGGCATAGCGCAACCCGGCCGAAATCGCGCTCAGCGTGCCTTCGCGTGGCAGGGTCCGGGTCTCGACCGGCCGCTTCCAGCGTATCAGCACGACGATCAGGCCGAGATAGCTGATCGCGTTCAGCAGGAAGGCCGCCGCCGCGCCCGCCGCGGCCACGATGGCCCCGCCGATCGCAGGCCCGACACTGCGGGCAACATTGAATCCCATGCTGTTATACGCGATGGCCCCCGGCAACAGCTTGCGGGGCACCATGTCGCCGACCGATGCCTGCCACGCCGGGCTGTAAAAGGCCGAGCCGCAGCCGATCAGGAAGGTGAAGGCCAGCAGCAGCAGGGGTGTCAGCAGCCCGGCCCAGGCGAAATAGGCCAGCCCCAGCGAGGCCACCATCATGAACACCTGCGCCCACAGCATCACCAGCCGGCGGTCCCGGCTGTCAGCCAGCGCGCCGGCCCACAGCGAGAACAGCATGATCGGCAGCGCCGTCGAGGCCTGCACCAGTGCCACGTCCTGTTTCGAGGTCGACAGGGTGGTCATCAGCCAGCCGGCGCCCACGGCCTGCACCAGCCGCCCGAAATTCGAGGCCAGGCTGGCGATCCACATCTGGCGAAATATCGAGACGGAGAAGGCAGATCGGGGAATGTCGGGGGCGGCGTCGGACTGGCTCATCTGCAACCATGATAGGCACACCGCGCCGTTCAGCAACAACCCATTGCGAATCCGGAAAAATCTGGAGCGGGTGAAGGGAATCGAACCCTCGTATTCAGCTTGGGAAGCTGCTGCTCTACCATTGAGCTACACCCGCATCACCGGCGTATTAGAGCCGGATCGCGCGGCCGTGCAAGTGCCATTGCCATTCGCGCTGGCAGTTTCGGGCCGTCCGGCGTAGAAGGCCCGCCATGAACGGATTTCTTGCAGTTGCAGCGGGCGGCGCCATCGGCGCAGCGCTACGCCATGGAGTCAGCCAGGTCAGCTTGCGCCACCTGCCGCAGGGCTGGCCGCATGGCACATTCACGGTCAACATCATCGGCAGCCTTGCAATGGGCGTCCTCATCGGCTGGCTGGCCCTCAAGGCCGAAGGCATCAGCCAGACAACCCGCCTGTTCCTGGCCACCGGCGTGCTCGGCGGCTTCACGACCTTCTCGGCCTTTTCGCTGGAAGTGGCCGAATTCATCCGCTCCGACAATGTCGGCAAGGCGTTCGCCTATGCCGGCCTGTCGCTCGCCCTCGGCGTGTCGGCGCTGTTCGTCGGTCTCTGGATTGCCCGGAGGATGTTCGCATGAGCGGCCAGATCATCACCGAGACCGTTACTGACAAGGAAGAAGGCACGCGCCTCGACCGCTGGATCAAGCGCCGCGTGCCGGCCACCCAGGGCCAGGTCGAGAAATGGCTGCGCACCGGCCAGATCCGCGTCGATGGCGGCCGCGCCAAGGCCAATATGCGCCTGTCGGCCGGTATGGCCGTGCGCCTGCCGATCCTGGATGGCGAAGCCCCGGTCCGGCGCGACCCGGCGGCGAATGCCACGCAAAAGGACCGCGAATTCCTCGAAGAGCTGATCCTGTACCAGGACGACGAGATGATCGCCCTCAACAAGCCGGCCGGCCTCGCCGTGCAGGGCGGATCGGGGCAGGGGCGCCACATCGACGGCATGCTGCCCGCCCTGTCGGAAGGCGAGCATCGCCCGGTCCTCGTCCACCGCCTCGACAAGGACACGTCCGGCGTCCTCCTGGTCGCCAAGCACCCCGCCGCAGCCGCGCGCCTCGGCGACCTCTTCCGCAGCCGCGACATGAACAAGGTCTACTGGGCCGTCACCGTCGGCGTGCCCAACCCGCCCTTCGGCCAGATCCGCTGCTGGATGGTCAAGGGCGTGCCCGACGACCGCGAGGAAAGCGGCTGGCGCCCGGTCAGCCCCCACGCCAAGCGCCGTGATGCCGACCGCGAGCGGATGATCCGCAGCGCGCAGGGCGTCGAGGGGGCCAAGCATTCGATCACCGATTACGCCGTCATCTCCACCGCCGGCCAGAAAGCCGCCTGGGTCGCGATGAAGCCCGAGACCGGCCGCATGCACCAGCTGCGCTTCCACATGCTGGAAATGGACACCTCGATCCTCGGCGACTTCAAGTACAAGAGCCGCCGCGAAGTGCCCAACGGCCTTGCCGCCGGCCTGCACCTGCACGCCCGCGCCCTGATCATCCCGCGCCAGACCGGCAAGCCGATCACCATCATCGCGCCCCTGTCGCCGCACATGAAGCAGACTTTCGAAACGCTGGGCTTCCTCGAGCAGGAAGCGGGCAAGAACCCGATGGCGCCCTTCGTCTGATGCTTCGCCTCGCGATCTGGGACATGGACGGCACGATCGTCGACAGCCGGGACGTTATCCAGACGGCGATGACCCGTGCCTTCGAGGTGCAGGGCCTGACGCCCCCTCCCTATGACGCCACCCGCAGGATTGTCGGCCTCGGCCTGAGGGAATCCTGCCAGATTCTTGCGCCGGATGATCTCGGCCCGGAGCGCGTCGACGCGCTCGTCGAGGCCTATCGGGACGCTTTCATCGCCCGCCGCACCGACCCCGATTTTCGCGAACCGCTCTATGACGGCGCCATCGAAACCCTGCAGATGCTGCGTGACACGGGCTGGCTGATCGCCATGGCGACGGGCAAGTCCCGGCGCGGCATCCGGGCGATCTTCGAGATGCATCCGCTGGAGTCCTATTTTGATACAATCTGGTGCGCCGATGACGGCCCCGGCAAGCCGCACCCGTTCATGGTCGAACAGGCGATGGGCGCGCTCGGCGCGGAGCCTCACCAGAGCCTGATGATCGGCGACGCGATCCACGACATCCACATGGGCCGGGCTGCCGGCGTGCGCACGCTGGGTGTCAGCTGGGGATTCGGCGCCGCCAGCGAACTCAGCGCTGCCGGTGCAGACGAAGTCCACCACACCTATGCGACGCTTGCGGGCAGCCTCGGGCAATTCGGTCAGGCCTGACGGAACATTCCCGCGCGCCGTGAGTTCTGATCGGCATGGGCGATGAGACACATCCGGGCAGGCACTATGAAATCCGCAGCTGGCACGTCGAAACCGGCGTCGTTGCAGCGGCCTGTCTAGCGCTCGGCACATTCCTCACCGTCGAGCCGATTCTCAACCGGGCCAGGGTCGCCCAGCCCGCCGACCGCTTCACGCAGGCCGATTTCGACGCTTTCGACCGCGAGTTCGAGCTTGACGGCGTCACCTGCGAAGTCGGCCTCGCCCGCGATAAGCTCTGCCTCGGCAAGTCTCCCCTGGAAGCCGAAATAAAGCGTGGCCATGTCCTGCCGCACCACATCCCCGTGATCGGCGCCGAGTTCCGGGTCATCGTCAACACACCCCTCAAGCGGCCCGGCCTGCAGACCGCCCGGTTCGGGCAAACCTTGGTCCTGATCGACCCGGAAAGCCGCAGGGTCGAAGACGTGCTGGACCTGATGGCACCCGACTATGTTGCCGCCCCGTCTGACAGGTCACCGCCCAAAGCCTGAATTGCCACTTGGAAGCCGGCGCCAGCGGGCCTAAAGCGTCCCGCATGACCAATTCCCCTCCGACACCCACACCGAAACGCTTCTACAAGCAGGCCGCCGCCGAACGCCTCGATGACGGCTGGACCGTCGCGCTCGACGGCCGCACGATCAAGACGCCGGCGCGCGCGGCGCTGCTGATTCCGTCGGAACGCCTCGCCCGCGCGATCGCTGCGGAATGGCAGGCCCAGGGCGACAAGATCGACCTTGCCGCGATGCACCTCACCCGGCTGGCCAATGTTGCCATCGACCGGACCGACGAGGTGCGTGACGAGATGGCTGACGAACTGGCGCGCTATTGCGAGACCGACCTCCTCTGCCACATTGCCGAGACGCCGCCGGAGCTGGCCGAAAGCGAGGAAGAACACTGGGCGCCGGTGCGCGACTGGGCGGGCGACACGCTCGGCGTCAATCTCGTTCCGGTGATCGGCATTGTTGCCTCGCCCCAGCCGGATGCCTCGCTTGATGCCGCCCGCGACCATGCGCTGGGCCTCGACGCCTTCCGTCTGACCGGGCTGGTCTACGCGGCTGGCCTGTTCGGCTCGGCGCTGCTGGCCCTTGCAGTCGAGCAGGGCGCCATCAGCGCCGAGGACGCCTACGAAGTCTCCCGCATCGACGAGGCCTGGCAGGCCGAGCACTGGGGCGAGGACGACGAGGCCAAGGCGGCGACCGAAGCGCGCCGCGCAGAGGCGAAGGCCCTCGGCGTCTGGTTCCGCGCGCTGCAGGACTGATCCGCCACCGGCGCCTTGGACGGCGGGCGATTCAGCCAGGTTCGCCAGCCCGGCAATAAAACGGCCGATGAACGGCGCCTTCAGGCCCGGTTCCCCAGGGCCGTGATTACCTGCACGCATGATAAAGCGCATCATGACCTACCGAGTGGCTGCCGCAGCGTTTGCTGCGTCGGCGCTCATTGTCGCCCCTGCAGTCGCCGCCCCGGTCCGGGCAGCGTCCGTCCAGGTCCACAAGGCCATCGGCCCGAACACCTCGCTGGTCGTCCAGGTCGGGTCCAGGGCGGACTATCGCCACAACGACCGGCGCGACCATCGCCGCGTGCACACCAACCAGTGGGGCCAGACCGACCGTGAAGTCGCCCGGCTCAGCCGCAATGCCCTGCAGGCCTGCCGGTCGGCGATTACACGGGAAGCCTACCGGATCGGCTATCGCGACGTCGATTTCGACGACGATCGCCGCGTCCGCCAGATTGGCCCGAACGGCTTCGAGGTGCGGTACGATGATGTCGAGTTCGAACATCGCCGCCGCGACGTCGAGCGCAACGTGACCTGTACCGTCCGGCGCGGCAATGTCGCCGAAGTGCGCGGCATCCCGGCGCTCGCCCGGGGCAACGGGCATGGCTACACCGTTGCCCACACGCAGCGCGGCCGGCGCGGCCACTAGGCCTCCCATCCAGGACAGGCCCCGGCTGCAAGGCCGGGGCTTTTTCACCTGCAGCGCGCCGACTCCGATGGCAGCGACGGCAAGAACACGTTAACCTTGTGGCGGTCAGGTCGGCCTGATTGCGTTCTGTGCCGGAACCCGTTTGGACCGGCCGGGCACAGTCAGGGGGGCTAGCCGGAACATCATGACAGACTCCACGCCTCACACGTCCCGCCTGGCCCTCGAACAGAGGCTGCGCGAATCGGAAGCCATCTTTGAGTCGACGTTCCAGAACGCCGCCATCGGGATCGCCCATGTCGGCCTCGACGGCAGCTGGCTGCGCGTCAACGAGACGCTCTGCCGCGTGGTCGGCCACCCTCGCGAAGACCTGCTGGCGATGACCTTCCAGGACATTACCCACCCGGATGACCTGGAGGCCGATCTTGGCCTCGTCGACAAGGTCCTGGCGGGCGAGATCGCCCATTACGCGATGGACAAGCGGTTCCAGCGCGCCGACGGCACCTATCGCTGGACGCGCCTGACCGTCGCCTCGAAACGGGATCTGTCCGGCAAGCCCGAATTCTTCATCTCGATGGTCGAGGATATCGACGACCGCAAGCGCGCCGAGGCCCGCAACGCCGTCCTGCAGCAGGAACTGGTGCACCGCTCGCGCAATCTCCTCACCATTATCGCCTCGCTCACCAGCCTGCTGGCGCCATCCTGTTCCACGGTCAGCGAGTTCGAAGGACGCCTACTCGGCCGCATCCAGGCCATGTCACGGGCGAATGACCTGCTGATCGCCGGCAACTGGAAGGGCGCGCCCCTGCGCGAAGTCGTCACCAGCCATCTCAACGGCCTGCTGGGCGACCGCGCCAGCGACGTCACGGTCGAGGGTGCCGATTTCGTCGTCAATGCCGGCGGCGTGCAATGTTTCAGCCTGGCGCTGTACGAACTGACATCCAATGCCTTGAAATATGGCGCGTTTCATGCGCCCGGCGGCAGCGTTTCCATCCGCTGGGACGCTGGCGGGCCGGACACCCCGTTCCGGTTCGAATGGTCCGAACACTGCGCCGGTCCGGTGACCCCGCCCGAGACGACAGGCTTTGGCACAACCGTGCTGTCGACAATGGCACCAATGGCGGTCCGGGGGGCGGCGGAGACCTTCTACCGGCCGCATGGCGTGGACTGGGTGCTCACCGCGCCCTCCGCCAACGTCCTCCCGGCCCCCGCGGCCTGACCCAACGCGACACTTGCCAATGCGGCTGCGGCCTTTATCAGTCTCTCCAACAGTTTTACGGCATGGAGAGGCTCCCTTATGCAGGATGTGATCGAGGCGCTTGAGGCGCGGCGCGAAACGGCGCGCATGGGGGGCGGCACAGCCCGCATCAGCAAGCAGCACGAAAAAGGCAAACTGTCGGCCCGCGAGCGCATCACGGTCCTCCTCGACGAGGACAGCTTCGAGGAATACGACATGTTCGTCGAGCACCAGTGTGCCGATTTCGGCATGTCCGAGCAGAAGATTCCCGGCGACGGCGTCGTCACCGGCCAGGGCACCATCAATGGCCGCCTTGTCTATGTCTTCTCCAAGGATTTCACCGTTTTCGGCGGGTCGCTGTCGAAGGCGCACGCGGCCAAGATCGTCAAGGTCCAGCAGGCCGCCGTGCGCAATGGCGCGCCCGTGATCGGCATCTTCGATGCTGGCGGCGCGCGCATCCAGGAGGGCGTCGACAGCCTTGCCGGCTATGCCGACATCTTCATGGAGAACGTGCTCTCCTCCGGCGTCATCCCGCAGATTTCCGTCATCATGGGCCCCTGCGCCGGCGGCGACGTCTATTCGCCCGCCCTGACGGACTTCATCTTCATGGTGAAGGACACGTCCTACATGTACGTCACCGGGCCTGACGTGGTGAAGACCGTCACCAACGAGGAAGTCACCCACGAGACCCTCGGCGGCGCATCGGTGCATGCTGCCAAGTCCGGCGTCGTCGACGGTGCCTTCGAGAACGACATCGAGGCGCTGACGCAGATGCGCCGCCTGATCGATTTCCTGCCCGGCTCCAACCGCGAAGACGCGCCCGTGCGCCCGGTCTATGACGAGATGGAGCGCGGCGAGGCCAGCCTCGACACGCTGATCCCGCCCAACCCGAACACGCCCTATGACATGAAGGAACTGATCACCAAGGTCGCCGACGAGGGTGACTTCTTCGAGATCAGCCCGAATTTCGGCGGCAACATCCTGTGCGGTTTCGGCCGCATCGAGGGCGCCACTGTCGGCTTCGTCGCCAACCAGCCGATGACACTGGCTGGCGTGCTCGACATCGACGCCTCGCGCAAGGGGGCCCGCTTTGTGCGCTTCTGCGACTGCTTCAATATCCCCGTCATCACCTTCGTTGACGTGCCGGGCTTCATGCCGGGCACCAAGCAGGAATATGGCGGCCTCATCAAGCATGGCGCCAAGCTCCTCTTCGCCTATGCCGAGGCCACCGTGCCCAAGGTCACCGTCATTACACGGAAGGCCTATGGCGGCGCCTATGACGTGATGAGTTCAAAGCACCTGCGCGGCGACGTCAACTATGCCTGGCCGACGGCCGAGATCGCCGTGATGGGCGCCAAGGGCGCGGTCGAGATCATCTACCGCAAGGAGATGGGCAACCCGGAAAAGATTGCCGAGCTGACGAAGGAATACGAAGACAACTTCGCCAATCCCTATGTGGCCGCGCGCAAGGGCTATATCGACGACATCATCATGCCGCACTCCACTCGCCGCCGCATCGCCAAATCCCTCCGCACCCTGCGCAACAAGCAGCTCGAAAACCCTTGGAAAAAGCACGATAATATTCCGCTCTAAGCAACAAGGACCTAACCAATGATCATGAGGATACTTCTGGCCATAATGTTCTTGTCCAGCGCCTCGACAGCGCAGGCGCAGAAGGTCTATTGGCGGCTGGGTTTCGGTTATGATGAGGGGACCAACGCGAAGACAGTGGGGGGCAGATTTCCTATGTCTCAGGATGAAGCCGAATGGCGACCAGAGGTCGCTTTTCCCGCTGCCTGTCGCTCCGCTCCCGGCATAACGTCCGTAACCGGTATCGACGACCTCGAAAGCTTCGCACAGATCCGGAAAATTGCGGAAAACGTTGCGCTAATGAACTATGCTGTGAAAATCTCATGTAGCGGGCAGGAGGTGAAGGTACCGCTTGTGTTCGAACTTAGCGAGGACGGCGACGCATGGTCGGTAATCGAATCTCCGTCCGATCTTCTGTACAATCGAATTCTGGAACGCTTCGCGCCCGAAGTGTTGAAAAGCTTCGAATTTGAAAACCTTGAAGCCGGCGGCGTGAGAGCGATGCGTTCATCGGATGAACGCGTCCTTGTCATGGCAGTTCGTGGTTCAAAATATTTCGTGGCGTTTGATTTCGACGAGGAAAAAAAGCGAAGCCACTTCGCCACGAAAATCGACAGTGGAAAGTACAAGACACACCTGATTGACGGCGACGAGCGTTCCGACTGGCGGATGGCCATAGAAATGCATGAGCTTGATCCATCTGACGTTGTCGGCAGCCTGAGACGAGGCATGTCAGACGCCGTTGATCTATATAAAGCGAAGCTCGATAGCGACATTGATCTCGCCGAAAAAGCCCTTGCGGCGAAGTACGGCGACAACTGGCTCGAGAAGATGGCGACTGACGTCCTCTACGACGAGAGCGAAGATTTCACAGCGTTCCTGCCTGGGACCTGGATTGCGGTGCTGGACGAGGATCAGCAAGAAACCGAAATCGTCTGGCAGATTGGCGGCGATGGTCGGACAACCGCCAATTTGCGCCGAGACGGTCGTCGCTGGGTCACGTCGTCATCCTGGTCGTTCAACAATGGGATGTTGGTTGAAACGGGTCCGGACTGGAAGGCAAAGTCGAAACTCACCAAGATTGACCAGGACCGCTTTTTACTTGAAATTGTCGAACACACGGATACGTCAAGCATCGGCCTGATCCGTAATTACCTCCGTCGAAAGTGAGCGTGAAGCGCAGCTCGTCGCCGCGAAAAAGGGCTATATCGACGACATCATCAAGCCCCACTTCACCCGTCGCCGCATCATCAAGCCCCACTTCACCCGTCGCCGCATCGCCAAATCCCTCCGCACCCTGCGCAACAAGCAGCTCGAAAACCCGTGGAAGAAACACGACAACATTCCGCTTTAGGAGGGGGTGGGTTAGTTGATTGGAGAGATGTATTTGGCGTGAAACCTATCTCGATAGGTGCTGCTGTTCTTTGTCTTCTAGGCAACAAGGGCGCGCGGGGAAAACTGTGTTAGCAGCACATTTGCCTGCCTTGAGTTTTCTACCAATGGGTGAGATAGTGGGGTTGTAAACTTGGGGGACGCTATGCAGTTTGTGAATCCGGTAAGGTTTTTTTTTATATTCCTTGGGTTTCTGGTCCAGGCGGCTTCAGTCGTCTTTTTGCTGGCAGTCTTGAATTTAGGCGTAGCGGTAGTTTGGGCGACCTCAACAGCGTCAGTTGGATATTCACACGCGATTGGATGTACGCTGAGGTCGATGGGGGGCGTGCTGCACAGCGACGTCATGCTGCCTGCATACGTCGAACTCGTTTCGGAGGCATCGAATTTATTAGTATTCGGAATTATCGTCGCTGCGGCCATTGAGGCATTGAAAGACTAAAGTTCAGCCTAAATGCAATGAAAGAGTGTTGAAATGGATCCGGAAGAACTTCGCCTGATAATTCGAGAAGAAATTTCCAATGCGCTTCGCGCCTTGAGAGACGATGCCGAGCAGGATCAAATCAGGGAAATACAGCGAACAGCAGGGTATTTTTCGCTTCCTGCCATACAAGTAGAAAATTATTTTCAGTTGGTCGAACTGCGTAGCATGTTTAAATCATGGTCTTCAACCGGCTGTAGATACGATCCTGATGCTGTAAATCAGTTCCGGACGGATCTGGCTGGCGCGATAGATCCAAATCGGCCTTGAGTAAGCGTAGGGTGGGTTGAGCGCAGCGATACCCGCCACTGAGCGCACCTTCGATTGCCCGTAGCGCCCGTTTCGCGCACCTTGCCGCATGACCCAAGCCAAGTACCTGCACATCCGCCCCGCCCGCGCCGACGACAGTGCCGCCCTCATCGCCATCCTCTACAGCACATTCCAATCGACATGGCGCCCTGCCATCACGCCCGCTGCGGCGGGGGCCTATGCGCGCGAAAATCGTCCCGCCGATTATGTCGGGCGCTGCGGGCTTGAATTCCGCGTCGCCGAGCGGGCGGGCGAGGTCATCGGACTTGTTCACTGGCGGAATGATTTCATTCACGCGCTCCACGTCCATTCCGCCCATGCGCGCACTGGCGCTGGCGCGGCGCTGATGGACTTGGCCGAAGCTGAAATCGCCCACGCCGGCTTCCCGTCCGCCCGGCTCGAAACCGATACGTTCAACACGGCCAGCCAAGCCTTCTATGCTGGGCGCGGCTATGTCGAGGCAGGCCGCTACCCGGACGCGGAATGGGATAGCGGGCTGACGACTCTTTTATTGGAAAAGCGGCTTGGCTGAGGATAGATCGCAGACCCCCACCTAACCTCCCCCTTACAGGGGGAGGAACAGTCTGCTCTGTTTCGAAAGATCGATGCACGCACAAGGGAACTCCTCCCCCTGGAAGGGGGAGGCTGGGTGGGGGCCCAACAGGCATCTCCAATGCCACAGGATTTCCGCCACCTCACCCCCAACACCCCCCTTGCTCACCCCTAGGGAACCCTGCCTACAGTCCCTGCATCACTCGTGAACACCGCCGCTCGCCGGCGCAAAGCAAGGAAACCCAGGAATGGCTGAAGCCTATATCTGCGCCGCCGTGCGCACTGCCGGGGGCCGCCGCAATGGCCGCCTCTCGGGCATCCACGCAAACGACCTTGGTGCCAAGGCGCTCGACGCGGTCGTCGCCCGCGCCGGCATCGACCCCTCGGTGATCGAGGACGTGATCTTCGGCTGCGTCACGCAGGCCGGCGAACAGGCCGGCCAGTTCGGCCGCATGGCCGTGCTCGCCTCCGGCCTTCCCGACAGCGTGCCTGCCGTCACCATCGACCGCCAGTGCGGTTCGTCGCAACAGGCGATCCAGTTTGCCGCGCAGGCCATCATGTCCGGCACGCAGGATGTCGTCATCGCGGCGGGCGCTGAATCCATGTCGCGCGCGCCGATGGGCTCCAACTACCTGCCGGGCTCCGGCATCTCGCCCATCTCCGACGCGATCAAGCAGAAATACGGCGTCAAGGGGTTCAGCCAGTTCATCGGCGCCGAAATGGTCGCCAAGAAGCATGGCTTCACCCGCGACGATACCGATGCCTTCGGCGTCGAGAGCCAGCGCCGCGCGGCAGCCGCCACCGAGGCCGGCGCCTTCAAGGACGAGATCGTGCCGGTCGAGATCGTCACGCCCGAGGGCGAGACCGAAATGCACGTCACCGATGAAGGCATCCGTCCCGGCACCACGCGCGAAGCCCTCGCGGGCCTCAAGACAATGGCCGAAGGCGGCATCCTGACGGCCGGCACGTCCAGCCAGATCTGCGACGGCGCGTCTGCCGTGCTCGTCGCCTCGGCCGAGGCCGTCAAGCGCTACGGCCTCACGCCGCTCGCCCGCATCCACAACCTCACTGTCACCGCCGGTGACCCGGTCATCATGCTGGAAGAGCCGCTGTTTGCCACGGACCGCGCCCTGCAACGCGCCGGCATGAAGATGGCCGACATTGATCTCTACGAGGTCAACGAAGCCTTCGCCTCCATCCCACTGGCCTGGCTGAAGCATACCGGCGCCGACCCGGACAAGCTGAACGTCAATGGCGGCGCCATCGCGCTCGGCCACCCGCTCGGCGCCACCGGCACCAAGCTGATGACGACGCTGATCCACGGCCTGAAGGCCCGGAACAAGCGCTGGGGCCTGCAAACCATGTGCGAAGGCGGCGGCGTCGCCAACGTCACGATCATCGAAATGGCCTGAGCCTGGAAACCTGTGGAGGGGGTGCTTATCCACCCCCTCCTGCACCCGGTGTATACTGGCACCGATGCCACCCTTCTCCCTCCTCGTGCCCATGCCGGGCCTGCCCTGGTACCTGCTGCCGATCTGGCCGCTGATCTTCTGGCGCATCCAGCGTCTCAGGAAGTGGTTCCGCGCAGCCGGTCACCCCGGCGCGCAGATGCTGTGGGGCGTGATGTGGAACGGGCGTGTCGTGCTCATTCGCCTGTCTGACGACATGTCCGTGCAGCGTTCGGGCTGTTTCCGTGCACCCGTATCGGATCGACTGCGGCTTGCCCTCACAGGCACCCAATGCCCGCGCCCCCGGCGCGCGTCGGGGCTGCGAAGGGATCAGCAATCGCGTTGCGATTGCCCCGCAGCAGGCCCAGGCGCAAGCGCAGGGCTGGTCCGGATCGGCCCCATTCCCGACACCTGACCGCGAACCGCCCCGCGAAAATCCAGCCTTTCCTCCCAAGCGCCCTCACAGGCGTCGCGCGCATTGGCTCTGATCTGGATTCCCGCAGGCATCTGTGCGACCACTCTCTTCGGCTGACGCGCAAGGGGCGCGTACCGATGGGAGATTTTCACGATGATGAAACCGATTGCATTGGCGGCGCTAGGCGGCGCGCTCTGGCTTGGCGCCTGTACCCATGATGCACCGGTAGAGCCGGAAACACTGGTCGAAACGCCAGTCGCCGCGGCGCCTTCACCCGTCGTCGAGACCTTCTCCGTCCTCCTCAACAACACCAGGATCGGCGAGCTGGAAGCCACCCGCATCGCTGATGATATCTCGGTCGCATTCGAATACCGCAACAATGGCCGCGGCCCCACACTCGCCGAATCCATCACCCTCGGCGACGATGGCCTGCCGGTCGGCTGGACCGTCGACGGCAACACCACGTTCGGCAACAAGATCACCGAAAGCTTCTCGCGCGCAGACGGCACGGCCAACTGGGTCGACACGACCGGCCCGGGCAGCGCCCCGGTCACCGAACCGGCCATCTATATCGCCCAGAACGCCTCGCCCTATGCGCTGGCAGTCTATTCCGCCGCCCTGCTGGCCGATGACGACCAGACACTGCCCGCCTATCCGGCCGGTGCCCTGCGCCTCGAAGCCCTCGAAACCACCACCGTCGACGGCACCTCCGGCGCCGTCTCGGCCACCGCCTATGCCCTGACCGGGGAAAGCCTCGACCCGACCTATTTCCTGCTCGACGAGTCCGAAGCCCTGTTCGCTATGATCTCGCCGAACTTCGTGATCGTCCGCGCCGGCTATGAAGAGGCCGAGCAACAGCTGAAGGATCTCGCAGTCTCCCTGTCGACCACCCGGTTTGAGACCATCCAGGCCAGGACCGCCCACACATTCGACAGCCCCGTGCGCATCGCCGATGTCCGCCTCTTCGATCCCGTGGCCAAGGCCCTGACCGGCCCGGTCTCCGTCCTCGTCGAGGGTGACACGATCAAGTCCATCGATGCGGCCAATGCCAGCCAGCCGAATGAAACCGTCATCGACGGCAATGGCGGAACCCTCGTTCCCGGCCTCACCGACATGCACGCCCACCTCGGCCAGGACGACGCCCTGCTGAACATCGCCGCCGGCATCACGCTGGTCCGCGACATGGGCAACAACAATGACACGCTCAACACGCTGATCGAAAAGATGGACAGCGGTGTCCTGGCTGGTCCGCGCGTCGTCAAGAACGGCTTCATCGAAGGCAAGAGCCCGTTCAGCTCGAACAACGGAACACTGGTGACCAGCGAGGCGGAAGCGGTCGCTGCCGTGGATCGCTATGCCGATGAAGGCAATTTCTTCCAGATCAAGATCTACAACTCGATGAACCCGGCCTGGGTGCCGGCGATGGTCGCCGAAGCCCGCAAGCGCGGTCTCGGTGTCACCGGGCACGTCCCGGCCTTCACCAATGCCAATGCCATGATCGAGGCCGGCTATGACGAGATGACCCATATCAACCAGGTCATGCTCGGCTGGGTTCTGGCCGCCGATGAAGACACCCGCACCCTGCTGCGCCTGACCGCCCTCCAGCGCCTGCCCAAGCTCGATCTCGACAACGAAATCGTGCAGCACACGCTGGACCTGATGGTCGACAATGATGTCGCCATCGACCCGACCTATGCGATCCACGAAGCACTGCTGCTCTCGCGCAATGGCGAAATCCAGCCCGGCATGGTCGATTATGTCGACCACATGCCGGTCGGCGTGCAGCGCGATGCCCGCTCGGCCTGGTCGAACATCGAGACCCCGGAAGATGACGCGGCCTATGCCGGTGCCTTCGACCAGATCACCGACACGCTGAAGCGCATGAAGGATCGCGGCATCTTCATCGTCTTCGGGACGGACATGGGCGGCTCGTTCGTCCTGCACCGCGAACTGGAACTCTACCAGAATATCGGGTTCACACCGGCAGAGATCCTGGCCCGGGCAACGCTTGAGGAAGCTGCCTATATGGGGCTGGACGACCAGCTGGGGTCGATCACGCCCGGCAAGAAGGCTGACTTCTTCCTTGTGCCCGGCAATCCGGTTGAAGACTTCAAGGCGATCAAGACGATCGCACTCGTATCCAAGAACGGGACGATCTATTTCCCGAGCGAGATCTACCCCTGGTTCGGCATCGAACCCTTCACCGGCATCCCGGCCGTCACGGCGCCGGCAGCGGCCGAATAGGGCCGCTTTCCGGCCTGCTGCAATGAGTGTTGCGATTTGGCCACTGCAAAAAACTGCATGACGCCTTAGTGGGTTGTTAGCAGTCTCGGCCCCCGGCAGGGGCCGTGCGGCACGAGTGCGGTTAACGCAATCGGTTGAATGAATTCAAAAAATTAACTCCCGCCCCCGTCATTACGGGGGTGGGATTAACCAACATTACCTATCTGCAAGAAGCGGCAGGCTTTCACGCTCTATTTACGGGTCCGGCGCATTGTCGGCGAAGGTTAATACCAAGCCGTCTGTTGTTAAGAGGTAATACAATGCTGAAGAAAACTGTGCGCTGGGGCGCAGATGTCGGCTGCCAGTCGAAAATCAAACCACTCGACCCCAAGGCTGAACTCACGGATTTCGGCCTGAAGGGCAAGCTCGCCGAGGGCGAACTCGGGTTCAGCCGCATGCTCACCAAGCGTGATGCAAAGAAGGACGCAGCCGATGGCCTGCCGGTCTCCGAGGCGATCACGCCGGACCAGTGGAGCGAGCGCGAACAGCAGATCGCCGAGCGCGCCGAAGCCGTGCGCCGCGGGCTCAATACATGGATGAGCACGACGGCCGCAAACGTTCGCAACTTCATCCACGACTGCACGCCGATCGACATCTATCCCGACCAGCTGCGCGAGGCGATCAAGTCGGAAGAGAACGAGTACCGCCATTACGAGCAGGATGACCGGTCCGACGCGAAGCACAGCCATGACGAGGCGATCATCGAACTGCAGACGTTCCGGGCCCGCCACGGCGACCGGATCGGTGACCGCACGCCCGACATCAAGAAGAACGTGGAGCAGACTGTCGCGATCCTCGTGTTCATCATGTTGCTCGAGGGCGGCTTCAACGCGCTCCTGTTCAAGGACGCCCAGGCATCCGGCCTGCTCGGCGGCCTGATGATCGCCTTCGCGGTCAGCGCCGTGAACGTCTGTATCGGCGTGATCACCGGCTTCTTCGGCCTGCGCTATGCCTTCAACCATCCGAATATCGCGTTGAAGGTACTGGGCGGAACAGTGATGGCGGTCGGGCTGGTCAGCGGCCTGTTCCTCAACCTGTTCGTCGCGCACTTCCGCGATGCCGTGGAAACCGGCCTGATTGCCGCCACCGCGGCCGGCACGATGGCCGAATTCTCGATGTTCGACATCTCGCCGGCAACGGTGATGTCCAGCATGTTCCCGAACATTATCGGCCTTGAAAGCTTCATTGCGATGGGCCTCCTGTTCATGGGCCTCACCGTCTTCGGCCTCGCCGTGTACGAAGGCTATGACCGCATTTCCGACCGCTATCCCGGCTATGGCCGCGTCTGGCGGAAAGAGCGCAAGGCCTATGAGCGTCGCCAGGCGGTTCGCAACGGTGTGCGCGATGACCTGTCGGAATACTTCACCCAGTGCCGCCTGTGGTTCGAAACCCAGCTCTCGCGCCATGCGGCAGCCAAGCGTGAAATCGAGAAGGCCATGAACGTGCTGGATTCGCGCCGCGACGTGGCCGCTTCGATTGCGGCCAATGCGGCCGACCAGGAGCGTTCGCTGAAAGTGGCCTACCGCCAGGCGCACCGCCGCCAACGCAACCAGCTGCGCGACAAGCTTGGCGAGCAGGCCGCATGCCCGGCCTATTTCGACGAGATCGTCACGCCGCAATTGCCGCCCTTCGATTTCAAGAAGGAACGTGACCAGGCGAACGCCGCCATCAAGACGATCGACCAGAACCTCACAGCCCTGAACCTCACACGCGAATGGCTGGAGACGCATATCCAACAGGTCCAGAAGGGCCTCTCGAGCATCGAGAAAAAGGTTGGCGAAGAAATCGAGAAGGTCCGTGAAGGCAAGTCTGCCGGCAAGGCCTTCGTTTCCGTGGATGAAGCGCGCCGCGCCTGAGGCCGGCGGCAGGAGGCTAGACGATGGCAAGAAGACGAGAAAGAGGACCCTGGTTCTGGCGCGGCATGATCGGCCTGATGCTGTCAGGCGTGTTCGGCCTTTTTGCGCTGGTCGCGTTCAATATCCCGCCGTCCCTGATGGCGGAAACCAGCTGCCGCATGGACCGCAAGGACCCGGCGCATACCGTCATCCTGCTTGACCAGTCCGACCCGTTCAATCCGAACGACCTGGACTGGGTGCATGAGTTTGTCGACAACGAGGCCCGGGCCCTGCCGAAATACGGCCGCCTGACGGTGATGACGCCGAATGCGGCGGACCCCTTCCAGCCCAAGGTCATCTTCGTGAAGTGCTCGCCCGGCAGCATCGCCGATGCAAACCCGATCACGCAGAACCCGAAGATGATCGAGTCGGCATGGCAGAAGACCTTCTACCAGCCGCTGATCGCGGAGATCGAACACGCGCTCCAGGACACGCGCCAGCCAAGCTCGCCGCTGTTCGAGGCGCTCTACACGATTTCCGACCGGGCCGACTTCCAGGCCTCCAGCGAGAACCGCCGCGTCGTTGTCGTCTCCGACCTGATGCAGCATTCCGATGCCTTCTCGTTCTACAAGGTCGGCGCTGATTATGATGCCTATCTCGACTCCAAGCTGGCAGGCACCAAGCCGAACATGGACCACGTCCAGGTTGTCGCCCGCATCGTTCCCCGCCAGATATACGATCTGCCGATTGCCGACGTGAAGGCCTTCTGGCGGGCCTATTTCACCGATGCCGGCGCCGAATTCGGTTCGGTGAACTAGGCAACAGGAGGCTCGTCCCGCGTCATGGCGAGGGACGAGCCCCCTCCGCCCCCATCCCCCGGCTTCGCCTGGGGCTGGTCCTTCTTCCCCGCGCGCCGAGTTTGGTGTAACCGCGCGGCATGACCGACATATCCCCGCTCCCGCATGTCCTGAACATCAAGCCCTATGTGCCCGGCGGCAAGCTGGCTGGCGCCAGGGGGCCCGTGATCATGCTGGCATCGAACGAGAACCCGTTCGGGCCGAACCCGCTGGCCATCGAAGCGATGCGCGAAGCTGCGGCGAGCGTCCACGTCTATCCCGATCCCGCCTATGGTGCCCTGCGCGAAGCGATCGGCGCCGCAGCGGGGATCACCGCGATCGACCGGATCGCTGTGTCTTCCGGCTCCGACGAGATCATCCACCTGCTGACCCAGTGCTATGCCGGGCCGGGCGATGAAGTGCTCCAGACAGAGCATGCCTTTTCGATGTACGCAGTCTCGGCTACGGCGCACGGCGCGACACCGGTCTTCGTGCCGGAGACCGACCTGACGGCCGGCGCCAATGCCATCCTCGGCGGTGTGTCGGCGCGCACCAAGATCCTCTTCCTTGCCAATCCGAACAATCCCACCGGCACGATGATGTCAGTCGATGCCCTCAAGGAGCTGCAGGACGCCCTGCCGCCGCATGTCCTGTTCGTGATTGATGGTGCCTACGCCGAATATGTCGGGCCGGCCTACGAGGCCGCGATCCGTGACATGGTCGACCGGCGGCCAAACACGATCATGATGCGGACCTTCTCGAAGATCCACGGCCTTGCAGCGGCGCGCCTTGGATGGGCCTATCTGCCAAGACGGATTGCCGATACGTTCCAGAGCATCCGGGGGCCGTTCAACGTCAACGCCCTGGCGGCAGCGGCGGGTGCGGCCAGCATCAGCGACCCGGCCTTCACCACCATGAGCCGCGAACACAATACGCTGTGGCGGGCGAAGATGATTGAAGCGCTGAATGCGATGGGCCTGCCGACGCCGGAATCGGCCGCGAACTTTGTCATCCCCGACTTCGGGTCTGCCGAGCGGGCGGCTGCGGCGCATGCCTTCCTGAAGGATCGCGACATCCTGGTGCGCGCCATTGGCGGCTACAAACTGCCGACGCGGTTGCGCATCAGCATCGGGTCAGCCAAGGATAACGAAGCCGTGCTTGGCGCGCTTAAGGCGTTCAGCGCGCAACGCTGATATTGTCGATGAGGCGCGTCTTGCCGATCCAGGCGGCGCCCAGCAGGCGGGCCGGCGTTCCGGGCGCCAGCGGTGCATCAGGCAGGTCCAGCAGCGTATCGGGATCCACCAGGCTGACATAGTCGATCTTGCCGAACCCGGCTGCCGCAACCAGCGCCCGCGCCTCTGCGAGCACTTCGGACGGCATCACGCCCAGCGACAACCGCACCGATGCCCGGTGGAGCGCTGCCTGCAGGGCGCCAGCCGCGATGCGATCATCCGGCGCCAGGTAGAGATTGCGCGAAGACTGGGCCAGCCCATCGGCGTCGCGAGCGGTTTCACCGCCGATGATCTGCACGGGAAATCCGAGGTCACGCACCATGCGGCGGATGATCTGGAGTTGTTGGTAGTCCTTCTCGCCGAACACCGTGACGTCTGGCTGAACGTGAAGGAACAGGCGCGCGACAACCGTGGCCACGCCGTAAAAGAAATGCGGCCGGTAGACGCCGTCGAGCAGGTCCGACAGGCCTTCGACCCGCACATTTGTCGTGTTTCCGGGCGGATACATCTCCTCGACCGACGGCAAATAGACAAGATCGCAGTTGACCGATGCGAGCTTGGCGAGGTCGGTTTCCGTGTTCCGCGGATAGGTGTCGAAGTCTTCTCCCGGGGCGAACTGCGTCGGGTTGACGAAGATGCTCGCCACCGTGCGCGTCGCGTTTTCCCTCGCCTTTTCAACGAGCGACAGGTGGCCGCTATGGAGCGCCCCCATCGTGGGCACGAATCCGACCGATTCACCTGCCTGCTTCCATGCCCTGATGTGCCGTCCCAACTCGGCGCGCGTGCGCACCACCGTGACCGGTTTACCTGTCTTCGAATTCACTTTGAAAAGGCCCCGACTGGCTATGAAGTAAACGACTTGTTAACCCAAACAGTGGAAATTTAAAGCCATGACACACCGTATCTTCGCTCCGATTAAGTTTTTCGCGCTGTCTGCAGCCCTTCGTCTGGTTGCCGGCAGGTCCAAAACGCTTGAAGCCGCCGCACCGAAGCCGCGGATACGGGAATATGAACCGGAAACTGTCTCCGACGAATGGATGTTCGAAGGACGCAGCACGCCGATTTCGGCAGAAGTCTTTGCCTTCTCCCGCGAAATGTCGCGCGTTTCGGGCGCCTTGGGTGGCCTGCGTGCGCTGCTCGGCCAGATTTCTGCCCAGGCACCGGTTCTCGACCTGATGCCAAACGGCGTGCCGTTCGGTCCGATGATCGGCGATCCGATGCTGTTCGATGGCGAGCCGATGGCTGCCAGCTACGGCCCGGTGCCGGCAGAAGACATGGACCTGTTCGGAGACGCGCCGGCTTTTATGCCGGGTGTCCGCCGTGCTGACGAAGCAATATCCCGCGTCGCCTGAGAATCCAGGCCCTTAATTTTTGATTTGATCGAACCATGTGGAGTCCCCCAACATGCCCGCTGATGGATTCGCCCCGTTAAGTAAGGTGGGTGGCCCGGACATGTCAGTGCAACAACGCGATGCGCGGGTGATCGTTGTCGGCAACGAAAAGGGTGGTGCCGGCAAGTCCACGGTTTCCATGCACCTGACTGTTGCGCTGATGCGAATGGGCAAGAAGGTTGGCGTGGTCGATCTCGATGTCCGTCAGCGCACGTTCACCCGCTATCTTGAAAACCGCCTCCGCTGGATGCAGTCCACCGGTGCCCGCCTGCCAATGCCGGAGATCATTCGCGTCGATGCCAGCACGGAGCGTGACCTCGACAGGGCAGAAGCCGAAGAGACCGAACGCTTCCTGTCCAGCCTGGCACGCCTGAAGAAGGCCTGTGATTTCGTCGTGGTCGATGCGCCCGGTGGTGACACCTTCCTGTCGCGCCTTGCCCATGTCAGTGCCGACAGCCTGATCACGCCGCTGAATGACAGCTTTGTCGACTTCGACCTCTTGGGCGACGTGAACCCGCAGACACTCGAAGTGATCCGGCCCAGCTTCTATTCGGAAATGGTCTGGTCGTGCCGCAAGAAGAAGGCACAGGCGAGCCGCCGTCCGATCGACTGGATCGTGATGCGCAATCGCATGTCGCCGCTGGCGGCCAAGAACAAGGAACGCGTTGGCGAAGCACTTGCCAACCTGTCCAAGCGGATTGGCTTCCGCCTTGCGCCCGGCCTGTCCGAGCGTGTGATCTACCGCGAACTCTTCCCGGCGGGGCTGACCCTGCTGGACCTTACCGAGAAGGGCTCCAACGTGTCCTTCACGATGAGCCATGTGGCCGCTCGCCAGGAAATGCGCGACCTCCTGATCGTGCTCCAGCTGCCCGAACTGGTTGGCGCTGAAATCGAGTTCTAGTGACGCGGTGTGCGGTCGCGAATGCGGTCAAACCCTGCCTTGATCGCGGCGAACCGTTCGTCGACGCCTGACTCGAACATGTTGTCAGTGAAGATGTAGGGCCAGTCTTCCTCGATGGCTTCGCGCACGAGTTCACCCACATAAAGCGGATCAATCCCCTTGTTGATGAGGTCGGCCGCCATCTTGGCGAATTCCGACTCGGCCGCCTGCGCCGCCGCGGCTTCGACATCAATCTTGCTGGCAAACCGTCCCGGCAGGTTGCGCCCTGATTCCATGATTTTCGTACGAATGAAGCCCGGGCAAAGCACCGACACGCCGATCCCGCGCGGGGCGAGTTCCTGGCGCAGGCCTTCTGACAGGGCCACGACGCCGTATTTCGTGACATTGTAGGCAGGCGCGACTGCGGCGACGAGGCCGGCCATCGAGGCTGTCGAAACGATCTGGCCGCCTTCACCATGCGATTCGATCAGCGGACCGAAAATCTCGAAGCCCCAGACAACCGACATCAGGTTGACGCCGATGGTCCAGTCCCACGCAGCATCGTTCCACTGGCCGTAACCGCCGGCGCCACCGACACCCGCATTGTTGACCAGGATATGCACCTTGCCGAAGCGTTCGATGGTGGCGTCAGCTGCGGCCTGCAACTGGTCCTTGAGCGAGACGTCGGCGATGACGCCCTCGACGTCGGCATTGGTCAGCCTGAGGTCGCTGATCGCCTTGTCCAGCGCGTCTTTCTCGATGTCAGCCATCATCACCTTGACGCCCGCCTGCGCCAGGGCAGTCGCGATACCCAGGCCGATGCCTGATGCCGCGCCTGTCACGAATGCCGTCTTGCCAGCCAGTTCTTTCATTTCCGTCCCTCATTTTCTTTCAGCATGCGCTGTGCGCGCAGTCGCTTCAAGCCGTGACGCATCGGAACCCTGCGCAGGAAAGGCTGTAATGCCTACAGCCCGCCGCCAAGGAGACGTAGCCTTTCAGATTCGGTGCGACCGAAAGGGTGACGCGCACTGGTGCGGTGTTCACGCCTCGCGGCGAGCCTGTCACGCCCGTTGACAGGTCTAGATATTGTGCGCTGGGACATGGAACTTCCTCCGCAAGGATCCTGTTGTGATCGCAACAGGATACGACGTGCACTGCGGATTGCGCAGGGGGTGAACAAGGGGCTGCTGGACGGCATGACCCTGTCAAAAGTCCAGCAAAAGCAGGGGTCTTTTGAAACGATGGTACTGAGAAAATTGGACTTCATGATGAAGGATGCTAAGATCAAAAAATGATCAAACATGTTCTTTCACTGTGTGTTTTCGCAACGGTTGCCTTGCTTCCTGCCGGTGCGGATGAGTCTGGAAACGAGTTTTGCGCCCAGGCGCCCGTGGAAATGGTCAAGGCGATCGAGGGACGCTGGACACTTACCCAGGGTGCAGGTGTGGCGCTTGGTGGGGTTATCCCCATCCCGCTTCCTGCCCAAGCGCCGCAGTCTGTCGCCATTGATGTGGATGAAAATTCCGGGATCGCGTTTCTGAAGCATGAGGGCCAGAAGCTGGCGATCGTTCCGGTGCTTCCAGAACAGGCTGTCGACCAGATGGCGTGGTTGAGAGACGACGAGATTGAAGGACTGACGAACCCTGGCGGGGCATGCGACTGGTACGCGCTTCCTGTTATGCTGGGGTCCAACGTCTATGCCTTGAATGCTGAAACTGCCGCTGCTGAGGCGGCCAATCCCGAGAATAAGACCTACGGCTTGGTCTATGCCGGAAACGGGGAAGCTGACGTTCACGTCTGTTCCAACGGAAAAGTGGGCTACTCGGTCTATTCGAGCATAAACGTGGCCGAACAAGGTGGCGATCTTACCGTTGGTGTCATCAGCGAGGACGACGAAGGGGCTCAAAATGCAGCCCGTCTGAAATGTGCCACTGATGAGGACGTGGTGCTTCCAGCAACATCGGGAGAAATGACGATGACCTTGTTCGTCAAATTCACGTCTCTCAATTCTGGCGCGGGCGTCCTGCAGTTTCAGGGCGAACAGGAAGGCTATCGTTTCGGCGCGCGCGCGCCCATCACATTCGCCCGGTGACACGTCAGACCACATGAGGGATTGGCTTTGCGGTCAGGCTCCCGTCGCCTATATGCGCGGGCATGGCGATTTTTCCTTTTGATATTCAGGCCCGTGAGGGCAAAACCCGGACGGGCGTGTTGCATACGCCGCGCGGCGAGATCCGCACGCCGGCCTTCATGCCGGTTGGCACGACGGGCACCGTCAAAGCGCTGTACATGGACCAGGTGAAGGCGGCGGGGGCCGACATCATCCTCGGCAATACCTATCACCTGATGTTGCGGCCGGGCGCGGAGCGCGTGAAGCGGCTGGGCGGGCTCCACAAATTCTCGGGCTGGAGCGGCCCCATGTTGACTGACAGTGGCGGCTTCCAGGTCTGGAGCCTGGCCCAGCTGCGCAAGATGGATGCCGATGGCGTGACCTTCCAGAGCCATATCGACGGGTCCACCCACCGCCTGACTCCGGCGCGGAGTATCGAGATACAGGCCGACCTGCTGGGCGCCGACATTTCCATGCAGCTGGATGAATGCACGAATTTCCCCTGCACCCATGAAGAGGCCGAGCGCAGCCTGACCCTGTCGCTCGACTGGGGCCAGCGTTCGCTGGATGCGTTTGGCGACCGCGAAAGCCAGACCCTGTTCGGCATCGTCCAGGGATCTAACTTTGCCGACCTGCGGGAGCGGTCCGCCAAGGGCGTGGTGGGGCAGGGGTTTGGCGGTATCGCGCTGGGCGGGCTGGCGGTTGGCGAGGGGCACGAACAGATGTGCGCCACCATCGACATGACCATTCCGCACCTGCCGGACGATCTGCCGCGTTATGTCATGGGTGTCGGCAAGCCGATCGACCTGGTCGAAAGCGTTGCGCGCGGTATCGACATGTTCGACTGCGTGCTGCCGACGCGGTCAGGGCGGCATGGCCAGGCCTGGACATGGGCCGGTCCGGTAAACGTCAAGAACGCACAATTCGCCGAAGACCTGTCGCCGATCGACGCGGCGGTGGATTGCCCCGCCAGCCGCGACTATTCGCGAGCCTACTACCACCACCTGTTCAAGGCGGGAGAGTATCTCGGGCCGATGCTGCTCAGCTGGCACAATACCGCTTTCTTCCAGGCCCTGATGGCGGAAATCCGCCTCAGCATTCGCGAGGGACGGTTTGAAGCCCTTCGTGCGCGGCTCACCGCTGACTGGGCGTCGACAAAGTCGTCTCCTAAGGCTGAGGCGTAACGGCTGGCGGGTTGGGGTCGTCGCCCTTGAACTGGATGCTGTCATCGTCCTGCGCGTTGACTGAAAAATCCGGACGGGCGGGCAACGGGCATCCGCGCGCGAGGCCGTAGCCCTTGAGATAGGTGCGCTGCTGGGCGCCGATCTTGAACGCCTTGTTGTATTTCTTTTCGTGCGTTTCCGCCCCGGTCGCCTTGCGGATGAGGCCCCGGAACGGAATGAATCCGCGCGCTTCCGATGCCAGGACATCGAGCGTGGCTTCCGCGGCGGAATCAGCAAGCACTTCAGTGCGCAGGCGGGCGTCGGGATTCGGCGTGTCCCAGTCAGGACCAAGCGCCCGGTCCAGCGTCGCCAGCTGCGCCGCCACCTGTTCGCAGGTCAATCCCTGCGGCAAATCGTAGGGACTTTTGAGGCCGGCGAGTTCGGGCGGGATTTCCTGGCGCCGGAGATTCAGGTCTTCGAGCGGCGACAAGGCGGCATCCGGCAGGCCTTCCCGCGTCGTGGTCATGGCGCTGTTGGCTGCCGTGCCGACATTGTCACCAAGCGTGGGCCCTGGTTCGGCGCCAGAAGGCGGGGGAGTCGCCGGGCTGCTGGCGCAGGCGGCGAGTGCGATTGCGTAGAAGCAGTGTGCGATATTCTTCTTCATGGCCTCACGGTGAGATAAAAATTATGGCGACATCAAGCCGCCCTGTGCAGGTAGCGGTTGACCCGGGAACCGCCGTTGCCTAAATGGCGCCTTCGGCGTGCCCATAGCTCAGCTGGTAGAGCAACTGACTTTTAATCAGTAGGTCGCAGGTTCGAACCCTGCTGGGCACACCATCTTCCAAATATGCGGGTTTTCCAAGGGGTGTGTTTCGCGCAGCGTCACAGGCCCCCGGCCAATGGGCCTCAAGGCGGCCCAGGCCATGACAGGCGCGCGCCCGAAGGCACCTGCACCCGCAATGATCCCGGTGTGAAGACCGGCTGCCCCTGTTGCCGCTGTTGGCCATCAGGCTATAAGCGTGGCTCGGCTGCCGAGGCGTACTTACGCGATGATCCTGTCCCCTGTCACGCGCACCCGTCTCAGGGACGGCGTCCTGCACGCCATGGCCCAGGGCCCTGTCCTGATGGGCATCCTGAACGTCACGCCTGATTCCTTTTCGGACGGCGGTGCCTTTGTGGACCCCGGCATTGCCATCGCCCATGCCCGCGCGATGCTGGCGGAGGGCGCCGGCATCATCGATGTGGGCGGCGAATCAACGCGCCCCGGTGCCGAGGCGGTAAGCGAGGGCGACGAGACCCGCCGTGTCATGTCCGTGATCCCGCAGTTGCTGAAGGACGAAGCCACGGTTGTGTCGATTGACACGTACAAGGCGTCTGTCGCGCGGGCTGCGGCTGCGGCAGGGGCCGTCATCATCAATGACGTCTGGGGCATGACCCGCGATACCGGGATGGCCGATGCGGTTGCGCAAACCGGCAGCCTCATCGTCGTGACATATAATCGCGGCCAGGCCGACTCCTCGCTCAATCTGGTCGACGACATGCGGGACTTCTTCGACGCAGCCTTCGTCATGGCCGCAAGGGCGGGCATACCCCGGGAGCACGTGCTGCTCGATCCGGGCGTGGGGTTTGGCAAGACCTGGGGGCAGAACCTAACGGCCCTGTCGCGGCTCGACGTGCTGGTCGATTACGGTGTGCCCGTCCTGGTCGGTGTTTCCCGCAAGTCGTTCATTGGCCGTGTCCTTGATCGCGAGGTGGGCGACCGCCTGAGTGGCACCCTTGCCGCCGGCATCGCGAGCGTCCAGAGAGGAGCTTCCGTGCTCAGGGTCCACGACGTGGCAGCCCACGCGGACGCGCTGAAAATGCTGAAGGCGATCGACGAGGCCAGATGACCGACCGGATTTTTGTTTCGAACCTGAGCCTGCATGGCCATCACGGCGTCATGGATGCCGAAAAATCCCTCGGCCAGAAATTCATGGTCGACATGGAATGTTCGGTGATCCGGCCGGGGAATGCCGCTGACCGGATCTCTGATACGGTCCATTACGGCGAATTGTGCGACCTTGCCGCCGAAGTCTCGGCCAGCAGCGTGTTCAACCTGATCGAAACCTTCGCGGACACCGTCGCGCAGGCAATCCTGGATCGCTTTGCGCTTGTGCAGGAGGTGACGGTGACCGTGCGCAAGCCATCCGCCCCGATCAGCCATGTCGTCGACCATGTCGGCGTATCCGTCACGCGGGGCAGGAATGGCTGATGCCATCCTTGGCCTTGGCTCGAATATTGGCGACCGCGCGGGTTTCCTGACAGGTGCGCTGCGGGCGATCGACTCCCGGGCGGACTGTTCGCTGGTGACGGTTTCGTCCGCTTATCGTACCCGGCCCTGGGGCAAGACTGACCAGGGCGAGTTCATCAATCTGTGCGCGCGGGTCGAGACGAGCCTTTCACCGATCGACCTGCTCGATGCAGTGAAGGGGATCGAAGTGGACCTCGGCCGGTCCACTACCGAGCGCTGGGGCCCGCGCGAGATCGACATTGACGTCCTGGTGATGGGCACCTTGCGGGTGGACGCCCCGAAGCTCACCTTGCCCCATCCGCGGATCGGGGAGCGCCTGTTCGTTCTCATGCCCTTGGCAGAGATTGCGCCCGACCTGATGATAGACGGCGCCGGGGTGTCAGCGCTCGCAGAGGCGCTTGCCACGGCAAGCCACCCGAAAGCCTGCGTCATGGACACTGGGATCACCGCCCGGATCAAGGCGGCGATTTCCGGCGCCTAAAGCGACTTCACAATATCCTCGACCATCTTCTTGGCGTCCGCGAGCAGCATCATCGTGTTGTCGCGGAAGAAGAGTTCGTTCTGGATGCCGGCATAGCCGGAGCCCATGGACCGCTTGATGAAGAGCACCGTACCGGCATTTTCCACGTCGAGGACGGGCATGCCGTAGATCGGCGAGGTCTTGTCGGTCTTGGCGGCCGGGTTGGTGACGTCATTCGCGCCGATGACGAAGGCGACGTCGGCGGTGCTGAACTCGGAGTTGATGTCTTCCAGTTCGAAGACCTCATCATAGGGCACCTGCGCCTCGGCGAGGAGGACGTTCATGTGGCCCGGCATGCGGCCTGCGACGGGGTGGATGGCGTATTTCACTTCGACGCCTTCTTCCTTCAGCTTGTCGGCCATTTCCTTCAGGGCGTGCTGGGCCTGCGCCACTGCCATGCCGTAACCGGGCACGATGATGACCTTGGAGGCGTTCTTCATGATGAAGGCCGCGTCCTCGGCCGAGCCGCGCTTGAACGGACGATCGACCTGCGCGCCGCCTGCTGCTGCCGCGGCATCATCGCCACCGAAGCCGCCCAGGATGACCGAGATGAAGCTGCGGTTCATGCCCTTGCACATGATGTAGGAGAGGATCGCACCCGACGAACCGACCAGTGCACCTGTGATGATCAGGGCGAAGTTGCCGAGGGTGAAGCCGAGCGCTGCAGCGGCCCAGCCGGAATAGGAGTTCAGCATTGACACGACCACGGGCATGTCGGCGCCGCCGATCGGGATGATCAGCGTGATGCCGAGGATCAGGGCAAGCACCGTCAGGGCGATAAAGGCCCAATGCGCATGGCCATGGCTGGCCATCAGGACGCCAACGAGCACGATGATGCCGAGCAGGAGGGCCGAGTTGAGGACGTGGCGCCCGGGCAGCATGATCGGCGCGCCGCCCATGTTGCCGTTGAGCTTGGCGAACGCGATGAGCGAGCCCGTGAACGTCAGGGCGCCAATCGCCGAGCCGAGCGAGAGTTCAATCAGGGAGGCGACATGGATGCCCTCGGCGTCGGCAATGCCGAAGCCCGAGGGGGCATACAGTGCGGCGGCGGCCACCAGCACGGCGGCGAGGCCGACCAGGCTGTGGAACGCGGCGACAAGCTGCGGCATCGACGTCATGGCAATGCGTTTGGCGATCACTGCACCAATGGTGCCGCCAATGGCGACAGCGCCGAGGATGATGCCCCATGTGACCGGGTCGATCTGGTTCCAGAGCAGGGCAATGGTCGTGCCGACAGCAATGGCCATGCCGATCATGCCATTGCGGTTGCCCTTGCGGCTGCTGGCCGGGCTCGACAGGCCGCGCAGGGCCAGGATGAAGAGAACGCCAGCGACGAGGTAGAGCGCAGGCGCCCAGGTGGAGTGGAAACTGTCCATCAGACTACTCCCCCTTCTTTTTATACATGGCCAGCATGCGCTGGGTGACGAGGAAGCCGCCGAATATGTTGACACTGGCGAGCATGACAGCGACGCCGCCGAGGATCTTGGCAGTCCAGTTGTCAGCAGTGAGGCCGGCGGCGGCCGCGGCGACGAGGGCGCCAACGATAATCACCGAGGAGATCGCGTTGGTCACGGCCATCAGCGGCGTGTGCAGCGCAGGTGTCACGCTCCAGACCACGTAATAGCCGATGAAGCAGGCCAGCACGAAGATGGCGGCGAGGAAGACGGTCGGGTTTACACCGCCGGATTCTGCAAAGGCAGGTGCGGCGAGAAGGAACGCCGACGCGGCGAGGCTGCTGAGGCGTTTCATGATTTCACCCTGTCATTCACGGTTTCACCATTGCGCGTGAGCAGCATGGCGGTGACGATTTCGTCGTCTGTGTCGAGGTTGAGTGCGCCGTCTTCGGCGGTCACCAGCGGCAGGAAGGCGAACAGGTTCTTGGCGTAGAGCGAACTCGAATCAGCCGGCAGGCGGGCCGGGAGGTTCGAGAAGCCTGCGATCTTCACGCCGCCGACATCGACGATTTCGTCAGCCTTCGAGAGCGGGCAGTTGCCGCCCTGGCTGACGGCCATATCGACGATGACTGAACCGGGCTTCATGGTTTTCACCATCGCCTCGGTGACGAGGACGGGGGCCGCCCGGCCGGGAATTAGGGCCGTGGTGATGACGATATCCTGCTTGGTGATGTGCGAGGCCGTCAGTTCGGCCTGCTTGGCCTGGTATTCCGGCGACATCTGCTTGGCGTAGCCACCGGCCGTCTCAGCGGCCTTGAACTCTTCATCCTCGACCGCGATGAACTTGGCGCCCAGCGAAGCGACCTGTTCCTTGGCGGCGGGGCGCACATCGGTGGCCGTCACGACGCCGCCCAGGCGGCGGGCGGTCGCGATGGCCTGCAGGCCGGCAACGCCGACGCCCATGACGAACACCTTGGCCGGGGCCACGGTGCCGGCGGCGGTCATCATCATCGGCATGGCGCGGCCATAGATGTGGGCACCTTCGATCATCGAGCGGTAGCCGGCGAGGTTTGATTGAGAGGAAAGGGCGTCCATGGACTGCGCGCGGGAGATGCGCGGGGTGAATTCCATCGACATGGCTGCGATTTTCTTGGCGTTGAGCGCGTCGAGCAGGCCGGGCTCCAGCGCGAACGGGTCCATCAGGGCGAGCAGGGTCGCGCCGTCCGGCAGGGCCGCGACTTCGGCGACCTCCGGTCCACGCACCTTGAACACCACATCCGCACCCTTGGCAGCGTCGGCGGCATCGCTGCCAATCGTCGCCCCTTCGGCCTTGTACGCATCATCCATAAAGCCCGCGACCGTTCCGGCACCCGTCTCGACGGTTACGGAATGTCCCAGACCCACCAATTTCTTGACGGTCTCCGGTGTTGCGGCCACACGGGTCTCACCGGAGCGTCGCTCCCTCAGCACTGATATCTTCATGCAGGGGAGATAGGGACAAATTATTGCGTGGTGCAACACCAAAATTGGAGATCAGGGGCATGAGTATGTTTAGTCTGGCTAATCGGACAGCGTTGGTTACCGGAGCGTCAAGCGGACTGGGGCGTCATTTCGCGCTCGTTCTGTCGGATGCCGGCGCCCACGTGGTACTGGCTGCCCGGCGGATGGACCGGCTCGAAGCGGTCGCTCAGGAGATCGAAGGCCGAGGGGGCAAGGCGCTGCCGGTCGAAATGGACGTCACCAGCGAAGACAGCGTAACCGGGGCGTTCGCAGAGATTGCTGATTCGCTCGGGCGGCCTTGCGATGTGATCGTCAACAATTCCGGCATGTCGCGCGAAGGCTGGTTCACCAAAATGAGTGAGGACGACTGGAACGCGGTGATGAACACGAATCTCACCGGCGTCTGGCGCGTCGCAAAGCACGGGGCAAACGCGATGACCAATGCCAAGGTGCCGGGTTCGATCATCAATATCGCGTCGATTACCGCATTCCGGACGCAGTACATGTCGACAGCCTATTGCGTGTCGAAGGCGGGGGTCGACCATATGACCCGCCAGATGGCACTCGAAATGGCCCGTTCGGGTGTGCGTGTGAACGCGATCGCGCCGGGATATTTCAAGACCGAGATCAATGACGACTTCCTCGAGTCGGAAGAGGGCCTGAAGATGATCAGGCGGATCGGCCAACGCAGGATCGGCGAGGTTTCGGAGCTTTCCGGCGCTTTGCTGCTGCTCGCGTCAGATGCGGGAAGCTACATGACCGGCTCGACAATCGTTGTCGACGGTGGCCACACGCTGTCGCCGCTCTGACACGCTGGTAAAAAAACTCCGGAATATTTTGTTGAAAACCGTTAGCCAAACCTTAGGGGCTGAATGGCATACGAAATGGACCAATATCCGGAGTTCACATGGCCGCGCAGCCCGTCAAACACCAGCCTTCCCACGATCAGGACGCCAGTGACGTCCCGTCGAAAGACGGTGCGTCAAGTGTCCAACCTGTAGACGCTGGTGCACAAACCATGCATGTCGCGTCGCCGGCACGTGCGCTGCAGGAACGCGTGCTCGCCGAACTGTCGCAGCCGGCCTCAAGCGCGTTCCGCCGGATATTCGGCATGGTCCTCGTCGTCTGCCTGTCGACCTGGTTTGCTGCGTTCATCTTTTACGCGGTCAACTGAGCGCCTGACGGCACTGGCCATCGCCCGCAAATTGCGGGATAGGGCGCACCAATACTCCAGGCTTGAACAGGAATGAGGAGCCCTCGATGCGCGTCAGGAAAGCTGTACTCCCGGTTGCCGGAATGGGGACCCGGGTCCTTCCCGCAACGAAATCGATCCCGAAGGAAATGCTGCCGGTGGTCGACCGGCCTGCCATCCAGTACGTGGTGGACGAGGCGCTCGAGGCGGGCATCGAGCACATCGTGTTCGTGACTGGCCGGAACAAAGGCGCCATCGAGGACTATTTCGACCGGGCCTATGAACTCGAATCGTCGCTGACCGCCAAGCGCAAGGACGCCATCCTTGAGCAATTGCAGAAGATGTTGCTGCCAGCCGGCAGCGCGAGTTTCGTGCGCCAGCAGGCGCCGCTCGGCCTTGGCCACGCCATCTGGTGTGCCCGCGACATCATCGGCAACGAGCCGTTCGCCGTGCTGTTGCCGGATGTGATCGTGAAAGCCTCGCCATCCTGCCTTGCCCAGATGGTGCAGGCATATGAAACGGTGGGCGGAAATATCGTTGCCGTCGACCCCGTGCCGATGGACCGGGTCTCGTCCTATGGCGTGATCGCCCCGAAATCGCGCGACGGCCGCCTGATCGAAATGTCAGGCATGGTCGAAAAGCCACCAGTCGAATCGGCCCCCTCCAATCTCAAGATCACCGGGCGCTATATCCTGCAGCCAGAAATCTTTGGCCTGCTTGCAGACCAGGCGGCCGGCGCAGGTGGCGAAATCCAGCTGACCGACGCGATGGTCCGGCAGATGGAGACGCAGAGCTACCACGCCTACGAATTCGAGGGACGCGAGTATGATTGCGGGTCCAAGCTCGGCTATTTCGAAGCAGTGCTGGCGCATGCGATCGACAATGAAGAGACTGCTGAAGGTGCGCGTGACCTGATCCGGAAACTGGCTGCCACCCTTTAAGGCCGCACTTTTCGGTTTGAAGGCGCCTCGCGGCCGGGTTAGGGCTGGTCCGATGAGCGCTGCGGTCCGATTGCCCGATTTTGACGATGTCGTTGCTGCAGGAGCGCGCGTGGCGCAGGTTGCGCGCGAAACACCGATACTTGTCCATCCGGCACTCGATGCTGCCGCAGGCGCCGAGGTGCTGGTCAAGGCCGAGTGCCTTCAGGTGACCGGCAGTTTCAAGATCCGGGGCGCGATGAACCGGCTGGCTCAGATGGGTGCCGCCAGCCGCAAGGCTGGGGTTGTCGCGTATTCGTCCGGAAACCACGCGCAAGGGGTTGCCCGCGCGGCCCGGTTGCTCGGCATGCCGGCGCTGATCGTCATGCCGTCCGACGCGCCGCAGGTGAAGGTGGACGGCGTCCTCACCGACGGCGGTGAAGTGCATCTCTATGACCGGAACACCGAAAGCCGCGAGGATATCGCAGGACGCATCGCCGAGGCGCGTGGCGCTGTGGTCGTCCCGAGTTTCGACGATGCGGACATCATTGCCGGCCAGGGCACGCTGGGGCTGGAATTCGCGCGCCAGGTGGCCGCACGTGGCGCACCGTTGGACCATCTTGTGTGCTGTGCTGGCGGCGGCGGCCTGATTACCGGCGTGGCGCTGGCATGCGAAGGCGTGTCACCCGGCACCCGGGTCTGGACGGCAGAGCCGGAAGGCCATGACGACTGGGCCCGGTCTCTGGCGGCCGGTGAAGTTGTCGCCAATGCCCCCGGTACGCGCTCGTTTTGCGACGCGATCCTGACCCCGGCCCCGGGAGTCCTGACGTTTCCCCTTGGCAAGCGATTGCTGGCAGGCGGCCTGGTGGTCAGCGATGCAGAGGTTCGCGACGCCATGCGGTTTGCGTTCAGGCACCTGAAGATTGTTGCAGAGCCCGGCGGCGCTGCCGCACTGGCAACCGCTACACGCGGCCTGCCCGAGACGATGCGCGGCAGCCGGGTCGGTGTTATCGTTACGGGCGGCAATGTCGATGCCGCGCTGTTTTCGGAGGTGATCCGGTCGAATAGCTGACAGACGACACGGTGCTGAGCAGAAACGGAGGTCTCCATGCGCGCACTGACTTCTCAATGCTGTATTGCGGGAGGCGGCCCTGCGGGCCTGATGATGGGCTATCTGCTCGCGCGATCCGGTGTCGATGTGATTGTGCTGGAAAAGCATGCCGACTTCCTGCGCGATTTCCGCGGCGACACGGTGCATCCCTCGACGCTGGAACTGTTTCGCGAACTCGGTTTGCTGGATGGCCTCCTGTCGCGGCCTTACCAGAAGACCGAACGGATATCGGTCACCGTGAACGGCAGGCGCTACGATCTCGCCGATTTCACGCGCCTGCCGGTTCACAGCAAGTTCGTTGCGATGATGCCGCAATGGGACCTGCTCGATTTCATTGCCGATCAAGCCCGCAAGCTGCCGAACTTCCGCCTGATGATGTCCACCGAGGCCAAGGCGCTGGTTGAAGCGGATGGGCGTATCCAGGGCGTGACGGCGCAATCGCCGGATGGCCTGATTGACGTGCGGTCTGTCCTGACGGTCGCTGCGGATGGGCGTGACTCGCGCCTGCGTGCCCAGTCCGGCCTTGAGGTGAAAGACCTCGGTGCGCCGATCGATGTGTTCTGGATGCGGCTGCCGCGTGTACCCGACGGTGTGGGCGAGTCCTTCGGCACGCTCGGCGCAGGTGGATTTCTCGTCCAGATCAATCGCGGCGACTATTGGCAATGTGCGTTGCCGGTTCCCAAGGGCGGCGCGGACACGATCCGTGCAGAAGGCCTGGAAGCCTTCCGCGCCCGGCTGACACGCCTGGCCCCCGGCCTCGCAGGGGTCGCGGAGACGTTGACGAGCTGGGACGACATCAAGCTTTTGACCGTGCAGGTGAACCGCCTCAAGACGTGGCGGCGTGAGGGGCTGTTGTGCATCGGGGATGCGTCGCATGCGATGTCGCCTATCGGGGGTGTCGGCATCAACCTGGCCGTACAGGACGCCGTTGCGGCTGCGCGCATCCTTGCGCCCCACCTGAGACGCGATGAAGCCCCGGAACAGGCGCTTGCAGCGGTTCAGAAGCGCCGCGAATTGCCGACCCGGCTGACGCAACGCGCGCAGATCGCCGCGCAGGACCGCGTCCTGCTTCCTGTTCTGACACAAGCGGAACCGCCGAAGGCGCCATTATTCCTGAAAGTGCTGGACCATGTGCCATTCCTGCGCGGCTTCACTGCCCGGGCGGTGGGCATCGGTGCGAGACCGGAGCATTGGTATAATGAACCCTGAGGCGGAATGGCCCGAATGGCATCGCGCGGCCTTCCGAAACCGGCGCTGCGCCCCCAAGTGCATGGCATGACCGAGACAACCTATTGCGCGATTGGCGACATACATGGCGAACTGGACCGGCTGAAGGCGCTGCACGACAGCGTTCGCCGGCATGCTGATGGGGTTACCGGCGGCGCGCCGGTGACCTTCGTGCATCTCGGCGACCTGATTGACCGGGGCCAGGATTCCTGTGGCGTGGTCGACTACCTGATGGAACTGGAATGTGATCCGGTTCAGCGGTCGATAACCATCCGCGGTAACCATGAACAGCTGATGATCCAGACCGTGCGCGACAAGGATGAATCGTCGCGCGACCGGTGGCTAGAGTGGGGTGGGCGGGCGACACTGGACAGCTATCACCGGCGCGGCCTCGACGGGCCGCCGGATCACCACCTGGACTGGCTTGCTGCCCTGCCGACGATTTATCGCGACGAAGCGCGTGACCTTGTCTTTGTCCATGCGGGCGTTGATCCGGACCGGTTTCCGGACTGCGGTGAGCGGACACAGATGTGGACCCGGCGCCGGGAGTTCTTCGATCCGCGCTGCTGGACGGCCCCCGGGCTTGTCGGGCAGACGATCGTGCACGGCCACTCGCCGACAGAAGACGACAAACCGGAAGTCGCTGGCGCAGGCCAGCGCATAAATATAGACACCGGTGCGGTTTACGGCGGCCGTCTGACGGCGGCTTTTCTGGTCCCCGGCGAGCAGCCGGTCTTCCTGCATACCTGATCCCAACCGGACGCGATGGCCTGTGAGGGCTGATCATTTCCCCTCGCAAGAGGCTGATTCATAAGCGCTTAATGTAGGTTCCCGCTTGGTTAACGGGCCGTTCTGTTCCGTTTCGAGATTTGCCCCGCACTCTTCAACTGGCCTTATAGCCTGCTGGTTATCTTGTCCGCTGACCTGGTGGCGGTCATGGACAAGAGGGCAATCCGCAATGAAAGCAACACCCCTGATAAGCCTCGGCCTATCACTTGTGCTTGGCGCAGGCGCCATTTTCGTCGGCCGCCAGTACATGACGTCGAACGCTTCGGACGCGGCCGCTGCAAGCTTTGTGCCAGCGGTGGAGATGTCGGGCATCCTGATCGCCACGGCCACGATCGAGACCGGCGACCTGGTTGACGGGTCGATGATGAAGGCGGCTTCGTGGCCGACCGAAGCCATCCCCGAAGGCGCAATGCGCAGCGTCGACGAACTCAAGGACGTTGTCTATGCCCGCGGCCTGATCCTTCCCGGTGAACCGATCATGCGCGAGAAGCTGGACGATACCGGCGCCGTGCTGACGTTGGCTGCGTCGATCACGCCGGGCATGCGGGCCGTTTCGGTCGTGGTCGGCAATGACACGGGCGTGGCCGGCTTTGTCCTGCCGGGCGACCGCGTCGATGTGAATGAATTCCTTCCGCTGGAAACGCTCGGCAGGAGCCGTGTCAGCGAATCCGATGGCATGCGGACTTCGGGCGACCTGGTCGCGCGGTCGGTTCTCAAGAACGTCAAGGTCCTGGCAGTCGACCAGACGTTCGACCCGGGCCTGGAAGGCGCGCTGCCGTCGAACACTGTGACCCTTGAAGTGACGCCGGCGGGTGCGCTGACACTCGGTGCGGCGAGCCAGCGCAACGCGCTCGGCCTGTCGCTCATCGGTCGCAAGGAAGAAGCGGTCGTTGTCGCCGAGGAGCGCAAGGAACCCGTCCGCAGAGTAGTGCGGGCAGCGCCTGTGCGACGCGCCCCGTCGACGACCACTGTGCGCGTCATCAATGGCGACGCTGAAACCAAGGTGACAGCGCCGGTCGCCAAGCAAAAAGAAACGAAAGAGGAGGCAAGCTGATGCCGTTGCTTCGGAATCTCCTGGCCGCCTGCCTGGCTGTGATCGTGTTTGCTGCACCGGCAGCGGGCGCCTGGACACAGCGCAATGCAGTCGAGGGTGCCGGCGTTCTCGTCCTCGAAAAGGGGCGCTCGACCGTGGTCGAATCCGACCTCGGCTTCTCCACCATTGTCGTCGCTGATCCTGAAATCGCGGACGCGATGGCGACATCCAACCGGTCGTTCTTCCTGCGCGGCAAGCTGCCGGGATCCACGACCGTATTGATCTACAACGCTGCCGGCGAGATCGCCGAACTGATCGACGTCGAAGTCGAACTCGGCCTCGACGAGCTGCGGACGGACCTGAAGAACCTGCTGCCGGGCGAGGAAATCAATGTCTATCCGGTGCACGACGGCGTTTTCCTTGATGGCAAGATGACGACCGCCGGTGCCGTCGACATGGCGTTGCAGCTGGCTGAGCGTCACGTGCCGGGCGGCGTGGCCAACGGCCTGTCGGTCGGCCAGAGCCAGCAGGTCCTGCTCGAAGTGCGCTTCCTCGAAGCCAGCCGAAGCGCCGTCAAGGAGATCGGCTTCGGCAGCTCGATTGATGCCCGTGATGCTGTTGCCGTGACGGACCCGACGACCGTGTCGGGCCTCGCTGAAAAGACGATCGCGCTGTTCACCAATGTCGGCAACGAGAACATCGACATCCAGCTGCGCGCGCTGGAGCAGAAGGGCATGATCCGGACTCTGGCCGAGCCAAACCTCGTCGCATTGTCAGGCGACACGGCAAGCTTCCTCGCTGGCGGCGAATACCCGATCCCTGTCGCCAGCAAGGACAACCAGATATCCATCGAATTCAAGAAATTCGGTGTCAGCCTCGATTTCACGCCGACGGTTCTCGGCGACGGGCTGGTGAACCTGCGTGTGCGCCCTGAAGTGTCTTCGATCGACCGATCGAACGGCATCCGGACGGCGAATATCGAAATTCCGGGCATTTCCGTCCGCCGGGCCGACACGACCGTCGAACTGCATGACGGACAGGCGTTCGCCATCGCCGGCCTGCTGCAGAACGATTATTCGAACGATGTGCGGCAGACGCCCTGGATCGGCAACATTCCCATCCTTGGTACGCTGTTCGCCTCCAAGCGCTTCCAGAAGAAGGAAAGCGAACTGGTGATCATCGTGACGCCGCGTCTGGTCCAGCCAGCTGCACATCCCGAACTTCTCGGAAACCCATTGCAAGCCTTTGCCGAACCGTCCGAGGCGGAGTTCTTCCTGCTCAACAAGACGGCTTCGGTTCCGGCTGCAAACTAGCGGAGACTCAGACATGTCACGATCCTTCAAGGCCTCCCTCGCATTCCTGTCCCTGGCGCTCGTCCCGGCCTGCGCCGCGTATGATCATCAGGATGCCAACCTGCTGGGTGAAGCGAACCGTTCGAACATTGCGCTTCAATCTGTCCGCGACGTGAACCTGCCGAACTCCAAGGCGGTCGAAACGACGTCAGGCGTCCGCGCGGCGAAGGCCGTGAAGGCACTGAACGAAGGCAAGTCAACACAGCTGCGCCAGGCCGATGCCGGCGGCGGAGGCAGCTGAAATGGCTGAACCAGCTCTCAAGGCCGAAGAGTCCCGCGCCCCGCCATCGGGTCGCGTGATCCCGTCGCTGGCAGCGTTGGTCACACCCGAGCGGCTGGCGGCGCTGAAGGAATTTTGCGTCGAACTGACCGATCTTTCCGGCCTGTCGCCATCGCAGATCGTCATTGGTCATGGTGGCGGACTCGTGGTGGTGGAGCAGGGTGTCGACGGGTATGACCAGATCATCCTGACGCTCGCGGTCGAGCGCCCGGGTACGGCCGTCATCGTCATCTCCGATCAGCTTCCCGGCCATATGGTTCGGGCCCTGATGAAGATCGAGGCGTCGGACATCGTTCCCGCCGCGGCCAGCATCAGTGAGATCATCGAGGCCGCGCACCAATTGCGGGAAACGCAAACCGTCCAGGGTGGCGGTGCGACGTCGAAGTGCTGGGCATTCCGCGGCGCTGTCGGAGGTGCAGGCGTCTCGACGCTCGCCATCGAGAGCGCGTTCAGCCTCGCCCGGAAGGTCGGGCCCGGCAAAGTCTGCCTCGTCGACCTGAACGTGGCGGACGGCATGACGACGTCGTTCCTGGAGGCGATACCGAAACTTGATCTCGACGCCCTTGCCGCTGCGCCGGAACGGCTCGACCCGCGCCTGCTGGCGGCCTGGTGCTGGGAACACGCTGACGGTGTGTCCCTCATCGCGGCACCCCGCAACCCGGATGCGGATGCCCTGGCCAGTGAAGCCGCTGTGCTGCGCCTGCTGGATGTCGCCTGCGGTGTCTTCGAATACGTGATCGTCGACATGCCACGCCACATGATGCCGTGGACCAAGTCGGTGCTTGCCGCCGTGGACGAAGCAATCATCATCAGCGAGCTGACCGTGCCGAGCCTGCATGCTGCGGCCGACATGTGCCGCGAGACCGACGTTCTGCGCGGCGACCAGAGCAAGGCAAAGCTCGTGCTGAACCGGATGTTCCCGAAGAAGCGCTTCCGCGCGGAATTTGCCGTCGACAAGGCCGAGCAGGCGATCGATCGCAAGATCCACACGACGGTGGCGTCCGACTGGGACGCGGCCCGCACGGCCGTAAACCTCGGCAAGCCGATCGCGGACGTCAAGCCGAAGAGCCAGCTGGTCGCGGACGTTGCCCGCATGATCGACGAACTGGTGCCAGCCGAAATGGCTGAGGCAGCAGAGAAACCCAAACAGCGAAAGCGTAGCAAATGAGTCGTTTCGGACTGACCAGCGTCGCACCCAAGCCTGCAACCTCCACCGCTGCGAGCCCGGCAGCAGCGGCCCCGGCGTCGCCGGTGCCCGCAACCCGTGGCAAGCCGGAGCCGCAGGGGTTCGACCTGCTGGACGCCAAGTTGCGGGTGCATGCGAAACTGATCGACGAACTTGACCTGTCGGCGCTCGACAAGCTCGATGATGATACGATGCGCCAGCGTGTGCGCGGGATCATTTCCGACATTATCCGCAAGGAAGAGATGGCGCTGTCTGCTGCCGAAGAGACGTCCTTCGCCGATGCGGTGATGGACGAAATGACCGGACTCGGACCCATCGAGCCGCTGCTCAAGGATGATTCGATTGCGGATATCCTGATCAACGGCTGTGACCAGGTTTACATCGAACGGAACGGCGAGCTGCAACTGGCGCCCGTCCGCTTTGCCGACAATGACCACCTCCTGCGCATCGTGCAGCGTATTGTGTCCGCCGTCGGCCGCCGCGTTGACGAGAGCCAGCCGCTGGTCGATGCGCGCCTGCTGGACGGCAGCCGCGTCAACGCCGCGATCGCGCCCATCGCGATCGACGGGCCGCTGGTCTCGATCCGGAAATTCTCCAAGTCGCCCCTGACAATAGAAAAACTTGTCGGGTTCGGCGCCATTCCGGGCCCGGTTGCAGAATTCATCCTGGGTGCCGTGAAGTGCAAGGCATCGACGGTGATTTCCGGCGGTACGGGCTCGGGCAAGACAACGCTGCTGAACGCCTTGTCGTCCGCGATCAGCCCCAAGGAACGCATGATCACGATCGAGGATGCGGCTGAACTCCAGCTGCAGCAGCCGCATGTTGCGCGCATGGAAACGCGCCCACCCAATATTGAGGGCAAGGGCGAAATCCGCCAGCGCGAACTCGTCAAGAACGCCCTGCGGATGCGCCCTGACCGGGTCATCCTCGGCGAGGTTCGGGGCGAGGAAGCCTTCGACATGCTTCAGGCCATGAACACCGGCCACGAAGGCTCGATGGCTACAATCCACGCCAACAATCCGCGTGATGCGATCACCCGCCTCGAGCAGATGGTGATGATGGGCGGCATGAAAATATCCGAGGAAGCCATCCGGGGGCAGATTGCCTCGGCCGTGAACTTCATCGTTCAGGCGTCGCGCCTGTCCGACGGTTCGCGCAAGGTGATGTCGATTGCCGAGATTACCGGGATGGAAGGGGCGGTCATCCAGATCCAGGAAATCTTCAAGTTCGAGCGCACGGGCACATCGGATGAAGGCAAGGTGATCGGCAAGTTCATTGCCACCGGTCTGCGGCCAAAATTCCTTGACGAGATGGAGCGGCGCGGCGTGCACATGCCGGCATCCATGTTCGATCCCTCAACCGAGTTCTGAGGCGAAATATCATGCCTGGATTGCCGGACCTTTCCAATGTCAGCATGGTGCTTGTTATCCCCTTCGTCATGGCGGCAGGGGCCTTCTTCCTGTTGATCCAGGCGACGCTGTCATTGGTGACGCAGGCACAGACACAGCGCATCGTGAACCAGCGCCTGCAATTCAAGGACAGGTTCGCCTCGACGAACGAGGCGATGGTTGAATTGCGCAAGAGTCGCGGCCTCGATGCCGATGGCAATTTCATGATGCCGGTGGCGTGGTTCAACCGGCTCGTCGTGCGGACCGGATTGCCTTACCAACCCTGGAAATGGGCGGGCATGGCGCTGGTCGGCAGCGTCGTCGTGGCGGGGGCCTACATTCACTTCGTCGGTGGCTGGGTGGGCGCCATCGGTGTCAGCCTCGCCGCCTTCGTGGCGGGGCCGCTGTTCGTGCTCAACCACGTCGCCAACAAGCGCATGAAACAGCTGGCGACACAATTGCCCGACGCCCTGCAGATCGTCTGTCGCAGCCTTGAGGCCGGGCACCCCGTGGCGACCGCGGTGGCGCTGGTGGCGCGTGAAATGCCGGACCCGATCGGTACTGAATTCGGCATGGCAGCCGACGAGGTGTCTTACGGCTTCTCGCTGACCAATGCCGTCCAGCGCATGGCCGAGCGTGCCGGCGATCCGGACGTCGAACTGTTCGGGGCAACCGTCCGCCTGCAGGAGAAGACCGGCGGCAACCTGTGCGAATTGCTGAAGGCCAACACGACGACGATCCGCGAACGCCAGACCATGCGGCTGAAAGTGAGGGCCGCGTCGTCCGAAGGCCGCGTCTCGGCGATGATCCTGACGGCGGCGCCCTTCATGGTGATGGCCGCCATCTACTCGATCCAGCCAAGCTTCTATCTCGACGTTATCGATGATCCGATGATCCAGTACGGCTTTGCCGGATTGTTCACGTGGATGTTCATCGGGAACATGGTGATGCGCAAGATGATCAACTTCAAGATGTAGGTGGACAGGCTGATGGACATCTCCTTCCTGTCGGGCGCATGGGCCCCGCTCCTGATGCTCGCTGCCGCGACCGTGCTGGCGGTGCCGAGTCTCTTGTCATTCCTGCGCGGACGGCGCGAGTCCGAGCAGGTCGAGCGACGCCTGGAGCGCCGCCGCACCCCGCGCGAGGAGGCTGAAGGAAACAGCCGGAACGAGAGCCGGATCGGAAAGGCCGTGACTGGCCTGACCGACCAGGCGACACCGGACGATGCGGAAAGCGTCAGCGTGGCGCGGGCCAAGCTTATCGCAGCCGGGTTCTCGAACCCGACGGCTGTTGGGCGCTATTATTTTGCCCGCCTCGTTTGCGTCGTCATCCCGCAGATCGGCCTGTTCTTTGCGCTGCCCTACATGGCAGAGCTTCCCTGGTATGCGCCGCTGGCCTCGTCGATCGGGCTTGTGCTCGTCGGCCTCGGCGCGCCGGCATTCTTTCTCGACAGGCGCATCAACGGGCGCCGGCAGGAATGTTCCGGTGGCTTTCCTGACATGATGGACCTGCTGGTGGCCTGCGTCGAAGCGGGCCTCAGCCTGGATGCATCGGTCCAGCGCGTCGGCGAGGAGCTGGAACTGCGCCACCCGATCATCGCGGGGCACATGCGCACGCTGTCACTCGAATTGCGGGCGGGACGGGCCCGCAAGACGGCATGGCGCGGATTTGCCGACCGACTGGGAATCGAGGAGGCAGGATCGCTGGCAACCATGCTGCGACAGGCCGAGGAAATGGGGACCAGTCTTGGCCAGACTCTGCGGGTATTCTCTGCCGATATGCGCCAGCGCCGCATCCTCTATGCTGAGGAAAAAGCCATGGCCCTGCCGGCGAAACTGACGTTGCCCCTGATTTTCTTCGTGTTTCCCGTTCTCCTGGGCGTCCTGGTCATGCCGACCGTCGTGATGTTCCGGGAAATATTCTGATGAAAACGGCGCTAGGCGAGTCGGGCACACATTGCTAAACCTTGTCGCATGAGCACAACCTATCTCGACTTTGAAAAACCCATTGCCGAACTCGACGCGAAGATTGCCGAGCTCGAAACCCTGTCCGGGCAGAAGGGTGGGCCGTCCATCAAGGACGAACTCAACAAGCTGAAGGCCAAATCGACCAAGCAGCTGAAGGACATCTATTCAGACCTCTCGGCCTGGCGGAAAACACAGGTTGCCCGGCATCCTGACCGCCCGCACCTGTCTGATTATATCGAGACCATTTTCGAAGACTTCGAGGAACTGGCGGGCGACCGGCTGTTTGGCAATGACGAGGCCATCATTGGCGGCCTGGCCCGGTTCAAGGGCCGTTCCGTGGTCATCATGGGCCATGAAAAGGGCCGCACGACCGAAAAGCGCCTGAAGCACAATTTCGGCATGGCGCACCCGGAAGGCTATCGCAAGGCGGTGCGCCTGATGGACCTGGCCGAGAAGTTCAACCTGCCGGTCCTGAGTTTTCCAGACACGGCGGGCGCCTATCCCGGCAAGGGCGGCGAAGAGCGCGGACAGGCCGAGGCGATTGCGCGCGGCACCCAGCGTGGCCTGTCACTTGGCGTGCCTTTCGTCACGCTGATCATCGGCGAAGGCATGTCGGGCGGCGCGATCGGTATCGCGGCGGCCAATACGGTACTGATGATGGAACATGCGATCTATTCGGTGATCTCGCCGGAAGGCTGCGCGTCGATCCTCTACCGCGACCCGGCCAAGGCCCGCGACGCGGCGGACGCGATGAAGATCACGGCGCCGGACCTGCTGAAGACAAAGGTGATCGACGGAGTCATCAAGGAGCCTGTTGGCGGTGCGCACCGCGACCCGCAACGGGCCATGGCATCGGCAGCCAAGGCGCTGGATACCGCGCTCAAGAACCTGGAAGGCCTGTCACCGCAGGAATTGCGTCGCCAGCGCCGTGACCGTTTCTACGCGATCGGCCGCGAGATCGTCTAAGCCCTGCTTGTATTCATTCGCCCGAACGGTCAGGCTGCAAGCCAGATTGTCGGAGGGCATTTGCATGCGTCGTTTCATCCTGACTGCAGCCTTGTTGCTGGTCGCCGCCTGTTCCAGGGGCGGGAATGGCGCTGCCGCGGAGACCGGCGACGGGGCGGTGATCTATCCAGCCGCCAGTGTCGTGACGATGACGGCGCCGGATGCCGAGGTGACCGCCGTGGCGGTCCAGGACGGTCGTATCCTGGCGACCGGAAGTGTGGAGGAACTGACAAGGCGCCTGCCGAAAGCCAGCGTGGACCGCACATTCGAAGCCCAGGTCATCGTGCCGGGCCTGATTGATCCGCATGTCCATGTCATGCTGGGGGCGTTGCAGTACAACCTGCCCCTGACGCCGCCCTGGCCGATGGCCACGCCAGCCGGCATGCGGGCAGGAATCGGCACCCGTGACGGCTTCCTCGCCGAGGTGGCGGCGATCGAGGCCTCAATGCCGCCAGGCCAGCCTGCGGTCATCTACGGCTACCACAACCTCGTGCACGGCGACCTGACGCGGGCGGACCTCGATGCCATCAGCACCGAGCGCCCGCTGGTGATCTGGCATTATTCCAGCCATGACTTCTATCTCAACAGTGCCGCGATTGCCCGGGCCGGGTTCACGCCCGACCTGGCGAACAAATTCCACGGCGTCGACCTCGACGCGAATGGCGAACTGACCGGTCGGATCTATGAAGACGCTGCAGTCAGCGTGCTGGGCGCCTTCGGAGACGTGTTGCTGGCGCCGGAGAATGTCAGCGCCGGCTTCCAGGGGTTTTCCCGCATGCTGCGGGAGGCCGGCGTCACGACGACCGTTGAGATGGGCTATGGATTGTTCGGCTGGGAGATGGAGGATGCCAACATTCGCACCAATTGGCGCGATGCCCAGTCGGCCGGTTACAACCTCTACCTCGTGCCCGAATACCGGGCGCTGCAGCGCACATTCGGTGACGACCGCGTGCAGGCCGCGCTTGATCTGGCGAGCGGCAAGCGGGGCGCTGCGGCACCGGTCCTGCCGCGCGTCAAATTCTTCACGGATGGGGCATTTTACAGCCAGACAATGCGTCTTTCGCCGCCCGGATACCTGTCCGGACAGTCGAAAGGCAGCAATGGCCTGTGGGTGATGCAGCCCGGCGAGATCGCATCGACGATCCAGCCGTATTGGGATGCCGGGCTCGGCGTGAACATCCATTCCAACGGGGACGCGGCGCAGGGTGCGACGCTGGCGGCGCTGAAAACGCTGCGGGAAGGCGGTGGCGGCAATTCCTTCACCATCGAGCATGGCGGCCTGTTTTCGCCCGAACAGGTGGCGGAGGCCGGACGCCTGGAGGCCGGTGTCTCGGCCGCCAGCCACTATGTCTACTACATGGCCGACACCTATGCTGATCCGTTGGGCAGCCCGCGGGCCCAGTGGATTTCGCCGCTGGGTGCGCTGACCGATGCGGGTGTCGCCGTGACAGTGCATTCGGATGCGCCGCTCGCGCCGCCAGAGCCATTGCGGGCTGCCAGCGTGCACATCACGCGGGCGACACGCGAGGGCGGGACGTACCAGGCCACAATGGCCCTGACGCCCTACCAGGCGCTGGAAGCTGTCACGCTGGATGCAGCGCGGGCGATCGGGCTGGACGCTGAGATCGGTTCGATCGAGGCTGGGAAACGGGCGGATTTCACAATTCTGGGCGCAAATCCGCTCAACGTGGCGGGCGAGAACTGGACGGGGATTCCGATCTGGGGTGTCGTGCTGGCGGGTCAAAAGCACCCATTGGGCGACTGAATATGGCGGAAAAGGACTGGATCGCGCGCTATTTCGCGCCGCTGGCATCCGGGCAGGGGGCGGCCGGATTGCGGGATGATGTCGCGCAGTTGTCTATTGCCGGTCCTGTCGCAATCACAACAGATGCGATGGTGGAGGGGGTGCATTTCCTCAGCCGGGACCCGATTGACACGGTCGCGCGGAAACTTGTGCGGGCGAACGTGTCGGACCTGCTGGCGAGCGGCGCCGAGCCGGCTGAAGCGCTGCTGACACTCGGCTGGCCGGCCGCGCGGGGCGAGGCTGAAATCGCAGCATTTGCTGCAGCCTTGGGTGACGAGCTGGCGCGTTGGGGTGCCGGCCTCATCGGCGGTGACACGGTGGCAAACCCGGATCGCCTGTTCCTGTCCTTGACGCTGACCGGGCGCTGCCTGGCGGGCGCACCGGTGCGGCGTGCCGGGGCGAAGCCGGGAGATTGCGTGTGGTTGAGCGGATCCGTTGGGGGGGCCGCAAGGGGGTGGGACGGTCTTCACAGCGCCGCCGGCAGGGCGTGGCAGGAGGGGGGTAAGGACGCTGCCGCGCCGGCATGGGTCAGCGCCTACCGACTGCCGGAACTGCCGCCCCTTGGCATCGCGGGCCTGGTTGCCCGGTGCGCAAGTGCGGCGATGGACGTGTCCGACGGCCTCCTGATCGATGCCCGCAGCCTGGCCGCGGCGTCTGGTGCCGGCATTCACATCGCGCTCGAAAGCGTGCCGTTTGCGGGCGGTGCCGCGGACGAGGCCGAGATGCTGAAACTGGCGAGCTGGGGGGATGATTACCAGGTCCTGTTCACGGCGCCGGAGGGGCAGGCGTCGGAAATCGCCCAATTGGCGAAAAAGGAGGGCGTGAAACTCGCCCGAATCGGGAAAATAGTGGACGGGTCAGGCCTCGCACTCAGCTTGCATGACCGTAAAGTTAACCTGCCGGAAACCCTAGGGTTCGAGCATGGACGAGTCGGGTCGCCTGTGACTCGCCCCTGAAGCGAGGCGGGTTGCCTCAACCGGGGCGGGCTGGCAGGCAAAGGCCCATAAAACAAAGTAATGGCGACCCGGGGACAACCCGGGCCCGCAGACGGCTCAGGGAAGGAAGGAAATCCCCATGTGGTATTATTTAGCGCTCGGTGCGGGCGTTGTGTCAGTCTCGTTCGGCTGGCTCCAGATCAACTCGATTATGAAGTCCCCCTCAGGTGACCAACGGATGCGCGAAATCGCGCTGGCAATCCAGGAGGGCGCCAACGCCTACCTGAAGCGCCAGTATCGCACCATCGGCATCGTTGGGGTTGTCGTGGCCGTGATACTCCTCGTCCTGCTCGGCTGGAAAGCCGCGCTCGGCTTCATTCTCGGGGCCGTCCTGTCCGGCGCAGCCGGCTTTATCGGCATGCTGGTCTCGGTCCGCGCCAACGTACGCACGACGGAAGCCTCCAGGAGCGGCCTCAGCGCCGGCCTGGCACTGGCGTTCAAGTCTGGCGCCATCACGGGCATGCTGGTCGTTGGCCTCGCCCTGCTCGGCATCGTGCTTTATTACGGCCTGCTGACCGGTCCGCTCGAACTTGACCTGTCGGTCCGCGACGACAAGCGGGAAGTCATCGATGCACTTGTGTCGCTTGGCTTTGGTGCATCGCTGATCTCGATCTTCGCCCGTCTCGGCGGCGGTATCTTCACCAAGGGTGCAGATGTCGGCGGCGACATGGTGGGCAAGGTGGAAGCCGGAATCCCCGAGGATGACCCGCGCAACGCCGCAACCATTGCAGACAATGTCGGCGACAATGTCGGCGACTGTGCCGGCATGGCGGCTGACCTGTTCGAGACCTATGCCGTGACGCTGGTGGCGACCATGGTTCTGGGCGGCATCTATTTTGCCGATTCGAGCTATATTTCCGCCGTGATGATGCTGCCGCTGGCGATTGCCGCTGTGTGTATCGTGACGTCGATTGTCGGCACCTTCTTCGTGCGCCTCAGCAAGGGGTCCACGGACGTGATGTGGGCGCTCTACAAGGGCCTGATCGTTACCGGCGTGTTGTCGGTGGGCGGGCTCGCGATTGCCATTCACAGCGTCCTGCCGAACGGCTTCGGCGTGATGACGGATGCAGCACGCCTGCTTCACATGACCGGGGATGTCACAGGTCTCGACCTGTTCTTCTGCGGCGTCACCGGCCTTGTTGTGACCGGCCTGATCGTTGTGATCACGGCCTATTACACCGAGACCAAGTACCGTCCCGTCCGCTCGATCGCTCAGGCGTCAGAGTCGGGCCACGGCACGAACGTGATCCAGGGCCTTGCCGTTTCGCTTGAATCGACAGCGCTTCCGGCGCTGACGATCATGGGCGGCATCCTGCTGACGTTCAACCTGGCGGGCCTGTTCGGTATCGCAATTGCCACGACGACCATGCTGGCGCTCGCCGGTATCATCGTTGCCCTCGATGCCTTCGGCCCGGTGACGGACAATGCCGGCGGTATCGCGGAAATGGCTGAACTGCCGTCCGACGTTCGCAAGACGACTGACGCGCTGGACGCCGTTGGCAACACGACCAAGGCCGTGACCAAGGGCTATGCCATCGGTTCGGCGGGCCTCGGCGCGCTGGTTCTGTTCGCTGCCTATTCGGAGGACCTGAAATACTTCATCTCCGTGGCTGATCCGGATACGTTCTTCTACCAGATCCAGACCAATTTCGAGATCTCCAGCCCGTACGTGGTTGTCGGCCTGCTGTTCGGCGGCCTGTTGCCGTTCCTGTTCGGTGGCATGTCGATGATGGCCGTGGGCCGTGCAGCCCAGTCTGTGGTCGAAGAAGTGCGTCGCCAGTTCCGCGAAATGCCGGGCATCATGAAGGGCGAAGTGAAGCCTGATTATGGCCGCGCCGTGGATATCCTGACGCAGGCTGCGATCAAGGAAATGATCGTGCCGTCATTGCTGCCGGTGCTGTCACCGATCGTGCTGTTTGGCGTGATCTTCCTGATTGCAGGAACCGGTGCAGCCCTGTCGGCGGTCGGTGCCATGCTGCTCGGCGTGATCGTGACCGGCCTGTTTGTCGCCATCTCGATGACTTCGGGTGGTGGTGCATGGGACAATGCCAAGAAGTATATCGAAGACGGCCACCATGGCGGCAAGGGCTCTGAAGCCCACAAGGCTGCCGTGACCGGCGACACGGTCGGCGATCCCTACAAGGATACGGCCGGCCCGGCTGTGAACCCGATGATCAAGATCACGAACATCGTGGCCTTGCTGCTTCTTGCGGTGCTTGCCTCGCACTAGGCGGCAACACCCGGACAACAAAAAAGCCCCGGTGCGAATGCGCCGGGGCTTTTTCATTGGGGGCAGGGTGCGATCAGGCGAGGTCGAACCGGTCTGCGTCCATCACCTTGGTCCAGGCTGCGATGAAGTCGCTCACGAACTTCTCCTTGCCGTCATCTTGGGCATAGACCTCGGAATAGGCGCGAAGGATCGAGTTGGACCCGAAGACGAGGTCCGTGCGAGTCGCCGTCCACTTGACCTTGTCCGTCGAGCGGTCGCGGATTTCGTAGACGCCCTTGCCCGAGGGACGCCAGTAATTGTCCATGTCCGTCAGGTTGACGAAGAAATCATTCGTCAGCGCGCCGACACGGTCGGTAAACACGCCATGGGCTGTACCGCCATGATTGGTGCCCAATACGCGCATGCCACCGACAAGCACGGTCATCTCCGGGGCGGTCAGGCCCATCAGCTGGGTACGGTCGAGCATCAGCTCTTCCGGGCTGACGTCATAGTCCGCCTTGAGCCAGTTGCGGTAGCCATCGGCCAATGGTTCCAGCACGTCGAAGGAGTCGGCATCCGTCATCGCGTCGGTTGCATCGCCGCGTCCCGGCGAGAACGGCACCGTGGCCTTGACGCCTGCGGCCTTGGCGGCCTGCTCGATGCCGACATTGCCGGCAAGGACGATCACGTCAGCAATGCTTGCGCCGGTCTCGCTGGCAATGCCTTCGAGCACGCCCAGCACCCTGGCGAGGCGTTTGGGTTCGTTGCCTTCCCAATCCTTCTGCGGCGCGAGCCGGATGCGTGCACCATTGGCGCCACCGCGCATGTCGGAGCCACGATACGTCCGCGCGCTGTCCCAGGCCGTCGCCACCATGTCACTTACCGACAGGCCGCTGGACGCGATCTTCGCCTTTACGGCATCGACGTCGTAGCCGGTATTGCCGGCGGGAACCGGATCCTGCCAGATCAGGTCTTCCTGGGGGACTTCAGGACCGAAATAACGGGTCTTCGGACCCAGGTCGCGGTGGGTCAGCTTGAACCAGGCGCGGGCAAAGGTTTCCGAAAAATACTCGAAGTCGTTGTAGAAGCGCTCCGATATCTTGCGGTAATCCGGGTCCATCTTCATGGCCATGTCGGCGTCGGTCATGATCGGCATCTTGCGGATCGAGGGATCCTCGACATCGACCGGCATGTGCTCTTCCTTCATGTCGACCGGCTGCCACTGCCACGCGCCGGCAGGGCTCTTCTTCAGTTCCCACTCATAATTGAGCAGGAGGTCGAAATAGCCGTTGTCCCACTTGGTCGGGTGGGTGGTCCAGGCGCCTTCAAGGCCACTGGTCACGGCGTCGCGGCCGATGCCGCGGGTCTTGTGGTTGATCCAGCCGAAGCCCTGCTCCTCGATCGGAGCGGCTTCAGGCGCCGGGCCGAGATTGGATTCCAGACCGTTGCCGTGGGCCTTGCCGACCGTGTGCCCGCCAGCCGTCAGTGCGCAGGTTTCCTCGTCATCCATCGCCATGCGGGCAAAGGTGACGCGCACATCGTGCGCGGATTTCAACGGGTCCGGCCTGCCGTCGCGGCCCTGTGGATTGACGTAGATGAGGCCCATGTGGACCGCGCCGAGAGGCGCTTCCAGCGAGGCGGGGTCTTCCGAATTGGCGTAGCGAAGGACGCTGTCGGCGAGCCATTCCTTTTCCGAGCCCCAGTAGACGTCGCGTTCCGGCGCCCAGGTGTCTTCACGCCCGAAAGCGAAACCATAGGTCTTCAGGCCCATGGACTCGTAGGCGACATTGCCTGCAAGCAGGATCAGGTCGGCCCATGAGACCTTGTTGCCGTACTTGCGCTTGATCGGCCAGAGCAGGCGGCGCGCCTTGTCGAGGTTGCCATTGTCCGGCCAGGAATTGAGCGGTGCAAAGCGCTGGTTGCCGGTGCCGCCGCCGCCGCGACCGTCAAACAGCCGGTACGAGCCTGCCGAATGCCATGCCATGCGGATGAACAGGCCGCCATAATGGCCCCAGTCGGCCGGCCACCAGGGCTGGCTGTCGGTCATCAGGGCGGTCAGGTCCTGCTTGAGCGCCGGGACATCGAGCTTCTTGAGCTCTTCACGATAGTTGAAGTCCTTGCCGAGCGGGTTGGTCTTCGTGTCGTGCTGGCTGAGGATGTCGAGGTTCAGTGCGTTCGGCCACCATTCCATGACCGTCCTGCCGATAGCGGTCATCCCGCCATGCATGACCGGGCACTTGCCGCCGCTTCCCATATCATTACCGTCCATAATGCTCTCCGATTGCTAATTGCTGTCGGCAGGTTCGCCTGTGAGGATACATTACCGCGCCTGCAGTCATTGATCCAATCGATTCTGAGCGGGCGACCTATAGGGCGGGTCAATAGCAGGCAAACGGGGCCATCGCGGCATGGCCGCTGGCGGAATGAAAAAGGCCCCGGACCGTGAGGTCAGGGGCCTTTTTTGCATGGGTGGAGAGAGCGGTGTTAGCGACCGGTGGGGTTGCCGGGTGTGCGCTCGTCGGAGTTCGGCAGGCGGACGCCGCCGACCGTGCCGAAGATCTGCTCCCAGAGACCGAGTTCGCGACCGCGCGTCGGCGTTTCGCGGGCAGCATAATTGACGACTTCGCCATCGTCGGCCGAGTATTCGAGCACTTCATCGACCTTGTCGTCGTCGCCGAAACGGATCGCGGTGACGCTGCGATTGGTGATTTTCGGCTTGAAGAAGGCGATGCGCGACTGGACGTCGGACATGTAGACCCAGGTCTTGTCGTCGAACACGCTCTTGGTTGACGGCGAGCCCAGCTTGGCCAGCACGGTGGAGCGGGTGTCGACGTCCGGCGTCATGTCGCGCGGTTGGGCTTCGTCGGCGACATAGCCATGATAGTCCCGCGTCGGGGTGAGGCACGCCGTCAGGGGCAGTGTGAGAAGGCCAATGGCCAAAATCGCGCGTCGCGACATGGAGAAACTCCTGATAAGGCTTCGCCAGAGACCTAGCGGCAGCAGGGCCCCCTTGGCAACACAGGAGTACATGCGATGGGCTTTTCGATTGGCTGGTTGCAACAGGGAAAGACGCAGAAGGCCGCCGCTGCCGTGGCCTACAGGCACATGATGCAGGCGGCGCTGGCCCCGGATTTCTATGCGGCAGGCGCTGTGCCGGACACGTTCGACGGGCGCGGGCAGATGGTGACATTGTATTCGGCGCTGGCCGCGCGGCGACTGCGGGCCATTGGCAGCACAGACGCAAGGAAGATCGCCGCCCGACTCAATACGCTGGTGCTGGACGGGTTTGATGCGGCGTTTCGCGAACAGGGCGTGGGCGATTCGTCGATCGCGAGGAAGGTGCGGGCACTGGCTGAGGCCTATTATGGCCTTGGAACAGCGTTGAACGCGGCCTTGGATACAGGCGACGCAGACCAGGTGGCAGCGGTGCTGGTGCGCAACGGCATGGCCGGGCATGACGGCGCAAACACCCTGACAGCCCATATTCGCCAGCAATCAGAACAGATCGCGGCGCAGCCTGACAGCGAAATCCTGGCCGGCGAATTTGCCTGGAGCGTGCTGTCGGGTGCGCTGCCGAACGTACAGGCGTAGCGTTGCCAACCGGGGTGACGCGCCGTAAACAGCGCAAAACCGGAAGCGACGCGTTTCCGCCTGATCTGGAAGGCCCGAATGGCTAAAGGCACAATTCTTTCGATTGATGCCATGGGAGGTGATGCGGCGCCCGACGTCCCTGTCGAGGGCGCGGCTGTCCTGCTGGCCCGGCGGGCCGATATCACCCTGCTGATGCATGGCGACGAAGCGCTGCTGGCGCCGCTGGTCGACGCGCAAGCCGCGCTCAGGGGGCGCTGCACGATCGTGCACACCGATGCCGTCATCACCAGTGACATGAAGCCCAGCCAGGCGCTGCGCCGCGGCAAGGGATCGTCAATGTGGAACGCGATCGAGGCGGTCAAGAACGGCGAAGCCGGGGCAGCCGTCTCGGCAGGCAATACCGGCGCGCTGATGGCGATCTCGATGTTGATCCTGCGCAAGATGGAAGGCGTGCACCGGCCGGCGATGACGGCCCTCTGGCCCACCGTGCGCGGCCGGACAGTCGTGCTGGACGTTGGCGCCAACCTGGAAGCGGACGCTGCGCAGCTGGTGACGTTCGCGATCATGGGCGAGGCCTATGCGCGCGCGGCGCTGGATATCGAGAAACCATCGATCGGCCTGCTCAATATCGGGTCGGAAGAGATGAAGGGCCATGATGAAGTGCGCGAAGCGCATGAATGGCTCCGCACAGCAACGCTCGACATGGATTATCGCGGCTTTGTCGAAGGCGACGACATTTCAAAGGGCGCGGTCGACGTGGTCGTCACCGACGGCTTTACCGGCAATGTCGCACTGAAGGCCGGCGAGGGCGTGGCCCGCATGCTGGCGAGCCGCATGCGTGAAGCGTTCACGGCGAACCTCCGGTCCAAGCTGGGCGCGGCGCTCGCAATGGACGGCCTGAAGCGCCTGCGTGAGCAGATGGACCCGAGCAACGTGAATGGCGGCGTGCTGCTGGGCCTTGGCGGCGTGTCGGTCAAGAGCCACGGCGGCACGGATGCGCGCGGATTTGCCAAGGCCTGCGAACTGGCAGCGGCGCTGGCCGAAAGTGATTATCGGGACAAGATTATTGCCAACCTGCTTCGAGTAAGGGAAAGCGGTCTGGCGGCCGGATAGGCCGCCGCCGACGAAAGGATATTCATGGCGAGACGCAGTTTCATTCGCGGCACTGGTGGCTACCTTCCCGAAAAGGTGCTGACCAATGACGACTTGTCCGAGATGCTCGACACATCGGACGAGTGGATCCGTGAGCGGACCGGAATCCGCAAGCGCCATGTCGCGGCCGATGGCGAACTGACGTCTGATATTGCGACTGCAGCGGCGCGGCAGGCAATTGAAGCTGCCGGAATGGATGCGTCCGATATCGACTTGATCGTGCTGGCCACGACCACACCGGACCAGACCTTCCCGGCAACCGCCACGGCGGTTCAGGCAAAGCTGGGCCTTGGATCGAGTGCGGCGTTCGATGTGCAGGCCGTGTGTTCCGGCTTCCTGTTCGGGCTGGCAACCGCCGACAGCATGCTGAAGCAGGGCCTGTTCAACCGGGCGCTGGTGATCGGCGCGGAGACATTTACGCGTATCCTCGACTGGTCCGACCGGGGCACGGCCGTGCTGTTCGGCGATGGTGGCGGGGCCGTGGTGATTGAGGCGACGGAATGGGACGGCGCGGCCGATGCCGGCATCATCACGCACCACATCCGCACCGATGGCACCAAGTCCAACCTGCTGTATGTCGATGGCGGTGTCAGTTCGACCGGCACGATCGGGCATGTGCGCATGGAGGGCAACCGCGTCTTCAAGCACGCAGTGACGAACATTTCCTCGGCCATCCAGACGGTCCTCGACGAGACCGGCCTGACGGCGGCCGACATCGATTGGTTCGTGCCTCACCAGGCCAACAAGCGCATTCTTGACGGCGTGGCCAAGAAGATGGGCATCGCCGAGGAAAAGGTTGTGGTGACGGTTGACGAGCATGCCAACACATCGGCGGCTTCGATCCCGCTGGCGTTGAACCATGCGGTGCGTACCGGCCGGGCCAAGCCGGGTGATCTGATCCTGTCTGAAGCCATGGGCGGAGGATTTTCCTGGGGCGCCAGCCTGTTCCGCCTCTAGGGCGCGCCGGTGTTCGGGCTCGCCTTTTTTAGGCCGAATCGCACAAATCGAAACTTCTCAACGAATTAACCTGACGGTTTCGCTAGGAATCCGTTAAGTTTCATTGGCTATCCATTAACGAAAGGCGAGAGAACCTCATGAGCAACCAGACCCTGACCCGTGCCGAAGTGACTGACGCCATCGTCCGCGAAGTGGGCGTGACCCGGCAGGAATCCTCGGATTTGCTGGACCGCACGCTGGACCTGATTGGTAGCGCGCTGGAACACGAAGACGAAGTGAAGCTCTCCCGTTTTGGCAATTTCGTGGTGCGATCGAAATCCGCCCGCGAAGGCCGCAACCCGAAAACCGGCGAAGAAGCCGTGATTGCGCCAAGGCGCGTCGTCACCTTCCGCCCATCCCCCATGCTCAAGTCCCACGTCGACAAGGGCTGAGCCACACTCACAAGGATAGCGACATGACTGCAACCCGGGCCCGAGTCGAAAAATCAGCAAAAGCCTTCCGTTCGATCGGTGAGGCGGCTGCCGAGCTGGGCCTTGAAACGCATGTCCTGCGCTATTGGGAAAGCAAGTTCCCGCGCGAAGTGCGCCCGGTGAAGCGGGCCGACGGGCGTCGCCTGTTCCGGCCGCAGGACCTCGATGCGTTGCGGGCGATCCAGATACTGGTGCATGAACGCGGCCTGACGCTGAAAGGCGCCAAGGCGCTGATGGCCGAGCAGGGCCTGAAGGCCGTGCTGTCAGGTGCGGCGACGCTGGGCAGCGCTGGCGGCACGAGCCCGGCGCGTGACCTGCAGGAGACCGTGGCCAAGGCGTTCAGCGCCGAAATGGCCACCGGAACGGATACCGAGCGTCAGGAACGCCTGGCAGATGCGCTGAACGGCCTGACAGACCTGAAAGCACGGCTCGACGCCCTGCGCGACCGGCGCGCGGCCTAAACCCACATAAGTGATTGCGAACGGCGGGTGGCTTGGTTACAAGCCGCCAGAGTCGGAGCGTGGCGCAGCCCGGTAGCGCACTCGCCTGGGGGGCGAGGGGTCGTAGGTTCGAATCCTATCGCTCCGACCATTTCCAAACGGTGGCGCAACGCGCCTGAAATCGAGCGAGACCCGATTTCAGTGAGGAAATGCCCGACGCGCCAGTGAGGCCTTCCATGGCGGCTCCCGTATCGGCCTTCCGGGCCTCACATGAACCGGGCTCAGGACTTTACAATATTTGCCTGTTGGTCAGGAGCAGCCATTGCGAACGGGATTCACTCGTGGCCGCTATGGGCCCTGTGTTGCCGGTCGCCGTCCGACGCCATCGTTTTTGCACTACGATCTCGCCATCGGTGTGATTTCAGCCGTTTCCAAGCTCCAGCCGACGGCATAGCATGGGCCTCACGTCGAAAGGGCTTCGGGGAAGCAAATGAGCTTGCAGTTCATACGAGCGGACTTGGTGCGCGATCGTGACGTGCTCAAACGCTTCAATGTCGAATATCTCACGTGGATCGGCGACGCAGTGCAGGAGCGGTTTGGACTCGTGCTGTCGGATCTCTTGGGCGCCTCGATTCCAGATTACGTGGATCGCGAATTAGAGAAGCTTTGCGAAGGCACGCCTCCGGATGGCGTGTTCTATCTCGTTTTGAATGAGAAGACTGCAGTTGGTATGGGAGGGATGCGCCGCGTCGGAGGTGACATCGGCGAGATCAAACGCATTTACGTCCCAAAGGCGGTCCGAGGCGGTGGCGTCGGGGTAAAGATATTGGATCGGCTCATCGCAGATGCGCGATCATTTGGTTATCGGGAGCTAGTTCTGGACACCGGCCCCTTCATGAACTCTGCCCATCGCCTCTACGAAGCGGCGGGGTTCATCGACATTCCAGCTTATGCCGAGGCTGAGGTGCCACAGGCCTTGCACCATGATTGGCGCTTCATGCGGTGTAAGCTCGGTTAGGCAATGACGCCTTCACGAGTGACGCTTTGTGCCAGCCAAAGAGCCCGGCGGCAGCGGCAGGATGTGGTGAAAAGCTGACGTTCTGCAAAGTCTGCCGCTATGTCCGCTCTTAAGCCGAAAGCAGCCCAAGTCTTCCAACCATGTGAGACTATCCAACCCCGCTTTCTCGCGTTTGGTCGAAAGTCGGCGACCCGGCAACGCTTGCGCGCCGGGCCGCCGGAAAAAGTTCAGTCGTCCCCGGAAAGATTCAGCGCGTCCGTCTTGCCGACGGCGGCGAGGGCGAAGGCGTATTCAATGGCGGTTTCTTTCAGGCCCTCAAAGCGCCCGGATGCGCCGCCATGGCCGGCTTCCATGTTGATGCGCAGGAAGTAGGGACCGCCATTCGGTGCTTCGTGGCGCAGCTTCGCGGCCCATTTGCTGGGCTCCCAATAGGTGACGCGCGGGTCGGACAGGCCGCCGGTAATCAGCATGGCCGGGTAGGGCTGGTCAGTGACATGGTCGTACGGGCTGTAGGCGAGGATGGTGTCATAGTCGGTTTCACTGGTCAGCGGGTTGCCCCATTCGGGCCATTCCGGCGGCGTCAGCGGCAGGCTCTCGTCGGACATGGTGTTGAGCACGTCGACGAAGGGCACGGCGGCGATGATGCCGGCGAAGAGTTCCGGGTCCATGTTCGCCGCAGCGCCCATCAGCAGGCCGCCTGCCGACCCGCCGTGGCCGATGATCCTGCCTTTGGACGTATAGTGCTGGTCGACCAGGTAATGGCCGGCCGCGATATAGTCCTTGAAGGTGTTGGCCTTCTTCTCGAGCTTGCCGTCGAGATACCATTGATAGCCCTTGGCCATCGAGCCGCGCGGGTGGACGATGGCGTAGACAAAGCCGCGATCAACCAGGCTGAGGCGCCCGGTGCGGAAGTCTGCCGGGATGGTAATGCCGTAGGAGCCGTAGCCGTAGAGCAGAAGCGGGGCTGTGCCATCGACCGGCGTGTCCTTGCGGCGCAACAGCGTCACCGGCACCCGTTCGCCATCCCATGACGGGGCCATGACGCGCTCCGAGACATAGTCGTCCGGATTGTGGCCGGAGGGGACTTCGCGGGTCTTGCGCAGGGTGCGTTCGTGGGTGGTGAGGTCGTAGTCGATGACCTGGTCGGGCGTGGTCGGCGAGGCGTAGTCGAAACGCAGGATCGGCGTGTTGAAATCATAGCCGCTGTCGAGGCCGAGATCGTAGGCCGCCTCGTCGAAGCTGATTTCATGTTCGGCGCCATCGGCGCGGGCGCGCACGACAATGCGGGGCAGGCCGTTCTCGCGCTCCATGCGGGCCAGATAGTCCTTCTGGGGCTGCATGCCGAGCAGCAGCGTGCCGGGGCGATGCGGGATGACCTCTTCCCACTGGTCGCGGGAGGTGGCCTCCATCGGCGCCTTCATCATCTTGAAATCGATCGCACCGTCGAGATTGGTGATGATGTAGAACTGGCCGGCCCAGTGGACGACCGAATATTCATTGTCGGTCTGGCGCGGTGCGACCGTGTGCAGGACCGGGTTCAGCTCGCTGGCCTTGAACCAGTGGATTTCCGACGTTGTGTGGCCGGAGGCGTTGATGAAGATCACCTCTTCACTGACGCTCTTGTCGATGCCGACGAAGAAGCCGGGGTCTTTCTCCTCATACAGCAGCGTGTCTTCGCCGGTGGCGAGGTTGCGCTGGTAGACCGCGTCAGGGCGGGCGTTCTCGTCGCGGTGAACCCAGACGATGGCCTGGCCATTGGCCGACCATTCGAAGCTGCCATAGGCATTGTCGATGATCGCGGCGGTTTCTTCGCCGCTGGCGATGTCCTGGACGTGGATCTGGTAGAACTCGCTGCCCTGCGTATCGATCGAATAGGCGACGCGTTCGTGGTCGGGGCTGGTGTCGATGCCGCCGAAGGCGAAATAGTCCTTGCCCTTGCCCATCGCGTCGCCGTCCAGGAGGATCGTCTCGGGCGCATCGGGATTGAAGGCGTCTGTCGCCGGGCGGCGGGCGATGATCGGATATTCGCCGCCCTGACGGTAGCGCGTGTAATAGGCCCACGGGCCGTCAATCTCCGGGACCGTGCTGTCGTCTTCCTTGATGCGGCCGCGCATTTCCTTGAACAATTCGTCGCGCAGCGCCTCGGTCGGGGTTTCGAGGACGGCCTTGGTGTAGGCGTTCTCGGCTTCGAGATAGGTGCGGATATCTTCGCGCAGCACGGTGGGGTCGCGCATGACCTCCTGCCAGTTGTCGTCCTTCATCCAGTAATAGGGGTCGTTACGTGTGCGACCGACCTGCGTGGTCTCGTGGTCGATGCGGGGGGCGACAGGGGCGGTGGGGGCGGTGGCTGCGGCAGGCGCGGCCGGGGCAGCAGCCGTGTCAGCGGCGAGCTTTCGGTCAGTCATGGTACATCCTGTCAGGAGCGCGATGGTGGCGAGGAGAAATGATAGGCGCATGGGCGCGTTCCCTGTTCCGGTTTCGAGACGCCCGAATGGACCAGCGGGCGGAGCGGTCTGTCCAGCCCTATTCCGACGGGCGAAAATCGAGCACGATGCCGTTGATGCACCAGCGCTCGCCTGTCGGTGGCGGACCGTCCTTGAACACGTGGCCCTGGTGCAGGCCGCACGTGGCGCAATGGCATTCGGTACGCGGGATGATCATCTTGAAATCGGTCTTGGTGGCGACAGCGTCGGGCGAGGCGGGCTGCCAGAAGCTGGGCCAGCCGGTACCGCTTTCGAACTTGTGCTCCGACGACCAGAGAACGGTGTCACAGCCCTTGCAGTGGAACAGGCCCTTGCGCTTCTCGTCATTGAAGCTGCCGGGCGTGAAAGGACGCTCTGTGCCCTCCTTGACGCCCACGCGGAATTCTTCCTCGGTGAGGAGTTCGCGCCATTCGCGGTCCGAACGCTGAATCTTGGTTTTGGTCTTGGTCATCGGGAGGGCTCCATATCGTGGTTCCCTCCCAATATAGGCATGGATCAGCCGTAAAGCACGGTGATCGATTCAGCGACGAGCGCGGGGCGCTCCTGGCCTTCGATTTCGACCGTGCTTTCCATGATCATCTGCTTGCCACCGGACTTCTCGGTGACGGACTTGCATTTCTGGCGCAGGCGGACCTTGGAGCCGACGGGCACCATGTTGGTGAAGCGGACCTTGTCGGAACCGTAATTGATGCCGCGCGTGACGCCGGACACGTTCAGGACTTCCGATCCGAGCATCGGCAGAAGCGAGAGCGTGAGGAAGCCGTGTGCGATCGGGCCGCCCATGGCCTTGGTGGCGCGCTCGACATCAACGTGGATCCATTGGTGGTCGCCAGTCGCGTCTGCAAACTTGTTGACACGGTCCTGGTCGATCAGGTGCCAGTCGGATACGCCGACTTCCTGTCCAGCGAGGGATTCCAGGTCGGCAAAGGCGACTTTTTTCGGGTTGGCCATAAAGGAGTTCCTCCAGAGTTTGTCCTTATGCCTGTTCTGGCGCGGGCGGCGCGATCGGGCAAGGTTTACCGAGCGTCAATTTGCTGGACGGCGGGATGATTCTGCCGAATACTTCCCCAAGCGGTGGGCTGCTTGAGAACCATCACAACAACCAGATCAGCGTTTCTGGAAGGGCCTGCTGTATTCTGGCGTCAGCGTGATCCTCATCCCGATCCTCGAGCTGGGCATTCTCAGCGGATTGGCCGCACTATTGGGTGAAATTCCAGACAGCCGCTCTTCAGGGCCGCTGTTTGCGTTCCAGGCTGGCGCACCCGTCAGGCCGAACCGCGGGGCATAGCCCTTGGCCCATTCGAAATTGTCGAGCATCGACCAGTCGCCAGCCTGAACCATGTCAGATGATCCGGCTGCCGGTCTTGCCCCAATACTTGTCGCGGATCAGGCGCTTGTAGAGCTTGCCCGTTGCATGGCGCGGCAGGTCCGGTTCGAAGTCGATGCTTTTCGGGCATTTGAGTTTCGACAGGTTGGCCAGGCAGAACGCCATCAGTTCAGCGGCGAGTTCGGGCGATGGGGCGATGCCGGGCATGGGCTGGACCACCGCCTTCACGGCTTCGCCGAATTCCTCGTCAGGCACGCCGATGACCGCGCAGTCGGCGACTTTCGGGTGGGTGATCAGGATGTTCTCCGTCTCCTGCGGATAGATGTTCACGCCGCCGGAAATGATCATGAAGGCCTTGCGGTCTGTCAGGTAGAGGAAGCCGTCTTCGTCGACCTTGCCGACATCGCCGAGCGACGACCAGTCACGATGCTTGGGGTTGAGCGCGGCATCATTCTTCTCGGGCGAATTGTGATAGTTCGGCGGAGGCGTTCCGCCGAAATAGACTTGGCCTTCCTCGCCGACCGGCACTTCGTCGCCGTTCTCGTCACAGATGTGCAGTTCGCCCCAGATCGCCCGGCCGACGGTGCCCTTGTGGGTCAACCAGTCGGGACTCTTGACCCAGGTCATGCCGTTGCCTTCCGAGCCGGCATAATACTCGTCGATGATCGGGCCCCACCAGGCGATCATCTTCTCCTTGACCGGCACAGGGCAGGGCGCGGCCGCGTGGACAACCCATTTGAGGCTGGAGACGTCGTACGTGTTGCGTACGTCTTCCGGCAGCTTCAGCAGCTTCACGAACATGGTCGGCACCATCTGGATGTGGGTGACCTTGTAGTGCTGGATATGGGACAGGAATGTTTCCGGATCGAATTTTTCCATGATCACGAGCGTTGCGCCGAGCCGCGTGAAGGACATGCAGTAGCGTAGCGGCGCGGCATGGTAGAGCGGGGCGGGCGACAGGTAGACGGAATCCTCGTTGGCACCGGAAAGGGCCTTCAGGATGTCGCCGAGGACGTTCGGCTGGTCGATCGGCTGGTTCGGCTCCAGCGGCGGCCGGATGCCCTTGGGCTGTCCGGTCGTCCCGGAGGAATAGAGCATGTCGGTGCCGGCCATCTCGTCGGCGATGGGTGAGGCGGGGAACCCGGCCCTGTGCGTTTCCAGGGCAACAAAGCCCGGAATGTCACCATCGATTGACCAATAGTGATCGAGACTGGTTGCGGCCTTGGCCTGGACGGCGACGTCGCGCTTGGAATGCCCGGCGATGAACAGCTGTGCGCCGGAATCGGTGAGGATGTATTCCACTTCGGATGCGGTCAGGCGGGACGAGACCGCGACATAGTAGAGGCCCGCACGCTGGGCGGCCCAGCAGATTTCGAAATAGCGGGGCGAGTTCTCGGCATAGAGTGCAATCGTGTCGCCGGGCTTGCAGCCGGCCGCACGCAGCGCGTGGGCAATCTGGTTCGAGCGTTCGTCGAGTTGGCGGAAGGTGACGACCTCGCCGCTGCCCGCCATGATGTAGGCGGGATGGTCGGGGCGGGCCTTGGCGTGGTGGAAGGGGTGCATGAATTGGTTTCTCCGTGGGTGGCGGCGCCTCTGGCGGGGCCTGCCATGCTGCTGGGCAGAGCTTACCTGTCCTGCTGCCTGCGTCCACTGGGGACCTTGGGGAAAGTGTCAGAACGTCCGCAGCCAGTAATTCATGGGGTGGGGGAGGTCCGGACCATGCTCCGTCTCCGGCCAGTCGAACTGGCAGGTGGCATCCGGCAGCTTGCGGTAACCGCGCTTGGTCCAGAATGCGTCGAGGGGGCGGTAATTCGCCGGGCGGGCCGGGTGGTCGGCCGGGCGTTCGACGGCGCAGAAGCACGCGCGCTTGTAGCCATTGACGACCGCATGTGCCTCCCGGGCATCGAAGAAGGCATTGCCCAGCCCCCGGCCACGATAAGCTGGCAGGAGCACGGATTCGCCGAAATAGAAGGTCGAGGCGAGGCTGTACCCGGCGTTTTCGAGCGGGCTGGCAAATGCGGCATCCCGGCGCGTCAGGGCCGACCCCGTCGCGCAGCCGACAATGTTGCCATGGTCGGTTTCAGCGACCACGATGAGGGCGTCCAGCGCCGCGCCGAAGCTGCGCATGTAGGCCTGCTCGCGGGTCGTGGTGCCGGCGTAGAGATAAGGGAAGGCGCGCAATACCTGGATGCGGAGATGCGCGAGGGCGGGCAGGGCCCGCTCAAGGTCAATGCCGGTCAGGGTGCGGACAATCATGAGGCCTGGCGGATCCGTTCCCCGGGGTCGCGCCGGGTGAGTGCGGCAGGGTGCCGGGCGATGATCGCCGTGATGTTCATGGCGCGCGGGTGTCGGCGCGGGGCAGGCCCGGCGAGCCGGCGAGTTCCGGATGCTGCGAAACATGGGCGGCCTTCAACTCGACCGACCGGTTGTGCTGGCCGTCAGGGCTCCAGCCCGGCGCATTGATCGCGCGGCGGATCCAGCGGTCGGGCCGGAAGCCGTCACGGGCGCAATCCCGCAACAGTCCGCCCAGTTCGTGAAAGGCGATGACGAACGGATTGTAGCTGGTGAGCGGCTTGACGATGCCATAGATCGGCTGTTCGGCGTCCAGCTCGGGGACAAATGTCCCGAACATCTTGTCCCAGATGATGAACACGCCGGCATAGTTGGAGTCGAGATAGCGCGGGTTGGTGGCGTGGTGGACGCGGTGATGCGACGGCGTGTTGAACACGGCCTCGAACCAGCCGGGCATGCGGCCCACCGCCTCGGTATGGATCCAGAACTGGTAGATCAGGTTCAGCCCGGCGACAAAGAAGATGAGGTAGGGGTGGAAGCCGATCAGCACCATCGGTAATCCAAGCAGGATCAGGCCGGTGAACGGCCCGAACCAGGGCTGACGAAGCGCCGTGGTGAGGTTGTAGTGCGTGCTGGAATGGTGGGTCACGTGTTCCATCCAGAACCAGCGGATGCGATGGGCCAGCCTGTGCTTCCAGTAATAGGTGAAGTCGTAGATGAGGAAAGCCAGTGCCACGCTCCACCAGGTAAACGGGATGCCGTCAAAGCCCCAGCCGGAAATCGTCGATACCGAAAGATGATAGGGCCACGCCAGGAGCATCAGCCAGAGCGTTGCAAAGCCGGTCAGCGTGTTCACCACGACATTGCCCATGCCCATGGCCATCGAGGCGATCGCGTCCTTGGTTTCGTACCGGCCCTTGGCGCGCCCGGTCTTGACCGCCCACCATTCCCAGGCGACCGACAGCACGAAGAGTGGCGCGGCAAGTGTCGTCGGGTCTATCGAGGAAAGCCATTCAGGCATCAGCGGATTCCCACAGCCTCGATGCCGTCCTGCTTGTAGACGTGGCCGGCCTTCATGATGAAGTCGACGTTCTCCAGGATCGAGATGTCCTTGAGCGGATCACCACTGACGGCGACAAGGTCGGCGGCGCAGCCAACGTCAAGGCAACCGAGCATGCCCGTCTTGTCCAGCGCTTCGGCGGCGGTGGCGGTCGCGGCAGTGATCGCCTGCATCGGCGTCATGCCGAACTGGACCATGCGGGAGAACTGCTTCGGATTGTCGCCGTGCGGATAGACACCGGAATCCGACCCGAACACCATTTTCGCCCCGGCCTTGTTGGCGGCGGTGAAGCTGGCGCGCTGAATGCGGGAGATCGATTTCTCCTTCTCCATGGATTCCGGCAGCACACCGTTCTTCTCGCCCTCGGCCAGCGTGTATTCGGTGTTGTAGATGTCCATCGAGAGGTAGGCGCCCTTCTCCTTGGCGAGTGCGATTGTCTCGTCATCAAGGATGCTGGCATGTTCGATCGTGTCGACACCGGCGAGCAGGGCGTTGCGGATGCCGGTCGTGCCGTGGGCATGGCTCGCGACCTTCAGGCCGCGGGCATGGGCTTCCTCGACAATCGCGGTGAGTTCCTCGAGCGTACCCTGGGCCGCGCCGAGGCTGGTGCCCTTGGAGAAGACGCCACCGGTCGAGCAGGTCTTGATCAGGTCGACGCCATACTTGATGTTCTCGCGGACCTTGGCGCGCATCTCCCACGGGCCATTGGCGACGCCTTCACCTGTCAGGTGGTATTCTGCCGGCAGCAGGTTGATGTCCGAACAGTGGCCGCCGGTGATGCCCACGGGCGGACCGGAGACGTACATGCGCGGGCCGGGCACGTCGCCCTCGTTGATGGCATCGCGCAGGGCGATGTCGCCATAGCTGTCGGCACCGACATTGCGGACAGTGGTGAAGCCGGCGAGCAGGGTCAGCCGGGCATTCTTGACGCCGGTGATTGCTGCGCGCTCGTCCGAAAAGCCAAGCGACTCATAGGCGCCGACATCGGCATCGCCTGTCAGGTGGGTGTGCATGTCGATGAAACCCGGCATGACCGTTTCGGTGCCGAGGTCGATCACGGTCGCGCCCTTCGGGACTTTCAAGGCGCTCTGGGTGCCGGATGCGATGACCTTGCCATCGTCGATCACGATTGCGGCGGCGCGCGTGACATTGCCGGAAACCGGGTCGATCAGCGTGCCGGCCCTGACATAGACCGGGTCTGCATGCGCGGCACTGCCTGCAGCAATCAAAGCGGCGCCGAGGACGGCCAGGTCGGTAATTCTCATGATGGGATCAGCCTTGTCATTTGCGGGTTGGCGCGACTATCAGGGCGAAATCGCCGGACGGTCAAGCCGCACCCGGTTTCCGCTGGGGCGCGCTTGACCTGCCGCGCCGCGCAGGCAGTGTGGGGCCAACGATGACCCCGAGGGAGAAAGACCATGGCCCAGCCAAAGCAGTTCGAACAGATTATCCTGGATATCGAGGACGGCATTGCCATCCTGACGCTCAACCGCCCCGAGAAGATGAACGCCTTTACCGGCAAGATGATGTACGAACTGATCGAGGCGTTCGATATTACGGACGCCGACGACAGCGTGCGCGCGGTGATCGTCACCGGTTCGGGCGAACGCGCCTTCTGTGCCGGGGCAGACCTGTCCGAAGGCGCCAAGACGTTCGACTATGACGCGCGCGCGTCCACAGGCGAAGTAGGGCGCAGCAAGGACGAGGACATCCAGCGCGACGGTGGCGGCCGCGTGACCTTGCGCATCTTCAACAGCCTGAAGCCCGTTATCGGCGCCATCAACGGCGCGGCCGTCGGCATCGGCGTGACCATGCAATTGCCGATGGATATCCGTATCGCGGCTGACACGGCCCGCTTCGGCTTCGTGTTCAACCGCCGGGGCATCAACCCGGAAGCGGCCTCCAGCTGGTTCCTGCCGCGCCTTGTCGGCATCCAGCAGGCACTTGCCTGGTGCTATTCCGGCCGCGTTTTCCCGGCCTCCGAAGCCCTGTCCGGTGGCCTTGTCCTCTCCGTGCACCCGCAGGCCGAACTGCTCGACGTGGCCAAGGCCATGGCGCGCGAGATTGCCGACAATACGGCAGCCGTCTCGACAACGCTGACCCGCCAGATGATGTGGCGCATGCTGGGCGCCAGCCATCCGATGGAAGCGCACATCGTCGATTCCGCTGCCATCTATTCGCGCGGCAAGACGCCGGACGCCAAAGAGGGCGTGATGAGCTTCCTCGAGAAGCGCCAGCCGGTCTATCCGGTGAAAGTGTCCGACGGCATGCCGAACTTCTTCCCCTGGTGGGAAGAGCCGGAATTCGACTGGATTGGCGGAAACGACTAGCCCGCCATGACGCCAGACCTGCAACGCGTCGAAACCAACGGCATCCATTTGCGCGTGGCGACAGCGGGCGAGGGCCCGCTCGTCATTCTCGTGCACGGGTTCCCGGAGAGTTGGTATTCCTGGCGTCACCAGATCAAGGCGCTGTCGGCGGCGGGTTACCGCGTCGCGGCGCCCGATGTGCGCGGCTATGGCGGGTCCGACCGGCCCCACGCCGTCGAGGCCTATGACATGGAAAGCCTGACCGGCGATATTGCCGGTCTGGCCGATGCCCTGTCACCTGGCGAGAAAGCCGTCGTGATCGGCCATGACTGGGGCGCGCCGATCGCATGGAACACGGCCCGGCTGCACGCCGACACATTCCGCGCGGTGGCGGGCCTGTCTGTGCCTTACATCCCGCCGAACGAGATCGTGTTCATCGATGCCGTGCGGGCCTTCTTCACCGATCGCGGCCTGTTCTTCTATCAGGTCTATTTCCAGGACGAGGGCCCGCCCGAGGCCGAGCTGGAAAACGACCCGGCCGAGACGATCCGCAAGTTCTATTATGCGATCTCTGGCGACGCGCCGGACGGCACATGGCCCACCGACAAGAAGCATGGCGACACGCTGCTGCACCGCCTGCCGGAACCACCCATGCCGCTGCCCTGGCTGTCGGCAGAAGACGTCGCCTATTACGATGCCCAGTTCCGACAGTCCGGTTTTCGCGGGCCGCTCAACCGGTATCGCAACTGGCACCGCGACCATGCCTTCCTGACGGCGCATGCCGCCCCGATGACCATCGCCCAGCCCTCGCTCTATATCGGCGGCACACGAGACCTCGTGCTGAAGATGTCTCCCGGCGACATGCTGGGTGCGATGAAGGAAAACCTCGGCGACCTGCGCGGCGCCACCCTGCTCGAAGGCTGTGGCCACTGGACCCAGCAGGAACGGCCCGACGAGGTGAACCGGCTGCTGCTGGACTGGCTGGGTGGGCTGTAGGGCGCGCGAAATTCCGTTCCTCCCCGATACAATTTGAAAGGCTCACGCATGTCCATCTGGCGGCAAACCAATATTGATCTCGACCAAATCAGCGCTGCCCAGCAGGATACGATGGGCGGCCTGCTCGGCATCACGCTCGTCGGCATTGGCGACGACACGCTGACTGCGCGCATGCCGGTCGATCACCGCACGATTCAGCCGCATGGGCGCCTGCATGGCGGCGCATCTGTGGCGCTGGCCGAAACGGTCGGCTCGATTGCGGCCAACCTTGTGCTCGATCCGGGCGAGAGCGTCGGCGTTGGCCTCGAGATCAACGCCAATCACATCCGCCCGGTGAAGGACGGCTTTGTCTTTGCCACCGCCAAGGCCGAGGCGCTGGGCCGAACGACCCAGATATGGACCATCCGCATTACCGATGAATCCGACCGGCTGGTGTGCCTGTCGCGCTTCACGGTCGCCGTGATTCCCGCCCGCAGGGCGTGAGCGCGGCAGCGCCTGATGCGCCTGACGCGCTAGAAATTCACCCGGTTGGATATCGCCCCGTCGACGATGAGGTTTGACCCTGTCGTGTAGGAGGAGGCCGGGCTGGCCAGGAAGACGGCTGCGTTGGCGATCTCCTGGGCTGTGGCGCACCGGCCCGTCGGGTTGCGGGCGAGGGCCTGCTTGAAGAAATCCGGCTGGTTGGTCTCGACCATGTGCCAGACGCCACCCTCGAAATAGACCATGCCCGGCGAAACCGTGTTCACGCGCAGGCCGTTGGCGGCGTGCTGCCGCGCAAGGCCCTTCGCCATGTGGATGAGGGAAGCCTTCATCGGCCCGTAGGAATCGCCACGGTCGGCAACTGCAGCCGAGATCGATGTGATGATCACGAAAGCGGCGTCGCCCGAGGCCTTGGCGGCCCGTGTCAGGAACGGCTCGGCCGCCTCGAACGCGTTGACCGCGCCCAGCACGTCCAGCTCGAAATTCTGTTTCCAGGCGTCGGGCGCATTGCCCTGTGCCATGGCGCCGGCATTGGACACGAGGATATCGATCCCGCCGAGTTCCTTGCCGGCCGAGGCGATCCAGGCTTTCAGGCCTTCGCCGTCGGTAATGTCCACGGATGCGCCGGTCGCTTTCACACCGAGCCCTTCAAGCGCCTTGACCGTTTCGGTCACCTGGCCTGCGTTGCGCGCACAGACGGCGACGTTTGCGCCTTCGGCGGCCAATGTATCCGCAATGGCCCGGCCGATGCCGCGGGTACCGCCCAGGATGACTGCATTCTTGCCTTTGAGATGGAGATCCAATACCGTTTTCCTTCTTGCCTGCACCGCTGTCCTCGGGACCGCGCGCGTGATGACCGACACTGTGGCAACAAAAGCGGGACATTCCAACACACGTCATGGTGCATCGTGGTTTGGTGGCGTGTCCGGACCCGGCAGGTGCGGGCGGCGGCGTTTGGTGGTACCCTGAGGCCGGTAGGGGAGACAGGGACATGAGTGACGACGCCGCGACGGTGAAGCCAGCATCGTATGAAACACCCGGCGTGCACGACATGCTGGAACCATCAGCCCGGGCGCTGAGCGAGTATATCGTCCGCATCGCGGTGCTGCCGTTCACCCTGTTGATGATCAAGCCGCGCGACATTGCCCGCCTCGTCGCAAGCGGCGCCTATCGCCCCCTGCCGCCCCCCTTCCTGCTGACCTTCGTGACCGGCGTCGCGGTGTCCGGCGTTGTGTCGAACCTCGGCCTGCTGTTCACCTATGGCGATCCGATGGACGGCGCGACGGGTGCCAGCGGGGCCGCGCAGGCCTTTGTGACCGCCGTGCTGACCTCGTTTCGCGAAGCCGACGGCATCAAGGCCCTGCTGTTTGCGATCCCTTACGTCGCCGCGATCTGGATCTTTTCGGGCATTGTGTCGTGTTTCATGGGGCGGGGCTTTCGCAACGTGGAACCGATCCTTGCCTTCCTGTCATTCACGATGGCCGCGATTGTCGAGTTCGGCATCCTCATCATGGTGATGGTGCACGTCCTGGCCTATGACAGCGAAACGGCGTTCGCCTATGCCGGGCTGGGAACGATCCTGCTGTTCTTCTTCATTCTGGTCATGCTGGTGAAGCTGTTCAGGTACCTGATGCATGTCCGCGCGCCGACGCGCTGGAACTGGATCGGCCTGCTGCTCGGGTTCAGTGTCGCGTCGGTCATCCTGCTGCTTGCCGCGCTGGTGGCCTTCGTTCCGGCCGGCATGATCATCGACAACAAGATCGCGGCAGAGATCGCTGCCACGCCCGGACTCTGACGGCGCGGGCAGGATGCAGCCGGCATCCCGTCAATCGACAGGTCGCTAGTCCTCGCCGCGGTCGATGCCGGCGCGGTCGAGATTGCCGAAGCGGGTGATATTGGCGTCGAAGGCGAGGTCGACCTTGCCGATGGGGCCGTGGCGCTGCTTGCCGATGATCACTTCGGCGATGCCGTAAATCTGGTCCATCCGGGCGCGCCACTGGGTCCATTTCTCGTTGGAGGATGGATCGTTCGGGTCGGCACCCGGTTCGGAACGGGCGAGATAGTATTCCTCACGATAGACGAACATGACGACGTCGGCATCCTGCTCGATCGAGCCGGATTCGCGAAGGTCCGACAATTGCGGGCGCTTGTCGTCGCGCTGCTCGACGGCGCGGCTGAGCTGGGACAGGGCGAGGACCGGGATGTTGAGATCCTTGGCCAGCGCCTTGAGCGCGGTGGTGATCTGGGTCACTTCCTGCACGCGGTTGGTGTTGGAATTGGTGTTGCTGACGGTGATCAGCTGCAGGTAGTCGATCACGATCAGGTCGAGGCCGACAGAGCGCTGCAGGCGCCGGGCGCGGGCAGCAAGCTGGCTGATCGAGATGCCGCCGGTATCATCGATATAGAGTGGCAGGTTCTGCAGCTCTTCAGTGGCCTCGCGCAGGCGTTCGAAGTCTGCCTTGTCGAGGTCGCCCTGCCGGATGCGGTGGGTGGTGATGCCCGTGCGCTCGGCAAGGATACGCGTAGCGAGCTGTTCGTTCGACATTTCCAGCGAGAAGAAGCCGACGATGCCGCCTTCCACGGTTTTCTTCGAGCCGTCATCCTGCACTTCGGCCCGGTAGGCGGACGCCGCATTATAGGCGATGTTGGTCGCGAGCGAGGTTTTCCCCATCGAGGGACGCCCGGCGAGGATGAGCAGGTCGGAGCGGTGGAAGCCGCCAAGCTTGTCGTCGAGGTCGCGCAGCATGGTCGGGATGCCGGCGATCTTGCCTTCGCGCTTGAACGCCGCTTCGGCCGCCTTCAGCGACTCCGTCAGTGCTTCGGAAAAGCTGGTGAAACCACGTCCGGTGGCACCGCGCTCTGCAAGGTCGAACAACTGGCGTTCGGCCAGCTCGATCTGGCGCTCGCCGGTTTCGTCGGGGCCGGGGGTCAGCGCGCGGCCTTTCAGCTCTCCGCTGATGTCGACCAGGGCCCGGCGCATCGCCAGGTCGCGAATCATGTGGGCGTAGTCCGAGACTTCCGGCCCGAAGGCGGCGCTGTCGAGCAGCTGCTCCAGGTAGCGCGCGCCACCGATCTCGGTGAGTTTCTCGGCTTTCTCGAAATGCTCGCGCAGGGTGACCCCGTCGGCCACCCGGCCCTGCTGGATCATGTTGGCGGCGACGTCATACAGCTCCTGGTGGGCCGGGGCGTAGAAGTCCGACGGGCGCAGGATATCGGCGACACGCTGGTAGGAATTGTTGTCGAACAGGATCGCGCCCAGCACGGCGGCCTCGGCCGACAGGTTGTTTGGCGCGGAGATCAGGTGTTCGGAGGAATGATCGTCGAGGGGCATGCGATTGTATTAGCTCACCTGACGCGGGATTTCTTCCCTCATCTGGCAGTGTCCCGTGAAATCGCAGGGGTGATGCACAAAAAAAGCCGCAGCTGTGGATAGCTGCGGCTTTTCTGGTTTGTTTCGCCGAGGCGAACGAAGCCTAGTCCTCGTCTGGACCGCCGATCATGTCGGACAGTTCAGCTGCGGCTTCCTTCAGCTCGCTGGCCTGTTCGTCTGCGAAGGCTGCGTTGGCTTCCTGCAGGGCGGCGACAATGTCTTCGCCCTTGGCCTGACGCTCGGCTTCTTCGGTCGAGCGGGCGATGTTGGCCTGGACATTTACCGTGACTTCCGCGTGCAGGCGGATGGCAACGTCATAGATGCCGATCGCCTTGATCGGCTTGTCGAGGCGAACGCCGCTGCGCGGGAACTTGTGCCCGGCAGCTTCTGCAGCATCGGCGACGTCACGTGCGGTCACCGAACCGTAGAGCTGGCCGGTGTCGCCAGCCTGGCGGATCATCGTGAAGACGGCGCCTTCAAGCGTCTCGCCTTCAGCCTGGGCTGCGGCACGGGCCGTTGCGTTGCGCTGTTCAATCACTTCACGCTCAGCTTCGAACCGCGCGCGGTTCTTGTCATTTGCGAGAAGGGCCTTGCCCTGCGGGATGAGGAAGTTGCGGGCGAAGCCGTTCTTCACGGAGACTTCGTCTCCGATCTTTCCAAGGCGTTCGACGCGTTCAAGAAGGATCACTTGCATGTCGGTGTCTCCTACTTCACTTCAAACGGAAGCAGGGCCAGCATGCGGGCGCGTTTGATCGCCTGGGCAAGCTTGCGCTGGTTCTTGAGGTTGACGGCCGTGATCCGGCTGGGCACGATTTTCCCTTTTTCAGAGATATAGCGCTGCAGCAGTTTCACGTCCTTGTAATCGATTTCCTGGGCGTGTTCGCCGGTAAACGGGTCCACCTTGCGGCGACGTCCGAACGGGCGGCGGGCAGGAATGTTCGTGATATTCAGTTTCTGAGCCATGTGTCCTGTCCTCTCTAGTCGCGACGGCGTTCTTTGCGCGACAGGACAGCCGAAGGCTCGTCACTGTGCGACTCGACGCGGATCGTCATGTAACGCATCACATCGTCGGAAATGCGCAGGCGGCGTTCCAGTTCGTGGATCGCTTCGGCAGGGCCGTCGATGTTCAGGAGCGAATAATGCGCCTTGCGTTGCTTCTTGATCGGATAGGCAAGGTTGCGCAGGCCCCAATACTCGGTGCGGCCGACAGTTGCGCCTTTTTCCTTGAGAAAGCCGGACAGTTCTTCGACAAATGTGTCGACCTGTGCCGGCGAAATGTCAGGTCGTGTGATCACGACGTGCTCATATAGTGCCATGTTTTTATTCCCAAAAGTGAGGCATGCGGCGCAAGACAGGGGGAAACTGTCTGGCGATGGCCCCTCTTCGTCCGGCTCATTCCGGGCTAGTGAGGACCGCATCCCTGCGAGTGAAGGCGCGTCTTAAGCCTATATTGGCGTATATTTCAAGCGCTTGCGCACATCGGCGAGCCCCATTAGGCACGACAAAAATCCGGAGGAAGACACGATGACAGGACTGGCATTCATATTCCCGGGTCAGGGCAGTCAGGAAATCGGCATGGGCAAGGCGCTCGCCGACGCATTCCCGGCCGCACGCGACGTGTTTGCCGAAGTCGACGAGGCGCTGGGCCAGGACCTGTCGGCCCTCATGTGGACCGGCGATATCGACGCGCTGACCCTGACGGCAAACGCGCAGCCGGCACTGATGGCGCACAGCGTGGCCGCCATGCGGGCGCTGGAGGCGGGATTCGGGCTGTCGGCGGCGGATGCGAAATTCGTGGCAGGCCATTCCCTTGGCGAATATTCGGCACTGGCCTCGGCCGGCGCGATCAGCGTGGCTGATACCGCCCGCCTGCTGCGCATCCGGGGCAATGCCATGCAGGGCGCCGTCCCGGCAGGAGCTGGCGCGATGGCGGCCTTGCTGGGCGCAGACATCGCGCAGGCCGAGGCCGCGTGCGAAGCCGGCCGTGCGACCGGCGGCGCCTGTGAAATCGCCAATGACAACGCGCCGGGCCAGCTGGTGCTGTCAGGCTCGAAGGCGGCGATCGACGCGGCCTGCGAACACGCCCGCGCGAATGGTGTGAAGAAGGCGATGGCGCTGAACGTGTCGGCGCCGTTCCACTGCTCGCTGATGCAGCCCGCAGCCGACGCGATGGCAGAAGCGCTGTCGGGGGCGGCCATCAAGGCACCGGTCGTGCCGGTTGTCGCCAACATATCGGCCACCGCGACATCCGACCCGGACACGATCCGTTCGAATCTGGTCGCCCAGGTAACCGGGCGTGTAAGATGGACCGAAAGCGTGCAGTACATGGTCAGCCGGGGCGTCACAGCCACCGCCGAGGCTGGCGCCGGCAAGGTGCTGACGGTGATGCAGCGCCGAATCGAAAAGTCACTGAATGGCTTCACCCTGGGCACGCCTGAGGACCTCGAAGCCTTCGCAGCATTTATCAAGGGAGAAGCCCATGTTTGATCTCACTGGCCGGACGGCCCTGGTTACCGGCGCATCGGGCGGCATCGGCCGGGCGATCGCGCTGGCCCTGTCGGAAGCGGGCGCCAAGGTCGCGCTCTCCGGAACACGCGAAAACGTGCTGGAAGAAGTGGCCGCCACGCTGAAGGGCGAGAGCGCCGTCGTCGCCTGCAACCTGTCGGACGCCGAGGCGGTCGACGGCCTGGTGGGGCGCGCCGAAGAGGCGGTCGGCCCACTCGACATCCTGGTGGCGAATGCCGGCATCACGCGCGACAAGCTGCTGATCCAGATGAAGGATGACGACTGGAACGACGTCCTGCAGGTCAATCTCGGCAGCTATTTCCGCCTCACCAAGAGTGTCGTCCGGGGCATGATGAAGCGCCGCTATGGCCGGATCATCGGCATCACGTCGATTGTCGGCGTGACGGGAAATCCGGGCCAGACAAACTATTGTGCGTCCAAGGCCGGGATGATCGGGTTCACCAAATCGATCGCCCAGGAAGTCGCCAGCCGGGGCATCACCGCCAACACGATCGCACCCGGATTCATCGAATCACCCATGACGGACGGGCTGCCGGAAGCCCAGAAAACAGCCCTGCTTGCGGGTATTCCGGCAGGCAGGTTGGGGCAGGGTGGAGACATCGCCGCAGCCGCAGTATATCTTGCATCCAGCGAGGCCGCTTATGTGACGGGGCAAACGCTGCATGTTAATGGCGGTATGGCAATGATCTGATTTCGCTACAGTAACCGTTGCGGCTAGGGCTTGGCGCTATCGCCAAGTGTGTGCTAGGCGCAACACAATGGTTCAGAAATGAGCCGGCTATCGGGCATATCTAGAGAGGTATTCATGTCTGACGTTCTTGAGCGTGTTAAAAAAATCGTAGTCGATAATCTCGACGTGGATGCCGACAAGGTTGTTGAAAGCGCGAGCTTCATCGACGATCTCGGCGCTGACTCGCTGGACCTGGTCGAACTGGTCATGGCCTTCGAAGAAGAATTCAATATCGAAATCCCCGACGATGTACAGGAATCGATCCGCTCTGTTGGCGACGCGGTGACTCACATCAAAGCACATATCTGAACCCGGCGGTTTCTGAATGTCTGACCGCCGCGTAGTTATTACAGGAATCGGGATTGTCTCACCGCTCGCCTTCGGGCGTGAGGCAACCTGGGAGCGCCTTATTGAAGGCAAATCCGGAGCCGGACGCATTGATGTGTTCGACCCCGAGGACATGCCTTGCAAGATCGCGTGCCAGGTGCCGTGGGCCAATGGCCGGGGCGGCGGTGCGGGTGATCCGCACGCGTTCAAGCCGGAGGACTTCGTGTCCCCGAAGGAACTGCGTCGCATCGACGAATTCATCCTCTATGCCATCGCTGCGGCAGATGAGGCGGTCGAGGATGCCAACTGGCGACCTGAAGAGACCGAAGAACTCGAACGCACCGGCGTGATGATCGGTTCGGGGATCGGCGGTCTGGAATCCATCTACAATACCGCCATCACCCTGCACGAGCATGGCCCGCGTAAGGTCAGCCCCTTCTTTATTCCATCCGCGCTGATCAACCTTGCCTCCGGGCAGGTGTCGATCAAGCACGGCTTCAAGGGCCCCAATCATGCCGTCGTGACGGCATGTGCGACAGGCGCTCATGCCATTGGCGACTCCGCGCGTCTCATCAAGTACGGCGATGCCGACGTGATGCTGGCCGGTGGGTCCGAGGCAGTGATCGGCCGTATCGCCATTGCCGGCTTCTGCGCCGCCAAGGCGATGTCGACGAGTTTCAACGACACGCCGGAAAAGGCGTCACGGCCCTATGACAAGGACCGCGACGGTTTCGTCATGGGCGACGGCGCTGCGATTCTGGTGCTGGAGGAATACGAGCATGCCAAGGCACGCGGCGCGAAGATATATGCCGAAGTGGCGGGCTATGGCCTGACTGGCGATGCCTATCATATCACGGCGCCTGCCGAAGGGGCCGAAGGCGGCTATCGCGCGATGATGATGGCACTGAAGCATTCCGGCATGGACCCGACCGAGATCGATTATATCAATGCGCACGGAACCTCGACGCCGAAAGGCGACGAAGGCGAAGCTGGCGCGGTCGAGCGGGCCTATGGCGACCATGCTGCGAACATGTCGATGTCGTCGACCAAGTCTGCGGTCGGCCACTTGCTGGGCGCAGCCGGCGCGATCGAAGCAGCGTTCTGTGCGCTGGCGATTCGCGACCAGGTGATGCCGCCGACGCTGAACCTCGACAATCCGAGCTTCGAGACCAAGCTGGATCTCATTCCCCACAAAGCCAAGAAGGGCCGCGTACGGGCCGCCATGTCGAACAGTTTCGGCTTTGGCGGGACCAACGCATCGCTCATCCTGCGCGAGGTGGAATAAGCCACTATCGCCGAGCGGGGGCGGGCATGTAGGCTGGCGCAGCCAGGATTCGTGTGAGGCTGTCGTCATGAAGTTCATCAAAGGCCTGATCTCTCTGCTCGTTGCAGTAGTGATCCTGTCGGCCGCTGCGGCTGGCGCAGGCTGGCTGTGGCTGCAGAACGAAGTCGCCCGCGATGGCCCGTCGGTTGCCGAAACCATTTTCATTGTCGAACCGGGCGAGGGCCTGCTCAGCGTCGCTGCGCGCCTCGAAAAACAGGGCATCATCCGGAACGCCCGCCTGATGCACCTGAAGGCGCGGATCGACGGGACGGAAACGGCCCTGAAGACCGGCGAGTTCACGCTCGGGCCGCAGGCCAGCCTCGGCGAGGTGCTCGACATCCTGGTCGAGGGCAAGGCCGTGATGCACAAGCTGACGCTGCCCGAAGGCCGCACGACGGCGCAATTGCTGCGGCTCATCGAGGCCGATCCCGTACTGACCGGCCCGATGCCGGAAACGCCGCCTGCCGAAGGCAGCCTGCTGCCGGACACCTATCTCTACCATCGCGGCATGACGCGGGTGAAACTGATCGCGCAGATGCAGAAGGCGCAGGACGACCTGCTGAAGGACTTGTGGCCAAAGCGCCAGGAAGGCCTGCCACTGGCCAATCCCTACGAGGCGGTGATCCTTGCCTCGGTGGTCGAGAAGGAAACCGGTAACGCCGAAGAGCGCCCGGAAGTGGCCGCCCTGTTCACGACCCGGCTGAAGCGAGGAATGCGCCTGGAAAGCGACCCGACGATCATTTACGGCGTGTCCCGGGGCGAACCGCTCTACAACAAGGCCGGCAAGCGGCGCACGCTGCTGCGCTCGGAGATCGACCGCAAGACGGACTGGAACACCTACCAGATCGACGGCCTGCCGAAGACGCCGATCTGCAATCCTGGCCGCGACGCGATTGCGGCCGTCCTCGATCCACCGGAAACCGAGTACATCTTCTTTGTTGCGGATGGCAAAGGCGGCCACCTGTTCGCCAAGACGCTGGCAGAGCACAATCGCAATGTCGCTGCCTACAGGAAATATGAGCGCGAAGAGATCGCGCGGGAAAGGGCTGATAAATGAGTATTCTGTCAGGCATGACCGGGTTTGCCCGGGTCGCCGGCGAAGCGGACTGGGGGAGCTGGGCCTGGGAAGCGAAAAGCGTCAACGGGCGCAGCCTGGACGTGCGCGTCACCACGCCGCCGGGGTTTGACCCGCTGGAGCGCCGCCTCAAGGCGGCCGCGTCGAAACTGTTCAATCGCGGATCGCTGCAGGTGTCGCTGCGCATCGACATGGCGGCCGGCGCAGACAGCGTGACGGTGAACGAGGCGCTGCTGGCGTCGCTGACGGATGCCGCGCAGGCGATCCACGGCGCGGGCCTGTCGGGCGAGGCGATTGCCACGCTGATGACCCTGAAGGGGGTTGTGGAGACCGGCGGCAGCTCGCTGCGCGACCTGGCGCTGGATGAGGCCAACATGACGCTTCTGGGCGCAGCGGGCGAAGAGGCGCTGGCAGAGCTGGCCACCGCCCGGAAGGCCGAGGGCGAGTCGCTGAAGGCCATCATGACCGGGCTGGTCTCCGAGATGGAGGGACATGCGGCGACGGCGGCGACCTTCGCCGAGATCCAGCCCAGCCTGCTGAAGTCCCGGCTGCACAAGCAGCTCGACGAACTCGATACCGAGGGCCGCGTCGATGCCGACCGCGTCGGCGCCGAGATTGCGATGGCCGCGGCCAAGGCGGATGTGCGAGAGGAGCTGGACCGGCTGGCCGCCCACTTTGCCAGCGCGCGCGACCTGCTGGCAGACGGCTCGCCGGCGGGACGGAAACTCGATTTCCTGGCGCAGGAACTCAACCGCGAAGCCAATACGCTCTGCTCGAAATCGGTCAGCCTGGATTTGACGAATGCAGGACTCGGCCTCAAAGGAGTGATTGACCAATTCAAGGAGCAGGCTGCGAATGTCGAATGAGCAAGGGGGAAAGCGCCGGGGGCTGATGCTGGTCCTGTCGAGCCCGTCGGGCGCCGGCAAGACGACGCTGTCGCACATGTTGCTGAATGAATTCGAGGACGTGAACCTGTCGGTCTCTGCCACCACACGGGCGCCGCGGCCCAACGAGCAGGACGGCGCGCACTATCATTTCAAGACGGTCGACGAATTCAAGGAGATGATCGCGCGGCGCGAATTCCTCGAATGGGCGCATGTCTTCGACAAGTATTACGGCACCCCGCGCGTCGACACCGTGGCGAAGCTGGACAGTGGCGAGGACATCCTGTTCGACGTCGACTGGCAGGGCGCCGATGCGCTGCACGACGAGATGCCGAACGATGTCGTCTCGGTGTTCATCCTGCCGCCCAGCATCGAGGAGCTGGAAGCACGCCTGGCCGCCCGCGAGGGCATGACGCCGGACGATGTGGCCCGGCGGATGGTCGATGCGCGCCGCGAGATCATGCACTGGCGCCGCTACGACTATGCCATTATCAATGACAACCTGGACGAGGCGTACCAGCGCCTTCGGCGTATCCTGCTGGTGGAGCGCCTGAAGCGCCTGCGCCAGATCGACCTTGACGACCACGTCCGCCGCCTATTGGGAGAGGCCTGATCGCAGGCCTTTCGCACCTGTTCCCCTGTTTCCCCCACGCCGGCCCGGAAAGACCTGCGCATGACCGAGAAAGACCACCCGAAAGACGACAATGCCGCCGGCACCCCGCCGGAGGCTCCGCCGCGGCCCAAGGCGCGCCGCGTTTGGCTGCTATGGCTGCTGCCGCTGGCCGCGCTGGTGGTCATCGCCTGGTATTTCCTGCGCGGGGGCCTCGACCGGACCCACACGTTCAGTGAAGTCACCAGCGTCTTCGCCGAGCACGCGGTGGACTAGTTTCGGGCACGCGCTGCTGCGTTTGTTTCGCGGGGCGGATGTGCACGAAAAGCACCTGCAGGTTCTCATGGGACCGATCAGCTCCTGGCAATGAAGGGCGGATCGCCATTCTGGAGAAAATACGGAATGACTAATCGTGTGGATCGACCGCGCCTACTTTTCCGGCCGCATCCTGTTCTTGGATGGAGCTTGAATCCTGGTGGGCAAGTTGTCGTGGGCTTTCGCGACGGGATCGTGCAACGGGTTGGTGAAGATGGCTGGCGGCACGTGCCCGCCCGGGTAGCCAGCAGCGGTCACCGCCTGTGCATTTACGGCTGCTCGTTCACCTACGGGACCGGGCTGGCTGACGATGAAACCTTCACGGCCCTGCTGCAGGCCTTGCTTCCCGACGCGCGGGTGCACAATCGGGGCATTGGAGGCCACGGGACGGTCCAAAACCTCCTCCAGTTCCGAACTGACCTTCGTGAAGGCGCCGTCGACGCGGCCATATTTGCGGTTATCAGCGATCACAAGTACCGGAACATCGTACACCCGCACCGGATGCGCCAGGTGCGTGGTCCTGAATGGCATCGGATCGGCATTGAACACCGGCCCACCGCACACCGGGCGGCCGATGGGACGCTCGCGATTCGTTACAGTCCATTTTGGCGGCCAGGCCTGATGTACAGTGATCTCGATGGCTACCTGCCGGATGCGGAGGATATCCTGCCCGACGACTACTCTATCAATTCCACCACGTTCGCCGTCCTCGAGACCGCGAAAGAGATGGCGCAAAGCCACGGCGTGCCCCTTTTGATCGCACTGCTTGATGATCTCGACCCTGGTTTCAATGCGGGACTCATTCAGCAGTTTCCCGACGCGCTAGACGTTTCCACGCCATACGACCCCGTTCACACGTTTCTTCCAGCGGACATCCATCCGAACGTTGAAGCGAATCGCCTCTTCGCTGAACGTCTGGCGGACCCCGCCGCTTTGCTATGCGAACATGACGGAGTGGCGCGATGATTGAGAATCCGCGCGTCGTCCTTGGTGTATCATCGTATTTTCATGATTCTGCGGCGGCACTGGTCGTGGACGGTCGCCTCGTCGCCGCGGCCCAGGAGGAACGCTTCACGCGAAAAAAGGGCGATGCATCGTTCCCGGACAATGCCATCGAATATTGCCTCAGCCAGGTTCCGCGCGGCAGGGCGATGGAGGCGCTTGCGTATTATGAACATCCCGGCCTAAAGATCGAACGCATCGTCCGGTCAGCGCTCGATAATGCTCCAAAGGGAGCCCTGAATTGGCGCCGCACGCTAAAGACGCTCCGGGAGCTTGATCAGGAACTGCCCAGGGACCTGCTGCGAGTCTTCCCTGACCCGGACAAGGTGCAATTCGTTCCGCATCACAAGTCGCATGCGGCATCGGCTTTCTATCCCTCTCCTTTCGAGCGAGCGGCCGTGCTTGTCGTTGACGGTGTTGGCGAATGGTCGACGACAACGCTCTGGCGCGGGGATGAGACCGGGCTGACGGCGCTGCGTGAGATCAGGTTTCCCCACTCCCTAGGCCTCCTTTATAGCGCCTTCACGCAGTATTGCGGGTTCAAGGTAAATTCAGGGGAGTACAAACTCATGGGTCTCGCGCCGTTCGGGCGGGCGCGCTTTACCCAATTGATTCTGGACAAGCTGATAGACGTGAAGGACGATGGGTCGTTCGCTCTCAATATGGAATATTTCGGCTTCGCCACCAGGCCTAGTACAATCGGTCCTCTGTTCGAGGGATTGTTCGGTGAACCGCCCCGGCCAGAGCGAGCTCCGATGACTCCGCACTACATGGACGTGGCCGCGTCCGGACAAGCGGCGCTGCAGCATGTCATGCGCGCCTTGGCGACCAGCGCGCTTGCGATCAGCGAGCTGGACAACCTCTGTCTCGCCGGAGGCGTTGCTCAGAACTGCGTCGCGAATTCGGACATCGCGCGCAATGTCGCTGGGCTCAAAGGCCTCTGGATCCAGCCAGCGCCCGGTGATGCAGGCGGCGCCGCCGGAGCGGCATTCGTGGTCGCGCAAAAACGACCCCGCCAAGCAACGCCCGGCTCTGCAAGGGACGCCATGTCTGGCGCGCTGCTTGGGCCGGACTATACCGACGATGCCGTCGCGGAAGCGCTTGAGGCTGCCGGCGTCGTCTACGAGCGCCCAGCGACACCTGAAGACCTGATCTCGGAATGCGTGACAGCCCTGCAGGCGGGCGAGGTTATCGGCCACTTTCACGGGCGCATGGAATTTGGCCCCCGCGCATTGGGCAACCGATCCATCCTGGCCGACCCGCGGCCAGCAGGGACATTGCACCGGGTGAACCTGAAAATAAAATTCCGTGAAGGCTGGCGCCCGTTTGCACCCGTCGTCCTGGCCGAAGAGGCGGAACGCCTGTTCGAGCCGCCATTCGACAGCCCGCACATGTTGCTGGTGGCCCAGTTGCGCCAGGAATTTCGTGGCGACAACACATTGCGTCACGCCCGTGCGTCGGGCGGGTACGAGCCTGCGCAATTGCAGGGCGCGGTGACCTCCGATTTCGCAGCGGTGACTCACGTTGACTACAGCGCTCGCCTGCAAACGATCGATTCTACATCTGAATCACGTATGCGGAGCATCCTGGATGCTTTCTTCCAGGCGACGGGCTGTCCGATATTGCTCAACACCTCGTTCAATGTCCGCGGTGAGCCGATTGTGTGTTCCCCAGCGGACGCAGTCGCGTGTTTCCTGAACACCGATCTCGATGTGCTGGTGGCGGGCCCGTTTATCGTCCAGAAGGCAAAGCAGCCTGGACATCTGAAGGCCAGAATGGGGAGAATGCACTTTGATCCGGATTGATGATGTCGAACTGCTGGAGCTGTTCCAGACCGTAATTGTCTCGCAGGCAACGCCGCCGAAGGATGAAACGGCCTTGTCGGGTTCCAGCTATTTTCTGCCCGTGCCAACGACCCTGAACCAGCGCCCGACGAGACTGTCCGACCTTGGGGGTGGGGCGAGCATCATTGCCGCTGTCTCGGTGCAGCTGGAATCCAATGGCGACTCACATCTCGCAGGCGTGATGCGTCAGTGCGAGCGCGCGCTGACACATCCAGCCCTGTTCGTCGACACGGATGGCGAGTCTGATCGGCGCTTGCTGGGGTATGTCTATCCTGTCGTTTGAGACTGGCGTTGCAGGGGGGCAGTGTCACCAGAGGGCACGGCAGAGTGAGCGGGCGCTCCAGCGCCTGAAGGGTGAGCCCCTGCCACTGGCGCCAATTCGCAACCCAGCGCACACTGCGGGTCCTGAAACCTGACGGGAGGAACACGGAATGCGGGAATACCATGTCACGGCGCGGCGCGTGGATTCGCATGGCAGCGAGGCACGGACGAAAGAGGCCGTGCTGGTGATCGATACCGACCTGAAGGGGCGGCTGGATGCGTTCAACCCGGCGGAACTGTTGCTGGCATCCGTGGCGGCCTGCATGCTGAAAGGCATTGAGCGCGTGACGCCGATGCTGGATTTCCAGCTGCGCGGGATCGACATCAGCCTGCGCGGCATGCGCCAGGATTCACCGCCGAAAATGGTGTCCATTGCCTATGAGATCATTGTCGACAGTGACGAGACGGACCAACGCCTCGACCTGCTGCACAAGAATGTCCGCAAGTTCGGCACGATTTCCAATACGGTCGCGGACGCGCTGGAGCTGACGGGAACGCTGACGCGGAAAATCTCGAAAGCATAGGCAGAACGTCGCGGCGCTTGCCGGTGACTTGATTCAGGTCTTCGCCAAACTCGCTGCCAGCCGCCTGAAATCATCCTGGGTCAGGGTTTCTGCGCGGGCGGTGGGGTCGATGCCGACGCTTGTCAGCCAGTCGGTGGCTTTCAAGCCGTGCTTTTTCGCAAACGGCTTGAGGGCGGCGCGCATCATCTTGCGGCGCTGGCCGAAGGCGGCGCCGGTGACCTGTTCCAAGAGGTCGATATGGGCGAAGCGCTCGGCCGCGGGCAGCGGCTCCAGCACGGCGACGGCGCTGTTGACCTTGGGCGGTGGATGGAACGCGCCGGGCGGCAGGGTGAAGGAAATGTGCGGCCGCGTGGCGGACTGGACCAGCACCGCGAGGCGGCCGTAATGGTCCGTACCCGGCGCGGCGCAGATGCGCTCGGCAACTTCCTTCTGGAACATCAGGGCCATCTCGCCGCGCCAGTCACCGGCCTTGAGCCAGCCGACCAGCAGCGGCGTGCCGACATTGTACGGAAGGTTGGCGATGATCATGGCGGGCTGCGTGGCGCCGGCCTCTTGGACCAGTTTCTCGAAATTGACCTTGCGGGCGTCCTTGCGCAGGACGATGAGGCGGCCGTCTTTCGCCTCGGGCCACAGCGCCAGCGCCTCGGCAAAGCGGGGGTCTGCCTCCACCGCGATGACCGTGCCGGCACCTTCGTCGAGCAGGGCGCGGGTCAGGCCGCCGGGGCCGGGGCCGACTTCGATGACGACGCGGCCGGCCACCGGGCCGGCGGCGAGGGCGGCGCGGTGCAGGATGCTGGGGTCGAACAGGAAGTGCTGGCCGAGCGCCTTGCGGGCGGGGGCGTCGGTCAGGCCGGGGCGGTCGCCTGCGGTCATGGTGTGGCCCTCCGGGCGTCGGCCATCGCGGCGGCAAGGCGGATGGCGGCAATCAGGCTGTCGGGGCGCGCAGTGCCGGCGGCGGCGGCGTCATAGGCGGTGCCGTGGTCCGGGCTGGTGCGCACCACGGGCAGGCCGAGCGTGACATTGACGCCGCCCCACAGGTCCAGCGTCTTGACCGGGATCAGGCCCTGATCGTGGGTCATGGCGATGACGGCATCATAGGCGCCGGCGAGGGCTTCGGCGAACACGGTGTCGCCGGGGCGGGCGTCTGACATGTCGATGCCCTTCTGGCGCAGCAGGTGGGCGGCGGGATTGATGATGCGGACTTCCTCGTCGCCGATCGTGCCGTTCTCGCCGGCATGGGGGTTCAGCCCCGAGAAGGCGATGCGCGGAGTGGCGAGGCCGAAGTCGCGGGTCAGGGCGGCGGCGACGATCTCACCGAGGGCGACCAGCGCGGCGGTGTCGAGCGCGCCCGGCACGTCGGCGAGGCGGATGTGGATCGTGGCGAGGGCCACCCTGAGGCCGCCGCCGACCAGCATCATGACCGGGCGCGGCGCGGGCGCGCCGGGAGCAGCGCAGAGATGGGCGACATATTCGGTGTGGCCGGGATAGGCGAAGCCGGTGCCGTAGAGCAGGGCCTTGTTGATCGGGTTGGTGACGAGGCCGCCGGCCTGGTGGGCGAGTGCGTGCGAGGTGGCCAGCGCGATGGCGCGGATGATGGCGGGCGCGGCACTGGCGTCGGGCTGGCCCGGCTGCACGGCCGGCACGTCGGCCAGCGGCAGGACGGGCAGCGCCTCGGCAAACACGCCCAGCGCGTCTGACGGAGCTGAAATTTCGCGGACCGGGGCCATGCCGGCATACAGCGCCGGGGCGCCGATGACATAGAAGGCGAGGCCGGGCTCGGCCCGCAACTGGTGCCAGGCCGCCGCCGTGATGGCGGGGCCGCAGCCGGCAGGATCACCCATTGTCAGGGCGAGGGGGAGTGGGGGCAGGTGGGTCACCGGCGGAGGTGTCGTGCCAAATGCAGGTTGGCGCAAGCCCTAGCGATAGATGATGGTCGCTTCGCGGCGCAGGTTGCGCAGCTCGCGTTCGGAAATCATGCTCAGTTCGCGGCTGCGCAGGCTGCCCTTGAGGTCGTCGCGTGACGGCAGCGCCTCGGCGCCATCCTCGCGGGCGCAGACATACATCACGGCCAGGCCGCCCGACGCGGCGAATATCTCCGTGGGCTGGCCGACTTCAACCGCCAGGATGAGCGCCTTGCCTTCAGGGCCGAGCTCTTCGATGTTGATTTCGTCGAGGTCGTTGGAGCGCAGGTTGGTCTTCGAGTTGGCGACGCTGGAAACGTCGTCACAGGTCTTGATCGAGTCCACGGCCGCCTTGAGATCGGCTTCCGAGCCATCGGTCGCCACGAGGCGCTTCAGGTTCACTTTCGTCACAGCTTCGCTGGGTTCGCGCTTGTTGGCGACGAGCAGGATGTAGACGCCGTTCTCGACCTCGACGGGGTCGAGCAGGCCGGGCTGTGCGGCGCCGGACACGGCGGCGGCCAGTTCAGGCGCCAGGTCGTCGGTCGAGATCCAGCCCATGTCGCCGCCGGTCGCGGCCGTCGGTGCCGAGGAGAGGCGCTGTGCGGCAACCCGGAAGTCGGCGCCCTGGCGCAGCTGCTCGGCGACCGTGTTTGCGGCCGTCAGCGCCTGGACGCGGGTCTCTTCGTCGGGGGCGAACAGGAAGATCTCGGAAACGCGGTACTGGGTTTTCTGCGAGGCAGAGCGCATCCGTTCCAGCTGGTCGTCGACCTGGTTCTCGGACACGCGGATGCGGCTGCCATACAGGCCGCTCATCACGCGGTTCCAGGCGATTTCGGCGCGCATCTGTTCTTCGAGGCTGGCGGGGTTCACGCCGGCGTCCAGCAGCTGGGCTTTCAGCACGTCACCGGTGGTGCCGCCCTGGCGGGCCATGTCCTCGACCGCGCCGTCGATTTCACGGGCCTCGATCTCCATGTCGAACTCGGAGGCTTTCTGCAGTTGCAGGGACTCGTCGATCAGCTGTTCCAGTGCCTGGCCGGTGATCTGCTGCACCTGTTCGGGCGTGGGTTGTTCACCGCCGACGCTGAGCAGCAGGAGCCGCGCGCGCTGGCGGACATCGGAATAGGAAATCGGCTTGTCATTGACGACCGCAGCGACGCCTTCGAGCGCCAGGCGATTGGGGTCTGCCTCGTCCTGCGCGATGGCTACGCCTGTAGCAGCCATTGCGAAGACCAGTGTAGCAAGAAGGAACTGACGGACCATGAATCTCTCCAGCAAGACCCCACCCGGGCCCCAAGTCGTTTATCTGTTGCGGACCATACAAGTCTTATGCCCGTGCGCAACGGATCAGGGCAGTGAACACCGCTGCGTTACGGAAAATTAGGCTTCAGGGCAATGCCGGGCTGAACCGGCTCCATTCCGGGATCAATCAAATTCGCTGGACCCGAAATCGCCGATCGACTTCAGGGAGAAACGGAACTGGAAGTTCTCCGACGGGCCGAGCGTGCGGTCGCTCAGTTCCGAGCGCTGGTAGATGATCTCGAAGCGGGAACAGTCGTCCTCGTAGGCGATGCCGATTTCCTGCTTGGCATTGAGGTTTGCGGTGATGTCCCGCAACTGGCCGAAAACCAGGGAATAGCGGTCGGTGACCTGCAGTTCGCCGCGCAGGAAGATGCCCTCGTCCGGCTCGCCGGAGACGCTGATGCGCTCGTTGATCTGGTAATACTGGCCGGTTGCCCGCAGGCGCTTGTAACTGGTGCTGAGGCGCGCGTCGACGCGGTTCAGCTTGAGGCCGTCATCATCGAGGCGGACACGGGTATCAAGGCGCAAGGCCCGGCCGAAATCGGCAGTCGCGGTGCCGATCCAGTCAGAACTGGTGCCGTCGAGGTTGCTGGCGACGTCGAAGTTCGGGTCGGCACGCGACCGCCACCGGCGGCCGAACGTGGTGCTGAACGCAGGCCCGTCCTTCCAGACGGCACGGGCAGTCAGGCCGGCGGCAATCTTCCCGTCTCCCTCGTAGAGGTCATAGTTCCCGAAGCCGTTGGCCTGGAACAGTGCCGACTCGTCGAATTCGTAGAGCAGGCTGTCCTCGTTCGGGATGGCCGAGTCGTTGGTATTGGCAAATCCCCAGGCGGCCATGACCGTGGGCTCGAGCATGATGTCGACCGTCTTGCCAGGCCGCACCATCGGACGGCCAAGCCTGAACCCGGCATTGCCGACCGCGCGGGCGACATCTGCCTTGCCCGAGAGGTCCTCGTCGAGGGCATAGTAATCGGCGCGCAGTTCGGCAAAGGGCTCGACCGTGAAACCGCCCGGCAGGATGTTCAGGTCCGACCAGTCGCCGCCAATGCTGACACGCTGGCTGTCGACGCCGGAATCGCGCGTGAGCATCGCTGAGGAGGCGTTGACGCTGGCGAAACCATATTTGCCGAGATCCCAGTATTTCTGCCCGTAGAAGACAGGGGCAACGAAGGGCAGGGTGCCGTCACCGTCGCCGGCGCGCAGGCCCTGGAAATCAAGGACTGCGGCATCCGCGTAATAGCTGTCGCCTTGGCCGACCGCGAAAAGCTGCGACAGCAGGCGGCGCGGCTGGCTCTGGTAGAGGCCGCGGCGTTCGTTCTGGCCGCTGAGGTCATAGCGCCGGTCGAAGAGGTCGTCGGTCTGGGTCTCGACACCGAAACCCCATTGCCATTCCGGCGTGATCGCGAACAGGCCCTTGCCGTAGATGTGCCCGCGCCACTTTTCATCGCCAAACCGCAGGCCGTCGCTGTCAAAGTCGGTCTCGCGCGTGAGGCTGGTATTGATCTTGATCGCGCCGGAATAGAACCGCTTGCGATAATCCAGTTCCAGCAACGGGTTGACGTTGGCCGAGACCAGCGGCGAAATCGTGAGGTCGGAATGGTCTGAAATGACCCAGTAGTACGGCTGCTGGTAGAAGGTGCCGAGCTTGGACGAAACGCCCGCCGACGGCACCAGCAGGCCCGAGCGCCTGTCCGAACTCGGGTCCGGGTGCGCCAGGTAGGGGAAGTAGAAAACCGGGATGCCGGCGATCTCGAACACCGCATCGCGGTAGGAAATCATCTGGCTTTCCTGGTCGAGCACGGCGCGCCGGGCCCGCAGGGCCCAGGTTGGCGTCACATCCTCGGCGCAGACCGGGCAGGCCGTGTAGATCACCTGGTCGAGGGCATTGATGCCGTTGGACTGGCGGATTGCGGAATTGGCCACCACGGTCGACCCTTCCGCCAGGCGGGCCGAATATCCGATCGCATAGCCGTCAGCGAGGTTGGAATTGACCTCCAGCTCGTCGGCGAATTGCTGGGTGCCGTCCGATTCGACAATGACGACATTGCCGGTGGCGCGCACCTTGTCGGTGGTCTTGTTGTAGATGATCCGGTCGGCGCGCAGGACCCGGCCCTGGTAGAATGCCTCGACATTGCCCTCGGCGACGATGCTGTTCTCGTCGCGGATTTCGTAGAGATAGTCGGCTTCCAGCACGACGTGTTCGCTGGGAGCAGCCGCTTGTTCCTCGGTGGATTCCGCAGGCGCCTGCGCCACGGCCACCAGGGGCGCGGCAGAGACCATGCCCAGTGCTGCGGCGTAGAAAATCCAGTTCGCCAAGTGAGGGCACCCCTAGTGATAATGCGCCGTCATAGGGCCGGCTGGCCCGCGCAATCTACAATGATTTGACTGGAGGCTTAGAGGTGAAGGCCTGAATCGTCCAGCCATGCACGGCGGATCGTGCGCTTTTCGTGCAGAAGGCGGTGCACACGCGCCACAGCACCGGCATTCAGACCGCCCGCGCAGCAAGGCCGCCGGGCAGTGTCAGGGCGTCGCCGGAAAGCTCGAGTTCCATAAGGATTGCTGCACATCGCGCCGCACCGAGCCCGGTGGCGCGGGCGATTTCGTCAATCGGCATCGGATGCGGCGACAGGGCCTCCAGCACGCGGGCCACCTGGTCGGTCGGTACAGGGGCGTCATCGGGGGCCGATTCAAACGGGCCGGCTGGCGGGGCCGAGACCTGGCCGAAGCGCAGGGAGGAGAGAATCTCCAGCACATCGCCGGCATGCCGGACCAGCGAGGCCCCCTGGTAGATCAGGGCATTGGTGCCGGCCGCACGGGGATCGAGCGGTGAACCGGGGACTGCCATCACCTCCCGGCCCTGCTCACCGGCCATCCGGGCCGAGATCAGCGATCCGGAGCGCTCTGCGGCCTCGACAACAACAACGCCGCGGGACAGGCCGGTGATGATGCGGTTGCGGCGAGGGAAATCCTGCGCCTTGGCGCGGTAACCGAACGGGCTTTCGGACACGATCAGGCCATCGGCGGCGATTTCGGCATACAGGCGTTCGTGCTGGGGCGGGTAGACATGGTCGATCCCGCCGCCGAGGACGGCCACGGTGCCTGTGGCGAGTGTTGCCGCATGGGCTTCGCCATCAATGCCGAGCGCGAGGCCGGAGACGGTCACGAAGCCTGCTGCGCCGAGCCCGGCCGAGATGTCGCGGGCCAGCTTGCGGCCGGCCGCCGATGCGTTGCGGGCACCGACGATGGCGACAGTGGGCTCGGCAGCGAGGGCGGCGCGGCCGAGGAGGGTGAGGACGGGGGGCGGTGGGCCAAGCGTGCGCAGGAGCGGCGGGTAGTCCGGCTCGCAACTGGCCACGAGGCGCGCCCCGAACCGGCCTGTCGCGTCGATCTCGGCGGTCACCTCGTCAATCGCCGGGATGCTGATCGCCCGGCCGCGCCCGGCCTTGTGCGCGATGCCGGGCAGGGCGTCGAGCGCGGCGCCGGCACTGCCATAGCGCCGCAGCAGCTGGGCGAAGGTGACGGGGCCGACATTCTGGGTGCGGGCGAGGCGCAGCCAGTCGTGGCGCTCTGTGTCGGTCAGGGGCCGCCCCGGCGTCATGCCTCGGGTTTGGCCTTCGGCGCACCGAAGCGCGGCTCGGTGCCCTTGAGGAGGCGGGAGAGGTTGGCCCGGTGGGTCCAGAACACGAGCAGGGACAGGATCGCCAGGCCGACGAGGACCGTCTTGTTGCGCTCGCCGAGCAGGAAAGCGCCGGGCGGCACGAGCACGGCGGCAGAGAGGGCGGCCAGCGAGGACACGCGCGTTGCTGCGAAGATGACCAGCCAGACCGGCGCGGCAACGAAGAAGCCGGGCAGCGTGGTGAATGGCAGAAGCCCGGCATAGGTGGCGATTCCCTTGCCACCCCTGAAGCCGAGCCAGACCGGGTAGCAGTGCCCGACAAAGGCCATGGCGCCCGCGATGAAGCCGACATCCCGTCCGGCCCAGAGGGTGAAGGCGAGGGCGATCAGGCCGGCCTTCAGGCTGTCGAGCAGCAGGGTGGCGAGGGCGAGGTCCTTGCGCCCGGTGCGCAGGACATTGGTCGCGCCGATATTGCCGGAGCCGATCTCGCGGATGTCACCGAGGCCCGCCGCGCGGGTGATCAGCAGGCCGAAGGGGATGGACCCGGCGAGATAGCCGCAAACCACCGCGGCGGCATATGCGATCCATGCAGACATGATGCCCTCTCCCGTACGGCCTTGTTGCGACTGGTCTACGAAGCGGAACTGCGCGCGGCAAGGGCTTGCAGGTCAATCGTCAAGCAGGGCGGCGCGCATGGGCTCGTTCCACGTCTCCGTTTGCACATCGTAGACATTGAAATTCCCGGAAAAGCCCCAGTGGCACCACCCGAATCCGTGCTCCTCGGCGGCCTTTCGCGCGGCCCGCACCCATTGCGCGCGGTCCGCGTCGGGCACGCCGCCATAGACACCAAATTCGCCCAGCAGAAGCGGCTGGTTGTGCGCATCACGGAAACCGGCGGCTGCCGCGAAGTCCCGGCGCAGGCGGTCGGTATCGACGCCTGCACCCCAGGACCGGCCGGGCGGCGGGGTCGGCTTGTAGAAATCGGCGCCCTGATGCGTGAAGGCAAAGGGTTCGTAATAGTGGAGTGAAAGGATCGTGAACGGGTCGGCCGGCGGGTTGCTCTTGAGCAGGCCCCTCAGGGTTCCCCATTCCGCCGTCGCGAGGATGACCCAGCGGGTCGGCTGGTCGGCGTGGATATTCCGCACGATACGCTTGTTCAGCGCATCTGTCCGCTGCGGGGTCATCTTGCGGTTCGGCTCGTTCAGCACTTCGAAGATCAGGGAGTCGGGATAGTCGCGGTAATGGCTGGCAAGCTGTTTCCAGATGCCCTCCAGGCGCCGTTCGTGGCGTCTGGGCCGCGCGTTCATCTGGTTGTAGTGGTGGACGTTCAGGATGACATTCATGCCGCGCGCAAGGGCATGGTCGATGAGGGCATCGGTCCGCTCGAGCATGTCCGGCTTCAGCTTGTACTTGCCCCACCAGCCGGCATGGGCCGACCACCTTACCGGGATGCGGATCGTGTCAAAGCCGGCCTCGGCCAACCGGTCGATGTCCTCGGTCCGGACCGTATAGCCCCAGTCGCCCTCGCGCGGGGCTTCGAGCGCGTTGCTCAAGTTCATGCAGCGCTGGACGGGTGAGACGGGCGGGGGTGGCGTGGTGGGCACCGGCTGCGGCGCTGTTGTCAACGCCATGGCGAGGGTTGCGCAGGCAAGCGCAATCCCGAACCGTAACAGCCTGTTTCCTGTGCACCCCATGCTGCGATGTGACAGCAAGCATGGGAGCGGTCAACGCCGTGGATTACCCGCAGGGCAGTTTTGCGCGATGTCGCCCCCAACCGGTCAGCTGGCGGCGAATTCGAACACGGTTTCACCACCGACCAGCGTGCGCATGACGCGGCCCTGCAGGCGCCGGCCATCGAAGGGTGAATTGGTCGAGCGCGAGCGCAGGTGCTCGCGGTCGCAGAGCCAGGGCTTGCCGGGATTGAACAGGATGAGATCAGCCGGCGCGCCGGGTTTCAGGCGGCCCTGTGGCAGGCCGAGCAGGTCAGCCGGGCCGCTGGTGACGGCAGCAAGCGCGTCGAGCAGCGGCAGGCCTGCGTCGTTGACGAGGCTCATCAGGGCGGCGAGCGTTGTCTCAAGCCCGGCGGCCCCGAAGGCGGCCTCGCCGAAGGGCAGCCGTTTTTCTTCGGGCGGCTGGGGATCGTGGGCAGAGACGACGGCATCGATCTCGCCGCGCTTGAGGGCGTCGATCAGGCCCTGCCGCGTTTCCTCGTCGCGGAAGGGCGGGTTGACCTTGCAATAGGTGAGATAGTCGCCGACGTCGCGCTCGTTGAAGAACAGGGTGTGGGCGGCGACGGTGGCGTGGACCTTTGCGCCGCGCGCCCTGGCCTCGGCCACGATTTCCAGCGTGCGGGCGGTGGACACCTGGTCCAGAAGCAGGCGGCACCCCGTCGATTCGGCGAGCATGACATCGCGGGCAGCGCCGATCCATTCGGCCTCGACCGGCATGCCGGACAGGCCGGCACGGGCGGCGAAGGCGCCGGCATTCATCACGCCGGACGCAGACAGGGCACGGTCGTCAGGGCGGGACATGACGAGGGCGCCGCGACTGGCGGCATAGGCCATCGCCCGCTTCATGATCGAGGCATTGGGGACAGGCACGTCGCCATTGGTGAACAGGACGGCCCCGGCGTCTGCCATCAGGCCGATCTCGGCCATCTGTTCGCCGTTCAGGCCCACCGTCAGCGCGCCGGAGGGATAGATCCGGGCCTTCGCGGTTTCGCGGGCCCGCTCGGTGATGAAGCGGACAAGGGCGACATCGTCGAGCGTCGGGCGGGTGTCGGGCATGACGACGAAACTGGTGACACCGCCGGCGACAGCTGCGCGGGACGCGGTGGCGAGGGTTTCCTTCTGCTCGTCGCCGGGTTCGCCGGTCTTGACGCGCAGGTCGATCAGGCCGGGCGCGAGGCAGAGACCGCCGGCGTCAAGGCTGTCCCTGGCATCCTTGTGCGGGCCGGACTGGCCTTTTGCGATGTCCCTGATCTTGCCCTTGTCGATGAAGATCGCGCCGGGTTCGTCCATGCCGGTGGCCGGGTCAAGCAGGCGGGCATTGTGGATCGAGAGGCTCATGTGCGTGTCCCCGCGAGAAGGTCGAGGACGGCTTCGCGCACGGCGACGCCCATCTCGACCTGTTCGGTGATGACGGAGCGGGGGCCGTCGGCAATCGCGCTTTCGATCTCGATCCCCCGGTTCATCGGGCCGGGATGCATCACCGTGGCGTCCGGCAGGGCCAGAGCGAGCCGGTCGGCCGTGAGGCCGAAATACCGGAAATATTCGCGTCGGCTGGGCAGGAAGGCACCGTCCATCCGTTCCAGCTGCAGGCGCAGCATCATGACAATGTCGGCGCCCTTCAGGGCCGCGTCGAAATCTGTCGTCGCGCTGGCGGCGCCCCATGTGTCGGTGCCGGGCGGCAGCAGGGTGCGGGGGCCGCAAAGGTGGACCTCGGCGCCAAGCAGGTGGAGCGCCATCGTGGTGGAGCGCGCGACACGGCTGTGGGCGATGTCACCGCAGATGACGACCTTGAGGCCTTCGATGCGGCCCTTGGTGCGGCGGATGGTGAGCGTGTCGAGCAGGCCCTGGGTGGGGTGCTCGTGGGTGCCGTCGCCGGCATTGATGACGGCGCAGTCGACCTTGCGGGAGAGGAGTTTCGCGCCGCCCGAGGCCGAGTGCCGGATGACCAGCACGTCCGGCTTCATGGCGTTCAGCGTCATGGCCGTGTCGATCAGGGTTTCGCCCTTCTTCACGCTGGAATGGGCGACCGGCATGTTGATGACATCGGCGCCGAGGCGTTTGGCGGCGATCTCGAAACTGCTCATCGTGCGGGTGGAATTCTCGAAGAAGAGATTCACCACGGTGCGGCCGGTCAGCACGGGATCGGCGCGCTGGCCGGCGCGGGTGGCATCCGCATAGCGGTCTGCAAGATCCAGTATGTGCGTAATATCGAGGGGATGAAGACCTTCGATTCCCAGCAGGTGCGCGTGATCGAAGCTGTAAGTGTATCCCGCCTTAGGCATGGAGGCCCTTTCGATTTGGGGCGGTTTAGGCGTGATTCCGGCTGTCTGCAAGTCTCAGGCGCTGACGAGGAGGTAGAGCAGGGGCAGGGTCAGCATGGCGAGGACGGTCTGCACGGCGATCAGGTTGGCCGCGAGGGGGGCGTCGCCGCCGAGTTCGCGGGCAAGGATGTAGGAGCTGGTGGCTGTCGGCGTGGCGGCGCAGATCACGGCAATGGTCAGCGCCATGCCGGAGAGGCCAAAGGCCAGGCCGAAGCCGATGGCGAGCGCCGGCAGGCCGAGCAGGCGGACCAGCGACCAGGTCAGCGTGCGCCGGCCGGCGCGCTTCAGGGCGGAGAGGTCGACACCGGCCCCGGCGGACAGGAGGCCAAGGGCGAGCGCGGCATCGCCGAGAATGCGCAGCATGTCATTGGCCAGCCGGGGCAGCTCGACATTGGTGGCGGCCAGCGCGATTCCCAGCACGCAGGCGAGGACGATCGGGTTGCGGGCCAGCGCGAGCAGCGGCCTGGGGGCCGGGCCATGCGGTGTCTCGGCATGCGCGATGAGGGCGTAGACCGAGAGGACGTTGGCGGTGGGGATCATCACGGCAGCGGCGATGGTGACGAGGGCGAGGCCTTCCTGGCCATAGAGCAGGCTGCCGATGGACAGGGCGATCATCGTGTTCCAGCGCACGTTGGACTGGATGATCGTGCCGACGGCGGGGCGCTCCATGCCGGGCAGGAGGCGGGCAGCCAGGCCGATGCCGGCGAGCACGAGCTGGGCGAGGATCAGGGCGGCGGCCAGGCGCCACGGTGCGGTTTCGAATGGCGTGTTGGCGAGGGTGCGGATGATCAGCGCGGGAAACAGGACGACATAGGACAGGCGCTCGATGGCGCGCCAGCTTTCCGCCGGAATCCATTTTCGGACGGAGAGGACATGCCCCAGCGCGACGATCGCGATGACCGGCAACAGGGCATAGAGGAAGCCCGTCATCCCGCGCGGTCCAGCAGGGCGAGCGTGGATTTCAGGATGATGGCAGCGGCCTGCGCGTCGATGCGCTCGGCAAGGCGCTTGCGGGAGATGGCCGCTTCCAGCATGGCGTTTTCCGCCTCGGCGCTGGACAGGCGCTCGTCCTGGAAGAGGATCGGCACGTCGCGCTTCAGCAGGATATTGTAGGCGAGGGCCCGGGCGGACTGGGCCCGGCGGCCTTCGGTGCCGTCCATGTTGAGCGGCAGGCCGATGACGAGGGCGACTGCGCCGCGTTCGTCATAGATCTCGAACAGGCGGGCGAGGGAGGGGGCCAGCGTCTTGCCGCGGTGCACGACCTCGACGGGGCTCGCGATCATGCGCAGGGCATCGGTCGCGGCGACGCCCATCGCCTTGGCGCCGGGGTCGATGCCGAGAAGGACGCCGGTGCGCGGCAGTGAGTCGAGTTCAATGACAGCCATAGCGCGCTCACATAGCGCCTTGAAGCCTTGTTGCCTATCGCGTATTCCGGCCGCATCGAAGCCAAACGACCGGAGCCCGCGCCATGAGTGTTACCAAGGATGATGTCCGCAAGGTTGCCCGCCTGTCGCGGATTGCCGTGCCGGAAGAGCGCCTCGAGGAGATGGCCGGCGAGCTGAACGGCATCCTCGGCTGGATCGACCAGCTGAACGAAGTGGACATTGACGGCGTCGAACCGATGACGTCGGTTGTGGCGACGACCCTGCCGATGCGCGAGGATGTGGTGACGGATGGCAACATCCAGGACCAGGTGCTGGCCAATGCGCCGAGCAGCGCCGACGGGTTCTTCGTCGTGCCGAAAGCCGTCGAATAGGCCTGCCGCGCCTTTCAGGACATCGAACTTAGTTTCTGCCCTGCCTTATTTAAGGCCGAGGCACGCCCCACCTGTAGGAGTGGACCCGTTTCGGGTCCCAGCACAGGAAGACGATCATGGCCAAGGGTCAGAAGAAGACGAACAAGGAAGTCCGAAAGCCGAAGGCGGAGAAGGTGAAGACCAACGCGTCCAACCCCTCCCTGAAGACCGGCGCGATCAAGGGACTTGAGCACCTCAAGCGCTAAAACGTAATCCGCCACGCCTTGCGCCGCTGTTCCCGTCCGGGACCGGCGGCCAGAGGCGTGGCGGCGGCGACCGGGAAACGAAAACCAGTGTTTACAGGAAGATAAGAACCGGATCGGTGAAATTTCACCGATCGGTTTCAGCATAATTCAAAGGCCGTGTGTCAGGTTGGGACGAAACCGATCTGTCTTTGGCTGGAGAAAACATGTCGATCGCTGCGCCTTCCGTGCCCGTTCCTTTCGAGGACCAGCCAGTCCCGCGCTTCTACAACCGGGAAGCGGCCGCGTTCCACACGCACCTCGGAACCTATGTGCCCCGGCGGATCGAAGACCTGATGGAAGCGGCGGCCCGTGACCACGGCAAGAAGCCGTTCCTGTCGACGGCCCTGCCGAACGGTGCCAGCGCGACGCTGACCTTTGCCGCCGTGGAGAAGCATTCGGCCAATCTTGCCCGTTACCTGCGTGACGAACTCGGCCTGGCCAAAGGCGCCGTCGTTGCGATCCAGTCACCGAACTGCATGTCCTATATCGTGGCCATGCTGGGCGTCCTGCGCGCCGGGCTGGTGCTGACCAATATCAACCCGATGTACACCGCCTACGAGACGCGCCGCCAGCTGCGCGATGCCGGGGCGAGCGTGCTGATCACGTCCAGCCTGTTTCCGGATGCCACGGAAGACGCCCTGCTCGGCACCGGGGTGGAGCGTGTCATCACGCTGGCGCTGACGGACTTTTTCGCGCCGGTCAGCAAGGCGGCGATGAATTTCGTGCTGCGCCACGTCAAGAAGATGGGCCGCCCGCTGGCGGTTGCCAACGTGTCGATGGCGGCGGCGCTGAAACGCGGTGCGCGGCATGCGACCCCCGTCGCCGACTATGCGCCGGACCGCACGGCGGACGAGGACGCCATCTACCAGTATTCGGGCGGTACGACCGGCGTGTCCAAGGGCGTGCGCCTGACCGAGGCGGGCCTTGTGACCAATGTCGACCAGTTCGCCAGCCTGTCGCCGCACATGATCGACAAGCCGGGCCAGACCATGTTGCTGGTACTGCCGGTCTATCACGTGTTCGGCCTGTTCGCGTCGATCATCGCGCTGCGCAACGTGGCGCACCTGGTGCTGGTGCCGAGCCCCAAGCCGCTGTCGAACCTGAAGGCGGCGTTCCGGAAATTCCGGCCGGACGTGTTCCCGGGCGTGAGCACGCTGTTTGAAAAGCTGATGGACGAAAAGTGGTTCTACCAGAACCCGCCCCAGCTGACCCTGACGATTTCCGGTGCGATGGCGCTGAGCCCGTCGGTGCGCGCCGACTGGACGGCCCTGACCGGATCAAGCGTCATCGAAGGCTATGGCATGACCGAGACAACGACGCTGATCAGCGTCAATACGCCGGATGCCCGCACACGGGTCGGTTCGGCAGGCATGCCCCTGCCGGGCACGGCCGTGGCGATCCTGCGGGCGGATGGCAGCCTTGCCGCGCCGGACGAGACCGGAGAAATCGCGGTGGCGGGGCCGCAGGTGATGGCCGGCTATCTTGGCCGTCCCGAGACGACGGCGGCGGCCTATCATGCCGGCTGGCTGAAGACCGGCGATATCGGTTATCTCGACGATGACGGCTATGTCTACCTCGTGGATCGCAGCAAGGACATGTTGCTGGTCGGCGGATTCAACGTGTTCCCGAGTGAGGTCGATGCCGTGCTGGCCGACCATCCGGGCATTGCCGAAGCGGCGGTTGCAGGCGTCACGGACGGCGAATCCGGCGACATGATGCATGCTTTTGTGGTGCGCCGGGATCCGGCCCTGACGGCGGCCGAGGTGCAGGCCCACTGCGCCGGGCGCCTGACTGGCTACAAGCGGCCACGCCGGGTGCATTTTGTCGACGAGCTGCCGAAATCGCCGATCGGCAAGGTGCTGCGCCGGGAGTTGCGGGCCCTGGTCGGCGCCCAGACCTGAAACTTCGCAAAGAAGAGTTGATTACTTCACTTCCTGAAGCGCGTTACTCTACACCCTGAACTACCTGGCAGGGCAGGCCGGGCGTACTCCTGGGCGCATCAACCAACCCACAAGGAGATACACAATGACAACCCGGATTTCCAAGCACCGCACCGTTGCCAAGGCTTTCAATGCGCTGGCAACGGCCCTGTTCTACCTGGCGATTACCGTGATGGTTTTCTTCCCGGCCAGCTACACGGCCTACATGATCACCTGAGCCTGAGGGGTCAGATGATCTCGTCAGCGAATTCCTCGTAGTCGATGAGGATTTCGTCGCCGGGCCTGAGGGCCTGGCGGGCTGTCAGCGTCACCGTCTCGGCGGCGGCGTCGACGACAAAGTCGGCATTCGCCTCGGGACTGTGATTGCACATCGAAATCTCGCCGAAAGCGACCGCCGCGCGCGTCGCGCCGGAGGCATCCTCATCGACATAGAAGACGTAATGGTGGAGCAGCGTGGAGCGCACCGTGGCGGTGTCCTCGTGCGAGAGGATCAGCAGCGGATAGGCTGCAATGATGTCGCCGGCCCGGATGGGGGCGGCGGCGAACAGGCCACGACCGTGGAAGGGCGAATTCTTTACCTCGACGGTCGAGGCCTGTGTGGAATGGGGCATGGCGCCTTGTCTAGCACAGCCGCCTTGCGGCGCTATTCCGATTTTTCCGCTTCGGGCGCCGGCTTGGCCCGGGAATCCCATTTGTGCATGGATTTCACCGTACAGCGCTGGACGCCGAGGCCTGACGTGTTGTTGAAGCCCGAAATGGAATCGGATGTGATGATGTGATCGCCCCGGTTCAGGCAGCTCAGGCTCGAATCGACCGCAAGTTGCTCGGCCTGGTCAAGGTTGAAGCAGTTGCCGTAGACCTCGATGAGGTAATCGTCATTTCCCTTGGACAAGACGACAGTGTCGCGGGTGGCATCATGGAAACCGTCAATGGTTGAAGTGAAGCAGATCTTGTTGACCTCTTCGCCGAGTCGGGCGTCTCCGGCGAACTGGGCGACCCCCTTCGGCTTGGCGTCGCCGGGGGCCTGACTGGCGCAGGCGGCAAGGAAAATGGTGGAAAGTGCAATAACGGTGAGGCGCATGACGAATCCCTTTCAGGTGCTGTCCCGGAAAGCGCTAAAAACCGGGCAAAGTATGAGGATTGTGATGATGCGCCGGGTTCCGGGAACTGACAAGCGCGGACACGGAGACTTGAACTTTCCCCTCAAGCCGTCATAGCAGGCGGGCAGATTTCTTCACGGGATTATACATGACCGATTTGACCAAACTCACCCTCGCAGCAGCACTGGATGGCTTGAAGAACAAGCAGTTTTCCGCGCGCGAGATCACGCAGGCCTTCGTGAGCGCCATCGAGGGCGCCCGGGTCCTGAACGCCTTCGTGGTGGAGACGCCGGAGAAGGCGCTGGCCATGGCCGATGCATCTGATGCGAAACTGGCCAAGGGCACGGGCGGCAAGCTGGAAGGCGCGCCGCTGGGCATCAAGGACCTGTATTGCACCAAGGGCGTGCGCACGACGGCGTGCAGCGGCATCCTGGGCGAGTTCACGCCGACCTATGAATCCACCGTCACGCAGAACCTGTGGGACCAGGGCGCAGTCATGCTGGGCAAGCTGAACATGGACGAATTCGCCATGGGCTCGTCGAACGAAACGTCCAAATTCGGCAATGTGATCAACCCGTGGCGTCGGGAAGGCGACAATCAGAGCCTGACACCGGGCGGCTCGTCGGGCGGGTCGGCAGCCTCCGTGGCGGCAGACCTCTGCCTCGCGGCGACGGCATCCGATACCGGCGGCTCGATCCGCCAGCCTGCTGCCTTTACGGGCACTGTGGGCATCAAGCCGACCTATGGCCGGGCCAGCCGTTACGGCATGGTGGCGTTTGCCTCCTCGCTCGACCAGGCCGGCCCGATCGCCAAGACCGTCGAAGACAGCGCCATCCTGCTGGACGTGATGTGCAGCCATGACGCCAAGGATTCCACGTCCCTGGACGTCGAAACGCCTGACTGGCGCGGTGCCGTCACCCAGGGCGTCAAGGGCATGCGCATCGGCATTCCCAAGGAATACCGGATGGACGGCATGTCGGAAGAGATCGACGCGCTGTGGGAACAGGGCATCGCCTGGCTGAAAGCCGCCGGGGCGGAGATCGTCGATATCAGCCTGCCGCACACCAAATACGCGCTGCCAGCCTATTACATCGTGGCGCCGGCGGAAGCCTCGTCCAACCTCGCCCGCTATGACGGCATGCGCTATGGCGCGCGCGTCGAGGGCAACAACCTGACGCAGACCTATGAAGGCACGCGGGCCAGCGGCTTTGGCAAGGAAGTGCAACGGCGCCTGCTGATCGGCACCTATGTGCTGTCCAGCGGCTATTACGACGCCTATTACCTGCGCGCGCAGAAGGTGCGCACCAAGATCCTCAACGATTTTGTCGAGGCCTTTGAAAGCTGTGACGCGGTGCTGACGCCGACCTGCCCGAGCCCCGCCTTTGCCTTTGGCGAGAAGAGCGGCGACCCGGTCGAGATGTATCTCAATGACGTGTTCACGGTGACGGCAAATCTTGCCGGCCTGCCGGGCATTTCGGTGCCAGCCGGCCTGTCGAAGAACGGCCTGCCGCTGGGCCTTCAGGTGATCGGCAAGGCGCTGGACGAGGCGGCTTGTTTCCGCGTTGGCGGCGAACTGGAACGTGCAGCTGGCTTCGTGGCAAAGCCGGGCCGCTGGTGGTAGGCTGGCGCGCATGAAACGCTTTCTCGTTCTTTTCGCTGTCATGCTCGTTATATCGCTGGCCCTGATGTGGGGAATGCTGGCGCAGAACGGGTATGACCTGTTCGCGCCCAGCATGTCGGGCATGTTGCTGGTGGCCTTCCTTGTGGCGGCCTATGTGGCGTTCCGGGTGTCGCGCATCCTGGCGCGGCGGGCACAACGGGCCGAGGATGCGGCATTGCCGGGCGATGCGCCGAAGTCCGGCCTGCTGGCGGGCCTGTTCAATTCCAAGAGTGCCGCGCACCAGGCACGTGAGGCGCGGGTGGCGGCGCGCCGCAAGCAGCTGATCGCCGAAGGCAAGCTGGAAGATGACACGCCCGCCGAGGCCGCCGCAGCGCCAGCGCCCACGTCCGAAGTGCCGACGCGCGTGCCGCAGTCTGCCTCGGTGCAGGAAAAGATGGATGCCCGGCGCGAGCGTTACCGGCGCGCGAAGGAAGCAGGCAAGATATGATCCCGTTTGAACTGGCAGGAACCCGATGACCACACGCACACCCTACGTACTCAAAGGCGAAACCGGCGACTGGGAAGTCGTCATGGGGCTGGAGATCCATGCGCAGGTGGCGTCCAACGCCAAGCTGTTCTCGGGCGCTTCCACGGCGTTCGGTGCCGACCCGAACTGCAATGTCTCGCTGGTCGATGCCGCGATGCCGGGCATGCTGCCTGTGATCAACTGCAAATGCGTGGAACAGGCGGTGCGCACGGGCCTTGGCCTGAAGGCCGAGATCAATCTCTACAGCCGGTTCGACCGCAAGAACTATTTCTATCCCGACCTGCCGCAGGGCTATCAGATCAGCCAGTTCGCCCATCCGATTGTCGGCGAAGGCGAGATTGATGTCGATGTCGAGCCCGCCCATGGCGGCGAGGCCTACAGTTTCCCGTGCCGCATCGAGCGCCTTCACCTGGAGCAGGATGCCGGCAAGTCGATCCACGACATGGACCCGAACTCGACCTATGTGGACCTCAACCGCTCTGGCGTGGCGCTGATGGAAATCGTGTCGAAGCCGGACGTGCGTTCGCCCGCCGAGGCGGCCGCCTATGTCAAGAAGATCCGCGCCATCGTGATTGCCCTCGGCACCTGTGACGGCGACATGGAAAAGGGCAACCTGCGCGCTGACGTGAACGTGTCGGTGTGCCGCCCGGGCCAGTACGAGAAATTCCGCGAGACGGGTGATTTCAGCCATCTCGGCACGCGCTGCGAGCTGAAGAACATGAACTCGTTCCGCTTCATCCAGCAGGCGATCGAATACGAGGCGCGCCGCCAGATCGAGATCATCGAGGGCGGCGGGACGGTGGACCAGGAGACACGCCTGTTCGACGCGGACAAGGGCGAGACCCGTTCGATGCGGTCGAAGGAAGACGCGCACGATTACCGTTATTTCCCCGACCCTGACCTGTTGCCGCTGGAAATCGAGCAGGCCTGGATCGACGAGATCAAGGCGAGCCTGCCGGAGCTGCCAGACCAGAAACGCGCGCGGTTTGAATCCGAGTACGGCATTTCGCACTATGATGCGGGCGTGCTGATCGCGGACGCGGAGAAGGCCGAGTATTTCGAGGCCGTGGCCAAGGGCCGCGACGCGAAACTGGCGGCCAACTGGGTGACGCAGGAACTGTTCGGCTATCTCAACAAGGAAGGCCTGGAGCTGGCTGACAGCCCTGTTTCAGCCGAAGCGCTGGGCGGCCTGATCGCGCTGATCAGTGACGAGACGATCAGTGGCAAGATCGCCAAGGACGTGTTCGCGCGCATGATTGCGGGCGAGGGCGAGGCAGCCGCGATTGTCGAGAAGCACGGCCTGAAACAGGTGACCGATACCGGCGCGATCGAGAAGGTGGTCGACGAGATCATCGCGGCCAATCCGGAACAGGTCGAACGTGTGAAAGAGAAGCCCCAGACGCTTGGTTGGTTCGTCGGACAGGTGATGAAGGCTTCGGGCGGCAAGGCCAACCCGAAAGCCGTCAACGAGATCCTGAAGGCGAAACTGGGAGTATAGGGCCGCCAGCGTTGCCTAGTTGGTGAAGCAGACCTTGTTTGCGAGGCCCCCCTGCGTTTCGCCGGTAATGTAGCACCGCGTGGTCGGTGCCTTGTAGGGCTCGTTGATCGCGCTTGGCCTGTCGGCATAATCCTGCAGGCGCTGGTTGATCTCGTCCCACTCACTCGGCTTGGGTGGCAGTGACGCCTCAAGCTGCTCTTTCTCGTAACGCGCCCTGGCTGCGTGGAAAATGCCGACAGGGGTCTCGTTGCACATGGTCTGGGCCCATTTGTCAGGCGTCTGCGTCAACAGGCGGTAATATTCCGCTTCACCAGTGGTCTGCGGACTGCGCTTGCCGAACTGCACATCGCCCCAGGCATATCCCCAGAGGATGGAACACCCCTCCTGCACGGCAATGCGCTCCTCATTCGGTGCAGCCTTGTCCAATTGCGACCTGACGCGCCGTGCCCAGACAGATTGCGTGATTTCATGCGGGTGAACGCGCTTGCGCGATGCGAAAGGGTCTTCCACCGTCTCAAAAGTGTCGAGCGGCTGTTCCAGGGCCCATTGCTGGACAGCGTCCGGGATGGCGGGTTCGGGATAGCCGTCTGCCACCTTCGCGCCATAGTCGACCGCCCATTCATAGGCGCCCTCCGGCAGCGGCCGGGTTGCGGCGTGCTCGTGCGATATGGTGCGGTAAACGAGGCTGTAGGTGATGTCGAAGGCATCGAGGCCTGCGACCCGCTGGGCGATTGTTCGATTGTCATAGGCGACCTGCTGTTGCTTCCTGTGTTCGAGGAAGGCGTTGATCGCCGGCAGGCCTGCCTTCGGCACGACCCGGCATGCCTTGCCGGGAGACGAGACGCCCGGCTTGGTCATGTATTCGAACAGAGCGATGCCCCAACCGTCATGGGCTGCCAGTTCGCGCGACAGGTTTTCGGAACCGTAAGTAATCCGTGTGGCGAGCTGCATGCACGCGTCCATGTCGAATTCGCCGCTTGCAAGGCCCAGCTGGTCAAGCGTTGGCAGCGCGGGCGCATCACCGAAACAGGTGCCGAGACTCTTCATCGCATATGCGATTGCTTCAGGTGGCGGGCTTTCCTGGAACAGGTTCTTCAGGGGCTTCTTGTCGAAACCATCGGTGCGGTTCTTGGCGAGCGCCTTGCGGATCGAACCGTTCGGCTTGAAACCGCATTTGCCTTTGGATTTGCCTTCAAAGCATTCGGCAAACCTGTCTTGCTGGTTCACCCAGTTCGGAAACTGCCTGACTTCGCTGAAGCCATAGGCATACCAGTACCAGATGAACAATGGATGCGAATAGTCGTCCAGGAGGCGACCATATATCGGCGCCTCCGACCACATCATGCATGTGGGGCTGTCGAGGGAAGACCTGTCTTGTGCGTCGGCCGTTCCAAAGACGACGAGTGACGCGAACAGAAGTGTAACGAGCCGACTGAACATGAATGCGAATCTCCAAATGCAGGCATTCAGGTTATTCGGAATCTCGCGATTTCCTATCCGCTTTTGGAGAATGAATTGCGATAAATTGAGCGGCCATATCCCTTACAGCTTGGCGCGAATCTTCGCGGCCAGTTCCTCCAGCTCTCCCATGTCTGCCATGCCGGCGGTGCCGTGGCGGACGAGGGGGACGTTTTCCCAGCGGGGAAGCACGTGGAAGTGCAGGTGGTAGACGGTCTGCCCGGCCGGGGCACCGTTGAACTGGCTGATGATCAGGCCATCGGGCTTGAAGGCGGCCTCGACCGCCGTCGCCACTTTCTGGACGATGAGCATGTAGGCGCCGAGCTTTTCCGGCGGCATGTCGAGGAAATTGCGGGCCGTGACATGCTTCGGCACGACCAGCGTGTGGCCCTTGCTTTGCGGGAAGACATCCATGAAGGCGAGTGACGTGTCGTCCTCGTAGACTTTCACGGCGGGCATCTCGTCGCGCAGGATCTTGGCGAAGACATTGTCGGGATCATAGGGGGCGTGAAGGGTCATGAAGGATCGTTTCTTTCATTTGCAGGCCGCTTTTCGGCGCGCCGGATTTCAAAGATCTCGTTCCATGTTATCAGCACCAACGCCAAAAGGAACAGCAAGCCCTTGAGGTTTGGCGGCTCGGCGATTGTCAGCCCGAAATCAAAGAAGGGGACAACGTCAACTTCCGGCATCGTCACCCATTTCGGGGGGATGATCTTGTCGATCAGCCAGAACACGGCGATGCCGAACAGGTTGAACACACCGACAAAGATCGCAAGCCCGGTCCATACGCGCCAGTAACGGTGATGGATTGGGTCCGTCGCCTGCCCGGTGACTTCGATCAGACGCTCTTCGGCTGTCTGGACCATTTCGTTGAGGTGCGCCCGGGCGGGTTCCAGCTGCATCGCGGGAAGACGCACCTGAATGCCGCCAAGCGCCGGCACAAGGTACCATTCGAGTATCGCGTGATTGAGATTATCGATGGTGGCGTCGAAGCCGGCGTCCTGCAGTGCAGAGCAGACGACGAGCGCTTCCTCGACACGGCTGTAACTGCGCAGGACGACGGATGGACTCATCCGTCCTTCTTAAACGGTGCTCTACCTGCGAGATAGTCCATATCGGATTCAACTGCTTCACGTTCGCGGGTGAGATAGTCGGCGACGGCGTCGCGCAGGCCCGGATGGGCGATCCAGTGGGCAGAGCGGGTGAGCATGGGGACATAGCCGCGGGCCAGCTTGTGGCCGCCCTGGGCGCCCGCCTCGACATATTTCAGGCCGTGCTCGATGGCGAAGTCGATGGCCTGGTAATAGCAGGTCTCGAAGTGCAGCATGGAACGGTGGTCGCTGCAGCCCCAGTAGCGGCCATAGAGCGTGTCCGAGCCGATCAGGTTCATGGCCCCGGCGATCGGCTCGCCATCTTCCATGGCGAAGACGAAGAGTAGGTCGCCCGCCATGCGTTCGCGCAGCAGGGAGAAGCTCTCGCGGGTGAGATAGGGCGAACCCCATTTGCGGCTGCCGGTGTCGATGTAGAAATGGAAGAACCGGTCGAGATGGTCTTCGGTGATCGCGTCGCCGGTGAGGTGGACGAAGGTAAGGCCTTCCTGCGCTTTCGCCCGCTCCTTGCGCAGGTTCTTGCGCTTGGCCGAGGACAGCGCCGCGAGGAAGTCGTCGAAGCCGGCATAGCCATCGTTTTCCCAGCGGAACTGCTGGTCGGTGCGCGCGAGCAGGCCGGTATTGGCGAGCAGGTCGGCGTCCTCGGCATCGACGAAATTGATGTGCAGTGACGAGACCTTGTTTTCCTCGGCGAGCTGGATGGCGCCAGCGAGGAGGGCGGCTTTCAGTTGCGGCGCGTCAGGGCCGGGCGGCACGAGGCGGCGGCGGCCGGTGACGGGGGTGAACGGCACGGCGGCGAGGAGCTTGGGGTAATACGCCCCGCCTGCGCGTTCAAAGGCGTCGGCCCAGCTGTGGTCGAACACGAATTCGCCGCGCGAATGCATCTTGGCGTAGAGCGGCATGGCGGCGCGCAATGTGCCGCTCTCGCCGCGGATCAGCAGGTGGCGCGGGATCCAGCCGGTGTTCGGCGTGGCGGCACCGGAGCTTTCCATCGCTTCGAGGAATTCCCAGCTGAGGAAGGGATCGTAGCGCTCGCCGGGCGGGTTGGCGACGGCGTTCCATTCCTGCGGGGATACCTCGGCCAGGGCCGGGACGATGGTGATCTTGAGCGCAGTGTCGTCCATGCCCTTCAATCTAGGGCGCGTGGCATCATGATGCCAGTGGAACGGGCATGTGTTCGAAAATGACGGCGCCGTTCAGCAGGCGCACGCGCTTCAGTTCGACCGGGTTGCGCACGGTCCAGGCAACGAAGGCAATGTCGCGCCCGGCCAGCGTGACGGCGGCGCGTTCCACATCGGCGACGTTGATGCCGAGGAAATCGACATTGCGCTCGACGGCGCGGGCGAGCGTGGCGTCAAAATCGGAAATGCTCGTGCGCTTGACCGGATAGACCAGCTGGCCGCGCATGATCGCTTGCGGCACGGCGTCGACGGCCTCTTCGTTGAAGCTCATTGCGGCGGCCGGGCCGATATGCGTCATCAGGCGTTCGCAGACACTGCGGGCAAACGCGGCCGGATCGGTGACGCCGTCGATCTTCATCTCGGTAAGCAGCGGCAGCGAATTCGGCCAGATGTCGAGCAGGGCATCTAGCGTCGGGATCGGCTGGTCGCTTCCGGCGAGGCGAAAGGAATGCAGGTCTTCCGTGTCCTGCTGCTCGAACTGGGCGTCGACGCCGGTCATCCGCAGCAGGTTCTTGTCGTGGAAGACCATCACCTCGCCGTACTTGGACGGCCGCACGTCATATTCGATACCGAGGCCGGCTTCGGCCGCTGCGCGGAAAGCGGCGAGGGAGTTTTCCGGCGGGCCTTCCGGCGACCAGAGGCCGCGATGGGCGTAGGAAAAGGTGGTCAGGTCAAAATGCCGGGCCATGCGCTTCAGTCCGCGATTTCGAAGATGCCGTCGACTTCCACGGCAACGCCGAGCGGCAGCACCGGACAGGCGACAGCAGACCGTGCATGGCGTCCGGCATCGCCGAACACTTCGACCATCAGGTCCGAACAGCCATTGATGACCTGCGGGATGTCGGTGAAATGCGGCGCGGCATTGACGAAGCCGCCAAGCTTCACGACGCGCCGGACGCGCGACAGGTCGCCGACGGCAGCCTTGCACTGGGCGATCAGGTTGATGCCGCACTGGCGCGCTGCGTGCTGGCCGGCCGAGAGTTCCATGTCATCGCCGAGGCGGCCAGTGATGCGGCCGGTCGGGGTGGCGCTGACCTGGCCCGACACGAACAGCAGGTTGCCGGTGATCACATAGGGAACATAGGTGGCGACCGGCTTCATCGGTGCAGGCAGTTCGATGCCGAGGGCATCGAGGCGGGCTTCAGGTGTAGGCATGGGATGGGGCTCCGGTTCGCGGCCAAACAGAAGCCCACACATGCCGCAGGTCGCGGGTCCGGGCAAGTCAGCCCGTTTCGCCCTTTTCCCGGGCGATGCGTGCGGCGCGCCCGGTGACGACGGCGTCCTTGCCGAACTTTGCGCGGGCGAGGTCGGATGCGCGCTCGGCGGCGGCACGCTTGGCAATGCTGGGGTCGAGCAGGTCGGTGGAATCGGCGCGGTGATCATCAAGGCCCGAGAGGCCGACGCCGATCAGTCGGAATCGCTCGCGCCCATTGGCCTCGCGGGCGAGCAGGGGCCGGGCGGCACGAAAGATCTCCTGCGCCAGCTGGGTTGGTCCTGACAGCGAGATGCGGCGCGTGAGCGTGCGGAAATTGCCGGTTTTCAGTTTCAGCGTGACGACGGCGCCAACCACGCCGGCCGCCTTGGCCCGGTCGGCGGTTTTCACGCACAGGCTCCAGAGATGGTCTTCCAGGGCGGCGAGCGCCGACAGGTCTTCGCGGAACGTGGTTTCGCTGGAGACGGACTTGCGTTCCTCGTCATTGCGCACCGGGCGGGTGTCGATGCCGTGCGCGCGCTGTTTCAGCCACATGCCGGTTTCGCCATAGCGGGCGATCAGGTGCTTCATGTCGGCCTGCTGGATGTCGGCGACAGTGTCGAACCCGTCGGCGGCCAGTTTCTGGGCGAATTTCGGGCCGACGCCGTGCAGGAAGTCGATTGGCCGGGGGCCGAGCATGGCTTCGGCCTCGCCGGGCGAGATGACGGCGAACCCGCGCGGCTTGTCGAGCTCGCTGGCCGTCTTGGCGAGGAACTTGTTGGCCGACAGGCCGATCGAGACCGTGATGCCGACATCGCGCTCGATCTCGCGGGCCAGCCGGGCGAGGCTGACGGCCGGCGGCGCGTGGTGGACGGTCTCGGTGCCGGTGAGGTCCATGTAGGCCTCGTCGATCGACACCGGCTGGACCAGCGGCGTCAGGGCTTCCATCTTTTCGCGGATGCGGGCGGCCGCTTCGGTGTACTTGGGGAAGTTGGATCCGATCACGACCGCATCCGGGCACAGCTTCAGGGCCTGGAACATCGGCATGGCCGAGCGTACGCCGTACAGCCGTGCGATGTAGCAGCAGGTCGACACGACGCCGCGCTGGCCGCCGCCGACGATGACGGGCTTGTCGCGCAGGCCCGGATCGTCCCGCTTCTCGATGGCGGCAAAGAAGGCGTCGCAATCGAGATGCGCGATACTCAGGGTGGTGAGCGAATCATGCGATAGGACCCTGCCTCCGCCACAGTTCGGGCAGGTGGTGAGTGCATCCCGCTCAAGATGCAGGCAGTCGCGACAAAGGGAATGCATGGCAAGGATGTTCATGCCATGTTCCGGCTTTCCGGGCAATCGGGCATGCGGCAGGGTGTAAAGTGGTGTTAAGCATTTAAGGTATAGCTGGACGGTGGCGGTCACCATCTGACCGAATCGCTAACAGTTACGGGGAATCATGACCAAGGCGCGGACCAGAAAAGTGCTGGTTGTTGAGGACAATGAACTCAACATGCGTCTCTTCTGTGACCTGTTGGATGCCTATGGATTCGGCACCTACCAGTGCCGCGACGGCGCCAAGGCTGTCGAGATTGCCCGCAAGGAGCTGCCTGACCTGATCATCATGGACATCCAGCTGCCCGAAGTGTCAGGGCTGGATATCACCCGCTGGCTGAAGGACGACGACAAGGTTGCCCATATCCCGGTGCTGGCCGTGACGGCATTCGCCATGCGCGCCGACGAGCAGCGCGTTCGCGAAGCCGGGTGCGAGGGCTATCTCTCCAAGCCGATCCAGATCATGACATTCATTAAGGCCGTCGAGGCCCTGATGCCGAAGGAGCCTGCAGCATGAGTGCGCGGGTCCTGGTCGTTGACGATATCGAAGCCAACCGCCGCCTCCTGCAGGCGAAGCTGGAAGCGCAGTATTTCACCGTGCTGCAGGCCGAAAACGGCCAGCATGCGCTGGACGTTGCCGAACAGGAACTGCCCGAAATCATCCTGCTCGACGTGATGATGCCCGGAATGGACGGCTACGAGGTGTGCCGCCGCCTGAAGGCCAATCGCCTGACGGCGCATATCCCGGTCGTCATGGTGACGGCGCTCAGCGATTCCGAGGACCGGGTGCGCGGGCTGGAAGTCGGCGCCGAGGATTTCCTGACCAAGCCTGTCGATGATTTCGCGCTGATGTCGCGCATGGGCGCCCTGATGCGCTACAACGCCGTCGCGTCGGAATTGCGCCAGCGCCAGGCAAGCGGCCTGAAGGCCGGCGCGATGGACGAAACCCAGGATGAAGAACTGCATCGCCCGGCGCGTGTCTTCATCATCGACGACAATCCCCGCACCTCGGCCCGCATGGCCACGATGCTGCGCAATGACGGCCACACTGCCACGACGCTGCTCGAGGCGGGCGACATGAGCAACCTGGCGACCATGGGCGTCGACATCATGATCCTGTCGATCTCGGCCAAGGCATTCGATCCGCTCAGGCTGTGCGCGCATTTCAAGATGACGGAAGCGACACGGGCGGTTTCGATCATCCTGGTCTGCGACCCGTCAGATCGCGCGCGGGCCGGCAAGGGCCTCGATATCGGTGCCAGTGACGTGATCTTCTCGCCCGTCGACCGTCAGGAACTGCTGGCGCGTGTGCGGACCCAGACGCGCCGGTCGCGGTATATCGAATTGCTGCGCCATCGCGTCGACCGGGGCCTCGAACTGTCGGTGATCGACCAGCTGACCGGCCTGTACAATCGTCGCTACATGATGAGCCAGATGCAGCAGCTGATGCAGCGCGCGGTGATGGGTGGCAAGCCGGTATCGATCGTCATGTGCGACATCGACTATTTCAAGTCGGTCAACGACACCTATGGGCACGATGCGGGCGACGAGGTGCTGCAGGAAGTTGCCGGCCGCCTGCGCGAGAATGTGCGCCCGATGGACGTTGTCTGCCGGCCGGGCGGCGAGGAATTCATGGTCATCATGCCGGACACGCCGGGCGACCTTGCCTGTGCGGCAGCCGAACGTATCCGCAGGGCAGTGGCGAGCCAGCCGTTCATGGTCAGCGGCGGCAAGCGGGAGATCACGATCACGCTCAGCGCCGGAGTCGCGACGATCCGCGGGCCGGACGACACGATCGCCGATATCACGAAGCGCGCGGACACGGCGCTGTACCAGGCCAAGATGGGCGGGCGCAACCGCGTCGAAAGCGTCGCCGCCTGATTGACTTTGCAGGCCGTGAAGCCCACTTCCGGGCTTCGGATCGGCTGCAGGGACCCGGACATGAATGACCGCTTTGCCGCGTTCCGGCATTCTTCCTACAGCCGTTATTTCACCTCCCGCTTCTTCACGGCCTTTGCGGCGCAAATCGTGTCTGTTGCCGTCGCCTGGCAGATCTATGACCAGACGCAGAATGCCATCTATCTTGGCTGGATCGGGCTGGTGCAGTTCCTGCCGGCGCTGTTGCTGGTTTTCGTGACCGGGCTGGCATCGGACACGTTTGGCCGGCGCGTGGTCATGGGCATTTCGATTATCGTCGAGATGTCGTGTGCGGCAGCGCTCCTGTTCCTGGCGGCCACCAACCAGTTCCACCCGATCTGGGTGCTTGCCATCCTGACCGTGTTCGGCGTGGCGCGGGCCTTCCTGGCGCCGGCCGCATCCAGCCTGGCGGTGAATGTCGTGCCGCGCGACGACTTCCCAAACGCGGTCGGGTGGAACGCGTCAGCCTGGCAGATGGCGTCGATCATCGGGCCGGTCGTGGGCAGCCTGCTCTACGGCATTGCGCATGTGGCGGCCTATGGCACGGCGGTGGTGATGTTCGCCGTCGCGGCGGTGCTGATCTTTTCCATCCCCAAACCGCCACAGAAGGCGGGCAGCGAGCCGAAGACGCTGGGCATGGTGCTTGGCGGGTTCACCTATGTCTGGAAGCAGAAGATCGTCCTGGGGGCCATCTCGCTGGACCTGTTCGCGGTGCTGCTGGGCGGGGCCGTGGCCCTGATGCCGGTCTATGCACGCGACATCCTGCAAGTGGGCGAGACGGGCCTCGGCCTGCTGCGCGCCGCGCCGGGCATCGGTGCGCTGATCGTGACCGGGCTGATCACGTCCTTCCCGATCCGCGACCATGCCGGCATCATCATGCTGGTCTGCGTGGCCCTGTTCGGCCTGTCGACGGCGCTGTTCGGCTATTCGACCGTCGCCTGGCTGTCGATCCTGGCGCTGGTGCTGGTCGGCGCGTTCGACATGGTGTCGGTGTATATCCGGGAGATCCTGCTGCAGCTGTGGACGCCGGACCACGTGCGGGGCCGGGTGAACGCCGTCAATTCGATCTTCCTGGGGGCGTCGAACGAGCTGGGCGAGGCGCGGGCCGGGTTCATGGCCGCCAAATGGGGCGCGGTGTTCACCGTTGTGGCCGGTGGTTACGCGGCCGCAGGCATCGCTGTGGCCTGGTCTGTCCTGTTCCCGGGCATCCGCAAGGCGCGCAACCTGCACGAAGGCAACCCGAACCATTGAGCCCGGACATGCAAAAAGCCCGCTCTTGCGAACGGGCTTTTTCAAAACTTGCAGAAAAACAGGATCTTACTTGATCTTGCCTTCCTTGAATTCGACATGCTTCTTGACGATCGGGTCGTACTTTTTCAGCACGAGCTTTTCCGTCTTGGTGCGCGGGTTCTTCTTGGTGACATAGAAGAAGCCGGTGTCGGCCGTCGAATTGAGGCGAATTTTGATAGTGGCTGGTTTGGCCATGGGATTGGCTCGCTTGTGCTAGCGTCTGAAACTGGAAAGCGGCTTAATGACGGGGCGCGGGGGTGAAGTCAAGCAGTGTTCCTGCTCTAAAGCCGGTCCAGCGAGTGCCCGTTGCGTGTCCAGCGCAGGAAGGGCGGGCCGTGAGGCGTCCCGGGCCTGGCCAGCCGTTCGCCGATTTCGCCCAGCATGAACCGGGTGACGGAGGGCAGGTCGAGGTCGAGCGAGTCGGTCAGCGTCACCCATTGCAGGTCTGACAGTTCGGCGCCATCGACGGGCGGGCGCTCGTCGATCAGCGCGTCCTGGGCGTCGGCCATGAAGAATCGGGCGTCGAACCGTTTCGGGCGGAAGGGCGGCGTGACGGCGCGGCCGATGAACTGGAAGGCCCTGAGACTGGGCATGACGCCCTCGCTGTAATAGCGGTCCCAGCCGGCGGGCGGCTTGCCTTTGGCCTGGCCGGGGCGGCCGACAATCAGGCCGGTTTCCTCGAAGGTTTCGCGGATCGCGGTCAGGGCGAAGGCGTGAGGGGCGCGGCGGGTGCCGATGGCGAGCTTGGTGGCGACGGGGTCCGACAGGGGGGTCAGCGTGGGTGCGCGGGCATCCTGCGGGTCAACCCTGCCGCCCGGAAAGACGTATTTTTCCGGCATGAAGCTGTGGCGGCCCGAGCGCTTGCCGAGCAGGACGCGAGGCTCCGGGCCGTCGCGGCGGACGAGGATCAGCGTGGCAGCATCCTTGGGGCGCGGGCTGGGTTCGCCGGTAAGGACGACGTCGCCATCGTCCTCGGTATCAAAGGCTGATTTCAAACCCGGCAGGTGCTTGTTCATCTCCGCGGACCCTTTGCCTTGCCCTTGCGCTTGTGCTTGGGAAGCGTCTTCTTGTTGAACCTTGGCGCGCCGGACCGCGGCGGTCCACCCTTACGGCGGGGCACGTTGCCGATATCCATGTTGCGCCGCTGTTCCTTGCGGCCTTCCGGGGCAGGCAGCGGATCGGACAGCATTTCGAGCAGGAGGCCGCCCTGCAGGGGCGTGACCTCTTTCAGTTTCACGCGGACGATCTGGCCGAGGGTATAGGTCTTGCCGCTGCCGCGGGCGTAGAGCGCCATGGCGGCCTCGTCCTGGACCCAATAGTCGTTCGAGATCGAGGAAATCGGAATGAACCCGTCTGCGCCGCTTTCGGCGAGCGCGACGAACAGGCCGGAACCGGTGACCCCGGTGATGCGCCCGTCGAATTCGGCCCCGACGCGATCCTTCAGGAAGATGGCGAGGTAACGGTCAGTCGCCTCACGCTCTGCAGCCATCGAGCGGCGCTCGGTGTCGGAGATGTGCTGGGCGGTCTGTTCGAGCTGTGACGCGGCTTCCTTGCTGAGGCCGTCGGGACCAAGCTTGAGCGCCGAGATCAGGGCCCGGTGGACGATCGTGTCGGCATAGCGCCGGATCGGCGAGGTGAAGTGGGCATAGCGCACGAGGTTCAGGCCGAAATGGCCGAGGTTCTCCTCGCTGTAGATGGCCTGGGCCTGTGTGCGCAGGATCATCTGCGTGACCATCTGGTCATAGTCGCCGCCACCCGTCTCGGCGAGGAGGTGGTTGAACTTGTGGGTCTGGGGCCGTTCGCCGATGTGCCATTTGAGGTCGATGGTCTGCAGGAATTCCGCAAAGGCGGCGATCTTGGCGTCGGACGGTGTGTCGTGGACGCGGTAGATCAGCGGGCTTTTCTGGCGTTCCAGCGTCTCGGCAGCGGCGACGTTGGCCTGGATCATCATCTCTTCGATCAGGCGGTGCGCTTCGAGGCGCTGCTTGGTGTAGATGCCTTCGACTTCGCCGGCCTCGTTGAACCGGATGCGGCGCTCGGGCAGGTCGAGGTCGAGCGGGCCACGCTTGTCGCGCGCCTTGGCGAGGGCGGCATAGGCGCCCCAGAGCGGCTTCAGCACGGTTTCGAGCATCTCGCCGGCCTTGCCACCCGGCTTGCCGTCAATCGCGGCCTGGGCCTCCTCGTAGGACAGCTTGCCAGCCGATTTCATCATGCCGCGAATGAAGCGGTGCGAGCGCTTGTTGCCATCCGTGCCGAAGATCATCTCGACAGCCAGCGTGCGGCGCAGTTCGCCTTCCTTCAGCGAGCATTCGTCGGCTGACAGCTCGAATGGCAGCATCGGCACGACGCGGTCGGGGAAATAGGTCGAGTTGCCGCGCTTGTAGGCTTCCTTGTCGAGGGGCGAGCCCTCGGTGACATAGGCGGCGACATCGGCGATGGCGACGATCACGCGCCAGCCATCGTCAAGCTTTTCGGCGAAGACGGCGTCATCATGGTCGCGGGCATCGGCGGGGTCGATGGTGATCAGCGGGACCTGTGTCAGGTCTTCGCGCTCGGCGGCGGCCGGGACGGCCGTGCGGGCCTGTTCCAGCGCGGCTTCGGGGAATTCGGTGGGAATGTCATGGGCGTGGATGGCCAGCAGGCTGGCCGAACGCGGATCGGAGATATGGCCGATGATCTCGGTGATCTCGCCAAGTGCGGGGCCGTACTGGCGCCGGCCCTGGGGCTTTGGTTCCGCGATCACGAGGTCGCCGTCCTTGGCACCATTGCGGTCGGCTTCCTGGATCAGGAATTCGCGCCGGTCCTTGCGAGATGCGGGGGCAACCTTGCCGCCGTTGGGGGCGGCGGAATAGAGGCCGATCAGGCGGTCTGACAGGCGTTTCTCGAAAATGGTGATCGACCGGGCGCGCCATTCGCCGTCGCGCTCGGATATCTTGCACAGGGCGCGGTCGCCGACGCCGGGGGCCTTGGCCTTGGGCTTGCCGGAGGGGCCGGCATAGACGATGTCGGGGCCGAACGGCCCATTGTCGCCGACCGACTTGCCGATCAGGTCGCCGTTCTTGTCGATGCGCTGGAATTCGACCACGCCGGTGGGCGGCGGCCGGTCGGCCTGGGCCCAGGCCCGCTTGCCGGTGCGCTGGAGGACGCCTTCGGATTCAAGGTCCTTGAGGATGGCGCGCAGCACATTGCGTTCCTCGCCCTTGACCCGGAGGCCCTTGGCGATGGCTTGTTTCGTGGTGGCGGTGGGGTTGTCCCGTATGTAATCGAGGACAGTTTGCTTATCTGGAAAAGTCATATTCCGGCATATAAGGGATTCTTGGGCGAAATGCTCGTGGATAGTTCAGGTGGAGGTTGCAACTCCGCCTGCCCCCCCTCTAGCTCCCCCCTTTCAGGGGGGAGAACAGTCCGCAGCGTGTGGAAAGATCGGTGACCTGGGAAAGGGGCTCCTCCCCCTGCAAGGGGGAGGCCGGGTGGGGGTCAATCCCCAGGTTCGGTCCTATCCGCCCCCGGCAATCCCAGCACATCCACGGGCGTCAGGGCGAACGAGCCTGCCTGTTCGCCCCACTCACCCGTCAGGATCTCGTAGTGGAGGTGGCGGGGGATGAGGCTGGCGGCGGTGTTGCCCATCACGCCGATCGTCTCGCCTGACAGCACGCTGTCGCCGGCGGCGAGGTTGGGCATGCTGGCAAGATGGGCGTAGCGGGTGAAGACGCCGTTTTCGTGGGCGATGACCAGCATGTTGCCGAAATCATCCCGGAAGGCGGCCTCGCGCACCGTGCCGTCGGCAGCGGCGTAGATGCTGACGGGATCGGGATTGTAGAGGTCGAGGCCGGTATGCACCTGGCCGTTGCGGGCGCCAAAGCCCGAGGAAAGGCAGGCCGTTTCGACCGGCGCGCGGGCGAGGGTGACGCCGTTCAGCGTGGCGCTCGCCGTGTAGCCGAGAATGTGCAGGCCAGCATCGGCGGGCGGCGCGTTGGCGACGGCGAGCGTCGGGCAGAGCGACAGCGTGACCGGGAAGGCATGGATTTGCGGCAGGGCCGGCTGCGGGACGGGCAGCGCCTCGACCGTTTCGTCAGCCAGCGGCGACAGCGGGGCGGGGCCGGGCCGTAGCGCGAAGATGCCGACCACGCACGTAGCGAGCAAGGCGTAGGGCGCGAACTGGCGTGGCGACGGGGCCATTGCGAGGGACGCCTTCCGGGCCTTGCGGCCCGGACCGGGTCAGTCCTCTGTCTTCGCGGCGGGCTTTTTCTTGGCCGCCGGTTTCTTCTTGGCAGGGGCTTTCTTCTTCGCCGGTGCCTTTTTCTTGGCGGGGGCCTTTTCCGCGCGGGCGTTCACGAGTTCGACAGCCTGTTCCAGCGTGATCGTCTCGGGCGCCATCTCTTTCGGGATCGTGGCGTTGATCTTGCCGTGCTTCACATAGGGCCCGTAGCGCCCGGCGAAGACCTGGATCGGTTCGCCGTCCGGGTGGTTGCCGAGTTCCTTCAGCGCAGTGGCACCGCCACGTCCGCGGCCCGGATTGGCCTTCTTGTCCTCGATCAGCGCTACGGCGCGGTTGAGGCCGATGGCGAAGACGTCGGCAGGGTCTTTCAGGTTCGCATAGGTCTTGCCGTGCTGGACGTAGGGCCCGAAGCGGCCAAAGTTTGCGTAGATCGGCTCGTTGTCTTCCGGGTGCTTGCCGACTTCGCGGGGCAGCATCAGGAGTTCGACGGCGCGTTCCAGCGTCAGGTCCTGCGGCTTTTCCTTTTCGGCCTTGGTGAGGGAGGCGCGCTTGGGCTTCTCGCCATTGGCCATCTCGACATAGGGGCCGAAGCGGCCGGTCTTGAGATAGATCATCTCGCCGGTATCGGGGTGGATGCCGATCTCGTTGCCGTCCGGGTTGATCGCGGTGGCATCGCCATCGGCGCTGAACTGGCGGGTGAACTTGCAGTCCGGGTGGCGCGAGCAACCGACAAAGGCGCCGAACCGGCCAAGCTTCATGGACAACTCGCCCTCCTTGCAGAGCGGGCAGAGGCGCGGGTTCTCGATCTTGTTGCCGTCAGCGTCGATGCGCGGGAAGACATAGGCGCCGAGCGTCTCGTTGAGGGCGTCGAGCACGGCGGAGACGCGCAGTTCCTTGGTGCCGTCAATGTCGGCGGCGAACTGTTTCCAGAACTCGTGCAGGAAGGCTTTCCAGTCGAGCTTGCCGTCGGAGATGACGTCGAGCTTTTCTTCGAGGCCAGCGGTGAAATCGTATTCCACGTAGCGGGCGAAGAAGTTCTCGAGGAAGGCGGTGACCAGGCGGCCCTTGTCTTCAGGCACCAGCGCCTTGCCGTCGATGCGGACATAGCCGCGGTCTTCGAGGGTCGACATGGTGGACGCATAGGTCGAGGGGCGGCCGATGCCGAGTTCCTCGAGGCGCTTGACGAGCGAGGCCTCGGTGTAGCGCGGCGGCGGCGCGGTGAAGGACTGGTTGGCGACGGCCTTCAGCAGGTCGGCATGCTGGCCTTGCTCCATCTTGGGCAGGCGGCCTTCTGTGTCGTCGTCATCGTCGCCGGCGTCGTGGCCTTCGGTGTAGAGCTTGATGAAGCCGTCAAACACGAGGACCTGGCCGGAGGCGCGCAGCAGGGCGCGCTGGTCCTTGGACTTGAGGTCGATCGTGGTGCGCTCGAACAGGGCGGTTTCCATCTGGCTGGCCACCGCGCGGCGCCAGATCAGGGTGTAGAGTTTCTTCAGGTCGCCGTCGCCGTGATAGTCTTCCGGGCGGATGTTGAAGTCTGTCGGGCGGACGGCCTCGTGGGCCTCCTGCGCGTTCTTGGCCTTGGACGAATAGCGGCGCGTGTTTTCCGGCAGGTAGCGGGCACCATAGTTCGACTGGATCATGGCGCGGGCGGCGGCATAGGCCTCTTCGGCCATGTTGACGCCGTCGGTCCGCATGTAGGTGATGCGGCCTTCCTCGTAGAGCTTCTGGGCGGCCTGCATGGTGCGCTTGGCGCCGAAGCCGAGCTTGCGTGAGGCTTCCTGCTGCAGCGTGGAGGTGATGAAGGGCGGCGGCGGGTTGCGCTTGACGGGCTTGGCCTCGACGCTGGAGACGACATAGCCGCCGGCCTGAACGATTTCGAGCGCCTTGTCGGCGTCGCCCTTGTTGCCGAGGGTGAATTTCTTCAGCGTGTCGCCGTCGAGCGCGAAGAGGCGGGCCTCGAAGTCGCTGCCGTCGGGCGCGCGCAGTGTCGCGGCGATGTTCCAGTATTCCTGCGGGCGGAAGAGTTCGATCTCGTTCTCGCGGTCACAGACGATGCGCAGGGCAACCGACTGGACGCGGCCGGCCGAGCGGCTGCCGGGCAGCTTGCGCCAGAGGACGGGCGAGAGGTTGAAGCCGACAAGGTAGTCCAGCGCGCGACGGGCGAGATAGGCGTCGACCAGCTCCTGGTCGATCTGGCGCGGGTTTTCCATCGCCGAGGTGACGGCATTCTTGGTGATCGCGTTGAAGACAACGCGCTCGACATGAATGTCCTTCTTGAGGGCGCGGCGCTTCTTCAGGGCCTCGACGAGGTGCCAGGAAATGGCTTCCCCTTCGCGATCCGGGTCGGTCGCGAGGATGAGGGTGTCGGAGTCCTTCAGGGCGTTGACGATGTCGGTGATCCGCTTGGCAGACTTGGCGTCAGCCTCCCAGAGCATCTCGAAATCATTGTCCGGGTCGACCGAACCGTTCTTCGACGGCAGGTCGCGGATGTGTCCGTAGGAGGCCAGAACCTTGTAGTCCTTGCCGAGGTATTTGTTGATCGTTTTGGCCTTTGCGGGCGACTCGACGACGACAAGTTTCATGTGGGCACCTCTTCAAGGGCGGGAGTGATGGGGTGCGTGAGTGCTGCCTGTCAAGGCCGTAACTGGATCACCCGTCTTCGCGGTAGGCCAGCCAGGTGAGGGTGCAGAAGAGCACAAACAAGGGCGGGCTCCATGCCGCAACCACGGCTGGCGCAGCGCCAGTGGCCCCCAGACTGGAGGAGAACTGGGTGAAGAAATACAGGCCCACCGCCATCAGAGAGCCAATCGCCAGCAGGCGCGATGTGCCGCCGAGGCGCGACAGGCGCAGGCAAACGATGGCGCCGATCAGGCCCATGGCGATGAACAAAGCCGGGGTGGCCATCAGGCTGTTCCAGCGCATCTTGTAGCGCGAGGCGTCGAGGCCGGCCGACTGCGTCTGGCGGACAAAGCGCGGCAGGTTCCAGAAGCCGATCGTGTTGGGCGAGGCGAACCTGTCGAGCAGGGTGACGGCATCCAGCGAGGTCGGGATGGCGAGGTTCTGCTTTCGCTCCGGCGGCAGGTTGGGCACGTTCTCGACCACGTTCTCGAGCTGCCAGAAGCCGTTGCGCAGGTAGGCCCGGTCGGCATCTATGCGGCGCACGAAGGTGAAATCATTGGTCGGGCGGTTGCCGGCGAACAGGCGTTCCTCCTCGATCATCTTGACGTCGACCAGCACGATGCCGCCGTCTTCGACGCGCCGGGCGTGGATCACGATCTGGCTGGTATCGTCGCCCTGGCGCAGCCAGACGCCGGTATCGGACACTGCCATCGCCTCGCGGCCGTCATTCAGCAGCCGGGCGCGTTCGAGTTCGAATGATTCGGTCAGCTTCGCCGCGAACGGGTTGAGGATGGTGGTGGTGAACAGGCCGAGCACGAGGCCGAGCACGATGACCGGCGCCAGGAAGCGCCAGGCCGATATGCCGCTTGCCCGGATGATCGACAGTTCGGACCGCCGGTTGAGCCGGGTGAAGGCGAGCATGGACGAGACCAGGATGGCGAAGGGCAGCGTCTGCTCAATGATCTGGGGCATTTTCATCAGCGACAGGCGCAGGGCCCCGAGCAGGCTGAGCTTGACGTCGCCGCCGACCGTACGGAGCTGTTCGACGACGTCGATCATCAGGATGGCAAGCAGCAGCACGCCAAGCACAAGGACGAGGCCGGCAATGCATTCGCGCAGGATGTAGCGCTGGATCCGGTTGAAGGTCGGCATCATGCCGGCGCCCTGCCATTGGTGAACCGGTCAATCAGTGGTCGCACAGTGCTCCCGAGATGGCGGCCCCGGCGGAAATAGACGACACTGAGGCCGCCAATGACGCCGAGCGGCAGCAGCCATTGCGCGAGGTTGAGTGAGGGATTGCCGGCCGAGGCCGATTGCAGCGCCAGTTGCACGATCAGGACGACGATGGCCCCGGCCGACGCGACAGCGATCCGCTTGGAATAGCCCTTGCGGCTGAAATCGCCGCCGAGCACGGCAAACACCGCGATCATGGCCATGACGATGTTGAGCAGCGGTGTGGTCAGGCGGGAATTGGCTTCGGCCAGCAGGTTGTCGGCGTCCTTGGCCTCGAAATAGTTCGATCGGTCGACGAAGAAGAGCTCGTAGAGATATTTGTCGGACGCCTTGAGGACGAGGTCTGAGTCCTCCTTCATGAAGTCGCTGAGGTCGAACATGTACTGGTCGAACTCCAGGATCGAGAGCTGCTGGTTGTCGTCGAGCTGCTGGCTGATGGCGTCGCGCAGGAGCAGCGTGGGCCGGCCCTCGACCTCGACCAGCGCCGCGCTGCGGGCGAGGATGTCGGTGGGGAATTCGGGGTCCGTCATGTCGGAAATCAGGACGCCGCGCAGTTCGCCGCCGACCTGTTCGCGGGCATAGAAGGTCAGCCGGTCGCCGTTCGAGGTGAACTGGCCAGGCCGGATCAGGGCTGCGGCGAGGTCGGCGCGGGCGACCGAGACGGTTTCGCGCATGGCGCGCTGGGCTGCGGGCTGGACCCAGAGGTTGACCGCCAGGTGCGCCAGAGCGGCGAGAACGGCCAGCCGCATGATGGGCGAGGCAATCTGCCACGGCGTCATGCCGGCAGCCTGGGCGACGACGATTTCGCTGTCCTTGTGGATGCGATTGAGGGCCCAGACGCCCGCCACGAACAGGGCGAGCGGCGTCAGCAGGGCGATGATCTGGGGCGCGCCGAGCATGACGATATAGAAATAAGTCAATGCGGACTGGCGATTCTCGAGGATCAGGTCGGTTCGTGCCAGGCCCTGGGCCAGCAGTGCCAGCATGGCAAGCCCGCCGACGATAATCACCACCGCACGCAGGACTTCATAGAAAAGGTATGTCTGGACTTTGTTCATGCGATCAATTGGATGACAGAATCCCGGCTGGTACAGTGAATACAGGGCATTTTTTTCTTAGCTAACGAGTTGCGCTGCGCGCGTCGACGTTTAGTTTCCGTCACAAATGGAGAAACCACACATGAAAATCACATTCGCCGACGCCGCCCAGGCTGACATCGTTGCATTCATCGTCGATGAAGGCGACGGCCTTCCGGCGGCAGCGTCAGCCCTGGACGCGGCCTCGGGCGGACTTTTGTCGGAAGCGCTGACCGGCGCGCGCTTTGACGGCAAGAAGGACCAGCAGGCGCTGGTCGTGCTGCCGAAAAGCGCCGATGCCCGGCGCGCCGTGCTGGTTGGCGGCGGCAAGCCGAAGAAGCGCGATGCACGGATCCTCGAGGCGATTGGTGCGAATCTCGTCAAGTCGCATGGCAAGAGCGGGTTCAAGTCGCTCGCTGTCCATGCAGGCAGCGCCGAGGATGCCGCGCGGATCGCATTGGGCGCGAAGCTCGCTGCCTATCGGTTCGATACGTATTTCACCAAGCTGAAGCCGGACCAGAAGCCGAGCCTGACATCGCTGACGCTGGTGGTTGACGATGCGAAGGCCGCCAAAGCCGCCTTCGTGCCGCTGGACGCCGGCGCGGAAGGCACGAACCTGGCGCGGACGCTGGTGAACCTGCCGCCGAACGACCTGTACCCCGCCAGCTTTGCCGGGCGCCTGAAGGACCTGTCGGAATTCGGCGTCGAGGTGGAAATTCTCGGCGAGACCGAAATGAAGAAGCTGGGCATGGGCGCGCTGCTGGGCGTCGGCCAGGGCTCGCGCAAGGAAAGCCAGCTCGGCATCATGAAGTGGAATGGCGGCAAGGAAGGCGAGGATCCGGTGATCCTGGTCGGCAAGGGTGTCTGCTTCGACACGGGCGGCATCTCGCTGAAGCCGGGACCGGGCATGGAAGACATGCGCGGTGACATGGGCGGCGCGGCGGCGGTGACCGGCACGATCCGGGCACTGGCGGCGCGCAAGGCGAAGGTCAACGTCGTGGGCCTGGTCGGCCTCGTCGAGAACATGCCTGACGGCGACGCGATCCGCCCGGGTGACATTCTCACCTCGGCCAGCGGCCAGACCATCGAAGTGCAGAACACGGACGCCGAAGGGCGCCTCGTGCTGTGCGACGTGCTGTGGTACGCGCAGGAGCATTTCAAGCCGAAGGCGATTGTCGACCTGGCAACCCTGACTGGCGCCATCGTGATTGCGCTGGGCCACCATCATGCCGGCTTGTTCACGGGCAGCGACGACCTGGCCGACGAACTGACCAAGGCGGGCATGGTCGAGGGCGAGCGCGTGTGGCGCCTGCCGCTGGCACCGGAATATGACAGCCTGCTGAAGTCAAAGTTTGCCGACATGCGCAATATTGGCGGCCGGGCGGCCGGTTCGATCACGGCGGCGCAGTTCCTGAAGCGCTTCGTCAAGGACGGCGTGAAATGGGCGCACCTGGATATTGCCGGCGTGGCATGGGTCGAGGGCGACAAGGCGGCGTTCGACGTGACCTGGGCGTCCGGCTTCGGCCCGCGCCTGCTGAGTCGCTGGATCGCCGAAAACTACGAATAGACACACCGGCCGCACTGTTCTCCCAGACGCTTGTCGGCGGCACGCTGTCAATCTTGCCGCCCGATCCGAATTCGTCTTCGATATCGGAGGCCGTCAACGTGTGGGGGATTGACCATGTATCTGTTTCGGGTTCGCAGCCTTGTGCTGGCTTTGGTGTGCATGGCGCTTGCGCCAGTGCCCTTGGCTTTTGCCAAATCGACGGATGAAACCGTCGATGCCGACACGCAGGCTTGCATGCAGGCGAACGACAATGTGGCCTGCGAAGCCGTCTACGACTACCTGCGCGAAAAGATCGATGATGCGAAGGGCAAGGCGGGCCAGGCGCTGTTGCCCGAGCTGAGGCGCGTGGCGGAAACAGGATGCGCCGCGGGCAATGGCTGGCTGTGCAACACGATCGGGTATGCCCACGGACAGGGCGAGGACGGTTGGGCGCAGGACAGGGCGCAGTCGCTCGATTACTACCTCAAGGCCTGCGAGACCGGGTACGGGATCGGCTGCGGCAATGCCGGTGTGGCATTTGAACTGGGCAGGGCCGTCGCCGAGGACCAGGCTGAAGCCGAACGGCTTTACAGGAAGGGGTGTGGGTTCGGCTCTATGGGGTCGTGCCAGTACCTGGCAAGCTGGCTGCTTGACGACCGGGTGTATGCGGAGCCGGCGGCGACCGAGACGATTGCGGAGATGAAGGCGAACTGCGCAGACATGGCGCTGAACGGACCGTCCTGCGTTGCCCTGGGCGTGGCCTATTTCCGCGGCTCTGCCGGGGTCTCGGCAAACGAGAACGAGGCGGGCAGGTACTGGAGCAAGGCATGCCGGGAAATCCGCTACGCGCCGGCATGCTATTATGTCGGACTGAAGGTTCTGCGTGATGATACGATTGAAGACAAAACGGCGCCGATCATCATTGCCGGTGTCCAATCGGTGATGGCGGCGTGCCGGTTCGGTCTGACTGAAGCCTGCGAGTATGCCGCGCCGGCATTGGTGGAAAGCGCCTTCAATTACCAGCAGTCGATGACCGATGCGCGCTACCAGATTTGCGTTCAGAAACCCAATCTCGAAGACTGCGCGTTTGCCGGGAACGCCTATGCAACGGCGACCTTCCTGAGCCGGGACAGCCCGACCGGCGTGTATCGCGACTTTGGCAAGGCGGCGCTGGCCTGGCTGACCGCGTGCCGCACATTCGATTCGCATTGTGTCGATGCGGCCGACATGCACCTGAAGAAGCTGGATTTCGCCCTGCCGGCGCCCAACCTGGCCATCGGCATTCTTGAGACGGCATGCGGCAAAGGCAACCAGGAGGCATGTGCGCGGCATGACAGTCTCGTGGATGAGACCGGCGGTGTGAATGGCAGCTATATCGACCCGATGGTCAGTGACGACGAACGGTTCATTCTGGCGAAGTTCGACATCGAGGCCGGCAATGTGGATCGTGGACGTGAAACGCTGCAATCGTTGGCGAGTTTGGGCCATACGGACGCCCAGCTGGAGTTGGCGTTGCTGTACGAAGCCGGCTTGTCGGTGGCGCCGTTGGTCGACGGGCGTTCAACATACATTCCGCTGTTCGATCGTGACGAGATGAAATGGGAATTGTTCGAACGCGTCGCCGCCAAGGGTGTTCCGGATGCTGCCATGCGGGTCGCCGTGCACGCGTATGAGGAAAACGACCACGAAGGGGGCGACAGCTACGAGAACGCAATTGCGCGCGCACTGTCGCTTGGCGCGGAGGGATCGGAAGAATTTTATCGCGCCGTCATTGCGCAGGACAAGGCGCGGATGGACGCCCGCCACGAGGCGCTGGTCGCCCTCAACCGCCGCAATGTAGAGGCGCGCGACAAAATGGATCGCGAGACCGTCCAGCGCGCGTGGGACCAGTATGCGCAACGCCAGAAGGAAGCCGAGGAGCGGGCTGGTGGCCGGGTTTGCGGCACCGTCTATGGCCAGGGCAATTCGACCTATCGCACGTGCATGACGCGAGACCATGCCGCGAAATATTATCGTGGCAATTTCTGACGACCGGAACGCCTGCGCCGCCTGAAGGGGGGTGCTCCCCTGCCTGCTGCACGATGGTGGCGCAGGCGGCGGGAGGGGGCGAAGGGTTTCATCGCCCGGTGGATGTGGCGTCCTGCCGGGGTGGCGCCTCGCTCCTGGCTGCGCGATCCGCCTCAAGGCGCAATTTCTCGACAAACGCCATGTAGTCGACCGGAAATGTCCCGCGGCGCCGGGTGCGTTCCCATTCCCTGTTGAAGAGCGGGACCTTCAGGTGCACCAGAATTGTCTTGTTGTGCGGGTCGATCGTGCGGTCGTCCGACAGGTGGTCACGCCACAGGAAATAGCTGCTGGCATGCGCCTGCATCATCAGGCTGAAAAACCATACGAGCCGCTGGACAATGGCCTCGTCGGCCGGAACCTGGCCTCTGACCAGTCGCATATAGTGGAGCGAGAGATCGGGATCCTGCGTCATGATTTCCATCGCGGAATAGAACTTTCCCAGCGTTCGTTCCGTCATGTCGGCCCGGGCGATCTTGATCGACTGTCTCTGCTGGAACCAGATCGCGACGAGCGAGCCGAGGATACCGGCGGCCGCAATGGTCTGGCCAATATAGTAGATGGTTTCCAAGGACATTGTCTCATTCCCCCCGCTGAATGCAGCCACCTTATCATCGTAACGGCCGGGTCCAAAAAGCCCACGACTGCAGGCCGGCGCATCACGGCCATTGATAAGGACAGGCCTCGCATCCTAGAACACTGGAATGCCTGACGCTGCAACATCCCCCGAATGGTGGTTCTACCATCTGTCCCGCACGACGCTGGAGCAGGCGGCGGCGCCGCTGATGGCGAAGTGCCTGGAGGCGGGCTGGCGGGTGCTGGCGGTTTCTCCGAGTGCGGAACGCCGGGCGGCGCTGGATGCGGCGCTGTGGACCTATGACGACAAGAGCTTCCTGCCGCACGGCCAGGCCGAGGCGCCGGGGCTGGACGCGACGCGCCAGCCGGTGCTGCTGTCTGCCAGGCCGGACAATGTGAACGGGGCGGCGGCGCTGGTGCTGATGGACGGCGTCACCGTGCCGGTGGATGCACCCTACACGCGCTGCATGGTGATGTTCGATGATGGCGACAGCGGCGCGCGAACCAAGGCGCGGGCGCAGTTCAAGGCCGCCAAGGATGCCGGCCTCGTGACGCGCTATTTCCAGCAGACGCCAAAGGGCGGCTGGAGCGAGGCGGGGGGATGAACGTGGCGCTGGGAGACTGGGCCCTGTTGGCATTCCTGGCCGTGTTCGTGCCGGTCTGGGGATGGTTCGATCACCGGTCCTTCCTGCGCCGCGAACGGGCAGCCGACACGGACATTCTCTCAGCGGAATATATCAAGACGATCGGGTTTCACGCCGTGATGGCGGGCAGCGTGCTGGGCACCTGGTTCGTGCTGGGCCGGGACTGGACGCCCCTCGGATTCACGCCGCTGAACCTGTCCGGCCATTTCTGGATCGGCAGCCTGATCGCTGGCGCGCTGTTGATGGGGATGGTGCTGAATTTCCTGGGCGGGATGGTCAGTGGAAAAGGCGATGCAGCGCGCATCAAGGCCTATGCCAAGCTGGCGCCGTTCCTGCCGAAGACCGGGCGACAGCACAGGTGGGGCATGGCCCTGTCGGTCAGCGCGGGCATCGCGGAAGAGATTGCCTATCGCGGGTTCGTCATGTGGTTGCTGGCTTTCTTCATGCCGGTCTATGCCGTGATTGCGGTGCAGGCCATTATATTCGGCCTGGCCCATGCCTATCAGGGCTGGGGCGGGGCGGTGGGCACGGCGATCCTCGGCGCGGTCATCGGCGTGGTCTATTGGGCGACGGGGTCTCTGTTCCTGCCGATCATGCTGCACATGCTGGTCGATGCGATGTCGCTGAGCGTCGCCTATTTCACCTTCCGCCGGCAAGCCGGCCGCGAGGCGGGCGTGTGATCATGCGGGGGCGATGCCCGGATAAGGTCTGATGCCGGCGCCTAGCCGCTGCCGGTCGACTTGACGTCTTCGGACGCAGGGCGTTGCGGGAAGATCATCACGCAGCCGACGATAATGGCGAGCAGGACCAACGAGGCGATCGGCCGGCTGAGGGCGAGGCCGCCATGGTCGAGGGGCTTGTCGAGGAAGTCGCCGACCGTGGCGCCGAGTGGACGGGTCAGGATGAAGGCTGCCCAGAACAGCAGGGCGTGCGAGATGGCGGTGCGGTAGTAGAGCAGCGCGACTACGGCCAGCATGGCACCGAACAGGCCCGCGCCGCCGAGATAACCGAGCGGCGTTTCGTCGGCGATCCAGTCGCCGAGCGCGGTGCCGAGCGTCTGCGAGACGGTAATCGTGGCCCAGTAGAACATCTCGACACGCGGTGTCTTCACCGATTCAACCGAGATCGAGCCTTCCGACCGGTTCCAGAGCCAGAGGACCGCCAGCACGCCGGCGAGCAGCAGCACGGACCCACCGGCATATCCGATGCCGATGGAGCGGGTGGCGAAGTCTGCCATTGTCGTGCCGGCCGTGGTGGAGGCGATGATGGTGGCCCAGTAGAGCGCCGGGCGGAACCGGTCGGCAGCGATCTGCAAGGCCACGAGGGCGATCAGGATGGCGAGGAAGATACCGGTACTGACGTGGTAGCCGAGGTTGAGGGACATCGAGACGGTGTCACCGCCGGTTTCGCCAAGCGTGGTGGCAAAGATCTTGATGATCCAGAAGCCCAGCGTGACGGCGGGCACCTTGGCGGCGTGGGATGAGAGGGTCATGGCAAGGCGCGCTCGCGGCGACGGCACATTTGATGGTTGCGGCAGTGTCGTGTCCGCGAGGCACGGGGGCCGCGGCCTTGCGGCACGGGGCGAGCGTCTCTGCGCGGACCTTCGCAGAAGTCGCAGGCGCGGCAAATGAATTCTTGTTGACCTTCCAAGGCGTTCGGGCGCGCCGGGGCGTCTAGGCCTTCTTCACGAACTCCGATTTCAGGCCCATCGCACCGATGCCGTCGATCTTGCAGTCGATATCGTGGTCGCCGTCGGTGAGGCGGATATTCTTCACCTTGGTGCCGCGCTTGACGACGAGGGAGCTGCCCTTGACCTTGAGGTCCTTGATCACGGTGACGGTGTCACCATCGGCCAGCGGGTTGCCATTGGAATCCTTGATCACCTTTTCCCCGGCGTCGGCAGGTTCACCTGCGGCCCATTCATGGGCGCATTCGGGGCAGACCAGCATGGGGCCGTCCTCATAGGTGAATTCCGACTGGCATTTGGGGCAGGGCGGCAGGGCGGTCATGGCGAGGGTCCTCAGCTTGCAGTGATCTCCGCCCGTAAGCCGCTTGCGGCGGGCTGGCAAGCGCAGCGCTGGATGCTTGCCCCGGCGGGCGCGCCCCGCTATAGGCCCGGCCAGCATCCCCTTTCCATGACAACAGGAACCATCCCATGGCCGTCCAGCGTACATTTTCCATCATCAAGCCTGACGCGACCCAGCGTAACCTGACCGGCGCGATCAATGCCGTGATCGAGAAGGCCGGCCTGCGCATCGTTGCCCAGCGCCGCATCCAGATGAGCCAGGCCCAGGCCGAAAAATTCTACGGCGTGCATTCCGAGCGTCCGTTCTTTGGCGAACTGGTGGAATTCATGACCTCGGCGCCGGTTGTCGTTCAGGTCCTGGAAGGCGAAGACGCCGTTGCGAAATACCGCGACGTGATGGGCGCGACCAACCCGGCCGACGCTGCCGACGGTACGATCCGCAAACTGTTCGCGCTGTCGATCGGCGAGAATTCGGTGCACGGGTCTGATTCCGTCGAGAACGCGGCGATGGAAATCGCGCAATTCTTCACGGACGACCAGATCGTCGGCTAAGGCCGCGCGGCCTTTCGAGGCCGTCCGAGATTCATGAAGGGGCCCGCCGCAAGGTTGGGCCCTTTTTGTTTGGGCGGAAGAGCCGCCTTTTCTCGGCGTGCGCAGCGAGGGCGAGCGTCCTGTCGGCGCCGAGCCTGGTGCATTCTGTCCCCGGCCCCGGGCGGCCCAGCACGAAAAGCCGGACGGGCGGGATGCCCTCCGATTTTGCGTGATTAAGGCGAGCGGGGGAAACGGGGCCGCTGGCAGTGTGTTGGTATTGGGTAGGCTGGTTGCGACCCTGCCTCTCCCGCTTGCCGCCACCCGGATGATCAATGGGGGCCGGGCAGCAGGCGCAGTATGGCATGGCGCAGTGTCCGGTCGGACACGCAATGCTGAATGCCGTGTGCGGACGGGACAATGGCCGGGGAGACGAAGGGGGCGCCCCTGCGAAAGCGGCGCCCCCCGGTTGTCAACCTGGGTCAGGCGTGAAGGCCAGTGTGAGCATGTCCTGCCCGGAGGCTTCGTGGACGTACTCCTTGACCTGCGTGAAGCCGTACCGGTCATAGAAGGCGCGGCCGATGGCATTGGCCTTGAACACGTCAAGTGTCACGGCGCCTTTCCTGGCCACGGCGAAATCCATCATGGCGCGGCCGTGGCCTTTCCCGTGATGGTCCGGATGCAGGAAGATGGCTCCGACCTCTGCGCCTACCAGCGCGATGAAGCCGATGGGCATGGCATTGTCTTCCAGCACCCAGATGTCAGCGAATGCGGGATAGACGTTTCTCACATTCTCTTCTTCCATCTCCAGGAACGGAATGGACAGAAATGAATGTGCGCGTGCGACTGCAGCACGCCAGATGGACACCACGGCGTCAGTGTCGTGGTCGGCATAGGGTCTGATCATTGTCAGAGACCCCTTTCATGTCTTGCGGTCCGGCCAGTGCCGGACGCGTATTGTCGGGAATTTTCGGATCAAGTCGAAGGGCTCAACGTGCCGGGCACGGAGAGGCTGATCTTCTGCAACTTGCTTTTGGCCGCACCATGCGGGCCAACATTATCGGGACATAAAATCTCCGGCTCGATACGGCATGGCATACGGTATCGCGGGCTTTTCAACAAGATGTTTCCCGGCTTCAGCCGGCGAGTCTCGCGAAGTCGCCGCCCGTCGGGTTCTGGAACACGCGCAGGTCGAACTCGTGGGCGACCGCCAGAAGATGGTCGAAAATGTCGGCCTGGATGGCTTCGTATTCGATCCAGTTGGTCGTGGTGGTGAAGACGTAGATCTCGATCGGCAGGCCGTGCTCGGTCGGCTCCAGCTGGCGGACCAGGAAGGTGAGCGTGTCGCTGATCTTCGGGTGGGCGCGCAGGTAGGCTTCGACATAGGCCCGAAACGTGCCGATATTCGTCAGGTGGCGGCCATTGACGCGCAGGGACGTATCGACGCCGGCATCGGCATTGTACTTTGCCAGTTCGGCTGTCTTGGCGGCGATATAGTCGGCGATGTACTGGACCTGCGAGAAGCGGGTCAGCATGTCGTCGTCGCAAAACTTGACCGAGCCGAGATCGATGTGGATGGCCCGCTTGATGCGGCGCCCGCCGGTTTCCTGCATGCCGCGCCAGTTCTTGAAGCTGTCATTGATCAGCGCCTGGGTGGGGATGGTGGTGATCGTCTTGTCGAAATTGCGGATCTTCACCGTGGTCAGGCCGATCTCCATGACATCGCCATCGACCGAGTATTGCGGCATCTCGATCCAGTCGCCCACCGAGACCATCTTGTTGACCGACAGCTGGATGCCAGCGACGAAACCGAGGATCGGGTCCTTGAATACCAGCATCAGCACGGCGGTCATGGCGCCCATGCCGGCCAGGAAGGTCAGCGGAGATTCGCCGAGCAGGAGGGACAGGGTGGCCACCGCGCCGAACATGTAGAGCAGCAGTTTGCCAACCTGGACGAAGCTGGTGATCGGGAATGTGCGCGAGATCGGCTTGGTCCGGTAGATGACCAGGCCGGCGCTCATCAAGGCGTCGAGAAACAGCACGATCATCAGCGTGAGGTAGACAAGGCTCAGCGTCTCGATGGCATCGGCGACGGCCGGAAACTCCACGAACACGGCCGGTCCCATCAGGCTGATCACCGCGGCCGGCGCGACGTGGGACAGGTGGGAGAAGACTTTCATCCGGACGAGCAGGTCGTCGGTGCGGGATTTTGACCGTGTAATGACCCGTGCGAGCCCGGCGACGACCACGACGCGCATGACGAGATAGGACAGGCTGGCCAGCGCCAGCATGACGAGTACGGCGGCCGCAGATGTCAGGCCCAGGGTCCATGAGTCCGACAGGCCGAGGCGTTCAATCAGGGGGGAAATCTCGTCAAGCATGTGGGGGCCTTTTCAGTGATCGGTCGTCGCTGGCGTGTTTGACAATTTTCGCGCCGGGACGGAACCCCTGCCTGCACCCGGTGTGCGCAGGTCAGTCGGCTTGCGCGATGCGGGTGCACGCCCTGGCCAGCGCTTCGGGATAGAGTGCATGCTCCAGCGGCAGGAGGCGGGCGGCGAGCGTGTCGGCAGTGTCGCCGGGCAGGATGGGCAGGCTGGCCTGCTGGATGATCTCGCCGTCATCGACGCCGGGGCTGACCCAGTGGACGGTTGCGCCGACTTCCGTCTCGCCCGCGTCGAGGGCACGCTGGTGGGTGTCGAGGCCCTTGTATTTGGGCAGCAGCGAAGGGTGGATGTTGATCATCCGGCCCTGCCATTTTTCCACGAACCAGGGCGTCAGCACGCGCATGAAACCGGCCAGGGCGATAATCTGCGTGCCGGCGCCCACGAGGGCGGTGTCCATGGCGCGCTCGAAGGCTTCGCGGTCCTTGCCGAAGGGCTTGTGGTCGACGGCGACGGCCTGCACGCCGGCCGCGAGCGCGGTTTCGAGACCGAGGGCATCGGGGCGGTTGGACAGGACGAGGACGGGCCTGGCCGGATAGTCCGGTGCGGCGGCGGCCTTGAGCAGCGCGGCCATGTTCGAGCCGCGGCCGGAAATCAGGATTGCGAGGTTCAGGCGCTTCATTTCGCGGCGAGATGGCCGACGAGGACGGGCGTTTCACCCGCCTCTTCGAACTGGGCCATGGCGGCGTCGGCATCGCTGGCGGCGACGGCGAAGACGAGGCCAATCCCCATGTTGAAGGTGCGGTGCATCTCGTCTTCGGTGACGTTGCCGGCCTGTTGCAGCCACTGGAAGACCGGGAGCGGCGTCCAGGCCGTGCGGTCGATGACCGGCTTGAGGTGGCCCGGCACCATGCGCGGCGTGTTCTCGGTGAGGCCGCCGCCGGTGATGTGGGCGAGGCCTTTGACAAGGCCGGAGCGGATCAGCGGCAGTGCGATGGCGGCGTAGAGGCGCGTCGGCGTCAGCAGGGCTTCGCCGAGCGTTGCATGGTCGCTGAAGGGCGAGGGCGAGGCGTAATTCAGGCCTTCGCGCTCGACGATGCGGCGGATCAGGGAATAGCCGTTGGAGTGCGGGCCGGAGGACGCGATGCCGATCAGCACGTCGCCGGCCACCATGTCGTCCATGCGGGGCAGGACCTTGTCGCGGTCCACGGCGCCGACGACGAAGCCGGCGAGATCGTAATGGCCGGGCGGGTACATGCCGGGCATTTCAGCGGTCTCACCGCCGACAAGGGCGCAGCCGGACTGGCGACAGCCCTCGGCAATGCCGGAGATGACGGCTTCGGCGATGCCGCCTTCGAGCTTGCCGGTGGCGAAATAGTCGAGAAAAAAGAGGGGCTCGGCACCCTGGGCCAGAACGTCATTGGCGCACATGGCAACGAGGTCGATGCCGACCGTGTTGTGGATTTCCGCCTCGAAGGCGAGCATCAGCTTGGTGCCGACACCATCCGTACCGGAGACGAGGATGGGGTCGTCATATCCGGCTTTCTTCAAATCAAACAAGGCGCCAAAGCCGCCGAGGCCGCCCATTACGCCGGCGCGGGCGGTGGCCTTGGCCATCGGGCCGATGGCACCGACAAGCCGCTCGCCTGCCTCAATATCGACACCGGCGTCACGGTAAGAAAGGGAGGATTTCGGCGTTTCTGTCATGATGTCTCGCGCGTTAGCATGGGGAAATCGCCTGATCCAGTGCTGCTTGCGGTTCCAGCCCCGGCATCGGCTTGCTACAAGAAGTCCTGATCTGGAGGTCGTTGACCATGATTCGTTTGCTTTTCGCCTCGCTAATCCTTGTTTTTGCGGCCGTCCTTCCGGCTGCCGCCGATACGCGGGAAGTATACACGATCCGCGATATTTCGGTGGACGAACAGGCGGCGAGCGTGATCGAGGCGCGTGATCGGGCGATGGGGGCCGCGCGGGTCAAGGCCGCCACGGCACTGATCAACAAGATCACGCTGGCGGAAGACCGGGCCTCGGTTGGCGGCGTGCCGATCGACTACGATCTCGCCTCGCGCCTGTCGGCGGCCGTTGACGTGCAGGAAGAAACGGCCGGCGCGGGCCGTTATCGCGGCGTGCTGTCGGTTGTGCTGAACCCGCTGATGGTGCGCGCGCATCTCGACAGCCTCGGCATTCCCTATGTCGATACACAGGGGCCGCTCGGCCTGATGGTGCCGCTGGCGACGAACTACCAGCTGCAGGAAGCCTGGCGCGCGGCGCTTGGCGCCAGCAACATGAACGCCCTGTCGCCCTACATCACGGCGTCCGATCCCGGCTATTCGCAGTTCAGCGACTGGAGCGCCGTGGCGCCCGAAGCGGCCACCGTGAACGCCCGGCGCGGCGTGCTGGCCGAACTCAGCGGACGCGACGGGGCCTACCGGGTCCAGCTGTCGACCGTGACCACCGCTGGCACGGAACTGGTCGGCACGACCTATGCTGCGCCGACGCTCAGCGATGCGGCGGCGGCGGCGGTCGCCTACATGGACGAAAACTGGAAGCAGCGCTCGATCATCCGCACCGACGGCCCGCACACTACGACGAATGCCAGCGTCCGCTATACGTCGCTGGCCGAGTGGAACACGCTGCGCACAGCACTGGCGCGGTCGCCGCTGGTGTCGGATTTCAAGATCACCGCGATTGCCCGCGACGGGGCCCTGGTGACCTTTGCCTATGCCGGTGACGCGCCGCGGCTGCAGAACGACCTGTTGCAGCGCGGTGTATCGCTGGTGCCGGATGCCGACGGCATGGTGCTGACGTCGGCTGTGTCCTCCTCGGGGGTGCAGTGACGAAGCAGATCCCCGAAACAACCGGCGTGTCCAGCCAGCTGCGTTTCGGTTTCCCGGCTGCAAGCCTTGGCTTTGCAGACCTGGTGGTCTCTCCCTCGAATGAAAGCGCCCTGCGGATCGTGCAGCGGCCCGAGAACTGGCCGACGCCGGTGCTGTGCCTTGTCGGCGCCCCGAAATCCGGCCTGTCGACCATCGCGCACGCCTGGGCCCGCAAGTTCGGTGGCGACGTGCTGGAAGCGGCGCGCTTCGCGTCGGCCAAGGCCCGCGATGTCGACGCCCGTGCAGCGGGCTTCACGGCGATTGACGGGGCAGACCGGGTGCCGGCCGGCGACCGGCTGCTGACACTGATCAACCTTGTGACGGCCGGATCGGGCCGCCTGCTGCTGACGGCCAATATTGCCCCGCCACAATGGCAGGCGGCCTCGGCGGACCTGAAATCACGGCTGAACTCGATGCCCGTCGCCGAAATCGACCCGCCTGACGAGGCCATGCTGTGCGGCCGGCTGGAGGCGGCGGCGGCGCGACATTTTCTCAAACTCGAAGAGGATGTCGTCAAATATCTGGTTCCGCGGCTTGATCTCTCCTATGAGGCCATTGAACTGTTCATCGAACGGCTGAGCGACGGCGTGACCGAATTTGGCCGGCCGCCGACCGTGCCGCTGGCAAAAGTGGTGCTGGATGAGATGGACGGCTCGGGCCGGTGGCAGATGCCGCCGCCCTGACGAGTGAGAGGCTGACGGGAAACGATGGCAGACGGAGCGACACGCACCAACCGGGCGCTGATGGCATCTCCTGAGCGGTTCCTGAACCGGGAACTGTCATGGCTGGAATTCAACCGGCGTGTGCTGGAAGAGGCGGCCAATACGGCGCACCCGCTGCTGGAGCGGCTGCGGTTCCTGTCGATCTCGGCGAGCAATCTCGATGAGTTCGAAATGGTGCGGTATGCGGGCCTGCGCGAGCAGGTGCGGGCCGGTATCGTCAAGCCGAGCCAGGACGGACTGAAGCCTTCCGAACAGGTCGAGCAGATCGAGATCGCGTCGCTGCGCCTGATCGCTGACCAGCAGGAACAGTGGCGCATCCTGAAGCAGGAAATGGCGGCGGAGAACATCCATGTCCTGTCGGCGGACTCGCTGACCAAGAAAGAACTCGGTGATCTCGAGATCTATTTTCGCAACAATATCTTCCCGATGCTGACGCCGCTGGCGGTGGACCCGGCGCACCCGTTTCCCTTCATCCCGAATCTCGGCTTTTCGATTGCAGTCGACCTGGAGTCGAAGGCGGGCGGCGAAGGGCATGTCGGCATCGTGCCGCTGCCGGCATTCGTGCGCCGTTTCATTCGCCTTCCGAAAAGCGCCAAGGGCAGCATGCGTTTCATTGCGCTGGAAGATGTCATCGGCCTGTTCCTCGACGACCTGTTTCCCGGCTTCGAGGAAAAGCACCGCTGCCTGTTCCGCGTGGTGCGTGACAGCGATATCGAGATCGAGGAAGAAGCCGAAGACCTGATCCGCGAATTCGAGGTGATGCTGAAGCAGCGTCGTCGCGGCCGGATCGTGCGCCTCAGGATGCAGTCGTCTGCGCCGCAGAAGCTGCGCGAGTTCATCACCCACGAGATTGGCGCCGAGCAGGCCGATACGGTCCTGTATGACGGCATCCTCGGCATGGCACAGCTGTCGGAGCTGATTGTCGACGACCGCCAGGACCTGCAATTCCCGCCCTATGAGCCGCGCTATCCCGAACGCATCCGGGAAATGGGCGGTGACTGCTTCGCGGCGATCCGGGCGAAGGACATTCTCGTCCACCACCCGTTCGAAAGCTTTGATGTCGTGGTGCAGTTCATTCGCCAGGCGGCGGCGGACCCGCAGGTCGTGGCGATCAAGCAGACGCTGTACCGCACGACGCTGAACTCGCCGGTCGTGGCGGCGCTGATCGAGGCGGCAGAGTCCGGCAAGAACGTGACGGCGCTGGTCGAGATCAAGGCGCGCTTCGACGAGGAGGCGAACCTGCGGCTGGCGCGCGATCTGGAGCGGGCCGGCGTGCAGGTGGTCTACGGGTTCATCGAGTACAAGACGCACGCGAAAGTATCACTGGTGGTGCGCCGCGAGGGCGCGGACCTTCGTTCGTATACGCATTTCGGCACCGGGAACTACCATCCGATCAATGCACGCATCTATACCGACCTGTCGCTGTTCACGGCGGATGCGGCGCTTGGCCGGGATGCCAACCGCCTGTTCAATTTCGTGACCGCCTATCGTGAGCCACCTGCCACCGGGCCGGTGCTCGAGAAGATCTCGATGTCGCCGCTGAACCTGAAGCAGGACCTGCTCGCCATGATTGCGGCCGAGGCGGCTGCGGCGAAGAAGGGCCATCCGAGCGGCATCTGGGCGAAGATGAATTCGCTGGTCGACGGTGATATCATCGACGCGCTTTACAAGGCGAGCCAGGCGGGCGTGCCGATCACGCTGGTGGTGCGTGGCATCTGTTGCCTGCGACCGGGGGTTCCCGGCATGTCGGAGACGATCACGGTCAAGAGCATAGTCGGGCGCTTCCTGGAGCATGCGCGGATCGTCTGCTTTGCCAATGGCGAGGCGCTGCCGTCACCCAAGGCCAAGGTGTTCATCTCGTCGGCCGACTGGATGCCGCGCAACCTGACGCGCCGGGTGGAGGCGCTGGTGCCGATCGAGAATGCGACGGTCCACCGCCAGGTGCTGAACCAGATCATGGTGGCCAACCTGAATGACGAGACCCAGAGCTGGATGATGGAACCCGATGGTGCGTTCCGCAGGCTGATGCCCGAGCGGCGACCGGGCGCGTTCGAGGCGCACCAGTATTTCATGGACAATCCGAGCCTGTCCGGCCGCGGCAGCGCGCTGGAAGTCAGCCTGCCGCCACGCTTGTCGCACAGGGGGCAGAAGCCCGCATGATGTATCCGAAGTCCGAACGCGTCGCCATTATCGACATCGGGTCGAACTCCGTGCGTCTGGTGATCTATGATGTCCTTGGCGCGTCAACGCTGCCGACGTTCAACGAGAAGGTCATGGCGGGGCTGGGCGAGGGCCTGATGAAGACCGGCGCGCTGTCGCCAACCGGGCGGGAATCGGCGCTGGGCGCCCTCGGACGCTACCGTGCCATCCTGAAGGCCCTGAACCTGCGCAACTATACGGCCGTTGCCACCGCGGCGGTGCGCGAAGCAAGCGACGGGCCGGACTTCATCAAGCGCGCCAACCGTGTGCTTGGCCGCCCGGTGCGCGTGCTGTCGGGCCGGGACGAGGCGCGCCTGTCGGCCCTGGGGGTCGAGGCCGGGTTCCACGAGCCGAAGGGCATCATGGGCGACCTTGGCGGTTCAAGCCTCGAGTTCCAGCGGATCGGGACCGGCAAGGCGATGGGCGAGAGCCTGATGCTGGGGCCGCTGTCGCTGGCCGAGCACGCGCAGGACCCGCGTGAAATCCGCAAGCGGGTGAAGGCGGCGTTCAAGGGATCGAAAGTGCTGCCGGGCGCGCAGGGCCGGTTCTTTGCCGTGGGCGGTGCCTGGCGCTCGCTGGCGCGGCTGAACATGCAGATCGAGGCCTATCCCCTGCACGTGCTGCAGGGGTTCCAGATGACCGAGGGCCAGGTGGCGCGCGCCGCGAAACTGTGCGTCGACAGCCTGAGCAATTCCTCGGCCCGCGCGATGCTGGAAAAGGTTGACCGGCGGCGGGCCAAATACCTGCCGATCGCCGCCATTATCCTGGAAGAGATTCTCAATTTCGGCCAGCTGGAAGGCGTGACGATTTCCTCCGGCGGCCTGCGCGAAGGCGTCCTGCGGGACCTGACGGGCACGGCGCTGACCGATCCGCTGCTGGACGGCGTGATCGCGTTCGGGCGGCTGGACCATAACCAGATCGCGTTCGGGCAGGCGCTGCACGAATTCATCGCGCCGGCCTTCGCGCCCGAGCCGGACCTGTTCGGGTCTCCGGCAGCCGATGCCCGGATCGAGAAGGCCGCCTGCATGATGGCCGACAGCGCCGGGCGCTTTCATCCGGACCACCGGGCGCTGCTGGCCTATGAGCAGGCCTTGCGGGCGCCGTATGCGGGCGTCTCGCATGCCGAGCGGGCGATGATCGCCTTTGCGGTCGGTTGCCGGTACGAGAAGGACTTCAAGCGGCCGACGGCCTATCTGAGCCTGACCAGTGACGAGCAGACGGACCGCGCCCGCCAGATTGGCAGCGCGATGCGGCTGGGCGCGGTGTTCTCCGGACGCTCCGGGCCGATCCTGAAACGGGCAGCGCTGGTGCGCAGCGGAGAGAATCTCGAACTGCGGGTGCTGAAGGTGGACGCGCCGATGGTGTCGGACACCGTGATCCGGCGCCTGTCGCAGACCGCGAACCAGTTGCGCCTGACGCCGAAGGTTGTCGCGGACTAGTGCGGCTGCGGCCTGCGCCGGGCCTGCGGGCTCAGCGCATTGCGATGCCGGCCGCGTCGAACAGGGCGGCCCGCCGGTCCAGGCTGTCCGGTGACCAGGTTTCCTCATAGTCATAGTAGATATCGACACGCCGGTCGCTCTCGGGGATCTGGACCCACGGCTGTTTGGCGGTCGTGAAGATATGCACATCCGGCGGCATCAGGTCAGGATTGTCCAGCGTGCCGACGCGGATGAAGCGAATGCGCTCTCTCAAGCCAGACATGTGGTAATTGCTCCAGACCGCGATGCGGCACCTGGGACAACGCGCGATGATCTGGCCCTTGCCGCTCGGTGACCCGACCGTGAGTTCTTCGACCTCGCCCTGGACGAGTTGCACCCTGTCGGCTTCGATCAGTGCGTTCACGGCAAAGGCCGATCCGGTCTGCCGCTGGCACCAGCGGCAATGACAGCAGTGCACGATCATCGGTTTTGACACCACTTTGTAGCGGACATGGCCGCATGTGCAGCCGCCTTCGCATGCTTGGAATTCGTCGGTCATGGTCTGTTTTCCCCCGTTTGACGTCCCACCCAGAACAGTCCGGAGACTATTCTGGGGGATTTCGTCCGGGAAGATAACCCCGGTGACCCGACACGCGAGGCAAAAAGTTCCGGGGAAACGCCGCGGTCTTCCTGACAGACTGACAGCCGGTTCGGATCAGCGGTGTTCAGGCAAGCCGGGGTGCGACGACCGGTTCCAGCCGGGCTGATTTACGCCCGCGCGAAGGCCGGGTGGGGCAGGTGATTGCGGGTCAGGGCGCCTCAGACGTCGAACAGGCGAATCTCACCACCTTCGAACGAAACGGCGAGTTGTCCACTGAGCAGGGCCTGGGCCTTCTTGCCGAACATGTCATAGCGCCAGCCAGTCATCGCCGCGATCTCTTCGCCCGTCTCGCCGCGTGCGATGCGGTCGATATCGGCGGCATTGGCGATCAGGCGGGGCACGACATTGTTTTCGTCGCTGACATGCTTGAGCAGGACCTTGAGCAATTCGGGCGCACCGGCCGGGATCTGGGCGTTCTGCACGCGCGGCTCCAGTTCAGGCGCGTAGGCGTCCGGATTCTGGATGGCTTCGGTGACAGCTTCCATCAGGCCCTGGCCGTGCCTGGACCGGATGAAGCCGCTGGGCACGGCGCGGAGCTGGCCGTAATCGCCCTCGGTGCGGGGCTTCTGGGCAGCGATTTCCTGGATGGCGTCGTCTTTCAGGATGCGGCGGCGCGGCTTGTCGAGTTCCTGGGCGAGGCGTTCGCGCCAGGCGGCGACAGCCACGACCACGGCGGCATAGTCCTTCTTGGGCTTGCGCAGTTTCAGGCGGTGCCAGGCCTTCATCGGGTCCGTGTCGTATTTTGCCGGGTCTTCGAGATCGGCCATTTCCTCGCGAACCCAACCCATGCGGCCGGACTTTTCGAGTTCTTCGCGCATGATCTGGTAGATGTCGCGCAGGTGCGTGACGTCACCGAGGGCGTAGACAAGCTGTTTCTGGCTGAGTGGGCGGCGCATCCAGTCGGTGAACTGGCTGGACTTGTCGATCTGCCGGCGCACGACGCGCTGGACGAGGTTGTCGTAGGAGATCGAATCACCAAAGCCGAGCGCCATTGCGGCGATCTGGGTGTCGAAGACGGGCCCCGGCGGGTGGCCGATCAGGCGATTGAAGATTTCGATGTCCTGGCGGGCGGCGTGGAACACCTTCACCCGGTTGTCCATGGCGATCAGGTCGAGGAAGGGCCCGATGTCCAGATCCTCGGCCAATGGGTCGATCAGGCCTTCGACGCCGGGCGCTGAGGCCTGCACAAGGCAGAGCTCCGGCCAGTAGGTCGTTTCCCGATGGAATTCGGTGTCGACGCAGATGAAGTCCGATTCGGCGAGCTGGCCGCAAAGGTCTTCGAGCGCCGACTGCTCAGTAATGGGAGTCAAGGTGTTGTCAGTCATCGTTGGTTTGCGTATCGCAGGCCCTTGACAAGTGAAAGGGCTTAAATGCCCCTGCGCCCCTGTTTTCCAATGACTGTCTTTCCGGAGAAACAATCCGATGCATGCCTATCGCACCCACACATGCGGTGAACTTCGCAAGTCCCAGGTGGGCGAAACCGTAAAACTGTCGGGCTGGCTGCACCGCCGCCGCGACCATGGCGGCGTCATGTTCATTGACCTTCGCGACCATTACGGCCTGACGCAGATCGTGTTCAATCCGGGCGCTCCCGGGTTCGAGACGGTCGAACGGCTGCGCACCGAGAGCGTTATCTGCCTCGAGGGCCAGGTTGTGGCCCGAGACGCCGGCCTCGTGAACGAAAACCTTGATACCGGCGAGATTGAAGTCGTGGCCGGGGCTGTGGACGTGCTGTCGGAGGCTGCCGAACTGCCGTTGCCGGTGTTCGGGGAACCGGACTATCCGGAAGACATCCGCCTGAAGCACCGCTACCTGGACCTGCGCCGGGAGACCCTGCACAAGAACATGATCCTGCGCTCGAAGGTGATCACCAGCCTGCGCAACCGCATGGTGGCCGAGGGGTTCACCGAATACCAGACGCCGATCCTGACGGCTTCCAGCCCTGAAGGCGCGCGCGACTTCCTGGTGCCGAGCCGGATCCATCCGGGCGAATTCTATGCGCTGCCGCAGGCGCCGCAGCAGTTCAAGCAATTGCTGATGGTGTCGGGCTTTGACCGCTATTTCCAGATTGCGCCCTGCTTCCGCGACGAGGATGCCCGCGCGGATCGCTCGCCGGGCGAGTTCTACCAGCTGGATGTGGAAATGAGCTTTGTCACGCAGGAAGACGTGTTCAACGCGATCGAACCCGTGCTGCGCGGTGTGTTCGAGGAGTTCGCGGACTGGGACGGCAAGGGCCGCACCGTGCCGGACGAGCCGTTCGTGCATATCCCGTTCGCCGAGGCGATGCTGAAATACGGGTCGGACAAGCCGGACCTGCGCAACCCGATCATCATCTGCGACGTGTCGGACATTGCGACGCGCGAGGACGTGACCCTGGGCGTGTTCAGGAAGATCGTCGACGGTGGCGGCATCGTGCGCGCGATCCCGGCGCCGGCAACGGCGGACCAGCCACGCAGCTTCTTCGACAAGATGGATGCGTGGGCCAAGAAAGAGATGCAGGCCCCCGGCCTCGGCTATATCCGTTTCGTGGACGAGGACGGCAAGCTGACGGGCACCGGCCCGATCGCGAAGTTCTTTGCGCCGGAAGCCCTTGCGGCGCTGGCCGACAAGGCGGGCGTGAAGGCCGGCGACGCGCTGTTCTTCTCGGCAGGCGACCAGACAGCTGCGGTGAAGCTGGCTGGCGCGGCCCGCACGCGGATCGGCGAGGAGCTTGGCCTGATCGAGCCCGGCATCTTCCGCTTCTGCTGGATCGTGGATTTCCCGATGTACGAGTGGGACGAAGACAACAAGAAGGTCGACTTCAGCCACAACCCGTTCTCGATGCCACAGGGCGGGATGGAGAAGCTGCTGGCGGCCGATACGGTCGAGAAGCAGCTGGATATCAAGGCCTATCAGTATGACATCGTGTGCAACGGCATCGAGCTGTCATCCGGCGCGATCCGGAACCATCGGCCCGAGCTGATGCTGAAGGCGTTCGAACTGGCCGGCTATGGCCCGGACGTGGTGGAAGAGAAGTTCGGCGGCATGCTGAACGCGTTCCGCTATGGCGCACCGCCGCACGGCGGGATTGCACCGGGCGTCGACCGGATCGTGATGCTGCTGGCCGAGGTCGAGAACCTGCGCGACGTGATCCTGTTCCCGATGAACCAGCAGGCGCGCGACCTGCTGATGGGGGCACCGAGCCCTGTGGACGACAGGCAGCTGAAGGAACTGAACATCCGTCTCGCGCCTCAGGTGAAAGCCTGAGGCCGAACGCGCCTGGCTGGAGAAGCCTAGTTGGCGGCGACGGTCTTGAGTGCGCCGGGATCGCTGCATAGCGGCAGCAGCAGGCCAGCCGGCATGAGCGTGTCGATCGAGGCGCAGGCACCTGCGAAATCGGCTGAGTCGTAGCCGGTCATGCCGGACAGGTCGGCTGCCAGGAACCGCACATCCCGGAACGAGGCACCCGAGACTCCCGCCCCGGTCATGATCACGCCGGTCATGTTGGCGCCGTTGAGAACGGCCGACGTCATGGTGGCCTTGTCGAACTTGGCACCGGTGAGGTTTGCACCCGAGAGGTCAGCCTCTTCCATCCGGGTCTCGCCCAGGTCTGCCCGCGAGAAGTTCGCGCCGACAACCAGTGCGCCCTGCAGGTTTGCGCCGCGCATCATCGTGTCGCGAAACTCTGCGCCCGTGGCATGAATGCCCATCAGGCGGGCGCCGGACAGGGTGGCGCCGGAGAAGCGGGCCGAGGTGAGGATGGCGGTGCGCAGGTCAACACCGGATGCGTTCGCCCCCTCGAAATTGGCGCCGGCGGCCTGGATGCCACGCATGAAGGCGAATTCGAGGTTGGCATCGGGATAGTTGGCGCCGGTCAGCGTCCAGCCGGACATGTTGCGGCCGGCCAGGTTGCACTTGTCACAGGTTCCGACATAGCCGGGCTGCCAGGCCACGGGCTTGCCCTGCGCGGCGGCCGTACCGGCGACGCATATCGCCGCCAGTGCGGCTGCCCAGAAGGCGCGAAGAGACAGCAAACTCATTCCCCAGAATTATCGCGTTGTTATGGGCAGCTATACTGAACAAACGGTAACAACTGCAGATGCGTCACAGGTGTTGCAGAACTGCCATGCTGTGGCTTCCCCTGGGGAAAGCGCCATCGCGCGCGCCCGAATGTGCGCCCCTTACTTCGAAATTCGTCCTTCTTCGCCGCAGGTGTCACATTCCGTGTCGCCATCCTCGCTGATGGCGAACAGCGTGAAGCTGCCGCAATTCGCGCAGGCGTCGCTCAGGTAATCCGGGGCGTCGAGTTCCGCGGACTCCTCGTCGGCGTCCGATTCGGCCTGTTTCTCGGCGCGGCGCTTGTCGAGGACGACGATATTGTCGGGCAGGTGGCCGCGGGCGTATCCGCGCGAGATGATCTGGGCGGCCTCTTCGGTGAAGGGCGCCGGTTCGCGTGTTGCGTCGCCCGCCCCGCGGCCGAGCCCGTCATGGGTGACGTCGACTTCGGCGAGATCGTCGCGGCCAAGATAGGACACGGCGAGTTCCCGGAAGATGTAGTCGAGGATGGAGGTGGCCCGGGTGATGCGGTCATTGCCGGTGACCTGGCCGGCCGGTTCGAACCGGGTGAACACGAAGGCATCGACGAACTCTTCCAGCGGCACGCCGTATTGCAGGCCGATCGATGTCGCGATGGCGAAATTGTTCATCAGGCTGCGGAAAGCGGCGCCTTCCTTGTGCATGTCGAGGAAGATTTCGCCGAGATGGCCGTCATCGAACTCGCCGGTGTGCAGGTAGACCTTGTGGCCGCCGACGGTGGCTTTCTGGATGTAGCCCTTGCGCCGGTCCGGCAGGCGGGTGCGGGCCGCGGGATGGGCTTCGGTGAATTCGGGCGAGGCGGCCGGGACGGCGGCGTCGTCGGCGAGTTCCTCGGCCAGCGAGATGATGTGCTCCATGCGCTCGCGAACGTCTTCGCCAGCCGGGGCGCGGTGCCCGGCGAGGTGGGCCGACAGGCCGTTCCCGATGATCGCCTCAACCATGCCGAGCCCGGCGCGGGCACCGACCGAAACGACCACGTTGCCGCCAAGTACCTTGCTGCAGGCGGCAGCAAACCGGACTTCGTCGTCCGGGCTGGGGTGCATGGTGAAGCCGCACTGCTGCATCGACTGGGCGGCGATGGTTTCGCCGGCACCGTCAATCGCTGCTTCGGCGCTGGCGATGTCTGCGCGGGAAAAGCCCATGGCGGACAGGACGCCGCGGCCGTCAGCGTCAAAGTTTTCAGGAGTCAGCTTGAGGTCGTGCGAAATGATCTCGTCACCCAGCACCCAGCGCGAGAAGGCGGCATTGAGGGGCAGGCCCTCGCCGATGGCGCGGCTGACGCGTTCAAGCGCCGCTTCGCTGAAGCCGCGGTCGCGCAGGCGGGTGGTGCCGAGGGCGAGGTCGAGATCCTGGGCGCCGGAATGGGTGATCGCCTCGAGGATGCCCGGCAGGGCTGCGGGGGCGCGGATGGCGAGGCCGAGACGGGCGGAGCGGGCGAGGCTTGGCGCATCGTCCCCGAAGGCCAGCACGGTCCGCACGGGTGCGGCACCGTCGCTCTCGCAATCCGGCAGGATCACGGCAGGGTCTGACACCGGCACGATGGCGACAGTACAGGCATGCTTCGGGCCGGCCTTGCGGGCCTGGAGGCCGAGCGCCCTGGCGTTGGTGGCCGTGAAGGCGGCCCCGGTCGCGGCAGACCTGACAAGTGCGGTGAGCGCGGCGCCTGCGGCCAGGCCTTCCGGCGAGGCATAGTCATGGCCGAGCGCCATCACGGCGGCACCGAGGCCCGTGATGACGATGACGCCATCGGTCATCGCCTGGGCGGCTGCCGCGACAGCGGAAACCAGGAACCCGTCCTGCAGGCCGTCGGGGCTGGCTGCCTGCGAGACGTCTACGGCGCGGGCGGGACAGGTCGGCGCGGGCAGCGCGTCCTGCAGGAAATACACCTCGCCGCCTTCGCGCAGGGCGGCGAGCAGAGTCGGTTCGAGCGCAGGTTCGAATGGGGTCGCGGTGAACACGGCGGGGGCGGGTGCCGGCGTGTCGACGGCGGCTGCGCGCAGGCCGTCAGCGGTGCGCAGGATGCCGCCGGGCAGGCGCAGCGCCTCTTCCAGCAGGTCCTGCGGGAAGCCGGAGGCGAGGGCCTCGGCGAGTTCGGCATTGCGGGGCGCCGGCCCGAGACGTTCGAGCATCTCGGCCAGGGCCAGCTGTGACACGCTTTGCAGGCTGGCCGCAGAGGCAGCGGCGCCGATGGTGTCGAGCGCAGCGTAGGTCATCGGCGTCGGCGTGGCCCCGGCAGCGCGGGACAGGCGGCCAAATGGCACCTGCAGGGACAGGAGCCCGTCTGATTCGGCGGCGATCAGGATTTCGTCCCGGGTCTCGTCAGGCATGTGCATTTCCTTGCGAATCACTCACGCAAAGCGTGACCGGTCAGGCGGGCGGCTTCAACCGGTATTGCGCAACTAAATCGGCGAGATCACAAGATTCTGGAGGGGGTGGGCCGGATGGGCCTGTTTGACGGGGAATTCGGCTTGCCATAGCGCAAAAGCCACAGGCTGTCGCGTTCGCTGCATTGCGTGCCCTGCCGCACTGGATTAACAGCCCGGGGGGCGCCATATTGCGGCCATCAAGTCAGGTCAGGACAGGCAAACAATGCTGAAGCAGATTTTCACCTGGTGGAGCGGTAGTACCGTGGGCGCCTCGTTCGATATCAAGCGGCGCAGCGGCTATATCGGCACCGATGAGTACGGCAACAAGTATTTCGAGGAGCGCAAGCCCTCGCTGGAAGGGCGTCATCGCCGCTATGTGCAGTACAAGGGCCTCGCCGAACCGTCCAAGGTTCCGGCCGACTGGCATGGCTGGCTGCACCATACCGTCAGCGAGCCGCCGACCCATATGCCGCTGGAGCGGCGCGAATGGGAAACTGACCACAAGCCGAACATGACCGGCACGCCCTATGCGACAACGCCCAAGGGCAGCCTGTCGTCGGGCGGCAAGCGGCAGAAATCCAACGACGACTACGAAGCGTGGACCCCTGATGCGTGAATCTGTCTTTGAAACCCTGGTCGGCGCGCTGGTCGTCGGCGTGGCTGCGGTGTTCCTGTGGTTTGCGCTCGCTGTCGGCGGCGATGCCCAGCAGAGCGGTGACCAGTACACCGTGCTGGCGCGTTTCAACAATGTGTCCGGCATTTCGCGCGGTTCCGACGTGCGGGTCGCGGGCGTGAAGGCGGGCGTGGTGAAATCCATTGATGGGGACCCAACCGCATTCGAAGCGGTCCTGACCCTGTCGCTGGACAAGAAATGGGAGCTGCCGGACGATACCGACGCGCGCATCTCGACCGACGGCCTTCTGGGAAGCAGCTATATCGCGCTCGAAGCCGGCGGCAGCTATGACATCATTCCGCAGGATGGCACCGGCGAGATCCAGTACACGCGCGGCAGTGTCGACCTGTTGACCCTGTTTGCATCATTCGCCGGCGGCGGCGGTGGTGGAGATGCGAGCGCGGCCAGCGCGCCTGCCCCTGCGACAGACGCCCGTTCGGTGAGCGACGATCCCTATCCTGCAGGAGATGACAGCCAGTGATCCGCTTCCTGATCGCCAGCACAATCGGCCTCAGCCTGCTTGGCGCCGCGCATGCTGCGACGTTCGTGCAGAAGGACCGGGCAACGCTGCGTGCGCTGGACAAGATTACCGGCCGTTCGACGGATATCGAGGTCAAGGTGGGCGAGCCGGTGGTTTTCGGATCGCTGAAAGTGGAACTGAAGGCCTGTTACCAGACCCCACCCGAGGAAGCGCCCGAAAGCGCGGCATTCCTCAAGATCGACTCGACCCAGCCAGTGGCGGTCGAGACGATGGACGCTGCGGTGGCGGCTGAAGAGGTCGAGACGGTCAACGAGGACAATCCGGAACTGTTTTCCGGCTGGATGTATGCCTCGTCACCCGGCCTCAGCGCGCTGGAGCACCCTGTCTATGACATCTGGGTGATCCGCTGCACGGCTTCGGCGCCGGTGAAACTGTCCGATCCGGTGGTGCCGACGGATACCGAGCCGGAACCGGAATAGAAGTTCGCCTTGAGCGGCAGCGCGTCGCGCAGCAGGGCCTTGAACTGGAAGCGCGGAACTTCGATCAAGCCGAATTGTTCGAGATGCGGATTGTGGAACTGCGCATCCAGCAAGGCATATCCCCCCGCAATCAACCGCGCGACCAGATGGACCAGCGCGATCTTTGATGCGTCCGTGGCGCGGGAAAACATGCTCTCCCCGAAGAACGCGCCGCCGACGGAGACGCCATAGAGCCCGCCGACAAGCTGGTCGCCGTCCCAGCATTCAACGGAATGGGCGTGACCTTCACGGTGCAGCGCACTGTAAAGGTTGAGGATCGCGGAATTGATCCAGGTGCTGTCGCGGTCTTCGGTCTCTTCGCCGCAGAACTCCATGACGCGCGTGAAGGCCGTATCCACCGTGATACGGAACGGATCCTTCTTCACGGTCCGCTTCAGGCGGCGCGGGATATGGAACGCGTCGAGCGGAAGGATGCCGCGCATGTCGGGGTCGACCAGGAACAGGTTCGGGTCATCGCGCGAGTCCGCCATCGGGAAGACTCCGCGGCGATAGCAGGCGAGCAGGTCCTGGGTTCCGAAACGCGACGACATCAGACGAATATGAATCCCGCTGGCGCGCCTGTCCATGGGGCAGGCAATGGCGTTTGTGGAGAAAGCCCGTGACCTATTCGGCTGGCAGCTTGTTCTCGTCGAGGAATTTTTCGAGCCAGTGAATGTTGTATTCCCCGGCCTGCACGTCCGCATTGTCGACGAGGCGGCGGTGGAGGTCGAGGGTCGTGTAGACGCCGCCGACAACCATTTCCGCGAGGGCCCGGCGCAGGCGCATGATGCACTCGCGGCGGGTGCGTCCGTGCACGATGAGCTTGCCGATCAGCGAGTCATAATGGGGCGGGATGCGGTAGCCGGCATAGGCCGCGCTGTCGAGGCGCACGTCCGGGCCACCCGGCGCGTGGAAATCGGTGATCAGGCCGGGCGACGGCACGAAGGTTTCCGGATGCTCGGCATTGATACGGCACTCGATGGCGTGGCCGAGCAGCATGACGTCTTCCTGCCGGAAGGAGAGTTCCTTGCCTTCGGCGATCCGGATCTGTTCGCGCACGAGGTCGATACCGGTGATCATTTCGGTGACCGGGTGTTCGACCTGGAGACGGGTGTTCATTTCGATGAAGTAGAACTTGCCGTCCTCGTAGAGGAATTCGACCGTGCCGGCGCCGCGATAGCCGAGCTTTTCCATCGCGCGGGCGCAGATGCCGCCGATTTCCTCGCGCTGGACCTGGTTGAGGGCGGGCGAGGGCGCTTCCTCGAAGACTTTCTGGTTGCGGCGCTGCAGCGAGCAGTCGCGCTCCCAGAGGTGCGCCACGTTGCCGTGCGTGTCGGCGATGATCTGGACTTCGATATGGCGCGGGCCCTGGAGGTATTTCTCGAGATAGACCGCGTCATCGCCGAAGGCGGCCTTGGCCTCTGTCTTGGCCGTCTTCACGGCATTTTCGAGATCGGCCTCGGTCTTCGCGAGCTTCATGCCGCGTCCGCCGCCACCGGAGGATGCCTTGACCAGGACCGGGTAGCCGATCTTCTTGGCGGCTTTCTTGGCTTCGCTGATCGATGTGAGCGCGCCTTCGGAGCCGGGAACGCAGGGCACGCCGGCCTTGATCATGGCGGCCTTGGCAGCGATCTTGTCGCCCATGATGCGGATGTGTTCGGCGGTCGGGCCGATGAAGGCGAGGCCGTGGGCTTCGACCATTTCGGCGAACTGGGCATTTTCCGACAGGAAGCCGTAGCCGGGGTGGATCGCGTCGGCGCCGGTGATTTCGGCGGCAGCGAGAATCTGCGATTTCTTGAGATAGCTTTCCGAAGACGGCGGCGGGCCGATGCAGACACTTTCGTCGGCAAGGCGGACGGCCATGGCGTCACGGTCGGCGGTCGAATGGACCACGACCGTCATCAGGCCCATTTCCTTGCAGGCGCGGTGTATCCGCAGGGCGATCTCGCCGCGGTTGGCGATCAGGACCTTTTTGATCGTGCGTTGTTCCGACATGCTATTCGATCAGGGCCAGCGCTTCACCGAATTCCACCGGCTGGGCATCGATGACGTAGACCGCCTTGAGTGTGCCGGACCTGTCGGCCTCGACGGGGTTGAAGGTCTTCATGGCTTCGACCAGCATCAGCGTGTCGCCCTTGTTGATCTTGTCACCGATATTGAAGAATGGCTGGGCGCCCGGCTCGGCGGCGAGATAAACGGTCCCGACCATTGGCGACTTGATGGCCGCATCCGGTGCGCCGGCGGGGGCAGGCGCGGCCGCAGGCGGGGCGCCGGCGGGGGCCGGGGCTGGCGCGGCGGCAGCGGGTGCAGCCATGACGGCGCTTTGCATGACAGGCGCGGCGGGCTTGCTGACCCGGATTCGCAGGCCGTCATGCTCGATCTCGACTTCGCCGAGGTCGGCCTCCCGCAGGATTGCGGCCAGTTCCCGGACGAGGCCGGTATCGAGTTTGGTCTTTGCAGTACTCATGGGACGCTAAGTATCTCCTTGGCCCGTCAGGGACTTGGCTGCCAGAAGCGCAAGCTCATAACCGTAGGCACCGAGACCTGCAATCGTAGCTTTTGCGACAGGCGCAACATAATTCACATGGCGGAAAGCCTCGCGCGCCGCCGGGTTGGACAGGTGCACTTCTATGATTGGCACCTTGCAGGCCCTGAGGGCATCATGCAAGGCCACAGATGTGTGCGTATAGGCACCGGCATTGAGGATGATGGCCGAGCCCTCACGGGAGGCTTCCTGTACCCAGTCCACCAGTTCGCCTTCATGATTGGTCTGGCGCGCCTCGATCGGCACGCCGCCGGACAGGCTGCGCAGGCGGGTGTGGATATCTTCGAGTGTTTCGCGACCATAGATCTCCGGCTCGCGCGTACCGAGCAGGTTGAGGTTTGGCCCACCGAGAACATATATCGGTTTTGACATGCGCCCCGTCTTGCTCTGGAACGCCCGGCAAGGCAAGGGGGGCAATGATCGGAGGTGCGGGACATGAAGATCACCCTGAATGGCGAAGTCCGGGACGTTGAGCCGGGCACGACGCTGGCCATGCTGGTAGCGGACCTGGCTGCGCACACCGGCCGCGACCCGCGCGGCGTGGCTGTGGAGCGGAACCTGGAGATCGTGCCGAAGTCGGAACACGCGTCGACTGTGCTCGAAGACGGTGACCGACTGGAGTTTGTGCAGTTTGTCGGCGGGGGGTGAGGGCCCGAAGCCGTGCGTTCGTGTGACCGTGAACCGCGCCCCGGTTGCAGGCCGCACAAATTCCAGGATGACAGGATGTCAGGTTGACGCTGGGATCGTACCCGCTCAATACCAGTCGCAATAGTTGCTCAGGATTCACCAAAAGCCATGCCAGACCCGTTGATCATCGCCGGAAAATCCTATGACTCGCGCCTGATTGTCGGCACCGGAAAGTATGCCAATTACCAGCAGAATGCCGATGCGGCGCGCGCGGCGGGGGCAGAGATCGTCACTGTGGCCCTGCGCCGGGTGAACCTGTCGGACCCGAGCCAGGAAATACTGACCGATTTCGTCAAGCCGGACGAGTTCACCTACCTGCCCAATACGGCGGGCTGTTACACCGCTGACGAGGCCGTGCGGACCTTGCGCCTGGCCCGCGAGGCTGGCGGCTGGAACCTGGTGAAGCTGGAAGTGCTGGCCGACCAGAAGACGCTCTACCCCAACATGCCGGAGACGCTGACCGCCGCAAAGGCGCTGATCGCGGACGGGTTCGAAGTGATGGTCTACTGCTCGGATGACCCGGTTTATGCGAAGATGCTGGAAGATGCCGGCTGTTGCGCAATCATGCCGCTGGGCAGCCTGATCGGTTCCGGGCTTGGCATCATGAACCCCGTGAACATCCGCCTGATCGTTGAGCAGACGCGCGTGCCGGTGATCGTGGACGCTGGCGTCGGAACGGCATCTGACGCGGCGATCGCGATGGAGCTTGGCTGTGATGGTGTGCTGATGAACACGGCGATTGCCGCTGCCAGGGACCCGGTCCTGATGGCGAGCGCGATGAAGCATGCCGTGATTGCCGGGCGCGAAGCCTATCTCGCCGGGCGCATGCCGAAGAAACTATATGCCGATCCGAGCAGCCCCTTGGCAGGGCTGATCTAGTTGCGCGCTGCCGTCATTGGCGCCGGACCGGCTGGCCTGATGGCTGCCGAGGCGCTGACGGCGCGGGGTGTGGCTGTCGATATCTATGACGCGATGCCGAGCTTCGGGCGGAAGTTCCTGATGGCCGGCAAGAGCGGGCTGAACATCAGCCATGCCGAAGACATGGACCTGTTCCTGGCGGGCTATCGCGCCGATGAGCGGCTGATGAAGATGGTGCGGGCGTTCGGGCCGGGCGAGATCGTGGACTGGATGCAGGGGCTTGGCATCGCGGCGCATACCGGTTCGACGGGGCGCATTTTCCCACAGATGATGAAGGCCTCTCCGCTGCTGAGGGCGTGGCTGGTGCGGTTGCAGGCGGCGGGCGCCGTGCTGCATCCGCGCCATCGCTGGCAAGGCTGGGACGAGGCCGGGGCACTGGTGTTCGATGCGCCGGGTGGACCGCTGGCAGTGACACCAGACGTGACGGTCGTGGCACTGGGCGGCGCGAGCTGGCGGCGGCTGGGGTCTGACGGCGAATGGGCGGCGACCCTGCGGGAGGCGGGCGTGGCCGTGCAGGCGTTCGGGCCGTCGAATTGCGGGTTCACGCTGGACTGGTCAGACAGGATGAAACGGGATTTTGCCGGCACGCCGGTCAAGGGGGTGCGTCTGTCAGCGGAGGGGGACGAAAGCCGCGCGGAATTCGTGATTACCGAAACAGGCGTCGAGAGCGGCGGCATCTACGCCTTGTCGGCACCGCTGCGTGACGCACTGGCGGCGAACGGCCAGGCGGTTCTGACGCTGGACCTGCTGCCCGATCTGGACCGCGACGTGCTGGCCGCCAAGCTGGCGCGGCCGCGTGGCAAGCAGTCGATGGCCAATCACCTGCGCAAGACGGCGCGCCTGACGGGCGTGAAGCTGGCACTGCTGCATGAAGCCGCTGGCGGCGCATTGCCGGCGGACCCGCAGGCGCTCGCCGCGCTGATCAAGGCCCTGCCGCTGACCCTTACGGGAACGGCAGCGCTGGACGCGGCGATCTCCACCACGGGCGGTGTGGCGTGGGACGCGCTGGACGATGCCCTGATGCTGCGCGCGCGGCCCGGCGTGTTCTGCGCCGGTGAAATGGTCGCCTGGGATGCGCCGACGGGCGGTTACCTGATCACCGCCTGCCTGGCGATGGGCAGGGCAGCGGGCGCCGGTGCAGCGGACTGGCTGGCGCGGGCCTAGCGGTGGTCGACAAAGGCCGGTTCGCGCTTTTGCAGCACGGACAGGACCGCTTCGACCTGGTTCCCCTTGGCGATGATCTTGTCCTGCTCCACGGATTCCTGCAGCAGTGCCTCGGCGTCGGTCATGGTGCCGACCGCATTGAAGATGCGTTTGGAGGCCTGGATCGCGGTCGGGCTCTTCGTGGCGATTTCACGGGCCATGGCCATGGCATCTTCGTGGGGATTGTCCGACAGTTTGGTCGCGAAGCCGTACTCATGGGCCTCGGTGCCGGAAAAGATGCGTCCCGTGAAGGTCAGCTCACGAATGATATCTTCGCGGGCGAGGTGACGCATGATGGCAGTGCCACCCATGTCGGGCACGAGGCCCCACTTGATTTCAAGCACTGACAGTTTGGTGTCGGGATGGGTGATGCGGATGTCGGAGCCCAGCATGACCTGGAAGCCACCACCGAGGGCAACACCGTGAACGGCGGCAATCACGGGCACGGGACACTGACGCCAGACCCAGGCCGCCTGCTGTGCGCGATTGGCGATGCCGTGCGTGCGCGTGGTGAGCGGTTCGCGTCCACCGGTGACGCCGGATTCGCCGGTTGCCATCTGGCCGAAATTGCCCATGTCGAGGCCGGCGCAGAAAGCGCGGCCTTCGCCGGAGAGGACGACACAGCGAACGGACTCGTCCTTTGAGACCGCCTCGCCGGTCGTGACCAGCGCTTCGAACATGGCGTTGTCGAGCGCGTTCATCTTGTCGGCGCGTGTGAGGCGGACGTCGGCAACGCCCTTGTCGATGGTGACGGAAATCCGGTCGCTCATGGCTATTTCCCTTTCGGCGTGGCGGGTGAGAGTTTGTATACCTTGCGGGCAGTGCCGCTGAACATGGCGGTCTTTTCCTTTTCGGAATAGCCCGCCGCGATTTTCTTGAGGCCGTTCCAGAGGGTGCGGTAGCTGATGGAGAGCCGGTCGACGGGAAAATTGCTCTCGAACATGCAGCGCTCCGGACCGAAGCACGCGATGGCGTGGTGGTAATAGGGCGCCTGCGCCTCGACGAATTCGTCGGATGTCGGCGGCAGGGCGCGCGTGTTCCAGCCGAAGCCATTGTCGGGCATGGCGAGGCCGCCGATCTTGGCGAAGACATTCGGGTTTTCGGCAACGGCGGCGATGTCGTCCTTCCACTTGGCGAAATTGTCGTCGCGCTTGCCCTCATAGGGGCCGACGCCGAGGGGCGTGCCGAAATGGTCGAGGATCATGGTCGTGCCGGGAACGGCGGCGGCAAGGTCTGCGAAGTCGAGGATCTGGTGGTGGTAGTTCCAGGTGTCGTAGGTGAAGCCGCGTTCGCCGAGACGGGCAACGCCGCGCTGGAAGTCGAGGTCGCGGTAGAGTCCTGCGGGCGCGCGGCCCGGGATGGCGAAGGTGGCGCTGTCGGGGTCGTGGGCGCCGGCATGGCGGATGCCGCGGAAGAGACCATTGGAGGCGGCGATATGGGCGTCGAGGATGTCGTCGACATTGGCATGGCGCAGGTCGGCATGGCCGATGAAGCCGGCAATGGTGGCCTTGCCGGGATCGGTGGCGGAGCGGGCGGCAGCGGCAGCGATGAATTCTGTTTCGCCGATCGGCCTGAACCGTTCGGGGCCATCGTCACGATACGACGAGCCGCATTCCATGAAGATCGTCTGGGTGACGTTGTGGCCGTCTTCGGTGTCGGACCAGAGTTCTTCGAGGTCGTAGCTGAGGAAGGGCCTGGGCCAGAGGTGGTGGTGGGGATCGACGATCTCGCGATCCGGGTCGATCACGTCCTCGCGGACCTGTACGAGCCACTCCGTATTGTTGAACATGGCCTCGGCCTCCTCCTTGCGCCCGGCTTCTGCGAGCCGTCGCGCCTATTCAGGCGCAATCGGAACGTGAGGCAAGGGGTAGCGTGGGGTGAGCCTAAAGCAGATTGATCTCATCGAACCTCAAACCAATGCGGAACAGGCAATAGCCTGTCTCATCAATGGCGGCTCGCACATCCGGATTTGTGTCTTCAGGCGTTCGCGTACGGGTGAGGGTCCAGTCGCTGGCTGGGCTTTCTGCCGGGAACGGTGCGTCGGCGTGAATGACAAGCCGGTAGGTGGGCGCGCGGCGATGCACATAGAAAGCATACATCGTGGGGTGCCTAAGTTTTCACCAGGCCGATCTCGCGGAGGCGTTCCATCAGGTAGTCCTGCGCGGTGATCGGTGGCTGGGGTGTGCCGCCTTCGGCGACGCATCCGGGCAGGGCCTCGATCACGACGTCCTGGTTGAAGTGCAGGAAGAAGGGCGTCGAGTAGCGCGGGAATTTCGCGCGTTCCGGCGACGGGTTGACGACGCGGTGCGTGGTCGAGGGCAGGACGCCGGCGGTGAGGCGCTGCAGCATGTCGCCGCAATTGATGACGAGCGCGCCGGGTGGCGGGTTCACGCCGAGCCATGTGCCGGAGCTGTGTTTCACTTCAAGGCCTGCCTCTTCGGCGCCGAGGAGGAGGGTGATGACATTGATGTCTTCATGCGCGCCAGCGCGGACGGTGCCTTCGGGCGGCGGGCTTTCCTGCGGCGGGTAGTGGAGCAGGCGGAGGATGGAATTGCCCATTTCGACACGGTCCTCGAACCACAGCTCGTCGAGGCCGAGATGGAGCGCGATGGCGCGCAGCAGGTCGCGGCCCATTTCGTCGAGGGCGGTGTAGAGGGCGCGGGTGGCGCGGTCGAAATCGGCGACTTCCGCCACGGGCGGCGTGTCGGCCATCGTCTCGCGATAGGGCGAGTCCTGCGGCAGCAGGCGACCGGTGTGCCAGAATTCCTTGAGGTCGGCCTTGTCGGCGCCCTTGGCATTCTCGGTGGCGAAAGCGGTGTAGCCACGCTGGCCGCCGCCGGCCCGGCCATCATACCTGGCCTTCACCGCGTCCGGCAGCGCAAAGAACGCTTTCGTGGCGCGCAGGTTCTCGTCAATGACGCTCTGGTCGACCGGGTGACCGGAGACGACGGCAAAGCCGGTTTCACGAAAGGATTCCCCGAATGCGGCAGCGAAGGCGGCCTTGTCCTTGCGCCAGAGGGAATAGGGGATCGGTTTGAAATATTCGGTCATGGTCTTCATCTAGCGCGGAAGTGGGTGGATGGAAACGGCAACACGGCTGTCACCCTGACGTGAATTGACCCCCGCAGGCAAGCAGCGCAATCAGTGCATATCCTTATAGCTTGCAACGGAGCCAGCCCCGCATGACCAAAGAGATTGTCCAGGAATACTATGGAAAGACCCTGCAAGGTAGCGAAGACCTGAAGACCTCGGCTTGCTGCTCGACCGTGCGGCCGCCCGATCCCGTGATTGCGGCGATGGAGCATATCCATCCGGAAGTCTCGGGGCGGTTCTACGGGTGCGGTGTGGTGGTGCCGGACGGGTCGCTGACGGGGTGGCGTGTGGTCGACCTGGGCAGCGGGTCGGGGCAGGACGTCTATATCCTGGCGCAGCTGGTCGGGCAGGACGGCGAAGTGATCGGTGTCGACATGACGCCCGAGCAGCTGGACGTGGCCCGCCGCCACGAGGACTGGCACCGCGAGCGGTTTGGCTATGACCGGTCCAATGTGCGGTTCATCGAGGGGCATGTCGACCGCCTGCAGGACCTGGACATCGCGCCGGGCAGCGTGGACCTGATCGTGTCGAACTGCGTGATCAACCTGGTACCGGAGAAGGCGGCGGTCTTTGCAGGGGCGGCGCACCTGCTGAAGCCCGGTGGGCGGTTCCTGTTCTCCGACGTGTTCGTGGACCGGCCGATTCCGGCAGACCTGGCGAACGACCCGGTGATCCTGGGAGAATGCCTTGGCGGCGCGATGCAGGTGGACCAGTTCGAGCAATTGCGTTCGGAGGCCGGCTTTGCAGCCCCTGTGTGGCGCGAAGTGCGGGACCTGACTGTGGACGATCCGGCGATTGCGGCGAAACTTGAAGGCTTCACCTTCGAGAGCCGGACGGTGGAACTGGTTCGCCGCTAAGGCGGGCATCCTAAGGCAAACGTGCGGATTTCGGGCCGTTTCGGCCAGATTCCCCGATAGGGTTAACAGGAGCGGGTCAGGGCGTAACGCTCTGCCCCTTGGGGCGCGCCTGCATTAACCATAATGCAAAGCTCTGACGTCACTCTTCACCCATCGCCGGACACGGCGGGTGGTGGTTGCCAAAGCAGGACACGGGAAGGATCCCGGCGACGCGGCGGCAAGGTGAAACAGGAACAAGACAATGCCTTTTGCAGATTACGCTCTAGACCTCGCTTCAATGCTCGGCCCCGATTCAGCTCCCGAAGAGCTTTACCAGGCCGGCCTTGTGTATTCGACCGGACTGAACGTGGAGGTCGACATGATCGCCGCGCACAAATGGTTCAACCTGGCCGCGCTTCGCGGTTCGGAAGAGGCCAAGATCCAGCGCGCCGAACTGGCCGACATGATGACTTCGGACGAAGTCAAAATGGCGCTCCAGTCGGCCCGTGAGTGGCTCAAACTGATGAACTAGGCGTTTCGGTGTCCGCGAGCGGCCCACGCAGGCATCTGCCTGCGCGTCAAGCTTAAGGAAATCGCAAACGGCACCGTGCGATCCTGTTCTCAATGGGCCGTGAGGAGCCATAGCTGACCATGCCAGGGACTGACGACTCAGCGCGCACTGCCAGCCTGACTGCCGAACTGTGGCGGGCAAAATGGCTGATGCTGCTGGTGTTCGTGCCGGTCCTGGCGCTGTCCATGGCGGCAATCCTGTCCATTCCTGCCAAGTTTGAGGCGCGGGCGCGCCTGGTGTTGCCCGTGCAGAGCGAGGCGACCAGCGAAGCAGCCCTGCTGCAAAGCCCTGTCGTTGCAACGCGTGTGCTCGACCGGTTTCCGCTGTCGCGCCTTTACCCCGACATCGATACGGCCTGCGAGGCCCGTCGCAATGCCACTGCCGAAACCGCCGAAGCCGATGCCCGTCTGACGGCGGCGTGCCGACGCGCAGCGCTGATCGCGTTGCAGGGTGATCTGCGGGTGACACGCGGCCGCAATGACGCCGACCTGATGGTCCGGTTCCGGCATGACCGGCCGGATGTGTCGGTTGAAGTGCTGAACGCCCTGTTGGGTGCGTACCTGAATTATCGTTCCGACGTTCTGGCAGCCGACGACGCTGCGGTGTCGGAGGTGCCTGAAGACGATTCAGGGCAGGCCCTGCGCGAAGCTGAAGCGGCGCTTGCCGCGTATCGTGCAGGCGGGGGGTCGCTGGCGCCCGGCACCGTGGAAGCCAGGCTGGCCGACCTGTCCCGCACCGCCGGTGAAGAGCTGTTGCGAACGGATGCGCGCATCAAGGAAGTTGACGCCCTGATTGCCGCCTATCGCCGGCAGATGGGCCTGGTGCGGCGCGAACAGCGTATCTTCATTGAAGACCGGACCGGACAGGCGCTGGTCGACCTGAAGCTTGAGCGGGCCGACAAGCTTGCGCGCTATCTGCCGGGGTCGGAAGTTATCAAGGACATGGACCGCCGTATTGCTGAAGCCGAAGCGCTGGTCGCGTCATTCGGCGGCCCGGCGGGCACTGTGCGGACGGGCCCGAACCCGCTTTACCAGCAGGCAGAGGCGCGCCTCATGGACCTGCAGGCCGAGGGGGCCGCGCTTCAGGCGCGCCGGGCTGAACTGGTACGCCAGGCAGACAGTATCGAGGCCCGGCTGGCCGAGGCGGGCGGTGAGGCCCAGCGTTACCGCGACTTGCTGCGCAAGCGGGATGCGCTGTCGCACGAGCGGGCGGACGACAGTAGCCGCGCGCAGGCGGTTCGCCCCCCGCGCCGGGCGGACGTGGGAGATGTCCGGATTGTCGAGCCGGCCAGGTTGCCGGTTCACCGGGCTGACGTGGACTGGTTCCTGCCGGTGCTGGCAGGTGCGTTTGCGTTGCTGGCCGCGTTGCTGGCGGGCCTTGGCCGGGCCAGCATGCGCGCGGGGCGCTCAGGCAGGGGCGGGGGAGCGGCTGCAGTCGCGACAGACTTGCCGGTGCTGGCCAGCGTTCGCGCCTATCATGACACGCCGGGCCGTTGACGATGCGGGACCTTCGGGCTGACCTTGATCCCCTGTGGCAGGCCTTGTCCACAAGACCCGGCCCGCGCGGCGCACACAGCGTGATGTTCGTTGCGGCGCGCAGCGGCGAGGGCACAACCAGCATGGCGGCCTCGTTTGCGCTGATGGCGGCCGGGCATGCCGCGCGGAGCGCCTGGCTTGTCGACACCGATCTTGCGGATAATCCTGCCTTTACCGGGTTCCAGCAGGGGGCGTTTGCGGCGGCCGGTGTGCCGGGGCGCGCCTATGACGCGTCACTGGCCAGCCCGCCAGCCTATCACCTGATACCGTCCGAACGGGAAGGCTTGCGGACGCGGCGACTGGCGGTGCACCAAGTTGGCGAGACACGCCTGCTGGTCACGCGGTTCCGGTCGGACACGCTGGCGCCCGGGCAGAGCGCAGTGTTCCGTCCGCATCCCGACTGGTGGCAGGCATTGCGCCGGACGACGGACTGGATTGTCCTCGATGCACCGGCGGCCGACCGGTCGACGGCAGGCGAAACCCTCGCAGGGCTGGTCGACGCCGTGATTATCGTGGTGAGTGCGGGAGGGGCCGGGCCGGACGAAGTCAACGCGCTGCGGGCCGATATCACACGGCGGGGTGGCCGCGTGGCTGGGGCCGTCCTCAACCGGATGCAAACGCGCCGCCGCCGGTAGGCCGGCATCCGGAACCAGGCAGGTCACACGAGGGCGCGCGTGCCTGCCCGATTCCGGCGCGGCGATTGCGATCAGGCCTTGATGAAGGCGAGCAGGTCCGGGTTGATGACGTCCGCCTGGGTCGTCATCATGCCATGCGGAAAGCCGGGATAGATCTTGAGAGTGCTGTTCTTGACCAGCTTGGCCGCCAGAACGGACGCGTCCTTGTAGGGAACGACCTGGTCGTCATCGCCGTGCATGATCAGTGTGGGCACATCAATCATTTTCAGGTCTTCCGTGAAATCGGTTTCCGAGAAGGCCTTTATGCCGTCATAGTGTGCCTTGGCGCTGCCCGCCATGCCCTGACGCCACCAGTTCTGGACAACGCTGTCGATGACCTTGGCGCCCGGACGATTGAATCCATAGAACGGGCCCGATGCGAGGTCGATGTAGAACTGCGTCCGGCTGGCCGCGAGGGCGGACCGCAGGCCATCGAAGACGTCGATCGGCAGGCCGTCCGGGTTGGAAGGTGTCTTCACCATGATCGGCGGGATCGCCCCGATCGTGACCAGTTTGGCAACACGGCCCTTGCCATGCCGGGCGACATAGCGGACGGCTTCGCCGCCGCCGGTGGAGTGGCCGATATGGACGGCGTTCCTGAGGTCGAGGTGCTGGAACACGGCAGCGGCATCGGCGGCGTAATGCTCCATGTCGTGGCCGTCGCTGACCTGGGCGGAGCGACCATGGCCGCGACGGTCATGCGCAACGACCCGGTAGCCCTTGTTGACGAAGTAGAGCATCTGCGCGTCCCAGTCGTCGGACGACAGCGGCCAGCCGTGGTGGAAGCAGATCGGCTGGCCCGACCGGGGGCCCCAATCCTTGTAGTATATTTCGGTGCCGTCCTTGGTTGTGATCCTGTCCATCTTGGAAATCCTGTCATTGGATGCGGGTTGAAGTGGGGTGCCTGAGAGGGAGTCGGCACAGGCTGGCAGGACCGCTGCCGCGCTGGCCGCCATCAGGACGCCTCGCCGTGAAAATGTATGATCTTGAGAGATAGGCTTGGGGTCGGTCATTGCAGTCTCCGTTGCTTGCCAACGCGGCTTACAATCGTAGATGAGGCTTTCTACGCCAATTGTACGAACGGCGGAATTGCCAACGCATGGGTGACAGGCAATTTTATCAAATTATGTGTCTGAACGGAGTGTCCGGCTTCGGATGGCGTATGGGGCATGGGCCCTGGCGGCAGCCATCCTAACCAAAAGTATATGCGGCGATCCGTTTCCGGCGCACCATTTGTTCCTGACCAAAAGGAGACCTGACATGTTTGAATCCCGCCTTGATATCCCCGCCCACACACGGAAAGCATCGATCGCACTGCTGCAGGCGCGGCTGTCTGATTCAATCGACCTGGAAGCCCAGACCAAGCAGGCGCACTGGAATGTGAAGGGCATGGACTTCTTCCAGCTGCACACGTTCTTCGATGGCGTGCACGCTGTGGTGGAGGACTATGTCGACACGATTGCCGAACGGATCACGGCACTGGGCGGCATTGCCGACGGCCGCGTCCAGACGACGGCCAGGGCGAGCACGCTGTATGAATATCCGCTCGACGCGCGCCATGGCGAGTCGCACCTGAAGGCGCTCAGTGCCGTCCTTGCGCAATTCGGCAAGGCCCTGCGCGGCGACATAGATGCCGCCACCGAGCTTGGCGACGCTGACACCGCAGACCTGTTCACCCAGCTGTCACGGGAAACCGACAAGCAGCTATGGTTCGTGGAGGCGCACCTCTACGACTAGCCGTCAGCCCGCCGCCCCGTCCGTGGCTGTTGACGCGGACGGGGGTGGCGTGCTGTCGCCGGCGACGACATGCTGATTGCAGAGATTAACGCGGAGTGATATGGTGCGAGTTATGGCACACCTGACGACCAGCGTCGAATATGGGACACACAGCCTGCTCTGGCTGGTTGATTCCGGCGGCGCGCCGGTCAGCGCGCGCGACCTGGCCGAGTTCCAGGGAATTCCGCAAGCCTTCCTTGCAAAGATATTGTCCAAGCTTGAGAAAGCGGGCCTCGTGCATGCAGCGGAAGGCGTGCGCGGCGGCTATGTCCTAGCGCGCGAGCCTGGCGACATCAATTTTCTGCAGATCGTGGACGCGATCGAAGGCAAGAAGCCGCTGTTCGATTGCCAGGATATCCGGAACCGCTGCGTGCTGTTTGGCGAGACACCGCCGCGCTGGGCGACAAAGGGGGTCTGTTCCATCCATGCGGTCATGCTGCGCGCGGAAAAGGCCATGCGTGACACGCTGGCCAGTACCTCGCTTGCGGATGTCGCACGGTCGGTCGAGCGCAAGGCGCCGCAGGAATTTGCCGGCGAAGTCCAGGACTGGTTGGCGACTCGCGTGAGTTCGCGGGGCGGCAAGGCGCGCCCGCCCGAAGCCATGCTGGATGACCGGGCAGACCCGGCGCCACGGAACGCCGTTCCGACAGCACGTCGAACACTCATCAACAGCAACCCTGAATCTTGAAAGGAGACGAGATGGCGATGTCCACAAAGAATGAATCGAACGAGCCCGACGCAGTGTGCATCGGCGTCAGCCTGGGAGGCGACCGTGGCCGTAACTAAAGCGGAAAAGGAACGCGCCCATGTCGTTATCGTGGACGATGATGAGGAGGTGCGGACAGCGCTCCGGGAGCTTATCCTGTCTGTCGGGCTGGATGCGACCTGCTTTGCGTCGACCCGCGACTTGCTGGCGGCCGACCTGCCGCGGCGGCCGGGCTGCATGATACTTGATGTTCGCATGCCGGGTTCCAGTGGGCTGGACCTGCAGAACCTGCTCGCGGCAAAGGGTGACGCGCCACCGATCATCTTCCTGACCGGACATGGCGATATACCAATGTCCGTCACGGCGATGAAGGCGGGCGCGGTCGATTTCCTGACCAAGCCGGTTCGGGACCAGACCCTGCTGGATGCTGTGACGGCTGCCATCGAAATGGATATCGCATCGCGGCAGACACACCAGATCATGCAGAAACACATCGACCGCCTAGAGACGCTGACCCCGCGTGAGCGGCAAGTTCTGCGGGAAGTGGCACTGGGGCGCCTGAACAAGCAGATCGCGTTCGACTTCGGGATCAGCGAAGTGACGGTCAAGCTTCATCGCAGCAATGTCATGCGCAAGATGGAAGCAACATCGGTTGGAGACCTGATACGTGCCTGGGAGTCACTGCCACCCGACCTGCGAGAAGCGTGTGCAGCCTAGACTAAAGTACAATTACAATTTTGGTCTGCGCCTGACGAGATAGGAGAGAACTGGCCGGATTGGCCGCGTAATCGAGGTTCCTTCGCTTGTCTAGAATACCCAGAGTGGCAATTGTTGAGGACGACGACGCCGTGCGCCAAGCGCTTTCCGACCTGCTTCAGGTGCTGGGCCTGAATTGTTCCGCGTTTGACAGGGCGGAACCGTTTCTCGCGGAATACGCGCCGGGCCGGTTCGACAGCCTGATAACAGACATAAACATGCCGGGTGTTGACGGGCTTCAACTGCAGGAACGCTTGCGCGCATGCGGTTCGACCATGCCGGTCATTTTCATCACCTCCGTCCTGGATGCCCTGACACGCGCACGCGCTCTCGACGGGGGCGCACACGCCTTTCTGACCAAGCCCGTCAGTGATGACGTGCTCATCCATCACCTCAAGTCCGCATTGAACTGGAACCCGGACGCCGGTGACGACGCAGGGTGGAGCCAATCCGATGTCTGACCCGGCGAGGGAATCCGAAGTGGCAATTGATGGGCTGGCGCGCACGCTTGCCGGACCGGAGACCGACCTTGCCGACCTTGCTGCAGAGAGCGTGATCGTTTGCGACCTCGACGGAATTGTCCAGTACTGGAACCCGGCATCCGAAGCGCTTTACGGCTGGCCGGCCATGGGGATGATCGGCAGCAGGCTGGGAGCGATTGCCCAGCAGCGTTCGCGCCATGACGAGCAGTGGCGCCTCCTGTTGCGGGATGGCAGCTGGAACGGGCAAGCGCGCCGCCGCGCATTGTCGGGTGGTGAGGTTGTCAGCAGCGTGAGGCGCATCGTGCGGCGTCTTCCGTCTGGCGAGATGAGAGATGTCGTCGAGTTCGGCCAGAGACTCGATCTCCAGGTCGGCAGCGAACGCCCGGCGGACCGCGCCGAGAAGTTGCCCGCCTCGGCGGCGTTCTGGGAGTTCGATGTGACGCGTGTTCGGCCACGCGTCATCGACCTCGCCAAACGCACCGGGCAGCCTGGCGCCGACGTGTTTGCCGGCGATCCCGAAAAGGCGCGGGAGTTCCTGTCTGCCATCCTCATCGTTGGCGTGAACGAACGAACCCTGCGGCTGGCCGGAGACTATTCGGGACGAAGTGGCCTGATCGGACAGGCCGTATCGGATTTCTGGCCGCGCGAGAGCGAGGTCGACATCGCCGAACTGATCGTGTCCGTGGTTGGCGCCTGGCCGCACCATACAGCCCAAACACGAAAGATCGCCTCCCCATTGCTCGAGGACTGTTCCGTGACTGTCTGGAGCAGGGACATGCCTGGCCAGGCAGGCAAGGTCTTCGTTGCAGTCAATGGCGAGGTCAGCGGTGACAATTCCTTCCTCTACCTGCGGGCAAGCGAAGACCGGTACCGCAAACTGATACAGCACCTGCCCGTCGCCGTGCTGCAGGTGGACGCCAGGCGTGCGGGAGAAGCGTTCGGCGAACTGAGAGCCAAAGGCATTACCGATTTCGCCGCCTACCTGGAGGCGCACCCCGAGCTGGTGGACTTTGCGAATGACGCCGTGAAGGTGACAGAGGTCAACCAGGAGGCGGTAACCCTGTTCGCCGCGTCGACCGCAGCCGACCTGGCCGGACCGGTCAGGTTCCTCTTCGCCTCGTCCCCGGGAACGGACCGCCGCGTGATGATGGCCCGCTTCCATGGCAAGCGGAATTATTCGGAAATTGCAAAAATCCGCACGCTGGACGGCAGGCTTCGTGATGTGCAGCTGTCGGTGACCTATCCGGCACCGCCGGAAAGGCTGGATGTCACGATAATCTGTATACAGGATATTACGGAAAGGTTGCGAACGGAACGCCAGCTGCGTCAGCTGCAGGCGGAAAACACGCATGCCGCCCGGATATCGATGCTGGGCGAGCTGACGTCGTCGATTGCCCATGAAGTCAACCAGCCACTCGCCGCCATCGTTACAAATGCCGAAACGAGCCTGCGCTGGCTGTCTCGTGAGGAACCGAATATCGACAAGGTCAGGTTGCTGACCACCCGGATTGCCGGCAGCGCCCGCCGGGCCAGCGATATTGTGGGACGAATCCGCGGCATGGCATCGAAGCACGAGCCGGAGCATGTCGCGCTTGATCTCAACGAGATCATTGATGAGGCCATCCTCTTCATTCGCTATGACATCGAGGCACGGTCTATCGACCTGTCAGTGGCGTATGGCTGCGAATTGCCCCGGATTGTGGGGGATCGGGTCCAGCTGCAGCAGGTGATCATCAACCTGCTCGTGAACAGCATCCAGGCCATGAAGCAGGACCAGACAATGCTGCAGCGGATCGAGATCACGACGAGCGTCGGGACTGATGAGTGCGTGGTGCTGGCGATCCGGGACAGCGGCCCCGGCATCGAGGGGCCTGACATCGAGCGGATCTTTGACAGCTTCTTCACGACCAAGGATGCCGGCATGGGAATCGGGCTGGCGATCTGCCGGTCTATCGTCGTGTCGCATGGCGGGAGCATCTCTGCGCGAAATCATCCCGGCGGTGGCGCCGAGTTTCGTGTTGTCCTGCCGACCGGATCGGTCGATCGATAAGACCGCGTCATCTGGCGGGCGAGCCTGTCCTAGACTTTCGCATCGCATGACAAAGCCTTCCGTCGAATGGTTTTGCAGATGACAAGAGCGCATCTTCGTCCTTGCCCAAACAAAACCGCGAAGGAGAAAGAGATGAAGATCGTTGTTATCGGTGGTACCGGCCTGATCGGCTCGAAGACCGTCCAGGGACTGCGCGACCGGGGTCACGACGTCGTTGCGGCTGCGCCGAGTTCCGGTGTGAACACGCTGACGGGCGAAGGCCTGGCCGACGCGCTTGCTGGAGCCGAGGTTGTGATCGACGTTGCCAACTCCCCCTCGTTCGAAGCCAAGGAGGCGCTCGCATTCTTCGAGACCGCCGGTCGCAACCTGCTCGCAGCAGAAGCGGCTGCGAACGTGCGCCATCATCTGGCGCTGTCGGTGGTCGGCACAGACCGTCTTTCCGACAGCGGGTATTTTCGCGCCAAGCAGGCGCAGGAGAAACTGATCAGGAAGGCGCCCATTCCGTTCACGATCCTGCATTCCACCCAGTTCTTTGAATTCATCCGCAGCATCATAAACGCCGGCGCGGATGGCGAGGTCGTTCGCCTGTCTCCCGCCTTCATACAACCGGTTGCCTCGGATGACGTGGCCAATGCGCTGGTCGACCTGGCGCTTGGGCGCCCGCTCAACGGGATGATCGAGATTGCCGGGCCGAAACGCTACGAAATCGATGTGCTTGCCCGCGAAGTTCTTGCTGCTGACGGAGACAACCGCAAGGTGATCGCAGATCCGAACGCGCAATATTTCGGCGCCACACTGCAGGCCGAAACGCTCACGCCGGGAGACCATCCGCGGCTTGGCGCCACGCATTTCGAGACATGGCTGAGGACATCGCTGGTGCGCGCATAGGCGCGCCGGCAGGCCGATAAGCGCTCTACCCATTTCACGCCCAAACCAAGGAAACATGACCATGACCCAACGCCTGAATACTTTCCAAGTCGCCCCTGCCACCGTGAAAGCCATCATGACCGTGGAGAGCGCTATCGCGGCCAGTGGCCTGGAGCATGGCCTGCTCGAGCTGGTGCGGATGCGTGCCTCACAGATCAATGGCTGCGCCTTCTGCCTGCACATGCACGCGATGGACGCACGCAAGGCCGGCGAGACGGAGATGCGGCTGTACATGCTGAACGCCTGGCGGGAATCCTCGCTCTACTCTGATCGCGAGCGTGCTGCCCTTGCCTGGACGGACGCCCTGACTCTGGTGGCGGAAAACGGCGCCTCTGACGCGGACTACGAGCTGCTCAAGGCACAGTTCTCGGAAGTGGAACAGGCCAACCTGACCATCGCAATCGGGACCATAAACTTGTGGAACCGGCTGCAGATCGGAGTCCGCGCTGAGCATCCGGCCGATCCCGGCAAGATCACGGCCTGACCGGCTTGTCCGCGCGCCCTTTCAATCCTGCGATCACGAATGGAGACAGCAATGCTCAAGACAATGCTCATCACGGCAGCTGCAGCGGTGACGGTTATCGCCTTCGTACGGGCGGCCGGGGCGCAACACGACGAATTGGCAGAGGCGAAGGTGACTGTCGTCTTCGATCACACCCTGCCGAATGTTCCGGGAAAGAGCATGAAAGGCGTGCTCGTCGAGTACCAACCCGGCGGCACGTCCGTGGCGCACACGCACCCGGACTCCGCCTTCATCTATGCCACAATTCTGGATGGAGCGATCCGAAGCCAGGTCAATGGTGGCCCCATCGTGACATACCACGCGGGGGAGAATTTCGCCGAGTATCCCGGCGACCATCATGGCATCAGTGAGAATGCCAGTGGCACCGAACCCGCCAGCTTGCTCGCCGTGTTTGTCGTCGACACCGACGAAGCCGAACTCACAACCCCGTACAGCGACTAGATCCGGAGACCAACCGCCATGACACGGTCCGCCACACGAATACTTGCAGGTGTGTCAGTTCCAGATACACCGCTCGTCGAGCGCGCGCTTGAATACGCAAGGCGCGAATGCACGCCGTACCTGTTCAACCATGTAGTCCGCTCGTGGTTGTTTGCAGCCCGTATCGGCCAGATCCAGGACATCATGCATGATGCCGAAGTCGTCGCGGTCGGCACGTTACTCCACGACATCACGCTGAATGACCGCTTCAACGGGCCCCGGCGGTTCGAGGTGGAGGGCGCTGACCTGGCGCGCGTGTTCGTGAGGAAAAACGGCGTGGACGAACGGCGGGCCCAGCTGGTGTGGGACAGCGTCGCCCTGAACTCCACGCCTTCGATCGGCCTCTACAAGGAGGCGGAGATCGCGCTCTGCACGTCCGGCATCTGCCTCGATGTCGTGGGCTTGCAGTTCGAGGTGATCCCCTCCGATGAGATAGCGAGGATCGTTGCCGAGTTCCCGCGCCTTGGGATGAAGGAGCAGATGACAGGATGTTTCTGCCGGATCGCTGAACGTGTTCCGGAGACGACCTACGACAATTTTGTGCGTGATTTCGGGGAGCGATTTGTGCCTGGATACGCGGCGCCATCGTCGGTGGATTCGGTCATGAACAGTCCGTTCGATGAAAGCGCGGAGGTGCAATATGACCAAGCTTGAAAACAAAGGCGTCATTGTCACCGGCGGTAGTTCGGGGATTGGACGCGCCGCTGCGGTGCAGTTCGCCCGCGCTGGTGCCAGCGTACTCATCACCGGTCGCCGGGAAGATGCGTTGAAGGACGCTGCGTCCGGGCACCCTGGCATCGCTTATATTGTTTCGGATTCCTCCATTCCTGAAGATGCCGGGCGCACCGTCGCAAAGGCTGTGGATGCCTGGGGCCGGGTAGATGTGATCCTGAACAATGCGGGCGCCGGTGCGATCTTGCCATTGGCGGATGTCACAGCGGAAAAGGTCAATGCGATATTTGGAGTGAATGTGACCGGCCCGAGCTTGCTCTCTAGGGCAGCGCTTCCCCATCTGACCGCATCTATGGGGGTGATCATAAATGTCTCCAGCACGTTCGGTCACAAGCCGGTTGCAGGTCTTTCCCACTATGCTGCGAGCAAGGCAGCGCTGGAGCATCTCACGCGCTGCTGGGCCCTGGAACTCGCGCCGCAAGGCATACGCGTGAATGCCGTCGCAGCCGGACCGACGAAATCGGGTGCGTTGACCGGAATGATGGGCCTGACGCCGGAACAGGCAGAGGCCATCGAAAACGAGGAGCGCGAGCAGATACCGCTCAAGCGGCGCGGGGAGCCGGAGGATGTCGTCAAATGGATACTCCAGCTCGCCGATCCTGAATCAGGCTGGGTTACGGGGCAGGTCATTTCTGTCGATGGAGGCCTGAGCGTCACCTGATCCCGGCGGAGGACTGACGTTCGGTGCAGCAGGAGGAGAAGCGATGCGAATTGTTGTCGTCGGCGGCACAGGACTTATCGGGTCAAGGTTGGTCAGCTTGCTGCACGCGCGATCTCACCATGTTGTGGTCGCTTCCCGATCTGAAGGCATCGATGCACTGAGTGGACAGGGGCTGGCGACTGCGCTGAGATCAGCTCATGTCGTGGTCGATGTCACGAATACGACTGATGTTGACGGCCGGGAGCCGGTGCATTTCTTCGAAACAATCACCCGGAACCTGATCTCTGCCGAGGCGGCCGCCGGCGTCAATCACCATGTTGCGCTGTCGATTGTCGGCGCAGACAAATTGACCGCGGGCAGCTATTTCGAGGCGAAGGCGATGCAGGAAGAGATCATAAAGGCCTCTCCCATTCCGTATACGATCGTGCGTTCAACGCAGTTCTTCGAACTGATTCATCGCATGCTGGGCCTAGATGACGACAAGCCGTTCATAAGGTTGCCGCGCGCGCTGTTGCAGCCTATCGCGTCCGATGATGTCGCAATGTATCTGGCTGACATCGCCGTTTCGCCGCCGCGCGACGAGACGATTGAATTGGCCGGTCCCGCAAGAATTGAACTGTCCGAAGTCGCACGCCTGATGCTCAGTGCGGAAGAGGACCCGCGTCGTGTGATTGTCGATCCGGCCCAAGCCTATTTCGGCACGCAGCTGGCGTATGAGTCGCTCCTGCCGGGCCCTGACGCGCATATTACTTCCGGCACATTTTCGGACTGGTTGAGACATCAGATCTCGCCGGACTAGAACCCTGTCGCGGCGCGCTGGGCGGACACCATCTCCGCCAGACGGACCTGCGTGATCGTTCGCTATACTACCGGATAGGTCATGCCCGCCTTCCAGTCCAATCGACCGGCATGCACAGGATTCGGTAGTATGAGCGGACCAAGTGAAGGCATGTTGTCGAGGTGTCGAACATGAAGATTGTCGTGATTGGTGGAACCGGGCGGATCGGCGGAAAGCTTGTCGACATCCTGCGATGCGAAGGGCAACTCGTGGTCTCCGCGTCGCCATCTGTCGGAATCAACACAGTGACCGGTGAAGGGCTTGAAGGCGCATTGCGACAAGCCACGGTGGTTGTTGACGTGTCTGACGCCCCGTCTCTCGACAAGGGCGCTGCGGCCACATTCTTCGAGCGATCCGGTCGCAACCTGATTGCTGCCGGACGCGCGGCCGGCGTAAGGCACCACGTCATCCTGTCTGTCGTGGGCACTGATCGCCTGCAAGCGAGTGCCTATTTCCGAGCAAAGATGATTCAGGAGCGCCTGGTCAGGGAATCGGGAACGCCTTTTACCATTCTGAGGTCGACCCAGTTCTTTGAAATCATAAGTGCGATTGCGCAGGAAGGGGCCAACCCTGATGTTGTCGTGCCGTTGACGACCGTCCAGCCGGTCTCTTCACGCGATCTTGCTCGCAAACTGGCGGATTTGGCAACGGGGCGCCCGTTGAATCGCATTGTCGAGGTTGCCGGTCCTGAACGGTTCCGACTTGATTACCTCGCGACCGAGGTGCTGACGGCTTATGAAGATCCGCGTCGCATCATAGCCGACCCGCATGAGCCCTATTTCGGTGCGCCACTGACTGACGAAACCCTTCTGCCAGGGGGCGATGCGATGATTGGATCGCGCCGGTTTGAAGACTGGCTGCGCGACAGCCTGATGACCGAGATTCCCCATCGGTACCCGCTCATTCCCGTGCGATCTCGCTGAGTCAAAGGGTACCGTGGGTCGCAAACGCCGTTCGGTGGCGTGAACGCCACTCGATGGTCAGGTTGGTCCGTGTTCATTGTTCCGAATGGATGCATGCCCTGCAATCAGCATATGCGAGCTCGCCTAAAGGACAATATCGCCGGAATTTGTGATCGCCATAATCGGACGCCACGCCTTCAGTGACCTGACCACGTTCATGGAAGGCAGTGGTTCAATGGTCATAGAAGGAAGCCGGACATGAAACTCTATTTTACACCTTTGGCTTGCAGCCTTGCCGATCACATCGCGCTCGAAGAACTGGGACTCAGTTTCGAGCGGGAAAAGGTTGACCTCAAAACGAAACGAACGGCGTCGGGCGGCGACTTCCTCGCCATCAACCCCAAGGGCTATGTGCCGGTCCTCGTGCTTGATGACGGTGAGACCCTGACGGAAAATATCGCCGTTCTCGACTGGCTGGCGAGCGGGCATCCCGAGATTGCTGTATCAGGACCGCTCGGCCGCACGCGCGCCCTTGAAATGATGACTTACATTTCGACGGAAATACACCGCAGCTTCAAACCGATGTGGCATCCGAGCACCGACGCGGAGAAGGCGAGCGCGCGCGCCACTGTGGCAGGCCAGCTCCGGTTCGTTGCCGACCATATGGCCGGGCCCTACCTGTTTGGTGACACGCCAAGTGTGGCTGACTTCTACCTGTTCGTCATGCTGCTGTGGGCAGCGCGTTTCGATGTGGCCGTCCCGAATGCCCTGATAGGCATGCGTGATCGCATGAAACGCCGCCCGGCGGTGCAGGCAGCGATGCGTGTCGAGGGACTGATCCTGGATGCCGTTACGTTGTAGCGACCGGTACCGGTAGATTGGTGGACGGAGGGTATTCGGGAGTGTCGGCTGGATGCGCCATGCGTGGAGAGTGGCCTGCCCTTTGGCCTAGGCAGTTCACCCGGGAAGGCAGGATGATCACACGCGACCGACCGGGCATGTTGTCTGGGCGAGCCGTGTCAACCGGACGCGACAGAGATGATGAATGCAGGGGTTTTTCCGGTTTCTCCCTGCAGCCAACGAAACGGCAGGCGAGCATCCAACCTGTCAGGTTCGCAAAAATGAAGGGGCGGGTGCCATTCGCGTCCGCCCCGGATGGGGTCGACGAAATCACCACGCGTGTTGGTGTCCCGCAGGACCGCTTTTCCTGGACGTTTGGCGCGCTTGTCGCCTCCGGATCGACGCGTGCAGCATCTAGCTGCAAGTATAGCATGGCCTGACCCAAGGGGGAGTTGGATTGATCGCCCCGGCGTCACACTTTCGGTCGATAGCTCGCTGGTTTGCAATGGAGACCCTTATGCAAGACGCCGCCGTCGCAAAACGATCCCAACTGCCCGGCGACCGGGCATCGTGTTGGAGGACGTAGTGGCAAAAGGTACCAAGAAGCGCGTCGTCGGCGTCGTTCTCTGCCTGGGCGCTGTCCTGGTAGGTGTTGGCGGGTGGATTGTCGCGCGCTCAGCCAGTGAGACATCGACCGATAACGCATATGTCCGGGGTGAAGTGACGTCGCTGGCCGCCAAGATCTCGGGATACGTGGTTTCGGTGGAGATCGACGACAACCAGCCTGTTCATGCCGGCGATGTCCTGTTCCGGATTGACGACCAGGACTACAGGGCGCGGCTGGCGCAAGCGGAAGCGAACCTTGAGGCAGCACGTGCGCGCCTGGCCAATGTCGAAACGGAAACGGAACTGCAGCGGGCCCTGATCCGGCAGGCGCAGGCGCAGCAGCGCTCATCTGCGGCGGACGAGGCCCTGTCGGTGAGGGATTCCGAGCGCATGCGCCGACTGGTCCAGTCGGGCGCAGTCAGCCAGGCGCTGGTTGATGAGAGCGATGCAAAGCGAACACGGGCAGAGGCGGCTGTTTCGGCAGCAAGTGCCACGGTTGACGCCCAGCAGCAGAAGATTGCCGTCCTGGCCAGCCAGAAGCGAGCAGCTGCCGCCGCGATTGCGCAAGCCGAAGCCCTGCGTGACCTGGCGAAGATCGACCTCGATAGTACGGTGGTTCGGTCTCCCGTCGACGGCATCGTCGGAAATCGTCAGGTCCGGGTGGGCCGATTGGTTGCGCCGGGCTCACCTGTGCTTGACATCGTGCCCGCGAACGAAGTGTGGGTCGTGGCGAATTTCAAGGAGACGCAGCTTCGCTTTGTGCGCCTGGGGCAACCTGTACGCATCAGCATCGATGGCTATCCGGACAGGGTTTTCAGCGGCGTGGTCGACAGCTTTGCGCCTGGCAGCGGATCCTCGTTCAGCCTGCTTCCATCAGACAATGCGACCGGAAACTTCGTGCGTGTCGTTCAACGTGTGCCGGTGAAGATCCGGTTTGCCGATGAGCCTCTTCCCGAGCGCCTGGTACCCGGATTGTCCGCGCGGGTCGAAATAGACAGGGACCAGGATCGGTGACCGGAACCGCCATGGCGCGCGCAAGCCGGAGCGGCGGCGCAGAAGGTGCAATCCTGATCGCGGGGATCGTTCTTGCCGCCCTGACCGAAGCGATCGCCAGCACGGCCCTTTCGGCGGGCCGCTTCGACATCATCGGCGATATACACGCCACGCCTGACGAGTTTGCGTGGCTGGACATCGGCTACACGACAGCGAAGTTCATCGGCTTCGTGGTGGCGCCTGTGCTGATGTGCCGTATCGACTCGCGACGCCTGTTGATCGGCTCAACACTTGTGCTGGGCGCTGCGGGCGCGATCGCCATGCTTGCAACCAGCCTGGACACGCTCGTTGCACTCCGGGTCCTGCAAGGACTCTCGGGTGGCATCCTCCTGGTGGGTAGCCAGTCGATACTCTTTCTGGAATTTCCGCGATCCCGCCAGCCGGTATTGCAGGCATTGTTCGCTATCGGGGCGGTGGTGGCCCCCGCAACGATGACGGCAGCCTATCAGGGGTGGTTGGTGGACTACCGGTCATGGGGCTGGATATTCTTCAGTATCGTGCCGGTGTCTCTGGCATCCGCCGGACTGTTGCTGATGGGGGGAGAGTCTGCCGGCAGCGCACGCGAGACGCGCCCGTTTGACTGGCTCGGCGCCGCGTTGTTCTCGGTCTCGCTGTGTTGCTTCACCTATGTGCTCAGCCAGGGCAACAGATGGAACTGGTTTGGAGACCCCATTGTTTCCTGGCTCGTGGTGGCAGGATCGGCTGCACTGCTCGCCTTCCTCGGAACGCAAGTCCTTTCAGGGGAGCGCCGGTTGCTGCAATTCGAGATATTCGAATCCGAACAGTTCAGCTTCGCGTTTTTCATCAGCTTTATTGCCGGAGCCGCTCTGTTTGGCAGCGCGTATCTCATTCCGGCATTCGCCGCGTCTGTCCTGTCGTTTACGCCGACAGGCGCGGGCCTGCTGTTGTTGCCCAGCGGTGGGTTGTTTCTGGGGGCGTTGTTCCTGGCCGCTTTCCTGTTCCAGGTTCGCGGAGCGCCGCCGATCGCAACGGTGCCATTCGGGATCATATTGATCATGACGTCGATGTGGATGCTGTCCGGTTCGACGCAGGACAGCGGGACCGGCGACATGATGACGGCCATTCTGCTGCGCGGCGTGGGGCTTGGATTCCTGTTCCTGTCGATCACCCTGATCGCATTCAGCGATCTCAACGCGCGAGACCTTCCTTTCGGGATAGCGCTGTTCAATATCGGGCGGCAGCTGGGTGGCCTGCTGGGTGTCGCAGGCCTGCAAACACTGATCAGCCACGGCGTCGTGACGAATATGGCGGTGCTGGGCGCAGGTGTCAGCGACGGCAGCCCCCTGGCGCAACAACGCCTGGCAGCAACGGCGGCGGCATTCGCGGGGCGCGGGCTGGACACGGAAGTCGCCAGTCAGGCATCGAGGCGTTTGCTTGGCAGCGCCGTGCAGGGGCAGTCTGCGGTCATCGCATTCGAGACCGCGTTCAATGCTGTCGCGTTGTTTTTTGTCTTCGCCGTTCCCGCGGTGATCGCCGTCAAGATCGCGCTCTCACGTCAGGCGAAAAAGCGTGCTGCGCGTGTCCGGTCCCAGGAAGTCGGCGATGACGGCTCCGGTTCCGGCAGCTGACCTCTTGCGAGGGACAGCGTCAAACCGATGCGTCCCGGGACCTGGCGATATGTCTGAGGAACCGGTTGAGCTCTTCGCGAACGGTGTCTGACATCAGGTAGAGCCCGATGAGATTTGGAATTGAGATGAGGAAGAACAGGCTGTCGATAATGTTGAGGACGGTGCTGACCTTTGCGACCGCGCCAATCGGCAGGAGCCCGCAAAACAGCACGAGATAGGTGATGCGCACCCATTCCCGCGAGCCAAACAGGTAGCGGCAGACCTGCTGGCCGTAATAGCCGACCGCCAGGATGGTGGAAAAAGCGAACAGGCAGACGGCGCACGCGAGCACGTAGGGAAACCAGGCGGCAACCGTGCCGAACGCGGCAGACGTCATGGCGATATCGCTATGCCCGTCCTGCCAGACTCCGGTCGTCACGATGACAAGGGCCGTCGCAGAGCAGATCACGACCGTGTCGATGAACGGCTCGAGGAGCGCGACAAACCCTTCCGATGCGGGGTGATGCGTCTTGACGGCCGCGTGCGCGATGGACGCTGAACCGATGCCTGCTTCATTCGAATAGACTGCGCGCCGCATGCCAGCGACGAATGCCCCGAGGATGCCGCCCGCCGCCGAATGCGCCGAGAAGGCGTCCCCGACGATGAGTGCGACGGCATGCGGCAATTCGGTGATGTTCACGCCGAGTACGATGACAACACCGGCAACGTAGATCAGGCACATCAGCGGCGTCAGCCTGGATGTGACGCGGGCGATCGACCGGGCGCCACCAACAAGAACCAGCCCCGCCAGAAGCGCGATACCGATGCCGTAGGCCAGTGCGCTGGAAGGCGTGTCGCTGAATCCCAGCACCGTGTGCAACTGGGAATAGGACTGGTTCACCTGGATGATCTGAATGAATGCGACAAGCGCGAAGGCGGCATAGATCGCGGCCAGCACTTTGCCGAAGCGGGGCATGCCGCGCTCGGCCAGGCCGTTTTTCAGGTACCACATGGGCCCGCCGGAGACCGAACCATCCGACCCGATCAGGCGGTACTTCACGGCCAGCACGACTTCCGCAAACTTCAGGCTCATCGCGAAGAAGCCGATCACGACCATCCAGAACGCAGCGCCCGGGCCGCCGATCGCAATCGCGATGGCCACGCCCGCGATATTGCCGAGGCCAACCGTGCCGGACAGGGCGGTGGAAAGCGCCTGGAAAGGCGACATTTCCCCGGGCGCATCAGCCGACGTGTAACGGCCGAGCAAGGTGCCGATGCCAATGCCGAATCCACGCAGGTTGATGAACCGGAGCTTCAGCGTGAAGAAGACCATGCCGGCGAACAGCCACAGCGCGATCAGCTGTACCTCGACCCCGAAAACACTGACCGAGGCGAAGACGAACCCGGCCAACCTGTCACCAAAAGCGTTGAGCAGGGCGAGGGCGGTTTCGACCATCGTCAGTCCATCCACTTCACGAGTGGATGACCGGCAAGGGCTGACCTGATCTCCCGCTGGCTTTGCGGGCTCTCGTCCTGTCCCACCTTGAATCGGGGAGTCAGCGTATCGATCCGTATGCGGAACCCCATGATGTGCTTCAGCAGGTCATCGAAGCGTGGTCCGATCTTGTCGACGGTCCAGCCCGAAGCGGTCATGCCTTCCATATGGTCAACAAGACGGGTGACGGCTTCGGCTGACAGGGACGAATCCATGTTGATGGTGCCGGCGGCCTTCAGCGAAACGAAGTTCCAGGTTGGTGCCCAGCCCGGCTTGCTGATCCAGGAGGGCTGGATATAGGCGTTGGGGCCGAGGAACAGCACCACCGCGTCTGGCTGTTCCAGCAATCGGCTGGTCGCAGGTGCCGAGCGGGGCAGGTGGCCAAGGAACGTTGTGGGAGATCCGTTGGCGTCCACTTCCAGCAGCAGTGGCATCAGGAACGCGGCAGACGGGTCGGCGGCCGGGACAATCCATGCCATCGGATTTTCGGCGATGAAACGCGCGATCGATTCATTTGAAACGGCTTCGTAGGGGGATGTCATCTTGCGAGTATCCCGGCCATCCACGTTGCCGCGTCGTTCATCGCGCGATCCGCGCAGGCGGAAATGCCAACCGCTTCGAGGAAGCTGTGCGTTGCGCCGGCATATTCGATGGCAGACACTTCCACTCCCGCAGCTGTCAGGCGTGATTCAAGTTCGCGATTCTCGTCCGCAAGGATGTCGCACTCCGCTATGCACAGGTGGACGGGCGGCAGGCCTTCCAGGTTTGCAAGCAACGGTCTCGCATACGGGTCCGTGGTCTGGGCCGTGCCGAGGTAATCGAGCCAGAAGGCTTTCATCTCGTCGCGGCCCAGCATGTAGGGGTCGCCGTCGTAGAGGTCGTAGGAAGGCCGGGCATCGGTATCGAGTGCCGCATAGTTGAGGAGCACCCCCGCCGGGAGGGCCTCACCCCGGTCGCGCTTTCGTAACGCCGTCGCAAGCGAGAGATTGCCGCCCGCCGAGTCGCCGCCGAGGATGATCTTGCCGGTATTGAGTCCCAGCCCGCTGCCTTCGGCACGCAACCAGGCCATGCAGGAATCGATATCGTCGAGTGCGCGGGGGAACCGGTGTTCGGGCGACAGGGAATAGTCCAGGCCGATCACGGCGCAGCCTGTGCGCTCGGCATACTCCCGCATCAACCGGTCATGCGTATCAATACTGAACATCACCCATCCGCCGCCATGCAGGTAGAACAGCGTTCCGTTGCCTGCCCCCGCCTTCGGAATATGGATGCGCACCCGCAATCCGTCTTGCCCCAGGGCCAGCGTCTGCGTGTGGGCCATCTCGGGCCCGCCGCGCACCCAGGGTTCGCGAACCGCTTCTGCAATCTCCCGCCGCCGTGTGATCGAGACCGGCTGGCCACCCGAAAGCGCCGCGAATTCGGCCGACGTCTTCTCCACGAATGTCAGGATTTCCGGATCGATTGCACCAGGCCGGTGAAGAGAGGTGATGCGCGTGTCATCGGTCATGGTCAAGATTCCTGGATTGGGACGTCATGTTGCAAGGATCGCGAGGTGCGATCAGGTCCTGGAGAGTTTCTTTGCGGCAATACGGGGTTTGCGTTTTTTCCACCAAACCCAGATTCCCGTGATGCACTGCTCGGTCGTCGCGAGGCCGAGGACGAAGATGAAAAAGACACTGAGGCCGCCGGCAAATTCACCACTATGTGTCGGGTAGAGAATCCGGATCATTACCAGTCCCGCGCTATCCGTGTAGGGATTAACCTCGTGGACAAAGGCACCGTTTGTTGCGTCGAAATAGTAATAGATCGGTCCGAGGTTCTTGTAGTTCAGGTGACCATTGTCGGTGAACGTGGTGCCGTAAAGGTTCCAGTTGGGATAGTAGAGCATCGTTGCGGGGTGCCATGAAATTCCGCTTTGGGCAGCTTGCTCAGAAGCCAGAGCGAAACCATCGGCATATGCCAGGTCCGGTATCGTGCCTTCTGGAAAGGGCGCCTCTTGATCGAACAGTGTTCTCTCGAGGGGAGAAATGGTGGTCGCGATGGGAGAGTAGACCTCGCCGAAGAAGTTCAGGGCAACGGACGTGAAGGCGAGGATGAACAGGAACGGGAACAGCCACAGGGCACTGGAGCGATGGATGTCCAGCAGTTGCCGCGCGAAGGAGCGCTTCGGGCTATAGGTCCATGCGGGCCACCAGTTCTTGAAGAATGGGCGCTTTCGCGGAAGCGTCAGGTAGAGGCCGACACCGCTGCTGAGCATCCAGCCGAGCGCGATGAAGCCCATGAAAACCCGTCCGGCATCTCCGGCCAGAAGATTGAAATGAAGTTCTGCGAGAAGCGGGACGATCTGGCACCCGCTCCAGCCCGGGTGCGTGCTGCGCGTGCCCACAACTGCGCCGGTGGCAGGGTCCAGGAACACCTGATCCTGTTCGCCACCATCCATGCCAGGCTTCGGGGTGATCGAAATGGGAATATTCTCGTCAGGAGCCGTGTTCAGCGGAAACCCCGTCACCTGGATGTCGGGATGCGCCAATTCGTACCGGTTCACTGCGTCGATTGTTGCAAGACGGGCCGAGGCGGCGCCGTTATAGGCGAACAGGTCGGCATTCACCCAGCGATCAAGCGAATCGCGTGCGGTCAGCAGGCAGCCGGTCACGGCCGCAATCACCAGGAATGCCGCCGTCAGGATGCCGAACCAGCGATGCAGGAACAGCCAGGTGTTTTTCGTGTTCGTGCCCGCCATCCTTCGCCTCGCACCCGCATGGTCTGGTTCTCACGATAGAGGGAATGACGGGCATCGGCCACATCGAGGCGGGCCTAATATTGACGCTATCGGGTCCTGCGGCGTCAGGCCTGCATGACTCCAGAGCAAGTTTGGCCGAAAAGGGACAGTTCCCGACCCAAAGCCGAAATACAAACGCGACAGCAGATGGTACGAGAACAAGGTGTTCGCATCAGGCGGACTGTGAAGCATAGGGGTGCAGTCATGACGCATAAGTATCGCAGCACAGCGCAACAGGTTTTCAGCAAGGGGGCGCTTCTGGGTGCCGCGGCCGTTCTGACGGTTCTTGCGCCGGTCGCAATGGCGCAGGATGGTGAAGAAGACGCCGTCAGCATCCAGGATACGATCATCGTGATTGCGCCGGACTACGTGCCGCGAGACGGTGCATCGGCGAACAAGGCCGACATTCCGCTGATCGAGACACCGCAATCGGTGTCGATCATCACGCGCGACCAGATTGATCTGCTCAGCTTCGTGGATGCCCAACAGGCCGTGCGGTATACATCCGGCGTCTTCGGTGAGAACTATGGCCCCGACCTGCGGTTTGACTTCGTCACTGTGCGCGGCTTCACACCGAAGCAATACATTGACGGCCTGGCAGCACCTGTCTCGACATCAATCTACAGCGTTGGCGTAGACCTTTACGCCTTCGAATCCTTTGATGTCCTGAAGGGCCCCGCTTCAGCGCTCTACGGCAGCGCGCCTCCGGGCGGCCTCTACAACCAGACATCGCGTCGTCCGGAAAATGAGTTCAGCGGCGAAATCCAGGCGAAGTACGGGTCTGATGACTACAAGCAGATTGCGGGCACCGTCACTGGACCGCTGAGCGATTCCGTCAGCTACTCGCTGACCGGTCTTTACCGTGACCGCGAAGCCGAGCGCGATCTCGTCTCGGCGGACCGCACGCTGTTTGCGCCGGCAATCACCTGGGACATCACGCCGGACACGAAACTCACGGGGCTTGCCTATTACCAGCTTGACCATGTCGATGGTGACACGAACGGTTTCCTGCCGGTGTACGGGACGCTGCTTCCCAACCCGTTCGGCAAAATTGACCCGGCAACCAATGTCGGCGACCCGAACAACCGGTTCGAGCGCGAGCAATGGGCTTACGGCTACGAATTTTCACACAAGTTGACCGATACCGTCTCGTTCATTTCGAATTCGAAATTGAGCAGCTATGACGAAGAGACGCCAACCAGCATTTATGGTGGCGGCGGCCTGGTCGATGACGATTTCGATGGTGTTCCGGACGATTACCGGACCGTTCAGCAGTACAATTTCTCCTATGCCGAGCACGTTGACAGCTTCGCGAGTGACAACCGTTTCGACATCAGCCTCGATGCAGGCGCGGTGACTCACCAGATCATTGCGGGCGTTGATTACCGGAATGTCGAGAACAAGGCGGACTACGGGTTCATTTTCGCGAACCGGATCGACCTGTTCGATCCAGTCTATGCGCCGCAGGCGACGCTGGAGCCCGGTTATCCATTCTCGTTCAACAACCAGACCCTCGAACAGACCGGTCTCTACGTCCAGGACCATATCGGTCTTGGCAAACTGTTCTTCACCATCAGTGGCCGCCAGGACTGGGTGACCATCGAGAACAACACGACGAATGAAAGCACGGACCAGCAGAAGTTCACTTATCGCGCGGGTGCGAACTACATCTTCGATAGCGGTATTGCCCCCTACATCAGCTACGCGACGTCGTTCGAGCCGGTTCTCGGCTCTGATTCCATCACCGGCAACGAGTTCGACCCCAGCGAAGGCGAACAAATCGAAGCGGGCGTAAAGTATGATGCGCGCGGATTGCCGGACGGCTACGAACTCCTTCTGACCGGTGCCATTTACCAGATCACCCAGACCAATATTGTCAGCACAGCGCCGTCTGTGACGCCCGTGTTTGGTACACAGACCGGCGAGGTCGAGGTCAACGGTCTTGAACTCGAACTGGTCAGCCGGATCAATGACACGCTTTCGATCAATGCGGCATACAGCTACACTGACAGCGAAGTGACCGCGAGTTCGACACCAGCGGAAGTGGGCGCTCCACTGCCCGTCACGCCGGAAAACAAGGCGTCTCTGTTCATCGACTACACGGTTCAGGACGGTCCGCTTTCGGGCTTCGGTTTCGGGGCGGGTGTGCGTTACACGAGTGAAAGCCAGGGGGCGTTGCCCGGGCCGTTCAATCCCGTTGTCTATACCGGTGAGGAATCGACATTGTTCGACGCCATCATCCGCTATGACACCCTCGACTGGCGCTTTGCCCTGAACGCCTCCAACCTGTTCGACGAACAGTATGTGGCACGGTGTTCCGGACCTGCTGGCTGTACCTATGGTGCCGGGCAGCAGATTCTCGCAACGGTGACGCGGAAGTTCTGATCCCTGCCGGAGTGTGTGGAAGAATGCTGATTACCAGGTTCGGGGAGCGCCGGAAGGGCAACACGCGTCTCGCAAGCCTGGCGGCGGTCGCCTTTCTCGGGGTGCTGTGCGCTTGCGTGCAAGGGCAAGTCACCGAAGATGTTCCGGTTCGTCAGGTTGTCGTCTCAAAGGCCTATACCGACGGCGTGTCCGGCCGTCCGCCTGTGCCCGTCGCGAAAACGGGCCAGACGTTGCCGATGGAACCTGCACGCCGGATACGGTTCGAGACAACGGAAGGCACGGCGTTGGCACTCGACGTCGCGCCCGATGGGGCCAGCATCATATTCGATATGCTGGGCGACCTTTACCGGCTGCCGATCGCAGGCGGGGTGGCTGAGCCCATCACATCGGGCATGGCGCTGGATACGCAGCCCGTCTTTTCGCCCGATGGTTCAAGCATCCTGTTTCTCAGCGACCGATCCGGTGCGGAAAACATCTGGCTTATGGATGCAGACGGAACGAATCTGCGCCAGATATCCTATTACGACGATGACCCGACCTTCGTGTCGCCGGAATGGGCGCCTGACGGACAGTCCATTCTTGTCAGCCGGTACTGGGCTGGTCGGAATGCCTATGAACTCTGGCGGTTCAAAGCCGTTCCCGGGGATATGGGGGAGGTCGTCCGTTCGACTGATACAGACGACGCGACCCACATGAGTTCACTTGGTGCCGCATTTGCGGCCGATGGCGCGTCGATATTCCTGGCATCCCTGTCCGGGGCATCCCCTTCGTTCGAGGAATTGTCCGCCTGGGAAATCATTCGCAGGGACACGGCGACCGGCGAAGAAACGGCGATCCTTCCAACGGACAGCGAAGGCGATCATGTCGTGCCGCGGTTTCGTCCTGCGGCTTCGCCGGACGGCCGCTATCTGGCGTTCGCAGAGCGGCGCCAAGGCAAGACCAGGCTGAATGTGCTTGAGCTTGCCACGGGCGATGTCCGGTGGCTTGCAGACCTGGACCCGGACTCGCTTGAAGCATCACTGTGGCACGATGCGATTCCACGCTACGATTTCACGCCGGACAGCGCACATCTCATTGTCAACCGAGAGGGGCATGTCCAGGCGATTTCGGTCGAGACCGGTGACATCCAGGCAATCCCGTTCACCGCAACAATTGATCAAGGGCTTGGGACGCTTGCCCGGCATCAGGCAATCATCGAAGACGGGCCGGTTATCGCGCGCCTGATCCAGGCGCCTTCGGAATCGCCTGATGGAAAGCAAGTTGCGTTCTCGGCGCTGGGTCACATTTACATTCAGAACCTGACATTGGGCGGCAAGCCGCGACGACTGACTTCAGGTTCGGTCACAGGCTACCATCCCGCATGGTCAGCCGATGGTGACTGGATCGCCTCGGTCAGCTGGACCAACGCGGACGGCGGTGCTGTCTGGATCACGTCTGCAGATGGCAAGACGACAAGGAAACTGGATCTGCCACCCGCGTTTTACACCCACCCGGTGTTCACGCCCGCCGGTGATGCGTTGCTGGTTATCCGTTCGCCTGCTCAGGTGCGTCGCGAGACATACATGGAGTACGGCCAGTTGCGAGACGCCGACTTGCTTCATGTGCCGCTCGATGGCGCCGAAACAAGTGTCCTCATGTCGGGCCGTATCGGTGGCACGCCGCATTTCCGTGGACGTCCTGACGAAGTGCTGGTCAATACTGACGAGGGCGTCAAGGCGATCTCGCTTGTCGATAGTGTGCAAACGGATGTGACTGAGGCGGTCGGTCCGAACTGGTATTTTGCGTCGGAGGCCGCCGACGCGGATGACCTGCGGGTCTCACCCGATGGCCGGTGGGCGTTGGCCCAGATTACCCAGCAGCTGCATCTCTACAAGCTTGACGAAGGGCGGGATGAGCCGTTCGACCTTTCTGCACCCTCGGCCACCCACGTTCAGTTGACAGAGGTTGGTGCTGACTATTTCGGATGGAGTGCTGATGGGCAATCGATTCACTGGGCTGACGGCGCGACCTATTACCGGTTGCCGCTGGACGACGTTGCATTCGAGCGTGGCAGGAACGAATCCGCGGCCGCCCGATATTCCGTTATGGTCGAGGTGCCTCGCGATGCACCCGTCGGTGACTTGCTTCTGCGGGGGGGCAGCGTCATCCCCATGACCGACCGCAATGACCCCGGAAAAGTACTCGCCAATACAGATATCCTGGTTCGGGACAATCGTATCGTTTCGATCACGAAAGCCGGCGAGACAGGTGCCGGCCCCGATGTGCCCACCGTGGACGTCAATGGCAAGTACATCATCCCGGGTCTGATCGATGCGCATTACCATGTTGCCGACATTCGCCGCGATGTGCTGGATACAGATGTGTGGGGCCTGCGCACCGGCCTGGCCTATGGTGTGACCACCTTGTTCGACCCGTCATCCCTGACGGTCGACATGCTGGCCTATGAAGACTTGGTCGAGTCTGGTGAGGTCATCGGGTCGCGCCTGTTCACGACGGGCACCGCCGTGTTCAATTTCAATGATTTCCGGAGCCGGGACCAGGTACGTTCGGTCTTGAGTCGCTATCGCGATCATTACCGACTCTCCAACCTGAAACAGTACCTGTCAGGCAATCGCCGCGTCCGGCAATGGGTGTCCGAGGTGGCGGACGAACTGGGCCTGACCGTCACGACGGAAGGCCCGCTTTCCTTCAAACTGGGCCTGACCCTGATCATTGATGGCTATTCGGGTGTCGAACATGCCATGGCGCCGGTCGTCCACTACCGGGATCTCACGGAGTTTTTCGCACAGAGCGAGACCAGCAACACACTGACACTGATGATCACCCATGGCGGCCTTCCGGCGGACAAGGTTTATATTGCCCGAACGGACCCGCTCTCGGATGCCAAGTATGCCAATTTTGCGCCGGCCTGGTTTCGTGAATCCCGCTTCCGGGACGTGACGGCGGATGCGCCAGAGGACTATCTTTATCCCCTCGTGGCGAAGAGTTCTGCCGACATGTTTCGTGCAGGTGGCGTCGTTGGTCTCGGCGCGCATGGCAATATTCCCGGTTTCGGAACGCATTGGGAAATGCAGGCCTATGTGGAGGGTGGATGGACGCCGGCTGAAGTGCTGTGGGCCGCCACGATGGGCAATGCCAGGACGATCGGCCGGGACCAGGCGCTCGGCAGCCTTATTCCGGGAAAACTCGCGGACCTCGTTGTGCTGGATGAGAATCCACTCGATGACATCAGCCATACGCTGGCCATTCACTCCGTGATGAAGAACGGGCGGCTGTATGACGACGAGACGCTTGAAGAGATACCGGCGGTACATTCGTCCCGGCCCTGAAATCGCAATCGAGACAAGGACCAGCCATCATGCGTGCAATCATTGCGGCAACGACCGCGATCACCTGCCTTCCCTTTGCCGCTGATGCCGAGAGCAAACGCTTCTTCTTCGACGCTGCCACGTCGTCGGCACTGCTTGATCGCGGTGAGCAGATAGGGGGCCATACGGCGGAGTTTTTCGCGGGTGCCGAAGCGGCGGCGGGGGACCTGCTTTTGTACGCGACGGTCTATCGCCTGCTGCCGGTTGGCCCGGACCGGGCCGCTTTCGACAATGAGACCGACTATTCGGTTGGCGCGATCCGGGAAGGGCAGGGCTATGTTGTCGATGTGTCAGCGAACTGGCTGACCTATCCCGGAGAGCAAGAGGCAAGCAGTCTGGAACTTGCTGCCTCCATCTCTCTGGACTTGCCGTTCGCGCCCGGGATGGCGGCTTTTCGTGATACCCACACAGATGACTGGGGGCTGGAGGTGTTTGGCGGCCCGCAATGGGAACGGGATGCCTGGTCGTGGTACGTTTTGGGGCGCGTTGGCTTTGTCACGCCCGGAGATGGATCTGCCAGCCGCTCCTATACGGGGGTGGAAACCGGCGCTGTCCGCATGCTCACGGATGAGGTGGCGTTGGGGTTCCAGTTACGAGCTGAAGCCGCAGACGAAGACAGCTTTGCGGACACGATCGGCGCCAATGGCGTCACTGCATGGCGCAATACCGGTACGTCTTTCGGTGTCAGTCTGTCCTACGCGCGGTAGTGCCTCGTCGGCGGATTCTGACAAGGATTTGGGCACAGGCTGACCGAATATTGGCCTGTTGCGCCGAATTCGGGTATTATTTTGCTTGATCGGGCCACAAAATCCTTCATCATCTTGTCACAGTACCCGATACTGGCATCGCTAGGGGAAAGGCACACTTTCCGGGGAGGACAGGATGAAACGAACTCTCGATCTTGACCTGAACGAACGTCCGGTCGTTGCCCTGGCCGACGAGTACCCCGCCGGTTTCGTTGACAGCGCCCATTCGCACGAACGTATCCAGTTGCTGTATGCATCTGCTGGCGTGATGTCGGTCGTGACGGATCAGACCAGCTTCGTGATCCCGCCCCAGCGGGCCGTGTGGATTCCCAGCCTGGTGCGCCATGAGGTTTCCTGCCGGGGGCCTGTGTCACTCCGCACGCTCTATATCGACCCGAAGTATGAGCGCGATGATCCTGACTGTCACATCGTGGAAGTTGGCACCTTGCTGAAGGCACTGATCCTGGAAGTGACCGCTTTCAGTTCCAGCTATGATCTCGAGGGCAGGGAAGGCCAGATTGTCAGCCTGTTGCTGAGCGAGTTACTGGCATCACCCAAGGTGCCCTACGCGGCACCGATGCCAACTGACCCGCGACTGGTGCGCGTTTGCCGCGAGATAATCGACCATCCATCCGATCAGCGCGACATCGACAAATGGGCTGACCTGGCCGGGATGAGCCGCCGCAGCTTTACGCGTGCATTCAAGCGCGAGACCGGCATGGGCGTCGCACTCTGGCGCCAGCAAGTCCGCCTGCTTGAAGCCTTGTCATTGTTGTCGACCGGCTCGAATGTCACAACGGCCGCACTTGATGTCGGCTACGAAAGCGCAAGTGCGTTCTGCGCCATGTTCCAGCGCGCGTTTGGCGTGTCTCCAAGCCGCTACGAGTTCTGAGAACGCGAGAGGATCGAACGGTCTCGACGTCTCGCACGGTTTGTAGTCCACGTATGGGTGTGCGGCCGGTAACAACATGTGTCGTTGACGATGGCAGACGGTGAACGGCATAGAGCGCTTACATGACGATTGATAATCCGAATTCCGGGGCCGCGCGTTCAGGCCAGCCTGCAAGGTTTTCGCCGCTTCATGAAGCGCGGCGGTTGCTCGGCGGAAAACGCTATCGTGAGGCCCATGCGCTTTGCCGGGCAATGGTCGAACAGGATCCGGACTGCGCGGATGCCTTTTATGTGCTCGGTATCATCTCCTACGAGCATGGCGATTTTGAGCGGGCCCTCAAATTGTTCGAGGTCGCAGTCCAGAAGGGACACCCGGAGCCTGGGCCCCATGTCCAGGCTGCTCGCTGTTTCGCCCACCTGAACATGCCGAAACAGGCGCTGGCGCGGATTGATGCTGCGAAACGGCTGAACCCGGTGGACAATTATACGCTTGCTTCAATCGGCGCGACGCTGAGCCGACTTGATCGCCATGAAGAGGCTGTGGTTTTTCACCGCAAGGCGACGCAAGCCTCGCCCAATGATGCTCTCAGCTTCTTCAATCTTGGCTCGTCGCTCCAGTTCATGGGGGACTTCAATGGAGCGAAAGAGGCTTACCGAAGTGCCTTGCGGATTGCGCCCGCGTATACGCCGGCCCGCGTGCACCTGACCCTGCTGACACAGCATACGCCGGAGCATAATGACCTTCCACTGCTTCAGGAGGCGTGGGAGAAGCGCCATCCCGATGATGCAGAAGGCGGCCTGCAACTCGCCCACGCCATTGCAAAAGTTCATGAGGATCTCGCTGACCCGGAATCAGTGATGATCTGGCTCGATAGAGGCAAGGCCCTGATCCGCCAGCTTGTGCCGGACCAACAGGTGCAGGACAGGGCAAGCTTCGACGCCGCGAAAACACTCGCCCATGCCCTGGAACAGGATCCGGATACGCCTGCGGACGGACCGATCTTCATCGTCGGTTTGCCCCGAAGCGGAACTACCCTGGTAGACCGCATCATTTCCAGCCATTCCGAGATCATTTCCGCTGGGGAGCGGACCGAGTTCGGAGCCTGCCTGCATCGCGGCACAGGGGAAGCCAGTCGGGACATTCTTGACGCTGATGTCATTTCCAGGGCCGCACAGATTGACCTTTCAGCCGTCGGGGAAAGGTATCTTGAGAGTGTAAGAGCGATTTTGGACGGGCCCCAACGCTTTACCGACAAGATGCCGATCAACGCGTTTTTTGCTCCCGCAATTCTGGCCGCGATTCCGACGGCCCGCGTGATCTGTTTGCGGCGCCACCCCGCAGACAGTGTGCTGAGCATCTATCGCCAGCTGTTTGCGCCAAGCGCCACGCATTTTCGCTATGCGTATCACCTGGAAAGCCTGGCCAATCATGTTGTGGCGTTTCATCAACTCATCTCGACGTATGTCGAGACATTGCCGAAATCGCGCTTCATGGTCATTGATTACGAGAACCTGGTGGAGAATCCGGGTGCGGAAACAAGGCGCCTTCTGACGTTCAGTGGGCTTGCCTTTGAACAGGCATGTCTCGATTTTCACGGCAATGCCGCACCAGTGGCGACGGCCAGTGTCGCTCAGGTGCGTCAACCGATGTACACGTCATCGAAGGGCCGTTGGGTGCGCTACCGGGAGCAGCTTCAACCCGCGCTCGAAATACTTCGGGAAAACGGGTGGATGGGGCAGGCGGACTAGGCCGCCTTCACTTGTTCAAACGTCAGTAGGCGTTACGTTTGCGAGTGCATTGGCATTGAGATGTGCGAACGAAAATCTGACTTGCGCCCATGGTTCAGGATGAATGCCGGGATCATCCTGTCGGTTGTGTCTTATCCTCAGGGCGTATCGGCAGATGACGTGCCTGCCGATGCATTGTGGACGTTGGGCACCTTCCATGCGGCCAGCCCGCTTTTCCGTCGGACCTGCATGGTCATTTCGTCAGTTCTTGCCGGATCGCCCGATACGATCATGAGTGAAATCTCGAGATACTGGCGATCAGGGCCGCGCGCGAAGCCGGGAGCATCGCTTCCAGTTTTTACCTGATCCGGAAGCTGGTACTTCATGCGGATGGGCGCCGAACCGCGGAATTGAAGTGCGATCAGTTTGGAACGATCTTCGTGGTTTTTGACGCTGTGATCACGAATTGCCTCGGCGCCATGCCATCAACGTGCAGATCATATTTTCCCGCCACCAGTTCGATGGGGTCGCCACCGGAGGTTCCGCTCGCCACGCGTTCGCCGTCCTGGTAGACGGTAAAGCGAACTCGCGATGTGTTTGCCAGGGCGTTCTCAAGATCTGCGCCATCAGCAGCGTCGACATAGATGCCGCCTCCCGCCTTGGCCCATGCTTCAAAGGGGCGCCGGTCGACTTCCGGTTCCAGCGCGTAGCTGACCACGTCGATTCGCGCCTCAATTCCTGCAGCCTTGAGGCTCTGGATTGCCTGAAGCGGAAAGCCCCCGCATGTTTCCTCCCCGTCGGTTATCAAAAGGATCGAAGCGGAAGCAGGCGTTGTCACGCTTTGCAGATCCTTCGCGGCGGCGAGCAGGGCCGCTCCGATCGCGGTTTTCGCATTGTTCTGGGGACGAACGGACTTGATCGAAGATGCCAGTCGGTCATTGTCAAACCGTGTGACGGGCTGGATGAGGTCCGTGTCGCAGGAACTCGGCTCGCCGCCGAACACGCGCAGTCCGACGTTCAGTTGTTCTCCTGCCTGACTGCGCGCCAGTTGCGAATTTAGGTATTCGGCCAGCGCGGCCTTGGCGATATCAATACGCCGCCTGTCACCCAGCCGCTTCAGCATGCTGCCCGAGGCGTCCAGTATGATGAGTTGGCTGCGAACTGTTGTCTTGGGGTCTGGCGCCATCGCCGCATCGACTTGAAGGAAGCCGGGTTTCAGAACGACCACCTCGCCTTGGGCGCTCACGGAATAGGGTTTGGGGCCGAGCAGCCGCGCGGCGACCCGTGCATATGCTACCGATATATCCTCGCTTTGCAGCACAAGCGAAACCTCGCCGCCGGTTTGGCCGGCCCAGAATGAGGCGCGGGGCTGTGAGATGGATGGATCCTGAAAGGTGGAATTTGAAGGAGTCTTGACAGCAAACACCCTGGCCCGGGCGGCGTGGAGTGCTTCGACAAGACCTTGCTTCGTATCGACATCGCCGTCGGTAATGACAACGATTGCGCGCGAGCCCTCCCGGTTCTCCAGGAGTTTTGCTGCATCCAACAGGGACGATTCGCCGGCACTATTGCTGCCGCCGTTATAGTTCGCGAGAAGCGGGCGCAGCGTTTCGGGATCGGTGATCCAGTCATCGCGTGCCCAGTCCCCTCCGAACGACTTGAACTGGACGGCGTCGCGCCCGGTCACCATATCGTCAGCGAAATCGATAATTGCGCGTCGAATTTGCGGGATTTGGCTCGCTATGGATGCGCTCTGGTCGATCAGGAATACCACCGAGCGCTGGGGTTCGGATATTTCGACGTCAAGAAAGCTGCCCGGAGTCACATCAAATGTGTACGTAACTTCGGGGCGCAGCGGTGAGCGAACGATTTCGATCGGCTCTGTCTCGTTACCCGAAGAGTCCCTTGCGGAGACTGCAGGGTCGAAGCCGGCGCTGCCGCGTGCTGTGATCTTGAGCCTGTTTGTCTGGCCTTCTGCCGGCACGCGCCAGGTATCGGTACGTACGCCGAATTCGACGGAGCCGTCCAGCAAGGGTGAACCCGGTACCAGTGCGCGGTGGCCTGGATCAGATGTGACGTCGGGTCTTGTGCCATTTCGCTCTTTGCCCAGGACGGCGCCAACAAAGCGATCCAGCCATTCGTGAACAGAGGCCAATGCCTGCTTCATCGTGGCCAAATCGAGTGCGTCGGGTTTTGCCACGGTCTTGGCGGTCGCGAATTCACCCCAGGTGCCAAGCGCGGACCGGTAGGTCTCGTCCTCCGGTCGTTCAATGAACTTCATTATCATCGGGGCGAGGAAGTAAGCGCTTTCGGGGTGCTCGTATTCAACTTTGACGGCGCGCGCAGACGACCATTCGGGTAGTTCGTACCGGATGGTCTGATTGGGCTGTGGTTGCGCTGGCAAGTCAAATCGACCGATTTCATGAAAGGGGCCGATGGGGCCATAGGCCGAAGCAGAGACGATGGCCGCGCTTGCAAATGGCCACCCATCGTCGGGGAAGGTCGCCGGATATACCGCCTCAACGGCTTCGATGTCGGCTTCCAACTGGTTGCGGAACGTGATGGCATTGTTGAAGTCTGTTGGGTTTCCCATGTCACCGGGGAACCGTGTGACACTGCCTTCGGCTGCGTCAATCTGGAGGTGCCGGTTGGCTTGCATCTTGCGGTTGCCCGATACAAGTGCACCAAGTTCCTTGTCTGCAATATTGAGGTTGTTGAGACCGGAATGTCCGGGGCGAGCGATCACTTCGAATCCGCTAAGCGAAACTCGGCTGGCGTCCCCGCCTCGGCGATCAGTGGCGCGTAGCCTGACCTTCAAGGCATCAGCCGGGCCACCGGGGAATGCGTAGTATGCCGTCTGACCCCATTCCTCGTGCGCGCCGACCAGGACTTCGCGCCATTTCTTGCCGTCGCTTGAGACATCGATGGCAAAACCGAGAATGCCCTGCGGTGCATCCAGACGTGTATTGATGCCAATTCCGGCAATTGGAATTGGCTTGTCTCCGGGAAGGTCCAGTACCGGGCTGAGCACCTGCTGGCCACCACCTGAGAGTAAGCCTTCGTGATCGGTTCCCTGCGTTATGAAACCGTCGATCAAATTCAGGAGGTTACCTGCACCTGCGGGATTCCCACGCGCGTAGTCGCCATCTTCACCAACGCTGATGCCACCACTTTCCAGCCATTGCGCACCAAGGCTCGTACGCGCCACATTGATGCCGCCGGCCAGGGCAGGTGGCACCCGGCGCGCGGGTATTGCACCGACTGGCGCGGTGCGAAAACCCACCTTCAGATGGTGTTCGGTGCTGGCGACGATCGCGTCCTTGTCGGTGCGGACGGCGACAAAAAAGGGAAGGTCGCCATCGTAGAGGTCATCCGGAAGCAGGAAACTGACGACTTTCGTGGTGGATTCACCGGCAGCGAGGGACACGCTATAGGGGATGACTTCAATACCGGAGCGGGCGAACCAGAAGTCGAGTGTGCCGGATACGGGTTGCGTGGATGTGTTTGTGATGTTCAGAACCGCAGTCACCCGCTGGCGGAAGATGGAATAGGCGCTCACTTCTGCGACACGTGTCACGGCCAGTTTCAGGGCGGACGGAGTGGTAACAGGGAAGGGGTTGGCATAGCGCGCCGACAGTTTGTATTCAGCGGGACTTCCCGTGCGCGGTTCGATTCTCAATTCGTGCTCGCCGGCGGGAATTGAAACCGTTCGTTTCCAGCCGCCCGGCTTGATGATTTGGCGGTCGAGGCTGGCGGACGCGTCGTCCGATGCCACTGAAAATGTCATGTAATATTCAGATCCAGGTGGCACATCAATCGACATTTCCACGAGCGCATTACGTGGCAAATACATCGAGAAGCGATCATCATCGCCCGTTGGAGAAACGCCTATTATCGGCTGGCCGATGGAAAGGCGACGAGGGACGTTCTCATTCGGCTCGCGCTCGGAATCTGCCCTCGGGCTTCCCAATGGCTTGGCGATAACCTTGTAGTCGCCTGGTGTGCCGTAGATGCTGATATAGACTGGGCCGGGCTCGAGGTAGACATCGGGCGCAACGAGGCGACGTGTATTTCCGCCGTGCCTGCGGATATCGGCAATCTTGCCTCTGGCATTGCTCAATTCAATTTGGCCCACCGACTCGCCCAGCACCATGATGCGCCAGAGTTGACCGACATCACCGGTGTTGAACCCGATCGTATCGGTATCGTCGCTTGTCGAAAGCGCGCCTTGGATCCGGAACGCACCTTCAATGATCGGCTGGAATCCAGGAGAGGAATTGGGTTCGAAAACCGTGTCCTGTGGGTTTGCCGTCAAGCGCTCAAGAGTTAGCTCGTAAAGTCCTCCGAAGTATGAATGATTCACGACGGTCAAGACAGTGTCTTTGCTTATCCGGAATGGAGAAAAGCGAATATCCCTGCCTTCGAGGCATTCGACGACCTTGTTTGTCTCTCTCAAACAGAGCCTGATATTCACGGCGCTGATAACGTGTACACTCGCCGCGCCGACCCCCGCGAGTTTTGCCAGGCTGAATCTATCTTCGTCCCTGGCGTCAAGCGGCATTGTATAAGTCTGTCCGATCGACAGGCTTGGTCCGGTGGAATACTTGAGGTCCGAATTGGGTTCGATCGGCCCGTCGGCATACTGGCTGGGCTCTGCCACGAGACGCCAGCTTCCTGTTTCTTCATCGTCCCTAGATCTTACGCAAACAGCGCTGTCTTTCAGCCGAATGCCCGAGATCGCCAGAGAGCCTTTTCCGGAACGCGCCTCGGCCCGATTAGCCTTGGCCGAGTAGACGTACATTTCCACCGAACTAGTTGGCGCGCTGACAAGGGCCAGGTCGACAACTTTGTTGGCCGAGAGGAGGGCCGGCGTCATACAATGCGTTTCACCATTGGCTGGCCCACTCACATCGTTTCCGACGGGGAGCGCCTTGCTTGGGGCATTGGGAAGCGAAGCGGGAGATTGCACCGGTACAATCCGCTCGACCGTGAGCGTGACGTCCACGGGGTTGAGTGGTGCAAGCCCCAGATAGATGCGGCCGGGCTTGAACGTCGTGGCGGGCAATCTCGCAGTCCGGTCCCCAAATCCACGCGTGGAATCGCTCAGCAACTTGGTGCGGGCAGTCGGTTGGTTGCGCTCATTGAGCTCGATCGTGTTTGCTTCCAGAACGATGCTGACGGGCTCGGCGGCCTCAGCGGAGAGCTTGTAGATGTCGGCGGTATCGGTGACGTCAAAATGATAGACTGTGCTCTCAACGAGTTTGAGTTTGACTTCGGCCAGCCCGTCCACAAATTCGAGCGGCGTGCTTTCGAGGGCCGGAACTTCTGATGTTCCGCCGAGCTTGGACAGGTCGGGGACCTGACTCCATGCGGCGCTGCTGCTGATCTGTGCACCGAATGCTACGACAAGGAGACCATTGCGCAACTGCTTCGTCACCCAGCGCATCGACTGCTGTAAACCCTCCATAATTGATTGCATCTGCATTACTCTAATACAGCGCGGCAGACGTAGTCTGGTAATGGTATGGCTGCGCCTACTATTCCGCCGTAGACTATTTCAGTCCCCAGCGCTCCTGTCAGGTAAGCGAGCCCGCTTGCTCCCAGTTCAGTTATTCTTGACGCCCAGTTTGCGTTTGCTGCGGCTACGAACTTTCCTGCGCCAGCAGCTATCAACAAATTGCCGGCAAGACAGCAAACCCGCATCGACGGGTTGTCAGGATAAGATGCTTCGCAAGAATACGAAGCGTAACCGATGCCGAATGCTGTCACCGCACTGGACGCTGACTTCAAGAATGCGGCGTATTCCTTGGTTACTTCTCCTCCATTGGGGCCCATGCCCAATGTTTGTCCTGTGCGTGTATCTATCCGCCACCAAAGAGGTGTACTCTCGTGCTCAAGCAAGACGAGGACGGAGCCCTGTTCGAAGTCGTCATTTAGACGATCACGAACCAGCAACGATACATTCGCCTGATCGCTCCAAGCTTTCAGGGAAGCCAAGTCCGGCAGAACCGCTGTGACGTCCCGTAGCCTCCAGTCACTTGTAGTTGGACCGGACCCGAGTGCGTGTTCAGCGATGGTGGTGCGGATACCTTGTTCAAAGTTACCGGTGGGGTTAACAAAAACAGTTCCATTCGTGTGAGCCAGAGACAATGTTCCATCCGTGATGATATCGATCGTTTGGCGCATTATGCCTTTTGTGTTGGCGACGTGTTGAACACGTCGCATCGAGACCATCGGTCCGGTCCTGACAAGCCATCGATCATGCTTGCCGTTCTGGTTGAAGATGCTGCCCAGCGTAAGCATTTCCGTCCAGGAAGAGATGGATTGATCTGCTTCAAACGCGGGATGGGAAGCTGCGTCCTCGGGTGTGATCTTTCCCTCAACGATCCCTTTGTAATAGGGTAGAATCCTCGCGAAATCCGCTGCAGACTCCAACGTGTCCTTTATCGCGCGAGCACCATTTTCGGGTCCAACATCCACGTCAATTACACCATGGAAACTCACCAGACGGCTTGGCGATTCAGGCATTTCCTGCCTGAAATCCGTCAGGCGACGTTCCGTACTGGTCGATGCTCCACCAGGTGAGATGTGGACCACCGTCAAAATCACGCCGCTCAGCCGGGGGGCAGTGTCGGCTTTGCCGGTCGTCTCGTCCAACCCGCCCAGCGCGTCGCCATATTTCGATCCGACAGTCGCAAAGATCGCTGGGCCTGCGGCAACATCCTCCGCTGATGCAGTCAGCCCCTGCAATGTAAAAGCCTGCCCGCGTTCGGCAGGCGCCTGGTTCATGATCGGAATGAAATAAGCGGCTTCGCCGTCGCTACGGACGGTATCGGGCGCGATTCCGATATCGATTTGCGTCAGGGCAAGGTTGGCGGCTGGTCGGCTATAGGGGGACATGATGCTGATGCGCTCGAGCTTGTCACCCGTCTTGCGCTCTATCTCGAGGCGGATTTCGATCTTGTGCAACCTGTCATCGGGCACCGTTCCGGCAATGAATTGTTCAGGCTCGACCTTGGGCGCAGCAGCGTTCTGGAAAGCTGGATGTACATCGACCCAGGGGTCATTTGGCGTATTCCTGTAGCGGACCCAGACATACTCTTCAGCAATCTGAGCGACGAGACGATCTGTCTGAGCCGCATCAGTCTGGGCAATGGAAATGCCTGCCGTTGCGAGGCTGGCCGAGAGACTTTTCACGAGCTGCGACACATCTCGATCGGCCGCGAGTGTATTCTCGTCGGCATTCTGTTCCATGTCACGGGCTTCGGCGATGATCTCGTCCAGGCGAGATCTAGGCACGAATGGCTTGAGCGCTTCCGTAACGTCTTCGACCATGAGCCCTGTTGCCAGAGGTGCCCTGTCTTTGAAGCTGACTTGAAGGAGGCGTTCAGCATCCTTCTTTTCGAGTGTTCCCTTAACGATCATGGCCTCGCCCGCCATGCTGTTGATCAGGGCGGCCAGAAGAACAGCCTGGTCCCAGCTTGAGCCCGCCGACGCGGAAATCGTGCCTTCCGGCCCCCGCATCACGCCGAGGTAGGGATCGTAAGCAATATTGTCCCGAACGAAATCGGCGGCTGTCGCGACGTCATAATCCAGGCTCTCTGCCAGGCCATCAACGTCATAGAGTTCCAGCGGAATCTTCGATGAGAGGCCCCTGTAAGCGTCTGCGATGGCGCGTGCAGCGTCGCGTTCTGCGGCCGGTGCGATATAGGTGCGTGGTGCGGCGGTCGCGCTGAAGCTGAACGAAAAAGCGAAGGCTGCGGCGAGCACTTTCAGTTTAAGAGACAAGGGCGTCTTCTCCTCTTCGAGATGAATTTCGGTGTGCGAAACCAAGCCTTACCGTAGCGCCGCACACTCGCCGCGCAGAACTTTATCGACCAACTTCGCGAAAACCGACGGTTCTTTCCTTTTAATACGCATTGCCGAGGCGAAATCCGCCAAGGAAATTCAAGATCACCCTGCAACAGCATTGATGATCGCGCCAAGTATTTTGGCGGGGTCGACGTGCCGAACGCGTTGAGAAGAACGGGGATGCAGAAATTGGAGCAAGAAATGCCGTTACGACCAATCCATGGAAGGGCGCTTGGGGCGCTGTGCGCCGTCGCTTTCGGGCTGACTGCCTGTGGCCAGACAAATGCGGATTCGCTTGCGCCGGAGCAGAAAGCGAACGCAGCAAGTGCCGACGCAGTGTGCCTTGAACGCCTGCCGGACGAGATTGCCGTGCCGGACGCATTCGTCGTTGAGACCTGTACGCAATCCGAAAAGATGACGACCTTTCGTGGGAGGGCGACGCCTGCGCAAGACATTGATGCCGTCTTCGGCGCCCTCAAATCAACCTACAAGGCGGCTGGATTCACGCTGTATGACAATTCGAATGGCAAAATTCGCAGCGTCATTTTTGGCGGATCGGGACACCGAAAAGGGGAGATCCAGTTGAACCCGAAAGACGGTTTCCTCGCGGTCGCCGTCAATCTGTATCCACTGGAAATGGAGCAATAGTCCGGCGGGTGGAAAGCCATGAGCCGCCTGGGCTGCGGCCAAGCTGGTGGGCTCCTGACGCGACGGTGTTCATGCCGTTCGTGGCCCTCTCGTGATCTCGATCCGGATCAATTCTCAGGGCTGAACGTCTAGCCCCAGTTCGCGCCCGGCTGACTTGCACGGCGCGACATAGTTAGAAGGTGCCGCCGTTTGTGTTTCCAGCGCGCGGAGTGCTGCGTCGAGATACGCCCGTGCGCCGGCCCGGTCGCCGAGGCCGAGGCGGGCCAGGCCAACGCGGCAACGCGCCACCTCGGTCGCGAAATGGCCCGGGGGAAGTGATTGGGAGAGCGCGTCAAAAGCATAACGCGCATTCCTCTCGGCCTCGGTGTAACGGTGCAGATCGAGCAATATCGCTGAACGTGTCAGGGCTGGGTACGCTCGTCGAGGGTGCCCGGCAGGCAATTTATCGTCAAATATGGCCTCCGCCTTCATGAGGCTTGCGAGCGCGTCCTGCGGCAGACCCGCCTGCACCTGAGTGACAGCGAGGTTCTGATGAACGTCCCCGACCTCCAGATCGCCTTCGCCTGAGAGCGAGATGCGGGACGCCAGGATCGTCTCGTACAGGGTGATAGCTTCGTCGTATGATTTGGCACTCGACAGGGCGTTCGCGAGATTGTTCTGATGAGACAGTGTCGACGAATTGAGTGGGCCGAACGCGCGTGTCGACAAGGCAAGTGCGCGCCTCTGAGTCCCTATCGCCGCGTCGTGATCGCCAAGATCACCCAGTATGCGCCCGAGATCAGACAGGGGGAGTGCGAGGCGGGGATGGTCGGGGCCGTAGGTTGACTCTGTCAATGCGATGGATGCCCGGATTTGTTCCTCAGCCTCAGAAAGCCTGCCCAGTTCTCCGAACGCCCGCCCCAACCCTGACCGCGCTTCGATCTCGCCATTGGTGGAGCCGGCAGCGAGCGCGCGGGGCAGGGCCTCCTCGAACAGAACGCGCTGCTTTACCCATTCGCCCGGGTGCGACCATGCGGCAGTCAGGAACGTGTCGAGCGCACTTAAATCGCCTTGTGGTGCCGCGCGGGCGATGGACAGCGCCTCCTCGATCTGGTCGGCGCTCTGGTCGTCTTCGCCCAGCTGAATATCCAGCCGGGCGCGGTAGGCCAGGGCTGCTGCATATTGACTGGAACGCGACGCGCCTGAAGCCTTTAGAAGAGAGACTGCCTCGTCGGCGAGTTCTCTTGCCTCCTTGAGATTGTCGGAGCGCTCCTTTGAGCGAGCGACCCAGCCGATGAGTTCCGCCTGCAGTTCCGGATCGTCAGTCAGGCGTTCGCGCACATCATCGAGGGTTGGTTCGAGAATGGACGCCGCATCGCCGACATTCGACTTTACGCCGTCCAGTTCCAACGGGTCGATCCTGCGGAACAGGTCCAGCAGGACACTCTTGCCACGATCGGCGCGATCAGCTTCTGCGATCGCATTGGCGCGTTCGGATTCCAGAGCGCGTCCGTGTGCCGAAAGCATCACGCCCCATCCGACCGCGCCCAGGATCAGCAACGCAGCCAGGCCCGATGCCGCCCGGTTGTGTCGCACGAACCGGTATGCTGCCTCGGTTCGCGTGTCAGGCCTGGCGGCAGGTGCGCGCCCCCCAAGCACGGCTCGAATATCGTTGGCGAAGCTCGCCGCCGACGGATACCTGTCCTCGGGAGCCTGCGCCATCGCCTTGCGAATGACAGCCTGTGTGCCGGCAGGCAGCGCCAGGCCCGTGCAGAGTTCGGAAAGGACGCGGCCCAGTTGGTAAATGTCGCTCGCGGTCGTCACCTGCTCCAGGCGCAGCTGCTCCGGGGAGGCATAGTCAGGCGTCATGGCGGTCGTTCCGTCAGGATCGCCGAGGCTGCCGGCGAGGCTGGATACGCCGAAGTCGAGCAATCTTGCCCGACCGTCATCCGACACAATGATGTTGTCCGGTTTGATATCGCGATGAACGATCAGTTTGGAGTGCGCTGACTGCGTCGCGTCTGCAACGTCTGCGACGAGTGCAAGACGACTGTGCAGGTCCAGACCGGCCTCTCGGCAATAGGCGGTGATCGGCCGCCCCGGCGCCATGTCCATCGCAAGCCAGGGCGCGCCGGTCGCGGTTTCGCCGCCATCGAGGATGCGTACGATTCCTGGGTGGTCAAGCGTCGAGAGGATTCGGCGTTCACGCAGAAAATGGCGAATGGCCTCGCCGTTCTGCACACCCCCGCGCATGACCTTCAGGGCGACTGTCTGTTCGTATCGGCCGTCATCACGGTTCGCTTCGTAAACGACCGACAAACCACCGACTGCCAGTCGCCGAAGGATGCGCCACGGACCATACCTGGCGCCGATGCGGGGATCCTCAGAGAAGCCCTCTATGTCGGTCGACACCTCGTCGAGCATCGCGGCACGCAAGGTGTGCAGGCCTTCAAACCGTGAGCGGCTATCGCGCTCGCGTTTGAGCAGCTGGGTTGCACGTCGAAGCACGTCGGGCGTGCTGGCGAGTTCATGCTGTAACCATTCTTCGCGTGCGTCCTCAGGCAGCTCCAATGCTGCCGAGAATACATCGTCGAGGCGATTCCACTGTGACTTGTCTGCGGTATCCAAGGCGTGTCTTTCTGATCCTTCGGGAGTGTCTCGCTCACGACGTCGGTTATCAAGACATCAATGCGCCATCGCGGCCCACGCGCATCCCCTTTCCCAATCCCTTTACGCAACCACCACGGATATTCCGCCACGCAGAGTCATGTGGCGGATCACGGCACGAAGATGCGTTTGACACAATAGGGCGCACAACAACACAAAAAGGGAATTACACCATGCTTCGATCAAAACTGGCCTTGTCCGTCGCTGCTTTCAGTGTCCTCGCGGCTGCCGGTCCGGCCAAGGCGCAGGAGATCGCCGTCTTTGGACCCCCAACAGTCTCCTATCAGGGACAGCGAACAATCGTGACAAACGAGGCGAGCCTGAGCCAGACCGTTTATTCCAAGCCCGGCAAGAACCGCACCGAAATGACCATGGAGGGCCAGACCCTGATTCAAATCTGGCGGGATGACCTGCAGACGATGTGGTCGCTTTCGCCGCAGCAGGGCTTTGCCATGGAGATTCCCTTTGGAACCGATCAGGCCAAATCACCTCTCGATGGCCTGGATGAGCAGACTGCCGTTCTGGAAAAGCGTTTCATCGGGCAGGAAACGGTCAACGGCGTGGTGACAGATCACCATTTTCTTCGGGCGAGTGTGTCCGGGGGGGGCACGACATCCGGCGATGTCTGGACCACGCCCGAGAACATCACGGTGCGCATGCGAATGACGCAGGTTGAGCCGGGCCAGCGAGCTGAAAATATAAGCTACGACCTCAATGGGCTGCAACGGTCGTTCCAGGCGGACCACCTCTTTGAAGTGCCTGCCGGTTACCAGATCATGTCCATGGGAACAGGCGGCATGCCGACCGGTTTCGGAGCCGTTGGAGGCTATGCTGGCGACGTCGCGGGTGATGCAACCAATGCCGCAAAGGACGAAGTTGACCGTCAGGTGCGCGGAAAAGCGAAGAGCGAAGCCGCCAAGGCCGTGCGCAAGATATTCAAGTGGTAGCTTTCAAGGGACCGTTTGACGCTCAGGTCTGTGAATCGAGGAATTCAGCCAGGTATGTCCGGGCGCGGGCCCAGTCGCGCTCGACCGTCCTGACCGATCGCCCGAGTGCGTGTGCGGTTTCTTCGACTGTGAATCCCGCAAAGAACCGGCATTCCACAATGCGCTCGAGATCCGGCGCTTTCCTGGCGAGCGCAGCCAGCGCGGCGTCGACGTCCAGGATCTGGGTTTCCGCCGTACTGCCAGGTATCTGATAGTCGTCAATATTGACGTGCTCGGCACCGGCGCCGCGCTTCTCTGCAAGCTTGCGCCGGGCATGGTCGACGAGTACCTGGCGCATGGCGCGCGAAGCGGTTGCCAGATAGTGATTCCGGTCAGCAAATCGCCGGCCGCTGTCAGTTGACAGCTTGAGCCATGCCTCGTGGACAATCATTGTTGTATTCAGCGTTGCGCTGGGGCGCTGGCGTCCGAGCTGGCGGGAGGCAATACGCCGAAGAACGTCATACGTCTCGGCCAGGAGCTCTTCCGAGAGGCTCAGAGAATGGCTGGTCGGCTCTTTTGGAGCGTGATTGGCTGGCATGATCGTCAATGCGGGTCCCCATGGAACGGGCCCTGACAAAGCCAGGACCCATTCTACGGGTAGGCAAGAAGCATCGCCAATGCAATCACAAGTTCGGGGTGTCTATTCCGGTTCCGGGTCCATGATCAGGGACATCGAGAATGTGGCGGTGCCGTCACCAAACATATCCATGACCATGATGCTGGCATCGTCCAGCCCGATCGTGTCGAAGCGGATTAGCGTTGCATTCCCTTTTTCGATCTCAAGGATTTCGTAGCCGTTCTTTTCGATCATCTCGGTGAAGAAGGCGACAGTCGACTCGACGGTGTCATTGACCTGCCCGTCCACCTGGTAGTTCCGGCTGGCATATTCAGGGGGCTGGCCACCCGATGCGCTGACAATGCGGGTGCCCACGGGGAAGTTGATCGTTTCAGGAAATCCTTCCGGCAGGGAGACCTGTTCGGGTTCCGTGGACACGTCAGCTGGAGCTGGGCCATCCGCGACAGCCGGCCCGATTGGCACGATACCAAAGGCACCGGTCGCGATGGCAGAAAGCAAAAGGCGGCGCTTGAATACTGATTTCGTCATGTTGATTTCCTCTTCTGACAGCCGCGAACGGGCCCATTGGATAGAACGCAATTGGCACGAAGTTCCCGCCATTCGTGCTGTCAGGCGGATGCAGGCGGGCATGTCACTGGCGAGCGAAGGAACTCGCTCGGGTTGGGCCGCCGCTGCCGATCCCACCAATTGTTTGACACATGCTGCATCTGATGCCAGCTTTGCTAGCGCTAACAAAAATAACAAAATCCGCGGAGGATGGGATGGAAGATCCCCACAGAGCACCGTTCAGGAAGATGCTTTGGAGGTCATGCTTGGGAAAAGCAGCCGTCGTGATTCTGCTGATCGCTGCATCAGGGTGCGGACTGACGGGGGCGGCGGCGCCCCTGAATACGGAACTGGCCGACGAGGGAAGAACCACGGCTGGTCAGGCGACAGCGAACGGCCTTCGCGGGGCAGAGCGTGTGGAGTTTATCCTCGAGCGGATGGCGGTCGAGGAGAAGCTCGGGCAGCTAAATCAGATGGCGGGCGGGCGACAAATTGCGCTCAATTCGCGGATCACGGATGCCGAATACGACCGGGTCCGGGCGGGCGGGGTTGGCTCCTACCTGCATGTCGCCGGAGCAGAGTTCCTCGGTGGGCTTCAGCGTGTTGCAGTGGAGGAAAGTCGGCATGGCATTCCGCTGCTGTTCGCGATGGATGTCGTGCATGGCTACCGCACCATCTTTCCGGTGCCGCTTGGCATCGCGGCGACATTCGATACCGTGGATGCGGACCTCGCCGCGCGGGTAGCGGCGGTGGAGGCATCTGGCGCAGGATTGCACTGGACCTTTGCCCCGATGGTGGACATTGCGCGCGATGCACGCTGGGGGCGCATCGTGGAAGGTGCTGGAGAGGAACCCTTCTTCGGGTCGGCAATGGCGCGGGCGCAGGTGCATGGATACCAGGACGGGGACCTGACGCGGGCGGACACAATCATCGCCACCGCCAAGCATTTCGGCGCCTATGGCGCAGGTGCAGGCGGGCGCGACTATGACAGCGCCGATATTTCCAGGCGCACGCTGATGGATGTCTACCTTCCGCCTTTCCGTGCTGCAGCAGAGGAAGGTGCCGCGAGCTTCATGGTGGCATTCAACGATATTGGCGGGGTGCCGACCACGGCGAACAAGGCGCTCCTCAACGACCTGCTCAGGGACGAGTGGGCGTATGAGGGACTGGTGGTCAGCGACTGGAACGCCGTGCCGGAGCTGATGAACCACGGCGTTGCGGAAACGCGCGCGCAAGCGGGTGCATTAGCACTTTCGGCCAGTGTGGACATGGAGATGACAAGCGGTATCTATGCTGGCGACATGCTGGCCGCCGTGAAGGCCTCGCCCACGCTGCAGGCGGCGCTGGATGCTTCAGCCCGGCGTGTGCTCATGGCCAAGGAACGCCTCGGCCTGTTCGATAATCCGTATGCCTATAACGATCCGGACCGGGAGGCGGCGGTGATGCTGACACCGGACCATCGGGCGGCGGCGCGGCATGTTGCGGAACGTTCGCTGGTGCTGCTGCGCAATGATGAGAGGCTGCTGCCGCTCAAGGCCGCGCCGGGCAAGGTGGCTGTCATTGGTGCGCTTGCCGATGATGCGCGCTCCATGATTGGCTCATGGAAGGCGCAAGGGCGCGAAGAGGACGTGATCACGCTGGTGGACGCCCTGCGGACGCGGCTGGGCGAGGCGCATGTCGTTTATGAGCCCGGTGCGGGTGCGCGCGATCCAGCCGATCCGGCGGCGATCGGACGGGCCGTTGCTGCGGCTGAAGCAGCAGATGTCGTCATCCTTGTGACGGGCGAGGATTACAATTTTTCGGGCGAGGCGCGCTCGCGCTCGGATATTGGTCTTCCGGCATCACAACGAGTGCTTGCTGAAGCCATCCTGGCAACGGGCAAGCCCGTCGCAACGGTGTTGATGACCGGGCGTCCGTTGGACCTTGGTCCACTGGACCATGAAGGCGCTGCGATCCTTGTTGCCTGGTTCCCCGGAGTCGAAGCAGGGCCGGCCGTCGCGGACGTGTTGTTCGGCGATGTGTCGCCGGCTGGGCGTCTGCCCGCATCCTTCCCGCGCCGGACCGGGCAGTCACCTTCCTTCATCGGGCATTATCCGACGGGGCGGCCTGCTGACGAGGACCTGTCGAAAGACAGTGCGCGCTACATGGATACCCCGATCACGCCTGCCTATGCCTTCGGCCACGGGCTCAGCTATGCGACGTTCGAGTATGGCAATCTTCAGCTGTCGGGTGACACGCTGGCTCCCGGCGACACGCTGACAATCAGTGCAGATGTAACAAACACCTCGCGTACGGATTCCGATGAGGTGGTGCAACTTTATGTGCGCGACCCCGTCGCGCAGGTCGCAAGGCCGCAACAGGAGCTGCGCGGGTTTGCACGGGTGCCGATTGACGCAGGGAAGACGAAGCGTGTGGCGTTCACGCTGCGGCCGGAGCAATTCGCCTATTTTGCGCCTTCCGACAAATTCGAAGTGGATGCGGGGCGGATCGATTTTGGCATCGGGGCGGGGTCAGCCGACATTCGCCTTTCGGGCAGCTTTCAGATCACAGCACCGGTGATGGCAGGCGGTCCGGCGGCGGCGTTGGCGACGCCGGTTTCGATTTTGGAGGAATGAATGCAGTATAAAAGGCACCTGTCCACGGTGATGGTGATTGCCGGACTGATGGTTATGGCGGGTTGTGAATCCGAGAGGCAAGCGTGGGAACCGACGCTGCCACCTGCGAGCCTTGTGTATGCACAGCCGGAGGGCGCCGGGATTGTGGTTCTCGATACAGCGCTTGCAGCGGAGGTGGTCGACGAGGGGGCGAAGGTCGAACAGCTGACGGAGGGCGCATTTGGCTGGTCCGAGGGGCCGGTCTGGATCCGGGATGGCGCATATCTTCTGTTTTCGGACGTCCCTGGAAATGCGATCCACAAGTGGAGCGCGGAGGCCGGCCTGGAAACCTTCCTTCAACCTTCGGGCTATGTCGGGGAGGACACGGACGGCGTGTTCCGGGAGCCCGGCGCGAATGGCCTGATCCGCGGCGACGCGCCGGGCACGATCCTGTTGGCCGACCATGGTAACCGGGCAATCGCGCGGCTCGATCTTGAGACAAAAGAGAAGACTCTCCTGGCAACACATTTCGCCGGCAAGCGGTTCTCCAGCCCCAATGACCTCGTGCTGGCAGGAGATGGTGCCATCTATTTTACCGATCCCCCCTACGGCCTCAGGGACATGGATACGTCGCCGTTCAAGGAACAGACGTTCAATGGCGTGTATCTCTGGCGACCGGATGAAGGCGGCGGCACGATCAGCGTGATCGATGACAGCCTGACCCGGCCGAACGGCGTGGTGCTCTCGCCGGATGGCAGCACGCTTTATGTGTCAGTGTCGGACCCCGAGGCTGCGCGGGTTTACGCCTACACTTTGGGAGTGGATGGACTGGCCACGGATCGGCGCGTCTTTGTGGACCTGACGCCAATGGTGCAGCAGGGCTACAAGGGTTTGCCGGACGGCATGGCAGTTGACGTTGACGGGCGCGTCTACGTCGCCGGGCCTGGCGGCGTGCATGTGTTCCTGCCGGATGGCACGCCGGTCGCGCGGATCGTGACTGGCACGCCGGTGGCAAATTGTACGTTCGGCGATGACGGTCACACGCTCTACCTGACATCGGCGGCGTTCCTCGCGCGCGTGCGGCTGAAGGCAACCGGTCTCGGCTTTCGGGACTGACGGCGGTGGGGGAGTCAGCTTACGCGCTGGTAGTCGTCGCCGCGAGCATAGCGGCGCTGTTGGGGCTGATCCTGCGTGCACGCATTCCGGCATTCCTTGCCTTGCTTCTCGTCAGTGCAGGCTTCGGCATCGTTTACGGTATGCAACCGGCGGCGATCATCCAATCGATACAGTCTGGCATGGGTGGCACGCTGGGTTTTGTCGCCGTCGTGGTGGGGCTGGGTGCGATGCTGGGCGCGTTGCTCGACGTCTCAGGCGGGGTGCGCGCGCTGTCCACGGGTATGCTGAACGCTTTCGGCGAACGGCGCGCGCCGCTGGCACTGGGATTTATCGGCTTCGTGGTCGCCATTCCGGTATTCCTGGATGTGGCGCTGATCATCCTCGCGCCGGTGATCTATGGGCTGACGCGCCGGACCGGTCGGCCGATCGTGGCGTTTGCGATTCCGCTGCTCGCGGGCCTTGCTGTGTCACACGCTTTCATCCCGCCTACGCCGGGGCCAATTGCGGTGGCGGATATTTTAGGCGCGGACCTGGGACTCGTGATTGCGTTCGGGGCGCTCACGGGTCTGCCAGCGATGTTGGTGGCAGGGCCGCTGTTTGCGGGCTGGCTGGAGCGGCAACCGGCGTTTCAGGGCGGGGTGCCTGCAGGGCAGGAAACTCAGACGGTCGATGCGGAGGTGGGATTCCTGACTTCACTGGGCATTGTCCTGGTGCCGCTCGTGCTGATCGTTGCTGGGACGCTCGTGAACACGCTGGGTAAGGCAGGCATGCTGGAATTGCCGGAGGTCGTTACGCGCTTCGTCATGTTTGCCGGGCATCCTTTCATAGCGCTCATGATTGCGTGTTGCCTGGCATGGTTCGTATTCGGGAAAATCCACAGCGTGCCGTCAAAAACTCTGACAGGGGCGATGGTCAAGGCGTTGGAGCCTGCTGGCGTGGTCGTGCTGATCACGGGGGCAGGTGGCGCTTTCAAACAGATCCTTGTGGATTCCGAAGCAGGCGCGGCGCTGGCGGCGACTCTGACGGCGACGGGCATGTCGCCCTTGTTGTTCGGCTTTGCTGTCGCGGCGATCATCCGGGTTGCGCAGGGCTCGGCGACTGTCGCGATGCTGACGGCGGCTGGGATAGCGGCGCCTGTGGCTGAGTTGGCCGGGCTCAGCCCGGGCGGAACGGCGCTGATGGTTTTGGCAATTGCGTCGGGGGCAACTGTGCTCAGCCACGTCAATGACAGTGGCTTCTGGCTGGTCAGCCGGTATCTTGGATTGTCAGAAGGGCAGACACTGCGCAGCTGGACGGTGACGTCAACCTTGGTGGGGCTCGTCGGACTCGCGGCCACACTGCTATTGTCACTTTTCGTCTAGGATACCGCGGCGAGGGCCGCGATTGCGAGCCGAAGCTGTTCCTGGGTGGGCAGGGAAATGTCGATGCGGTGCGCTTCGTCCGGCGGCTCGAGGGTGGCCGACTGGCTGCCCAGCAGGGCAGGGTCGAAGAAGTGACCTCGTCGCGCGGTGAGGCGTTCCTGCAGCAGGGCGGCCGGTCCGTCGAGAAGAATGTAGGCCGGGGCATGGCCGAGGCCATCTGCAATCCAGCCGCGTACCACAGCGTTCAGGGCGGAGCAGGAAACGATGCAAGGCTCGCGGCGAGTGCGGATGAATTTGGTGAGGGCCGAAATCCAATCCCTGCGGTCGGAATTGTCGAGCGGTTGGCCGGCGGCCATCTTCGCTGAGTTGGCCGCGCTGTGGAAGTCGTCGCCTTCAATGAAGGTCCACCCGAGATGCGCGGCAAGTGCACGGGCAAGCGTGGTCTTGCCGCTGCCGGCGACGCCCATGATGACAACGACCGGGCAGAGTTCGTGTTCTGGCTCAGGCATATGTTCCGCATTGAGGTGGCTGACCGAAGGGGACCATAGCGCGACGGCGTGCTGGCGGCCAGATGGTGACGAGGCCTGAGGTGCGCCTCGGCAGCAGGGAGGCGATTCTGCAAGATCGAAATGGATTTCGTCGATCAGCGTTGTTCAGGCGAGTATGTCGCCAACGCACCACGAACGTATCTACTCCCAGGATTCCGCTTTCCTCTGGCCGCCACCCACATCCAGCCGCGCCCTTCTTACGCTGCTGTGAAGAGGTTTTTGCCCGGTTTGCCCCTGAAGGATAATTTCACCCGATAAAAAATGAAGAAAGTTTGACCCGTTTTCCGGTCCGTTGCCGCTCTTTGATTATAGGGATGCGTTTTTGAGCGTCTGCGTTTTCTGGTCTTGGGGATTTTCAAATGTGTAGTTTTGCCGTGGCAGCCGAATTTGCGGGTAGAAGACGAAAAGAGACGAGGACAAGGGGGGCGGCGTCAGTGAGTAGCGTCTGTATCCCATTCGCGGGTGCCGTCCTGATGGCTGTGGCAATGCTCGGCGGTTGCTCCGGGCCTGGTGTGGAAGACCCGGATCAGACGGTTGTAGAAGAATGGAACTTTGTGCCGGGAGAAGACGGGTCCGGGGTGGAAGTCACCCATCGACAGGCGCCGGAGCTCATGCGCAACGGTGCCAGCGGTGCGCAACCGGGTGGTGCCAACCAGACCTATCCACAGCAGAATTTCCCGGCTCAGACCCCTTATTCCCAACCGAACGTGAACCAGCCGGCCTATCCTGCCCAGCCAGCCTATCCACAATCTCCCGCTTATCCTGGCGGGGCATATCCTGCACCAACCCAGCCGCAGGGCGGCATGCAAAATGGCGTTGATCTCGATCAGCTCGGGCAAATGGAACGACAGGATTTTGGCGTGCAGGCAATGAACGCGTTGCATTCTGGCCCGATGCACGGGCCGACGCCGTCGAGCATTCCCGGTGGTCAGGTCATAACGACCAAGGGGATGATTTCACTCGTTCAGGATCGCCAGGTCCCCTTTTTCCTGTTTGACGTGCTTGGCGGTCCGGAGACGCTGCCGAATGCGATGCCTGCCGTCTGGATGTCACAACCCGGCAGTTTCCGCGACCAGACCCAGCAGCAGGTTTCGCAGATATTGCAGCAGGGAACACAAGGCCGCAAAGATACACCACTTGTGTTCTATTGCCTGTCGAGCCAGTGCTGGATGTCATACAATGCCGCTTTGAGAGCCATCAATGCGGGATACTCGAATGTCTTGTGGTATCGTGGTGGTATCGAGGCATGGAAATCTGCGGGCCAACCGATCAGCACGAGCCAGCAAGGCTACGGCCCGCAAGGCGGGACCGGCAATTCACAGCAGCCGTACTGAGCTTCCTTTGTCACTAAGTTCTGGTGCGCAGGCTGGTCCAGGTCGTGAAGACCAAGCCAGCAGCGGTCAGCGTCCATGCGCCGAGCGCGATCCAGACCATCGTCGCCGAGATCGATCGCAGCGGAGGGAAGTCTGCTGCGAGTGCGAGGCGCTGGCTGGCGAGCGCGTACATGCCGAGTGGGAAGACCATGCTCCACAGCATCGGCGTATAAGTCAGGGGTACGCGGCGGACGACATGCTTCCAGATACCGAATAGCACCAGCAAGGGAATCCACCAGGTCGCCCATGCCCACATGATCAAGGTGACACCATCAATGAAGGGCCGCATCGATTCGAGGAAGGCAATTCCAGTATCGGTCAGGATGAGAACTGAGCCGGCATTGGTCGAGATTGCAGCGGCGCCCATAACGACCCAGATCAGGGGTGTGATATCCTGTGGTTCGACGTCAAAAAAGAAGATGCGATAGGCAAACAATGTGATGAATATGCCGTAAAGCCCCAGCCCGACACCCCAGAGCATGTGCGTGAAGACCATTACGCTCTGTTGCCAGTCGCCCAGGCCTGGGGCGACCAGGGCGCCGAGAATGGCCAGCGATTCCGTGCCAACAATCGCGATCAGCCATCCACCATGCACGACATTCGCGCCGTGCGCCGTGTTGAGGAAAGTCAGGACTCCAAAGGCGAGATAGATCAACACAAACCAGAGCGCGAGCGCGAGCAGCCACAGCGCGACTGCCGCCCCGGAAAACCCGCGCAGGTGGAGGCCGACGCCGAGCACGTCAGAACCCGCGACCATGGTGAAGAACCCGAATACCACCCGTGGATCGACAAGGTCGGACCAAGTCGCCTGACGAAACAATGCAAGGCGCTCGAAAGTCAGTATCCAGAGTATTGAGTAGGCGATGAGGTTGACGCCAAGAAGGGCATCTGAAACCTGGTGATGCCCCCCTGCAAACAACGCATTCGAGACGATCCCCGTGGCCATGACGAGCGCAAAATAGCCCGGGTAGAGTGTCCGGACACCACCGAGAACCCATTCATGCAGGGACGACCGGGACCCGGTCATGGTGCCAGGTGCCGAATATCTGCGACGAGGCGCGTGATGCGAATGGGTCGCTTGTACATGCCTTCCTCACGGCTCCTGATGTTTCCTCAGTCGGTAAGCCGTGAATAGATCGGCGTGCCGGAATAGTCACGCCAGAGCCCGATTTTTTTGACTTCAGGATCCAGCGCGCCGCTGGATGGAAATTGGGAGGGCCTTGCCAAGGAGGACGATGCTGCTGGAAGGCGATGGTCGGTTGTTTCCCGGTACCGGTCTTTGTGCTGCCGCTATCACTGCCGTGCGACGTACACCCAACGGGGGAACGTTCCTCGATTGCTCCGCTGTCCTGTGGCTTTGAAATGGTGCCCAGTGTTTTGTAATGGCGTGTGTTTTTTGCAGGTCCCAGCCGGTTGGTCTCTGCAGTTAGAGGAGGGAGTTCGGGCCTTCTGACCATCCCACGGTGCATTCTGTGTGCATTAAATGCCAGCGTATCCTCTCACATGCTTCAAGCGTAAACGAGGTGTGAAGGATTTGGGGTGAATTGATACGGAAATTCATCATCGAGCGGGCCGACCCGCTTGCATTCAGAAAGCCGAATTTCATGACAGGTACCTCTCGTTCCACTGTTTCACCTACAGACAGCGCGATTGCACGACAGATTGCCCAGGAATTGGGCGTTGCCGAGCGGCAGGTATCAGCTGTCATGGCCCTGCTGGATGAGGGGGCGACGGTTCCATTCATTGCGCGTTATCGCAAGGAGCGCACGGGTGGCCTGGACGACACGCAGTTGCGGGCGCTGACCCAGCGCCTGGAATACCTGACCGAGTTGGCCAGTCGCCGCGACACAGTCTTGAGTGCCATTCGGGAGCAGGGCAAACTGACACCCGCGCTCGAGCGAGAGATCATGGCGACCCGGACCAAGGTCGAGTTGGAAGACCTTTATGCGCCGTTCAAGGTCAAGCGGCGCACCAAGGCGACGATTGCAAAGGAAGCGGGGCTGGAACCGCTCGCTGAACGGTTGCTGGCCAATCCCGCACTCTTGCCTGCCTCCGAAGCCAAGAGCTTTGTTTCTCCGGAAAAGGGCGTTTCCGACCAGGATGGCGCCCTGGAAGGCGCACGAGAGATCATCGTCGAGAAGATGGCGGAAACGCCGCGACTCGTTCGAAAGATTCGCGAAACCGTGTGGACCAGCGGAAAGCTGGGTTCCTCGCTCGTGAAGGGCAAGGAAGAGGCCGGCGCCAAATTTGCCGATTATTTCGAGTTTGATGAAGCCATCAATGCCATGCCGTCGCACAGGGCGCTGGCGCTGCTGCGCGGGCAGAAGGAAGGCGTCTTGCGCGTCAAGCTGGCCGTGCCGCACGCCGATCCGCGTGACCATCCGGCTGTACGGGAAATCTGCACAGAATTTGGCATCGCCAAGAAAGGCCGTCCCGGAGATGACTGGCTGGCGGAAACGGCCCAGGCCGCATGGAAGAGCAAGCTGGAGCCTGCCAGTTCGCGGGAATCGATCACCCGCCTGAAGGAATTTGCCGACGGCGAAGCGATCCGCATCTTTTCAAAGAACATGCATGACCTGCTCATGGCTGCACCGGCAGGCCCAAAGGTGGTCATGGGAATCGATCCGGGCATTCGCACCGGCTGCAAGATTGCGGTCGTCGATGCGACGGGCAAGCTGCTCGATACGGCGACCATCTACCCTCACGAGCCGCGCAAGGATTGGGCGGGCTCGCTGGCGACGCTGGCGAGCATCTGCAAGAAGCACAAGGTGGAACTGGTCAGCGTGGGCAATGGCACAGCGGGACGCGAGACGGAAAAGCTGGTTGCCGACCTCTCCGCAAAACTGCCGGACCTCAACCTCACCCGCCTGATGGTCTCAGAAGCGGGCGCGTCTGTCTATTCTGCATCCGAGCTTGCCGCGAAGGAGTTCCCGGACCTCGACGTCAGCATTCGCGGCGCAGTGTCCATCGCACGCAGGCTTCAGGATCCGCTTGCCGAATTGGTGAAAATCGAACCCAAAGCAATTGGCGTTGGCCAGTACCAGCATGATGTCGATCAGGCGGCCCTGGCACGCTCACTTGATGGGGTCGTGGAGAATTGCGTGAACACGGTGGGCGTTGACGTCAACACGGCCTCGGCATCGCTGCTTGCGCGCGTTGCGGGGCTGAACGCAACGATTGCAGCGAACATCGTTGCCTATCGTGACAAGAATGGGCCGTTCAAATCGCGCAGCGAACTCAAGAAGGTTCCGCGCCTTGGGCCGAAGGCATTCGAACAGGCAGCGGGTTTCCTGCGGATCACGAAAGGCAAGAACCCGCTAGATGGTTCGTCCGTGCACCCTGAAGCCTATCCTGTAGTCGAGCGTATCTCGAAAAAGACGGGCCGGAAACTCGATGCGCTGATCGGGGACAAGGCCTTCCTGGCCAAGCTGAGACCGGAGGATTTCGCCGACGCCATATTTGGTGTGCCAACCGTCAAGGACATCCTTGTCGAACTTGAAAAGCCGGGACGCGACCCGCGCCCGGAATTCAAGACGGCAACGTTCAAGGATGGCGTCGAAAAGGTAACTGACCTGAAGCCGGGTATGCGCCTTGAAGGCGTCATCACGAACGTCACGGCATTCGGTGCATTCGTGGACATTGGTGTGCACCAGGACGGGCTCGTGCATATTTCAGAGCTCTCGGACACGTTCGTGAAGGACCCTCATACGGTGGTCAGCACGGGGCAGGTGGTCCGGGTTCTCGTGCTCGACGTGGATGTCCAGCGAAAACGGATCGGCCTCAGCCTCAAGCAGGCGCCGGGCCGGGTGTCGCAGGCCAAGCCCACGGCGAGCAGTGGTGCATCGGCTAGTCCGTTCGACGTGTTGTCGTCACTGCGCTGACACTTATCAGCGCCGGATCGCTGGGCTTTCCATGGCCAGACCATTCGCCCTGGCACTCAGGTAGAGTTCCAGATCGATATAGGTCTGGCTTCCCAGCGGCAGAGGTTCGGCGCGCACGCCTGTGTCACAGTCAAATATCCGCCGCTGGAGCGATCCGAGCGTTTGCCATTCCAGACGGTAGGCAGGGAATCCATTCCCGTGCCCCTGGCTGATGGTGTCACCGCGCAGGCGCTTTCCGGCGTTCTGGTCGTGACACTGGTGGCAGGACAGGTTGAGTTGCCCGCGTCGTGTGAAGAAGTAATCGCGCCCATTGGCATAGTGGGTGGCAGCGGCGCCGCTGATGTCGACTGACAGGGGCAGGCCGTGTGACTGATTGGCAATATACGCGCTCAGCGCGCGCAGCGCGTCGCTTTCATAGTCCAGAGCTGGCAGATGCTGATGCCGCTCACGACACGTGTTGATGCGGCCCTCAAGATTGAGCAATTGCCCGCTGTCTGAATCGATGGCCGGATAGGATGCAGCGACACCGGCGAGGCCGGTCGTGTGGCAGGATGCGCAGGAGGGCGCGTCCGCATCGCTGGTGTTGAACAATTCGGCGCCGCGATCGACCCAAAGGTAACCAGGATTGCTGAATGTATCATCCTGGAGGGCCTGTGTTTCGGGGGTCAGGAAGTCATACCCCGATTGCAGCCGCTCAAACGGCGCGTCCAGATGGGTCTCCGGAGGCGCGGCAGGCGTGCACGCCGCGACCGCGACCAGTGCCAGACCCAATCCAGACAGGCGGATCATGTCACTGTCAGCATGGCGGTTTCCTGCCACGACTCGCCATGCTGGTCGGTCCAGCGAAACAGGACCGGGCCGCTTCTTGTCGCGCGCGTGTGGAATGTGAGGAATGGATCCGCGGCGATGCCGGGATGGAAGTCCGCCGCAAATACAGTCTCGCCATCATAGCGGCATTCGAAACGCGTGATGATGTTTCGCGGTATTGCTTCGCCGCGGGAACCGCGCCGGTAGCCACTCTCCATCGGGTGCTGGATCAGGGCTTTCAACTCGATCACGTCACCGCGCTTCGCGGTCGCCGGAACGGAGAGTCGGATGCTGGCCATTGCGGTCTCCTAAAGCACGACGCAGGCGGCGAGCGTGACAACCGTTTTCGCGGCACCTGACCAGAGAGACCCATCGCTCAATTCGGCGACGGCCTGAACCGTCTGTGTCCCGCCAAGCCGGATGCGCGTTGAAACGGAGGCGCGTCCTGCGCGGGGTCCGAGCTCGAACCGGACGATTTCGGCAATCGGGTTGCGAGGCGAGAAGATGGCGATCTGCCTGACATGGTCGCTCTCCGTCATGGGGCTATCAACGTCGACCGATAACGGCACGGAATAGCCATTCTCTGCGATCGCGGGAAGCTTCAAGGTTACGCGTCCCTGCTTGATCTCTCGATCGCCGAACAGGCGCCGCTGCGCGCTTGTGAGATCGGCGGGATCTGCCAGGGCAGTCAACGGAATTGCCGAGACGATCATACTGGCCGCACCCAGCCGGATGAGGGTGCGTCGCTCAGGGAATGAAAGGTCAGACGTCATGCGCATCTCAGTCTTTCAGCGTGGACAGGTAGGCGACGAGGTCTTCGACAGACTGCGCCGGCAGGATCGGTTGTCCCGCATTTGTATCAGACACCTGATATAGGGCGTGGGTGCGATAGTAGGAAGGCATCAGGACACCCGGACGAAAGACCTCGTAGTCGACGATCCTCAGCCGGATCTGGCCGGGCGACAGCCGTGAACCCACGCCCGTAAGTGCCGGTCCGACATCGCCCTGGAAAGGGGCGTCGAGTCCGTCCACTTGATGGCAAAGGATGCAATGCCCGCCGTCGCGTGACACAAAAATGTCTGCGCCTGCTCCTGCGTCGCCAGCAATACGGGTCAATGGCTCGGGGATCGTGTCGTTCACAATGCTGCCCGGTGGCAGGAGGTGTGTTTGCGTGTCACCACAGCCCGCAAGCGGCAGCAAGGCGAGAAGTGCGCTGCAACAGGCCGAGCGCATCAGCCGAATGCCTCTCCTGTGATCGCCGCGAACCATGCCTCCGCTTGCGCCGCTTCCGCGGAACGCACGTTTGACATGGCGCCGACCGGAGTCAGGCCGCCTGCGCCTTCGATACTGCTGAACTGGCCAAGGGCGTTCGAATACACGCCCGAAATCGATACCGCCTGGTCAGGTGTGACGAAAGAATAGCACGTGTTGGCGAGGATGGTCGGTTCGGGGGCCATGTCGGACACAAGACGTGCCACGGCGATGGCGCAAATCTTTGCCTGGAGGTTGGCGGAGAAGGCCGACTTCGGCATGGGTGCAGCGATCGTTGCGTCGCCGATGACATGGATGTCGTTCTGGAGCGTGGATTCAAAGCTCGTGGCGTTGATCGGGCACCAGCCTGTAGCGTCTGCGACGCCGGCACGATCTGCAATTTCGCCAGCTTTCTGTGGCGGGATAACATTGGCGACGTCTGCGCGAATATCGTCGAAGTCCGTCGAGAGGGTCAGGCTGGCGGCATCAAAGCGTGACACCCGGCCATCGTCCGATGCGCCGCGCCATTCGAGATGATCGGGATAGTTTTCGGCCCACGCTTCCTTGAAGAGCGGCATTTTCGAGAACCTGTCCTGATGGTCCAGGATCAACAGCTTTGACCGCGGCTTGCGAGTCTTCAGGTAGTTGGCAATCAGGCTGGCGCGTTCGTAGGGGCCGGGAGGGCAGCGGAACGGCGGGGCGGGTACTGACATGACGACGAGCCCGCCGTCCTCCATCGCAGCAAGCTGGTCACGCAGCAGAACGGTCTGGTCCCCGGCCTTCCAGGCGTGTGGCGCGCGTTTCGCGGCGGACTGGTCGTATCCTTCGATGGCCCCCCAGCGAAAGTCTATGCCGGGTGACAGGATCAACCGGTCGTATGTGAGCGACGCACCGCCGCCAAGCGTGATTTCTTTCCGGCTGGCATCGATCTCGATGGCGCGATCATGGATGATAGTGATGCCCGTCTGGACGAGCGGCGCATAGGTGAATGCCTGGGCGCTGATGTCACGCGTGCCACCGACGACGAGGTTGCTGAACGGGCAAGCAGTGTAGGTCGGGTTCGGCTCGACAAGGGTGATGTCGGCATTGGGCAGCAGGCGGCGCAAGCTGCGCGCTGCAGTCGCACCACCAAAGCCGCCACCGACGATGACGATCCTTGCGCGGGTCTGTGCAAATGCCTGAGTGCCGAAATCCACAAAGGGAACGGCGAGAGCGCCGAGTCCAGCGAGGACGTGGCGCCGGTTCGTGTCGGACACGCGTTCAGTCATTGGCTGTCTCCGTCGCCAGATAGTCGCTGATCATGGCGATCTGCTCGTCCGAATAGCCGCGCGCGAGACGGTGCATCACGGTCGTACCGTCTGGATCGTATTTGTAGGTGGCCAAGCGGGCGCTCAGTGTCGCGGAATCGAGGCCTCCGAGATCCGGAACTGCGGCGTGAGTTGCCGCGTGGCAACCGGAACAGGAAGATGCTAGCGCTGCGGATGCGGATAGGGCCGGCAGCGCTGGCGAGGTGGGCTGCGCAGCGGCGTGGCGTGTCGCTTGCTGGCACGCCGCAGTTGTCAGGAGCGCGGTGGCCAGCAGAAAGGCTCCAGCGTAGCGCAAGGTTCAGGCGTCCCTCAGGCTCTGGTCCTTCAGCGGCAGGTGTCGCATTCGCTTGCCGGTCGCAGCGAAAATAGCGTTCAGCACGGCCGGGGCCGCCACGGCGATCGTTGGTTCGCCGACCCCGCCCCAGAAGCCGCCTGACGGCATGACAAGTGTCTTGACCTTCGGCATGTCCGCAATTCGCATGGAATTGAACCGGTCGAAATTCCGTTCCTGGACCTCTCCATCCTCGAATGTGATTTCGCCGTACAGCATGGCTGACAGGCCGTAGACGAACGACCCCTGCACCTGCGCTTCAATTTGCTGCGGATTGACGGCGTTGCCCGGATCGGTGGCCGCGACGATGCGATCAATCTTGAGGTAGCCGTCTTCATCGACCGTGACCTCCGCGCATGCGGCCGTGTACGAGCCGAAGGAGTAGAAGCTGCACAGTCCGCGAGCTTTCCCGTCATTTGATCCCCAGCCGGATTCCTTGGCAACGGCATTCAGGACCGTTGCGGATTTCGGACTGTCCTGCAGGTGTGCGAGGCGGAACTCGAGCGGGTCGCGCCCGGCCGCATGGGCAAGTTCGTCCATGAAGCATTCCAGGTAGACCGCATTCTGGTTCGCGTTGACGCCACGCCAAAATCCGGGCCGGACGGGCGGGTTTCGCATGGCATGATCGACCAGCAGGTTCGGGAACGTGTACTTGAGTGTCTGGTCTTCAACGCGCGGATCGAGCCCTGACGGCAGAAGGCCCTGGAATGTGGCGTAGTCGGCGCCGTCCCGCAGGGCTTGGGGCATCAAGGCAGCCAAAATGGATTGACCCGATATGCGCACATGAAGCGCAGTCAGGTTACCATCGGCGTCGAGCGCCCCGCGCATCCGGGCCTTGGTTGTCGGGTGAAGGAAGCCGTGCTGCATGTCTTCTTCGCGAGACCAGAGCAGCTTGATCGGCGTGCCGGGCATCTGTTTCGCGATCTGGACGGCCTGGACAACATAGTCGGACATGCCGCGGCGACCGAAGCCGCCCCCCAGGTGCAACTTGTAGACGTCACACTGTTCGATCGGCAGGTCAGCTGCTGTCGCGGCAGCGGCGAGGGCCGCTTCGCCGTTTTGCGTCGGGCACCAGACTTCGCATTTCTCGGGCGTCCAGACGGCTGTCGCGTTCATGGTTTCCATCGGCGCATGGTTCTGGTGCGGAACGCGATAGGTCGCTTCGATGACCTGTGCCGCATCAGCAAACGCCGCTGCCGTGTCGCCAGCCTTGTTGCCAAGGAAGGCGTCGGCTGAGGTCAGCCCGTCATCCAGCTCGGCTTCGAAGGCGGCGCTGGAATAGTCCAGCCCACCGGTCCATTCCACCGGCAGGGCCTGCACTGCCTTGTTTGCGCGCCACCATGTATCGGCGACAACGGCCACCGCGTCGTCGCCAACCTGGACCACTTTCTTCACGCCCGGCATGGACTCGACGGCGGCAGCGTCAAAGCTCTTCACCTTTCCGCCAAGCTTGGGGGACGCCTTGATGGAGGCGTTCAGCATGCCGTCCAGTTTGAGGTCTGCCCCATAGACCTGTACGCCGGTCAGCTTGTCGGCCGTATCCAGACGCAATTTGGGTTGGCCGATGATGGTCCAGTCCTTGGGGTCTTTCAATTGCACTTCGAGGGGCGGCGCGAGGAGCGCTGCTGCGCTCGCGACCTTTCCGTACGTGGTCTTCTTGCGAGACCCAGTGTGCGAGATGACACCCTTGGATACGGAGCACTCGCTGACTGGCACACCCCATTCATTGGCGGCCGCTTCGACCAGCATGATGCGGGCCGCCGCAGCGCCTTCGCGGACGTATTGATGAGACCCCCGAAGCCCCTGGCTTCCGCCTGTCGAGAAGTCGCCCCACACGCGCTCGCGGGCAAGGTTTTCTCCCGGTGTCGGGTATTCGGTGACGACCTTGTCCCAGTCGCATTCGAGTTCCTCGGCGACGAGTTGGGCGAGTCCGGTCAATGTTCCCTGGCCCATTTCAGACCGTGCGATCCGTACGGTTACGATGTCGTCGTGACCGATATGAACCCATGCATTCACTTCAGGATTGGGTTCGAGATCGGATTGGCCGGGGTCGCCCGGTTTCGAACACGCTGCCAGAACGCCTATGGTCAGGCCGGCGGCACCTGTTCCGACGATGAAAGTGCGACGCGATAGATGATTGAGCACGTTTGTCATGATCGTCCCCTCAGGCTTTCTTCGTCTTGGCGAGATGGACGCCTTCGCGGACGCGAACAAAAGTGCCGCATCGGCAGATATTGGTGATTTCGGCGTCGATATCCTCGTCGGTCGGATTCGGATTGGTTTTCAGCATGGCTGCCACGGCCATGATCATCCCTGGCTGGCAGTATCCGCACTGCGGGACATCAAGCTCCGCCCAGGCTTTCTGAACGGGATGGTCACCTGCCTTTGAAAGGCCCTCGATCGTGGTGATCTTTGCGGTCCCCGACAGCGCAGACACCGGGAAGACGCAGGAACGGACCGGCGCGCCATCGACATGAACCGTGCAGCTGCCACATTGCGCGATGCCGCATCCGTATTTGGCGCCGGTCAAGCCGAGTTGCTCTCTCAAGACCCAAAGGAGTGGCGTGTCGTCTTCCACATCGACTGTGAGTGTTTGTCCGTTGACGTTTAGCGTTGCCATTGTCGATTTCCTTCGATCCTTGTCGGCGATCCTGCAGTGACTGCTCCGTGCGAGCACATGCATCACAAATTCTGTTGGGGAGGCGTTCGTACACCCGTCTCGCTCAGATGACAGGATGCGTTCATTTCACCCGATTGCCAAGGCGCGTGGGTCGATTTCCGGGAAATTAGGACCCGCTGTGGGGCGACTAGCGTAGGCTGGTTCGGTGCAATCAGACGGGGGCAATGGCGAGTTTCTCAAAATTCATTCACACCAGAGTGAATATTATTGACAGGGCCGGAGATTTGTTCTCCAACTATCTGCGAAAAGCGGAAAAGCCCGCTTTCACTCTGGGAGGAGAATCAAATGACTCTACGGTCAATGGCGTCAGTATCGGCGATTTCGTTTGCTGTTCTGGGAGCGCCCGCTTTTGCACAATTGCCCTCGTCTGCTGACGAGGTGTCACAAGAATCACACGATAATGAAGCGCGTCAGGATACGGTCATCGTGACCGCGACGCGGCGGGAGCAGAGCCTGCAGGACGTGCCGCTGGCCGTCACGGCCTTCCAGCAGGAAGCGATGTCGGAAAAAGGCATCGTCAGCTATGACGGCCTCGCCCGCGAAACGCCAGGCATCGTGCTGAACCAGCCGACCGCCAACTTCAACACAATCACCACCCGCGGCATCGCCACCAATGGCTACGGTGCCAACCTGCAGGCAGCTACCGCGATCTACATCAACGAGCTTCCGATCTCCTCGAACGGCAACTCGACCATTCTCGACCCGACCCTGTTCGATGTGGAGCGGGTGGAAGTGTTGCGCGGGCCGCAGGGAACGCTGTTCGGCGCAAACTCGCTGTCCGGTGCCATGCGCATCCTCACCAAGAAGCCAAATCCGAACAAGTTCGAAGCGTCGACGCTGGTCGATTTCGGCCTGACGGATGGCGATGCCTTCCGTCAGCGTTACAACGGCATGGTCAACGTGCCGCTCGTATCGGACCAACTGGCGTTGCGAGTCGTTGGCTTCTACCGCGATGAGGACGGTTGGGTGGACAATCTTGGCACCGGCATCAACGGCGCCAACTCACTGAAGGCTGTCGGTGGCCGCGCGCACCTGTTGTGGGAACCGAGCAGCAAATTCGACGTCGGTTTGCTCATTATCCGCGAGGACAACGAACCCGCGGATTCGGGGCTCACTAACCCTGACAGGGGTGAGTTCATTCGCTTTACGGACCGTCCGGACCTCTTCCAGTCCGACATGACCAGCTACAACCTGACAGCTAACTGGGACTTGGACTTCGCGACCCTGACCAGTTCCTCGAACTATTCCAAGATCGACGGCAAGTTCATTGTCGACCTGGCGGGCACGTTCGGGGGAGGCATTCCCTTCGCGCTTGATGCGGTCGGCCATGACGAAAACTTCGTGCAGGAAGTACGTCTGGCTTCCGCGGATGGTGGAAACTGGGATTGGATCGTCGGCGGTTTCTACTTCAACAAGCGCCGCGATATCGACTATGACTACCGCTCCTCGCAGGAATTCCTCGACTCGCGCGGCCTGACTGGCCTGCCGGACGAGTATTACTATCGCTTCAAGGGGTATTTCGACGCCATCGAATCGGCTGCTTTTGGTGAGCTTACCTACCACTTCTCCGACAGGTTGTGGGCGACCGGTGGCCTGCGCTATACCGAAACCTCCGTGCAGTCGCACACGCTTGCTGGCGGCTACAACTCCAACTACCTGGCCGCTGCGCTCCTCGGCTTTACCAACACCGCCCTCACGCTCACCCCGGTCGCGGCGGCCGATGGGCTCAAGGTTGAAGCGGACAACCTGTCCTACAAGGCGAGCGTCTCCTACAAGCCGATGGACAACCTGACGACCTATGCGTCGATTGCGACTGGCTTCCGCTCGCCGGTAGCGAACGCCCGAGCCGGCCTCGCCAGCGGGGTGGACCCCAACGACATTATCATCCCGAACGGGGCCGATTCGGACACGCTCGTCAGCTATGAAGTCGGCACGAAAGGGACCTTCTTCGACCGCAAACTGACCGCGAACCTCGCCGCCTACTACATCAACTGGGAAGACATCCAGGTTCAGGCCAACCGCCTGTCCGACCAGGCGCAATTTGCGACCAATATCGGCAAGGCCGTCAGTCAGGGCCTCGAATTCGAGATCGGTTACTATCCAGGCAACGGCTTCAGCCTGTTCGGGAACGGCTCGCTCAGCGACACCGAGATCACGGACCTGACCGATGAGGAAGCCGCGATTTCGGGTGCAGAGGAGGGCCTGCAGCTCGCCATGCCCAACTTTCAGGGTGCCATCACGGCTCGCTACGATTTCACGATCAGCGACAAGGACGCCTTCGTGACCGCAACGGCCGCCTATGTCGGCGACTTCCCGGCCATGCTGCCGAACGTGCCGGGTCAACCGGGCGTGCCGGCCGCGACCTTCGACTATACTGACGCATACACTGTCGTGAATGCGCAGGCCGGCGTCTCGAAGGACGACTGGAAAGTGGTTGCGTATGTCGAGAACCTGTTTGACGACAGCTCGATCACCTACGTCCATCCGGAAGGCTTCCTCGACAGCCGCTATGCACGTTTGCGTCCGCAGACGATCGGCGTTCGCGTCAGCTACGAATACTGATTACGGAAGGGAGAGACTGATGCTGAGACTGGACAGATCATACTCCTGTGGCCAGCTGGCAAGAAGCACTTGTGCGGCGTTTTCCCTGGTTTTGCTCTCGGTGTCATCTCTCCTCGTGACCAGCTGTGCGGGTGTGGACGCAACGTCCGTCGAAAGTGTTGTTGCCGACACGCCCGCTGGCCCTCTCCTTGGGAAGACCGAAGACGGCGTCGCCATTTATAGCGGAATTCCCTATGCGCTGGCCCCTGTGGGGGAGCGACGGTGGATGCCGCCGGAACCGGTGCCGGATTGGCAGGAACAGCGCGAGGCCATGGCTTTCGGGCCGGCGTGCCCTCAGCCGGAATCGCGGTCCCAAAGCATTTATGCCACAGAGCTTGGCGCCGTTTCGGAAGACTGTTTAAGCCTGAATGTCTGGGCACCGGAAGGCGTCAGGGATGCACCGGTTTTCGTCTGGATCCATGGTGGATCCCTGACGACAGGCGCGGGCAGTCAACCCATGTATGACGGGGCGAGACTTGCGCGTGAGCAGGGCTTGGTCGTTGTGACTTTGAACTATCGCCTGGGTGTCCTGGGATATCTCGCTCATCCCGGATTGAGTGCTGAATCCGAGCAGGGGATTTCTGGTAATTACGGCCTGATGGATCAGATACTTGCCCTCGAATGGGTCGAGCGGAACATTGGTGCTTTCGGGGGAAATTCCGAAAATGTGACTGTCGCAGGCGAGTCAGCAGGCGCGCTCAGCGTGGTTCTGCTGATGACATCCCCCAAAGCCCGGGGCCTGTTCGACAAAGCCATCGCGCAAAGTGCGTACATGGTGACCATGGGCGCGTTGAAGGACGAGGCCAATGGATTGCCGTCTGCGGAGTCGGTGGGGTCTGATCTGGCGGAACGGATGGGTGTTGACGACATTGACGCACTCCGGGCAATGCCCGCTGACAAGTTAGTCAGGCTCTCTGGTAAAGCGGGCTTTTTTCCCTTTGCCGTGATCGATGATGTTTACCTGACTGACCAGATGGTCGCGACCTTCGACAAGGGTGAACAGGCGCCTGTGCCGGTTCTGGCCGGCTTCAACGAAGGCGAAATCCGGTCATTGCGGTTTCTCCTGCCTCCCATTCCGAAGCAGGACGCCTATGAAATGGCGATCCGGAACGGGTATGGCGAACTCGCGGACACGTTCCTGAGCTTGTACCCGTCCGACAGTCTGGAATCGAGCATGCTCGCAACGACCCGTGATGCGATGTATGGTTGGACGGCAGAGCGCCTTGCTGCCTCGCAGGCCTTGCAGGGCTTTCCGTCATTCTTCTATCTGTTTGATCACGGCTACCCGGCCGCCGATCGAGCCGGGCTGCACGCCTTTCATGCTTCGGAAATCCCTTATGTGTTCGGAACCGCTTCCGAGGCCGTCGCGCCCTGGCCTGAAATACCGGATACGGATGAGGAGCGAGATCTGTCGCGGGCAATGATGGCGTATTGGGCCAGCTTTGCGCGCGACGGCCGTCCTGTGGCTGAAGGCGCTGCGGAGTGGCCGTCCTACGGAGAACGGGCGACCGGAATGGTCTTCGCCGAACGCCCGCAGTCCTGGCCGATGCTCGCCAGAGATCGCTTTGCTTTGCATGAGGAAGTGGTGTGCCGTCGGCGCGGCGCTAGCGACATTCCGTGGAACTGGAATGTTGGCGTCCTCTCTCCTCCCTTGCCGCCTAAGGATTCAAAATGCCAATGATCGACGGTGCAATCCAGGATTACGCACTCACGCTCGACAAGTTTCTTGACCATGCAGCAAAATGGCACCCCAAGACAGAAGTTGTGACGGCGCGCCCAGACGGCAGCACAACCCGCATCGGGTATGCCGGGCTACGCGAACGGGCCAAGCGGGTGACTGCCGTGCTCCGTGATCTGGACGTCAAGAGGGGCAATCGTATCGCCACGCTGTGCTGGAACAGCCAGGCTCACATGGAGTGCTGGTATGCGGTGATGGGATTGGGGGCTGTGTGCCATACGCTCAACCCGCGCCTCACGAGCGAGCAACTGGCATGGATGCTCGGACAGTCTGAAGCGTCGATCCTGATCGTGAGCAGCGACCTGCAGTCCCTGGCTGCCAGGATTGCGGATCAGGCGCCCGGCGTCACAACGGTGCTGGTCATCGACCTGACCGAAGACGACGTGCTGGATGTCGCTGGCCTACCGTGCGCGCAAGCCCTCGAAGAAATCACCCCGAACGACTGCGACGACATCCTCTGGGGAGACTTCCCGGAAACAACGCCGTGCGGTCTCTGCTTTACCTCCGGCACCACCGGTGCTCCCAAGGGCGTGACCTATACGCACCGTGGAAATTACCTCCACACTTTGCGCCAGCTTCAGGCGGATGTTTCTGGCATCACGTCACGTGATGTTGTCCTTCCGGTGGTGCCGATGTTTCATGCCAACGCATGGGGCCTCCCGTTCTCTGCGCCGGCCACGGGGGCGAAACTCGTGTTGCCTGGACGTCATTCCGATGGTGAAAGCCTCGCGCATCTCATCGCCGATGAAGGCGTGACGATTGCGGTGGGAGTGCCGACGATCTGGACGGGCTTGATGGACTATCTTGACGCGAGTGATTTGCGGCTGCCATCGCTGAAGCGGATCATGGTCGGCGGCGCGCCGATGCATCCCGCCCTGATGACACGGATAGAAGACCGAGGGATCTGCGTTCAGACGACATGGGGCATGACTGAGTTGTCCCCTCTCGGAACGGCAGCATCTCCGAATGACGATCGGTCACCTGACACCGCCGGGCGACCCGCGGTTGGCCTGGACCTGATGGTAACCGATCATGCCGGCCAGCCGCTGGAGCCGCAGCGCGGACAGGAAGGTCATCTCTGGGTTCGTGGAAGCTCGGTCGTATCGCGCTATTTCGGTCAGACTGACGATGCGACAAAGGACGGCTGGTTCGGGACGGGCGATCTCGCTGTCCTGAGTGAGGCCGGCCAAGTCTTTATTACTGGCCGCTCGAAGGATCTTATCAAGTCCGGTGGGGAATGGATCAATCCAGCGGAGATCGAGACACTGGTGTCCCGCATGCCTGAAGTTGCCCTCGCAGCGGTGGTTGGGCGGGCTCATTCGAAATGGGGAGAGCGGCCTGTGCTCATGGTGGAAATGCGCGAAGGGTGCCACCTCAGCGACGAAGCGTTGCTGGAAGGTTTAAACGGGCGGATTCCGAATTGGTGGATGCCAGATGAAGTCATCCGTATCGGCTCGATGCCACTCGCGGGCACCGGGAAGATTGATAAAATGAGCCTGCGCGACCTATGCTCCACCATGGCTTGAGAGGATGAAGGATGCCCATGAGGACGCAACCGCGATCATTCCTGACGACTGTGCTGGTTGCTGCGCTCTCTGGGTGTCTGATGGCATGCGCCCAGTCTGCAGACCGTTCCCCTCTTCCGACCGTCGAAGTACAACAGGGCAGGCTCGTTGGCGTGCGGGAGGGAGACGTCAATGTTTTCAGGGGCATTCCCTATGCGGCCGCGCCGACCGGGGAAGGGCGATGGAAACCGCCGTCTCCTCCGCCAGATTGGAGCGGCGTGCGCGATGCCACCGCGTTTGGCCCAAGTTGCATCCAGCCCGATGTGCCGGCGCGTAGCCTCTATTACGACCCGCCTCTGCAAACGTCGGAAGACTGCCTGACCCTCAACATCTGGGCGGGGCCGGAAGGCGTGAAAGCCCCGGTCATCGTCTGGATTCATGGCGGGTCCCTTCGGGTAGGCGGCAGCGCCCAGGCGATGTATGACGGGTCCGAATTCGCACGCCGAGGCGTGGTGTTCGTTTCCCTGAATTACCGTTTGGGTGTGCTTGGCTGGTTGGCGCACCCGAGCCTGAGCGCCGAATCGCCTGACGGAATATCCGGGAATTACGGTCTTCTCGATCAGATTTCCGCTCTTGAATGGGTGCGCGAAAATATATCAGCTTTCGGGGGTGACCCTGCCAATGTCACGGTGATGGGCGAGTCCGCCGGAGCACTCAGTGTATCCTATCTTTTGGCCAGCCCGAACGCTGCAGGTCTTTTTCAGAAGGCGATCATCCAGAGCGCGAACAGCCGGAACTTCCCCGAGCTTGATAGTCCGGCGTACGGGCTGCCGCCTGCAGAGGGAAGGGGCGCATCGGTGTTGAGCGCACTTGGTCTCGATAGCATCGATGCGGCGCGGGGCGCCACCGCGCAGGACCTTGCCGACAAGGCGAGCTTCGTGCCGCAGGGCACGATCGACGGTAAAGTACTTCCATTGCAGATCATTGATTCGTTCGACCACGGCATGTTTTCCAGGGTACCCATACTTGCGGGGCTCAATAGCGGTGAAGTACGTTCCCAACGCCTGTTCCTGCCGCGCATGCCGGATGACTATGAAGCGTCCATTGCCGCGCGCTATGGGGGGCTTGCTGACGATTTTCTTGCGCTCTACCCGGCGGAGGATGTGGGTGCCTCCATGCTCGCAACGCTGCGCGACGCGATTTATGGTTGGGCAACCGAGCGGATCGTGCGGAAGGAGAGGGAGGCGGGTCAGCCAGCCTTCATGTACGTATTCGACTATTGTTACCCGAACGCGCGCGAGGCTGGTTTATGCGCCTTCCATGCAAGCGAACTGCCCTTCGTGTTCGGCGCGCTTGATGCCGAACGCCTGTCTGGCAACTGGCCGTACCCAGACGGCCAGAATGATCGGGCGATTTCGAACGCACTGCTGGACTACTGGACCTCGTTTGCTGCGACCGGACAACCAACAAGCGATCATGGGCCGGCATGGCCTGCCTATGGGAGTGACGAGGCCTACCTGGAAATCGGGCAGGAATTGGAAGTTCGTCACGATCCGTTTCCGGGTATGTTCGAACTGCATGAAGAGCTCGTTCGTCAGCGCAGGGCAGCCGGCGAGCCGTGGTTCCTGAATGTCGGGCTCGGGGCCCGGCCGCACGAATAGGTGTCCCGCCGGACTAGTCCTGGCCAGCCTTGTTCGGTGGGATGAACGTCATTTCCGTTTCGTAGGTGTCGATCCAGTTTTCGGGCGGAAGCGGCAGTGATCGGCTATCGTTTGACCGGCCGGCAGTGAAGGCAGGTTGCGGTTCCGCGGTGCGGACCTGTTCCAACCAGAAAACGCCATCATAAACGCCGCTATTCCCACGGGTCGCGACCCAGTCGATATCGCCATCATCATCTATGTCCACAGGGATAAAGGCGTCATACATCCCGCGCACGCGCCGCGATATGTCATGGCGCCGCCAGGTTGCGCGGGCATCTCCCGGGTTCTCGAACCATGCAATCCGGCCAACGGTAGAGGCCGCAGTCACGCGCGCATCATCTTCATCGCGCGACGCACCGGAATAGGCACCGAGCAGAATGTTGAGTCCGGAATAACCTCCCGTGATCACATCAAGGTCGCCGTCACTATCGATGTCTGCCAGCGCGATACCGGCCACGATGTCCGGCAGCGTGTCGCCGATGCGGAAAAAGGTCCAGGGTTCGTCGAGCCGTTCAGGTTGTTTCAGCCAGCCCAGCCCTGCCATCAGTGCGCTGCCCGCGATCGGTTGTGGGGTTTCGTGGACGGCCAGTACAAGATCCTTGCGTTCGTCGCCGTCCAGATCCGCAAAGACCGACTGGAAGGCGCTGGAGGCCCCGTGCCAGCCTTCAGGGATGGCAATGCCGGGCGCGATGATGATGGGGTGCGCGTTTACGCTGATGCCGTGTTCAGCCCTCGTATCGACTGTTTCGAGGATCGCCATTTCAAAGCGCAGGCGCGCTGCGACCAGGACATCCATGTCGCCGTCATCGTCAATGTCGACCGGCATCGCCGTATTCGGCACGACTTCCTGCGATAGTATCTGTTCCTGCCAACTCGACTGCAGGAGCGGGTCTCCCGTGAGCCGGAACAGCGACGTCGGGCGGGCTGCGCTGGGTAGAAGTGGATCGATGATGTCAGCTGTGCCCTTGTTGGCAGCGAGGATATCCATGCGCCCATCCTGATCCATATCGGCCATGAACACGCGGAGCCAGGAGCCACGCTTCTGCGTAATGGCCGGGATGATCCGTGGCCAGGGGGCGGTGCGGGGACGCTGGCCCGGGTTCTGGACGTAAAGGAGGTGAGCCTCCTCGCAGGCCGCCATGAGATCGAGCCATCCGTCACCGTTTATGTCGCCAATCGCGACATCTTCAATCGCAGCAACATCGTCGCCTTCCGCGATGGTGATGTTTTCCCAAATGTCGGGGTCGTGCGTACCAAAAGCGATGCGCAGATGGTTGGAATCCTCATGCACCGATACGACATCCAGATACCCGTCCCCGTCAATATCCGCTACTGCGAGACCGTCACCGCCCCGGATGGCGGTTCCACCATTCGTCTGCTGATCATCGATCAGGTGTTCTCGCCATGAAATGTAAAGTCCGTCCTCCGTCCGCGCTTTGGTGGGCGTGTCACTGACTGTGAGATGCGGCAAGCCGGTGATGTCCGGGCCGGCAGCCTCCGGTGCCTGGCAAGCCGCGACCGCTAGCAGGGCCGACCCGATCAACCCGGTTCCGTAATATCCTGTTCGCTTCGTTTCGGGTTTCATCGTTCCAGCCTCGCAATATCCTCGCGAATAGTTCTCGCGGCGAGCACGTAGTGGAGGCAAGCCCAGAGCGCCCCGATGACTCCGCAAATCAGCATGGCGGTTCCCAGCGGGGTCTTGAATCCTGCGCTCAGGAACTGGTCGCTGAGCGCGCCGACGATGAGCGGGCCAAGGCCCAGTCCGATCAGGTTCAGGATGAAGAAGAGGACAGCGGAAGTAAGCGCTCTCATGCGAATATTGACCAGGCTGTGGGATACGGCAATCACCGATCCCAGATAGGCTGCGGTCAGGAAGTTGAAGGGCGCAGTCAGAAGCAGGGCGGTCTGTGCCGACCCAGACGTCAGTGCAATGATCAGAACGGGCACGATCATGAATGTCAGTATCGCGGGTATCCAGAGATACCAGCGAATGTCCCGCGCGCCGAACCGGTCGGCCATCCAGCCACCAAAAAATGAGCCGAAAGCACCTCCAAACCCGCTTGTCAGGGCCATCCATGCGCCAACAGTGCCAAGGCTCAGGTCAAAATTTCGAAGAAAGTAGGATGGGAACCAGTTGCCAATGCCATAGATCAGAAATGCCTGCAGACTGGCAGCCAGGGCGATGTGTCGAAACGAGACACGGCTCCATAGCAATTTGATCACATCTGTGATGGGCGGTGTGGATAGGTCTTTTTTCTCGGCACCTTCCGCCCAACCACGTACGGGTTCGCGGACAGTCAGTCTCATGACGATGGCGAGAAGGATTCCTGGCGCACCGACAATGAAGAATGCCATGCGCCAGCCAAAGGCCTCGGCGATGCGGCTGCCCAGTGCGAATCCGAACAGGATGCCGATATAGATGCCGATTGAATAGACGGACAAGGCAAGAGCGCGGTTCTTGGGTTTGAATATGTCAGAGAGCATCGAGTGCGCTGGCGGACTGCCGCCGGCTTCGCCCACGCCGACGCCAACGCGCGCCAGCAGCAGGTAGGTGAAATTCGTGGCAAGTCCGGATATGGCGGTCATGACGCTCCATACCGTCAGGGCCCATGCAATGATGTTTCGACGCACACCCCGGTCTGCCCACCGCGCGATCGGAATACCGCAAATCACGTAGAAAAGGGCGAAGGCAAATCCGGTCAACAGGCCGAGCTGCGTGTCCGAAAGATCAAGTTCGGCCTTGATCGGTTCCTGGAGTATGACCAGTAGCTGTCGGTCTATGAAGTTGAAAGCGTAGACGATCGTGAGCACGAGCAGGACGTAGATGCGGTACCTTTTGCTTGTGTAAGGTGTATTTACCGTCGTGCTGGTAGAGATCGGCTCATTCTGGACAGATTCTGCCTGTTGAGTTGCCTCTGGTTTCACATTTCCCTCCCGAAAGCCCTGAATTTTATCTGTTTGATGGATGCTGGACGGAACAGGCCGACCACTCGTGGGCGCCTGCTTTTTCCGCTCGGTGTTTCGTTGTTTTCGCGTTGTCTGCCCGGCGGCGCCTGGCGGAAGAGCCTACGCTAAGCAACGTGTTCAAAGTGGCGGTCGTCTTGACCGTCGACTGGAAACCTCCCTCCGGAAAAGATATTCACTCATGTGAGAGTGAAGTCAATTGAATGGTCGTGATTTGCATTGTATGGGAGGCGGGAAGGAAAGACGTCTGGGCGGCTACGGGTGTGCCGTGTATAGGGTTCAGGCTCGTGCAATGCCGTCAAATACGACGGAAAAGATCGAAGGAAACCGGTAGAGAGTTGCCCAAAGACGATGTGTAGTCGCCTGCATGTGGGCCAGTGGTTGACGGATGTGAATCGCCCAATCTATCCTGAAAGAAAGGACGACACGATGTCGAATACGAAAGCCAAGCGGCCAAGTCGCAGCAAGGCAGAGCAACGTGCGGAAAGCATGGAGCAAATTCTGGACGCAGCGGAATACCTGTTTTCCAGGAATGGCTTGCATGGTGTTACGCTGCGAGACGTTGCAAAGCAGGTGGGTATCCATACTACCCTCGTTCACTATTATTTCGAGGACAAGCAGCACCTTTTCGAGGCCGTGTTCGCGCGGCGGGCCGGTGTGACGAGTGAAGGCCGCATGAAGGCTCTCAGTGAGTATGAAAAGGCTGCGGGAGATCATCCAACTGTTGAAGGGGCGCTTCACGCTTTCCTGGATACCGATCTCGACCTTTACTATGAGGGAGGCGAGCATTGGATGCACTATGCCGCTTTCTGTGCACGTGTCAGCAACACGCCTGAGGGGGCGGAGTTGATGGACAAGCACTTCGACCCGGTCGTGTTGAAGCTGGTCAGCATCCTGAAACGCGCACTGCCTGATTATTCTGACGAAGACATCTTCTGGGGATATCACTTCGTCACGGGTGCGTTGATGAATACGTTGGCCTGCACGGGGCGGATCGATCGCTTGTCGGGTGGCGTGTGTCGATCCGAAGACTTCCCCGCCGTGAAGAAACGCATGGCACGTTTCATGGCGGCAGGCATTCTGGCGCTGGGAACATAGCACCGAAACATTCCTGCTGAATTGTCGGCGGAATGCAGGCTCGTCTTTGACAGTGCCATCTTCAGGCGAGGGACGCTTTTAAGCAAAGCGCGCTGAACGGGCTGTGGTGCCGAAACACGTCACCGACCCATACGCAATTTGTGACCCCTGCGCATTGCGCCTGCGCTTTTCCCCGACCGCGCCTCTGCGCGTCGGGGGAAAGCGGTCGGTGGCCGGGCGCATTGTGTGACGTCTGTGTCATGTGGCTGATTCGTAACTGGAGAACCGGCTTGTGCAGTCATAGTTTGAGCGCTTCGGGTGGGGCAGAGGTGAGAGCCTTGGAGGTAAATGTGTTCTATCCCCAGATTCCAATCCGTTCGGTCCGGGAGCCTCAGATGGTGCAACCCGGCTTGTCAGTCGACCAGATGCGTATCGTGCGCTTCCTGAGGGATCCGGCGACGTTTGGCGGGCGTCGGCCTGCCTATTTCAACACGGCGGTGTCTCATCTGTTCGTCGATGGTCCACACCTCTATGTTCTGCACAAGCCGGTCAGGTGTGACGGGTATAGCTGCCAGACGCCAGAAGAGCGCTGGCACTGGTGCGAGGCGCAGTGCATGCGCGCCGTGCCCCGTACCGGCAGGGGCCCCGCGCGCCCGCTGCCGATTGTACGGCGCGCCAACAGGTTCTTCCTGGGTGGCCCGGGAAGTATTCAGGACTGGGTCCTGAAGATTTCGTGCGCCTCAGTCGCCGTGGATTCTGGCCTGATTACCCTCAATCAAGCGGCTTAACTCCTGAATTCCAGTATAGTCATGGCATTCGCGCGACATTCAGGTAATGACGCCTTTGCCTTGGCAGCCTATGTGTACGGGCGGTGCCAGCTATCGGGAACCTTGTTATGACGTCAGAGCGCATGGACTGGGACAATCTGCGCGTATTCCGTATCGTCGCGGAACTCGGCAGCATGAGCGCGGCGTCCGTGCGGCTCGGTGAATCCCCACCGACTATTGGACGCAAGATCGACGACCTTGAAAAAAAGCTGAACACACAGCTATTCGTCCGGTCGACACGCGGCGTCGAACTGACTGATGCCGGTAAAGTTGCACTCAGCCATGCCCATTCCATGGCCGAGGCGGCGAAGATGATCGACCAGCAGGCGTCCAACAAGGACCAACCGGTCGAAGGGTCGATCACGCTGGCGACCGGCGACGGCCTCGGGCCATACTGGGTTGCGCCTCGCCTGCCACAATTCCAGGCGGCGAACCCGCGCATACAGCTGAAAATGATCGTCAGCGAGGAGGCGCCGGATGTCGGGACCGGAGAGGCTGATATCTCGATCCGGTTCTCGGAGCCCAAGCAGCACGATGTCATTTCTCGGAAGCTGGGCACGCTTCACTATATCAGTTTCGCATCGGCTGACTATCTGGCCGAGAATGGCGAACCGCGCAGCATTTTCGAATATTTCAAGCACCGCTGCATCCTGCACCAGGGGTATGTGAACCAGATCGAGCGGTGGGCGCCGAAGATGTCCGAGCTCAAGAAGATGGTGAACTTCGCCTTCGTGAGCAATTCGGGCAGCGCGATGATCGAGGTCTGCAAGAACGGTGGCGGCATCGCCCTGCTGCCATCCTATATCGGCACGGTTGCGCCGTCCCTCGTGCCCCTGGAATTGCCGGAAGTTGCACCGATCCAATTCTGGCTGACCTATACCGAGCGGGTATGGCGCATGCCGCGCGGACGGGTGGTGCTCAACTGGTTGCAGGAGATATTCGAGGCCGAGGATGCATTCTGGTTCGAAGCACAGTTCATCCACCCGAACAGGGCTGCGGACCGGCACGCGGCATTGAAATCGATCGCTGAGGCCCAGGCCCTATCCGGTGGCGAGGGCCTTTAGCACGCGCGCCATCGAATCCAGTTTTTCCAGCGACCGCGTCCGGTTGATCCAGTCGTGACATTCGGCGCGAATGCGCGCTGCCGGGTCGTTGACCGACGCATCGTCTTCTGAATCATCCTCGAAAAGATCGGCAATCGGCACCCGCAAGGCTTCGGCGACCAGCGACAGCATCCCGGCGCTGAGACGGTTGGTGCCTGTCTCGTACTTCTGCAACTGTTGATGGCTGATTCCGAGTTCGGCGCCAAGCTCGGCCAAGGTACGGTTCTGGCTGATCCGGAGTGCGCGAATCTTGCTTCCAACCATCTGATCGACCCGGGTCGGGGCGCGGGAACTCGACTGTCTCTGTTCGTTTTGCACTACAATTACCTTCAATTTCAGCCCTCATGGTTTCTCGCTCTGGATGTTTAAGCAAGACGACCAGTACCTAAAAAAATGAAGGATGAAATCGGTTAGTCAGAGAAAGCGTGGCAAAGCTGCCATCCATAGGCGAAATTCGCCTCGATCCAGACACCTCTGGTTTCATCGCCCAAAAATCCACCACATGCAAGTCAGTAGTCTTTTTTCCATCTTATGGCGACTTTGTTCTCCCCGGTCGATGTCGTCTCGGATGTGACGGACACCTGAGGCGCGGGCTCCCATTCCACCTCCACCGAACTGCCGCCACCAGCGGCGTCCAACTGTAGTTGCAGATACACATCGTCGGCCAGGTACTGCCCCACTCCAACCTCTGCGTTGCCTGCATCATTCGAGCCCACCGATAGCCGGTCGAGGCCGAGTGCGGCCTGCAGGCGGGCGGTCGGGTCAAAACTGTCGCCGCCACTGAGGCGGTTGATCGAAGATGCCAGCTGGGCCGCTTCCACCGGCGACAGGTCCATCGATGAGCGGCCAAACAGAAGCCGGGAAAGTATTTCATCCTGGGGAAGATCTGGTGTGCTCGACAGCTCGAAAGTGGGGCGAGTGGGCTTTCCGGTGACCTGAACCCGCGCGACAAACCCATTTGCGGTGCGTTCGGCGTCGACGGCGATTCGTGCCGAATCGAGCGGGCCATCAAACGTGACCTTGCCGCTGTCGAATATGAACGGGCGGCCAGCGAGGTCCAGGTTGCCGCGCACGAGCGTTGCCTGCCCGTTGAGCTGGACAGCCGACACGGCCCCCGTCGCCCTGAGGTCGAGCGCCCACTCGCTGTCCAGGCCGCGGCCGGTGACGACCACGCGGCGTGTGGCGCTGACCCCGAGATCCAGCTTCACGCTCTGGCGCAGGCGGCTCGGCGTATCTTGCGATACATCGCCGTCCTTCCAGCGAACGTCGATCGCTTTCGGACCGGCTGAGGGCAGGTTGTCGAGCGAGAAGCGTGCTTCATCGATCGTCAGGTCGCCGCTCACAAGCCGGCCGGCATCATTATCCGAAAAGGCGATCTTGCCCGATAGTCGTACGCTGTCCCCGTTGCGCTGGTAGGCGAGCAGCCGGGATAGATCGGCATCGATCCGGCCTTTGCCGGCGCCGAGCGAGCCGGCAAGCTTGACGCTGCCGTCGCCGTTGCTGTTGCCCGCACCGGTCATGGAGAGGACGTTGTCGGCATAGGCGGCGTCCAGGGTCACCCCGGTCAGCCGAAGGCCAGACGCGCCGAATTCATAGACTCCGTTCGCGACATTCGCCTTCGCCTTGTAGACCGGATCCGACAGGGAGCCCGACATGGTCGCCAGCGCATCAACATCTCCGCCGATATCATGCCCGTAGGCGAGCGCTGCGGAATGAAGCGCGCTGAGGTCGCCCTTGAGCGTGGCTCGACCGGTGAGAGGCGCCGTGCGATCGATCTGGACCAGCGCATCGGCTGATGTCTTGACCGGCAGCGCAGCGTCGGCGTTCAGCACGAGCCCTTTGCCATAATTGCTCCGCGCGTTCACGGATAGCGTGCTGGCGTTGAGCCGCCCTGTCACATCCAGCGACAGCGATGTCTCGAGTCCCGGTACCGGGCTGATCGCATTGAATGCGAACGTGCCGGACGGCGACAGCCCAACGGGATGAAATTCGCCCCGTCCGTTCAGGCGGGCATCGACCTTGCCAGCCCCCGCCAGTGCGAACAGTGCGCCGAAATCCACGTTCTCGATATCCAGTGCCAGAAGGGCGGCTGCGCCGGTGCCGGACAGGTCGGCGCTGATCTGCCCGCCAAGCACCGCGAGGCGCATGTCGAGATCGGGCGCATCACCGAGGCTCCAGCGGGCCGGCTGGGCGGTTGCGAACGGCTCAGCGAACGCAGAGCCGGACAGCTGGAACGTGCCATGCGGCGCGGTGCCGGAGAGGTCGGCTGTCCCGGAGAAATCGAAATCGAACGGCCGTGCGGGGTCGGCATTCGCAAGCGAGACCTTGAAATCGTATCCAGACGTATTGTTCGAAATGTCGGCTGAGAAAGTGTCGACTGCAATGCCGGTGCGGACCTGCGCACGCGTGCCGTCCACGTGAATCACGATTGCCATGGGTGACCCGTCCACGGACGTCACCGTGGCATGGGCCTGCACGGACGCGACGCTGAATGTATCCGTTTTCAGGCCTTCGCCAGCGATGTCGGCGACCACGCTCAGGCCGCCACCGACCGGCACGATGGCATTACCGGACAGGACAAGCGGCCCGTAGGTTCCTGACATCTCCTGGACGCGCACGCCGTCGTCGTTTCGCAGGAACCGCGCAGCCACGTCGAGTGTTTCGCCGGACACGCTGGCATTCAACGAAACCGGTCCGGAAACCTCGCCGTCTGCCAGCGAGAGTGTTGCGTGGGTTACCAGTTGTTCGACATTGCGGGAGGCAACCTGTGCCGCGCCGTTCTGGCTGGCCACAGTCAGAACCAGGGCATCCATCGGCCCTTTCAGGTCCAGTGTTCCTTCATGCAGGTCGAACGTGTTGTCGCCGATTGGCAACGGCTCAGTCTGGGAGAAGCGGAATGCGACCGCACTGTCGCCGTCAAAGCTGTACGTTCCGCCGCCATCCAGCGACAGGCCTGCCCCCGTGATGGTTGCCGTCTGTATCTGCACGGCATTGTCGCCAACCTGGACGGACAGTTTTGCATTCGGGGCCGGACCGATCAGCGGCTGCGCAATGTCCGGCAAACCACCGAAGCCGGTACCCTTGAGACTGGTCTCGATTTGCGGCGTCTTGAGTTTACCGGAGATACGGAAAGGCCCGGCTGCCCGCCCGGTCAACCCGCCGGGCAGCAGCAGGAGTGACTGGTCAGCCGTGCCGCGGATATCGAGTGTGCCTGCGCGGGTCGCAAGATTTCCGGAGACGGCAATCCTGCCGTCGGCAAGCGCGATTGCCGACGGGGCGAACGTCAGCATGCCGGTTATTCGGTCATATGCGCCACTGGCAACAATTGTGGGCGCGGTACCGGTGAGCTTCGACAGGGTCTGGTTGTCGCCAAACAGGCCATCGGCGATCAGGGTCCCTTTGAAGGGGATGCGTTCCGATCTCAGCGTGGCTTCCAGCGGGCCCGCCAGCTGGCGGAAGAACAGATCGGCGCCCTTGTTGGCAACCAGTGCTGCTTGCCCGGCATATGATGGAACACCATCATCAACCGTCAAGTTGCCGTCGAGAACGAGGCGTGCCGCCAGGCCGGCGACCGCATCAAGACCGGTAAAGTCCAGCTTCAGCGCCGCCGGGCCCTTGAGGGTCTTCTTGTCAATATCCGCCTGTCCGGCCAGGGTCAGGTCGCCTGACGCAAACTTTCCGGAGAGGTCGAAGTCGGCCAGGTGTTTCTTGATATCCGCGCCGAGTATGACCCGCGCGTTGGCGCCGGCGAGGGTCCGAATTGTATCCGGCAGGGGCAGGGTCAGCGCGTTGACGTCGGCATTGGCCGTCAGGCGACCGTCCACGATCTTGGCCGTCACCGCGGCGGCGTCCTCGTCGGAGATCCGCAGCAGGAAGTAGCCGTCTCCCTCTTTCAATGTGCCATCCGCTGACGCAGTCAGCGTCGCGTCCTGTCCGTCTTCCAGGCGCAGCAGCGTCGCGAACGTTCCGCCGGCCGGAGCGGTGCCCTGCGCATTCATCATGAACTGCCCGGCTGCATTGCGCTTGGCGTCCAGCTTGAAGCGATCACCCATGCCTTCCAGCGGGGAGATGTCGAGCTGGGCGTCCAGGGTGCCGTCTGTCACGCTGGCGAACCTGCCGGCAACACTGAAGGCGGCCGCCGGACCGGCGACACCCTCGGCAAGGTCCAGCTTGCCAATCGCAAGGTCATCGAGTTCGACGCTCCACTGGCCGGAACCGGCGCCGCTATCAGAGCTCGCTGTCACCGGTCGGCGCGCGATCGAGAGTTCGCCGGCGCTCAGGAGGTTCAGGTCGACGTGGCGGGACACCAACGCGCGGGGGGTCCATTTCAGGCGGATATCGCTGGCGACGAGCCAGACGCCCTGATCATCCGCGATCGACAAATGGGCGAGATGAACCTCGGTCAGCGGGTCCCCGGTCAGCCCTCTGGCTGACAGCGTGCCGAGGCTGCCGACCGTGCGTCCGTCGATTTGCGACAGGGCATACGCGCGACCGCCATCGCTGTTGATCCACATCCTGGCACCAATGGCAGCGATGATGAAGATGCCGACGGTAATCGCAGCCCCCGAGAGGAAGGGGTGCCGACGAATGACCGACCAGAAGGATCGCAGCCAGATCATCAGAAAGACTGGCCGATGGAGATATAGAAGTGTACCGGATCTTCGCCGTCACGCCGGTCCAGGGGCGTTGCAATGTCAATGCGTATGGGGCCGAAACCCGGGTAGTAGCGAAAGCCGACCCCAATCGACGATCGCAGGTCACTGAACGTTTCGTCAACGCTGTCGGCCGCTGCACCGGTGTCGACGAACAGGACATAGCCGTGTTTGGCCGAACGGCGCCAGCGCAGTTCCGTTGACAGATCGAACAGGCTGCGGCCGCCGATAAGGTCGCCATTCAGGTCACGCGGCGAAAGACTCTGATACTCGAAGCCCCGTACAGAGCCGCCGCCACCAGCAAAGAACAACCGGTCCGCCGGAACAGAGTTTGAGCCCACGAAGGCGCCCAGTTCGGCGCGCACCGCGGCGACAAACGGCCCGTCGGCGATCTTGTGATAGGTCGACCCCGTGAGGAGTATGCGTGTGTATCCGACAGTATTGTCGCCGACAGACACGCCAGGTTCCACGCCCACGAATGCCCGGTTTCCGGCTTGGGGATCGAGCGGTTGCTTGACCGTTGAATAGATCGCGGTGAGCGGGAAGGACAAGGTCAGTTGGTCACGTGCGTCGATCCCGGAGCGAAGACTGAGTTCGTCGATCCGGGTCGCGTCGAGCGTGGCGCCAGCGGACACGGTCAGGTTCTTGTTGAGCGGCTGCGAGAGTGACGCGCCGACTTTTACGCCCTGGAGGTCGTATGCGTCCGTCTCTTCGTCACGAACGCCCGCTTCGGCCGTGAATGTGCGTCCGAAGCGGCCGATATTCGGCCGTGTGTATCTCGCTGTCAGGTTACGGGCTATCGTTGCCACTTCGCTCTGGATACGGATCGTATCGCCTGCGCCCGTCACGTTCCGGCGCTCCCAGAAGGCGTCCGCGCCGACGCCATCGGTCGTGGACGCGGTCACGCCAGCCCCCACCGAACGCAGCTTGCCCTGAGCCAGGGTCAGGGTGACCGGATAAAAGCCGTCAGCATCCGGCGTCCTGGATATCTCGACGCCGATGGCGTTGTAGAGGCCGGTACTGCGCAGGCGGGTCCGCAGCTGGTCGATCTTCTCCGGCGAATAGGTGTCGCCGCGCTTCCATGTCTGGAGCGCGTTGATCGCCTTCTGGTCCAGGAAGGCCGGGTCCGCCCCGACCATGTCGCCAAGGCGCACGAACGCGCCGGGCTGAAGTGCGTAGGTGAGTTCGACCGTCTTGTCCTGGCGGGACGCGAGCACGTCGATTGCAGGACTTTCCGCAAAGGCGTAGCCGCCCGCCTTCAGTTTCGAGATCAGGTTGTCGCCAAGCGCCTCGATGTCGGAGGTGCGGGCAGGAGCGCCGGGCGCGATTGTCTTGAGGGCGGTTTCCAGGTCGGCCCGGACGGTGTCGTCAAGGTCACCCGTCACGGTCATCTGGACGGTGGTGACGCGGAACATCTCGCCGGCCGACACGTCGAGGCGTGGGCGCATGTCGACCGATTCAATCATTTCGGGCGCAACGGTTGCGGCGAGGTAGCCTTCTGACGCAAGCAGCTCCTCAAGCGTGTCTGCCGCCGAACCGGCCCTCTGGCGGGCTTCCAGCACGCTGCGCGGCGGCGCATCGTCGGTCGCCAGCGCGGAATTTGCCTTGCCGGACAGCCCCTGGGGCAAACCATCGAATACGACAGGAACCTGCCGTCCATTGGTTCCGGCACTGATCGACTTGCCGCCCGGGATGATCGAACAGGCACTCAACGCACCTAACAGGCACACCCCGGCAACCGGCCGCAAAAGGGTTGCGCCAGCGGATGCTGAGAGGCGGGCATACCGTTGAGACATCGACGAAACTACCATGCTGGCTGCCATGCGAGGATTGCGCCAGTTTTCCTAAATGAAGGCTGAACAGGCCTGCGCGTCTGCAAGATAAGGCGCAGTATCGGTTATTTCGCCCCTCAAACTGTATTCCGGGCCGGGATATTTCCATTAATGCTCTGTATTATATGGGCTTGTTCGTGGCTGGGGATGGCCCGCGACGCCTGACCGTCAGCCGAAGTCTCCGATTGCAAGCGCAACCCGACACCTCCTATGATGGCGGCCTTCCGGGTATTGCGAGGCAATTGATGACCTATCTCATGGTTCTGGGCGGGCTGGTACTCCTGTTCGTCGGCGGCGAAGCTCTGGTTCGCGGTTCGGTCAGCATCGCGCGAAAGCTCAATATTTCCGAACTCGTCATTGGCCTGACTCTGGTCGGTTTCGGCACGTCGGTTCCGGAACTCGTCACCAGCCTGCAGGCGATCGACAAGGGGGCTGTCGGCATCTCGGTGGGCAATGTCGTCGGGTCGAACATTGCCAACATATTGCTGGTCCTGGGCGTTGCAGCGATGATCCGGCCAATCATGACCAATCCGCGGGCGCTTTCCCGGGACGGCATGATCATGCTGGGCGTGACGGCGCTCCTGTGCGTGCTGATCTGGTTCGACGGTTTCAGCCGCGTGGCCGGGATCGCGCTGCTCGTCCTTCTGGCAACCTACCTCATCTATTCGCTGGTCGCAGACCAGAGCCGGGACAGCGACCCGGCCAGCTTGCATGCAGCAGAGGGCGGGACGGTCGAGGCGAGTTATGGCCTCCTGCTCGGCCTGGTCATTGCGGTTGCCGGCCTGGCCGGTGTCGTGCTCGGTGCGAACCTGCTGGTCGATGGTGCGGTGACCATCGCCCGTGATCTGGGGGTCAGCGAGACGATTATTGGCCTCACGATTGTCGCCGTCGGCACAAGCCTGCCGGAACTCTCGACATCGGTCATTGCTGCTTTCCGGGGCAAGTCGGATGTCGCGCTGGGCAACGTGATCGGTTCCAACATTTTCAACGTGCTCGGAATCCTCGGCATGACTGCGCTCGTCCACCCCTTCACCCTGCGCGGCGGAATGGCGGTCGAGGCGATGTCCCAGCAGCATGTGTCCAGCATCATTTCGTCCAAGGATGTCGGCGCGCTGATCCTGTCGGTATTCCTGCTGATGCTGTTCGTGATGACCGGACGGCGGATCGCCCGCTGGGAAGGTGCAGTCCTGCTTCTGGCCTATGCCCTGTATTTCGGCCTATTGTTCAACCTCATCCCCGTTCCAGGAATTCTTCCCCATGGCTGACAATCCGATCTATGAGGGCCTCGGCCAGCTTGGCCAGCACGTGCCCGCACCGCAAAGCCCGGACGAGGCGCAGCTTGAGCGCGTGCCAAACCCGCATGCCGGCACACTTTTTCTCACGCGCTTCGTCGCACCTGAGTTCACATCGCTGTGCCCGGTGACCGGCCAGCCGGACTTCGCGCACCTCGTGATCGACTATGCGCCCGGCGACTGGCTGGTCGAGAGCAAGAGCCTCAAGCTTTACCTCACCAGTTTCCGCAATCACGGCGCATTCCACGAGGACTGCACCGTCTCTATCGGCAAGCGCATCTTCGATTTCACCGAAGCCAGCTGGCTAAGGATATCGGGGTACTGGTACCCGAGGGGCGGCATTCCGATCGATGTGTTCTGGCAATCCGGCGCCGTGCCGGAAGGGCTCCACGTCCCGGATACCGGCGTCGCACCCTATCGCGGGCGCGGCTGATCAGGCTGGTGCGGACCAGCGCGTTACTTTTCCTGTCATGTCGGCCCGTGCGCGTTCAGGCGAGGGCAGTGTCGCCGTCCCGAGATAGATGAAGCCTGCAACGCGTTCGGTGTCTGCCAGGCCCAGCAAGGTGGCGACGTCCGCGTCGAACGCGATCCACTCGGTCAGCCAGGCGCCGGCCCATCCGCTGGCATTGGCCGCAAGGAGCAGGTTGTAGCAGACTGCACCGGCCGAAAGCTCCTGTTCCCAGACGGGTGTCTTGTGGGTGGCGTCTGGCGAGGAAATCACCGCCACCACGACCGGCGCGCGCAGCAACAGGCCAGCCGCTTCCAGCACGTCGCGGGATTCCGCATCAGGCGTGTTCGCGTCGTGGATGTGGGCAAGCGCCTTGCCGAACGCCACGCGGGCGTCGCCCTCGAAGACGATGAACCGCCAGGGCGAGAGCCGCCGGTGGTCGGGAACACGCGCCGCGATCTGCAGCAATTCATCCAGGTCGCCGGGCGACGGGCCGGGCGCGGCGATGTGGTGCTTGCTGGCGGACCGGCGCAGGGCGAGCAGGGCGCGGGCGTCGGCGCTGGGGCGTGTGGCCAGCATCGGCGTGCCGATTGGCGGGGCAGGCGGAAAGCGTTTTGTCATGGCCGCTACATAACGGTCCCGGGGCCCTATCGGAAGGGGCGGGCAGGAATGATTCTGCTTGCCTCGCAACGGTGCCTGATGTATCGAGTGAACGCTGTTCACTTTATGAACGCCTTGCGAATTCGCGCCGCTTCCATTCCGCCTGCACACCCCATTGAGGTTCCATGCCGTCCGACATGTCCCTTGAGCAGACTCCCGCCGAGCGCCGGCGGTCCAAGGTTCGCGGTGCCATCATTGATGCTGCCGAACGCGTCTTCGCTTCCGAAGGCGAGAACGGCCTCTCGATCCGGCGCCTTGCCGAAGAAATCGATTATTCGCCCTCTGCCATCTACAAGTATTTCGGGTCCAAGGAAGAGCTGATCGACGAGTTGAAAGAGGCCTTCTTCAAGCGCCTTCTGTCGCGGGTCGACATGATTTCCGGCACCGACCGGCCATTCCACCTGCGCGCCCGGGCCTGTGTGTCCACCTATATCGAGACGGCAGTCGAGCGCCCGCACCATTACGCGGCAGCGTTCTCGAATGCGTATGGCAGCAATACCGGCAATGTCTGGCCCGACATGGACTGGGAAACCTTCATGCAGACCAACAAGGGGCGCGCATTCGGTTTGCTGGTCGACATGGTCCGTGAAGGCCAGTCCCTCGGTGTGTTCGACCCGTCGCTCGATCCCTACCTCTCGGCCAAGTCAGTGTGGGCAGCATCTCACGGACTGGCCCAGCTGATGACCCACCTGCCGCAATTCCCGGACCTGCGGCCAACCAACACGTGCCTGTCCGCCAGCGAATTCGTCGCCTTCCATGCAGACCTCGTCTTCCGCGGCTTGCAACACCCCGCCGTTCTGCCCCACACTGACCCCACCGCTCAGGACTGAAACCATGCCGGCTTCTGACTATTATCAGGGTGACGAGACGCGAGAGAAGCGGCCGACAGTCTTGAAGGGTATTTTCTTTCTCTTCATTCTGATTCTCGTTGTAGCCGGCCTCTTGTATGGGGCGCTGCAGTTGCGTAGCGCCGAGGGGCCGAAAGTTGCCTTTGCCGCCCCCGAACCGCTGACCGTCTCCGTCATGCCGGTTCGGTTGGCATCTGAATTCCGCATCGACGAATCGTTTACCGGGCTCGCCGAGGCACGCCGCAAGAGCCAGCTCGGCTTTTCCAGCGGCGGCCGCATCGAGGCGATTTCGGCGGATGTTGGCGACCGCGTGAAGGCCGGCGAAACGCTGGCGCGCCTCGACACGCGCAGCCTGACTGCCCAGCTTGCCTCCGCACGGGCCATGGTCGAGGAGGCACGGGCCGGCCATGCCCTCGCGCTGAACACGGTCGAGCGCCAGCGGACCCTGAAATTGCAGGGCCATGTATCACAACAGCACGTCGACGAGGCTGAAGCACAGGCCAACACGTCGCTCGCCCGGATCGACGCGGCCAAGGCCCAGGCAGATACGCTGCGGGTACAGATCGACCTGGCCCGCATCACGGCGCCGTTTGACGGTGTCGTTACCGCGCGCATGGCAGACGAAGGCGCGATCTCTGCCCCTGGCCAGCCGCTGCTGGAACTTGTCGAAACCGGTCATCTCGAAGCGCGGATCGGCCTGCCCGCCGTCAGCGCCGCGCGCCTCGTGCCGGGCAATTTCTATTCGTTGGTGGCCGATACCGGAACGGTTGACGCGAAGCTGCGCACGGTGACCGGCGTCATCGATCCCGACCAGCGCACGGTGGCGGCGATGTTCGATATCGAGAACCCGGGAATCCTCGCGGTCGGTGCTGTCGTCCGCCTCAGCATGGAGCGCGAGATCGACGAGCCCGGCTTCTGGGTGCCGGTGAAAGCCATGTCGACCGCTTCGCGCGGCCTGTGGATGGTCTATGTCGCGGCGCCGTACAATGGCGGCTGGCGTGCAGAGCCACGGCCCGTGGAAATGGTCCATTCGGAAGGTGACCGCGGTTTCGTGCGTGGCCCGGTCCAGGAAGGCGACCGTGTCATCGTCGACGGGCTGCAGCGCCTCGCGCCGAACATGCCGGTCATTCCGCGTGAAAGCCCGCGCGCAGACACACCCACCGACGGCTGACGGGCAGGGGGGCGCATGTTCACGATCTTCTACCGCCTGCCGCGACTGGCCGTCCTGGTGATGATGGTCGTTGTGATCGGTGGTCTTGGCGCGATGTTCACGCTCGGCCGCCAGGAAGACCCCACCCTGATCGAACGATACGGATTCGTCCTGACCACGCTGCCAGGCGCGGATGCCGAACGCATGGAGGCGCTGGTTACCGAACCCGTCGAGGCGTCTCTCATGGAGTTGCCGGAGATCGACAAGGTAACGTCCTTCTCCCGTCCGGGCGTGTCGCAGGTCAGCGTCCAGCTCAGTGAGGATCTGACCGAATCCGAAGTGGACGATGCCTGGACCCTGATCCGCCAGAAGGTCGAATTCGCAAAGTCGCAATTCCCCGCTGGTACCAGTCCGCCCGACATCCAGCGCCTGTATGTCGGGGCCACGACCCTGGTCGTCGGCCTGGTCTGGGAAGGCGAGGGCGATCCGCCGCTCGCCGTGATGCGGCGCATGGCGCTTGAACTCGAAGACAGGTTCCAGCGCCTGCCCGGCACGGAGCTGACCGACACTTACGGCCTCCCGAAGGAGGAGGTGCGCGTTGTGGTCGATCCAGAAGCCCTGTCTGCAGCGGGACTCTCCGTTACCCAGGCCGCTGGCCTCATCGGCGCATCAGACAGCAAGACACCCGCCGGACGCCTGCGCGCCGAAGGCGGCAATATCGGCCTGGAGGTTGGTGGCGAGTTCGACAATATTTCCCGCATCCGCAGCGTACCCCTGCTCCAGCGGGCAGACGGGTCAGCCGTTCGCGTCAGTGACGTCGCCAAGGTGCAGAAGGGGTTTGAAGACCCGCCAACGCGAATGGCGATCGAGAACGACCATCGGGCGATCCTGGTCGGCGCTTTCATTTCAGACGATCAGCGGGTCGATGTCTGGGCGGCGTCAGCGCACAAGCTGGTTGATGATTTCGCTGCGGACGCGCCGCCGGGCCTTCGCATCGAAACTGTCTTCGACCAGAGCACCTACACCAATGCCCGCCTGACCGGCCTCGCGAAGAACCTGGTGTTTTCGGCCGGCATCGTGTTCGTCGTCCTGTTCTTCACGATGGGGTGGCGTTCGGCGCTGGTCGTCGGGTCGGCCATTCCCCTGACGGTTTGCCTCGTGCTGATCCTGTTCAAGGTCTTCGGCAATCCGCTGCACCAGATGTCGGTTACCGGACTCGTCATTTCGCTCGGCCTGCTGATCGACAATGCCATCGTGGTCGTGGATGATTTTGACCAGATGCGGGCACGTGGACATTCACGCGTCGATGCCATCAACAAGAGCCTGCGGCATCTGTTTGCGCCGCTTGCCGCCTCCACGCTCACGACAGCGCTCGCCTTCGCACCGATCGCCATGCTGCCCGGTGGCGCGGGTGAATTCATCGGCATGATTGGCCTGTCGGTGGTCTATTCGATCACGGCATCCTTTGTGATTTCCATTACGGTCATTCCGGCCATGGCGGGCTGGTTCGACCGCACACGCGGTTGGGAAACCGGTGCCCCCAAGCGCCCTCGCCGCTGGTGGCGGGATGGCGTGTCGGTCAATTTCATCTCCGACGGCTATCGCGCGACGATCGAGGCCGTGCTGAGGTTTCCCCCGCTCGGCATAGCGTTCGGCATCCTTCCGGCCATTGTGGGCTTCATCCTTGTCGGCCAGCTGCCATCGCAATTCTTCCCGCAGACGGAACGCGACCAGTTCCAGATCTCGATGCAGCTGCCACCGGAGGCAAACCTTTCAAACACGATTGAGGCCACCAGCCGGGCCAGCGAGATGATCAGGGCGATGGACGGCGTGCGGTCCGTCACCTGGGTGCTCGGCGAGCCGTCGCCGCGCGTCTATTACAACATGATCAACAATACCGAGGGCGTTGAAGGCTTTGCATCGGGCTGGGTGCAACTCGACGATAACCGGCGCACGCGTGCCATCGTTGCCAATGTCCAGCGCGAGATGCGGGAGGCGTTCCCGGGGGCACGCTTCCTTGCATTGCCGTTCGAGCAGGGGCCGCCGGCGGACGCACCGATCGAGTTCCTGATCCGGGGCGATGACTTCGAAACGCTGGGCCAGCTCGGTGACCAGGTGCGCACCATTCTCGCGCAGACGCCCGGCGTCACCTACACCGTGGCCTCGCTTCAACTCGGTGCGCCAACCGTCAGCCTCAATGCAGACGAAGCCGCCACCGCGCTTGCCGGTGAACGCCTGACGCACCTTGCCGCTGCGATGAACGCGGAACTCGAAGGCGTACGCGCCGGGTCTGTGGTTGAAGGCACCGAGGAATTGCCGGTGATCGTGATCGCGCCAAACGCTCGGCGCGGCACGCTGTCAGACCTGAGGGCCATGACCGTGGGCGCTGGTCCGAACGGTGCCGGCACACCGCTGTCTGCGCTGGGGGAAATGTCGCTTGATCCGAAAACGGCCGTGATTTCCCGCCGGGATGGCCAGCGCATGAACCAGATCCTTGCCTTCCTTGACCCCTATACCCTGCCGGCGCCGGTGTTCGAGGATTATCAGGCACGGCTCGCCGCCAGCGATTTCCAGCTTCCGGCCGGGTACGACATCCGCATTGGTGGCGAAGCCGAGAATTCGGGTGAAGCCCTTACCAACCTGGCCAGCGTGGGAATCCCGCTGATCCTGGTGATGGCCGGAGCGATCATGCTCGTGTTCAATTCCTTCCGGATGATGCTGCTAATCCTGACGACGGGCTTCCTGTCGCTGGGGCTCGCCTTCTTCGGTGTCTGGCTGTTCAACCTGCCATTCGGGTTCAACGCGATCATCGGCGGGCTCGGCCTGCTGGGGATCGCGATCAACAGTTCGATCGTTGTCCTGTCGCTCTTGCGCGCCAGTCCGGCTGCGATGGCAGATGATGTGATTGCGCAGCGCGAGATCGTCGTCGATGCCACCCGCCATATCGTTGCCACCACGCTGACCACCATGGGCGGGTTCGTCCCGATCCTGCTGACGGGCGATGCGTTCTGGATGCCGCTCGCCGCTGGAATCTCCGGTGGTGTGGCCGGGTCGGCCCTCCTGGCACTCTATTTCGTGCCGGCCGTTTTCCGTATCACAACGCTGAAACCCATAAGGAAAAGCCTGTCCTACCTGTTCGGGCGGCGGCAAATGCCGGCCGAATAGCTCAATTGTGAACAATCCTTGTCTTGATCGTGGGCGATCTTCCGCCCATCTCAGCGCACAAGACAATTTCGAGGGAGGCCGAAATGGTCGAGAATCCTGACATCGGCGCGCCAGCGCCCGCGTGGCGCAGGCTGCGATTCGAAGCTGCGGCTGCAGCGGCAGAAGAACCGACACTGGCATCATACGTCAATGCGGCCATTCTCTCGCACAACACGCTGTGCCAGGCATTGTCCTATCATCTGGCCGAGAAGCTGGGTGGACCGGTCATGGGCACGCTCCAGGTTCGCCATATCCTTTCGACGGCCTACGATTCAGATCCGTCCCTGATGAGCCTGGCGGAAGCCGATATGCAGGCCGTGCTCGAACGCGACCCCGCCTGCCGGGGCATGTTGCAGCCCTTCCTGTTCTTCAAGGGCTTCCTCGCCCTGCAGACGCACCGGGTCGCGCACGTCCTCTGGCAGCAGGGCCGGGAATCTCTCGCTTTCCACTTCCAGGGCGTCGCCTCCGAGCTCTTCGGCGTCGATATCCACCCGGCGGCCCGCATTGGCGCCGGCGTGATGCTCGATCATGCCACGGGGATCACCATCGGCGAGACAGCGATTGTCGGTGATGGCTGCTCGCTCCTGCATGGCGTGACGCTTGGCGGTACCGGCAAGGAAGTCGGCGATCGTCACCCGAAGATCGGTCGCGGCGTGCTCCTGTCGGTCGGCGCGAAAGTGCTTGGCAACATCACGATCGGCGACGAAGCCAAGGTGGCAGCCGGCAGCGTGGTCCTGAAGGACGTCCCGGCCCATTGCACCGTGGCGGGCGTTCCGGCCAAGATTGTCGGCGAGCCGCTTTGCTGCCAGCCGGCAAAGACAATGGATCAGAACATTCCCGACGAAATCGAGAAATAGGCCCTGAGCCCACAGGCAACCCGGATTGCAGGCGCCCCTGTTGCGCCGCAGCAGAAAATGACTAGTTTGCGCCGCTTGGACACGAAGGAGCACGCCATGGAACGCGAAGAAACGCTGAGACTCGAGGCGTACCTGAAAGAGAAACTGCATCCCGGCCTGCGCCTGCTGGCGCGCGACAAGACCGATGATTCCGTTGAGGTCTATCTCGGCGCTGAGTTCATTGCGCTCGTCTACAAGGACGTTGACGAGGGCGAAACGTCCTACCAGTTCCAGATGACGGTCCTGCAGGAAGACATCCAGGGCGCCTGAGCCTTCGTCGATTTCAGAACAGAGAGCCCTGGCCGCCTTTGGCCGGGGCTTTTTTTGCCTTGCGTTCAGGCGCGGGCGTAGCCGTGGCAGTGGTGCCATCGACCGGCGACGCCGCGACGTCCCCGTCGGCGAAGCTGACCGTGAAACGCGCCTGCGCGGCGGCGACGCCTGCAGACCTGACCAGCTTGCCGTCAGGTGCGCGGATGATCGTATAGCCGCGCTGCAAAGTCGCCTGGTATGAGAGTGTTTCCAGAAGTTTCGCCTGTGACGAGAGCGCCACTTTCCGCCTGTCGATCAGGCGCAGCAGGGCAGGGCGCGCACGCACTGCCGTTTCGCGCAGGCTCTGGCGTGCCCGGCGGATATCGGCCCTGAGGCCGCTCGGGCTGACCTGGGCCACGGCCAGCCGCGCCTTTGCCCGTTCGATCAGCGTGCGCGTGGCGCGGGGCAGGCTGGCTCCGGCATAGTCAAGCCGCTGGCGTTTTGACTGCAGCAGCGTTTCCGCTCTCGGCAGGCGGGCCGCCCTCAGCGCGTCGCGTGCCCGTCCGGCACGGCGCGCCAGCGCGCGCTTCAATCGGGCGCCATTCTCCTCGACACTGAGCAGAAGCTCGTTGCGTACAGGCACGGCAATCTCTGCGGCCCCGGTCGGTGTCGGTGCGCGCGCATCGGATACATAGTCGATCAGGGTCGTATCGGTTTCGTGGCCCACGGCCGAGATCAGCGGGATCTCGCTTTCAAACGCCGCGCGCACAACGATTTCCTCGTTGAATGGCCAGAGATCCTCGATCGAGCCGCCGCCGCGCGCCACGATCAGCACGTCCGGCCGGTCTGCACCGGTCATCGCGTTGAAGCCCTTGATGCCCGCCGTCACCTGTGCCGCCGCTGCATCGCCCTGCACCAGCGCCGGCCACACGATGACCCGGACAGGGAAGCGGTCCTGGATACGGTGCAGGATATCCCGGATCACGGCCCCGGTCGGGCTGGTGATCACGCCGATGGTACGCGGCAGGTAGGGCAGTTTCTTCTTGTGGCTGGCTTCGAACAGGCCCTCTGCGGCCAGCTTCTTCTTGCGCTCTTCCAGCAGGGCCATCAGCGCGCCAGCGCCCGCAGGCCGCATGGAACTCGCAATCAGCTGGTAGTTGGACCGCCCCTCATAGATCGACAGGCGCCCGGTCGCGATCACTTCAAGGCCTTCTTCCGGCCGGAAGGGCAGCTTGTCGACCTGCCCCTTCCACATGATCGTGTTGAGGACGGCCTTCTCGTCCTTGATGTCGGCATACATGTGCCCTGACCGCGCAATCGTCACGCGCCCCAGCTCGCCGCGCACGACGACATGATCGAAATTGCTCTCGATCGTCCGCTTCAGGCTGGCGGCGAGTTCCGAAACGGAAACGGCATGATCATTGGAGACAGGTGAGTCAGACATGCCGCCTTTGTGTCGTGTCCCTTCGGCGAGGGCAAGTGGCCGCGCAGTGCTATTGCGTCGCCTGGCGCTCGACCAGCTCAACCCGCCGGTTCTTGTCCTTGCCTGCATCCGACTCGTTCGAGAACACCGGCACCAGTGGCCCGACACCGTGCGCTTCGAGGCGGGACGGGGTCACATCATAGTCGGTGACCAGCGCTTCCCTCACCGCCGTGGCCCGGTCGGCGGACAGACGCTGGTTGTAGGTGAAGGTGCCGACAGAGTCCGTATGCCCGACGACGTAGAACTGCTTGTCCGGATGCGCGGTAAGGAATTCCGAGATGGCATCCAGTGCGGGTTTGGATTCCGGCTTCAGTGTCGCCTTGTCGAAGTCGAACACGATACCGTCCAGCACGACGCGCCCATATTCGTCGATATCGGCGCCCATCGCGTCAGCGTTGACAACCACCAGGCCGGTTTCGGCGGGTTTTGTCTCGATGATGTCGATCAGGCTGCCGACATAATTGGCCGAATGCTGCTCGACCGAAATAACGACATAGGCGGTTCCCTCGGCCCGCTCCTTCTTTGCCACGATCGATCCGGCACCGCCCGAAGATGACGTGCCACTGAACATGGTGCCCACTTCACCCGGCTTCGAGGCGGCGTTTGCCCTGTACACGACCTCCATCCACTGGCGACTACCCACGCCGACGCCCTTGCGGTCGCCGGAATAGCCTTCACCCAGGATTTCGAAGTCTGCCGCTTTCAGCGCCTCAAGGTAATTCAGGTAGAATTCCGAGAATGCCCGGTCAGTGCCCTCGTACCGGTAGAAGGTCCGCGTGATCCGGCCTTCCGTATCGATCCAGTCATCAATCGCCCGGTAGCCCGTCACCGGCCCGACCGGCACGCGATAAGGCAGGTGGTTTTCGATATGCTGCCAGCGGATCTCCTGACCGGGATATCGTTCGACCATAGGGTGTTCCTGAACGCCGTCGATATCGTCCGCGAACGCGGGCGCGACAAGGCACGCCAGGGCCAGTCCTGTAATGATTGCAATTATCCTGATCGGGCGCATGGCCGGTTTCCTTTTCCCCTCACCTTTGTATGCCTGAACCCTAACCTGAAAGGCGCCATTTTCAAACTTGAGGGCGCCAATGCCGGTCTTTTTCGGTCCGCGTCGCATCGGGGCCTTGATCTGCAGCCCGGACCCGCGCAACAAGCGACGCCATGAACATCCTCCTCATCGGATCAGGCGGGCGCGAACATGCCCTGGCCTGGAAAATCAGCCAGTCGTCGCTGGTCGACGTCGTGCATGCCACACCGGGCAATCCCGGCATGGATGTGATCGGGCCCTGTTTTGACGTCGCCGCCGACGACATCGACAATCTCGTGAAGCTGACGCTGCAGGTCGAGCCGGACCTTGTCGTCATCGGCCCCGAAGCCCCGCTCGCCCTCGGCCTCGCCGATATCCTGCGCGCACGCGGTTTCGATGTGTTCGGCCCCAGCAAGGCGGCCGCCCAGCTCGAATCTTCCAAGGCCTTCTCCAAGGCCTGCATGAAAGCCTACGGCGTGCCGACGGCGGCCTATGGCACGTTCACCGCCCCGGCGCCTGCGAAAGCCTTCCTGCGCACGCTCGAAGCCCCTTACGTTCTGAAGGCGGACGGTTTGGCCGGGGGCAAGGGCGTTGTCATCGCCGACACGCTCGAGGACGCCGATGCCGGGGTCGACGACATGCTGTCCGGCCAGTTCGGCGCGGCGTCTGCGACACTGGTCATCGAGGAGTTCATGCATGGCGAGGAAGCCAGCATCTTTGTGCTGACCGATGGCGTGGGCGCGGTTTATCTGCCGGCCGCGCAGGATCACAAGCGCGTCGGCGACGGTGACACGGGTCCGAATACCGGCGGCATGGGCGCTTATGCGCCGGCCCCGGTGGTCAGCGAGGCTGTGATGGACCGCATCAAGCGCGAGATCGTGCAGCCGATGCTGAAGGGCATGGCGGCCGACGGCATGCCCTATCAGGGCGTGCTCTATGTCGGTGTCATGGTCACTGAAGCCGGCCCGAAAGTCGTCGAGTTCAATGCCCGCTTCGGTGACCCGGAATGCCAGGTCCTGATGAAAGGGCTCACCGGGGATATCGTCCCGGCCATCCTTGGCGCGGCGACCGGCGCGCTGGAAGGGAATGAGACGGCGTTCGAGGCCCTGTTGGAACTGGACACTTTCCAGCCGTCCGCGACGGTCGTGCTTGCGTCGAAGGGCTATCCCGGCAGCTATGCCATGGGCTCGGTCATCAATGGCATGGCCGAAGCAAACCACCTGCCCGGTGTCACCGTCTTCCAGGCCGGCACGGACCGTGATTCCGAGGGCGCGCTGGTCGCGATCGGCGGCCGCGTCCTGAACGTCACAGCCTCCGGCGCGACCCTCGAAGAGGCCATCTCCCGCGCCTATGCGGGCGTGGACCGTATCGACTGGCCGGAAGGCTTCTGCCGCCGCGACATTGGCTGGCGCGCTTTGGGCGGCAGTTCATCCGTGAAGGCGACCTGACGGTCAGAACACCCGCCAAAGCGTGTTGATCGCGCTGTGCATGAATATTGGCGCTACAACGCTGCCAGTGTTGAGGCGCAGCCATGCCAGCACAAACCCGCAGAAGCTCGTGAACAGGAATGCCTCCATCGAAAATCCGATGCTGTCACCAGTCCAGAAAAGGCTGTGGACCATAGTGAACATCAGGGTCGAGATCAGTGCGGCGATACCAAAGTTTGCCCAGAGAGCGCGTGGCCCTTCGCCGAAGGCGCGGACCAGACAGTACAGCATGACCCCGCGATAGAGCAGTTCCTCGTCCAGGCTGGGAATGGTGAGCTGGAACGCGAACGTTTCCACCGTTTGCGGCTCGTCCGGGATATTGAGGGCGAGACCAATTTCGATCAGGCACAGAACGGCAATCACGGTCCAGCCGATCCAGGCCTTGCGGGCCTGCCGGAGCGTGACGCCGGCCTCTGCAAGGGGGAGTCGTCCGCTGGCGAGCACAGCGCAGGTGACGAGGATGGCCAGACCCTTGCCCGCCCAGTTGTAGGTGACGTCCGGGTCTCCGACGAGGTGATAGATCAGGGAATTCTGCCCGAAAATGTTGAGTACGATGACAATGTTCAGGTTGAACAGGACGAGGGCGGCCAGCAACCATCTCGGACGAAAGTGCTGCTTCGCAACCAAGGCACCTGTGACGCCAAGCAGCAGGAAGACACCATTCCAGATGGCAAGGTTGACCAGGTTCGTTGCGAGGTCCGGGCTCATCAGTGTCTCCAGTACGCACAGCCAGGCAATGCTTGCCAATATGGGCAGGCATGGGTATTGTCTTAAAAAGGCAAAAAATTATCATTTTTAGATAATTAATCAATTTCTGGAGAAAGAATCGGATGGAGTCAAGCCGCAAATCCTGGCTGCGTATCGCGAGCGCTGCCTTCCTCGTCACGATCCCGATTCTGGCCGCCGCGATCTTGGCCGGGACCGTCACCTATTGGGGCCTCGGCATTCACGAGATCGGCGACAACACGATTGTCCTGTACGACGCCCCACCGGTGGCAGAACGACGGGTCTATGGTCTGCTGGCGACCCTGGTGCCGGCGGCCTTGCTGATCTATGCGCTGTGGCAGCTGTTCCGGATGTTTCTCGGGTTCAATACGATCGACCATGTGGATACCCGCACCATTGTCCGCCTGAAGGCGTTTTCCCTGTTCACCTTTCTCGGCGTCCTTGCGGCCTTCCTGCTGAGCGGCGTGATGCGCTGGGCCATTGGCGAGTTCGATAATGCGCCATTGTGGACGCATCTCGGTTTCTCGGCGGCGCATGCGGCGGTGATGTTCTGCACGGCCGTTATCTACGTCGCGGCCAGCATTATCGACGAGGGCTATGCCTACAAGCGGGAAACGGAAGAGTACGTCTGATCATGGCCATTATCATTACGCTGGACGTCATGCTGGCCCGCCGGAAGATGCGCTCCAAGGAACTGGCGGCGGCAATCGGCGTGACCGAGGCAAACCTGTCGAAGTTGAAGTCGGGGTCTGTGAAGGGCGTGAAGCTGGAAACGCTGAACCGTATTTGCGATGTGTTGGACTGCAAGCCGGGTGATCTGATGGATTTTGAGCCGGATTGACGGGCGCCTGCCGCCCAGTCGCCTACTTGCTCACAAACATGAGCGTGCCCTTTGGCACGTCCGCGAGGAAGCGTTTCAGGTCGGCTTTCGAGAACACGATGCAGCCGTTCGACCGGCCGAGCTTGCCATAGCGCGCCAGGAAGTCCGGCTCGGCATAGGCGGCGGCATGGATGACGATCGCCCGGGCGCGTGACGACCGATTGCCGGCGTCCAGCCCGTCGAGGCGCAGGCTGCGACCGTGCTGCCCGACATATTCCTCTGCCAGCGCAAACGCGCCTTCGGGACTGGCGCTGGAGCCGGAGACATCGGAAAACGTGTCGAGATAGCCGTCATGGTCGCGGTCGGAGCCCCGTCCATGCGCGGCGCGATAGGCCGTGACGTTGCCGGTCTCCAGGTTGACCACGTACAGCCGTTCGGACGCCGAGTGTTGCGCATAGTCGACAATGACCAGCCGCCCGGTATCGCGCAGTTCGGCTGCGTGATCCTGCTGTGCCGCCAGCGCCCGGGCCAGCAGGTCGGCTCGAATTTCCCCTTCCGGGTCGATTTCAACTGCCCCGGCCGGCAGCGACAGCACGACAAGCAGGAACAGGGCGGTCAGGATTCGTATCATGGCGTCGAACTTCCCGGCAAAATGCGGCGACGTTACGGCAGGTCTTGGCACCACGCCGTGCCCCGCTATGGTGTCGCTAAGGAAACATCAGGATTGAGAACACGCGATGGAAGAGACAGAAACTGCGCAGGACCTGTTCACAGGCACCAAGCCGGTAGCGGAATCCCACATGTTCAACGAGGCCAATTTGGCGGCCTGGATGGAAGCCAATGTTGAGGGCTATGAAGGCCCGCTGACCGTCCGCCAGTTCAAGGGTGGCCAGTCCAACCCGACCTACCAGCTGGTCACGCCGACGAAGAAATACGTGATGCGCCGCAAGCCGCCGGGTAACCTCCTGCCCAGCGCGCATGCCGTCGACCGCGAATTCCGGGTGATCAATGCCCTGTATCCGCTCGGCTACCCTGTTGCGCGCCCCTACGGCCTGTGCATGGACGAAAGCGTCGTCGGCACGATCTTCTATGTCATGGACAATGTCGAAGGCCGCATCCTGTGGGACGGCACCTTGCCGGACTACGAACCGGCGATGCGCCGCAAGATCTACGAGGCCAAGGTCAAGACGTTCGCAGACCTGCACAATGTCGACTGGCGCAAGGCCGGCCTTGAGGGCTTTGGCAAGGAGGGAGACTATGTCGCCCGCCAGGTCCACCGCTGGACCAAGCAGTACAAGGCATCCGAGACGATGCACATTCCCGAGATGGAAAAGCTGATCGAGTGGCTGCCAAAGAACATCCCGCCCGGCGACAAGACCACGATCGTCCACGGCGACTATCGCCTCGACAACATGGTGCTCCACCCGACCGAGCCGAAAGTGATTGCCGTCCTCGACTGGGAATTGTCCACCCTCGGTGATCCGCTGGCCGATTTCTCCTATCACCTGATGAACTGGGTCATGCCGCAGGGCGATTCCTCCCGCGGCGCACTGTCGGCCATCCCGGACCTCAAGGCCTGGGGCATTCCGACCATGGAAGAATACGTCGACATGTATTGCGCCCACACAGGTCGCGATGGCCTGCCAGAGCTCGACTATTACTTCGCCTACAATGCCTTCCGGCTCGCCGGGATTCTTCAGGGCATTGTCGGCCGGGTGCGTGACGGCACGGCCAACAGCGCCAATGCCGAATCGAACGCCGCCCGCGTCGTGCCCCTTGCCCAATTGGCAGCCAAATATGCCCGCAGGGCGGGAATGGAAGGGTAGACGCCATGGCAGCGGACATTCTCGAAGGCCCGCTTCGCGCACCGGCCCAGATGCTGCAGGAGCAATCCTATGGCGGCCACAAGTCGCTGCATGATGATGAAGAGGCCGAACGCCTCGGCATCAAGGCCGGCCCGATCGAGGGGCCGACGCATTTCCAGCAGTTCGTGCCACTGCTGTTCCAGATCTGGGGCAAGGACTGGTTCGAACGCGGCTGCCTGTCGACACATTTCCTCAACATGGTCTTCGAGGGCGAGAAGGTGCGCGCCTTCGTTGAACGCCCGGCGCCCGGCGCCACCCGCGCCCGCTGCTGGGCCGAAAAGGAAGATGGCACGCCTGTGCTGGAGGCGAGCGCCACGCTGGGCCCCGATCACGGCACAACGCTCCTTGAAGAACGGATGGCCAAGCTGCGCCCCGCCGACGACCTTGTCATACTGGAAGACATGAAGGTCGGCCTGAAGACCAGCAAGGACGAACCTGTCCGGATGGGCCCCGACCAGCACATGGGCAACCTGTACCCCTTCAGCCTTGCGCAGAAACTGGCTGTCATCACTGAGCCGAACGACTGGTATTCCGACGCCCAGGCATCGCCCTGGGGGCGCCCGGTCATCCCCCTCGAAATGGTCAGCGTGCTCGCCAACTATACGGGCGGCATGGCCAACTGGCCGGTCAAGCATCCTTCCATCGGTCTCTTTGCCGATCTGGAAATGCGCATGATCGACGGTCCGCTCTTCGTCGACGAAGATTATATCCTCCGCCGCGAAGTCGTCGCCCTGTCGGCCAGCCGCCGAGCGGAAAACTACTGGATCCGCACCCGTATCTTCGATTCGACGGGCACGAAACAAGTCGCGGAAACGCTGCTCAACCACGGTGTTCTCAAGGCCAGCTATCCGCACTATCCCGCCGACAAATTGCCGGCCTGACCCGGTCCCGTCTCCCACACGAAAGGATGTTTCTCATGGGCTCAAGACTCCTGAATATCGCCGCGCTCGCGCTGGTAACTGCGGTCGCTCCGGCTATCGCCTCGGCGCAGGATGCCGTGGTCCATGCCGGCCACGTCCTTGCCGTGCCGGGTGAAGGCTATCTCACGAAGCAGACCATCACGGTCAAGGACGGGCGCATCGTGTCCGTTGTGCCGGGCTACAAGTCCGGTCCGAAGGGTGTGCCGGTCATCGACCTCAAGAACGCCTATGTCGTCCCCGGCCTGATCGACAGCCATGTCCATATCACGGGTGAAAATGGCCCCAACGAGCGCCTCAAGACCTTCACGGACTCGTCGGTCGATACCGCGTTTGACGGCGCCGCCTTCGCGAAGGTCACGCTCGAAGCCGGTTTCACCACCGTGCAGGATGTCGGGGGCATCAACGAGGCCGTCTTCGGCCTGCGCGATGCCATCGCCCGCGGTGCCGTGCCGGGCCCGCGCATGCGCGCTGCCGGGCAGGCGATCTCGGTCACTGGTGGCCATGGCGACGTGAATGGTTACTCCTCGCCAGTCATGCAGCTGTTTACCGGCACCAATATCTGCAACGGTGCCGATGATTGCCGCCGGGCCGTGCGCCAGCAGGTCAAGGACGGCGCTGACGTCATCAAGATCACGGCGACGGGGGGCGTGCTCTCCAACACGTCCGCCGGCCTCGAACAGCAATTCAGCAATGACGAACTCAGCGCCATCGTCGAGGCCGCCCATGCCATGGGCCGGCAGGTCACCGCGCATGCCCACGGCAAAGGCGGTGTCGACGCAGCCCTTCGCGCGGGCATCGATTCCATCGAGCACGGCACCTACCTGGACGATGAAACGATTGCCCTCTTCAAGGAGCACAATGCGACATTGGTCCCGACCGTTCTCGCGGGCGTCACGGTCTCCGGCTGGACCAACGAGCCGTGGTTGCCTGAAGCGTCGCGGAAGAAAGCGGCCATTATCGGCCCGCTCATGCTCGACATGTTACGCCGGGCCCACGAAGGGGGCGTCAACGTCGCTTTCGGCACCGATACCGGCGTCTCCCATCATGGCGACAATGCCAAGGAATTCGCGCTGATGGTGGAAGCAGGCTTCACACCCGAACAGGCGATCAAGGCAGCCACCGTGACCGCGTCGCGCCACATCGAGATGGACAGTGACATCGGTACCCTGGAGACAGGAAAATACGGTGACCTCGTCGCGACCAATGGCGACCCGCTGAAAGACATTTCCGAACTGGAATCGGTCGATTTCGTCATGAAGGGCGGCATCGTCTACAAGTCCGGCAAGTAGGCGGGGCAGCGCAGACGCCGTCTTCGCCTAACCCGCGAAGCATTTTGACATTTCGCGGCAAAGGCCAGAATGTTGGCAGATCGGAGGAAGGGCGCCTGATTTCAGGCGCCCTGACAGAAGAGGGATTGCCCATGCCTGCACCTGACAGCGTTCTTTTCGCAGGCGCCGCCATGCTGGCCCTGGCAGGCCTTGCCGCCTGTGGAAGCGAGACTGCCGGCACCGGCAGCGCGCCTGAAATCGCGCCGGTTGAGTGCGTCACGATTCCCGAAGGGGTCTACATTTTCGAGAACGGTCGGTTCACCGCCACCGCCGCCGCGCTCAAGACGCCCGCGCCGGATCGCGTCATACCGGCACCAACCGGCTGGGCCGGGGAATTGCAGACAGCGCTCGGTGGTGCCGGCTTCCCGTGGATCGGGGTCAGCATTCGCCAGAACGTCGCTGCCCTGACCGGCACGGCGCCAAGCCAGTACGCCAGGGAGCAGGGCTTTGCGACGGGCAAGACGGCGATTGAGAGCGACCCGATTGGCGGAGAGGAAGTCACCCTGATCGCCGACGCCATTGGCACCGAGACGGGCCCGCGGGCGCCGGGCGAGGCGCTTGTCACGCTCATGAACGGCGCGATTTCGCTCACGGCCTGCCAGCAGGCGCTGACCGACACGATGCAGGGCCAGAAGATCCAGTTTCCAACCAATGTCGGCGATATCTCGCCGGCCAGTTACGCCCTCGTCGATGCCGTGGCCGGCATCGCGATGCTGTGCGACGAATATCCCATCGAGGTCGGCGCCCACACCGACCTGCGCGGGTCGGACGAATTCAATCTCGTCCTGTCCCAGAAGCGGGCTGACGCCGTACGCCAGTACCTGCTGGAACGCGGTGTCGACACCGACCAGATATCAGCCGTGGGCTATGGCGAGAGCCGGCCGCTGGATACGGCCGACACGCTCGCGGCGTTCGACCGCAATGCCCGCATCGAATTCAAGGCGCGTCGGCGGCCCTAGAAGCTGAGGATCAATCCGGTTGCCGGACTGACCTGTCCTTCCAGCGTCTTGTGCCAGGCGGAATCGATCGCCTCCGGCCCGGATGCGTGCTGCGGCGTCACGAAAGCCGACGATGCACGGTAGAACGCCATCAACGACGCGCCGAGCCGCTGGTTCAGCGCATCCGCCCCCAGCACCTTGGCGCGTTCAGCCGCATAGGTTGGCACGAAGAAGAATTCCGGTTGCGGGTCAGGCAGGTCGATCGGCGCCCGGTTGCCTTCCCAGTCGGTCACGCCGATCACCAGGCTGCGCACCAGCCGGTCGCGCAGCGCATTGTGAATGTCCGCCGTCAATGTCGGGCGCCCCAGGAAATCGACAAAAGCCGTCAGGCCGCGTGCGTGCATCGTGTCGACTTCGTCATAGGTCTGCACCCGTGCATACAGGCCCGTGCCTTCGACGAATGCCACGTTGCCCTTCGACGTCAGCCCCACTGCGTCGACCCCACCGCGCGCCTTCAGGCAATGCGCAAGCGCCAGCGCGGTCTTGCTCGATGCGCTTGAGATCACAACCGTTTCGGGCACCGGGTCGCCGGTCTCCATCAGGCAGTCGTCAATCATCCAGCCGGTCGTGAAAAGCGGCCGGAACAGCATCTGCTGTGCGTCGAATGTCGCGTCATAGGTCGGGTCCGCCGCGGTGAACACATAGGTATTGTAGATCGCTGCGAGGCCCTGGCGGTGTGCGACACCGTCGATGAAGCTCTCGGTCCCGACCCGTACGGGCTGCACGTCGAACTGGTCGGAAATCGGCAGGTAGCCATAAACCCGCGCGCCGGGCGCAACGCCTTCGGCCTTCGATTCAACGACCGTGGCAAAGCCCCAGACCGGCACCCGTCCGAATTCCGGTGCCGTGGCCGGGAAAAAGTTCCAGTAATTCATCGCCTCGCCGAACGTGGCATAGGTCACGTTATTGGCTGTCAGTGCGAAGGCCTCGACCTTCAGCCGTGCGGCGCCGTCTGCCAGTTCGGGCAGGGCGGAATCATCCCAGGTGCAATCGCGCAGGTCGTTGCGCTTGATAAGATAGTCCATGTGGTGCGTCCCCTTATTCCTTGCGCATGAAAGCCGCGATTCGCGCCTTCATGTCAGGTCCGACGCCCTCGTTCCTGAGAATTTCCCACTGCAAGCCTGAATCCATGTCGCGGGAGTCCGTCGCTTCCAGCAGGCGCTTGTTCGCCGCATGGGAGAAGGCCGAGTTGGCCAGGACCTGCTGGGCCATCGCATCAATGGCCGCGTCAAACCCGGCATCAGGCACAACCTGCTCTGCCAGGCCGATCCGAAAGGCCTCTGCGGCGCCGATCAATTCGGCGGTGAACATCAGGCGTTTGGCCGTCGCGATGCCGACGCGCCGGGGCAGGCGCTGGCTCATGCCCCAGATGGGAGTCAGGGCCCATTTGGCGTGGGTGTCGCCAAATTTGGCGCTCTCCGCCGCAATGATGAAATCTGCCGCCAGCGCCACTTCCAGCGCGCCGGTATAGCAGTGCCCGTGGACAGCCGCGATCACGGGCTTCGGCAGTGTCTCCAGCAGGCGCAGCGTTTCCGAATGCCAGCCGGGTGACGGCACCGCCTCACCCTCTGCGATATCGCCAAGGTCATGACCGGCCGAAAAGCACCGCCCCGCGCCCCGCAGGACGACGCAGCCGATCGAATCGTCCTTTTTCAGCGCGATGGCGTGTGCGCGCAGCTCACGAAACATGCCCACGGTCAGCGCGTTCAGCTTGTCCGGACGGTTCAGCGTCAGGATGGCAAGACCGTTACGGTCGTCGCGGGTGACCAGCGTGCTCATGCAGGTGCGCCGAGATCGACCTTGAGCGAGGAAATCGCATGCACGAAATTGTTCGGCGCGATGGTCTGCTCGCCTGTCCACTTGATGTCCGGGAAGCGTGACAGGATCTGCCGGTAGGCCGCCTCAAGCTGCATGTTCGCCACCCGCTGGCCGAGACAGACATGCGGTCCGTTGCCAAAGGCAAGGTGTTCCTTGGCATTGGCGCGGGTGATGTCGAACGCGTCGGGATTGTCGAACTTGTCCGGGTCGCGGTTGGCGGCGGGATAGTACATGACCAGTTTCTCGCCCTCGGCGATGGGCTGTCCGCCAAGTTCGGTATCCGCCGTCGCAGTTCGGCGCATATAGGTCACCGGGCTGACCGCGCGGATCGCTTCATGCACGAAGTTCGGGAACAGGTCGCCATCGGCGATCAGTTTTGCCTTCTGGTCCGGGTTCTGCGTCAGCAGTTTCATCGTGCCTGACAGCGAGTTGCGCGTCGTGTCATTGCCCGCGAACACGATCAGCAGCCACGAACCATCAAGGAATTCCGGCGATAGTGGCTTGCCATCAATCTCGACGTTGGCGATGGCGCTCAGCAGGTCGGGCTGCGGGTTCTTGCGCCGCTCGGCCAGCAGGTGGCGGCCATATTCGAACATCGCCTGGATCTCGTTCATGAAGGCGGTGATCTGCTCCATGGTCACGTTGCCAAGGCCTTCCTGCTGGGCCTGGTATTGCGAAGTCTCGAGGAAGTGCATCCAGTGCACCAGCTTCGGTCGGTCGGCGGCCGGCACGCCGAGAATCTCGCTCAGTGTGAACAGCGGCAGCTCGGCAGAGAATGTCTCGACCATGTCGACGACCGGGCCCTGTTTCATCATGCCATCCAGCAATTCGTTCACATAGGTCACGACGCGCTTGCGCAGTTCGGCGACAAAGTCCGCACGGAAATAGGCCATGTGCTCCATGCGCAGCGGCGTATGGTAGGGCCGGTCGAGATTGATCAGCGAGTTCAGCGACGAGGCGTGCAGCAGGGGATGGCGGGGCACGCCCTCCATGCCGTAATTCATCAGTATGCCGCCCTTTTGCGACGAAAAGGTGGCCGGGTCCAGTTCCACCTTCTTGACCAGTTCATAGGATGTGACCGCCCAGAATCCGGCGCCTGCCTGCTCGGGATGCCACATCACGGGCGCCTTGCGCCGCATCTCGGCGAATGCCTCGAACGTGTAGCCGCCATGGTCTGAAAACACCGTGGCCGATGTCAGGTCGACGGGGGGGACGAGGTCGAACACCGGCTTGTGGCGCGGTGCCTGCGGTGCGCGTTCGACCTGGTAAGTGTCGCTGACGTTCTGGAATCCCATCGATATCTCCTAGAATTTGTAGCGGACGGGAATCGATTTCGGTCCGCCCACGAAATTGGCCTTGATGAATGTCGGGTCGCCGTTCAGTTCGATCGACTTCACGCGGCTGAACAATTCCTCGTAGATGATCTGCATCTCCAGGCGCGCGAGGTGCATGCCAAGGCACATGTGCCCGCCATACCCGAAAGAGATGATCTTGTTCGGGCTGCGGTCGACCCTGAACTTGAACGGGTCCTCGAAAATCTCTTCGTCGCGATTGCCGGACGGGTAACACAGGAGCAGGCTCTCACCCGCCTTTACCGATTTTCCCCGCATCTCGTAATCGGCCTGTGCCGTGCGCATGAAATGCTTCACCGGCGTGGTCCAGCGGATGGCCTCGTCGACGGCCGTTCGGGCCATGCCCTTCGGGTCGTCCATCATCTTCTTCAGTTGCGCAGGGTCCTGCAGCATGGCCAGCACGCCGCCACCTGTCGAGGCGCTGGTCGTGTCATGTCCGGCCGCGGCGACAATGATGTAATAGCTCATCGCCTCCAGCTGGCCGATCGGCTCGCCATCGACCGTGCCGTTTGCAATCACGGTCGACACGTCATCGCGTGGATTGGCGCGCCGGTCGGCGGTGATCGCCGTGAAGTACATGAAGAACTCGGCCAGGGTCTGCTGGATCGACGCGAGGCCCTCTCCGACATCGCGATCTTCCAACGCGCCCTTGTTGCGGCTCAGGTCCTCGTCCTGCGCGCCGAAAATCTCCTGCGTCAGCTTCAGCATCATGGGCTCGTCGGATTCCGGCACACCCAGGATCTGCATGATCACGCGCAGCGGATAGTGCAGGGCGATATCGTTCTGGAAATCGCATTCGCCGCCCAGGTCTTCCATCCGGTCGACGAACTGTTTCGCAATCGCGCGCACGCCGGCTTCGCGCTGTTTCACGTTCTGCGGCATGAACCATTCCTGGGTCAGGTGGCGCAGCTTGAAGTGCATCGGATCGTCCAGCTGCACCAGCGTCTTCAGCAAGTGTGGCTGGCCGAACTGGGCGTAGACGCCTTTTTCGACTTCCTCGTATGACAGCATTTCCCGCTCGCCATTCGTGAACAGCTTGTTCTGGCGGCTGACTTCCATGATGTCGGCATGCTTGGTCACCGCCCAGAAGGGCCGGAAGCCCTCCGGCTCGCACCAGGCCAGCGGGTCTTCTGCGCGCAGCCGGATGAAGGCGGCGTCCAGCACCGGCTGGTTGGCATAGACCGCCGGATCAACAATCTGGTTGCACGTCGCGGCCGCTGCCGCGCTCATTGCCCGGCCCGGTTCCATCTTGGTCTCGGGCGGGGTGGCAAGCGCGGTATCGGCCATGATGCTCTCCGGTATTATTTTTGGGGTCTGCGTTTCCTGTCGCCAAGTCTACTTGAACCCGGCCGCGTGCCAAGACGTGACTTGGCGGCAGGTGCGGGGCGTTTCGGTGCGTCCAGGAGCGGCTTGTTGGCGTCCGAGATCATCGTGCCGACCGTTTCCAGCATCAGCTCGGCGGGCACTTCCTCGACCGCGCCGGGGCGCAGGTCGCCAAGCTCGAATGGCCCGTAATTGATGCGGATCAGGCGGTTGACCATCAAATTCACCGCTTCAAGCGCCCGGCGTACCTCCCGCTTCTTGCCCTCGGTCAATGTCACGGTCAGCCACGAGTTTGCGCCGTTCTCGCGGTCGAACACCGCCGTGATCGGGGCATAATCGACCCCCTCCACGGTAATCCCCGCGGCAAGGTCGGCAATCTTGAAGTCTGTCACCGTGCCCTGCGCGCGTACGCGATAGGTCCGCTCCAGCGCATTCTTGGGCAGTTCCAGTGCCCGCGCCAGCTCGCCATCATTGGTCAGCAGCAGCAGGCCTTCTGTTGTCAGGTCGAGACGCCCCACCGTCACGACGCGGGGCAGGGATTTCGGCAATTCGTCGAAGATCGTCCGGCGCCCTTCCGGGTCGCTATTGGTGGCGATCAGGCCGGCCGGCTTGTGATAGCGCCACAGCCGCGTCGGTTCCGGCGCGCTCACTGTCTTGCGGCCCACCTTGATGGTCTCGCGCCCGGTAACCTTGAACGCCGGCGAGGTCAGCTTCACGCCGTTGACCCACACGTCGCCCGCCTCGATCATCCGCTCGACTTCGCGGCGCGAGGCAACACCGGCGCGCGCCAGGTACTTGGCGATGCGCTCGCCTTCGCTCCAGTCGGGCTCGGCCAGCGTATTCGGATTCGGTCCGGGCTTCTTCCGGGCCTTTTCCGGGCTGGTGTTCGTGTTCCTGTTCGGGCTGTTCCGGGGGCGCGAACCAGGTTTTCCCTGGCGCGTGCGGCCCGTCTCTCGACGCTCCGTCATGATCTGTTCGCTTTCTGTATCAGGTAAAATGAAGGGGTGGCGTATGGGCCGTCCTTTGGCAAGAGGGCAGGTGCTGCACCTCTCGGCGGCGCACCCGCGCAAATAGAGCGAGTACCATCTAGGCAGATCCGGTTGAAATAGAGTAGAAATCCCCGGATTGGCGCGCGGGATCCGGGCGTCATGCCTGGCATCTGACAATTCCCATTTCAACAATCAACGGGGGCGCGCATGCGGCCCGGATATGGTGCGTGAATGAAATATCGCGGTATCAGAGTGTATTCAGTCATCGTTGCAGCCCTTTTCGGGCTGACGGCTTGCGAGTCCATCCAGCCGGCCCGGATGGTCGCGCCGCCAGCCCTGGCGGGGCAAACCGTCGAAACACCGATCGAGGGTATCGGTGGCGGCACCAGGGGCACCTTCCGGTTCGGCGACCATTCCGGGACGTTCAGCCGGTCAGAGTCTCGCCTGGCATTCTTCAATATCCTCGAGAACCGCTCGGGCTATACGAACTTCACCCTGCGCGGACCGAACATTTCCGATCAGATCGAAGTGAAGTGCACCATGCGCGAGCGCAATATCACGATCAGTGTCGTCAGCTTCACGCCCAAGAAAATGGCCTATGGCTGTGACTTCACGGCCAACGGGTATCCTTTCCCGGCCCGCTTCGAGCTTCAGGAAGTGCGCGAAGGTCTGGGCGGTGCATTGAGCAAGAAGGAACGCCGCGGCGAAATCGCCCTCGATCGCGTCATCCTGACGATCCGGTCGGTGCATTCCGTGGAAGGATCGCCGATCCAGGTGGCGAGCCCGATCGGCTATGTTTTCGAGCTTGATGGGCGGCCCGTCGGGGCGGTCGAAGTCAACGGCACGCCTCGCGCCATGTTGCCCGTCTCGGGCGATCCGGCCCTCAAGCGCGCCGTGATCGCGGCATCGCTGGCGCTCGGCCTGTTCTGGGACCCTGCCAACAGCCAGCTCGGCGAACTCGACTGACGCCTGGCACCGATGCCTTAGATAACCTGCAGGACCGGCGCTGCGATCGCCAGCCCGGTGAGGAACTCCATCGGGATCCACACCGGAATCATCCCGCGGTCCCGGTTCTTCTTGCCGTCGAGCAGGAGGGAAACCGTCCGCCCGAAGGCGGCGCCGATCCATGCTGCGGCCAGCGGCAGGACAACAAGGATGCTCAGCAAGGTCACTTCACTGGCGGAAACGGTCAGCAACAGGGCCGCCGTCATCATGTGCACGAGCATGAAGAACCCGCCGAACGTGGCGCGAAATTCCGAATAGCCGCCCGGCTTGTCCGGATCCGGGTCTTCGACAAGGCGAACGACTCCGGCCGCCCAGCTTGGCGAAATCAGCGACGTCACGCCCAAAACGGCGCCGAAACCCAGCGCCACAAGCGAAATGATTTCCCCATAGTGCATTCAGCCGTCCTCCTTGTTGCTTTCAACCTAGATCATCTGTTGTGAAAGCGTAGTGGCTTCATATATCTACAGCTTACACGCTGGCGCTGTGTGACCGAACACCATTAAGCTGCACGAAACCGTTTACGAACCGGTCGGGTCCGAGAACGGGCGACGACTGCTTTTATGCGGGGGGCATCACGCTGGCACAATCGGCCCTGGCCTGTCCTTGAAGGGATAAAATGGAACTGGTGATCTTTCTCTCGAGCATGGTCGTGTTTGCCACGTTTGCACTCATGCCACTCGCCCGAAGATCCGGTGCTCCCATCCTTCTCATCGTGCTTGTGATCGGCATGCTCCTCGGTGTCGACGGCCCCGGCGGCATACGCTTCTACAGCTACCAGACCGGCTTTGACCTTGGCAGCCTGGCCCTGGCCATCATCCTGTTCGCGGGCGGCCTGGAAACAGAGCGGGGCATGTTCCGCACGGCGCGCAACTCCTCCATCATGATGGCGACGCTTGGCGTCGTCGTGACGGCGCTGATTGTCGGCCTGTTTGCCAGCTTCGTCCTTGGCATGTCTCCGGTTGTCGGTCTCCTGCTCGGCGCGACAGTGGCGTCGACCGACGCGGCCGCCACTTTCCTGCTTATCCAGCAAAGCAAGACGCGTATCGGCGAGCGCGTGAAGAACACCCTTGTGCTCGAATCCGGACTCAACGATCCGATGGCCATCTTCCTTGTTGTGTCGCTGACGGCTGTGGTGAATGGCGGGCCGCCTGAATCCCTGCAGGAAGTCGGCGGATTTCTGCTATTCCTGGTCACCCAGATCGGCGTCGGCCTCGCCGGTGGCATCGGCGGCGGGCGCGTCCTGACCTTCATCATTGACCGGATGACCCTGCCCAACGGCACTTACCCGGCCGTCGCCTTGTCTGGCGCCCTTGGCATCTATGCGGCTGTCGCAATGTTCGGCGGCAGCGGCTTCCTTGCCGTCTACATCGTCGGCATCGTTATCCGTAACAGGCTGCGCCGCTCGCTCGACAACATCCTGAATTTCAACGAAGCGCTGCAATGGATCAGCCAGATGGCCCTGTTCCTGATGCTCGGTCTGATGGTCGCGCCCAGCCACCTGCTCAAGGACATATGGTCCGCGCTCGCCATTGCCGGCGTCCTGATGTTCGTGGCGCGTCCGCTGGCGGTCATGGTCAGCATTGGATGGATGGGCTTCACCACGCGCCAGAATATCTTCCTCAGCTGGGTGGGCCTGCGCGGCGCGGTGCCCGTCCTGCTCGCCATCTATCCCGTGATCACGCCAGGCCCGGTGACGATCGAGTTCTTCAATATCGTCTTTGTCATCGTCGTCACGTCCCTTGTCGCACAGGGGTGGACCATCGTGCCCTTGGCCAAGCTTCTGCAGCTTGAACAATATTCAACCGAGCCCGCCGAGCCAGCGTTCGAGGACGCCTGAACGCCAGCACCGATCTCCCGGCCTGCCATCTTGCTCTGGAGCGCCTGCGGGGCAGCCCGATATCTGCGGAAACCTAGCCTGCCAATTCGGTCAGCAGCGTGTGCCAGTGGTGCAGCGCGCCGGGGATGGAGTCGACGGGAACGCGCTCGTTCAGGCCGTGTGCATAGTCATCCGACGGCTTCATGAAGATGCCTGACACGCCATAGCTCGGAATGCCTTCGGCGCGGAAGAAGAGGCTGTCTGTCGCCCCGGCAGACATGTTCGGGACGATCGGAATGCCGGGCGCCTGCACGTCGACAGCCTTGCGGACGGCGGCCATCAGGATCGGATCAAGCGGCGAGGAGTCGCTGGAATGGGCGGCGACCGGCAGGCTCACGGTTGCCCCGGCGCCGGCGAGTTCCTGCAGCGTCTGCATGATCTCATCCGGCGAGACGCCGGGAAAGATGCGGCAATTGACGTTGGCCGAAACGCGCTGGGGCAGGGCGTTCAGTGCGTGGCCGCCATTGACCATCGTGGCAACGCAGGTCGTGCGGATCTGGCCGATATATTCAGGCTCGGCCGAGAGACGGGCGGCCGCCGCCGGATCGGACGGGTCTTCCACGAACCGGGCCATGGCCTGCCCGAGGTCGCCCGGCGTCTGCTTCGCTGTCTCGCTGAAATAGCCGAGTGTCACGTCACTGGTCTGCACCGGGAATTCGTAGGCGCTGATGCGGTCCAGTACATTGGCCATGTCAACGATGGCGTTTGTGCCGGTCGGGCGGCTGGAATGGCCGCCGGGATTGGTGATGACGATCTGGTAGTCGGCATAGGTCTTCTCGCCGGCCTGGATGCTGTAATAGCGCGGGATGCCGTCATCGCCGAGCGTGCCACCGCCGGCATCGGCGTTCAGCACCATGCGGGCACCCTTGAGGCGCGGAGCAATCTCGGCGGCGGTGGCTTGTGACGTTTCCTCATCTCCCGTCAGTACCAGCGTGATGTCGTGCGCCGGCACAAAGCCTTCGCGCTTCAGGCGGATCAGCGTGGTCACCAGCATGGTCAGGCCATACTTGTTGTCCAGCACGCCGCGCCCATAGAAATAGGTGCCATCGGATTCCATCTTGAACGGGTCGCGCACCCAGTCGGCCGGGTCGGCCTCGACCACGTCCATGTGCGCATTGAGGATGATCTGCCCGTCAGCGCTGCGGCCCGGATAGCGTGCCATCAATATTGCGGTGTCGCCGAACGGTTCGATCACCACGTCCTCTTCCGCAAAGCCGCCCGCGACCAGTTCCTGGGCCAGGTAGGCGGCATAGGCCGGCACCTTGCCGTGTCCTTCCACCGTGTCGAACGCCACTGACGCGCCCAGTATCTCGACCGCCTTGTCGACGTCCACCTGCTCGGCCTGGGCTTCCACAGGCGCGGACACACAGCCCGCCAGAATCAGAACGGCAAGGCTGGTCAGGAGGCGGTTTTTCATGGGGATTCCCTTTATGGCGACCCTTGAGGCTTATCCGCCAGAGGCGGGCAGGGCAATTCGTTTTGCGACTGCCGGCCCGCCATCCGGTCAGCGTGCTCCGGCGCCGGTCACCCGGTCTCGACGTCATGCCCGCGTTCGCGCCATCCCAGGAAGCCGCCATCAAGGGCGGCGGCACGCTGGAAGCCCATCTGGCGCAGCGTCGCCGCGGCGAGCGTGGAGACCTTGCCGAATTCGCAATAGGTGATGATCCGGAGAGTCGGGTCCGGGAACTCCTCGTTGACCCGCAGTTCAAGCTGGCCGCGCGGAACGTGCCGGGCACCCGGTATGTGACCGCGCTCAAAGGCGTCACGCTCCCTGACGTCGAGAATGACGAGGTCATTCGACCGGGACCGGGTCCGCTTCAGCAATTCGTCCATCGAAACGAACGGCACCTGCGCGGCGGCCTGGGTCAGGATTTCCGAAACACTGGTTCCGCCGCTCATGTTGACGCGCAGCGCCTCCGTCAGGTGAGTCGGCATGGACAAGTTCAATGATTCCATCATGGCGACGAATTCGGCACGATCGCGCTTTTGCAGCCTCGGGTTCCCGGCCATTTCGGCCCCGATCGTCGTCGCGTCCCGTCCCTTGTATTCGTGGGCCGGGTACACTTCCGTAGCCGGATCAATCAGCAGCAGCTTGTTGAACAGGCTGTCATACAACTGCTCAGGGTCGCCCGTGGGCAAGTCGGTCCGTCCTGTCCCGCCAATCAGCAGGGCGTCGCCCGTAAACACCTTGTTGCCGACGATCAGTGACATGGAGTCACTCGTGTGCCCGGGTGTGTGCATCGCGGTCAGCAGCAGTTTGCCAATGCGCAGCGAGTCGCCGTCGTCTAGCCGCAGGCTGGCATACGGTGCCGGCGCGTCCCGGTGCACGACAACCGGCGCCCCCAGCGACGCGCCGAGGCGTCTGGCCCCGCTGAAGTGATCGGCATGGGTGTGGGTGTCTATGATGTAGGCGATGCGCAGGCCGTGCCGCAGGGCCGCCGCGCGGTACTGGTCTTCCAGGCTGGTTTCAGGATCGATCAGTGCGCCAATGCACCCCTCGTCACATCCGATCAGGTACGAGCGGCAGCCGCCCACGGCAAACGTCTCAAAGATCACGGTTTACGGTCTCCCAACAGGTTGCGATGGGATAACACAGGGCGTTCAGGTTGTGGAGGCTCCGGCAGGGCCGGATCAGGTCACGCCGGCTTCGCGCCAGGCCTCTTTCGGCCAGCGACGATGCTGCCAGAACCACTGGCCGGGTTCGGCGCGGATGCAGGATTCGAGGAACTCGTTGATCCGTGTCACGGACGCGAGAATGTCGGCCTCCGTGTCGCCGGTATCGTCCGGCACGAACGGTTCGTGGATTTCGACGCGGAACCGGGCCGGGCCCGTCCGCACGGTCGACACCGGCACGATCGGCACGCCGTATTTCAGCGCCAGCCGCGTTGGTCCCTGCGCCGTCATGGCCGCATGCCCGAACAGGGGCACGGACACGCCCTCGCGGAACTTCTGGTCGTTCATCAGCGCAATCGGTGCGCCGCGCGCCAGCGCCCGCATCAGTTCGCGCGTGCCGATGCCCTTGGGCGCGGTCGTGCCGGTGCCGTAGGCGTGGCGCAGCCTGTTGATGCGCCGGTCGATGTGCGGGTTGTTCAGCGCCCGGTAGGTCATCACGGCCTCCGGGATACGCTTGCAGATCGCGGCCGGCATGATTTCCCAATTGGCAAAGTGCCCGGAGATGAACACGGCGCCCTTGCCGCTCTCCCGGATCGCATCAAGGCGCTCGACGCCTACGACATCCACGCGCCCGCTCGTATAGGGGTCGATCGCGGGCAGGTGCGGCAGCTCGCCGGCCGTCCGTCCGGCGCTTTCCCATGTGGCAAGGGCCGTGCGGGCGATCTCGTCTTCGCTCCAGTCGGGGAAGGCAAGCTTCAGGTTGCGCCGGGTCGTCTTGTGCTGCGACAGCATCGGGCCGATCTTCTTCAGCAGCCAGCCGCCGAAATTCGAGGCGCGGTCCGGCCCCAGCAATGTCATCGGCCACCAGTAGATCACGTCCCAGGCCACCGTCTCCAGCCGCCACTGGATCCGCTGCCATAGGGAGGCGCGGTTATCGATGTCCTTCGGACGGACATAGGCGGGGGGCGTTTCGGTCATGCGTTTGCAGATTTGACGATCGGGTCCAGCAGCGCGTCAAGCGCGCCGGGGTCTTCAAAGCGGGCAGCGACCGGAAAGGCAAGCACGCGCTGCTGTTCGCGCTGCGGAAGCCGCACATGGTCCTTGGTCGTGGTGACCAGGCGCGCGCCATGGCGCTCGGCCAGGCTGTGCAGGAATTTCAGCTCGCCGTCGGAATAGGCGTGATGGTCGCCATAGCCGACTGCTTCGCGCAGGTCGGCGCCTGCTGCCTTCAGCGCATCGAAGAACTTGATTGGCCGGCCGATGCCGGCAAACGCCACGAGCGGCCCATCTGGAATGGCGCTGGTCGGCTCGACGGTCGCGCGCAGCACCGGCAGGCCGGACTTCGCCGCCGCGGTCGGCACATCCCCAGCCCCCATCAACACCACGCCGCCCGCCCGTGACAGGCCGTCGGCGACCGGCTCGCGCAGTGGTCCCTTTGGCAGCAGGTGACCGTTCCCGAACGGCGCGGCGGCATCAATCACGACGAGGGACAGGTCCTTGTGCAGAGACGGGTTCTGGTGGCCGTCATCCATCACGATCACCTGCACGCCGTCTGCCTGCATTGCGCGTGCGGCGGCCACCCGGTCGCGGCCGATCCAGCTCTCGCCGCTGGCCGCCAGCATCAGGGGCTCGTCGCCGACGTCTGCCGCCGTGTGCGTGCCCGTCTGTACCCTCACCACCCCCTTGGCGCCCCCTCCGTACCCCCGCGACAGCGTCGCGGTACGCACACCTCGCGCGGTCAGCAGCGCCCGTATCGCCGCCACAACTGGCGTCTTGCCAACGCCGCCAACGGTCAGGTTCCCGATGCAGATGACCGGGATATCCACCCGCACAGGCACGGCCTTCTTCAGCTTGTTCTGCACGCCCAGGCGATAGGCAAAGGCCAGCGGTGACAGCAGGAGGCGCGTCATCGGCGCGGCCTCCCGCGATCGCGGGTCCAGGCCCGCCGACCAGAAATACGGGGCCTTCATCGCAACAGTCCCGGTTCGGGGATCAGCGGCATGAGGGCCGCCAGAGTCTCCACCATGGGCGCATCGGCATGTTCCGCCAGGGCTGCAACGGCCTTCGCCGGCGGCGGCGCGGAATTCTGCAAAGCGTCAGCAACGCCGGCAGAGTCCGAGGCCACCTTGACCAGGCCGCGGGCTTCAAGATCGGCCATCATCCCGGCGAAATTGAACACGTCCGGCCCCGTGACGACCGGCTTGCCGAAACGCACCGGCTCCAGTGGATTGTGCCCGCCGACACCCGCTGCATGGCCGCCGCCGAGGTAGACGGCGTCGGCCAGGCGCAGCCAGAGGCCCATTTCGCCCATTGTGTCGGCCAGCAGGACCCGCGTGCGGGTGTTGGGCACTTGCCCCTTCGAGCGGCGCGCGAAATGAAGCCCGCGCTCACGGACCAGCGCTTCGACCGCGTCGCCCCGTTCGGGATGCCGCGGTGCGATAATGATGGCAGAATCAGGGATCTCGGCGGCCGCGTCCAGGAACAGCGCTTCTTCGCCCTCATGCGTGGACGCCGCGACCAGGCAGCGCCGGCCACCGACAAATCCTTCGCGAATGCGGCGCAGTTCGAATTCGCTCGCCTCCGGTCCCGGCAGGGCCGACTTGAGGTTGCCCGACGACCTGACATTGCGGCCCAGCAGGCTGCCCAGCCGCTGGGCTGTATCCGTGTCGGCCGCCAGCACCACGTCGAAGCGGCCAACCAGCTTGCGGAAGAGTCCCTGCACGCGGCGCCACCCATCGGCCGAGCCTTGCGTCATGCGGGCATTGACGAGGGCGCGTTTCGCGCCGCTGCGGCCGGCCTCGTAGATAAGGTTCGGCCAGATCTCGCCCTCGCCGAAGACACAGACATCAGGCTGCCAGTGCTGGATGAACCGGCGCGCGGCGCCCGGCGTATCCATCGGCGCCATCAGGTGGATCGCATTGTCGGGCAGGGCCGGGCCCAGCAGGCGCGCGGACGTCAGCGTCTGGCTGGTGAACAGCAGCATCAGGTCGGGCCGCTCGGCCAGAAGGCGATGTCCGAGTTCCAGAAGCAGCCGGCTTTCCCCGACACTCGCCCCGTGCAGCCAGACCAGGCGTCCGGGCTTCCGGTTCGGCATCGCCCGCGCCAGCCGCTCGTTGATCCGTCCGATATCTTCCTTGCCCGCCCGCGCCCGGCGTTTCAGCAGGCCGGGAAGGAGCGGAGAAATCATGCCTGTCAGTGTGCGATAGGCGTGGAAGCCAGGTGTCATGTGGCGCTGTGCCCCGGATTAGCGGCCTGTACAGTGTAGCCTGCCAGTTTGTCCGCCCTGCGGGTCGCCGTATCAAGCCTGCGCTGCAATTCTGCGCGCAGCATTTCCGGGTCGGCAGATCGGGGTGTCTCCAGCACGGGGCCGAACACGATGGCACCGGTGGTGAACGGAAACGGAATGATGAACCTGTCCCAGCTCGACAGGCGCTTTGCCGGCCGGCTGGAGAGCGCATAAGGCAGGATCGGTGCGCCGGCGCGCTGCGCGATCAGGATGGCGCCCAGGCTGACTGTCTCGCGAGGACCGCGCGGGCCGTCCGGCGTAATGCACAGGCCGCCGCCATCGCGCAGCAGGCGTGCCGCCGCAACAATCGCCCGCGTGCCGCCCTTGTCCTTGCCGGCCTTCTTCTTGTTGCCGGCAGAGCCACGAATTGCCGAAAGGCCGAGATAACCGATCGCCCGGGCCACGGGCTCACCATCGCCGGACAGGGAAATCAGCATGGCCACGGGCGCGGTGCGCCCTGGCCAGTGGCGTATCATGCGCGTCCAGCCCGTCGGCAAGAGCAGGATTCGTGAGTGCCATGCTGCCACAACGATGCCTTGTGATGCCTGCCAGGCCTGCCGTGCCTCGCCCTCACCCTCCACATGCCACCGCACCGTGCGGGCGACGAGCGCCATCCACGACCAGATCAGGAAGCCGATCAGAATGACAACAGGCTTGGAGCGAAACAGGAACTTCATCGGGTTGCTTATACTTCGCTTTGCATTCTGTGCCATGGCCGCTGAATGCAACATCCTGGAAGGCTCGATGGTGGGCGATGCAAGGTTCGAACTTGCGACCCCTGCCGTGTGAAGGCAGTGCTCTACCACTGAGCTAATCGCCCCTGTTTCGGGAACCGGGTCCGTAATCTGACAGTGTGCCAAGGTCAAGCGCGTAACGCTTTTCGGGCTGCGAAGAGGCATTGAAGGCGAAATAAGACGCCGCAAAAGTGCATGGCTGTGTCCCATAGAGTGCTGTTGCTGCATGCAGAAACATAATTGCCAATTCGCGCTTGGCGTTCCATCTTATGTCCTCAGAAAGTCGCATTCCCCGCAGTGTTTGCTGTTCATTCTGATCTTCATCGGGTTTTTTGTGCCCAATGACGCTCTCCAGGGCCAGTATGAACATCTGTTCATACTGAACAATCGTTCATGTTTTATCATTACGTTTCTTTCATCCGGTTTCTCCCTTGAGAAATGGGTAGAACATAGTCATCTTGATGCCATACAAGACGGGTCGAAGAGCGGCCCGCGATTTTGACTTAAGAAGGACAGGCAACAGCGAAGTAAATTCGCGTGTACAACAAGAAAAGCCTGAGAGAGAGACAATGAAAGACTGGTGTGACGAAGAAGGTGCAAAGCGCCTTTGTGAAAAGATCAATGCGTATTGGGCCGAGCGCGGCTATGAAGTGGATGTCGACCTTGTCGACGCCGGCTTCGTGCCGGCCATGCGCAGCGCACGAACCGATGTGCGCAGCAATATGGTGAACGGCATGCCGCGTCGCCGTGCTGCTGGCGAAGCTGGTGCTGCACGCCCCAGCTACCGTCCAAGAGCTGAAGCCACGGCTTAGCTCAACAGACCGAGCAATACTGAAACCAGGTCCGAATAATCGCTGACCGTCCGGTCTGCGGCGATCTGTTCCGCTGTTTCAGTCTCGTATCCAAACGGAACGAAAATGAAGGGCAGCCCGGCATTCCGGGCTGCCCTTTCGTCTGTCCGGCTGTCACCCACCATGATTGCGCGCGAACGGTCACCGCCAGCGCGGTCTACCGTGAGCAGGATGTGGTCTCCGTGCGGTTTGCGCTCCGGAACGCTGTCGGCGCCAACAATCGCCGCGAACTTGTCGGCCAGGTGAAGCGTGGTCAGCAGCCTGTCGGATGAACTCTGGCGCTTGTTGGTGCACACCGCGAGCAGCGCACCCTGTGCCGTCAGGTCATCGAGCGCCTCGACCGCATGGCTGAAAGGGCGTGAGCCCACCGCGATATTGGCCTCGTAATAGGCGAGGAACTGGTCGAACAGCGCGTCCATCCGCGCCGGTTCCGCCGTCACGCCCTGCGCCGCCATGCCCATCGTGATCATCGCCCTGGCGCCATGGCCGATCATCCCGGCAATGGTATCCAGCGTGACAGGCTCGAGTCCTGCGCCGCTCAGCACGTGGTTCAGCGCGCCCAGCAGGTCCGGTGCGGTATCCACCAATGTGCCATCAAGATCGAAAACGATCGTCCATCCGTCAAACTTCCCTGCCATGCCCGTAAAGATTTCCCTATCGCCACTCGCCTTGAATCGGCCTTTGGTCTAGGCGAAAGGTCTTGGGAAAGCGAGAGGGCCCGCCCGTGACAGACACGACCAGAGACCGCGCCGCGATCATCCTTGCCGCTGGCAAGGGCACGCGGATGAAGTCGGACCTGCCAAAGGTGATGCACCCGGTTGGTGGACGCCCGATGGTGGACTGGTCGATCGACCTGGCGCGTGAGGTCGGTTGCTCGCGCATCATCGTCGTTGTGCATCCGTCGCAGAGTGTCCTGATCGACCATGTCAAAGCCCTGCTTGGCGAGGGCTGTATCGCGTTCCAGGACCCGCCACAGGGCACCGGTCATGCCGTGCGCTGTGGCGAAGCGGCGCTGAAGGGATTTGCCGGCGATCTCGTCGTACTCTACGGCGACAGCCCGCTTGTGCCCGCCAGCGCGATTGAAGACCTGTTTGCAGCGCTGGGCACAGGCGCAGCGCTGGGCGTGCTGGGATTTGAAGCCGAAACACCCGGCCTCTACGGCCGCCTGATCCTGTCGGATGATGGTGATCTCGACGCGATCGTCGAAGCGCGTGAAGCGACACCGGACCAGCTGGCCGTGACGCTGTGCAATTCCGGTGTGATGGCAGGCGACGCGGACACCATGTTCCGGCTGCTCGGCAAGGTGACCAACACGAACGCCAAGGGCGAGTATTACCTCACCGACCTGGTCGGCCTCGCGCGGGCCGAGGGGGCGACATGCAAGGCCGTCCAGTGCGGCGAGGAAGACCTGATTGGATGCGACAGCAAGGCCGATCTCGCCGAGGCCGAAGCCATCTTCCAGGCCCGCCGGCGAACCGCCGCCATGGATTCCGGCGTCACGCTGGTCGCCCCGGAAACGGTTTACTTCGCCCATGACACGGTGCTCGAGGCGGACGTGGTGGTTGAGCCGAATGTCGTGTTCGGCCCCGGCGTCCATGTGCATGGCGGCGCGCGCATCCGGGCCTTCAGCCATATCGAAGGCGCCGAGATCGCATCGGGGTGCATGGTTGGCCCCTATGCCCGCCTGCGTCCGGGCACAGTGCTGGAAACTGACGTCCACATCGGCAATTTTGTCGAGACCAAGAACACACGGATGGGAAAGGGCGCCAAGGCCAGCCATCTGGCCTATCTCGGAGACGGGCAGATCGGCGCCAGCGTGAACATCGGCGCCGGCACGATCTTCTGCAACTATGACGGCTTCCTGAAATACGAGACGAAGATCGGCGAGGGGGCCTTCATCGGCTCCAACTCAGCGCTGGTCGCGCCGGTCCAGATCGGCAAAGGGGCGATTGTCGGGTCCGGCAGCGTCGTCACCAAGGACGTGCCAGCCAACGCCTTGGCGGTCGCTCGCGGCCAACTCGTCCAGCGCGAGGGCTGGGCGATCAGCTTCCGCACCCGCAAGAGCGCCGAAAAAGCCGGCAGCACCCAGAAGGACTAATCGCCATGGCGAACGAATTGGAAAAAGAGAACGCCGCCGCGGCCGCGATGGAATATGTCGAGGACGGCATGACCATCGGCCTCGGCACCGGGTCGACCGCCAAGTATTTCGTCGAGATGCTGGCGGACGAGATTGCCGATGGCCTGATCGTGCGGTGCATCGAGACAAGCGAACAGACCCGTCGCCTGGCCAGCAGCCTGGCCATCCCGCTCGTTCCGTTCGAGCAGATCGACCGGATCCATCTCACGGTAGACGGTGCTGACGAGGTTGATGGCAATGGCTATCTCATCAAGGGCGGGGGCGCGGCGCTGCTGCGCGAGAAGATCATCGCCAATGCCAGCGATCACATGGTCGTTATCGCCGACCCGTCCAAGCAGGTCGAACGGCTGGGTGCGTTCCCGCTGCCGGTGGAGGTGACGCCGTTCGGCTACACGATCACCGCGAAGAAGGTTTTCGATGCACTCTGCGCTGCTGGCGTCGACCGGCCGCGCGTTGAACTTCGCAAGGAACACGGCAGTGTCGAGCTGCTTGTCACGGATGGCGGAAACCACATCCTGGACTGCCATTGCGGCCGCATTCCGGACGCTGAAGCCCTCGCCGCGCGCCTCTCCAATGTACCCGGCGTTGTCGAGCATGGCCTGTTCATCGGCATCGCGCGGACCGTGATCATCGGCAGCGAGAACGGGGCCACCGTATTTGAATTCTAGGGCCAAGGCCCTACATCAGCTGACCATCCAGGGGATTGCCAGGGCAGGGCGCGCGATATGCGTACAGGCCGGCCCGGGCACCGAACAAGGAATTTTCCATGCCAGACAAGAACTTTGACTACGACCTCTTCGTGATCGGAGGCGGTTCCGGCGGCGTGCGTGCCGCACGCCTGGCGGCGCTGACGGGGGCGAAGGTCGCTGTCGCCGAGGAATACCGCATGGGCGGCACCTGCGTGATCCGGGGCTGCGTGCCGAAAAAGTTCATGGTCTATGCCAGCGGCTACGGGAAACATATCAGCAAGGCGAAGGGGTACGGCTGGACGGTCGGCGACGTGTCCTACGATCACGAGGTGTTTTCCTCCGCCATGCATGCGGAGGTCGATCGCCTTTCGGGGATATATCATCGCAACCTCGTCAATGCCGGCGTCGAAGTGTTCGAAGAGCGCGCCGAGTTTGTCGATGCAACCACGCTGCGCCTGAAGACCAGCGGCAAGAAGGTGACGGCCGCCAAGATCCTGATCGCAGTCGGCGGCCACCCCTGGGTTCCTTCGCCAGAAGAATTGCCGGGCGTCGAGCATACGATCACGTCAAACGAGGTCTTTCATCTCGAAACGCTTCCCAAGCATCTTGTCATTGCCGGCGGCGGCTATATCGCCGTCGAGTTTGCGCACATCTTTGCCGGCCTCGGCGTCAAGACCTGCCTGGTCTATCGCGGTGATACGGTGCTGCGCGGCTTCGATGAAGATGTCCGCGTCGTCGTGCATGAAGGCCTGAAAGAGGCCGGCGTGCGGGTCATCACACAGACCGTGTTCGACAAGATCGAAGACACGGGTGAAGGCGACTGCAACCTGCGGGTCCACCTTCGCAACGGGCAGCACGTGGACGCCGACGTTATCATGATGGCCGTCGGCCGCAGACCGAACACGTCCGGCCTCGGATGCGATGCCGCCGGCGTCGCGCTCGACAAGAACGGCGCGGTGATCGTGGATGAATGGTCGAAGACGAACGCCGCGAATATCTGGGCCGTCGGTGACGTCACCGACCGGGTCGCGCTGACACCGGTCGCGATCCGTGAGGGCCACGCATTCGCCGAAACGGAATTCTACGACAAGCCCTGGCATTTCGACCATACGGACATCCCGACAGCCGTGTTCTCACAGCCCGAAGTCGGAACGGTCGGCCTGACCGAAGCACTGGCCCGCAAGCAGTTCTCCGAGGTCGATATCTACAAGACGCGGTTCCGACCGATGAAGAACATGCTGAACGGCGATACGAACCGGGTCTTCATGAAGCTCGTGGTGAAGGCAGACGACCAGCGTGTGGTCGGTGTTCACATTGTCGGAGAAGACGCGGGCGAGATGATCCAGGCGATCGGCATTGCCATCAAGATGGGCGTGACCAAGCCGGATTTCGATCGCACGTGCGCCGTCCACCCGAGCGTCGCTGAAGAGCTGGTCACAATGCGCCAGAAATGGGTGCCGGAAGTGGCGGGCTGACCGCCTGTCCTCCGGTGATCAGGCCTCGACGAGGGCCTTCAGCTCCATGCCGATGGTCTTGAGGCTTTCGCGGATGGCCTTGAGCCCGCCGCCCCGGCCGGAATGGATCAACAGCTGCTTCCAGGGCGGCTCGCCCTCTTTCGGGGCCTTCACCACAAGGTGGCCGGACCGCGGCAGGGCGGACTTCAACAGCGCCTTGGACAGGGCGAAGCCCGCCTTGGCGTCATACGCGCCATTGCGGGCATCCGCTTCGAAAGTCGACTGCTCGCTACGCCCGACAGCGTTGAAGAGAACGGACAGGGCAGGCCGCTTGCCGGCCTCGACCTGTTCCTCGATCACATGGTTCAGCAGGCGCACGCCGCGCAGGGAATAGATGTCCGGATGCATCGGTGCCAGCACGCGGTCGGCGGCCTCCAGCGCGCACCGGGTCAGGAAGGTGGCGTTGGGATTGGTGTCGAACACGATCAGGTCATAGTCGCTGCGGTAGTGATCGATCATGCGCAGGAATTGCGACTTCACCTTGTCCAGTGCCGCAGCGTCCGAGGCGAAGGCGTATTTCGAGATCTCGAACTGCCCTGAAATGAGGTCAAGCCGCCCGCCGGGGCTGTCTTCGCCCATCAGGTCGTGGACGAGTTCCGCGCGCGGCACGGCCGCAAACGGTTCGGTCGACAGGCTCAGCCAGCGTTCGCCAGGGCTGACCACGTCGCGGGCATGCAGGCGCGAGCGCTCGAACAGCGAGATGACCGACCGGTCCGCCGCCGCGCTGGCATCGGCATACTCCATGTCGAAGAAGGCCTGGGTGAGATTATATTGCGGATCGAGGTCGACCAGCAGGACACGCCCGCCGAGCGCGCTTTGCCACGCGCCGAACACCTGGCTGGAGATGGTCGTCTTGCCGACCCCGCCCTTGAGGTTCATCACCGCAAGCACGGGGCATTTGCGCTTGTAGGCGGCCTGGACTTCCGCCACGAGCTGGCGGGTACCGTCCGGCATGGTCGACGAGAGCCGGAGGTGGGGCTGGACCTCGTGCTTGAAAAAGCCGTTCAGGCGGGCCTTGTCGATCTGGAAGGGGATCAGGCGCAGGTTGCGCGCCTTGGCCCGGGTCACGTCGGCGCGGACCGTCTTCGAGCGCACCGAACTTGCCGAAACCAGCACGATCATCGCGAAGGCATCGTCGATCGCTTGGTCGGCGGCCGCGCGATCGTCCTTGTCATTCGGGGCATACCAGTCGGGTATTGCCGCCATCCGCAGGGATTCATGAATTTCCAGCAGCGCATCAAGATCGTCTGACGAGTGGCTGATATAGACATGCGACATTAGGTTATCAGTCCTTCGGGCGGGCGGCCGTATTGCCGTTACTAAAGGGCTTGAGCCCGATTCCACCAGCTTTGTGCTGTGAAAATGTGGTGAAACTTGAGCAAGCGCGGTCCATGTGATTTATGCTGCACTGCCACGGAGCGATTGAACATGACCTGGACCCCTTCAGACTGGCGGAAACTGCCTGCCAAACACATCCCGTCGGATTACCCCGACGCTGCAGCACTCGCTGCTGTTGAAACGCGCCTGAAGGGATACCCGCCGCTGGTGTTTGCCGGCGAGGCCCGGCGCCTGAAACAGCGCCTCGCAGAGGTCGCTGCCGGCAAGGCATTCCTGCTGCAGGGCGGCGATTGCGCCGAGAGCTTCAAGGAATTCCATCCGGACAATATCCGCGACACATTCCGCGTCATCCTCCAGATGGCGGTTGTGCTCACGTTTGCGGCGGCCAAGCCGGTCGTGAAAGTCGGCCGGATTGCCGGGCAGTTCGCCAAGCCGCGGTCCGAGCCGATCGAGACCATCGACGGCGTCACGCTGCCATCCTATCGCGGTGACAATATCAACGGCATGGATTTCACGCCCGAAGCGCGCAACCCTGACCCGGAACGCCTGATCCAGGCCTATTCGCAATCGGCTGCCACGCTCAACCTGCTGCGCGCGTTCAGCAATGGCGGCTATGCCAGCCTTGCCAACGTGCATAGCTGGATGCTGGGCTTTGTCGATCGCAGCCCGCAGGGCGAGCGCTACGAACTGCTGGCCGACCAGATTTCCAAGTCACTCGACTTCATGCAGGCCGTCGGTCTCAACGCCGAGACCGTGCCGCAAATGGCGCAGGTTGAATTCTACACCAGCCACGAAGCGCTGCTCCTCGGCTATGAGGAAGCGATGACCCGAGTCGATTCCACCTCGGGCGAATGGTACGACACCTCCGCCCACATGCTGTGGATCGGGCACCGCACCCGGCATGTCGACGAGGCGCATGTCAATTTCTGCAAGGGGATCAAGAACCCGATCGGCATCAAGTGCGGGCCAGGCATGGAGCCGGACGAGCTTGTGCGCCTGATCGAGACGATCAACCCGCAGGACGAAGCTGGCCGGATCACACTGATCTCGCGCTTCGGGTCCGACGGTGTCGCCAAGGGCCTGCCGCCGCTGGCACGCGCCGTCAAGAAGAGTGGCCGCACGGTTGTCTGGTCCTGTGACCCGATGCACGGCAACACGCTGAAGACCGAGAGCGGGTTCAAGACGCGCCCGGTCGACCGTATCCTCTCCGAGGTGCGCCAGTTCATCGACGTGATGAATGCCGAAGGCTGCTATCCGGGCGGCGTGCACTTCGAGATGACCGGCCAGAACGTCACCGAATGTCTCGGCGGCGCGCAGGCGATCTCCGAGGCGGACCTCTCCAGCCGGTACCACACGCATTGCGACCCGCGTCTGAACGGTGAGCAGGCGCTGGAGCTGGCCTTCCTGGTGGCGGAGAAGCTGCAGGCACTCGGCAACGGCAAGGACGCTGCACGCAAGGCCGGCTGATACAATTCAATAGCGATGCATCCAACGGGCCCCCTGATGGCATCGCCATTTCTTCCGGGAGGGCGGCTGCATGGACGAGGTGATTGGCGTGTTCCTGGAAACGGGAGCGCTGGCCGTGTTGGGACTGGCAGGCGCGGTGTTCATGCGGCGGCAGTTCCGGTTCAAATGGTTCCTGGTCGCGCTGGCGCTGAACCTGTTTTACCAGGTGTTGCTGACCCGCGGGTTCTGGTTGGTGCCCAGTCCGGTGCACGGGCTGAGCTGGAACTGGGTCGGCAAGCTGGCGGCGATCGCCGGGACGATTGTGGTGATGTCATTGCCCGCGTTCGGTTGGCGGCGTTGCGGCGCGACCCTGCATCAGGGACGCCAGTGGCGCGGGGCGCTGGTCGTGCTCGCCATGCTGGGGGGCCTGTTCTTCTATCTCGCCCTGAGCGCAGCGGACGGACGGGATGACCTGGAAACGATCCTCTTCCAGTGGACGATGCCGGGGCTGGACGAGGAGCTTTTCTATCGTGGAACCCTGCTGCTTGCGTTGAATGAAGCGTTCAGGTCCAGGACGCGTGTCCTGGGCGCCCCGATCGGTTTTGGCGGCGTCCTTTCCACAATCCTGTTCGGACTGACACATGCCTTGTCCTATGAGCACGGCCTGATCGAATTCGATACGTTCAGTTTCGCCATTACCGGTGTGCCGGCCATCCTTCTCCTGTGGTTGCGTGAGCGCACCGGCAGTCTGGTCATGCCTGTCATCGGGCACAATATGGCGAATGGCGCAGCCACCTTGTTCTGATCGCGCGGTTGTGGGTTGCGACGCCGGGTGATTTCAGGCATTCGGGCCGGCTGCGCGTTGCAAGGACCATCAGGAAAGGCCGCCATGAAAACGCTTCGCCGGCCCGCCTGGGCGCGGGCCTCCGACATCTCGGACCTGCTTCGGCTGTCCGTACCGATCGCGATTACGCGCATGTCGATGATGCTGATGGGCATCACCGACGCGATCGTGCTTGGCCAGTATGCGCCCGGCGAACTGCCCTACATCCTGAACTCGTGGCTGCCGATGGGGGTTTCCATCGGCTTCGGGATGGGCCTGCTGCTGGGGACTCAGGTGCTGACGTCGGAACTGCTCGGGGTCGGGCAAAAGGCTGAAACCGGCCGGATATTCCGGCGCGGCTTATGGGCGGCGCTCGGGCTGGGGATTGCCCTGACCGGCCTCGTCTTTTTCTCTGCCGAGCCGCTCTTCCACTGGATATTCGTCACGATCGCACCTGTGTCGGAAGCCGCCGACAAGATGGATCCGGGCACCATTGCCGCGGAGACCGCAAAGGTCACGCGGATCCTGTCCAGCGGGCTGCTGGCCTTCATGGTGTCGCAGGTTTGCAGCTTCTACCTGGAAGCCCTGCGCCGGCCGCTGCTCGTCACCGTGGTCATGTATTTCGGTGTCGTGATCAATCTCGTGCTCGACCTTGCGCTGGTCGGGGGTGTCTGGGGCGGCACGCCGATGGGGGCCGAGGGCGTGGCGTGGGCGACAACCTTTTCGCGCTGGGCGCTGACCATCGTGATGTTCATCCTCGTCGTGACGCTGACCCCTGCCTTCCGCAAGTCGGTCGTCGGCCCCCTGGACGAAGTACGGCGCCAGTTCAGCGTCGGGATCGGCACGGCGATCAGCAATGTCGCCGAGTGGGGCGGCTTCAACATGACCTACATCATCGCCACCTGGATCAGCCTCGCGGCGAATTCCGTCTACGGGTATGCGGTCCAGATCATGGGGCTCTGCTTCATGTTCTACCTGGGTATTGGTACGGCAACCAGCGTCCGCGTGGCAGAAGCCTTCGGACGGGGCAATCCCGAGGAAATCCGGGATGCGGGCCGCCTCGGCGTCGCGGCCACGATCCTCATGGGTGTGATCCTCGGCGTCATACTCATCGTGTTCAATGGGCCGATCTCACGCATACTGGTGCGGCCGGATGCGGTGCTGAATGGCATCGCGCTGGCGCCTGCCATCGCCGGCCTGCTGTTCTTTGCGGCGGCGGCAACGATCTTTGACGGTCTTCAGGCGACCGCGTCGATGGCGCTGCGTGCACAGGAGATCGTCTGGTCGCCGAGCGTGATCCATATCGGCTCGTTCTTCCTGGTGATGATCCCGGCCTGTTACTGGCTTGGCCTGGTCGAAGGGCGGGGCGCACGGGGCATGATGGAAGGCGCGCTGATCGGTATCGGCATGGCAGGCATTCTCCAGACCATGCTTCTGGAATTGAAAACGGCGCGTCTGCCAAGCAAACGCGCCGCCTGAAATTCAGGGCCGGCCTCCGAAGACGGAGGCCAGGAACCCTAGAGGTCTTTCAGTGCCGTGGCCGGTTTGAAGGCCAGGGATGTTTTTTCTGGGATCTTGATTTTGTCGCCAGTGGCCGGATTGCGGCCTTCGCGTGCATTGCGGGTCTTCGCCGCGAACGTACCGAAGCCGGCAATTGCGACTTGCTGACGCGACTTCGCTGCACCAGCGATTGTGTCGAAGACAGCGTCGACAGCCTTGCCAGCTTCGCTTTGCGAGAGGCCGGATTCGGCAGCAACTGCCTTTGTAAGTTCACCCTTGTTCATAGGGGTTCTCCTCTAAGTTAAACGGCGATCCCCCGCCGTTGCGCCGACATGCCCACGATTCGTTTTGCGTGAATATGCCGAAAGGCCAGTAAACACAGGCTATATGCCTAGAATCCAGCCCTCTTCGGCCTGAATCTGCTCGTTTTTTCCCTCGTCAAGCGATTTGCCTGTGGAAAACGCCTCTCCGAGACGCCCTTTTTCATCGAGTTCCGAATAATGACGGGCGATTTCGCGAACCTGCACTTCGTCGAGAATCTCGCCTTTGGGGGCACTCGAGGCAATCTGGGACGGGTAAATTTCCGCTATTACCACGTCGATACCGTCCAGCGTTTCGGCCGTCATCGGCTCAACGCCCGTCTCGAACGGCCAGATGCGGGCATTTGGCCAGGCGGCCCGCAGCGCGTGCACATGCGGGATGCCGGTCAGCGACTGGCTGCCGACGCTGCCGGTATAGGCCAGCTGCCAGACCGACTTTGGCTGGCCGATCTTTTTCTCGCGCAGGTAGGATTCAACGATCCGGAATTCCGGCAGCGGCCGGCCGGCAAAATCAGGCTTGGTCGAGGCGAGGGTCGAGACCACGTCCCGGGCTGGCGCGCCCCAGAATGGATACGGACCCTTGGAGATGGCGTAATTCATGCCCGCCGCGATCGCGAAACGGGCATTGGAATTGTCAGCCTTGTCTTTCAGCTTGCTTGCAAGGTGCGCATGCATCGCGGCCCAAGGCGCCTGAGTCGTCGTGTCGAGGCCAAGTGCTGCGGCGGTGCCCGCCGGGTAGCCCAGTGAAAAATCGAAGCCGAGCAAAACCCGGTCGCCGCGCCGCGTCAGCCGCGCCACCATGTCTTCCAGGAACGCACGGGCCTTGAGCCGCGTGTCGACGTTGACCGCCTTGAACTGCAGCTTCAGGCGCGCGTCCTTGGCCAGGATCCCGATCCAGATTGAATTGGGTCCGGTCGCGGGCTTTGACGCCGCGCTCCAGTCCACCATGATATAGGCATCGAAAAGACGTGCCATCTTGTCGTCTCCGTGACCGCTCCGCGGTCTTGGAGACGCGGAGCGGAGAGGTTGTTGTCAGGTGAGTTTCACCAGCATCTTGCCGATATTGGCGCCGGTGAAGAGGCCCATAAAGGCTTCCGGTGCCTTGTCGATCCCTTCCATCACCGTTTGCTCGAACTTCATCTTGCCAGCCGGGATCCACGCGGCCATGTCGGCAAAGAAGGCGGGCTGCATGTCGGCGTGCGTCGACACGATGAAGCCCTGCAGCTTCAGCTGCTTGCCCACGAGCATGATGATGTTGTGCGGACCAACAGGCGTGCCGGTCTCGTTGTATTGAGCAATCATGCCGCACAGGGCCATGCGTGCCATTGGCCGGGCAACCTCGATTGCAGCCGTCAGGTGGTCGCCGCCGACATTGTCGAAATAGACGTCGATGCCTTTCGGCGAAGCGGCCTTGAGCGCGCTGACCAGGCCGGCAAATCCGCCAGCTTCCTTGTAGTCAATGACATGGTCGGCGCCGAGCGACTTCACGAACGCACACTTTTCCGGGCCGCCTGCAGATCCGATCACGGTGCAGCCCTTGTTCTTGGCAATCTGCACGACGGTCGATCCGACGGCACCGGCTGAGCCGGACACGAACACGGTGTCGCCTTCCTTCAGTTCGGCAATCCGCAGGAGACCGACATAGGCCGTCAGGCCGGGCATGCCGGCGACACCCAGAAATGCGCTTTCGGGCAGGCCGACATCCGGCAGTTTCTGGACCATCGCCGCTGCGGGTGCTGCCACCCAGGCCGTGCGCCAGCCAAGCATGGACGATACGAGATCACCCACCTTGTAGTCAGGATGGGCTGATGCCGTGACGCGGCCGACAGCGCCGCCCTGCATGGTTTCACCGATCTGGAACGGCGGCACATAGCTCTCGCGGTCGTGCATCCGGCCGCGCATGTAGGGATCAACCGACATCCATTCGTTCTGTACCTGGATTTCGCCATCCTTGGGTTCGGCGATCTCGATGGTCGTTTTGGCAAAGTTCTGTGGTTTCGGCATGCCTTCGGGGCGTGAGGCGAGGGCCCATTCAGTCGACTTCAGAGTGGCCATTGCTTTGTCCTTCCTGTGTTTTCGTTGCCGCTTAAGTGGACCGGGAGACAGCGCATGTGAAGGGGCAATGCAAGAATAAGCTGTTCGGACGGGGCCCGCCTTGCCCAATTCCGGAGCGACGCCTAGGTTTCGCCGGTCAGGCAGGAACGCGCGAACGGGCAGGAAACAACATGACCACCAGACACCTTGTGGATCCGGAACTTCTGGAACTTGCGGAAACCTTCCCGTCACTGGACCTCAGGCCCGACACGCTCCCCGCGATCAGGGACATGTCGGCCGGGATGGTCGTGTTGGGAGAGCCGTCAGCCTTCGGCGTCACGCGGCGCGAAGTGATGGTCCCCGGCCTCGGTGGCGCACCGGACGTGCGCTGCCTCGTCTACGAACCGGCAGCGAAGGGCAAGGACCGGCCTGCCTTCCTGCACATCCATGGCGGCGGCTACATGCTTGGCGCGCCGGAAGGATCGGACGTACGCAATATCCGTGTCGCAGCCCGGCTCGGCGCGGTTGTCGTGTCGCCGGCCTACCGGCTGGCCCCTGAGACGCGATATCCCGGCCCACTGGATGATTGCGCCGCCACGCTGGCCTGGATCGTTGCCAATGCAGTGCCGCTGGGCATCGACGTGTCGCGCATCGCAGTTGGCGGCGACAGTGCGGGTGGCGGCCTCGCGGCGGGACTGGCCCTGCGTGCGCGCGACGAAGGCCTGGTCCGCATCGCGTTCCAGCACCTCGTCTACCCCATGCTGGATGACCGCACGACGGCAGATGATGCAACCCTGGACCCGGTGCTCGGCGAATTCATCTGGACTCCGGCGGCCAACCGGGCGGGCTGGGCCGCCTATCTGGGCGGGCACACGCCCCAGGCGCCCGCGGTGCCGGCCCGGGCCAGCGACCTGTCCGGCCTGCCGCCCACCTGGATCGGCATTGGCGGGCTGGACCTGTTTCTCGACGAGAACATCAGCTACGCCCGCCGCCTGATCGCGGCGGGGGTCACGACGGAATTCATCATCTATCCTGCTGCTTATCACGGCTTCCAGTTCGAGTTGCGCGCAGCCGTCACGCAGCGGTTCGAGAAGGATTACCTGGCCTCGCTGGCGCGCGGGCTCGGCTGTGACCTTGCTGCAACCTGACGCGAACGGTCGCAGTCATTGCTGACCGCGGCTCTTGCGGCACGGGGCGATGCGGTGTCATGTCGGCGCAGGAGAGGGCCGAAATCATGACCAGATTGAAAGTGGGCGTTGCGGGCGCCGGCGTGTTCGGGAACTATCACGCGCAGAAAGCGGCCGCCTCGGCGCGCACGGATTTCATGGGCGTCTATGACCTGGACCAGGCGCGGGCCGAACGGGTCGCCAGCACATTCGGCGCGCCGGGCGTGTCAGACTACCGCGCATTCCTGGAAATGTGCGACGCCATCGTGATCGCCGTTCCGGCGACGTTCCACGAACCGCTGGCACGCGAGGCCATCGAAGCGCACTGTCATGTCTTGGTGGAGAAACCGCTCGCACTGTCCGGCAAGGCGGCGCGTGACCTGGCGGACGAAGCCGCTGCCCGGGGGCGCATCCTCCAGGTCGGCCACCAAGAGCGGTTTGTCGCAAGGGCCATGGGTGTGCTCGCCATCGAAGAGCCGCCGCTCTTGATCGAGTCCGTCCGGGCCGGCCCGCCTGCACCTGAAAACCGGGCAGGTGACGTGTCGGTGATCTGGGATCTGATGATCCATGATCTAGACCTTGCCGCCATGATGCTCGGCACCGAATTCAACGGCGTGATGGCCAGCGGCCGGCGTGTGCATTCAGCCCATCTTGATGAAGCCAGCGCACAGTTCACCTATGCCAGTGGCGGCGTCGCCCGCCTGCGCGCCAGCCGGGCGGCTGAAGTGCGCGAACGTACGATGCGCGTGGTCTATCCGTCCGGCGAGATCGCCATCGACTTCCTGTCGCGCAAACTCGAGAATACGACACCCTATGAAGTGCGGGTCGATATCGCCGCGGACCTGCCCGATCCGCTCGGCGCGGCCGACGAGGGGTTCTACGCTGCCTGCCTCGGCCTTGCCCGCAGCCCGGTACCGGCGCACGGCGCCGTCGCGGCGGTCGCGATGGCTGAAGCCGCCGAAGCGATTGCGCTGGCGAAGGTCGACGCCTGACCTAGTCCCGGTTCGATTGCCTGGGATCGTTCTTGGGGGCCGGTGCGAGACGCATGACTTCTGTCTGGAAGCGCTCGTCGTCACCGGCGACCAGCAGGGGCAAGGCTCCGGAAATCGCTTTCTGGAGCGGCTCAAACCAGGCCTGGTCAGCTTTCGAGAAGTCGGACAGGACGTAGGGCATCACATGCGACTTGTCGCCGGGGTGGCCGATGCCGATGCGCACGCGGCGGACATTTTCCCCGAGGTGCGCAATCATCGACCGGACGCCGTTATTGCCGGAATGACCGCCGCCTCGCTTCACGCGCATGCGGCCCGGCGCAAGATCGATCTCGTCGTGAAACACGGTCACGTCTTCAGGCGCCAGCTTGTAGAACGTCACGGCCTTGGACAGCGCGCGACCGGATTCATTGTAGAAGGTTTCGGGTTTGACGAGCAGCGTCCTGATCCGGCCAGATGCCGTTTCGATCGTGCCTTCGGAAATCTGGCTTTCGAATTTGGATCGCCATGGCTGGAAATCGTGCTCGGCGTGGATTCGGTCCAGAACCAGAAACCCGGCATTGTGCCGGTTGCCCGCATATTTCGCGCCGGGATTTCCCTGGCCTGCGAGGATCAACATGGGGGTCGCTCCCTCGTCCGATCGTGCAGGAGATGGCCGCGTGCCTGGACTGAAAAGTCCAAGCACGCTGAGCCAGACCGAACGGATCAGTCTTCGCCGCCTTCGGCTTCGTCTTCCGCGTCAGCACCCTCGGCCTCGGCCTCGGCAGCATCAGTCTCTTCATCCGTTTCCGCAACGGAAGCGCGGCCGGCAATCGTGGCGATCGTGAAGTCGCGATCCGTGATGGTCGGCTCTGCGTCCGATGGCAGCTTGATGTCGGAGATTTTCACGTTGTCGCCCACTTCGAGCGCCGAAACGTCGGCCTCGAGGTATTCCGGAATGCTGCCAGCCGGAACGAGCAGTTCCACGGCGTGGCGCACGACGTTGAGCGTGCCGCCCTTCTTCAGGCCAGGCGAAACGGCTTCACCGACGAAGTGAACCGTCACTTCGACCTTGATCTTCTGGTCGGCCTTGACGCGGAACAGGTCGACATGGACGGGCCGGTCGGAAATCGGGTGCATCTGGATCGCCTGCGGGATCACGAGTTGCTTTTCGCCCTTGTGAACCAGCGTTGCTGTCGAAGACAGGAATTGTCCCGTTTCAATGGCTTTCAGGACTTCTGCGAGGCGCAGGTTGATCGGCACGGGCTTTTCGTCGCCGCCGTACAGCACGCCTGGCACGAAGCCGTTATTGCGGGCTTCACGCGCGCCGCCGGTGCCGGTGCGCTCGCGCACTTCGACATTGAACATGATCTGCTTCTTGGACATTTGTTTTCCTTTCGCCCTGAAGTCCGCCGCCGGACGCCCGGACGGTGACAGCCTGACACGCACGGCCTTGCGCCGTCGTTTCCAGTCGGCGCCTATAGGCGATCAGCCCCGTGCTGGCAAGCAGGCAGGGCAGGCGGCGTCCATCCGCTGCGGGGCAACGGGCGAGCCTTTTTGATATCCGTGTTTGCGTCGGTGGGCGATCTGCGAAAAGAATAAGAGAAAAAACCGCTGGGAAGGATACGCAACATGGCTGAACAGCCCCCCGAAATCGATGGAAAAGCCTATTGGCGCGCCGTGCTCCGCCTGACTCTCGGCCTGCTGGCGGTCTGGTTCGCGGTGTCCTTTGGCGCAGGAATTCTGCTGCGCGACTGGCTGGATGGCCTGTCCATCGGTGGCGCGCCACTCGGTTTCTGGTTCGCGCAACAGGGGTCGATCTACGTTTTTGTGGCCCTGATCTTCTACTATTGCTTCGCCATGAGACGGCTGGAGCGCAAATTTGGCGTGAAGGGCTAGAGACGCATGGATTGGACGCTTTTCTGGGTTTTCACGACCTTTGCCCTGTATATTGGTATCGCCGTCTGGGCACGGGCCGGTTCCACCAATGACTTCTATGTCGCCGGCCACGGTGTCCACCCCGTCGTCAACGGCATGGCGACCGCGGCGGACTGGATGTCGGCCGCCTCGTTCCTGTCCATGGCCGGGCTGATTGCCGGGCTGGGCTATGGCGGCTCGGTCTACCTGATGGGGTGGACTGGCGGCTATGTCTTGCTCGCCCTCCTGCTCGCCCCCTTCCTGCGCGAGTTCGGCAAGTTCACCGTGCCGGATTTCGTGGGTGACCGCTATTACAGTGACACGGCTCGTGTCGTCGCCGTGATCTGCGCGCTGTTCGTGTCCTTCACCTATATCGCGGGGCAGATGTCTGGCGTCGGCCTCGCCTTCTCCCGCTTCCTCGGCGTCGATTTCAACACGGGCATCTTTGTCGGCATGGGCATTGTCTTCTTCTATGCCGTGCTGGGTGGCATGAAGGGCGTTACCTATACCCAGGTCGCCCAGTATTGTGTCCTGATATTCGCCTATACTGTGCCCGCTATCTTCATCTCGCTGATGCTGACCGGCAATCCGGTGCCGCAGCTCGGGTTCATTTCCGAGGTCAAGGGCGAGGGCATCTCGATGCTGCAGAAGCTGAACGAGACCGTCACCGGTCTCGGCTTTGCCGAGTATACGAGCACGAACAAGACGGTGTTTGATGTCTTCTGCATCACCGCGGCCCTGATGTTCGGCACCGCCGGCCTGCCGCATGTCATCGTCCGCTTCTTTACCGTTCCGCGCGCGGCCGACGCCCGCCTGTCAGCCGGTTGGGCGCTCGTGTTCATCGCTCTGCTCTACACGGTGGCCCCGGCGGTCGGCGCCTTCGCGCGTCTCAACGTGACCAGCTCGGTCAATGAAACCACCTATGTGCCCGCGGCGTCATACGAAGCCGACGCTGCAACCCTGATCGCGCAGGGGACCGTGCCGAGCCCGGCCTGGTTCGCGAACTGGGAAAAGACCGGTCTGGTGGCCTTCGACGACCTGAACAATGATGGCCGCATGCAGATTCGCGGGCCCGCCTCACCGGACGGCCTTTCCAACGAGGTCACGATCAACAACGACATCTACGTGCTGGCCAATCCGGAGATCGCCAAACTGCCGGACTGGGTGATCGGCCTTGTCGTCGCCGGCGGCCTGGCTGCCGCCCTGTCGACGGCTGCGGGCCTCCTGATGGTGATCTCCTCGGCAATCAGCCACGACCTTTGCCGACGAACCTTCTTCAAGGGGATGACCGACAAGGCGGAACTGCGTGTCGCGCGCGGGGCCGCTGCGGGCGCGGTCGTGGCGGCCGGGTTCATGGGCATCTATTCCGCCAAGCTTGCCTTCGTCGCGCAGGTCGTCGCCTTCGCATTCGGGCTTGCGGCGGCATCCCTCTTTCCCGTCATCCTGCTCGGCATCTTCTGGAAGCGCATGAACCGGGAAGGGGCAATCGCCGCGATGCTGTCCGGCCTGATCCCGACCTTCGCCTATATCTGGCACTTCAAGCTCGGCACCGGGAAAGCTGCGACAGCGGCCGACTGGTTTCTCGGCGTGTCGCCGGAGGGGATCGGATTCGTGTTCATGTTCGTCGCGCTGATCGTCGGCATCATCGTGTCGCTGGCAACCAAGCCGCCGCCGCAGGATATCCAGGATCTCGTGGAGGACATTCGCGTGCCGGGCACGCGCAGCAGTCACGGGATCGCTGATGCCGGCATGAAGCCTGTCGCGTGAGCCCAGCGCGGGCTTTCGCCTTCTCAACCATGATGCGGGTCTGATAAGACAGAACCGGAACGCAATACCAGAGGAACCATTCGCAATGACCGAAGCGAGCAAAACCTATCCAGTCCAGGCCGAATTTGCCGCCAAGGCAAACCTGACCCCCGAAAAATACCGGGAGATGTACGCCGCATCCATCGCCGACCCCGAGGCGTTCTGGAGCGAGCACGGCAAGCGGCTCGACTGGATCAAGCCGTACACAATTGCCAAGGATGTGTCCTGGGAGGCCAGCGACCTGCACGTGAAATGGTTTGCCGACGGCGAACTCAATGTGTCTGCCAACTGTATCGACCGCCACCTCGCCACCAGAGGCGACAAGCCCGCCTTCATCTGGGAGGGCGACGATCCGGCAGACAGCCATACCGTCACCTACAAGCAGCTCCACGGCGCCGTCTGCAAGTTTGCGAATGTCCTGAAGAAGCTCGGCGTCAAGAAGGGCGACCGGGTCACCATCTACATGCCGATGATCCTCGAGGCGACCTATGCCATGCTGGCCTGTGCCCGCATCGGCGCGATTCACTCCATCGTGTTTGGTGGCTTTTCACCGGAAGCCCTGGCGGGGCGTATCGTCGACTGTGAATCCGAGGTGCTGATCACGGCCGACGAGGGCGTTCGCGGTGGCCGCAAGGTGCCGCTCAAGGTCAACGCAGACGCCGCCGCGAAGATCGCGAAGGGCATGGTGAAGAAGATGCTGGTCGTGCGCCGCACCGGCGCCGAAGTTGCGATGGAGGAAGGCCGGGATGTCTGGCTCGACGAGATTGGCGCTACCGTCTCGGCCGATTGCCCGCCTGAGCCGATGAAAGCGACCGACCCTCTCTTCATCCTCTACACGTCCGGGTCGACCGGAAAGCCCAAGGGTGTCCTGCACGGCACGGGCGGCTATCTCGTCTGGGCGGCAATGACCCATGAATACGTATTCGATCTCAAGGAAGATGACGTGTTCTGGTGCTCGGCCGATGTCGGCTGGGTCACCGGCCACACGTACATCGTCTACGGCCCGCTTGCGAACGGGGCGACCAGCGTGCTGTTCGAGGGCATTCCGACCTATCCGGACGCCAGCCGCTTCTGGCAGGCCTGCGACAAGCACCAGGTGACGATCTTCTACACTGCGCCGACCGCGATACGGGCGCTCATGCGCGAAGGCTCCGGCCCGGTCGAAAAGGCGTCACGCAAATCGATCCGCCTGCTGGGCACGGTGGGTGAACCCATCAACCCGGAAGCCTGGGAATGGTACTACCATGTCGTCGGTGAGGCACGCTGCCCGATCGTCGATACATGGTGGCAGACCGAAACCGGTGGCACCATGATCGTGCCGCTGCCGGGGGCGACCGACATGAAGCCGGGCGCTGGCAGCCATCCGTTCTTCGGTATCCAGCTTGAACTGGTTGATGCGGAAGGCCAGCGCCTTGACGGGGCCGCCGACGGAAACCTCCTGGTGACAGACAGCTGGCCCGGCCAGATGCAGACCGTGTATGGCGATCATGACCGTTTCCTCGAAACCTATTTTTCGGCCTATCCCGGCAAGTATTTCACCGGCGACGGATGCCGGCGCGACGAAGACGGGTTCTACTGGATTACCGGCAGGGTGGATGACGTGATCAATGTGTCCGGCCACCGGATGGGTACGGCGGAAGTCGAAAGCGCGCTGGTCAGCCATGATGCCGTCGCCGAAGCGGCGGTGGTCGGCTACCCGCACGACGTCAAAGGCCAGGGCATCTACGCCTATGTCACGGTGCGTCAGGGCGTCGTCGCCGACGAAGACCTTCGCCGCAGCCTTGTCCAGCATGTCAGGGCCGAGATCGGCCCGATCGCTTCACCGGACCTGATCCAGTTCGCGCCCGGCCTTCCCAAGACCCGGTCCGGAAAGATCATGCGGCGCATCCTGCGCAAGATTGCCGAGAACGAGTTCTCGAATCTTGGGGACACGTCGACGCTTGCCGATCCGGAAGTCGTTCATGACCTGGTGGAAAACCGGCAGAACCGCGGCTCGGCCTAGATCGCCGGAAGGTCGACCACGAAACGCGCGCCGCCCGAGTCCCGGTTTTCGGCATAGACCTTGCCGCGATGGGTGGCCACGATTTGCTGGACGATCGACAGGCCAAGGCCTGAATTGTTGCCAAAGGCTGTGCCCTTTGGCCGGTCGGTGTAGAACCGGTTGAAGATGGTCTCCAGCTTGTCGGCCGGCACGCCGGGCCCGTCATCGTCGACCACGATGCGCGCGATCGTCTGCGGGCCGTCATTGGTCTGGTCCAGCTTGACGCGGACTTCGCCGCCTGGCGGAGAAAAGGATCGTGCATTGTCGATCAGGTTGCGAATGACCTGGCCCAGCGGGCCTTCGCGCGCCCGCACCAGCAGCCGCGCCCCCATCGTGGCGTCGTCGAACACCACCGACACAGCGTCCGGGTTGTCGGACACGGCATCATAGGTGCGCACGACATCGCGCACGAAACGGGCAATATCGATCTGCTCGCTCGGCACGCGGGTCATCTCGGCTTCCAGGCGCGAGGCGTTGGATATGTCCGTGATGAGACGATCCAGCCGTTTTACGTCCGATGCGATCACGTCTCTCAGCCGTTCGCTCGCGACGGGGTCGTTCTGCACGCGCTCCGCCGTTTCGACTGCAGAGCGGATCGATGTCAGGGGATTCTTCAGTTCGTGCGCCACGTCCGCGGCGAATTGTTCGTTGGCCTGGATCCGTTCCAGCAGGGCGTCCGTCATGCCCTGCATTGACGAGGCGAGATTGCCGATTTCGTCCTTGCGCCGGGTGATCGCCGGAATGTCGATCCGGTCGGACGCGCCGGACCGGATCCGGTCTGCCGCCAGCGACAGGCGGCGCATCGGACGGGCGATCCCCATGGTCAGCAGGAACGAAGTCACCAGCGCCACAAGCACAGCGACGCCGATGAACGGCACCAGCGCCGCCCGCTCGGACCGGATGATCTCGTCGATGTCGCTGGCTTCAAGTGTCAGCACGCCGACGACGGCCGACACACGCTGTATCGGCATCGACACCGAAATGATGCGCTGGCCACGATCCGAAAACCGCTGGCTCGCCGCAACGTCGCCGAGGACCGCGCTTTCGAATTCTTCCTCGAAGGTCTGGGTCCGGACGGCCTCCGAACTGCGCCGGGGCATGATGGGCCCGAACACGCGGCCGGCCCATTCGGACATGGCCGCTCCGATCTTGGCAATCCTGCCGGGTTCCTTGAGGGGCGGAAGCGCGGCAATGTCCACCCGTTCGGACAGGTAGAAACTGTCGCCGACCAGGTCACCCGAAGGTGAGTAGACGCGCGCCCGCACCCGCTCCGGCAGGTTCAGGCGCACAATGGTCTGCCGGGCGGCGTCGACATCGAGGCTCGGCTCGGGTGTCGTCGCGTCCTCGCCCAGCAGGTTGGTGAAGATCTGCGCCTGCGCGACGAGGTCCTGCTTCTTCGAGACCACGAAACCGGCCCGCATTTCATTCAGGACCATCGCGCCGATGATCAGGACGGCCAGGCCGGCCAGGTTGGACGCAAAGATCAGCCGTGCGATCCGCGACCCCAGGAACATGGATCCGCGCCGTGACATTGGCAGTTTAGCGCGACTTTTCCTGGCCATCGGGTTCAACCTGGTTGTGGAGTGCGGCGAATCTCAGGCGTCCGCAGCAACGCGCATGCTGATGATCTTGTCAGGATTGCGCGGCGGCTCGCCTTTCGCAAGCTGGTCGACCACGTCCATGCCTTCGGTGACCTTGCCCCAAACCGTGTATTGGTTGTCCAGGAAGCTGGCATCATCGAAGCAGATGAAGAACTGGCTGTTCGCGGAGTTCGGCGCGGACGTGCGCGCCATCGAGCAGGTGCCGCGCACGTGTGGCTCGGCGTTGAACTCGGCCTTGATGTCAGGCTTGCTGGATCCGCCGGTACCATTGCCTTTCGGGCAGCCGACCTGGGCCATGAAGCCCGGGATCACGCGGTGGAAGACGATTCCGTCATAAAATTCTTCCCGGGCGAGTTCCTTGATTCGTGCGACATGGCCGGGGGCCAGGTCCGGACGAAGCGTAATCGTCACGGGGCCTTTGGAGGTTTCAAGAAGCAGTGTATTTTCAAGGTCTGTCATGGGAAGTTCCTGATCTGAAGAGGGCTGTCCTGACTGGCTATTGAATGAAGGCGATGGCGGCAAGCCCGCGAGACATGTTAATGTGACGGCATAACCACTGGTTGGACAGGCGAATGATTGCACAAACCCTCTCTCTGTTCCTCGCAGCCCTGCTTGCCGTGATCGGGCTCGTGCACCTCGCATGGGCCTTCGGCAGCACGTTTCCCTATGCCAACGAGCAGGCGCTGGCCCGTGCCGTGGTCGGTCGCCGGGGCATCACGCGCATGCCCTCGATGGCGGCGTCGGCCTTCGTGGCAGCGTGCCTTCTGGGTGCGGCCGTATGGGCCCTGATGCTGGGGCGCGTGGTGGTGTTGCCGGTCTCGACATGGCTGTTGCTGCCGGGTGGCCTGGCATTGTCGGGCATCTTCCTGTTCCGGGGCATCATCGGCGTCATGCCGGCCTTCGAACGGGCATTGCCCGAACAACCCTTTCTCAGCCTCAACCGGCGGATCTATTCCCCGCTTTGCGTCCTCATCGGCATAGGCTTCCTGGGGCTGGTATTCGCCCTTCCGAACTGGACCTGGCGCCTCAGCCAACTCGGTTAGCGGGCGTCCTCAGATCATCGATCATGCGGGCTACCGACCGGTCGGTGGCATCCTGCGCTGCCATCATGTCGGCGAATGCCCAGTGATTGAATGGCGTGACGATCTTCAGGTCGGCCCGGCGAAAGGCAGGTGCCAGGCCAAGGCCCATCACGACTCCCATCGCCTTCACCACATCCGACCGGTCCAGCCGCCTTGGCCGGGCATCGACATGGACCACCGTCTTCGCAGACTGTGGCCGTCGGCTGACGCGCGTCAGCACCCTGCCGTTCCGCGCCACCGGGTCGATTCCCGCCAGCAGCGCCACGGGGCAGGGCATCCGGTGGGCAACCTTCAGCGCGGTGTCACTTCCCCAGCTGTGGCCAACCAGGACAAGAGCGTCCCCACGCGCTGCCGCATCGACGCAATGGGCCATCACACCCCGAAAGTTGGAATAGCTGAACCACGCGGCCGAGCGGCGGCCGCCTTCGCGTGACAAGGCGCCCTGCCGTGCGGCGACATAGCTGGTGACAATCCGTGACTGGGCGTCTGCGGCGCCGCCGATATAGACTTCGGCGACGCCAGCAGCGTCTCGCGTTCGCCTACTCGGTATAGCGGTAGCCGACGCCATAGAGTGTTTCGATCGCATCGAACTCATCGGTCACTTCGCGGAATTTCTTGCGCAGCCGCTTGATGTGGCTGTCGATGGTGCGGTCGTCGACATAAATCTGGTCGTCATAGGCGGCGTCCATCAACTGGTCGCGGCTCTTCACATAGCCGGGGCGCGAGGCCAGGGCCTGCAGGATCAGGAACTCCGTCACCGTCAGGCGCACCGGGTGGCCATCCCAGGTGCAGGCATGGCGGTTCGGGTCCAGTGTCAGCTTGCCGCGAACGATCGGCTTGTGGTCGCCCTCTTCAGGGCCGGCGACGCCGCCACGGGCGCGCCGCAGCACAGCTTTCACGCGCTCGGCCAGCAGGCGGTTGGAGCAGGGTTTGCGCACGAAATCGTCGGCGCCGATATTGAAGCCGATCACCTCGTCGATCTCTTCGTCCTTGGATGTCAGGAAGATCACCGGCAACTCGCTGGTCTGGCGCAGGCGGCGCAGCAATTCCATGCCGTCCATCTTCGGCATCTTCACGTCGAGGATGGCAATGTCGGGCGGCGTCTCCGTCAGCGCGGGCAGAGCGGATTCGCCGTCATGATAGGTGCGGACATTGTAGCCCTCAGCCTCAAAGAACATTTTCAGCGAGGCGACGATGTTTTCGTCGTCATCCACCAGTGCCAGAGTTGTCATTGCTCGATCCTTTTCGTCCAGTGCATTCCCCTGCACGGGGTCTGGCCGTCTTGCATTATGGTGTTCAACCACGGTTCGTGACATGACAAAAGCCCTCCTTCGGTGCTGTCTCAATGAAAACAGCAGACTAGGGCAAGCAAGCGCTCACATTACGGCCTTTTAAGGATTTCCGTTTCCGTGAAATCCCGACACCTCCAAAATTTTACGACTTGTGATATAGTTAACAATTCGCTTTTGTGGAGATGCGCAAGGGGACGACGTGCGATCATGAGAACCTGCTTCATCTTGTTTGTGTCGCTGCTCGCATCGCTCAATGCATGGTCAGAGCCGCGTTTCGCGCTGGTGATCGGCAATGCCAAGTATCAGTCGCCGAAATGGGTTCTGGACAACCCTGTGAAAGACGCACGCCTCGTCGCGGCATCTCTCGAGGGGCTCGGTTTCGAAGTCGAGATTGTCGAGAACGCCGACCAGAAGCAGATGGGTGAAGCGTTTGCCCGATTGCGCGCCAAGCTGAAGGCGGGCGGTTCGGATTCCACCGGCTTCTTCTATTTCGCCGGCCATGGCATGCAATCGCAAGGCCTGAACTATCTCATTCCCACCGATATCAATGCCCGTGACGAGGCGGACGTGTGGCGCCAAGCTCCGAACCTCGGGCTGTTATTGCGCGATCTTGATGCCGCGGGAAACGCGACCAACTTCATCGTTCTGGATGCCTGTCGCGACAATCCGCTGCCGTCAGCCACCCGGTCCTTGTCGGGTGGGCTAGCACCTGCCGGCAAGGTGCGGGGCACACTGATCGCCTACGCGACAGCGCCCGGTTCAACAGCGGAAGATGGCACCAGCGGGAATAGCCCATTCGCCCTGGCACTGGCTGAGTATCTGCCTCAGCCGGGGCTTTCAGCCGAAGGTCTATTTCGCCGCGTCGCCACCCGGGTTGAAGCGGTCACCAACCGGCGCCAGCAGCCCTGGGTCGAAAGCGGCCTGCGCGGTGAAGCGGACTATTGTTTCGCTGGTTGCAAGGGCGGTGGAGACGATGGGCAGTCCTCGGCGCTGATCGCGGCGCTGCAGAGCAATCAGGCGCCGGTGATGCAGGCGTTCCTGGATGCGTTCCCTGCATCGCCGAGCCGATCACTGGTTGAAACCCGGATGGCAATGATTGCCTCGACGATGCCAGCTGCGCCAGCGGTGATTACCGCTCCGGTTCCAAAAGAAGAGGCGCAGCCTGCCGCTTCGCCCCTCGCTGTTGCACTGATCGCGGATTTGAAAACTGCCAGACAAACTGCGTCCGTCTTCAAGAACGGCGCAACTGTTGGTCCGGCCATATTCTTCGCACCGGGATCGGACACGATCAGTCCGGCTGCAGTGGCGGCGCTTGACGCCTTTGCAAAGAATAGCGCGATGGTACATCGGATGCGCAAGGGTCCCAACAGTATCATTCTTGTTGCCGGCTGCGACCTGACGGAGAAGGAGATTTCGCTGTGCGTTGCGCGGGCTGATGCCGTACGCGACGTGCTTGTCGCGGCTGGCCTGTCTCGAAATTCCTTTGCGTCGCAGACAACCTTCGACCGCTACACCACACTCAAGGGCAGCAGCGCCGATTTCGAAACACAAAATGCGATGAATCGGTTTTCCGTACCGATCCTCATCGAGTGATCCATCCACCATGCGTCAGGGGACGTTTTCAATCCAGAGGGAGAATTAATGTGAAACTTCTTGCTATTGGCCTTGCGGCCGCGATCCTCGTGGCGCCGTTCGCCTCAGCCCAATCGGCGGCCGAGAGGGCAGCGGCGCTGAAACAGTGGAAGGCAGATTGCTCACAGGAGGACCCGGATCTCCGCCTCGCCTATATTGAGGATGCGATTGTCAACCAAGGGGCTACGGTTGCACGCCTTTGCGCCAGACAGGCACTGGAAAGCAGCGATCCTGATACCCGGGCGCTCGGCTTGAGGGCGGCGCTCGCGATGACGGAAGTGCTAAGTCTGCCGTTCGACATGCCGATCGAATATCAGACCGCGTTGGCGGAGGCGCAGAAGCAGGGCCAGGACGAAGTCGACGCCGTCAATCGGAAATGGAGCAATGCTTTGTCGCTGAGAAAGAACCTAGGTGGTTCATTCGGTTTCCAGCAGTACCGGGTCTCGATCGAGTCAAATACGACAGAGTGGCTGACTAAGACGTATCGTGGAAATTTCGATAAGGACGAGAAGTCAAAGATCACGTCGACTGCCGATTCCGTGCGCATCGAGGGCACCTACGGGTGTTGCGATCCGGTCGCGATTGACCTGCGTCTCGGCGCAGGCGGTGTATTGTCGGGCACTGGCATGCTGGACGGGATCGGTCCCTTTCCAATCGTCGCCGAAATTCTTTGAGGCCTCAGTGCGCGTCGGCCCAGTTGCTCGCGGCGCGTGCGTCCACCACCAGCGGCACAGACAGGCAAAGGGCCGGCAGGGCCGCGCCCTGCATCGTCTCCTTCGCGACCGTGATCAGCGCGTCGGCTTCCGCCTCCGGGCATTCGAACACGAGTTCGTCGTGCACCTGGAGCAGCATGCGCGCCTTGAGGCCTGCCCTGGCCAGCGCCTCCGGCATGCGGATCATCGCGCGCTTGATCACGTCGGCCGCCGAGCCCTGGATCGGTGCGTTGATCGCCTGGCGTTCGGCAAACGCCTTGGCCGGGCCTTTGGACTTGATGGCCTCAAGGTGGATCTTCCGCCCGAAGGCTGTCTGCACGTAGCCGGTGTCCTTCGCGAAGGCCTTGGTCTCGTCCATATAGGCGCGGATGCCGGGGAAGCGCTTGAAATAGGTCTTGATATATTCGGCCGCCTCGCCCTGCGGGATGCCGAGCTGGCGGGCAAGGCCAAAGCCGGAGATGCCATAGATGATCCCGAAATTGATCGCCTTGGCCTGCCGGCGCACCATCGGGTCCATGCCCTCGATCGGCACGCCAAACATCTCGCTCGCGGTCATCGCATGGATGTCGAGGCCCTTGTGGAACGCGTCTTTCAGGGCCGGAATGTCGGCCATGTGCGCCAGGATACGCAGCTCGATCTGGCTATAGTCGGCGCTGACCAGGACATGGCCGTCCTCGGCAATGAACGCGGCCCGAATCTTGCGGCCCTCTTCCGTCCGCACCGGGATGTTCTGCAGGTTCGGGTCTGACGATGACAGCCGCCCGGTCTGCGCAACGGCCATGGCATAGCTGGTGTGCACGCGGCCGGTCGCCGGGTTGATCGCGGCCTGCAGCGCCTCGGTATAGGTTGAGCGCAGCTTCGACAGCGTGCGCCAGTCGACAATCGTGCGGGGCAGGGCGTGGCCCTCGGCGGCCAGGCCTTCCAGCACATCGGCATCCGTCACCCAGGCGCCGGTCTTGGTTTTCTTGCCGCCTTCCAGTCCCATCTCGTCGAACAGGATTTCGCCGAGCTGTTTCGGGCTGCCGATATTGAACGCCCGCCCGGCCTGTTCCTCGGCCTCGGCCTCCAGCGCTGCCATGCGCTGGGCAAAGTCGGAGGACAGGCGCGAGAGCTGGTCGCGGTCCACCTTGATGCCTTCGCGCTCCATCTGCGCCAGCACCGGCACGAGCGGCCGTTCCAGCGTCTCGTAGACCGTGGTGACTTTTTCGGTATGCAGCTTCGGCTTGAACGTCTGCCACAGGCGCAGCGTCACGTCGGCATCCTCGGCGGCATATTCGGTCGCCTTGTCCAGCGCCACGCGATCAAAGCTGACCTGCTGCTTGCCAGTGCCGGCAACTTCCTTGTAGGAAATCGGCACATGACGGAGGTAACGCTCCGACAGCGTGTCCATGCCGTGGCTGTGCTTGCCGGCATTCAGCACGTAGGACAGCAGCATCGTGTCGTCGATGGGGGCGACATGGATTCCTTGCGAGGCGAAGATGCTGTCATCATACTTGATGTTCTGGCCGATCTTCAGGACCGACGGATCTTCCAGCATCGGCTTCAGCGCGCGGATCGCGTCCTTCATCCGTATCTGCCGTGGCGGATCGGCGCCGAACATGTCGCCATCGCCGGCACCGTTCGGATCGACATGCGCCAGCGGAATGTAGCACGCCTCGCCCGGCGAAAGTGCCAGCGACACGCCGACAAGATTCGCGACCACGGAGTCGAGGCTGTCCGTCTCGGTGTCGACCGCCACATAGCCTTGCGCCACGGCGCGGGAGATCCAGTCTTCCAGCCGGTCAAAGTCACGAACCGTCTCGTATTTCGTCCGGTCGATCGGGTCTTCCGACGGCGGGGAGGCCTCTATGACACCTTCCAGTTCCATCATCTCGCGCACGCGCCGGGTGATGGTGCGGAATTCCATTTCCTCCAGGAAGGCGATCAGGGTGTCCGGGTCCGGGTCGTCCACCGCCAGCCCTTCCAGTTCCAGGGTCACCGGCACGTCATCCTTCAGCGTCACCAACTGCTTCGACAGGCGCACCTGCGCCGCATTGTCGATCAGCGACTCGCGCCGCTTCGGCTGCTTGATCTCGGCGGCCCGCTCCAGCAGCGTTTCGACATCGCCATATTCGTTGATCAGCAGGGCCGCTGTCTTGATCCCGATGCCCGGCGCGCCCGGCACATTGTCGACGCTATCGCCGGCCAGCGACTGCACGTCCACGACGCGGTCCGGCCCGACGCCGAATTTCTCGAACACTTCATCGATGCCGAGCGTCTTGTTCTTCATCGTGTCCAGCATCATGACGCGGTCTGACACGAGTTGCATCAGGTCCTTGTCCGACGACACGATGGTCACCCGCGCACCCTTCGCCTCGGCCTGGCGGGCATAGGTCGCGATCAGGTCGTCGGCTTCATAGCCTTCCAGTTCCAGCGCGTGCGCTGCGAACGCAATTGCCGCGCGCCGCACCAGCGGGAATTGCGGCACCAGTTCTTCCGGCGTTTCCGAGCGGTTCGCCTTGTACTGGTCGTACATCTCATTGCGGAAGGTGTGCGACGAGGCGTCGAAAATGCACGCGAAATGGGTCGGGCGTTCCGGGCCCTTCAACTCTTCCAGCAGCTTGAACAGCATGTTGCAGAACCCGGCCACGGCGCCGATGGGCAGTTTGTCGGACGCCCGGGTCAGCGGTGGCAAGGCGTGGAAGGCGCGGAATATGTAGGCGCTCGCATCGACGAGATAGAGGTGGCTATCCTTGGTGACAGGGGCGGTGGCCATGAGCAGGGAATCCTTTGCAGGCCGCAGGTTTAGCGCCTCGGGGCGGGCGCGTCACCCGCTGCTTGTCCAACCCTGCTGAAACCCGTGTATTCTTTGCCGGTCGCCTGAATGGAGGCGAAGGCACCGGCCAGTATGCGTGGCCGGGCGCTTCGGGCAGAGAGGGGAATCGCGACCCCGATCCTGTCACACCAGCCTCACTCGCGCGGTCTCCTGTCTGCCCGCCCGTTTCTGTCCCGAAACCGGATGCGCCCCGCCGCAGTCCGGACTTTCGTGCTGGTCGTCATCGAAATGCATGCGGCTTGCCTGATGGCTGTCCCGGCGGGACGCCTTGCGCTGGTCCGGGATCGGCTTACCCTCCTGCAAAACTGGAGGAAAAGATGACAGAGACAAACAAGACCTGGGTACTGCGTTCGCGCCCCGTCGGCGACATCAAGGATGGCGACCTCGAACTCGTGGAATCGCCGCTCGCGCCGCTGGCCGACGGCGAGGTGCGGGCTCGCACGATCTACCTGTCGCTCGATCCGACCAACCGGATATGGATGAGCGACGTGGATGCCTACCTGCCGCCGGTCGGCCTGGGTGATACGATGCGCGGTGGCGGCATCGGCGTCATCACCGAAAGCCGGTTCGATGGGCTCCAGCCCGGCGACGTGGTCAATACCGGACTTGCCCATTGGGCCCTCTACAACACCCTCCCGGGGGCCAGCCTCGCCAAGCTTCCAACCCTGCCGGGCGTCCCGCTCACCGCCTTTACAGGCCCGCTCGGTGCGACAGGCATGACCGCTTATTTCGGGCTGATGGACATCGCGAAACCGAAAGCCGGTGAAACCGTCGTCGTCTCGGCCGCTGCCGGCGCCGTCGGCTCGATGGTCGGCCAGATTGCCAAGATCCAGGGCTGCCGCGTCGTCGGCATCGCGGGGTCGGACGCCAAATGCAAATGGCTGGTGGAAACGGCCGGCCTCGATGCGGCGATCAACTACAAGACCGAAGACGTCGGCGCCGCGCTGGACAAGCATTGTCCCGATGGCATCGACATCAATTTCGAGAATGTCGGCGGCGAGATCATGGACGCGGTCATCGCGCGCCTGAACGATTTCTCTCGCATGCCCCTTTGCGGCCTGATCTCGACCTATAATGCCACCGACCCGGTGCCCGGTCCGTACAATTTTGCCAACCTGCTGATGCGGCGCACTCTGGTGAAGGGCTTCATCGTGATCGACTATTTCCCCCGCTTCCCGGAAGGCATCCAGCAAATGGCCATGTGGCTGATGGAAGGGAAGCTGAAATTCGAGACCGACATCGTGCAGGGCTTCGAGAACGCCCCTGCCAGCCTGTCGCGCCTGTTCGAAGGCAAGAACCTCGGCAAACTGGTGGTGCAGGTCAGCGACGAGCCCAAATGAAGCTGCCGCAGGTCCTGTTGTACCAACAGCAGGACCTGCCGCGTCCGACATGACAAAAAAGACACGAAATTTCCGGGGCTCTCCGCGACGGGAATTCAGCGGAACCGCGTTTTAGGACATGATGCAGGCAGGGACTTCCCGCCCGGCCGGCATCACGTTCGATAACGTGTTCCCGCTGCTGGTACCTCCGTCCCCCCCTGACCTGCAGCGGAGCCCCCCACTCTCCTTCCCCTCGGAGTGGGGGGCTGCACGCGAACCGATCCTTACAGGACGAGTGGTGCAATCCAGTAGCCGATCAGCGTGATCACCCCGATCCCGATCAGGTTGATCCGGAACCCGTGCCGGATCATGTCACCGACCGCGATATGGCCGGTCGAATAGACAATCGCATTCGGCGCCGTCGCCACTGGGAGCATGAAGGCACAGGAAGCTGCAACGGCGGCCGGGCCCAGCAGGCTGCTCGGTGCCATGCCGACGGCGACGGCCAGTGCGCCGAGGATCGGTGCCAGGGTGGTCATCGTGGCGACATTGCTCGTCAGTTCCGTCAGGAAGATGACCAGGGCCACCACTACCGCCACGAACAGGATCGGCGGGAAGGACTGCATCACCGCCAACTGGCTTCCAAGCCACTCGGAAAGCCCCGTCCGCGACACCGCATTGCCGAGGGCGATACCACCCCCGAACAGCACGAGCACGCCCCAGGGCAGGCGCTCGGCCTCCTGCCATGTCAGCAGCGCGCGGCCCGATCCGGCGCCAGCCGGGACAAGGAACATTACCACGGCGCCGATAATGGCGATCATCATGTCGACTTCAGCGCCGCCATATTGCGCCAGGACGCCCCATCCGAGGAAATCGAGGAGCTGGACCGACCATTGGCGCGACACCCACAACAGCGCGACGACACCGAAAACGATGGCAACGCGCTGCTCGGGCTGCGACATGCGTCCCATCGCGTGCTTTTCCCGCCGCACCTGTTCCAACACGACGTGACCGCCTTCGAACCGGGGCAACGCGCGTGTCACCACCCACCATGCGACGGGCACGAGCAGCGCCGCGGCGGGAATGCCGAACGCCATCCATTGCGGGAAGCCGATCGTGGCGCCCATTTCCGTCTCGAGCCATTTGATTGCGATGAGGTTGGTCGGCGTGCCGATCGGTGTCGCCACACCGCCGATCGACGCAGCGTAGCAGATGCCGAGCAGCAGGGCGGTCGCAAACCGCCCGCTCTTGTCGCCAAGCGAATGCGCGGCGGACAGCGCAATCGGCATCATCATCAATGTCGTCGCCGAATTCGATATCCACATCGACAGCAGCCCCGTCGCCAGCATGAAGCCGAAGATCAGCGCTTTCGGCGCGGCACCGACGCGCGAGATGACGTTCAGGGCGATCCGCTTGTGCAGGTCCCAGCGTTCGATGCCCATCGCGATGATGAACCCGCCCAGCAGCAGCAAGACGATGTAATTGGCATAGTCGGCGCCAACCTGGCGCGGCGTGCCCGCCTCGATCAGCGGCAGCACGAATAGTGGCAGCAGTGAAGTCGCCGGGATCGGGATCGCCTCTGTCGCCCACCAGGTTGCCATCAGCACCAGCAACGCTGCCGTGCCCCATGCTGCAAAGCTCAGGCCTTCCGGCGCACCCGCCAGCAACATTGCCCCTGCCAGAACCGGCCCCGCCACAAGGCCAATCGTCCGCGCCCCCCCCTTCATGCGTGCCTAGCCCCCGCCCATGGCCATGAATCCGGCCTCCAGGTCCGCGATCAGGTCACTGGTCGCTTCCAGGCCGACATGCACGCGCAGGAGCGGCCCGGCCCGCGTGTCCGTCCAGTTGCCCTTTGTCCGGGTCAGCTGGTGGTCGCAGGGGATGATCAGGCTTTCGAACCCGCCCCAGGAGAAGCCCATAGCGAACAGGTGCAGCGCGCCGAGGAACCGTTCCATTCCGCCGTCCGGCACCGGGTTCAGCACAACGCCGAACAGGCCATTGGATCCGCTGAAGTCACGCTGCCACAGCGCATGGTCCGGGTGGCCGGGCAGGGCAGGGTTCAGCACGTCCGCGACTTCCGCCCGTTCGGCCAGCCAATGTGAGATTTTAAGCCCGGCGGCCTCATGCGCCCGGAGACGTGTCTTCAGCGTGCGCAGCCCGCGCAGACAGAGATAGGCGTCGTCGGGCGCGAGCGAGATGCCCCAGTCTTCCGAGAGTGCTTCGAGCCGCCCGGACAGGTTGTCATTGCGGGTCATCACAGCGCCGCCAAAGGCGTCCGAGTGGCCTGCCACATATTTGGTCAGGGCCTGGACTGACAGGTCGACGCCGAGGGCCAGCGGCTGGTGGTACAGGCCGGCCCCCCACGTATTGTCCATGATGGTGCGAATGCTGCGGGCCTTCGCGACGTCGACGATTGCCGGCGTGTCGGCCACTTCAAATGTCAGGGACCCCGGAGATTCCAGGAAGATTGCCTTCGTGTTGTCCTGCAACATGCCGGCGATCCCGGCGCCGATGCGCGGATCGTAGCGTGTCGTCTCGACACCCATCGCGGGCAGGCGGCGCTCGCAGAATCGCGCCGTCGGCCCGTAGACCGAGTCCGGGAACAGCAGGTGGTCTCCGGCACGCACGCAGCTTGCGATCGCCAAGGCACAGGCCTGGAGACCGTTCCCGGCGAGGCGCGTATAGGTCGCGCCTTCGAGCTCGCACATGGCGGCTTCCAGTTCGCGGTGCACGGTCAGGCCCATCCGCCCATAGGTGGGTTTCGGGCCGTAGAGCGCCTCTTCCGTCGAGAACAGCACAGTTGATGCCCGCTCCACCGGCGGGTTCACTGTCACACGTCCAAGGCGCTCCTTGCGCAAGTGGATGAGGCGCGTTTCGGGCTTCTTCATTCGGCGGCCGTCGCCACCGGGCGGGAAGGGTCTGCTGCCCATTCCGTCCACGATCCGTCGTAGACCGCGACGTCCCAGTTGCCCAGCCGGGCAAGAGCGAGTGCCGTGATGGCGGCGGTCACACCAGACCCGCATGTCGTCACGGTCGGCGCCATCGGGTTGGTGAACAGTTCCGCAAGCTTGTCATGCGGCTTCATGTGACCGTCTTCGGTGACCAGGGCGCTGCCTGGGAGGTTCACGCTACCGGGAATATGGCCTGACCGCAGGCCCGGGCGCGGTTCCGGTTCGCGGCCGAAGAACCGGCCGTCCGGCCGTGAGTCGACGATCGTCATGTGCGGGGAGCCGACCATTTTTTCGAGGTTTGCGGTGGTCATGACCAGGTCGCTGCGAACCCGCGGCGTGAAGTGGCGCTCGCTGACCACGGGCGGCAGGTCTTCCAGTTCACCGCCCTCTGTGACCCAGGCATTCAGGCCGCCATCCAGGACTTTGACATCGTCATGGCCCATGACGCGCAACATCCACCAGACCCGCGCCGCCGCGAAGAATCGGTTCTGGTCGTAGACCACAATCCGGTTGCCGTCGCCGACGCCAAGCTTCCGGATACGGGAAGAGAATTTCACCGCATCCGGCAGCATGTGCGGCAGGTCGGTCCCGGTATCGGCAACATCGTCGATGTCGAAATAGGTGGCGCCAGGAATATGACCGCGCGTCCAGGCGTGCCGTCCGGTTTCCGGCGGGTTGGTGAACGGCGCAAAATACGTCGCGTCCAGGACCCTGACGTCCGGCGCGGCAAAGTTTTTCAGCAGCCATTCTGCGCTGACTAGCGGGTCATCTGGTTGCATGTGCTCAGCCCTCCATCCATGGCGGCACCGGAAGGTCCTTCGATCTCAGGAATTCCGGGTTGTACAGTTTCGACTGGTAGCGATTGCCATAGTCGCACAGCATGGTCACGATCGTGTGCCCCGGGCCGAGGTCACGCGCCATCTGCACGGCGCCGGCAATGTTGATACCGGCTGACCCGCCAAGGCAAAGGCCTTCGTGCTGGACAAGGGCGAACAGGATATTCAGCGCCTCGGTGTCCGAACAGCGATACGCCCGGTCGACCACGATGCCCTCGAGATTGGCCGTGATGCGCCCCTGACCGATGCCCTCGGTGATCGAGGTGCCTTCGGATTTCAGCTCGCCGGACGAGAAATACTCGAACATTGCCGCGCCGCCCGGATCGGCCAGGCCGATCTGTACCGACTCGCGTTTTTCCTTGAGCGCCATCGACACACCCGCCAGCGTGCCGCCCGAACCGATGGCGCAGATGAACGCATCCAGCTTGCCGTCGGTCTGGGTCCATATTTCCTGGCCGGTCGTCTCGTAGTGCGCCTTCCGGTTGGACGTGTTGTCGAACTGGTTTGCCCAGATTGCGCCATTGGCTTCCGTTTTGGCCAGCTCCTCGGCGAGGCGCCCGGAATATTTGATGTAATTGTTGGGATTGGCATAGGGGACGGCGTCCACCTCGATCAGTTCTGCGCCCAGGATGCGGATGGCGTCCTTCTTTTCCTGGCTTTGCGTACGGGGCATCACGATCACGACCCTGTAGCCCAGCGCCGCGCCCACAAGGGCGAGTCCGATACCGGTATTCCCGGCTGTGCCCTCGACGATCGTGCCGCCGGGCTTCAGGTCTCCTGCGGCTTCAGCGTCGCGGACAATGCCCAGGGCCGGCCGGTCCTTGACCGACTGTCCGGGGTTCAGGAACTCGCACTTCCCGAGAATTTCACAGCCCGTTTCGTCGGATACGCGGTTGAGGCGGAGGAGGGGCGTGTTTCCAATCAGGTCAATGACGGAGCGGTAAGTGGTCATGCAGCAGGGTCCGGTTCGATTTTGCGAGACAAGTTATGGTCAAGCTAGGATGCGGCGGGCCGTTGCACAACAGGGCGCCCGGCAGCTTTTCGGAGTGATCCAGTCGGGGGCAGGCCACGTAGAACGGTCAACTGCACCTTAACTGTCCGGAAATCCGCAATTGAGCACCCAGGAATCCTACGCCACCTTCATGATGGACCATGCTGCCGGCAACCATGCCGAGGCATTCGCCTTGGCAGGAGACCTGCACATCGCGCTCAGCGCGGACGGAGCGGAAGCGGGTTTGTTGTGGGCGGTGATCGGTGGTGCCCTGCTGGAAAATGCCGCACGTGCGGCGCCTAGACCGGCGGCCGGCAAGCGGCGCCAAAAGGCCCACCGGGAATACGAAACCGCGGAAATGCTGCTCGCCGGGTCCGACACCATGCTGGACTGGAAGCGGGGCATCTCCGGCGTGGCCTATGCCCGGACGGCGACCCCCGGCGCGAGCTTCATGAAGCTGGAGCCGGGGCAGGCCGCCCCCATGCACGGACACAGCAATATCGAGGCGACGGTCGTTCTGTCCGGCCAGTTCAGTGACGGGCACGGCGTCTATTCCCGCGGCGACCTGGTGCTCGGCGAACCGGGACAGCGTCACAAGCCCGCAGCAATAGGAGATGAGCAATGCATCTGTTTCGTAGCCGAAAAACCCCGGCCATTCTGGAAGGCTTTCCTGAAATGACCCGGATCGCCCCACTGGCCATGGCGCTGCTGCTTCTGGCAGGCCCGGCAATCGCAGACGACAGCGCGCCGCCGGAAATCGCAAGCGTGCAGTCGGATTTCGCGTGGACGCCGAAGGACGGAGACGAAATCGCGTTCGACGTCCTGCGCAAGGGCAAGCCGTTCGGGTCTCATTCGGTGACATTCAAGGTCGCCCCGGACGGGACCCTGACCGCGACCACGGACGTGCGCCTCAAGGCGGGCCTCGGCCCGATCACGCTGTTTCACTACGCGCTTGATGCCAGCGAGACCTGGAAGGACGGCGCACTCGTTGCCCTGAAAGGCGCCGTGGATGACGACGGCAAGGATGGCTCGGTGACCGCCAGGGCGGACGGCGAGGCGCTGGCTGTCGCTGGCACCGAATATTCCGGCCAGGTGTCGCGCGATATCCTCCCGGCCAGTCACTGGAACGTCGCCCAGACCCGCGCAACCGAACTGCTGTCCACCGAGGATGGTGAAATCATCAAGGTGAAGGTCTCCGACAAGGGCCAGGACACGGTGATGGTGGCGGGCAAGCGCGTCGAGGCGACCCGCTACCTCATGGACTCCGATATCGATGTCGACCTCTGGTATGACGCAGAGGGGCGGTGGGTGAAGCTCGCCTTCGTCGCCCGCGGGCAGCAGATCGACTATGTCCTGGCGCGTCCGTACTGATGCCTCACGACGCCCCGCCTATTCGGGCGTCTCGGCGGGGTCTTCCGGCTTTTTCTTCTTGTTGAACAAGCCACCGATTGCGTCCCGCGCCGCTTTTTCCGCCAGGTCCTCGACGCTTGGCTGTGCCGTTGCAGGCTGCGGTTCGGCCGGCGCGGTGTCGGTTGGCGCAGTGTCAGCCGGTGGGGTGTCGGATGGTGGGGTGGTGGCCGGCGCGGTGCTGGAGGGCGTACCGAGGACATTTCCGAGGATCGCACCGGCATCGCCGCCGAGCTTGTTCGTCAACTGGTCCTTGAGCTTGTTGCCGAGTTCCGCCTTGAGGGCCGCCTGAACGCCTGACAGGTCGGGTGTGACCTTGAGGTTGCTCCAGGAGCCCGACAAGCGGACTGGAACGGGAATGCCGTTCAGTTGCACGACGCTCCCGGTGCCCTGGCCCGACTTGTCGATACTGGTCGCCAAACGCAGGTCCAGGCTCTGGCCGCCGAGGTTTATCTGGCCAGACCCATCCAGGCCCAGGACCGGATTGATCAATTTCATCAGGTTGACCGTCGCGACACCGTCATTGATCGTCATGACCGTATCGAAACTGGTGAAGTCGGTCGACGCGCTGGGCGACAGGACCGAGCCGAAATCCAGGTTCTGCAGGCTGCCGGTTGTCACTGCCTGCTGCAGGGACTGGGCGCTGCGAACCAGCTGGGTCACGTTCAGGCCCTTCAGCGCCCCGTCGGCGAGGTTGGTGGTGACCTTGCCGTCGAGGGCCTTCATGATTTCGTCCAGCGAACCACCAGACGACGCCCCGGTCACCGTGAACCCGCCCGTGCCCGTGAGCTTGTCGAAACCTGCCAGGGTGCCCAGCAGGCTCGACATACCGACCCCGCTGCCATTCATCGTGAAATCGATGGCGGGCTGTGCGCCGCTGGCGTTCACCGCCATGCGGCCGTTCCAGTCGCCCCCGAAGACCTTGAATTTCGGCAGGTCGGCCGTCAGGCGGCCGTCGGCCAGTTTCGTTTGCATGACAGCATCGGTCATCTTCACCTTGCCGATGGTCAGCGCCGGTGTCGTGATGGCCACATCGGCATCGACGGCCTTCAGGCCGGCCAGGTCGAGCGGCTCCTTGCTCCAGCCCGTGCTGGCGGCCTTCGGCTGCTGCGGTGCGCTGGAGTCTCCAAGGAATGGCGACAGGTCGAGGGGACCCATGTCGAGGTCACCCGTGAGCCTTGGCCGCGTGCCTGACAGGTCGATGCCCACCGTGCCCGTTCCGGAGATATCGTCCACGGCCAGTTTCAGGTTCGTCATCGCCAGCTTCTTGAACGTGCCCTTGATCGCGCCGTCGAGGCTGAACGTCTGCAGGGTCTCGCCCGGTGCCATCTCGACGTCGGCCGCTTTCAGGAGCGCCCTCAGTTCGTCGCTGGCAGCCTGGACCTGCCCGGTGACCCGGCCGTCGCCGCCAAGGCCGACATCGCCTTGGTAGGATGCATTCAGCAGGGCGCCGGTATGTTTCACGTCGAGCCCGGAGAGGGCGAGCGCATCGAAAGCGCCCTTCAGCGCCCCCTTGATCTGGACGCGTTCAAGGGCACTGCTGGCCGGCAAGTCGATGCCGATCTGGCGAGCCAGGTCTCCGGCCTGCGGCAGGAGCGCGGTGAATGCGCCCTCCAGCGACGGGGCGTCGCCCAGTGCCAGCGCGCCGGTGTAGGAGGCGTCGATCAATTGTCCCTTCAGCGCCAGCCTGTCGAAGGTGACGTTGAGCGCCGCGAGCGGGCCGCTGAGGGTCGCTTTGACATCCGCGCCGCCCAGAGGGGTGAGGTTGTAGGGCAGGTCGACAGCGGCAAAGGCGGCGAGTTCTGCCACGCTTGGCGCGGAAAGTGTCAGGCCGCCATCCAGATCAGGTGCTTCGCCGAGCGTGACACGGCCATCATAGGTCAGCTTGGCCAGCGGTGAGTCGAGGTCGAACTTGACGGCAGCGGGGGATCCGCCGGTCAGGGCGCCGGGCGAATCGAGCTGGAGGGAGATGTCGAATGTCTGTCCCTGGAACAGGCCGTCAGCGGAGGCCTTGAGTGGCTGGTCGAGGGCCTGGAGCGATGCCTGCAGGTTGAGGTTGGTCAGGTCGTACGCCGCGTTCGTCGCATCGTCACGATAGGACACGCTGGCGTTTTCGAGGCTTGCGATCTCGATTCCCGCGTCAAACCCGCCGCCGGAAGGGGCCGGGGATTCGCTCGCCGATGCCTCGCCTTCGGGAAACTCCCAGTTGGCGCTGCCGTTTGCCAGCCTGTGCAGGTCGACCCTGGCGTCCACGAAGGACAGTTCCTGCACGTCGACCCGGCGTGACAGCAGGGGCAGCCATTTCACGGAACCGCGAAGTTCGCCGGCCTCGATCATGTTCGGCCGGTCAAACCCGTCCGGGTTTGCGACCGTCACTCCGCCCACGCTGGCGGCGATCCGGGGGAACACCGAAATCTTCACGTCGCCGTTCAGGTGCACATCGCGTTGCAGGGCTGCTGTCGCGGCCTTTTCGATCTGGGCCTTGTACACATCCTTGGGAATCAGGAAGGGAACAGCCAGTGCGGCGATGATGAGGACGCCCAGAACGCCCGCTGCAATTAGAAGAACGCGCTTCATTTCAGATCCCTGTGACTGCCTGTTGATGCCGGTATATGTATAATGTGTCTGATGAATGGCCACTGAAAGAGTCGAATACCGGTTTTTGCCTGAAGTTACTCGCTTGACCGGCATTCCCCGCTTGATTACAGAGGCGGCTCGCCGCTTTGCGGCAGGAGAAGATGCGCGGGTGTAGCTCAGTCGGTTAGAGTGCCGGCCTGTCACGCCGGAGGTCGCGGGTTCGAGTCCCGTCACTCGCGCCATTTTCTCTTCGCGGCCCGTGAGTTCGACATTCCGGCTGCGAACCGTTGCCGGGCCTGATCGCTGCAAAGACTTTCCGTCCGGGACACATTGTGGCTGATCACTGAATTCCCTGAGCGAGACTTCGCGCCGGCTTCGCCACGTACGATGCGAAGCGCACTCGAACCCGACCGGCAATTCGGACAAGATGTTCAGAATCTTGCGATCTGCAATGGATTGTGCAGGTGCGGGCTCGTTTGGTGGGCCACTGGAGCGGCCATGAGCATGTCTCTGGGCCGGGCGAGCCGACCTCACTGTTGCGCTCCTGGTGGCGCAGGCGTGCCGGCCTCAGAGCGTTCGGGCGATAGGGTGGACCGTTCGTCCATCCTGCAGAGGAAGCTGCCTGAGTGCGCCCAGGCGGGCCTTGCTGCCTTCGTGCGTGCCGTCACCAGCGACGCCGCAGGCCGCACTGACGGTGCCAATGCGGAGCAATCGAAATAGGGACAAGACGAAAGCGGCCCGGACTCTTCAAAAGCCCGGGCTTTTCGTCTGTTACCATTCCAGCGGTAGATGCGTGACCGAGTTGGTCCGCCCCGACTGAGCCTTCACTTCGCCGTTTGCAGGAATCCCGAATTCCGGAATGCGTTTCAGCCATTCTTCAAGGAGAATCCTGAGCTGTGCCCGCGCGATGTTGGAGCCGAGGCAGCGATGAATGCCGACCCCAAATGTCAGGTGTGCCCCGTCCTTGCGCTCGAAATCCACTTTCAGCGGATCGGCGAACTTGCGATCATCAAGATTGTGGAGCGCGCTGGGCAGGAGGACCATGTCGTCCTTGCGCAACTTGATGCCGCGCCAGTCGCAGTCCTCCTTCACGAGGCGACCCGTGTTGAAGATTCCGTGGCGCCTCAGCAGTTCTTCACAGGCCTCGGGTATCATCGCCGGATTGTCCGCAAGTTGCCGGCAATGCCCCGGATTGCGGGCCAGGAAGTTGAAGAAGAAGCCCATCGAGCCCGTCACTGTGTCGAGACCACCCAGCATCACGTTGATGATGGTCACACGCGCCTCGTCGTCCGTGATCGGCCGTCCACCCACGTCAGCGGACAGGAGGCGGCTGATGAAGTCGTCTACGGGATGTGTTCGCCGCTCGGCGATTCGCGCGTCTGCATAGGCGCTCAGTTCTGCCATCGCCTCGGCAAACCTGTTCATGTCATGCTCGCGCGCGATGATGTCGGCGGGCGGCAGGAGCGATTCAGCGTCCGAGAGGGGCAGGCCCATGAAGAAAAGGAAATTGTAGATCGGCATCCGTGCAGAAATCGCAGCGCGAAACTCGCAGGATCGCTGCGCCTGCACCTCTTCGATCAGCTGGATGCACATGGCACGCGAGGAGTCTTCAAACTCGCGCACACGGCGCGGCGACGTCTCGGGGTTGAGGACTTTACGAAAATTGGTGTGCTCGGGTGGATCAAGCTCACCGGGAATGAACCGCGGCCCCTCGCGCTCCCGGATGAGCGCGACGCCGTGATTCGAGAACCGCTCTCCATCGCGCATGATCTGGTAGATATCGTCAGCGCGGGTGGCGACCCAGTACCCGCCATTCAGCGGTGTGTAGAACATGTCCGGCGCGCTATGCCATTCGTGCCAACCCGCATGGAGATCGCCGTCGATCGGCTGCACCTTGAACAGGTCGAAATCGATGATCAGTTTGTCATCGATTTCGGGAAGCGGCCAGGCTTCCGTATTCATGCTCGTGTCCATTGTCGTCTGCCTCCCTTGGCCATTTTGCGCCATCCGAAATCCTAGCTGTAGTGTGCGGGTGCGGGCTTCCAGTCCCTCCAGGCATCAGGATCGTGTGAGTAAAACAGCTCGGCATCATATTGTTCAGCCAGATCGCGCAAGCGCTGCAGCGACGTGTGTGCGTCACGCACGTCGGTATGCGCATTGGCGATGATGTTCTCTTCGAGACTGCGCTTGGTGTAGCAGGCGTCTCCGGTGAAGAGCATGGGACGACGGCCTGCGAGTTCGACCATCATCGAATAATGGCCCGGCGTATGACCGGGTGTCTCGAACAGGTGAACGCCCCTGGCGATCTCGTTGTCGCCTGTCAGCAGTTCGAAGCGCGGCGTGACGATGTCCTGGACGCGGTCATCGGGTTCCGGTGTGGCGGGCGAGGCATCAGGGGCCGCCGTTCCCAGGGCGGTGCGGTCAGCATAGCCGTGGGCCTCCCAAATTTCGGGCTGCTTGTAGGATTCCAGTTCCTTCTTGTGGCAAAGCGTGCACGCCTGGGTGCACAGATGGTTGCCGCCGACATGGTCTACATGCATGTGCGAGTTGACCACGTGCGTGATGTCGCTGGGCCTGAGGCCGATCCGGGCAAGCTGGCCCGGAACGGTCTGCAGTTCGGTTTGCTGGGCCAGGCCGGGCATGTTCTGGTCGAACCAGTCTTTCGAGTAGCCTGTATCGAAGAGGAAGCGTCCTTCCTTGTGCTCGACAAGAACGCCATAGCAAGGGAAGCGAAACGGGCCGGACGGGCCGCGCCCCCAAAACATCATGTAGCCATCAAGCACCAGTGTGCCGAAGTCGAGCAGGTAGACTTTCGTGTCCGTCATTCCCGTTCTCCAGGTTGCCTGCCGCCGATTTCGAAACGTGGTGTGTTCGAGAGCAGGGAGCTGATTGTCTCCAGACCTTCAGGCGACCTGACCGCCGAGACCCGGGTGTCCGATACGTCGCCGTTCGGAAAATGAGGGGCAGCCGGGCCGGGGGAATATCCTCCACCGTCCCGGCTGCCCCGATCAGATCAGAACGTGTATTTGAAGCCAGCGCCGTAATAGGCCTGTGCGTTGCGATTGGCCCGGACAACCCGCCGGCCCAGTGCGCCGAACGCTTCGAAGGCGTCGGAAACGTAGGTCTGGTCGAGGACGTTCTTGCCGTAGACGAAGACTTCGTAACGCTCGGATTTGTCCTTCAGGCCAAAGGTCAGATCAAGCAGCCCGTAGGCTTTCTGCCGCGCCAGGTCATCCTGGTTGAGGGTGAACTGGACGTCATCCTTCCATGAGTAGTTGACCAATCCGTAGAAGTCGAACGGCAGGCTCTGCGTCGGGATGGTGAAGGATGCGTAGGTGTTGAAGGCCCATTCCGGCGTGTTGGTGGACCGGTAACCTGAGACGTCCTGGGTCTCGGGCGTGCCGTCATTGTTGGTGTCGATGTTACAGTTCGGCGTGAGCGCGTTGTTCACCGACAGCTGGTCGAAGAAGCAGGACTGGAGCAGGTCCTTGATCTCGGAGTCCAGGTACACAACGCTGAGCCCGAACGTCAGATTCTCGTTGACCACCGCGGTGATGTCCGTCTCGGCCCCCATGATGTCGATATTGCCCGCATTGATCGTGGTCGTGTTGACCGTGCCGGGTATCAGTGCCGATGCCTGAAGGTCTGTGACGTCGGTCTGGAAAATGGCGGTGTTGAAGCGCACACGACGGTCGAACAATTCAGACTTCAAACCGATTTCGTAGTTGTCGGCGACGGTTGGCTCAAGGAACGACAGGTCGTCAGTGTAGCTGATGGGGGCAGCCAGGCCGACCTGACCGCGGCTGACCGAGCCATAGACGGACACTGCATCGCTGAGATGGTAGGATGCGCCTGCACGATACGAGACGAATTCCTCGCTTGCCTTCGCCTTGCCGACGACAAGGTCGGATGGAACCAGGTCGTCCGTGTCCAGGATCCGCTTCGTGGAGTCAAAGCGCGATGCGATGTCGGCGAAGGTGAAGACGCTGAAGAAGGTCTGGTTGTTGAGATCCTTCGACACTTCCTCCCGCGTCCAGCGCAGGCCGCCGAACACATCAAGCTGGTCTGTAAGGTGGAAAGTCATGTCACCGAAGATAGCGTAGGTATCGATGCCGTAATTGTTGTCCTGCGTATTTGCACTGAGGACGTATTCATCATTTGGCGTTGCGGTTCCGCCTACATTGGCACCGTTGCCGAAGGCCGGATTGAAGGAGTCAATGATGAGCAACGGCGTCGTGTTGAGCAGGTCTTCCTCATAGTCCTGGTAAAACCCACCGACGATCCATTCAAACGCATCATAGGTACCCTGAAGGCGCAGCTCCTGAATGAAGTAGTCGGATTCCACGCTGCGAGACGGCGCGTAGTTCCCGCCATTCCGTGTGATCGTCTTGCCCGAGGAAATGTTGACGCTCACAATGGGCATGATGAGGTTGTCGCCATCGGCAGGTGTTCCATCGACGTCAGGGCCGTTGTCGTCGGTGAAGTGGCGCAACGCGGTGATCGACTTGAGAGTGATGTTGTCATTGAAGTCGTAGGTCGCGTCGATCGAGCCGCCCCAGGCAATATTCTCATTGGAATCGCCGCGCAGGCTGATGGCGGTCTTCAGGGGATCGTTCAGGATAGCCTGGCCACGCTGCGCGTCGCCGCCGCCGAGCGCGAGGGCGCGTGCCCCGCCTGTCACGTCCAGATCCGTACCACCGGGCCCGATGCCGCGGATGACTTCACCGACCGACCCGATCTGCGGGCTGTAGCCGTGCTCGCGGTTGCTGTAGTCACCGCTGAGGAGGACATTGAAATCTGGTGAGAAGTCGATATCGAGCTTGCCGCTGAAGGCAAATGTCTCGATGCCGCCGAGGTCGCCGCCGCTGAATGCCGGGCCGGAGTTTTCGATGAAACCTTCGCGATCAATGTAGACGCCCGCCAGGCGCCCGGACACATTATCCGCAAGCGGGCCGCTGACGACGCCGCGAATGAGGTATTCTTCGTCAGACGAAATCCCGGCCTCGATTTCACCTTCGAATTCGTCGGTGGGGCGTTTGCGCGTGATATTGATGGCGCCGCCTGTCGAGTTGCGTCCGAAAAGGGTTCCCTGAGGACCGCGAAGGATCTCGACCTGCTGAACGTCAGCCAGGTCCGTCACAAATTCGCCCGCGCGGGCATAGGGGACGCCGTCAACAACCAGCGAGACGCTTGGCTGGACCCCGCCCGTGAACGCATAGGACCCGACGCCACGAATGCTGAAATTGGTCGCGCTGGGTGTAAACCCACCCTGGAAGTTCACAGAAGGTGAAATCGAAGAGAGTGCGGTAACATCGCTGAACTGCTGCAAGTCGAGCAAGTCTTCATCAAGCGTACTGACCGCGATCGGAACGTCCTGTGCGTCCTGTTCGCGCTTTTGGGCCGTGACCACAACCTTGCCGAGTCGAGCTTCGGCGTCAGGCTTTTGCGCGCCTCCATCTTGCTGGGCGTCTTGAGCCGTTTCGGCAACCTGAGCATATGCAGGAATTGCAAGCGCCAGACTTGCAAGCGAGCTGCCAACAAGAAGTGATTTGAAAAAGGACATTCGGTTTTCTCCCCATAGTTTTTGATTACCAGGCGCACTTCATGCATGGCTCAGGTTCATTGGTAGAAGATCGATCGGTGTCTTGGCCAATGCCTAGACGACGCTATTGCGGGAAAATCCTCCCTAGACGGCAAGAGCAGACGATTTGATGAGCAACCACCCTTCCTTCGCTGGTGCAGCAGGCGTTCAATCGTTCACAGTGGCAGGTTCCAAATGCCATGATCACGCACGATTTTCGGCATAGGGCGGGCTTTGCCGTGTTTGTCTATGGGGCATCTTGAGGTTGGTGCATCGGCGAAGCGCGTCCCATTAGAGAAGGAAAGCCATAAGTGTGCATCAACTGGTTGGTGCCCCGACCCGGCAGCCGCGCTAGGTGTAAACTGGTTAGGAGACTTAAATGCCGCTGAATGACTCTACGGTCAGTTTGACCGACAAGGAATTTTACTTCGACGATCCCTTTCCCACCTATCGCGAGATGCGGACGTCGGCCCCGGTATATTGGCACGCGGGCGCCGAGTGCTGGGTCCTCACGCGGTACCAGGATATCGAAGCCGTTTCCAAGAATGCGCAGACCTATTCGGTCGGTTCGGGGTTGTTGTTGAGCGACCTGCTCAAGAAGCACGACTATCTCTCCAGGATGTTTCCCGATGGGGTGGAGACGGTATCGCTCGCCGATCCGCCGCGGCACACCCTGCTGAGGCGGGTCATGAATTGGGCCTTTGCCCGATCGAGGGTCGATTCCTTCGCGCCAACCGTCCGTGACCTGACCGCCCGCTGCCTTGATGCAGTTGCGGCGAAAGGAGAGGCGGAAGTGGTTCACGAAGTGTCCGTACCGGTGACGGCTGGCGTGGTCAGGGCTTTCATCGATTGCGAAGACATGACGATCGACCAGGTGCTCCAGTGGAGCGATGCCGTGTTCCGCATGGGCAGCGACATCTCGCTGGACGAGATGCAGAAAACGGTCGCCAGCATCCAGCCCATGTTCGAATATTTCATCGCCAAGGCCGAGGAGCGCCGTGCGAATCCAAAGGACGATTTCATCGGTCATCTCGTGAGCTACGAACTCGATGGCGCCACGCTGTCCTCGCTGATGGTGGAAACGTACCTGCAGACCGTGATGGTGGCGGGCAACGAGACCACGCGCAATGCGTTCACCGCGACGATCAGGTTGTTTGCCGAGCATCCCGAACAGTATCAGCGCCTGCGAGACAATCCGGACCTCGTGAATAGTGCGGTCGAGGAAATACTGCGCTTTCACAGCCCTGTCCTTGGCTTCGTGCGGACCGCGACCGAGGACACCCAGCTGGGGGAGACCCGCATCGCACGGGGAGAGCATGTCTACATGCTCTATGGCGCTGCCAATCGCGATCCTGATGTGTTCGAAGACCCGGAAACATTTGATATCGCCCGCTTCCTGGATACCCAGAAAACGCATCTCGCATTCGGTCGTGGACCGCACATCTGCATTGGCATGGCAGTTGCGCGCCTTGAACTGCGGACCTTGCTTGAGGAACTGATCGCGCGGTTTTCCGGTTTCGAACTGCTTGGCAAGCCTGAACGCCCGGACACGCTGCTGGGCAATGGCTATACGGCGCTCAACGCAAAATTCCACCTGGGCTGAAGGTGGGCTTCAACACATACAGGGGTGCTTCATGGCAACTGATCTGGTTCAGTACCAACTTTATATAGACGGCGAATTTCGCGACGCGGAGGGCGGGGCAACGTTCCGCTCGACCAGTCCCTACACCGGCGAAGACTGGGCAGAGCTGGCGGAAGCCCAGGCTGTTGACGTCGAGGCGGCGATAGATGCCGCCCGCCGGGCATTTGATGACAGCTGGTGGCGCAGGGATCATCAGCGCCGGGCGCAGGTCATGCGGGACTTCTCCGACCTGTTGGAGGCGAACAAGCAGAGGCTTGGCCTGATCGGCTCTCGCGACAACGGCAAGCTGGTCCGCGAGATGACGGGCATGGCGACGATCCTGCCGCGGTTCTTTCGGTATTTCAGCGAGGTTGCCGACCATATTCATGGACAGGTGATCCGTGGTGCCGATCCGAATGTGTTCGGCTATACCTTGCGTGAGCCCTACGGGGTGGTGGCATTTCAGACGCCCTGGAATTCGCCCCTCGTCATTTTCGCCCAGGGTGGCGCACCGGCGCTCGCCGCCGGCAACACGATTGTCCTGAAGCCCTCGGAATTTGCATCCTGCACCACGATCGAGATGGCCAAGCTGGCGCATGAGGCCGGCTTTCCGCCGGGTGTCCTGAATGTCGTCACCGGCTTCGGCCATGTCGTAGGTGCTGCGCTGTGCAGCAGCAACAAGGTCGACAAGATCGCCTTTACCGGCTCACCCGAAGGCGGCCGCATCGTGGGCGCACAGGCGGCACGGACATTGACACCCACCGTCATGGAGCTTGGAGGAAAATCAGCGAACATCGTCTTTGCCGATGCCAATCTGGACAAGGCGGTTGAAGCCGTCTTTGCGGGCTTTACAGCGAGTTCAGGGCAGAGCTGTGTCTGTGGCTCGCGCGCCCTGATCGAGGCCGGGATCCATGACCAGGTCGTCGAGCGGCTGGCCGATATGGCGAAAGGCTTGAAGCTTGGGGATCCGTCTGATCCGCAAACGCAGGTCGGTCCATTCTGCACGGCCGCCCAGCTGGACAAGGTCGGTGGCCTTGTGACCGTCGCCAAAGGCGAGGGGGCGCGCCTGGTCGCCGGCGGGCAGCGGCCGGCTGGCCTCGATGGCTGGTTTTTCGAGCCGACAATTTTCGCTGATGTTGATGAAAACATGGCGATTGCGCAGGAAGAAGTCTTTGGCCCGGTATTGAGCGTCATCAAATTCGACACCGAAGAAGACGCAATCCGCATCGCCAACAATTCGGTCTACGGTCTCGCCGCCGGACTGTGGACAAGCAACCTCGGCCGGGCACACAGGCTTGCTGCGGAGCTTCGCGCGGGAACCATCTGGATCAACCAGTATCGAAGGGGCGATGCGGCCTTTCCCTTCGGAGGGCGCGGCGACAGCGGGTTCGGTCGGCAGAGTGGTGAAGACGCCATCCTGGAGTTCACGACGGTCAAGAGCGTGCAGGTTGATACAAGCGTGTAGGGGGGCGTTACCGCCGAGGCTGGCGCACTACACCCGGCCAATGACAGGAATGCAGGCACCAGTCACCCCGCTGGCGGAATCGGTGAGAAGGAATGTGATGACAGCGGCGAGTTCGGCAGGTTTGACCCATTTGTGCGCATCTGCATCGCCCATCTCATTTCGGTTCGCTGGCGTATCGATAATGGACGGCAGCACCGCATTGACCCGGATGCCTTGATCCTTGCATTCTTCTGCCAACGCTTCCGTAAGGCGCGCGACGCCGGATTTCGCGGCTGTATAGACGCCCATGCCAGCCGCCGCTTTCGCCGCGGCGGCAGCCCCGATGTTCACGATGGATCCGCCTTCCTTGAGGTGCGTGAGTGCGGCGCGTGACGCATTGGCCGCGCTCAGTACATTCATGCGAAACATCTTTTCCCAGCTCTTTGCGCTGCTGTCAGCGACCGTCTCCCAGGTGAAGCCGCCGGCGACATTCACCAGCCCGTGAATACCCTGGCTGCCTGCAATCGCATCGAGTGCTGCCGTGATGGCGTGTTCATCGGTCAAATCGATCCCGCCATGAAAGGCGATTGAATCGGGGCCGCTTTCAGCGAGGTCGATACCGATCGGCTCCATGCCGGCTGCGTTCAGGGCGTCGATAACTGCGCGTCCGAGGAAGCCTGCTGCTCCGGTAACAACAATACGCTTGCTCATTCAAAATCCTCCACTTGCGATGATCTTCCGGCTCGTCGGAGAATGCCCTGCGCGCGCGAAACCACCGGCGCGTCGATCATTCTTCCATCGAGTTTGGTGATTGCCATACCCTGCGATTGGGCTGTGGCCCATGCGTTCATGATTGCATCTGCTTCAGCAACTTCCGCGTCGCTGGGCCCGAAAGCCGTGTTGACCGGGCCAAGCTGACTTGGGTGAATGCACAAGGCGCCCGTGCAACCCAGCGCGGCTGCCTTGCGTGCTGCCGCCAAGAACCGGTCCGCATCGCGAAAGTCGGCGATGGACAGAGGCAGGGCCAGTGCCGCCTTTTGATAAGCCCGTGCGGCGAGCGCCACCTGTCGCACCGGGAGGTCCAGCAAGTCGGGTGTCGGCGGCGCCCCCATCGTGAGAGAAAAATCCTCGGTACCGAGAGCAAGTGCCGTGACTTCGGGCAGCGTGGCAATTTCAGCCGCCGCCAAGACGCCCCGCGCGCTTTCAATCAGCGCAATCAGGCCGGGCTGGGTTGCTGCTTTGCTTCCGGGGTGCTCCGTGATGGTGTGCGTGACGCGCTGCAGATTTTCCGGCGCGTCGGCCTTGGGCACCATGATCGCGTCGAACCTGCAGGCAAGAACGCTTTCCAGATCGGCGACGAAGGCCCCGTTCTCGGCATTGATCCGCACGATCGCGAACTTGCCCGCCTGGTCGAGGATCTTGCGCGCCTGCGGCAACCCGGCCCGTGCAGCGGGTTTTGCCGCCGCGGTAACCCCATCTTCCAGGTCAATGATAACGGCGTCCGCCCGTGTGTGCGCCGCCTTGGCGATCCGTTCCGGGTTATCGCCCGGAACGAAGAGGAAGGATTTCAGGTTCTGAATCATCGAATGCCTGTCTCACAAAATGGCGCCGCGCTGGAATGACCAAGTCGAACGGTCTCAGGCCGATCAAGACTTAGTCGCTCGCACAGTGCGTCGTGCCTGTCCAGTCTCCTGAATACGGGGATTTCGGTACTCGAAGGATGGCCCGATCGAGTCTATCGCAGCACCACATCCCGTAGGCATTGCCGCTGTCAAACACCTGAATGCGTAGGCCCTTCCATGAGCATTTTCCTGCCCGCCAATGATATCCGTTTCGACTCGACGGTCCCACCGGACGATGAACTTTTGACCGTTCGCATGGGCGGCAGGCAAGCGTGATGGATATGGTGGATGTTGTCATTGTCGGCACCGGCCATGGCGGGGCGCAGGCGGCGATCGCGTTGCGGCAAAGACAGTATGAAGGGTCCATCCTGATGATTGGCAGTGAGGCCGTACCGCCATACGAGCGCCCGCCATTGTCCAAGGAATATCTCGCACGGGAGAAGCCGTTCGACCGTATTCTTCTGCGGCCGGAGGCGTTCTGGGGTGACAAGCAGATCGACATGATGCTTGGCGAAGAAGTCGTTGCGGTCGATCCAGTGGCGCACGCGGTCACGCTCGGATCCGGAAAGCGTGTGGAATATGGCAAGATGATCTGGTCGGCGGGTGGCCAGCCGCGCCGCCTGGCCTGTTCAGGCGCGGACCTCAAAGGCGTTCACGCGGTGCGCACCAAGGCTGATGTCGATGCGCTGATGGCGCAGATCGATGCTGGCGCGAAGCGGGCGGTTGTAATTGGCGGCGGCTATATCGGACTCGAGGCGGCAGCCGTGCTGCGCAAGCTCGATTGCGAGGTTGTCCTGCTTGAGGCCCTGCCGCGAGTCCTTGCGCGGGTTGCAGGGGAGCAGCTTTCGATATTTTTCCATGAGTTGCATCGCGGACATGGAGTGGACCTGCGCCTTGAGGCGAAGGTCGATTGCTTCACCGGCGACGGAGAGAACGTCACCGGTGTGAATATGGACGATGGCAGTGTCATACCTTGCGACATGGTGATTGTCGGTATTGGCATTGTCCCCGAAGTGCAGCCCCTCGCCGAAGCGGGTACATATTGCCCCAATGGTGTGAAAGTCGATAATCGCTGCCGCACATCGTTGCCTGACATATACGCGATCGGGGATTGCGCGGCCCACGCCAACCCATTTGCAGACGGGGCGATCATCCGGCTCGAGTCCGTGCAGAATGCCAATGATATGGCCGGGATCGTGGCGCGCGACATTACTGGAGATCCGGTGCAATATTCAGCGACGCCGTGGTTCTGGTCCAACCAGTACGATGTGAAGCTGCAGACTGTGGGTCTCTCGGCAGGCCACGATACGGCCATCCTGCGGGGTGATCCGCAGGCGGGTGGCTTTTCGATCATCTATCTCAAAGACGGCCACGTCATCGCGCTCGACTGCGTCAACGCGGTCAGGGATTATGCTCAGGGGCGCAAGCTGGTCGAGACGCGGGCTGCGCCGCCACCGGGCGATCTGGCGAATACAGGCATGCCTCTGAAGGCACTTTCCTGACGTGCCTGGCGGAGCCTCCATTCCGTTACCCGGCACCGTTTGCTTCATGTGCGGGACAGGGTGACGGTCAGGGATGCGCAAGTGGTGCCGTCGAACGGGTGTCATTGAGGGTGATTGCCCATCAATCCGCACGATGGTGTCAGTGCCCAGGGGCGCCCGAAATGGTATCGGTCGATAGCGCTGATTGGTCAGGCCCCGTGATTTGTGAAGATGATATGGGCCCTGGCGAATGCATGGATTGGGTCAGCTGGCTCGCACCTTTAGCCACTATCGGCTGATGCGTCGTGATTTCTGACTCCAGCCGGCAGGAAGGGGAGGGATGATGAAGTCGGAAATTTTGCTCCCCCATGAGGGGCTCCCTCAGCGCATCGGTCAGTCTGTGGCGTCCGGTGGGCGCCTGGCGCTTTCGGCGAGGGGCGAAGAGCTGACTTGGGACGACCTCGCGTCCAGGGTCAGGACCATTGAGGAAGACCTCACGCGGGCCCGGGTCATGCCAGGGGCGACGGTGACAGTCCTTGGCCGAAATACCATCTCCTGCGCCGTGGCGGTTCTTGCATTGATCTGCAGCGGCCGGTGCGCGCAAATTGTGAATCCGCATGTTTCCGTCGAAGGAGCGCTGGCGTCTGCACGCGCGCTCCAGCCGCAAGCGATGCTGTTTGAGGAAAATGACCCTGTCGCTGGGGCGGCGTTGCGGACCGACCCTGTGCTTGTCTTGAAACGTGACGGGAGGCTGAGCTGGAAAGGAGATGTGGCGACCAGTGGTGCAGAATGCGAACCGCGTGATGGAATCATCGTCTCGACCAGCGGCACGACGGGAGAACCAAAGCCGTTCCATCTGACGCTTTCGATCCTCTCACGCGCGATCTCCGAAATCGAACTGATCAATGCGGGATTCGGCGACCGACGACTCTCCGGTGGTTCCTGGCCGCCGCTCATCCAGTATTCACCATTGGCGCATATTGGCGGCGCGCTGACCCTGCTGCGCGCTGCGGCGCAGGGCAGGGCGACCGTCATACTGGGCAAGTTCCATGCGGAAGCCTGGGCCCGGACTGTCGAAGAGTTCGGGTTGGTAACGACCGGCCTGCCTCCGAGCATGCTGCGAATGGTCCTGGCGGCGAAGATCCGCCCTGAGCGGATGAAGACACTGGTCAGCGTCTGGTCGGGAACTGCGCCGCTGCGCAAGGAAGATCGCCAGGCATTTTCGGACGCATACGATATTCCCGTTCTGGGAAATTATGGTGCAACAGAGTTCTGCGGCGCGATTGCAGCCTGGTCGCTGGACGATTTCCGGACCTATTTTGCGAGCAGGCCGGACGCGGTCGGACGCATCAATCCGGGGATCGCGCAGGCGCGTGTCCGCTCGCCCGAAGGTGAGCTTCTCACCGGCGAAGGGGCAGTCGGCATTCTCGAATTCCGGGTGCCCCGGGTTGGCGAGCGATGGATACCGACGAGCGACCTGGGCTGTGTCGACAAGGAGGGGTTCCTGACCCTGCACGGTCGCAAGGATGACGCGATCATTCGCGGGGGATTCAAGCTGTCGCCGACGAAAATTGCCGAGGTGTTGCGACAGCACCCCCTGATCCATGATGCCGCCGTTGTCGGTATCGCCGATGAGCGGCTCGGGCAGGTGCCCGTTGCCGCTGTCGAACTGGAGCGAGGCGCCGCCATTGACGCCTCCGAAATCCAGGATTTCGTACGGGCCAGCCTGCCTGCCTATTTCGTGCCCGTTCAGGTCATCGCCGTAGACTCACTGCCGCGCAATTCAGCGATGAAGCTGGATCGCCGCGCGATCAGCGGGTTGTTCACACATGCGGGCACACCCCGCGTCGCCCAGTAGAGGCCGGGATGGTTGACTTCGACAGGAACTTCATTGGCGGCGAGCGCGTCGTTCCGTGCACCAGTGACGTGCTTGAGGTGCGGTTCTCCTACGACAACGCACTCGTGGGGACGGTGCCGCTTTCAGGGCGCGCCGATGTCGATATGGCTGTGGCGGCTGCGCGGCGAGCCTTCGATGAAGGGCCATGGCCGCGCACAACACCAGGGGAACGCCAGGCCGTGCTGGCAAAGTTCTCGCACCTCCACGCCGCGCGCTGCGAGGAGTTCGCGACGTTCATATGCGGAGAGAACGCGTCTCCACTCTGGTTTGCCTTGGCGGTCCAGCAGGGCATTGCACAGCAGAATGCTGCCTATCTCGAGGCAGCAAAGGCGTATCCATGGGACGTGCGGAGACCGTCCTTTGGCGGCCAGACGGACACTGTCTGGCGGCGTGAAGCCGTTGGAGTCGTCGCAGCCATCATTCCCTGGAATGCGCCGCACCAGTCTGCTCTTGTAAAACTCTTCCCGGCCCTGCTCGCGGGGTGCCCGGTTATCTTGAAGCTCGCACCCGAAACGGCGTTGGATGGGCAATTCCTGGGTGAGATGTTTGCCGCGGCTGGCCTGCCCGAAGGTGTACTCAGCATCCTCGTCGCCGATCGCACGGTCAGCGAGTATCTCGTGACACATCCTGATGTCGACAAGGTCGCTTTCACCGGATCGACCGCTGCCGGAAAGCGAATTGCATCGGCAGCCGGCGCGCAATTGAAGCGCATCAGCCTGGAGCTGGGCGGGAAGTCGGCGAACATCATCCTGCCGGATGCAGACTTCAGCATGGTGGCCGGCACCATCCGATACTCCGGGCTGATCAATGCCGGGCAATCCTGCGTTGCGCAAACGCGTATCCTCGTCCCGCGGTCGAACCACGACTCATTTGTCGATGCGCTCGTCGCGGATGTCGCGCGCCTGAAAATTGGCGATCCCCGAGATATCGAAACCTTCATTGGGCCGCTTGTCTCCGAGCGCCAGCGCGCGCGCGTTTCCAGTTACATTGATGCGGGCATTGCCGAAGGTGCCACGCTTGCTGCGGGTGGGCCGGGCAAGCCGGAAGGTGGCGAGCACGGTGCATTCGTGCGCCCGACCGTTTTCTCCAATGTCGATAATAAGATGAAGATTGCTCAAGAGGAAATCTTCGGGCCGGTCCTGTCGGTCATTCCGTATGACGGTGTCGAGCAAGCTGTCGCGATTGCCAATGACAGCCCTTTCGGACTCGCGGGCGGTATCTGGTCCGGTGATCTGCAGGGCGCGCTGGATGTCGCGAGCAGGCTGCGCGCTGGTACGCTGTCGATCAATGGCGCGGCTCCTGACTTCGCCGCGCCTTTCGGGGGCCGAAAGCAGAGCGGGGTCGGGCGGGAATTCGGCGCGCAGGGCATAGACGCGTATGTCGAGCACAAGGTAGTTACAGTCTGATGGCAAGAGGCGATTCACTTTTCAATGGCCTCTCCTGGCTGCTGGTCCTGACCGGTGCGGCTTGTTCCGCCCAGGTTACGCCTGCCGATTCCGGCGGGGAGGAGCCCCTTGCCAAGGTTTGCGGCATTCCTGTGCCGGAAGATCTTGTGTCTGTTCCAGGATCAGACTGGATCGTGACCAGCAGCATGCCGCACGACGGCTCTGCGGGTGGTCTGTTCCTGGTCAACGCAAAGACCCACACAGTCGAACCGGTTCTGATCGCACAGGACAGTGCGCCTTCCGCCCTTGGCGACGAAGAGGCGGTGACAGAGTGCCGTCCGCCGGATCCGGCGAACCTGGTGACTCATGGGATATCGATCGTCGCCGGCGAGGACGGCATTCACAGGCTTTATGTCGTCGGCCACGGTGCACGAGAGGCGATCGAGCTTTTCGACATCAGCATGCGCTCGAAACGACCGGTGGTTTCCTGGAAAGGGTGTGTTGCCCTGCCGGACGGGATCGAAGCAAATTCGGTTGCGGGACTGCCAGATGGCGGCTTCTTGTTCACGTCTCTCTACGATAAGGGCGATGGTGACTGGTCCAGCCGGATCAGCAAGCTGGCTTCTGCGGCTGCGGCCGGGGGCGTTTATGAGTGGCAGGCGGGTGGCGCCATTGCGCACCGCGCGACGCCGGCCATTTCCGGCCCGAACGGGATCGCCGTGTCGCCTGATGGTGAGGTGGTGTTCCTTGCAGGGTGGGGTGACCGGACCCTCAGGCGGGTCGACCGCCAGGGGCGGGAAACCGTGCCGCATGCCACACTCGATTTCCTGCCGGACAATCTGCATTGGGCACCCGACGGTTCCTTGCTGGCCGCTGGTCAAAGAACCGAGGTTTCAGACCTGTTCGCCTGCATGTCGAAAATGGATGCGCCGGCCTATTGCGTACGGTCCTATTCGGTCGCGCGTATCGACCCCGACACGCTGACGATCATCGAGACCTGGGACCGGGACGTGACGACGGGATTCGGGGACAGCACGTCGGCAATCATTGTCGATGGACGCCTTTGGATCGGCTCCATCAATGGCGAGTGTCTCGCCCATGTGGATGAAAGAAGCGAATGACCGCTCCAGGTGAAACAGGTGAGTGGCGGCGGGACCATCGTGACCGCACTGGGCGAGCTGGCCGGCCTATGGCCGCCTGGTTGCGGGAGGGGCAGAACGGGGCGGAAATAACTGATTAAGCATCAGCTATTGGCTTGCATAATAACTGACGAATTGTTAGTTGTTGGAGTCATCGGAACTCAATGGCGTGCCTTTGCACAGCCGCGGAAAAGCAGGACGGGTAGGAGATTCTCATGAATATGGAAGACATGGTGATCGCAAGTGTGGACGACCACGTGATCGAACCACCGACAATGTTCGACCAACATCTGTCCAAGGAATTCCGCAATCTCGCGCCACAGTATGTGACCGACGAGCTCGGCAATGCATCCTGGTACTGGGCGCACGAAGACAAGCGGACTTTTGCCATCGGGCTCAACGCTGTCGTCGGCCGTCCCAAGGAAGAATACGGGATGGAGCCGATGAACATCGACCAGATGCGGAAAGGCGTCTGGGATCGCGATGCCCACATCGAAGACATGGATGCGATGGGGCAGATGACGGCCCTGATGTTCCCGACCTTTGCCGGATTCGATGGCAGCTGGTTCTGGGATGCGAAGGACAAGGAAAACTGCAAGCGCGTGATGAGTGCGTACAATGATTGGCACATCGATGAATGGTGTGGCCCCTACAAGGGCCGCTACTTCCGTGGCGCCGTGCTTCCCCTCTGGGACATGGACGCAACTATCAAGGAGGCCAAGCGGGTTGCGAAGAAGGGTGTCGAGACGTTCTTTTTTCCGGCCAATCCGGCAGCGCGCAATCGCCTGCCTTCGGTCCATGACGAGTATTTCGAGCCGCTTTGGAAGCTGTGTGATGATGAAGGCATTCCGCTGAGCTGTCATATCGGCACTGGTATGGCACCGGAGGCCAATTCTGACCTGTCACCGATTTCCGCCTGGATCACAGCCATGCCCATGGCAATCGCGACGGACGCTGCCGACCTTCTTCACCTCAATGCATTGCAGCGCTATCCGAACCTGAAATTCGCGCTGTCCGAGGGTGGCATTGGCTGGGTGCCCTACCTGCTTGAGCGCGCTGACTTCACGCACAAGCACCATGGTCCCTGGGTGCGTATGGATTTTGGCGGCAAGCTGCCTTCGGAGATTTTCCGTGAGCACTTCCTGACCTGCTTCATTGACGACCATTTTGGGTGCCAGAATTATGAGGCAGTCGGTGAGGACATCATTTCCTACGAATGCGATTACCCGCACTCCGACTGTACCTGGCCGTATGTTCCCGAAGACCTCTGGGACAACGTGAAGGACATGCCTGACGCGGTTATCAACAAGGTAACCCACCAGAACGCGTACCGGTTTTATAACATGGACCCGGTTGCCGAGTTGGGGCATGAGAACTGTACTGTCGGCGCCCTGCGGGCCAAGGCGGCGCACGTCGACACAGGCGTAAAGTCACTGGGCGGCAAGGACGCGCGCGAGCATGGCGAAGACGGCAAGGCGATCACATCCGGGCAGGTCGCGAAGACCTTCGTTCCCAGAACGGCGGGTGAAGTGTCGGAAAGCCGCCGCAAGCGGAAGGGGCTTGTGTAAGGCTGCTGCCGGTCATGGGAGTTCAGGTGCACGCCGTCGAAGTGCCGGGGTGTGTCGCCGTCGATATCGGGCAATGGTGTAAATGAGCGAACAGTACGACCTGACCCCGTTTATTGGCCGCGAGCAGAGTGCGCATGATATTGTCGATCCGGAGCGCCTGATACGGCTTGCTGCCTTGCTTGACCGCTCGTGGACGCCTTCCGACGCCATTCCGCCGCTCGGGCATTTTCTCCTGTTTCGCCCCGATGAGCGCCAGTCGAATATCGGGCCAGACGGGCATCCGGTCCGCGGCCCAGACGATTTGTTGCCGGACATTCCGTTGCCGCGTCGCATGTGGGCGGGCAGTCGCATCCGATTCGAGCGGGCACTTGAGCCGGGTATGCCGGTTTTCCGAAAGTCGCGTCTGGAGAAGGCCGTCGCCAAGCGCGGGAAAGGCGGCGATCTCGTCTTCTGCACTGTCGCACATGAGATCCGGGCCGGCGAAGGCGGTCCGCTGCTGATCGCGGAAGAGCAGGACATTGTATATCGCGGGGCACATACGGGCGCGGAGCCCGCAAAACGGCCATCGATCGATCCAGATTTCACGGCGCAAGAGGTGCACTCACGCGTGGTGGGACCGGTTGAACTGTTCCGTTACAGCGCGCTGACGTTCAACGCGCACCGCATTCACTATGACCGGGACTATGCACGGGATGAAGAAGGCTATCCGGCGCTTGTCGTGCATGGCCCGTTTCTCGCAACACTCCTCTTCGATCACCTTCAGAACGTGACCCGCGGCAGGCGTATTTCTGCGTTCGCCTTTCGCGCGACCAGCCCGAGCTTCGACGGCGAAGAACTGGTCTTCGGAGCGACAGTGCAGGGTGATGAGGCAAAGCTCTCGGTTACCAATCCGTCCGGCCTGGCGCTGACCGGCACAGCCAGGTTGGCAGACGGATGAATCGGGCAGGTCAGCGTGTCGAACCCGGCAGCATCGCCGTCGTGACGGGGGCGAGTCAGGGGCTGGGCGAGGCGATCGGGCGGCGCCTGGCGCAAGATGGATGGCACGTGGTGCTGGCCGCCAGGAGAAAGGACAAGCTGGATCGCATCGTGTCTGAACTGGCGGCCGCAGACGGATCGGCAGAGTCGGTCGTGATGGATGTGAGTGATCCGGAGCAGGTCGCCGCCGTCATCCGCGACGTGGGTGAACGGCATGGCAGGATCGACGGCCTGGTGAACAATGCGGGGCACTTTTCCGGTCGCGGAATTCTTGACACCAAGCTGGAAGAGTTCCGGCGCAATCTGGTCATGAACCTTGAGGCGCCGTTTCTGACAATGCAGGCCGTGCTGCCATTCATGATCGAACGTGGCAGGGGGGCAATCGTCAATATCGGGTCGGTTTCGGGCATGCGGGCTTCCGAAAACACCGGTGGGTATGGGGCGTCCAAGGCCGGGCTGTCCCATCTCGGCGCGATCGTCGCGATGGAGATGGGAAAATACAATATCCGCGTGAACACTGTTACGCCCGGCAGCACCTGGTCTCCGACATTCGCAAAGTCCGTCGAAGGAAAGACAGAAGAAGAGATCGAAGCAATGCAGAAGGCCGGTACCATACTGGGCCGGTTCGGCCAGCCTGCCGAGATCGCAGACGCCGTTGCGTTCCTCCTGTCAGATGAAGGGCAATTCATTACTGGCACCAATCTTCCGGTAGATGGCGGGGCCTATTGGTTCCGCGGTGGCAACCGCCTGATCGGCATGCGTGACTGAGGAGCGTATTGATGAGCACTGCTGCTGACGACGAACTGGCGATCCGTTCGCTTGCTGCGGCCTATGCGGATGCTGTCAACCGGCGCGACGCGGAAGGAATGGCTGCAGTGCTTGCCCCCGATGGCATCATCGAAAAGCCGGGGCATGGCGACCCTGTGCAGGGACAAAGCAAGATACTCAAGCGCTACCTCCGCCTGCAGCGGGAACGCAGTTTCCTGTGTCAGATGATCCATAGTGGCGTGGTCCATCTTGACGGTGACAAGGCGACGGCGCGGTGGTGGTTTTCCGAGACCAAGCAAGTGGCAGAGAGTGGCACCTGGATGACGATGATCGGCGTCTATCAGGACGAAGTGGCGCGCTTGCCAGAAGGATGGCGGTTTGCGCGCAGGATCCAGACGACAATCATGGAGCGCGCGTTGCCTGCCGAACAGGTTACACGGCACGCTTTGCCGGACTTCCTGACCATTCCAGGGCTTCCCGCGCTTTGACCCAGGAACCGAGCTGGTATTTGCAGGCGATGGCCGACACGCCGGAAAGCGGCTGGATCGTCGTCGACGGGGCGCGGATCGAATGGGCGGCGTGGGGCGAGCGTGGCAAGCCAGGCCTCCTGCTGCTGATCGGCAATGGTGCCCATATGGGGTGGTGGCGGCCACTCGCGTCCATGCTGGCGCGGGACTATCGCGTCGCGACGTTCAACTGGTCAGGAATGGGGACGTCCGACTGGCGTGATGCTTATCCGATACCGACATTCCTGGACGAGGCGCTCGGCGTCGCGACAGATGCAGGCTTGTTCGATGCTGAACAGCGCCCCTTCCTGGGGGCGCATTCCTTCGGTGGATTCCTGGGGCTGCAGCTCCTGATCGATCACGGCGACCGGTTCGCTGGCGGTATCCTGATCGACAGCCGCATGCGGTTGAAAGCCAAATGGGGCAACCAAGCCACGCCGGCGCCGCGGTTCCGCGTCCACCCCAAAAAGGACGACACCATCGCGCGGTTCCGTTTGATTCCCCAGCAGCCGGTCGAGAATGATTTTTTCATCCGCATGCTCGCCGAAGGGGCGGTGGTCGAAACCGAAGATGGCTGGCGGTTTCGCCAGGACTTCGACTTTCGGCGCAAGACGCAATTGGAGCCGGACATGCTGCCGCTGATCCCGCATGCAAGATGTCCGCTCGCGTTCGTGCGGGGTGAACTGACGCAAAGCGTGACCGATGAGATATGGCAGGCGAAGAAGGCGGTTGCGCCTGCCGGAACTCCATTTGTGGAGATTCCGCACGCCCATCATCATGTGATGGTCGACCAGCCGATCGCGCTGGTTTCGGTCATGCGCGTGCTTCTCAACGCCTTCCAGGTACCGAGGGTTCAGCAAGCCGGACCGATCTAGGATTGATGGTCCCGTATTACGATACTTAGCAATTGGACGGTTGAATTCCGCCGGTGCACAAAGCTGGCCATGACTCAATTGAAAGACGAAACTCTCGCCGAACGGCTGGAAGCGGTCCTGACGCTTGATCCCGCAGCGACGGCGATCGAGTATCAGGGCACCAGCATCACGTGGAATGACCTGGAGGTGGCTGCTCGCAGCGTCGAGCGGCTCCTTCAAGATGCGGGTATCGAGCGGGATGCGCCTGTCGGCTGGGCTGCTCGCAATCGCCCGCCGGCCGTTGCGTCGTTCATAGCGCTGGTGTGCGCTGGGCGCATGGTCGTGCCCCTGCGGCCCGCCTATTCGGTGGCCAACTTCCGAGACGATATCGACGCCCAGAAGCTGAAGGCGGTTATTGGGGATCCGGATGACTGGGCGGGCGAAGGAGTTGTTGATGCGGCGCGCGAAGCCGGAAGCATCGGAATTGAAGTCAGCCAGCATCCGTTCTCGGTCCGCTTTGTTCCGGGGCTCGAACGGCCCGGGCCTGGGCCGCACCGTGAGCCGATGCCCGACTATGTGCTGGAGCGCCTGACCAGCGGGACGACTGGCGCGCCGAAACGTATCCCGGTCAAGCAAGACATCCTGATGCCGTCGCTGGGGGCGGGCGATCAGAAGAAAGAGGCCGAAGGGCGGGGGGAACTCACGCTGAAGAGTTCGCCTGCGCTGCTGTTCAAGCCCTTCAGCCATGCGGGCGGTTTGTTCGGACTATTGTTTTCGCTGTATCAGGCCCGCCCTCTAGTGCTGTTCGAGAAATTCAATGTTCCGGAATGGGTCGATGCCGTCGACAAATACAAGCCGAAAGCAGCCAGTCTCGTCCCGGCCATGATCCGCATGGTGCTCGACGCAGACGTGCCGCCTGAAAAGCTCGATAGCCTGATCGCCATTCGGTCCGGGACGGCGCCGCTTGAAATCGATGTCCAGGATCGTTTCGAGGCGCGTTTCAATTGTGCAATTCTGGTCGATTATGGTGCCGCCGAGTTCATTGGAGGGCTGGCCGGCTGGACCCTCAAGGACCACAAGCAGTTTTCCAGGCAGAAGCGTGGCAGTGTCGGACGGTCCAAGAAGGATGTGGACATCCGGGTGGTCGACCCAGAGACGTTCGAGCCCCTCTCTGCCGACCATACCGGTATCGTTGAAGTGAAGTCAGACCGTTACGGTCCGGACTGGATACGCACCAACGACCTTGCCCGCATTGATGCGGACGGCTTCATCTTTCTTGAAGGGCGTGCCGATGACGCAATCAATCGTGGCGGGTTCAAGATATTGCCCGAAGAAGTCGTCCAGCAATTGCGAAAGCACCCAGGCATTCGCGATGCAGCCATCGTCGGGATGAAGGACGAACGGCTTGGAGAGGTTCCTGTCGCGGCTATTGAATTGCCGGACGGGGTGCGAGACGCGCCGAGCAAGGAGGTTCTGGATGCCTTCCTCAAGCGCACGCTCCCATCCTACATGGTGCCGGTCGAGTATCGTGTCGTCGACTCCCTGCCTCGGACGATCTCGCTGAAGGTCAGTCGGCCGGAGCTGAAGAAAATGCTGGGTATTTGAGTCTGCGACAGTGACGCGCGAGGAGTCCGGAGAGGAAATCGAGGTGGCGCGACAGGACCGAAGGGGGTTGCTGTCACGCAACAGGATTGTCCCGATCGTCATCGCCAGTGCCTTGTTCATGGAGCTGATGGATTCGTCTGCACTCGCTTTGGCCATTCCGACCATTGCGCGAGATCTTGGTGTGTCTCCGAGCGATATGCGGTTGACCTTGACGGTCTACGCCGCGACGGTCGCGTCCCTGGTGCCGGTGTCCAGCTGGCTGGCTGCAAGGATGGGTGCACGCCGCATATTCATCGCGGCCATCCTGGTCTTCGTGACCGGGTCGGTCTGCAGTGGCATGGCCGGAAGCCTTCCAGCACTTGTGGCCTCGAGAGCGCTGCAGGGGGTGGGGGGAGCAATGATGATCCCGGTTGGCCGGACGATAATGGTCGGGGTTGTCGACAGGGAAGCCCTGGTCAAGGCCATGATCTGGTTCGTCCTGCCGGCCATACTGGCCCCTTTGTTTGGGCCTCCCATTGCCGGCTTGTTGATCGAATTTGCGACCTGGCGCTGGATATTCTTCATCAACGTGCCTGTGGCCGCGCTTGCGATCTTCTCGATCCTGCGAGTCGTTCCGCGGATCGAGCAGGAGCCAAGACGGGCATTCGACTTCGTGGGATACCTGCTCTGCGCGTGCGCGATCCTGTCTGTCCTGGGATTGCTGGATACAGGCTTTCTCGCCGGATATGGGCCAGGCGTGCGTGTTGGAGCGATCCTCGGTGCAGTGCTCCTTGTGGGCGCCTTCATCCGGCACTCACTGCATGCAACCGAGCCGCTCATTGATCTCAGGGTGTTGCGCCATGCAACGCTGCGGCTGAGCCTTGCGGGGACCTGGATTCAACGCGTGTCGATGGGAGCACTTGTGCTGGTGTTGCCCTTGCACTTGCAGCTTGGTCTCGGTTTGTCGCCGCTTGCGGCCGCACAAGTTCCGGCGGCCGGCGCCATCGGATCGGTCGTGGCACGCTTTGTGACTCCCTACATGCTGAGGCGGTTCGGATTCCGTTCCGTCATGATGAATGTGTCGATACTGATCGCCATTGTCACAATCTGTCCGGCGTTCTTCAAGACGAGCACACCCGTCTGGCTGATGGCAGGATTCATGATTGGTTATGCGCTGATCCGCGCCAGCTTCTTCATGTCAGGCAACTCACTGTCCTATGCGGATGTCGAGAAAGGTGCGGAAATCGGCCACGCCTCCGTCCTCTTCTCTGTCGCTCAGCAACTCAGCCTCGGGTTTGGCTACACGCTCGGAGGAGGCCTGTTGGCCGTCGCGGGTGGGGCCGATGACCTTTCGACGTATTGGCTTGCCTACCCGGTGATCGCCCTGTTGCCGCTCGCGGCCGCAGGCGTGATAGCTCGGCTTCCGCAAGGGGCCGGCGAACGCTTGCGGCACCAGGCATCCTTGTAGTTAGTTTCGAACGAACGAGATGCGGGACTGGACGAGTCGCGGCTGCGCTGTCGCTTTCCTCAATTTCAACCAGGCCGATGCACTAAACGCTCAGGGCGAAGCGCAATCGCGGAACCGCGGACCAATGCCTGGGGCGTTCAGATCGGTGGCACCATCTTGTAGCCACCACTCGCCTCGATCCACTGGCCGGTAACCCATCCGGAATCGTCTGACGCGAGCCAGCATACCAGCGCCGCGACATCTTCGGGCATGCCAAGGCGGTCGCGCGCGGTTACGCGCTTCACTTTCTCTGCAAAGTCGGGGACCGAGAGCATGTGGGCGGTATTGTCGGTCTTCGTATAGCCAGGCGCGACGACATTGGCGGTAATGCCGTGGGGGCCAAGTTCGACCGCGAGAGAACGCGTCATTGCCAGCAGCGCGGCCTTGGACATGCCATAGGCGCCGTTGAGAGAGCCCGGTTGCGTCGCCGCGCCGGATCCGATGGTGACTATTCGTCCACCTTGATACATCCGTTTTGCGCCCTCGGCGCTCACGAAAAGAGGTGCCTTGGTGTTGATCGCCATGATCCGGTCATAGGCGTGCTCGAAGATCTCGGTCAGGGGTGCGGCAGACGTAATTCCAGCGCAATTGACCAGTGCGTCCAACCGATTGTCGCCAACAAGTGAGCGCGTGGTTTCATCCCATGCTTCGAGCATCTGTTGCGCGGACCCGCTTTTCTCGAGGTCGACCTGGATCGTGAATGCTTGTCCGCCATTGTCGACGATGGCCTGCGCGATCTGTTCGGCCTCGAAACTGCGTGTCCTGTAGCAAATGGCGACCAGTGCGCCTTCTGCGCCGAGCCTGCGGGCGATTGCCGCGCCGATGCCGCGACTGCCACCTGTCACCAGAACACGCTTTCCGCTGAACCGGTCTGAATAGATGTTCGGTTTTTCATCGGCCATGCCGCAAATCTCCCGGGGAACCTGATCCATCTAAGTCCCGTGGAGGGACATGGCCAAGACGGCCCTGGCGTGATCATCCGGTATGCGACCCCAATCCCGGTACGGGGTGCCGTCCGGTGCGATTCCAGCGCCCGTCACTTGCCAGTCTCACCTTGCCTCACAACCTGCCCCCGTCCACTCGCAGGTTCGCCCCGGTGGTGAAGCCGGAAAAGTCGCTGGCGTAGTAGAGCGCGGCGGTCACGATTTCGCGCGGGTCGGCCACGCGCTCCATCGCCGCACGCTTGCGCACTTTTTCAGGGTCAGGCCAATGCCTGGACACATCGGTCGCGAAGGCGCCCGGCGCAATCACGTTCACTCTCACATTGCGGCTGGCATATTCCATGGCGATACCGACGCTTGCTGCATTGAGCGCGGCCTTTGCGGCGCCGTAGGCGGAAACGGTTGGCTGGGGCCTGATCGCGGAGAGGCTGGATATATTGATGATCGCCCCTCCACCCGCTTCGGCCATGCGTGCGGCGACCAGAGCGGTCAGCCTGAACGGGCCCTTGAAATTAACGTCCACCACCTTGTCGAACAATGCTTCAGATACATCCGCAGAGCACGGTGACGCTGGAGACATGCCGGCATTGTTGATCAGCACGTCAAGCTTTCCAAACTCGGCATAAGCCGCCGCGACCATCGCTTCGATATCCTCCCACTTGCCGACATGGCAGGCGATCGACAACGCTCGCCTGCCCATGGCCCGGATTATCTCCGCGACCTCGTCGCAGCTTTCGATCTTCCGGCTCGCGACAACGACGTCTGCGCCGGCCCGCGCAAAGGCGAGGCTCATGGCCCGGCCCATGCCGCGGCTGCCACCGGTGACCAGGACAACCTTTCCCGACATGTCGAACAATTCTGCGGGTGAGGGGAGGGTATCCTGCTCCCACTGCGAATACGCGTTGGTGCCGGTGTCTGCACGTTCGGTCATGCCAGGTCTTCCTTGCTCATCTCGAGGTATGGCTTGAGCTTCTGGTAGGCGGCGGCCTTCCGTGTGGGAATGTGCTCGGTTGGGAAGAGACCTTTGGCAGGCTTCACGTCCTTCAGGAGGCGCTTCGCGAGCTTGATCTCGTGAATCTCCGTGGGGCCGTCGACGAGTCCCTGGGCGGCGGCCTTGATCCAGTACTGGCCGAGAACCAGTTCGTTCGAAATCCCGAGCGAGCCGTGCAGCTGGATTGCACGGCCGACAATGTCCTGCAGGATCCTGGGGCTCATGATCTTGGCTGAACCGATACCGATCTGGCCACTTTCCTTGTCACCCTGGTCGATTGTCCACGCGGCGTGGAGGACAAGCAGGCGGAACTGCAGCAACTCGACATAGGACTGCGCGATATATTGCAGGGTGGACTGCTTTTGTGCGAGCGCGGACCCTTGCGTGAACCGGCTCACCGCGCGCTCCTTCATCATTTCATACGCCTTGGTGGCTGCGCCGAGGGTGCGCATTGCGTGGTGTATGCGTCCACCGCCGAGGCGGACCTGCGCAACGTCGAATGCCTTGCCTTCCTGGCCCAGGATTGCGTCTGCCGGAACACGGACATTGTCATAATGGATATAGGCGTGTGCACCGCTTTCCTCACTTTCACCGGCAAGGCCCGAATTGCGAATGATGTTGACGCCCATCGTGCCTCGTTCGACGAGGAACATCGAGTAGCGGTCGGATGGTGGGGCGTCGCGGTCAGTGACGGCCATGACGATGATGAATGAGGCCCAACGCGCTTGTGATGAAAACCACTTCTTGCCGTTGATGACCCAGTCATTGCCATCCTTGACTGCTGTCGTTTCGAACACGCGCGGATCGGAGCCGCCTTGTGGTTCGGTCATGGAATAGCAGGATGTGATATCGCCCTGCAGCAGAGGCTGGAGATATTTTTCCTTCTGCGCTTCTGTACCAAAATGGGCGAGAATCTCCGCGTTCCCGCTGTCCGGGGCCTGGCAGCCGAAGACGCGCGGTCCCCAGTTCGTGCCGCCAAGAATTTCATTCATCAACGCGAGCTTGACCTGTCCGTACCCTTGCCCGCCAAGTTCCGGAGTCAGGTGGCAGGCCCATAGGCCTTGCTTTCTCACCTGCTGCTGAAGCGGACGGACTGCTGCCATTGCGCGCCTGTCAGTGACGTTGTGGTGATGCCCGGGTTCGTTGAATACGAGGTCCAGCGGTTCGACCTCGGCGTGGACAAACTCCTTCATCCAGTCGAGCTTCTCTTGAAATTCCGGATCAGTCGAAAAATTCCACATTGATCGGGCTCCTTTGGTCAGTTGCGGTCGATCAGGCGAACGGCCTGATTGAGGATATCGGGAACGCGCTGCTCGAAAGCGGCGTGGCGCGGATTATCGGATTGTCCCCGCACATAGCGGGCATAGCTGCCCTCCAGGATCACCCCGAGCCGGAACAGGGCGAGCACCATGTAGAATGGCAATGCATTGACGTCCCGGCCGCTTGCCCTGGCATAGCGTTCAGCGGCCTCGGCCCGGCTGCGAAAGCCCGTGTGCCAGTCAATGTAGAAGGCCCAGGTGGGGCCGCTCGTATCGTCCGCCCAGCTCGACAGGAGGTGACCAAGATCAACCAGAGGGTCGCCGATTGTTGACAGCTCCCAGTCGATGACAGCCGCCACGCAGGCCGGGGTGTCCGGCGCGATCATGACGTTTGCGAAGCTGTAATCCCCATGCATGAGTCCGGGCGTGGAGTTCCTGGGTTGATTGGCGTTCAGCCAGGCGGCAATCAGGTCGAGCTGGACGAGGTCGCGTGTGCGATTGCGCTCGAACTGGCCTTTCCAGCGATCAACCTGGCGGCTGATAAAGCCGTCCGGCTTGCCAAAGTCGTCAAGGCCAACCGCCCGCCAGTCGACACGTGATATGGCGGCCAGCGCGTCGATCACCGCGTCGCCGAGCGCACGGCGATTGTCCGGGTCGGTGGCGAATGGCGGGGGCATGGGGTCACGTGGCGTGAAACCGTCAATCCAGTCCATGACAAGGAACGGTCCTCCGATCCATTCCGGATCTACTGTGCCCTCGACCAGGCGCGCATGGGGAACGTCAGTCTGCTTGAGGGCACGCGCAATACGCAATTCGCGGTCCATATTGTGCGACGTCTTGTCGTTCGAAACGGCAGGCGGACGGCGCAGGGCATATTGCCTGGCACCCCGGGTTACCCGCAACAGGCTGTTGCTGGCACCCCCGGAAATTTTCTCAAGCGTCAGGTCGCGCGATTGTCCGCCCAGTTGTGCATCAAACCACGGAACGAGCGGCGATGGATCGGCGATGAGTGCTTCGTCGTCCAGCCGGTTCGTCATGCCGCATGAAAGCTGATGGTGTTGGCGTTGGTGAATTCGAGCAGCCCTTCGAGTCCATTCTCCCGCCCGAAACCCGACCGCAGGTTTCCACCGAAAGGTTCGTCCGACAGTTGCGTGCCGGCGCCGCCATTGATCGCGCAGCGGCCCGTGTGAATCTGCTGGGCCATTTCGTAGGCCCTGCCGACATCTGCAGAGAGAATGTAGTTTGCGAGCGCGAATTCGCTGTCATTGGCCAGTTCGATGGCTTGCTCGTCGGTGTCATAGCCAATGACGCACGCGATCGGACCGAAAATTTCCTCCTGTGCGATGGCGCTTGAATTGTCGACGTCGTCGAAGAAGGTCGGCTCGAAGAAATAGCCCTTGGAAAGATGGACCGGACGCCTTCCGCCCGTCATCAGCTTCGCGCCGCCATCAAGCCCGAGTTGCGTATATTTTTCCGATCTTTCGACTGCGATGGACCGGATGAGTGGCCCCATCTGCGTGCTTGCGTCAGCCGGATCACCCAGCTTCACGTGCCCGGCCATTTCCTTCAACCGGCTGACATATTCGCCGCGTATCGAGTTGTGCACGAGATGGCGGGTGTTGAGCGCGCAGCCCTGTCCGGCGTGAGAGGTGAAACCCCGAAGACCGGCATGCACCGCCAGGTCCATGTTCGCGTCCGGCCGCACGATCATCGCGGACTTGCCGCCGAGTTCCATGACGAGGCGCTTCAGGGTCGGCGCGGCCTGCTGCATGATTGCTGCGCCCACGACGTCCGATCCGGTGAAGGTGACCAGGCGGATGCGCTTGTCGGATGTCAGGAAGCGGCTCACTTCGAGCCCGCCGGTCATCACGTTCAGCACACCCTTCGGCAAGCCGGCTTCTTCGGCGATGTCTCCGAAAAGCGTGCCGGCAAAAGGCGTGTAGGGTGACGGTTTGAGAATAACACAGTTGCCCATCAGGAGGGCGGGCACCATCTTTACGAGGTTCAGCATGAAAGGATAATTGTAGGGTGTCACAACGCTTACGACACCGACGGGATCATAGCGGACGACGCTCGTCCCCACCGTGCTGCCAGTCACTTCGAGCCGTGTCATCTTGGTGTGATCGATCGCTGCCTGTTCCATGTAGTATCGGAAATGCTTGAGGCCGATTGACCATTGTGCCCCGGTGGCAAGCGCGACTGTCGCACCCGCTTCGGCGATGAGTAGAGCCACGATCTCATTCTTGCGGCGTTCCAGCGCAGCATAGAATTTCTGCATGATGGAAATGCGTTCATGTCGGCCCATGCGGGGCCAGGGGCCGTTTTGGAACGCGTCGTAGGCCGCACTCACGGCTGCTTCGGCATCAGCCATTGATCCAACAGGCGCGTGGCCGATGACTTCTTCCGTGGCAGGATTGACCACGTCTTCGATCCCGTCGCCACCATTGATGAACTCACCGCCGACATAGAGTTTGGTTTGGAGATTAAGGCTCATGACTTATCCTTCAGGAAGTTGTGCCGCGCCGCGCAATTCAACGAGGTCGATCTGCGCTTCGCGCGGAAGCGTAACGATATTCAGAATCATTTCGGCTGGGATTTCAGGCTCGATCTGGCCGCCGGAGCGCGCATAGAAACCAGCCGACCGCGCAGCCTCTCTTGCGCGCGCTTTTGCGTCGGGGGTCCATGTGCGGCTGAACGTACCGCGCACGTTGCCGGAGCGGTAGGTCGTGACGCGAATGCCTTCCGGCCCGAACTCCTGACGCATCACCGCTGACAGCGTTTCCAGGGCCGATTTCGTTGCTGCGTAGAGTCCAAGATGGGGGTAGGGGTGATTGACCGATTCCGAGCTGATATTGACGATGTCGCCGGTGCCGTTCCTTCGCATCAGGGAGGCGGCCTCTCGCGCGCAATAGATCGGTCCGAGAATGTTGACGGCAACTTCATTTTGCATGTCGCTGTCGCGAGCGTCCGACAACGGATTGGGCGTGGCGAGCGCAGCATTGTTGACGAGAATATCAAGGCGGCCAAAGCGGGAGCGGACGGCAGCAAATGCCTCGCGCACGGATGCGGGGTCGCTGACATCACAGACAAAGGCTGCGGCGTTCGCGCCTATCTTGCTTGCTGCTTCAGTCAATTCCGTCTTGCCGCGCGCAACCAGGGCCACATTTGCACCTTCGGCGACGAAGCGTTGCGCGATGGCAAATCCCATCCCGCGCGACGCCCCGGTGACCAGCGCCGTCTTGCCTGCCAATCGTCCGCTCATGCGCCGGTCCATACGGGCTTGCGCTTTTCTGCGAACGCGCATGGGCCTTCCTTGAAGTCGGCGGAGGCGCGCAACGCGTCGCGACCGGGAAAGGAATGATCGATGACGTCTTCAAGCGCCCAGGAGAGCCCCATTGACGCTGCTTCCTTGGTGGCACGCACAGCAAGGGGCGAGTTGCCGGCAATCTCGAGCGCCCAGGCCTTCGCGCGAGTCATCAGGTCATCACCCGACGTGACTTCGTTCACGAGGCCCCAGTCGAGCGCTTTCGTTGCGTTGATGGGACGACCTGTCAGCAACAATTCCATAGCGCGTTGCCAGCTCAGCGCGCGCGGCAGGCGATGCGCGCCACCCGCGCCGGCAAGCTGGCCGAACTTGACTTCCTGCATGGCGAAGGTCGCATGCGTGGCAGCGATGACGATGTCGCAAGCGAGCGCTATCTCCACCCCTCCACCGACCGCATATCCGTTGACGGCGGCAATCACGGGCTTGAACAGGTCGTGACGTGTGGTCAGCCCGCCAAAACCGCCTGACCATTTGTCTTTCGACAACGTCGCGCCCGCGGCACGCTTCTTCATGTCATTGCCTGCGCAGAACGACTTGTCGCCGGCGCCCGTGATGATCGCGACCCATGCGTCGTCGTTTTGCGCGAAATGATCGAAGGCTCGTCCCAGCTCGATATTGGCCAGGTCATCAAGGGCATTGCGCGAAGCTTCGCGGCGGATCGTTATGATCGCGACATGCCCTTCAGTCTCATAGCTGATGTGTTCATATGCCCTCATTTTGGGCCTCTCCCTTGTGCCGAGACCCTATCGAAAACTGACGGCGCTTCAACTGCCGGCCCAAGCTGAAGAAATTCCGAGGCAGGGCGGAGCTTCCTCAATCTCGGCGAAGAAGAATCGATCCTGCGAGCGGGCCGCCACCCGCCGCGGCAACGCCGAGATTTACATCCCCCGGGACCTGCCGGTCTCCGCCTTCGCCCCACATCTGGATGCAGGTCTCCCAGAGGAGGCCAAAGCCATGCATTCGCCCGCCTGAGAGCTGACCTCCACCGGTGTTGAGCGGCAGTTCCCCGTCCAGCGCGATACGGCGCCCGCCTTCGACAAATGGCCCGCTTTCACCGCGTCCGCAGAACCCGAGGGCTTCCAGCCAGATCAAGGTCTGCGGGCTGAAACCATCATACAGGTTGGCGACCTTGACGTCCGAAGGAGAGAAGTCGGTGCCTTTCCAGAGATGTGGCCCGTTTTCCAGCGCCATCATGCCGGATTTGGGCTCGAACTGGTCCCAGCTGTATCGACCGCCCATCCGTCCGGAAAAGGATTCAATGACAAGAGGCGGCTTCTTCAGGTCGCGTGCGGCGTCCAGTCTAGAGACGATTACAACGGTTGCGGCGTCAAGGAGCGCGTCGCAATCAAACAGGCCCAGCGGATCGCAGATCATGCGGGCGTTCAGATAGTCGTGCTTGGACATTGGGTCGCGATAGATTGCACGCGGATTCCTGACGGCATTGGCCCGTGTGTTGACGACCAGGTCGCCGAGCTGTTCCTTCGTCGTGCCGAACTCATGGCAGTGACGACGGAACATCATTGCTGTCGGCGCGACCGGCGAGACCACGTTGAAAGGCCGATGATACACCCACTTGCCGGATACGCGCTCGTATCCGTCGGCTTCCTTGCGTGGCTTTGTGCGATTGATCAGCTGTTGGGTATGCTGGGCCAGTGCCCGGTAACAGAGCACATGGGTCGCCTGACCCGACATGATCGCGCCGATCGCCTCGAAGATCGACGCGAACTGCGCAGGCCCTTCTGTGCTGCCGGAGAAATGGTTGACGTCGAGGCCTAGCGTCTCCTTGAGCTCAATCACGTCGATCGGAGAATCGTTTTTCGCGCCGGCTCCGAGATTGTAGGTGCTTGGGAACGTGGAAAGCCCGTCAATGTCTGAAAGCGTCAGGCCTGCACCGGCAAGCGCTTCGTCCACAGCATCAAGCATCACGCTCATGATCGGCCGGACATTCTCGCGACCTGGCGCGCAAAGTCCGACTCCGCTGATCGCTACTGCTTTATTGCTACCTGATGCCATCTTTCACCCATCGCCCCTTCAATGCTGCCTAGTCTCACAGATCGTGTCCATTGGCGATCATATGCAAAGAAGGCGACCTTGGCCTATTTTTCCTTGAGCGGTCGAGCAGGCGTTGACGTATCGCGAGTCTGGCACGCCCTGAACGACCCGACAGCCACTTGCGTGACCTGCGCGCATGCGCAAGCATGGCGCGATCACAAGTGGGACGGGTTTGATGGAAACCGACAACGACACAGTCAATTTGCCACCGCGCAAACATCTTCCCGTCATTGAGGACGGGCCGCGCGGCGAGTACTGGCGGTCGGGTGCGGATGGCGTATTGAGGATCACCCGCTGCCAGCCTTGCGGCTTCTGGATTCATCCTCACAAGGAAGCGTGTCCAAGTTGCCACTCTCGCGAGGTGATGCCGGAAGCGGTTTCAGGAAAGGCGACTCTCGAAACCTGGACGATCAATCGCCAGAAGTGGTTTCGTGGGCTCGACGAACCTTTCGTGGTTGGCCTCGTCACACTTGTCGAGCAGGACGGTCTCAATCTGACGACAAACATCGTCAATTGCCCATTCGACCAGCTGGAATTCGGTATGCCGGTTCGCCTGATCTTCCAGAACATCGAAGATGTCTGGCTTCCATTGTTCGAACCTGACCGGATGTCCCCTGAATAGAAACAATCTCGTCGCTTAAAGTTTTCCCGGCCACGGGTTATGAGATTGAGCATGTTCGATAAAAATGACTACGAAACAATCCTCGTCGACCTCGCGGCTGGTGTGCTGACAATCACCCTGAACCGTCCGGACAAGGCCAACAGCTTCAACAATGCCATGATCCGGGATTTCAGGCGATTGTGGGATGAGGCGCGCCATGCCGAGCATGTGCGCTGCATCGTTTTGCGGGCAGCGGAAGGGAAAGCCTTCTGTACTGGCGTTGATGTCCGTTACGGATGGCGCGCTGAGGGCGAAACTCCGGCGCCGTTCGATTATGATGATCCAGGTGACTCGCTCGGTCCGAAGAGCAATCGTGTCTGGAAGCCTTTCATTGTCGCTGTTCACGGGATGGCTGCTGGGGGGGCTTTCTACTGGTTGAACGAAGCAGACATCGCAATCTGTTCGGATGATGCGACGTTCTTTGACCCTCACCTGAAGTTTGGAAAGCTGTCGTCTGTAGAGCCGATCGGAATGCTCGGCCGCATCCCTTATCAGGAGATCAGCCGCATGGTGCTGATGGCTGATGAGGAGCGGATTTCTGCCGAAACCGCCAAACGCATCAGTCTTGTCACTGAGGTCGTGGTGCGCGAGGATTTGTGGCCGCGAGCGCAGCAGATCGCCCAAAGCATTGCAGCGCGGGCGCCAATCCCGACGCAAGGCAGCATCAAGGCGCTTTGGGAAGCACAGAGCCTTCCGCGTGATCAGGCGATTTCGGGAGCCGTACAATATGTTCAGCTGTCGAAAGCCAGTACGGGACCAGCAGAGATTCCGGAAAGCATCAAGGCGAAGCCATGGAGCCTGCGATGAGCGGCGACAATGACGAGCTTCTCGTTGATGATGACGGACGGTTGCGGATCATTACCCTGAACCGACCGAATCGAATGAACGCGCTCACGCCTGAACTTCATCACAGGTTGCAGAGCGCAGTCGTTGCCGCGGCGAACGATCCGGATGTTGGGGCCGTGGCCCTGACCGGCGCTGGACAGGCATTCTGCTCGGGTGGCGATGTTCGCAAGAGTACAGACGAGGCCGCGAAGGCAGACCGCCCGGAAACTGTCGAAGAGCGCGCTGATTCCATAATGGCCCATGGGCGCACGGTGATAACGCTGCATCGCATGGGCAAGCCGACAATCGCCTTGATCAATGGTGCTGCAGCTGGGTCGGGCATGGCCCTGGCGCTTGCGTGCGATATGCGCGTCATGGCTGAAGGGGCGATCATGCGCACGGCCTATGCCCGGATTGGTCTCAGTGGTGATCTCGGGCTGAGCTATTTCCTGAACCGCCTCGCAGGGCCTGCAAAGGCGTCGGAGTTGCTGTACCTCAACGCGAAAGTATCCGCAGAGGAATGCCTGGGACTTGGTCTCGCCAATCTTGTTTTCAGTGCCGAAACATTTGAATCGGAAGCGTTCGGCCTTGCCAGGAAGCTTGCCAATGGCCCGACGGTCGCGTTCCGGTGCATGAAGCAGAATCTACAGACTGCCGCTTCAGCTTCGTTGGAGCAGACGATCGAGCGCGAAGCTTATAACACTGCGCGCTGTGTGCGAACGAAGGACGTGAAGGAAGCGGCGTTAGCCTTCAGGGAAAAGAGGGACCCCGCCTTCAAGGGAATGTGATGTACCTTTCGAGGCGTGCTCGGGAGGTCTTTGATCGGCGAGTGATAATTCCCCCCCCCCGGCGCACAACAGAGGAATTCTCCTGTCCGCCCCGGCTTTCGGATTTGCCATGCACGCGACGTCGCACTTAGCGTAGGTTTGATGGTGCGCCCTGAGTTGCATCAACCGGGAAAAAGGAGAGCAGAAAATAATGTCTGAGCAGGGTGTGAAAGACCGCAAGATTCCGATTGAAGATCCGGAGTTCTACCTCAACGATCCCTGGCCGACCTTCGCGTGGATGCAGCGCGAAGCGCCATTTTACCATTATGAGCCGCTCGACACGTTTGTCGTGACGCGCGCCGAAGACATTCGCGCGATCAGCCCGCGCGCAGACGTATTCAGCAATGCGCGCGGCATTTTCCTGAATGAAATCAAATATCGGGCACAAGCCGGCGACACGAATTTTTCCGAGGGTTTCTGGCCTGAGGGCGGCGAGCAGATCGGCAATACGGATCCGCCCCGCCATCATGAGCTTCGCCGCGTCAGCCTGGGTGCTTTCACGGTCCCTGCCATCGAGGAGGTGAAACACAAGCTTACCGTTTATATCGGCAAGGAACTCGACAAACTGGCAGCGCAAGGCGAAGTCGATTACTGGGATTTCGCCGCTGGTGTCCCAATCGAAGCGGCTTGCTTCCTGATCGGCCTGCCAGCGACCGACCGAAAAAGGGTGGAGTTCTGGAGTAACGAACTGGAGAAATTGGGCGCCGATATTTCCTTTGAAGAATTGCAGGCGGCCGTCACCGAGTTTGCGAGCTTGAAGGATTACATCACAGAGAATGTCGAGATCCGAAAAGCCGAGCGTGAAGCCGGAACGGCCAAAGGACTCGATCTGATCAATGTGCTGCTTGACGCAGAACTTGATGGCCAGAAAGGCGTTCAGTTACCCAACGTCGTCACATTTGCGATGACTGCAATAGCGGCGGGCGCGGATACAACGCGGGCCTTGCTGCTCGGCTTGCCTTACTACTTCGCAAACAATCCAGACCAGTGGCAGCGGCTCAAGGAAGACCGCTCGCTCGTCAAGAACGCAATTGAGGAGACACTTCGGCTGGTGACGCCAGCACGTGCTTTCCTGCGCTATGTCAGCAAGGACATCGAGATCAATGGCCAGGCCATGAAAGAGGGGCAACACGTCTACCTCATGTACATGGCTGGCAATCGCGATCCCGACCTTTTCCAGGATCCGCACCGGTTCGATATCGGACGCGAGAATGCGTCCCGGCATTTTTCCTTTGGCGCCGGCCCGCATACTTGCCTGGGCGCCCGCCTGGCTCGGATGGAAGGGGCCGAAGTGCTGAACGCCTTGCTTGACCGCTTCGAACGGATCGAGCTGGCTGGCAAACCCGAAATTGTCCGCAATCACATCATTCGCAACAGCTGGGAAACGATGCCGCTTCGGCTGATCCGATAAGGAAAAAGAAGGACCGCAGCCGGTTGGAGGAATATTGGCCGCGGTCCTTTAAGTGCTCGCATAAAGCCTGAAGGGTCAGGCCTTCTCGAGCAGATGCACAGCGCATGCGCTTCCCAGGCCGACAACGTGCGTCAGTCCGATTTTAGCACCTTCCACCTGGCGGGCACCTGCCTCGCCGCGAAGGTGTTGCGAGATTTCATAGATGTTGGCGATACCTGTTGCGCCCAGGGGGTGGCCTTTGGACAAGAGCCCGCCGGAGACGTTGACCGGTTGCTGGCCGCCCAGTTGCGTCGCACCGCTGTCGAGATACGCCCCGCCTTCGCCCTCGGCGCAAAGGCCCAGATTCTCATAGTGGCAGATCTCGGCCGTCGCGAAACAGTCGTGCAGTTCGATCAGGTTTACATCCTCAGGCCCGAGCTCTGCCATCTCGTAGGCATTCTGTGCTGCAAGCCGGGTCACCGTGTTCACATCCTGCATGACGAGGTTGCGCGCCGTAAACGGGTCGCTTGCGAGCGCAGAGGCGCGCACCTTGACGGCCCGGTTGATGAGCCCGGATTGCTTTGCCTTTTTTTCGCTCATCAGGACCGCAGCCGCCGCCCCGTCCACATTGACCGAGCACATCAGCTTGGTCAGGGGATAGGCAATCATCTCGGACTCCATGACCATGGCGAGAGGTGTTTCCCTCTGGTACATGGCCTTGGGGTTCAGTGTGGAATGGCGGTGGTTCTTTTCGCTGACCCGGGCGAACTGTTCGAACGTGGTGCCGTGTTTGCGGGTGTGTTCCATGCCCATCTTTGCGAAGACTGACGGCATCACACCCGAGCCCAGCAGGCCTTCAGTCGGAATGGCTGTGCCCTGGCTGTTCTTGGGCACAAGCATACCCTTGCCCATCTTTTCCGCGCCGACTGCCAGGCAGGTATCATAAAGTCCGGCCTTGATTGCGATCCATGCCTCACGAAAAGCCGTCGCGCCGGTGGCACAGGCATTGGTAACGTTCACTACAGGCACACCGGTCTGTCCGATATAGTGCAACATGCGTTGCCCCATCATCGTGGCGTTACAGCTCCCCGCCCAGATGGCCTGGATATCCCTTATCCCCAGCCCGCAATCATCGAGTGCCATCAGGGTCGCCTGTGCGGCGAGGCGTTCGGCCTTTTCGTTTTCGAAACGGCCAAACTTGATCATGTCGATGCCGACAATATAGACGTCGTTGCTCATGGTCGGGCGCTCCTTAGTTCGCAGGGACAAAGAAATGGGCGAGATAGCCCTCGCCGCCTGCGACGGCATCGGCGGCACTTCTGAAGACGACCTTGACCGGCATATCGAACGCGATCTTCGAAGGATCCGGCTCGACTTCCAGCAGGTTGCCCCTGATCGTGCCGCCGCCATCGAGATCGACCACGGCCGAGATGAAGGGCACGGTTACACCGGGCAGGCTGCGATACACGATCGTGTAATTGTAGAGCGTGCCCTGATTGGAGAGCCTTACTTCATCCATCTGTCCGCGCGCCGTGCAGGCGGGACAATTTTCGAAGGCTCCCAAATGGGTTTCGCCGCACGCGCTGCAATGACTGCCGACGAGATAAGGTTCGCCACCGGTGCTGATCACAGTGTGGGGCGCTACGGGTTGATCGGCCATGTTTTTTCCAGACATAGGTTTTCCCACTTGCAGACGCACTCAAGAGCGAACGATACCGTTGCGTCGGGTGGATCGCTCCAGCTTTTCAAAGCGTGATACAATTTTTGGAGGGTGACGTGGCAGACGCGATTATTGGTAGTTAGGAGGGGTGCGCCCAGCCTTGGTTGCCTGACGGGTTCGATGTCAGGCGCGTTGACTAGAAGGCGGCCTGAGGTAGAGTGCATCCATGAATTTACGCTGGATTTCGTTGTTCGCCACCGTTGCGGAAGAGGGGTCGTTCACCCGCGCGGCGACCAAACTGCATATCGCCCAGCCATGGCTTTCCGCACAAATCCGAAAGCTGGAATACGAACTCGGTATCGAGTTGCTGATAAGGGACAATGTCGGTGTGCGGGTGTCTGAAGCGGGCGCGCAGCTGCTGCCTCATGCGAGCCAGCTGGCGCAGTCGGCGCAATTGTTTCGGGAGACTGCCAGGAGCCTGGGAGAGGACCGGATGCGGGCGTTGAAGCTAGGTTGCCATATCCCCTTGATCGATATCCCGCGGTTCAAGACGGTCGCGCTGCAATTCGCGCAAAAATTCGGAAACTTCGAACTTACGACCATGGCCGACACGCCGGCTGCCTTATTGAAGGCCCTGGACGAACGCCGGATCGATTTGGCGCTATTGCCCGCTGAAGCCGGGTTGGTGGATGGTGGACCGGACCTTGAGACATTGTCTGTGGGCGAAACGTCGGTCTATTTGCTGGCACCCAAGCAGAAAAAGTTTTCGAAGCTGGAGGATCTTGCTGGCGTTGCTGTGGGTATTCCGCCCGAAGAGCGGGGTCGCGCGCTTCACAAGCGATTGAAGGTCAGGTTTGAAGAGCTGGAGATTATCCCGTCACCGATCCCGGAATTTGATCGCCGCGCGATTGAGCACGCGGTGCTTACGCGGGGAGACATCGTTGCGGTGTCCATTGAGGACGAGATACTCAAGACGCTCGATCCAGGAGTCCGGTCATTCAAGGTTGACGGTATAACTGTCGATCAACGGTTTTGTCGGATAGGTGGACGGGATCTCGGACGTGCGGCTGAGCGTTTCTGGAACCTCTGTATCAGTGAGTTCGAGCAGGCTGTCGTCTGAACGTCGAGGAATCACACCTAAATACCCAAATTTCCGTTGTGGGGCCGGACTGCGCAAGTCGATAAGACCGTAGTGGTTCGAGCCACAAGGTTATGTATTTATGGACCTCAATTTCACAGCGGAAGATCGTCAGTTTCGCGAAGAGGCGCGGGAATGGCTGAATGCCAACGTGTTCAAGGAACGCAGGCCGCATGGCGGCCAGGAAATGCGCGAATACGACCTTGCCTGGCAGAGAACCCAATATGATGCAGGCTGGGCGGGGGTTTCCTGGCCAAAGGAATATGGTGGCATGGGCCTCGGCCTGACCCGTCAGTTGATCTGGTACGAGGAATATGCGCGGGCTCACGCGCCCGACAACCACCTTTGCTTTGTCGGCCTCAACCATGGTGGCCCGACGATCATTGCCCGAGGAAGCGAAGAGCAGAAGAAAGAGCACCTTCGCCCGATCCTCTCCGGTGAAAAGATCTGGTGTCAGGGGTTTTCTGAGCCCAATGCGGGATCAGACCTTGCGTCGCTCAAAACTAGGGCTGTCATCGATGGCGACGAACTCGTCATTACGGGTTCGAAAATCTGGACCAGCCACGGGCACCTGTCCGACATGCAGGAATTGCTGGTTAGAACAGACCCGGGAGCCCCCAAACACAAGGGTATCAGTTGGGTCATATTCGACATGAACACACCGGGTCTCGACCTGCGTCCAATTGATATCATGTCTGCACCCAATCACACACACTTCGTCCAGTGCTTCTATGACGAGGCGCGGGTGCCGCTGAAGAACGTGGTCGGCGACGTGAATGACGGCTGGTCGGTCGCGATGTCGACGCTCGGTTTCGAGCGCGGGACAGCTCAGATCAAGGACCAGATTCGATATGCGTTTCTGGTCGAGGACATGATCAAGAAGGCGCGTGATCGCTATGGTGCGGAATTCGTTAGCACGGACGAGTTCGGGGCGCGTTTGGCGCAGCTCCGAGCGGACATGGCAGCTGCCCGGGCAATGACCTATATGGCGGTGAGCCGCGCGGAGCGGGACGTCAGCCCAGCCATGGCGTCCCTGATGCGCGCCATGGTCGGACAAGTGCAGCAGCGCGTTCGTCGCCTGGCGTTTGACATCATCGGCGCTGATGGGCTGGAAAACCCGGAGGACGACGATTGGGTCTACTTCTACCTGCGCTCGTACGCGACGACCATTGCTGCAGGCACGCTGCAAATCCAGCGCAACATCATCGGCGAGCGCGTGCTTGGCCTTCCTCGCGGCCGCTGACCAGGAGACAAGACCATGGACCTTCTTCCTTCCAGCGATCAGCAGCAGATCGTTGACACAATCCAGGACTTTCTTCGCAATGAAGCGCCAGTCGACCGTTTGCGCGAGTTCGGGGCGATCGGCAATTCCGATGCAAAGCTGTGGCCCAAGCTGGCAGAACTCGGCTTTTTCGGCCTAAGCTTGCCCGAAGAGATGGGCGGCATTGGCCTTTCCGCGGCTGAGGAGATGCTGGTCTTCCAGCAATTCGGGTATCACCTCATCTCTCCAGCCATATTCGGGACTATCCTGGGTGCGCGTGTCGCTGCCTTTTCAGGTGATGCTCATCTGCGCGATGCGCTGCTTTCAGGCGAGGCGCGCGTGGGCGTTGCCAACTCTCGCGGTGCAGCCGGCGGAACGGATGCGTTTCATCTGTTTGAAGCAGATGAGGCTGAACTCATTCTTCTTTGCGACGACGATGAAGCTGCGCTTTATCCGCGAAGCGCCTTCACTCACATCGAACGGGTCAACTCGACGGATGCCGTTCTGGTGCTTGAGCGTGCAAGGTTGGGTGACAGCGTCGAGCCGCGTGTGCGTGTCTCCAAGGAAACCGAGAATATCCATGCCCGCGCCCTCATGTTGATGGGCGCCTACGCGCTGGGTATCGGTCAAGGCGCGCGTGACATGGCGGTGGAATACGCGCAGGTTCGCGAACAGTTCGGCAAGCCGATCGGCTCGTTCCAGGCGATCAAGCATATCTGTGCTGACATGGCGATCCGATCAGAGGCAGCCCTTTGCCAGGCATCCTTTGCGGCGCTGGTCATGGATGATGCCTCGCCGGACACTGAATTTCATGCTGTCGCCAGCAAGATCGTCGCGTGCGAATCTGCAATAAAAAATGCGGCGGACTGCGTGCAGGTTCACGGTGCCTTTGGCTTCACGGCCGAAGCGAATGTTCATCACTATCTGAAGCGGTCGCATGTTGCGGACAGGCTGTTCGGTGGGCTTCGGGAACAGCGCCGGCGTATCCTGACATTTCCGACACCGGCTTAAGGATGGATAAGCGATGACGTACGAAACCATCCTGCTGACCGTCAAAGATGGCGCTTATCGCTTGACGCTTAACCGGCCTGAGAGGCTGAACTCCTTCAATGCCTGCATGCATGAGGAGGTACGTGATGTCCTCACGCGAATCGAGAGTGATCCGGGAGCGCGCGTGCTGCTGATCACTGGTGCGGGGCGTGGCTTCTGTGCGGGACAGGATCTTGGCGACCGCGACGTCAATGCGGGGCCGCTCGACCTCTCGCAGGGCCCTGAAAAAGATTACAATCCCCTCATTCGCCGCCTGACGGCGTTGGCACTTCCTGTCGTTTGCGCAGTGAATGGAGTTGCGGCGGGAGCGGGAGTTAATATAGCGGCGGCTTGCGATATTGTTGTGGCGAAAAAGTCAGCCAAGTTTGTGCAGGCTTTCTCGGCAATCGGACTGGTTCCCGACGCGGGAGGCTCGTGGCACCTGCCGCGCCTGATGGGGCAGGCCAGGGCGCTTGGCTTCACGCTGCTCAACCAGAAGCTATCTGCAGAGCAGGCGGCGGAATACGGGCTGATCTGGAGGGCAATCGATGACGCTGTTTTCGATGAAGAGGTTGCGACGATCGTAGACGGCCTGGCGAGGGCGCCAACATTCGGGTTGGGTCAAGCCAAGAAGGCCATTCGGGACAGCTGGGCGGCGACGCTCGATGAGTCGCTCGACCGTGAGCGAAACATGCAAAAGGAATGCGGACTGTCACCCGACTATCGCGAAGGGGTCAGCGCATTCAAGGAGAAGCGGTCGCCGGCGTTTACAGGATCGGGGCCCAAACCGTGACGAGACTAAGGACGCGCTTTACCGATACTTCTGGAATTGTGCATCCGATCGCACAAGGCGGCATGCAATGGGTCGGGACGGCCGGAATGGTGCAGGGGATCATCGATGATATCCCGACTGTACGCGAGCTTGTCGAAAGAAGTGTCGACGAGGCGGTAGATATTATTGGCGGCAGGCTCGCGGGTGCCGTTTTGCTAGAGGAGCGGAGTTGATGGCTATAAAAGTAACTGTAAACGTGGAGGGCTGTGTCGGGCACGCGCGGTGTGAAGCTGTGGCGCCGGAAGTCTACCAGCTAAACGATGACGGCTTTAATGTAACGCCCTGCAAGTATGTCTCAGACAATCTGAAGGAACAGGCCATTCGCGGCGCGCGCGCATGCCCGGAACAGGTGATTACTGTCGAGGAAGTGGACGATTCTGAAGCGGATAGCGCCGACACATGATCGGTTATGCGGTTATTGGCTCGGATGACATCGATTCGGCGGGGAAATTCTACGATCCGATCGCGCAATTGCTTGGGGCGCGGCGTATCCATGCCTTTGATCGGGGCATCTTTTATGGCGTGACGGAGTTTGAGTTGGCGGTCGTTACTCCGTTCAACGGCGAAGCCATGCGGCCGGGCAACGGGACCATGGTCGCGCTGAAGGCGCCGTCGCGGAAGGTGGTCAACGAAGTCCATGCGCTCGCTCTGGAGACTGGCGGAATTGATGAAGGCGCCCCCGGCATTCGCAGACGAGAAGAGAGCGGATTCTACGGCGCGTATTTTCGAGATCCGGAAGGCAACAAGTTGTGCGTTTACCGCATGGGACCGGCTTGAGGGGTGTGGGATGAATTTCGATTTCTCAGAAGACCAGGAGATGCTGCGCAAAGAAGTGCGCAAGTTTCTTGAGGCACGCTGTCCACTCACAAGGGCACGCAAAGTCCTCGACGATTCAGAAGCCAGCTTTGACGTCGAGCTCTGGGAAGAGTTGGTCGGGCAGGGGTGGACCGCACTTTCGATTCCAGAACAGTTCGGTGGACTTGGGATGAGCCGCACTGATCTCTGTGTTCTGGCCGAGGAACTCGGCCGGGTTCTGGCACCAGTCCCTTTCGCCTCGACTGTGTATATTCTTGCCGAAGCGTTGATGATTGCCGGAGACGGCGTCCAAAAAGACAAGTTGGCAGAAATTGCGGCTGGTGATTGTATCGGTTGCATCGCCATCTCTGAAGGCCCCGGTGAGCCGAGCTTTGAGCGCATTGGTTCGCGCGTCGAGCGCGGCAGACTGACCGGGACCAAACAACCCGTCACTGATGGGCTGGCCGCGACCGATGCCCTTGTCTGGGCTCGTGACGAGAGCGGAACGCCAAGACTGTTCCTGGTGCCACTCGAACAGGATGGTGTCACCCGGGAGAAGTTGGACACGCTGGATCCGTCACGCGACGCCGCCAGGATTGTTTTCGATGGCGCGGCAGCAGAACCGATCGGCGCTCCCTGGCTTCTTGACCGCCTCCTTGATGGTGCCGCTGTCCTCTTAGCGTTCGAGCAGGTTGGAGGGGCAGACCGGGCGATGGAACAGGCGGTTGCCTATGCCAAGGAACGCTACGCTTTCGGACGGCCTGTCGGTAGCTATCAGGCGATAAAGCACACGCTCGCGGATGCCTATGTGAACAACCAGATTGCAAGATCCAATGCCTATTACGGAATTTGGGCGCTTGATTCTGGCAGTGATGATCTGGCGCAAGCTGCGGCGGCGGCGCGGGTCGCTGCCTGTCATGCCTATTGGTTTGCGGCGCGAGAGGCGCTGCATGCCCATGGCGGCATCGGGTTCACCTGGGAGGCTGACCAGCATCTGTTCTACCGGCGCGCGCTTCAACTCGACATGGTGATCGGTTCGCCGCGTATGTGGCGAGAGCGCCTTTTTGAGCAGGTCGAAGCGCAAGGCGAAAAGATGAAAGCAGAGGCAAGCTGATGGATTTTTCCGACACGCCGCAAGAAGCCGAGTATCGCGCCAGGGCGAGAGACTTTCTGGATGCCCACAAGGACAAACTGCCTTCGCTTTCAGGGAGTGAGGCGGCTCGGCTGAAGAAGCAGCGCATCTGGCAGGCGATCAAAGCCGATAATGGCTATGCCTGCATAACATGGGATTCCGAGTGGGGTGGCGCTGGGGGTACGGCCATGGAGCGGGTCATCTTCCGGGAGGAAGAGGCGGGGCGGGGCGTTCCGGATGCCTTTTTTGGCATTGGTCTTGGTCTGTGCGTCCCGACGATCATCAAATACGCGTCCGATAAACAAAAGGCGGAACTGGTCCGCCCGGCGGTTCGCGGCGACCAAATCTGGTGCCAACTCTTTTCCGAGCCTGCGGCGGGGTCTGATCTCGCAGGTGTTCGCGCAAAGGCCGTGGCGGACGGGGATGAATGGGTCGTAAGTGGCCAAAAAGTCTGGACCAGCGGCGCGCATTATTCAGATTGGGGGCTCGTCATAACCCGCACTGATCCGTCGAAGCCGAAGCACAAGGGGCTGACAATGTTCTTTGTCGCGATGGATTCACCGGGAATTGAAATCCGTCCGATTCATCAGATGTCTGGTGGGGTCGAATTCAACGAAGTCTTCTTTAACGATGTCCGCATTCCGGATGCTCAACGCCTTGGTGAGATCGATGCCGGTTGGGGGGTCGCAATCTACGCCTTGATGAACGAGCGTGTGCAGGGAGGCAAGGAGAGGGGTATCCCGGCCGGCGAAACGATCAGGCTGGCGCGAAGTACACCGGTTGCAGATGGTACGCTTGCCGATGATGGGGCATTCCGTGCTGCGTTCGCTGACTGGTATGTTCGTACGCGAGGCGTGCAGCTCACGCGTTACCGCACACTGACCGCGATGTCCCGCGGACAAACCCCGGGGCCGGAAGCTTCGATCGGCAAGTTGGTTACTGCGTTCGAATTACAGGAGATGTCGCGTCGACTGGTCGAGGCTCAAGGACCGTTCGGGCTGATCGACGACAGGGCAATGGCCTTTTGCGAGGGCAATGTGCATCATGACCTTCTTCACGCACCCGGCATCCGCATTGCCGGTGGCACGGACGAGATACTTCGTAATATCATCGCAGAGCGCGTGTTGGGCCTGCCGAAAGAACCGCAGCCGGACAAGAACGTCCCATTCTCGGAAACGAAATAGTCTGCTGCAGTGCTGCTTGGCATCCGACCTGAAGTTTCTGTCATTGGTCACGGTTCGACGTGGCAGTTTGGGGCGCGCCTGCCATGTGAAAGCGTCTTGGTAGAACCTCAGATTCCTTGTCCACCACCGCCGTGATCTACCCTCGGCCGATGAACGGCATTTGCGTCGCCATGATCGTCATGAACTGAATATTCGAGTCGAGCGGCAAGCCAGCCATACACCGTACCGCTTCGGCGACACTGGCTAGTGGCATTACGGGTTCCGGAGAAGTGCGCCCGTCAGGCTGCAACATGCCGGCGTTCAGGTTGTCAGCGACTCCGGTGGCAGCGTTGCCAATATCTATCTGGCCGCAGGCGATATTGTATGGGCGTCCGTCCAGTGAAATCTGCCTTGTAAGACCGGTGATCGCATGCTTGCTGATCGTATAGGGGGCTCCGTTCGGGCGCGGGACGTGCGCGGAAACCGACCCATTGTTTATGATGCGGCCGCCTTGGGGATCCTGGGTCTTCATCTGTCGGAATGCGGCGCGCGCGCACAGGAAGGCCCCCGTCACATTGGTGGCGAGCACTCGGTTGAAATGCCGCAGATCGACCATATCGATCGCAGCTTTGGGAGCCGACGTTCCAGCGTTGTTGAATAGCAAGTCGAGCTGCCCATAGTGGTTCACCGCCCTGGCGAACACGGCCTCGATCTGGGCTTCATCTGCAACATCGGCCTGGAGAACGAGCGTTTCTGCGGTCGCTCCGATCATGTTGGCAGTTTCTTCCAGTCGGTCCAGCTTCCGGCCGACGAGTGCCATTGCATAACCTGCCTCAGCCAATGAAATCGCGCAGGCTCGGCCGATGCCACTCCCGGCCCCCGTCACCAGTGCAACGCGTGCAGGTGTGCCATTCGTCATGAGGCGCCCTCGGCGGCGATGCGGACGCTGCCCGTCATCACTTGACCCGCAGCTTGGTCAAACCGTTCTTGATAACGATCTTGCCGCGGTTCGGAACTTCGGCCTGGAAGGAGATTGTCTCGTCGTCTTCCTTCCATAGATTTATCCGAAGCTTGTCGCCGGGAAACACGACAGCCGAGAACCGCGCCTGGTGGCTGGCAATCCTGTCGGGATCGAAATCGCAGTACGCTTCCAGCACCGCGCGGCAGGTAAAGCCATAAGTGCACAGACCGTGAAGGATGGGGCCATCAAACCCGGCGGCCTTTCCGCGATCGGGGTCTATGTGTAGTGGATTGCGGTCTCCTGAAAGGCGGTAGATGGCGGCTTGGTTGCCCGCAACCGTGTATTCCACGACATTGTCCGGCTCTCTGTCCGGCGTGGGGTGGGGTGTTGGGGTTGGTTCGGACGAGCCGCCTGACCCGCCATCACCACGCGCGACAATCGTTCGGATCAATGTCGCGATTTTTCCGCCGTCCCCTTCATCGCGCAAGACAGTTTCACGTACGATGATTGCCCCTTTTCCTTCACCCTTGTCATAGACTTCCACAACACCGCTATCGGCGATGATGCTTGCTTCGGGTGGAAAGGGGCGATGGAGGACGGTTTTTTCTTCGCCGTGCAGCACGAGTTTATAGTTTACGCCAAGCTTGTTGGTTGGCACGCCTGCACCCCATGCGACGACTGTCGCCTGTGTTGGCACGGCACGCAGGTCCTTCTCGTAAACGAAAGGCAGTTCATCTGCATTGTCGGGATCGCCGCCAAGACCGATGCCGAGCGCGTAAAGCATGGTGTCACGATCCGTGAAAGTATAGCGCTTTCCGCTTTCCTTCAGTTCAAGGATGGCAGGATAATTGATCGGCATCGACGGAGTCCTGTTGCTTTAGTGGGGCCTTCTATTCGCCATTCTGGGGGCCATACGCGGTGACCCATTTGCCCGGCCTTTCAGGGAAGAATATTTTGCCGGCGCCTGCTGCTTCCGCGATTTCCTGCGGAGTGATCGTTTCGGTGGGCACATAACCCTCTGTCGCTTCAAAACGGACTTCCCCGATCCAGCCGCCGCCTGCGAGCAAGGTCTTGCCCGTTTGATCGCCCGACAAGTCGCTGACCATGTACAGCAACGTCGGGGCAACGCGATCAATGTGGAATTGCCGCTGGTATTCTTCGGGCATGTGTGCGGTCAGGGCGGTCGCGGCGGCTGGGCCGATATTCCAGACACGAATGCCGTATTTCTTGCCTTCTATTGCCAGAGATGTCGAAAAGCCTATCACGCCGCATTTCGCTGCGCCGTAATTGGTCTGGCCGAAGTTCCCGCGGATGCCGGCGGTGGAGGTGGTATTGACAATAACGCCACCACCGCCGTTCTCTTTCATCCAGGCGAAGACGGGGCGAGTCGCGGTGTAGAGCGCCTTGACGTGGACATGCATTACGGCGTCCCACTGGCTTTCCTCCATTTTGACAAGGGAGGCATCGCGCAAAATGCCCGCATTGTTTACGAGGATATCGACCCGTCCAAATCCATCAAGAGCGGTCTGCAACAGGGCGTTGCCACCTTTGGAAGTGCCGACGTCTGCCACGTTGGCAATGGCTCTTCCGCCTTCGTCGACAATGAGCTTTACGGTTTCATCTGCCGCATCGCCTGAAAAGTCATTGACCACAACCGCGGCGCCTTCGCGCGCCAGGGCTAGCGCATACGACCTTCCAAGACCGGCGCCTGCACCAGTTACGATGGCGATCTTGCCGTCAATCAAACTCATGTTTCATTTCTCCTCACGACGCCTATGCGGGCGCCGCAGCAAGATGTCTAAGCTGGGAATCCAATGGCTCTGGGGCGATAGCCCTAACGCTTTACCAGACGAGTGGAAGTTCCCTCATGCCCATCACGCCACCCCCCAGGGTCTCGAACTCTGTACCTGGTTTGACCCGGAACTCCGGCATTCGTTTCAGCCATTCGTCGATGGCGACCTGAACTTCGCGCCGTGCGAGGTGAGAGCCAAGGCAGCGGTGTGGGCCGAATGAAAAGGCATTGTGGCGGTTTGGGCTGCGGGCAAGATCGATGATCTCGGGATTCTCAAACTCGTCGGGATCGCTTGTTGAAAGGAGGGTCGAACCGGCGACCATGTCACCTTTCTTCATTTGCACGCCGAACATGTCGGTATCCTCGGACAGGATCCGGCCCGTCGTCACGACCGGGAAGGCTCGAAACAGTTCCTCGACGGCATCAGGCAACAGTGAAGGATCTTCACGCAGCCTTCGCTGCTCATCCGGATTCTCGGCAAGATACCGGAAGTGAAACGAGAGGGAGCTGACAACGGTATCGAGCCCACCAATGAACAGGAGGAATACAGTACCCAGGACTTCTTCGTCGCTGAACGGCTTGTCCCCGGCTTTGAAGCTCAGGACTTCGGTGACCAGAGTTCCCTCTCGCGGGTTCGCGCGGTGCTCGGCAATCTGCTCCTGAAGGAAGACCTTGACCTCGCTCATGGCTTGTCCGCGGCGCGCCCGGTCGTGCACGATCATGTCTGCCCAGTCCCGAAATTTGGCGAGTTCGTCATCAGCCATGCCCATCATTTCCAGGAAAACACGGACGGGCATCTGTTCGCCGAATGTCGCGATAAACTCGCACTCGTGATCATTCTTGATTTGATCGATCAGTTTGGCCGCGATTTCCCGCATACGCGGTTCGAGAGCGGCGACGCGCTTCGGCGACAGAAGCGGATTGATCGGAGCCCGAAACTTTCCGTGCTCAGGTGGATCCAACTCGAGGGGAATAAGCTTCCAGCTCTCGCCCATCGCGTAGCTGCGGGGTTCCGCCGAACTGAACAGGTTTGCATTCTGCAACATCTTGCGAATGTCCTCAGCCTTGGTCAGTACCCACGCTCCTCTGCCTTCACCGCCGCGATCCTGGTGGCTGAGGGGCGAATAGAAGACTGGTGGACCTTTGTGGAATTCGGAGATTTGCGCATGGGGGCAAGGGCCAAGGCCCGTCCTGAAGTCCAGAAACCGCACAAGGTCGGCGGGCACATGGTCCGGCACGGTCCAATTGCCTGAGCGTTGCGGGTCATCATGCATTTTGGGGGCGCTCACTGCGTGTCTCCTCTCGACTCTGCGGGCTAAACATCACCTCGATTCGGAAATGGCACCCTATTCTCAATATGGATAACTGATGACTCGACAGTTTTCAAGAACAGTTGTTGCGCGCTGGGGCGCGATTACGGTTTTCGATCGGAAAAGTCAGAAAGTTTCTTAAAATACAATTGGTTGTGTGTGTCGTGTTGGAGCCTCGGGTGCAAGGTATGGCGATCAATATGGAACGGCCTGAAGAAAGCGCAGAGTTGACATTTTGTCAGTTATGCGGAATTTCTTTGGCTGGGACTGCCGGCATCGAGGGACATTTTACATTGCCGTCCGGACGGCTTGGAGAGGCAAAGAGGCTTGGGAGTGAATATGGCCGATACTGAAACGTCCGTGGGGACAATTACCGATGAGGATATTGATCGTGCGCGTCGCCAGATTGGCGTGCCGAAATTTGCCTACAACAAGCCTTACAATGAATTTGCGTCGACGGACTCGATGCGGCACTTCGCGTTCGGCTGTGGCGACGACAATCCGCTCTTTACGAGTCGGGATTATGGCCGAAGCACACGCTGGGGTGACCAGATTGCCTTTCCACTGTTCCTGCATACGACGGGAACGAATCTGACGCCGAAGCCTGACGGTGAACTCAAGGCGTTGTTCAAAGGTTTGTTCCGGGGAGTGGGCAAATATTATACCGGCGTCGATTGGACATTCTGGCGCCCGCTCTATCCAGACCAGAAAGTGTTCGTGGAGCGCGTGACCTCGAATATCGAAGTGCGTGCAGGGTCGTCCTTCAGTGGTGGCCGTACCGTTACGGAGACTTATCGCGATCTTTATGTCGATCACGCCGGAGTGCCGGTCGGCCGGAGAGAAGAGCATTACCTGTCAGCGGAGCGGAGCGGGACCAAGAAAAGCGGCAAATACTCGGGTATCGAGCGCCAGACATATACCCCAGAGGACATCGCGGAAATCGACAAGGTCTATGCGGCTGAGTGCCTTCGCGGAAGCGAACTTCGCTGGTGGGAAGATGTCGAGGTGGGTGATGATGTGACGCCGGTGGCCAAAGGGCCGCTCACGATGGTCGATATCATTTCGTATCATATGGGGATGGGGCTGTCTTCAAGCGGGATTGGACCGCTTGGCCTAAACTACAAGCAACGCATGAAGATGCCCGCGTTCTTCGTGCCTGATAAATACGGCGTTCCAGACGTGGTCCAGCGGGTTCACTGGGACCATCAGCGCGCCCAGGATCTGGGGTTGCCGAGTTCGTACGATTACGGACAGATGCGCACGAGCTGGCTCATGCACCTTGTGACAAAGTGGATGGGCGATGACGCGTGGCTTTGGAAATTCTCGTGCCAGTCGCGCGAATTCAATTTCATGGGCGATACGACAATTTGCAGCGGCAAAGTGATTGCCAAGCGAGAAGAGGGTATCCATCGCGTGGTGGATCTCAAACTGGCTTCGACCAATCAGCGCGGTCAAGATACGGCGCCTGGCACTGCAACGGTCATACTCCCGAGTAGGGAAACAGGGCCCGTCGTGCTTCCAACACCCGACACAGACATGCTCCGGCGCGGTGCGCAGATCATGCATGCGTCGGTCAGCAGGTAGAAGAAGGCCTGGGCCGAACTGTTCAGAGAAAAATAGCTAGAAAATTGGGAGAGGAAGCATGACAAAGACATCGGTAACAGCAGGCTCCAAATCACGCAAAACTGGAAAAGCAAACTCCAGGTCGCAGTCAAAGGCCAGCGCGACTGCGCAATTGAACCCGTCGCAAATCAGCGTGGAATACCTGCTTTTCTTCCGAGCAGTTGCTGACAATCTGAGCTTCACCAAAGCCGCACGCGAGCTTGAAATCGACCAATCATGGCTTTCGCACAAGATCCGGCAATTTGAAGAAATGTTGGGAATAACCCTCCTGATCCGTAACACCCGCCACGTCGAACTCACATCGGCCGGTCGCGCATTGCTCGAGCCGGTTCACCGGCTGGCTACGGTTGTCGAAGAGACGCGGGCTGTAACAGAAGCGCTTCGGAAGTCCATGAAGGGCGTTCTTAGAGTGGGGTGCCTGCCTTTCAGCTTTCCAGATCCGCAACGGACCCGGCTGATGGACGATTTCATGACGCAGAATCCCTCAATTCGTCTCAATGTGGAAACAGGACCGACCCCATCGCTGCTGAACCAACTTCGCCTTGGGGAAATCGATCTTGCATTCGTTTCTGCCCCCTTCGAAGAAAAGGACCTTGATCTCCTTCTGCTGCGCGAGAACGAATTCTGCTTCCTCCTTCCCAAGGATCATGTCCTGGCGGCCAAAAGCGTCATTGAGCTCAAAGATGTGGAGGGACTGAAGGTTATTGTGCCTGCTCCCCAATATCATCCAGCGGCTTTTGATTTGTATTATAAGCCGCTTTCCGACGCCGGAGCGACTGTTGAGTCGACTCCGGAGTTTCAGAATGCAGCTGCATACGCTGAAGACAGAATGATGCCGGTCGTCTGCACACGGTATGCAGCGGAGCGGTACAACAGTGAGAAGTTTGTCCAACGGCCGGTGGGCTTTCTCCCGCCTTGCCGTAAATACCTTGCGAAGCTGAGTGGCCGGCAATCTCCATCGCAGCTGCTGATGTGGGATTTGGCGAATAATTCGTCGGAACTCAAGCAGGCGGCCTGAACGAACCAACTGGAGCGCGAAGATGGAACTCGGGCTCGCCGGAGAGACCTGTGTCGTCCTGGGCGGCACGCGCGGCGTCGGGCTCGAGACCGTGCGTCTTCTCGCTGAAGAAGGCGCCAACATCGCTGTGATGAGCCGGTCGCCCGAGATCTTGCAGCCAGAATTTGATGCTCTCATCGTTCGGCATGGGGTGCAGATCGCCACATATGCGGCAGATGCTTCCATGCCGGGAGAGGTAGAGCGGGCCGTCGGCGCCGCCATCGGCTACTTCGGGGAAATCCACGGATTTGTTGTCACAAATCACTGGATGGGGCAGGCTCGCGGCTTCGCTTCGATCAGTGATTACGAGTGGAGCCAGTATTTTGAAAACAGCTTGATGGGAGCGGTCCGCGCAATGCGGAGCGTGTTGCCGCATATGGCTGGCAACAGAAGCGGCAGCGTGGTTCTGACGACGGCTTATTCGGCGCGGGCGCCAAAGCCTGCCATACCAGCTTATGCGGCGTTCAAGGCGGCACTTGAAAACCTGGTAAAGTCACTCGCCAAGACGTACGGTCCTTCCGGTATCAGGATAAACGCTGTCGCCCCCGGAGCTCTTCGAACAGGACGATACGACGAGCGGCTCGCAGGCCTGCGGGCTGCGGAACCCGATATTTCTGTTTCCGAAGCCGAGGGGCGAATGCTCGAACAGATGGGTATGGAGCCGGCGCTGGGCCGTATAGGAGATCCAGCCGAAGTTGCCGCCCTAATCGTCTTTCTCCTTTCGCGTCGAGCCGCTTACACGACTGGGCTTATCGCCAATGTCGATGGTGGGACCGATTTTTAGGCCCTGCCGCAAGTGGAGAAAAATTGTGCCTCGTAAAGCTGCCATTATATCACCGGCTCGTACGCCGATCGGACGTTTCCTGGGGACACTTGCGCCGCTTCCCGCGGAACAGCTTGCCGCTCACGTCATCCGCGCCGTCGTAGAGCGTAGCGGGATCGATCCGACACGGATCGAGGACGTAGTGTTCGCCCAGAGCTACTCCAACAGCGAGGCGCCGTGCATCGGGCGGTGGGCGGCGCTCGCGGCAGACTTGCCGATCGAGATTCCCGGGATGCAGCTCGACCGACGGTGCGGTGGCGGCCTGCAGTCGATCGCCACGGCGGCGATGATGGTGCAATCGGGCGTGGCCGATGTCGTTCTGGCGGGCGGTGTCGAGAGCATGAGTAATATCGAGTACTATACGACGTCCATGCGCGGCGGAGCGCGCGCCGGAAACACAATGCTCTACGACCGACTGGATCGCGGCCGTGAGCGGTCACAACCCGTTGAGCGGTTCGGCGTCATTTCCAGCATGATTGAAACTGCAGAGAACCTTGCATCCGACTACGGCATTGGACGTGAAGAAGCCGACGCCTTTGCTGCGCGCAGCCAGAAACGCGCTGCAGTGGCTCAATCCTCCGGACTGTTTGACGCTGAGATTGTACCGGTCGAGGTTCCTCAGCGCAGAGGACCGCCAATCGTTTTCGAAAAGGACGAGGGCATTCGAAGCGAAACCACGCTTGAAACGCTCGCAGCACTTCGCCCCCTTATGAAGGATGGAACAGTGACCGCAGGTAACGCCAGCCAGCAGAATGACGCTGCTGGGGCCTGTTTGGTCGTTGCCGAAGACAAGCTTCACGAGCTGGGTTTGGAGCCGCTAGCCTTCATGACGGGCTGGGCTGCGTCAGGGTGTGAACCTTCGCGCATGGGCATCGGTCCGGTAGGGGCGGTCGGGCGCCTTTTCAGCAAGCTTGGCTTGCAGTGGACCGATATCGACTTGCTGGAGATTAACGAGGCCTTTGCCGTCCAGGTGCTTGCTTGCCTCAAACAGTGGGATCTCGATCTGGGTGGCGAATGGGATGACAAGATAAATGTGAATGGTTCGGGCATTTCTCTCGGCCATCCGATTGGCGCCACCGGCGTAAGGATCATGACGACCTTGCTGCACGAGATGGAGCGGCGCGGCGCCAGGCGTGGTGTCGAAACCATGTGCATTGGTGGCGGGCAGGGCATCGCTGCAGTATTTGAGCGGCCTTGATGAACAATCTGCAGTGTTCCTGCGCTAAGGCGAGTTTCGCGATAGTTTGCGCGATGCCGTAATGGCTTTGCGCCGCGGTTTCGCTTAGAGGCATTTGATAATGGCGCCCGATTAGCGGGTATCAATGGAGTATTCGCGGTTCATGGTTACGGTAATCTTCAAGAAGGACGGGAAGGACGATCGCGTCGCCAAAGGCGAACCGGGCGCAAGTGTGATGGAAGTCGCGCTCGCGAATGACATCGGAGAGATTCTCGCCGATTGCGGTGGGGCGCTATCGTGTGCGACGTGTCACGTTCATGTCAGTGCAAGCTGGATGGAGAAAGTCGGCAAGCCTTCCGAAGAAGAAGATGCCATGCTGGAAATGGCCGTCGATCCTGACGAACGCAGCCGTCTGTCGTGCCAGCTCAAGCTGTCCCAAGAGTTGGATGGTATCGAAATCATTCTTCCCGAATCACAATTTTAGACAGGGGTTGCCCCGATGAAATATCGGGTGAATACGCCGGTACGCCATTCCGAGACACTCTCATCGTCCATTCGAAGGATTGACACGCGAAGCGATCAACAGCGAGTTGCTGCCGCCGCTCTGTCCTGACGTCCATGCGCCGTTTTCCTTTGAAGTCCGGTCCGATGGACAATATCGCAACTTAATTTGCAGGTGCCACAATGCCCGAATCCAACGACGCGACCTTCCCTGAAATCCGTGAGGCGGTTCGCCGTCTCTGCGCGAATTTTCCGGGCGAGTATTGGCAGAAGCTGGACCGGGAACGCGCCTATCCTGCAGCGTTTGTCGAGGCGCTCACCGAAGGAGGTTTCCTGTCGGTGCTCATTCCTGAGGAGTATGGCGGCTCGGGGCTGGGACTCGAGGCCGCTTGTGCCGTGCTCGAGGAAATTCATCGTTCCGGCTGCAATGGCGGGGCCTGTCATGCCCAGATGTACACGATGGGTACGATCCTGAAGCACGGGTCAGAGGAACAGAAGCAACGGTACCTCCATAAGATCGCGAAAGGTGAATTGCGCTTGCAGGCGTTCGGAGTGACCGAGCCGAATGCGGGGACTGATACCACGCGCATTTCAACGTTCGCCAAACGGGATGGCGACGATTACATCGTCAATGGGCAGAAAATCTGGATCAGCCGGGCCGAGCATTCCGACCTTATGGTCCTGCTTTGCAGAACCACGCCGCGTGATGAATGTAGCAAGCCTTCGCAGGGCATGAGCGTCCTGCTGGTCGATCTGCGTGAGGCAGTAGGGAACGGACTTACCATCCGCCCGATACGGACCATGCTAAACCACGCGACTACCGAACTCTTCATCGATGATTTGCGGGTTCCGGCCGAAAACCTGATCGGTGAAGAAGGGCAGGGGTTCAAATACATCTTGTCGGGCATGAATGCCGAACGGATATTGATCGCCGCTGAATGCATCGGTGATGGACGGTTCTTCATAGACAAGGCGGCTGGCTATGCGCGGGAACGCAATGTGTTTGGCCAACCGATCGGCAAGAACCAGGGCATACAGTTTCCGATCGCGCGGGCCTATGTGCAGTTGTCAGCCGCCGCTGGCATGGTCGACCGCGCTGCGCGCATGTTCGATGAGGGGCACCTGGGCGGCACGGAAGCAAACATGTCCAAAATGCTCGCGTCAGAAGCAAGCTGGTATGCTGCCGATATGTGCATCCAGACTCATGGCGGATTTGGCTTCGCCGAGGAGTATGACATTGAACGGAAGTTCCGCGAGACGCGGCTTTACCAAGTCGCGCCGATAAGCACCAATCTCATCCTGAGCCACGTCGCGACCCATGTGCTCGACCTTCCGAAGAGTTTTTGACGGAATACCGGCAGAGCCGAGTGGATCTACCCACCGACGGACAAAAGCGAAGAGATCCGTCGTTGCGCGGGGCGTATCGTGAAGACACGCAAATGCACGCTGAATCTCCTCGTCCCTGTCGATTACGACTGATGTGTCTTCAGCGTATGGCGTCCGTGCCGCAGGTCCATGATAACGGTCAATAGCGGGACGATCGCGACCGGAACCATGACCATGGCGAGACCAGCCATGCCGAATTCCTTTCCATTGCTTGCCATGAGATAGCCCACCAGAGGCGCTGACAGCATTGCACCGAGATAGGCAGACGTGCGGAGTAGGCCCGCTGCAGACCCGCTTTGTTCGACAGGAGCATAGTCGAGCAGTCTTTGCTGGTTGCTCATGTTCAGGGTGCCGAAGCAAATTCCGAAGCCGAATGACAAAGCGAGAACAAAGATGATGCTTGTGTTGGCGTCCACGAACAGGAGCGCTGTTGATGACGCGACTAACGAAATTGCACCCGCGAACTCAGCGATGCATCCACGCCTGCCACGCGTCGGAACAAGCGACCCCATGAACGCGGCGAGCGCGACGGGCATGAGCAAGAACCCTGACGTTGCGAGGGGGTGGCCAAGTGTTGTGTGGGCCCATTGAGGCATGGAATAGAAGTAGCAGTAGTTTGCAAAGTTAAATGCTGCGTGGTTCCCATAGGTCAGGGTGAGTGACCGGTTCTTGCGAAGAAGGCCGAAGTCAACGAAGGGGTGCAGGCGCTGCGTTTCGTACAAAACGAAACAAGCCGTGCCGAGTAGCGTTGCGGTGAGCGCAATGACGTCAACACGTTCGGTCAAGTGCATCAGAAAGAAAACCAGCGATGTCATGGCGACCGTGAAGAGTGCGATACCCGGCCAGTCGACCATTTTCTTGTCTCGGGAATTCGTATCGGACGGCGGAATGGTGAGGAAAATCATCGTGAGGGCGACGACCGCAAAGGGCAGATTGATCGAGAATACGCCGCGCCATCCGATCCATTCTGTGACGAAGCCCCCTAGCGGCGGGCCAGCGGCCACAGCAACAGAACTCGCGGCAGCCAGGTATCCCAGTAGCTTTGCCGGTGGTTCGATCGCCGCCCTGGATGCACGATGGCGGATTATGGCGACTGCGCAGGGGAACGCACTCGATGTTCCGAAACCTATCAGGATTCGTGAGATGATCAGGGTTGCAAAACCCTGCGCCAGGGCCCCAACCATGGCTCCCAGACCAAGAACGACTGTAGTCCAGACGAGCACCCTGCGCGCTCCGAAACGATCGGCAAAACTTCCGAGGACAGGCTGGGAGATTGCAGCTGTGAGGTAGAGCGATGCCACAAGCCATCCGCCGATTTCCTCTTGACCCGGATAGGCTTCACCGATGGGAGCCAATGCGGTGGCGAGCATCGCGGAGTTCAGCGGATTGAGCGCGGTGACAAACAGCAGTGGAAGTATCAGCCCCCAGCTGAATATCGGTTTCGACTCAGCATCGCCTTCCTTTGTACCGCTCATCAGGTGGTCCTGGTGAGGATGGAGGTGCGATGTGATATGCGCAGCGACCCGCCCTCGTTGACGATGACGTCTCTGAATTCCCCGAAGCCACGCAACCGGGGTTCGCATTGGTCGGCGTAGAAAAATGCGATCGTATGCCGCGCAACCAGGCTGCCGTCGTCCAACGCCAAAATATCCGGGTGCTCGGCCACATGTCTTTCCTTTGAGCCGTGCTTGCCGTGGCCGCCAGATGCCCAGACCTGACGGTAGAAAGCGATGATCTCATCACGCCCTTCGACCGTGGGCATGACAGTTCCGTTCGACGTGATTTCGAGCCTTGCGTCAGTGGTCCAGCACGCTGCAAAGCGCGTTTCGTCCTCGTCATCCTTGGCGTATTTTGTAGCTGCCAGCAGGTCGAGCGCAGCTACGCGCTGGAGGGGGGACGGAGAACGGCTCACGACTTTCCGAACGCATTGGTAAGCATGCTGTCGACAGGGTGCAGCAATCGGCCGCCATCGACGGGCAGGACAGCACCGGTCGTAAATGAACTCGCATCGCTAGCGAGAAACGCGGCGGCCATCGCAATTTCACCGGTCGTGCCGGCGCGCCGCATGGGCAGCTTTGCGATACGCTCGCGGCCTGCCTGCGATTGGAACAGTTCCTTGCTGCCGCTTGAGTCCACCATGGCGGGTGCGATGACATTCGCGCGGATATTCTGCGGTCCGTACTCAGCTGCAAAATTCTTCATCATTTGCCATTCGCCAGCACGGGCAATGCTGTTCACCGAACGCTCTGTGGTCGCTTCTGAGACGGAACCCGAACCGATATAGATGAGAGAGCCTTCTCCAGCGGTGACCATATGCGGGATTGCGAGGGCGGATAGCCAGAAGCGACTCTTGAGCACATAGAGCAGTTGCTCGTCGAGAACATGGTCTGGTGTATCGATCGAGGCGCCGATCCATGGCCTGACGGTCGGCGAGCAGAGAAGTGTCGTGAGGGCACCAAACTGTCTGACTGCCGCACCAACCAGTGCCTGCAGGCAAGCCTTGTCGCCCAGGTCTCCGGCGACGGGAATTGCTATCGAATGTGCGCGGCCAAACTGCGCGTTCAGTTGCTCAGCCTTCGCTTCAAGCTTGTCACTGGTGCGCGCGGAAATGACCAGTTTGGCCCCGCTTGCAGCAAAGAGATCGGCAGCGGCGGCCCCCATGCCGTCGGTCGCGCCGGTGATGATGGCAACCTTGCCCTCAAGGCCGAATTTCGTTGCGCTCATTCGTGTAGCCCTGTGAGCACGCCGCCATCGACCTGAAGTGTTTGGCCGGTGATATAGCGTGCGGCGTCGCTGATCAGGAACGCGACGATGCTGGAGACATCGGTAGGGGTGCCGAGATAAGGCGTGAGAACGTTAGCCTTTGATTGCTCCAGTCGCGCGGGCGACAACTCAGCCAGCATGCGGGCGGTTTGGATTGTGCCGGGGGCCACTGCATTGCTGCGGATGCCAAGTTTGCCATAGGCAACTGCCATGTGCCGGGCGAGCATGATCAGTCCTGCCTTGCTCGTGCCATATGACAAGCGCTTTCCCGATAAAGGAGGGGCGATTCCTTGGCGTGATACCAAAGTGACAACTGCGCCGGCGCCCTTTTCGATCATGAGCGGCAAGATGGCGCGCGATACCAACATCGTTCCCCGCAGATTTACACCCAGCGTGCGGTCCCACACTGACAGATCGGTCGAGAGCAGGTCGAGGTCGCGCGCGACATCAATCAGCGCCGCGTTGTTGATCAGTGCGTCAATGCCGCCGAATTCACGGGCTGCCGTGGTCAAACCAGTGACGCTGTCCTCGTCGGATATGTCACATTCGACAGCTTGCGCACCACCGCCAAGCGATTCAGCGTACCCCCTTGCGCCCTGACCGTCGATATCAGCGATCAGGAGCTTGGCGCCGAGGCATGCAAAGAGTCTGGACATATCTGCGCCCAGTCCGCTGGCACCGCCGGTCACCAGGACATGCTTTCCACTAAGGTCGATGACGTTGCGCGAGCTCACCTGTCCGGCCTTTGGCCTTCCATCTGCGTCCACTGGCCCTTGCTGCCACGAACCCAGCCCATGGCAGCTGAGGTTCCGCCATCAATCGGGATAATCGCGCCTGTGATATAGGAGGCCAGATCGGAACTCAGAAAGGCGATCAGATCACCGCATTCTTCTGCGTTTCCTTCTCGCAGTAGCGGAATGACGCGGCGCATCCTGTCGTCCTCCTCGGGAGTAGGCACCCGCCACTTGCTTTCATCCACAGGACCTGAACGATTGCCGCGCCCCCCAGGGGTTACCGTGTGGTCGGGTGCGATGCAGTTCACGCGGATCGTATCGCGAGAAAGTTCAAGCGCCATGGACTTGGTAAAACTGACCATCGCCGCCTTGCACGCTGCGTAGACAGCGACATTGGGGCCGGCACGCATTGCCTCGATGGTCGCAACATTTACGATCGATCCACCGCGCCCGTCGCGCGCGATGATCGGTGCGGCAGCGTGAGTTGCGGCGAGCATGCTGACGAGATTGATGTCGATGTGGCGCCGCCAGCTTCGTTCGCTCTGATCCAGAAACGGCTTATAGGCAACGCCGCCCGCATTATTGACAAGGATATCAAGACGACCGAACTGCCGGTCGGCCCGGTTGACGGCGTCACGTACCTGATCGGTGTCCATCACGTCGGTTGCTATCGGAAGTGCGGCGCCGCCCAGGGCTTTTATTCGCTCGGCAACCTCGCTACAGCGCTCAGGCACGATATCGGCGATGACGACGCTGGCGCCCAATTCAGCCATGCGAAGCGACGCTGCCCTGCCGATGCCAGCGCCGCCGCCAGTCACGAGTGCGACCTTGCCATCCAGTCTCAGTTTTTGAGTTGCACTTGCCGCCATGAACCCTCCAGCGTGCCAAAAACTTGACGGATCGGGATTTAATACGCAAAGCCGTAGACGGCATTATTCAGGTTTAAGAATCCATGGCGCGCCCCAAGCAAAATCTTTACGGACAGGAAATGGGCAGCAAGGGCTTCCTGACGCGTGAAAAAATCGTGAAGGCTACGGCTGAACTTCTTGAAACTCGCCCCTTGCGGGACATCAAGGTCGCTGAAATCGGCCAAACCGCCAGTGTTTCCACGTCGACCTTCTACCTGTATTTCGAAACTGTAGGAGACGCTGCGCTGGCGGCAGTTGAGCAAGTAGAGCAAAGTAGCCCGAAAATCGTCGCCTTGCTCAAGGAGGAATGGACGCGCGAGCAACTGCTCGAAAAGTGCAAGCAACTGACCTCCCTGTATTTCTCGATCTGGGATGAACATCACGCCCTGTTGCGGGTGAGGAACTTTGTTGCAGACGAAGGTGATCGTCGGTTTATCGATGCCCGTCGTCGGTCGATTGAGCCGATACACCTCGCCTTGCAGGAGAAGATTGGTATCCTGCAGGCAGATCTTCCCGACAACAGGCGCCTGGACCCGGCTTCCACTGCGTCGGTCGTGCTCGCGATGCTTGAGCGTACCGCGCAGATCGTTCGTCTCCCTTCGGCACATCGGGCCACACGACCTCGCACGATGGAAACCCTGGCCTTCCTGGTTGCGGCCGCACTAAGCGGGGCCGGGCCATTCATGGACCGGCTCGAAGACGACGTAAAATTCAATCGCAGTGGGATGCCTCAAGGGATCTGATCGCCGGAGCATTCTCTGGCGTCACCTTTTCTTCAGCTTGAATCCCGCTTTTTCCCGATCCCAGGTATGTTCGGTGCACCCTTCGTCACGCAACTGGTACTTGAGCACCCGTCCCACGGGGTTTCGCGGCAAGTCTTCACGAAACTCTATGAAACGCGGGACGGCGAAGTAGGGCATTTTGTCCGTGCACCACTCGCAGAGTTCTTCTTCGGTTATCGTAGCTCCGTCCTGAAGTGTTATCGTTGCCTTCACTTCGTCTTCGGTTTCGGCGAACACGGCATGCACGGCAACGTCCTTGACGGCTTCGTGCTTCTTGAAAGTTGCTTCCAGTTCCTGGCTGGAGATGTTTTCTCCCCGCCGCCGTAGATAGTCCTTCTTGCGGTCAACGAAGAACATGAAGCCGTTTTCGTCCATGCGTCCAATATCTCCGGTGTGGAGCCACATGTTTCGCATCGTTCTCAATGTATCTTCCGGTCGATTCCAGTAGCCGGAAAACATGATATCCGGATGCCGGGGACGCACGACTATTTCCCCCGGTTCACCGACCGGGACCTCGTTGTCCTCTGCATCGACGATTCTGACATCGAAATCTTCATTGATTTTACCGGCATTGCCCACTGGGCCCTGTTCAGTGTCGGCCAGGGTGGTGACACGCGCCGCTTCGGTCAGGCCATAGTTATGAGAACCCGTTATGGTTACGCCGAATCGCTCGCGCCATTTCCGTTGGATGTCCGGTGGAAAGGGTGAGCCTCGTACGGCGTAAACCTGCCCGAAACAGCGTTTGGCGGCTTCGTTGTCAGGGGCGTTGGCGATAAAGGTCAACATGGAGCCGAGCAGGTTGACGATGGTCGCACCAGAGCGTTCGATATCGTCCCAAAACCTAGAAACGGAGAAACGCGGAAACACCGCGACACGCGCGCCGACCATTGCAGAAGACAGGATCGATCCGCCCAGTGCATTCATGTGGAAAAAGGGCAGTGGAGTCCAGTTGACGGTACTCTCATCACGCGCTTCACGCTTGAGAATCTGGCGTGCAAGATTGCATGCGTAATTGTGCGAAATCATGCAGCCCTTCGACGGACCCGTGGTTCCGCCAGTAAAGATAAACATACACAGGTCGCCCGGCTTGTTCTCATCGAGAATCCCTGAATCGTTCTCGATGTAAGCGGCCGAAAGAGGCTCTGATTTGAGGCGCTTGAAGTGCGGGAGAGATCCAGCGCCGTCGCGTACAAGAACAACCTCTGCCTGCGGTAACTCTTCCTCGAGATCGTGGAGGCGCAGCGCATAATCGGATTCCATGACCAGTATCCTCGCGCCCGCATCGTCAAACTGGTGGCTGAGGAAGCTGCCTTTGTAGGCGGTGTTCACCGGGACATGAATTGCTCCAATCTTGTTTGCCGCGAGCCACAACGAAATCGAGTCGACGTTGGAATCCAGCAGACTGCATATCCTGTCGCCGCGCTGCACGCCGCGCGCGACAAGACCGTGGGCAAGGCGCGTCGAGCGTTTGTCCATGTCGGCATATGTGTAGGTTTCACCCTGGAAGTCGAGCCAGACATTGTCCGGGTAGTTCTTGACCGCGCGGGCCAAAACCCCGGTCACGGTTTCTCTGACGTCCGGAGACCAAACAGGAAAATTCACAAACCCAACTCCTAAACTGACTAAATGTCAGTAATAGCGGTTACCGAGCCAATGGTTCAAGACTGCCCATGGCCGGTCTAAGGTGACATCGTCCTGAAAACGCCCAGGGTGGGCATTGGGGTTTGCCTGAATCTTGCGCACCATCGTTTGAACGAAGCAGGAGGCGCAGATGAGGTTCACTCGAAAAGTGGCCATGGTCACAGGTGAATCCAGAAGTCGGGGGGCGTCGATTGGCAGTGTGGACTTGGCTGCCGACGATGAGCAGGCATTCTTGCTCCGGACAGTCGAAACGGCCCTGTTTCCGGCATCGACTGTGACTGCGTACATCTCTGGAGAAACCGTCATTGTCAGCAGAGATGCGCCGTGTCGGACATGACGGACATCTCGGCAGGGCCTAAGGCCGCAAGAAAGTCGGCATCTGCCCGGTCGTGGTACATGCTCGCGTTGCTGGCGCTGGTCTACATTATCGGGTCGGTCGATCGAGCGGTGCCCTCCGTGATCGTTGAACCGCTCAAGGCCGAATTTGCGCTCACGGATGCGCAACTCGGGTTTCTCACCGGCTTTGCTTATTCCATTCCCTATGCACTGGCTGTGTTGCCTGCTGGGTGGCTGATTGACCGGGTCGATCGCCGGGCGCTTCTCTCGATCGCAGCGGCGGTCTGGAGCGTTTTGACCATGGCGGGTGCTGCGGCACAGACGTTCACGATGCTGTTGCTTGCCCGGATGGGCGTCGGGGCGACGGAGGCGCCCGCATCGCCCGGCAGTCTTTCGTTAATTGGCGATGCCTTCCCCAAGCATCGGCGCGCGACGGCGGTGAGTCTCTACTACGCCGGTACGGCCGCTGGCCAGATGATTACTTTTCTCATCGGTGGCGCTCTGTTGATGCATTTCGACTGGCGTGCATTGTTTTTGATAGCCGGCGCACCAGGCCTGGTCCTGGCAGCCCTCTTGTTCTTTACCTGCAAGGAGCCCGAGCGCGGCCAATTCGACGAAGAGCAGGAATCTCCGGAGCCTGTCAGTTACAGGCTCGCTGTCCGCTCTATCTTGGCCTCGCCACCTCTGCGGCATGCGATCGTGGCGAATATGCTCGCAACTGGTGTCAATTACGCGATCCTCGTATGGACGGTCTCTTTCCTTGTGCGAAGCCATGGGATTGCCGTCCAGAACGCTGCAATGACGGTAGGGGTGACGATCGGGCTCACAATGATGCTCGGCTCTTTCGTAGCCGGGTGGATGACTGACCGCTATGCAAAGGGCGATGCGAGTCGCACAGCACGTGTTCCCGCCATCGGCACCAGCATCGCCGCGATTCTGGGTATCGCCATGATCCTGATGCCCGATCGTAACGCAGCTTTCGTGCTGTTGGCGGCATTTGGCTTCATGATGGGCATCAATACCGGCCCCGGCTACGCGACTTTGGTCAGCATGACCGAATCATCGATGCGGGGTGCAATCCTGTCGATCGCCAAGCTCGCCTCCATCCTGATTGGCAACGGGGGGCTGGCCTGGCTGACTGGCCAACTGAGTGACTGGATTGGCGGAGGAGACTCCATCCGTTGGGCGCTGCTCATCACAATTCTTTTTCTGTTCTGGGCCTCATTCCACTTCTTCAGGGCTGCCCGGGCGCAGCGGAAGGAATCGGGGCTTGATGATATCCTGTGAGACGATTCCCGTAACACGCCCGACATGATAGAGTGGGTTCAAGCGGATCCAAGAAACCGACCCTTGCTGCGTGACGTTCAGGCAGGGCCTTGAAATCAAGCCGGACAGGATGTTCCAACCAAACCTTTCCGCTGAGGCGCAACGCCGCTGGCACTGCGAACGCACTGCGCAGAATAGCCTGATCATTGGCGAGAATTAGAATGTTGATTTCACTATTGAGGGGGAAGGGGCGTCGTGCTTGTCGGCACCGACAGTGCTTCGCCTGGGTCGATCGTGTCCTCCCTCCAGCGCACAGATCCCGTAGGGCGTTCTAGATATCGGCGCGCTTTGGGCGGCTCATCTCCAACATGGTACGCCACCACACGGTCGCGATGTGCTCTATCATCCGTTGTCGGGCGATCTCGTGCGCGCAAATAGTCATTCCAAGTCGCGTAGGTGAATTTTTCGAGCCACACTTCGGGATCGGATATGTCCCGCATCAAGGCGGTGGCGTAGGCGCCGTTTCGTTCGCGGGACTGTCGTACATCCCGCATTGCATGATAAAACGCTCGGGCATCTTCGTTGCGGACGCGGTATTCGATTTCGATCACCAGTGGGCCACTGCGGCCAGTCAGTGCGAGTTGAACGATTGGGTCACGCGCGGGTGGGGGACCGTTTTCTACCGTACTCAGCTTGCGCAAACCCGCCACAGAACCGATGCAGGAAGTTGCCAAGACGTAGCCGCCAGCAACGACAAGGGCCACTGCCACTCCACCTGCGTTTGCAATCATGCCCCACAGCGCGGCGCCTCCGGCAAGGCCGCCGGCAACGGAAGCTTGAAATCCCGCCAGCGTACGGCCGCTCACCCAGCGTGGGCTGGCGAGTTGCACTGACACATTGTAGGTCGAAATCGAGACCATCCACCCGCCACCGGCTGCAAACATCGCTAGGGTCGTGACAATGACGGAAGAGCTGTACGCAGCAACCAGAAGCGTAATGGCAAGCGTAATTGTGCATGCCACGACGATCTTCTCTGGAGAAAATCGACTTTGCACAAAGCTTGTCGCTGTCGCGAAGGTTACCGCGCCCAGGCCGAAACCGCCAAGCAGGAAGCCGTAAGTGCGAGGCCCTCCGCCCAGCAGATGGTCAGCCACCAGTGGCAACATGGCATAGAAGGCGGCCCCGCCTACGGATGTAAAGAAGGCACGAAAAATGACCCGCCGCGATTGCGGTGAATGCCTCACGTAGCGCAAGCCTGACAGCATGGCCTTGTCGAGCCGTTCGGGCGGCAAGCGAGGGGGTGTCGCTTTTCGTTTCCAGACGTACAAGGCAAGCAAGATAGGCAAATAGAGTGCGGCATTGATGGAAAACGCTGCCGCGACTCCTGCCGAAGCGATTACGAAGCCACCTATCGCAGGCCCGACGCTGCGCGCGGCGTTGCTGGACATGGAATAGAGCGCAATTGCAGAAGGCAGGGCACGAGGACCGACAAGTTCTGCGACGGATGCTTGCCATGCTGGAGAGTACAGCGCGATTCCGGTGCCGGTCACGAACACGCCAATCAGAATCAATGGTGGAGAAATAGCACCCGCCAGGACAACCAAGGCAAGCATCGCCGAGCCTGTGAGCGACAAAGTCAGCGCCGCAATAGCGACCTTGCGCCGGTCATACATATCCGCGAGCGCGCCGGCCGCCAGGGCGAGTAGCATCACCGGTAGCATCGAAGCGGTCTGGACGAATGCAACGAGATCGGCCCGCTTCGTGAGTTCCAGCATCGTCCACGCCGCAGCGACCGCCTGCATCTGCTGGCCCAGATTGGAAAGGAGGCTAGCGGACCAGATCCGACGGAACGGCTTGTCACGCAGAGGCACGCTTATTCCTGCATGCTGGAAGGGCGACGCGACACTGGTCTTCGTTTCGTCTGTCAATTTGTCCCTCTTCGCGACTTATCACGGTGGCCGAATTACGAAATGACAAATGGTCAGTTATTTGTTTTAGTCGTGATGGACAGCGTGTCAACGCGGGGAAATATCAGGGGCGTTCGGACAATCTCGACAGCATGGTTTCCCCGGTCGTCTCGTAGTTGAGCGTACTTCCGAACATGCGCAGAGCAGCATCGCGATTCTCTTTCAAGAACGTGTAGCAGACACCACTTTGTCCACGCTCGCTGGCGCGGGTGAAAAGGTCAGGGTCAAGCGTGCGGCCGGATGAAACCATGATTGCTCTGCGCAGCACGGAAGCAGCCTCTGCTTCGTCCAGGGACATGGTTTCCGTTCGAGCGCGAAACCCCTCGACCAGGGGTTGCCCGGCCCAATTCTCGGGTCCGGTAATCTGGCGCCTGTCGAGTTGCCAGTGAAGCACTTCTTCGCCGTTACACAGTAGCCAGGCTTTGCCGGGGCCGAGCAAGCGCCGTTTTCCTGCTTCCCATGCGACTATGTCGCGATCGGGGATGACTGCTTCATAATGCCGGTGACCGATATTTCTCGCGCAATGGGCCATGGCAAGGCCGGCGAGATCAAACATGTGCGTGCATTGCTGGCGCATCTGCACCAGAGCGCCGATGTCTGTGCACCTCGTGGACATTCTCTGCCCGACAAGAGCTTGCAGGTTTGCGGCCGCAAAGGGACATGACGAAAAAGGTAGCCGCTCGGATATTACCCGGATCGCGGAAATTCGGCCGCCATCGTGCTCAAGCGTTAGGCCCACATGATGGAAGTCGTCTTCCAGCCAGCCCACAACCGCCCCATCAGCTTCTGTCCTGAGATCGATCTTGCGCCGAAAGCATCCGCCCGTTCTTGGATAAACATCGCTCATCCGGCAACACTCGATCTGGGGACTGCCAGCGTCAAGTTGGCTTGCCGGCCGATTATGGGCTGACAGCGCATAAAGGCGTTTCTCCCATCAAGCCCAGAGCCTCAAATTGCATTATGGTGCCACCAGTACCGAACAGGATAGGCTCAGATGACGGCACCCGATATAGACCGAGATGGACCCACGTTAGCCGAGCGGCAAGCGCGCTGGATCAGCACGCTCACCTATGATGCAATCCCGAAGGACGTGCGCGAGCGTGCGCGACTCTTATTGCTTGATTTTATGGGCGTCGCCCGGCGGGGCGCGACTTTGCCTCAAGCTGCGCTTGCTCGTGCCTTGTTTGCTGATATGGGCGGCAATGAACAATCCTCCGTTATCGGCGGTGGCTCGAAAACGTCTGCGGCATATGCTGCGCTTGCAAATGGCGTCTCCGGACATGCTTTTGAATATGACGACGCTCACTGGAATTGTGGACATCCGGGCGTTTGCGTAATTCCGGCGGTGCTGGCGCTGGCTGAGCGTGAAGGGGCCAGCGGGAAAGAAATTCTCACTGCGATCGTGGCTGGATATCAGGCAATGGTTTACGCGATGGGGCCGATAAACCGCATCACGCTGGATATCGGATGGCATGGAACAAAAGTCGGAGGGGTGTTTGGCGCAGCGGCAGCTTCGGCGAAGCTCCTGGGCCTCTCTGAAGCCGAAATCGCGCAGGCTCTGGCCATCGCCGGAAGTGAGGCTTCCGGCACCATGGAGTACGACCAGTCTGGTGGAGAGGTGAAACGCTTTCATGCAGGCATTCCCGCGCGGGCCGGTGTGGAATCCGCGATTCTTGCCAAGGCGGGGTTGACGGGGCCGCTGACCATTTTCGAAGGCTTGCGAGGCATTCATCGACTTTTCTCGGAGCGATCTGAAGTTGATGTCGAGGCCTATTGGGATGGCTCCTGGCATATAATGAATACATTCGTGAAGCTGTACCCCATGGTGGGTACGACTCATGCGGCGTTGGATGCCTTGGGTACTATCCTTGACCGCCAGCAAGCCAGAATGGGTGAAATCATCGCAATCGAAGTTGGGCTCGTTGACTGGGCGTTGCCGCACGGGGCGGCAATCGTGCACCCGCATGACATGCTCAGCGCGCAGTTCAGCCTTGCATTCGCCTGCGCGCTCAGGGTCTTACGAGGGCAGGTCGCGTTCCTGGATCTCGCGGATCCCGAAATCCGTTCCGATCCTGAAATAAACGCGCTTGCCGACAAGGTGACTCCGGTCGCAATGCAGGTTCCAGATGGCGCCGATCCACTATTTGGGCACGTTACAGTCAGGTTCGCGGATGGCCGAGAAGACAGTGAGCTGCAAATCGCACCGCGCGGCCATCCAGCGAATCCAGCTGGGATAGAGGATGTCAGATGCAAATTCCGGGAGGTTCTAAGTGGGCTTCTCGATGATGCAGCGATCGAACAGGTGATCGTGGCGGCTGAAAATATCGAGGAAACCGGAGACGCCGGTATGCTCGTGCGAATGATGGGTTGAGCAAGCTCAGTCTGAACGACGTCAGGGAGTAGAGAATATGCGTTTTAATGAAAAGGTCGCGATCGTCACCGGGGCGGGCCAGGGAATTGGAGAGGCCTATGCCAAGGCGCTCGCAAACGAGGGCGCCTCAGTGTGCATTGCTGAAATCAATACAGACAATGCGAAACGTGTAGCTGATGAAATCGTATCTGTAGGTGGGCGAGCCATCTACACGTCCACAGATGTATCATCGGAAAACTCATGCGCCGAGTGCGTCGCGCAAACCGTCGAAGCTTTTGGTGGGCTCGACTACCTGGTAAACAATGCAGCGATTTTCGCAGGCATGGTCCGAAAGCCGTGGATGGAAATCGAACTCGAATACTATCGCAAGTTCATGGCGGTGAATTTCGAAAGTATTCTGCTTATGACGCGTGCCGCATACCCCGCGATGAAGGCGCGGGGTGTTGGTTCAATAGTGAATCAGTCATCGACCGCTGCTTACTACGCAGGCAATTATTACGGTCTGGCCAAGCTGGGTGTGAACGGCTTGACCATCGCGTTGGCCAAGGAACTTGGTCCGCAGAATATTCGCGTCAACGGCGTTGCGCCGGGGCCAACCGATACGGAGGCGACGCGAACGTCTGTTGCGGAAGACAGGCTCAAGATGATCGTTGATGGTCTGCCGTTACGCCGCCTCGGGCAGACGGATGATATCGTGAAGATGGTGCTGTTCCTGCTTTCCAATGATTCCGACTGGATCACTGGCCAGACAATCTCCGTCGATGGCGGTCAGATGATGCGGCCTTAAGCGGCTGGAGCGCTTTCGAGCGTCTCCAGGACTGCGCGGCGCGTCATGACCTCTACGAGATGAGCGCGGTATTCGTTATCACCATGAATATCGCCGTTCATTTCACTATGATCCATCTTAAGACCTTCCAACGACCGGATGGAAAAGGATTCAGTCAGTGCATCTTCCGCTGCAGCCCATCGGAATGCGCCTGACCGGCTCGCGCCTGTCACGGCCACGCGCACAAGCTCTCCAAAACGCGCGACGAACACGCCGACGAGCGCAAACCGGGATGCGGGATGTCGGAACTTCGCATACGCCGCTGCATCCGGGATCGGGAATTCGGCGCCTGTCACCAACTCACCGTCCTTCAGGGCTGTTTCGAATACGCCGATAAAAAACTCGTCTGCCTCGATATCGCCCCCTGTCGTCTGGATGGTCGCACCGAGCGCCAGGCAGGCGGCCGGATAGCAAGCTGCCGGATCGAAATTGGCGATTGATCCTCCCATCGTGCCACGGGCCCGCACCATGGGATCTCCTATGCCTGCAGCGAGTTTTGCAAGCGCGGGTATTGCAGCTTGTACGTCGGCAGATGCGGCAACGTCCACATGGCGCGTCATCGCGCCAATCCGTACGACTTCATAACTGGCTTCAATGCCTCGCAATTCCTCACAATCGCGCAGGTCGATGATGTTAGGCGTGCTGGCAAAGCGAAGCTTCATCATGGGGAGCAGCGACATGCCGCCAGCCAGGAATCGCGCATCAGCAAGAGACGCGCGAAGGGTAAGCGTATCAGCGACATTCCCGGCCCGGTGATAGTCAAAGGGATACATTACGAGCCTCTGGAGTTTTCGATGAAGACGTCGACTTGTGCTTTGCGTTCGGCCGACTGTTCTTGGGTTTGAGGAGCGTCATTGCAGACTCTTGCGTCGGGATCCGTCAACCCTTGTGGGGACGAGGATATCTCGTCGCGGGCTTCGTTTTCCAGCATGGCCTTGGCCCCCGCGCGTATCGACTTGACGATATTCTGATAACCGGTGCATCGGCATAGATTGCCGTCCATCTCTTCTCGGAGTGTTTCTTCGTCCGCATTCGGACCGAGACGTTCTGCGATCTTCACAGCGGCCATCACGAAACCGGGCGTGCAATAACCACATTGCAACCCGTGATTGGCTCGAAAAGCTTCTTGCATCGGATGGAGTTTTCCGTTTTGGGCAAGCCCTTCAATTGTTGTGACCTTGCCGCCGTCACAGGATAGCGCGAGCGCGGTGCAACTCTTGATCGCGTCACCGTTGAGATGGACGGTGCAGGCACCGCACTGCGTACTGTCGCAGCCTACATGTGTGCCGGTGAGTCCCAATTGATCGCGCAGGAATTGCACAAGCAGCGTACTCGAAGTGACTTCGCGCGTGACGATGTTGCCGTTTACAGCGAGTGTAAGTGTGGGCATGGACTTGGCTCCTGTCTCAAGCTGCTTCGGTCGGCTTGCAGATGGCATCAATGCCACCGGCGTCGTGGATCGCCTTCCAGAGGCGATGCGGGCTGGCCGGCATATCGAAGTGACGGATACCGAGCGGCTTTAGTGCGTCGCACACGGCATTGAGGCCAGCTGGCATGGCGCCCACGGTTCCACTTTCACCTGCCCCCTTGATGCCGAGTGGGTTGTTAGGGGAGGGGACGTCGTGGCTGATCGTGGTAATGTGCGGGATGTCCAGTGCGCGGGGCATCTGGTAGTCCATGAAGCTGCCGGTCAACAGCTGGCCTTCGCGGTCAAATTCAATGAATTCGCCAAAGATCTGACCGAGGCCCTGCGCGACGCCTCCGTGGATCTGGCCTTTCACGATCATGGGATTGATCGAGCGCCCGACATCCTCGCAAACCCAATAGCCGATTGCATCGAGTTCGCCGGTTTCCGGGTCGATCTCGACCTCGCAGATATGGCAGCCATTTGGAAAGGTGGGGCCACCGGGGCGGACAATCTGCTTATGGGCCAATCCGCCGTCAAAACCGTCGGGCAACCCCATGGGGTTATGCGCCAGCGCGGCCACTTCGGCAAAAGTTGCAGTCTTGTTTGTCCCGCGCGCATTGAAGGTTCCGTCAACGAATTCAATCTGGGCCGCATCCGTCTCTAGCGGGATCGCGGCAATGATCTTTGCTTTTTCGATCACTTTCTCGGACAGGGTCTTGATGAGCGCGCCACCCACGGCGGCGGCGCGCGACCCGGCGCTTCCAAGACCGAAATTTTGCACGTCGGTGTCACAGTCCTTCATTCGGATCTTCTCGGGCGGCACCGCAAGGAATTCGGAGATCAGCTGCCGCATTGTCGTCTCCTGTCCCTGGCCATGATTGTGAAAGCCGGTACTGAACGTTACGGAGCCGTCCGCTTCGATCTCGATCTCTCCCATTTCGTCTCGCATGCCGGAGGCGATCTCGACCACGTGACCCATTCCAATGCCGCGAAGCTTTCCTCTTCGAAGGGCCTCGGCGCGCCGTTTTTCGAATCCCGCCCAGTCGGCCGCTTCTTGCGCTTTGGTTTGACTGACCGGATAGTCGCCGCTGTCGTACGTGAACTGAAAGCCCGTATCATAAGGCATCTGCTCAGGTTGGATAAGATTTCGGCGGCGCAATTCCGCTGGGTCCATGCCGAGGTCGAAGGCCGCGGCGTCCATAGCTCTTTCCAGTACCACGAGCGCCTCCGGACGGCCTGCGCCACGGTAAGAGGCGATAGGAACAGTGTTGGTGAAATAGGCTCTCACCTCGGCGTAAATGGCAGGTGTCGTATAAACGCCTGACAAATGCCCAATATTTCCCTGCGCGCAATGCATGCCAGCCAGACTGATATATGCACCGAGATTGGCGCGTGAATTGAATTTGAGTCCGACAATCCTGGCGTCTTCGTCGAGCGCCAGGTCGCAATGCGAAATGTGGTCGCGGGAATGGCAGTCTGAAAGGAACCCTTCAGATCGTTCGGAGAACCAGTGAACCGGACGTCCAAGACGGCGCGCCGCCCACATGACAAGGGCAAGTTCCGGATGAGGAACGCCCTTGAGTCCAAATCCTCCACCGACATCCAGGGCGCGAACGCGTACTTTGCTAGGTGGCACCTTGAATATGCAGGCGGCAAGTTGCGTCCGGGTCATATGCGGGCTCTGTACGCCGGCGGTAAGTTCGTAGCGTCCCTCTGCTTCATTCCACACGCCAGTTGCGACGCGAGGTTCCATCGGGCTTACCGCAACGCGGCTCACGCGGACATCGATGCTGTGTATGCTCGCCGCCTTGGAGAACGCCTCTTCTACCGCCGCCTTGTCTCCAAAAACTCCGAGGCTGTCATTGTTGTCCGGACATTCCGGCCAGATAGAAGGCATTCCGGGCTTGTCTGCATCAGCTAACGAAACAACCGCCGTCAGTGGTGCGTATTCAACTTTTATGAGTTCGGCAGCGTCCTTTGCCTGGTCAAGCGTGTCGGCCATGACGATGGCGACCGGTTCTCCGGCATAACGTACGATATCGCGCGCGATAACCGAGAAGGGCGGTGCGAAATTCGGACCTGAGCCGTCAGGGGCATTGCTCGGGACGAGGGAGGGAAAGCCGCCGAGGTCGTCTTCGTCGGCATCGACGCCAGTCAGTATTCCCGCGACGCCCTTGCTTTCAAGCGATGCTGTTTTGTCGATGGACAATATCTTCGCGTGGGCATGCGGCGACCGTAAGACAAACAAGCGCAGCGCGTTCGCTGGAACGATATCGTCGGTGTATCGTCCCTCGCCGAGGAGTAGACGGGCATCCTCTGCCCGTTCAACCGATTGCCCGACACCGAACTTTTTCATTGGCCAGTCTCCTGAGCGGGCTTTTGCCGCTTCGTTCAGCTTCTTGTGCCAGAGTTTCACCCTCCGGGGCCAACCGTATGGCAGACGATTTTTTGGAGCCTTAGGGCAACGCCAACATACTTATCATTGCTCTGCCTCAGGATACGACCCGAAGCAACGAAATTGCCCGTTCGATAACGCAACCGGGGCGTCCTGCGGCGTTGATGATACTGTATCTGTCGTCTATCTGGAGACGCGACAACAATAAGTTGATGGGAGCTGGTATGGCCTTCGAAATGGATGGGGAATTCGTGCTGCCTGCCACGCGTGAGCAGGTATGGAAGGCACTCAACGATCCCGATGTGCTTTGTCGTTGCATTCAGGGCTGCCAAGCTTTGGAGCGCACAGGGGAAAACAGTTTCAAAGCAGATGTGAAGATGAAGATCGGCCCGGTGTCGTCCGTCTTCAGCGGAAATGTTGACCTGCTCGATCTCGATCCTCCGGCCAGCTATCGCATCCAGGGAAAGGGTGATGGTGGTGCCGCCGGGTTCGCCAAGGGTGGTGCAAAAGTGACGCTCAATGATACCGAAGGCGGCACGCTCCTTCGTTACGATATCAATGCCGATATTGGTGGCAAGCTCGCGCAACTCGGCGGGAGACTTATCAATGGCGTTGCGAAGCGCCAGGCGGATCTCTTTTTTGAGAGTTTCGCCGCCGAGTTCGGTCCGGAAAAAGAAGAAGGTCGCAAAGAGGGACGGAGTGTCGCTCAAGGTGATGTTGGTTCTATTGCATCGCGCCCGTCGCAGTCATCCGTCCGTGGCTCTGCCCCGGCAACGCCATGGGCCTGGTTCATTGCGCTCGCTGTCGCCATTGTCGCAGGTTTTTTGCTCGGGCGCAGCGAAGCTGATACTGCCTGGGTTGTTGCAATGGTGGTGCTGGCGGTCATCAGCGCTGGTGCGGGCTTCCGCGCCGGACGGGGATAGGATCACCACATGCGTTTCAAAGGTAAAGCAGCTTTGGTCACGGGTGCAGGTAAAGGCATAGGCGAGGCGACGGCCATAAAGCTTGCATCAGAAGGCGCCAGTGTCCTTTGCGCTGACCGGGATGAGATTGCTCTCGACGATACTGTGCGTGCAATTGTGGCGTCGGGCGGCACGGCTGTTGGGTGTCACACGGATGTGTCTGAAGCGAAGCAAGTGGATGCGATGGTCTCAATGGCTGTCGAGCGCTTCGGAGGGCTGCATCTGGCGGTAAATAATGCCGGCATCGGCGGTCCGGAAAAACCCCTGGCAGAACAGGCATTGGAAGACTGGAAACGTGTTCTTGACGTCAACCTCAATGGGGTTTTCTACGGACTGAAATATGAGATCCCGGCGATCATCGCCGCAGGTGGCGGTGCAATTGTGAATGTCGCTTCGATGTTTGCGCGACACGCGCTGCGGGGGCACGCTCACTACACTGCTTCAAAGTATGCTGTGGTCGGATTAACGCGGACCGCGGCGGTCGACTATGCTAACCATCCGATCCGCATCAACACAGTGTGTCCAGGCGTCATCGATACACCACTGTCTCGCAGCGGCGGCGATACAAGCGCCGGCATCGCGCAAATGATTCCGCAAGGGCGCCTCGGAGAAGCGCGTGAAGTCGCAAATATGATTGCGTTTCTGCTTTCAGAAGAAGCGTCCTACGTCACGGCGAGCGAGTTCGACGTCGATGGCGGTATCTTACACTAGGGAGATTATTCATGGACCTGTCAGGCAAAAATGCCGTGGTAACCGGCGCCGGGGGCGGTATTGGCCGTGGCATTGCACTTGCGCTAGCTGACGCCGGCGCCAATGTTGTTGCGGCGGATATCGAGGAGACGAAGGCGAAAGCGACCGCCGAGGAGGTGGCGGAGAGACGTGTGAAGTCTGGTTTCTTTAGAGTTGACGTGCGCAACAGCGAGGAAGTCGGAAGGCTCGCAGATTATGCTTGGGAGACGCTCGGTAGAGTGGATGTCCTCTGCAATAATGCTGGTGTGGTTGCTCCGGGGCCGGCCTTGAGCGTCAGCGATGCTGATTTCCGCTGGCAGTTGGAGGTCAACGTCGTTGGCGTGTTCAACGGTATGCGAGAGTTTACCCGACGTTTCATCGAACAGGGCGGCGACGCTCATATCGTAAACACAGGTTCCCATCATTCAATCGGTGCGCCGACGGCCGGGGTTGCCCCTTACGTTGCTTGCAAGCACGCGGTGCTCGGGCTGGCTGATGCCTTCCGTACTGAATATGGGGACAAGGTCAAATTCAGCGTTCTCTGCCCCGGCATCATTAATACCGGCATTTGGGATGCGGGTCGCAATCGGCCTGCTGAATTCGGGGGTGCATATGAAGGGGACGAGCGCAACCAGAAGGCGTTGACTGCATTTGGAATGCGCCCTGAACGCGTGGGACGGCTCGTGGCGAACGGCATCCAGAATGAGGATTTCTTCATATGGACGCATCCGCAGGATATTGAACTCATTGAAAAACGTTACAATGAGTGCCGGGAAACGCTCGAAAGTCAGTGGCCTGATGGCCCTGATGAAGAGCACAAGATGACTCCTCACGATGTGACGTAGTGGGCGCGAGTTTAACGCTCGGGCTCTCAGGCGGCCGCTTGTGCGTTTAGGAATCTCGCGGAAAATGCCTGCACGTGATGCGCGAGGCCGAAGCCGGCGCGTCTGGCGTTCGATGAACTGTCAGTCCCGATTGATGTGCGACCCCGTCTGCATGGTACGAACGATTGTCTCGCGAGGCCGGGTGGTGGGCACGCTCAGGACAAGATATTTCCGGCGCCTGTCGATCTGCACCCGAAATGCCGAGAGATAGTCCAGGCCCAGAACCATGGTGGGTTGTTCGCTGCGGCCCAGGTGAGAAAACAGCGCCGGATCGGCCACGAGCAGGTCAAGGCCCGGGATGCGGTGACGCCCGGCCGTGAACAGGCGGGCGGTCGCGACGCGGACAGCAACGCCGCCGCCTGTCGCACCTAGGAGGGTTTGTGTCTTTTCGACATTGGTGCGCATGCCGGCGTCGTTTGCGAACCGCGAGTTTACGTAAGTAATGCTGGAACCAGTATCGATCAGTGCGAGGCCCTTCTTTCCGTTCAGTTTGACCTCGGCAAACCAGAGTCCTGAAATTTCCTCGATTGGCACCCGTGTCGAGACCCGGGTCGTGCTCGAATCGGGGCGCCCGTCATAAATGAGAACGCGCTGCTCATCGAAATCAAAGTCGATCACGTCGCCGTCAAACGCGCCCGCGGGAAGAATATTGTGAGCCCCAGGAATGTCGGGTCTATTGTTGAGCGCCGCAGGAACGTCGCCAATACCGGTGTTTCCGGTAGCCATGCTGTTGATATAGACAACGGGGTATATCTGGGGCCCGGATACACCGAGGACGTTCACTGACTCGGCGTCCGGTTCCGCCACGCCAGCCGAGCGGGCCGTGGCGACGTCAATCATCGCATAGGTGGCGGCTGTATCAATGACACCGTCGATGCCGCTGCGTCCGTTGATCGTCAGCGAAACAAGAAGATGACCTTCGTCCGTCATTTCGAACGGGATGACTTGCCGCTCGTTCGCCGATGCGACCTGTACGGTGAAAGTCAGAGGAAACATCAGTGCAAACAAGGCCAATATGCGGAACAAGCGGCGCGGTGAGCCGGACTTTCCGGGTTCCACAGACTGGTGGTTTCGCATTGCGCTGTCCTTGTTGCAGCAGGACAGGACTATGCCACAAATTCGCCCGGTCTCAAACCGGGCCTAGTCCCTGAGCACAGAGCGGATCGCCTTTCTGAGGAACGCGGTCAGCGAATCCCGGTCGAGGCCGGGGTTACGAAGGATACGGATTGGCAGGCCACCAAAAATCGTGAACAGCAGCTCCACACGGCCTTCGGCGTCCTTGAGACCGAGTTTCGTCGTCAGGAGCGCGGCGAAAATACTGCGGACTTTCGTGTCGTGCGCCCTCAACATCTCGGCGATCGCAGGATTCCGCTGGGCCTCGGCGGCAATTTCGAGGTTGAGGACGGATTGAAACGGGTCCGTGTTCATCTCGACGCCTTCTCCGGCCTTTTCCACGAGCGCCTGGAGCAATTCCTCACTCGGAATGGCTTCGAAGTTGGCGAACCCTTCCGCTTGCATGGCGCATTCGCGCGCGACGATGGCGGCGATGATGGCGTCCTTGCTTTCGAAATAGTGATAGATATGGCCTGCGCTCATATGCGCCAGTTCCGCAATCCGGGCCATGCCGGCGCCATGAAAGCCTTGTTCTACAAAGCATTTTGCCGCGGCATCCAGAATTTGTTCGCGGCGAGCCGCCTGACGCGGAGAATGCTTACAATCCACAGTGCTGTTTCCCGGATAATTTGTGCGCGCGGGGCTTGAAATGGTGCGCCGCAGCATTACTTCGAACGTTCATTCTAACTCTTCTGTCCCCCAAACACCTATACATTTTTGATCAAGGTGCGCTTAATGCCAATAATTATCAATACTTTCAAGGTTTTGACCGCAGCGGTCCTTATCGGCGCGGCGGCCGCGTGCGGTCAGCCGGAGGCTCCGGCCGCCGTCGAGGCGCCCGCAGCTGCGGCAGTTGACGTGCAGGTGGTGTACAAAACAAATATTGAAAGCAAGCGCGAGTTGCCGGGCCGGGCCCGGGCATTCCGCGAGGCGGAAATTCGCCCGCAGGTGACCGGACTCATCCAGTCGCGCCTGTTCACCGAAGGTGAGCAGGTCAAGCAGGGGCAGCCGCTCTATCAGATCGACGCAGCAGAATATGCCGCGGCCGTGAACAGTGCGCGGGCGGCGGTTCAGCGGGCCGAGGCGACAGCAGAATCTGCACGCCAGACGGCTAGCCGCTTTGAACGCCTGGCAGAGATCAATGCAGTGAGCCGGGAAAACCTTGACCAGGCTGTTGCGGCGCAGAAGCAGGCCGAAGCCGACGTGGCGATACAGAAGGCGGCGCTTCAGCGGGCCAATATCGATCTGGCCCGTACCAAGGTGACGTCGCCGATTGATGGCCAGATCGGCCGGTCGTCCGTGACGCCCGGTGCGCTGGTGACCCAGAACCAGGCGACGCCGTTGGCCATGGTGCTGCAACTGGATCCTATCTACCTGGACCTGACGGCGGGCAGCTCGAAAATCCTTGGCTGGAAACGTGATATTGCCGCGGGTCGGATCAAGTCCAGCGACGGCGAGAGCGTGGCCGTGACGATCGCGCTGGAAGATGGCAGCACCTATTCCGAGCCGGGCCGGCTGGAATTCAGCGAAGTCAGTGTCGACGAGAGCGCCGGGTCGGTGATCATCCGCGCTGTGGTGCCTAACCCTGACGGGTTCCTGCTGCCGGGCATGTATGTGAATGCCAGTTTCAGTGCCGGGACCTATGACAATGTTTTCCTGGTGCCGCAGCGTGCGGTGACACGCACCGTGAAAGGCGACCCGACCGTGATGGTGGTGGGCGAGGACGGCACAGCCGAAGTGCGCAACCTCACCATCATCGAAGCCAGCGGCAATGACTGGATCGTGTCGGACGGGCTGGAAGATGGCGACAAGCTGATTATTGGCGGCCTGCAGAAGGTGCGCCCCGGCGCGCCAGTGAGCATGGTGCCACCGATGACGGCATCGACCCAACCGGCTGGCGCGTCGGCGACAGCTAGCAAACACTAATCCAACCGGGCGCATCTTCCATGGCTAATTTCTTTATCGACCGGCCCATTTTTGCATGGGTGCTGGCGATCATTGTCATGATCGCAGGCGGAATCGCGCTGAGGACCCTGCCGGTCGCCCAGTACCCTGACATTGCGCCAACCACGGTGTCGATCAACGCTGTGTATCCGGGGGCGTCGGCCAAGGCGGTGGAAGACACGGTCACGCAGGTGATCGAGCAGCAGATGACCGGGCTTGATGGCCTTGATTACATCGCGTCTTCGTCGAGTTCGCAGGGCAGGGCCTCAATCACTCTGACGTTCGAAACAGGCACCGATCCAGACATCGCGCAGGTGCAAGTGCAGAACAAGCTGGCGCTGGCGACCCCGCTGCTGCCCGAGCAGGTGCAGCGTCAGGGCGTGACTGTAAGCAAGGCTTCGTCCGGCTTCCTGATGGTGGTGGCGCTGATTTCGCCGGACGGCACGTTCGATCAGACCGACCTTGGCGACTATGCGCGTTCAAACGTGACAGACGTGCTGAGTCGTGTGGATGGTGTGGGCAGCGTGCAACTGTTCGGCTCTGCCTATGCGATGCGGATATGGCTCGATCCGGGCAAACTGAACCAGTATCGCCTGGTGCCGAGTGATGTGATCGCCGCAATCCGGGCCCAGAACGCACAGGTTTCCACGGGTGCGTTGGGCGGCAGCCCGGCCATCGAGGGACAGGACATCACGGCGACCATATCGCTGCAAACGCTGCTGTCGACGCCGGACCAGTTCCGCGACCTGCTGATCCTGACGACGAGTGATGGCGCATCGGTACGCCTGGGCGATGTCGCGCGGGTAGAGATGGGGGCCGAGAATTATTCGACGGTCGCCAAGTATAATGGCCAGCCCGCCGCCGGCATGGCCGTCTCGCTGGCATCCGGTGCGAATGCCCTGCAAACGGCAGAAGGCGTGCGCGCGGCCATGGGCACGCTGTCGGAACAGTTTCCTGACGATATGGCAGCTGTGTACCCGTTTGACACGACGCCCTTCATCAGCACGTCCATACACGAAGTCCAGAAGACGCTGATCGAAGCCGTGTTCCTGGTTTTCCTTGTGATCCTCGTGTTCCTGCAAAGCTTCCGGGCGAGCTTCATCCCGATGATTGCTGTGCCGGTCGTCCTTCTGGGCACGTTCGCGGTTCTTCTGATGTTTGGCTATTCCATCAACACGCTGACCATGTTCGCCATGGTTCTGGCGATCGGCCTGCTGGTCGATGATGCCATTGTGGTCGTGGAGAACGTCGAGCGGGTGATGGCCGAAGAGGGCCTGTCGCCACGCGATGCGACGCGCAAGTCGATGGAGCAGATTACCGGCGCGCTGGTGGGGATCGCGGTTGTGCTTTCGGCCGTGTTCATTCCGATGGCATTTTTCCCGGGCTCTGCGGGCGTGATCTATCGCCAGTTCTCGGTGACAATTGTGACAGCCATGGCGTTATCCGTGTCAGTCGCAATCATCCTGTCGCCCGCATTGTGCGCGACGCTGCTGAAAGCGAACGGGCATGACGTGTCCGGCAAAAAGAATCTCGCTGCCCGCGGTGGCGCCTTGTTCGAGACCGGGTTTTCGCGGCTGCGCGATGGCTATGAAGCGATCGTGTCAAGGGTGCTGCGTCGGCGCTGGATTTTCGTGGGCGTGGCGACGGGAATGCTTGTGTTGCTGGGACTGGGTTTCCGCAGCCTGCCAACCTCGTTCCTGCCAGACGAAGACCAGGGGGCTGTGATGACGATCGTCCAGTTGCCGACCGGCGCCACCCTGCAACGGACGACCGAGGTGATGGATGCGGTTTCATTGCACTATCGTCAAAACGAGACGGACAATGTTGAGGGCGTGATGGCGATTGCAGGCTTTGGCTTTGCCGGAGCGGGCCAGAACGTCGGCATTTCTTTTACCCCATTGAAGGACTGGTCCGAACGGACCGGCAAGGCGCAGGCGTCGTCGGCGATTGCCGGGCGCGCTTCGGGCGCGTTCAGTCAAAGGACGGATGCTTCGGTGTTTGCGGTCATTCCGCCCCCGATCCGGGAGCTGGGCAATGCCAGCGGTTTCGACCTTTACCTGAAGGACACGGGCGGCATTGGCCACGAGGCCCTGGTCAATGCGCGCAACCAGTTGCTTGGCATGGCGGCGCAGGAGCCCGGCCTGACCAGTGTGCGCCCCAACGGGCAGGAAGACAGCCCGCAATTCAAGCTGAACCTGGATTACCAGAAGGCGCAGGCGCTGGGCATCAACCTGGCCGACGCGACAAGCCTGTTGTCTGTCGGTTTGGGCGGAACCTATGTGAACGACTTTATAGACCGTGGACGGATCAAGCGGGTCTACGTACAGGGCGACGCCCCATTCAGGATGCAGCCGGACGACATTGGAGATTGGCGTATCCGGACCGCGACCGGCGAGATGACACCTATGTCGGAAATCGTGTCATCTGAATGGAATTACGGCGCGTCCCTCTTGCAGCGGTACAATGGTTCACCGGCACTCAATATACAGGGCCAGCCGGCGCCGGGCGAAAGCTCGGGCGTGGCGATGGACAAGATGGAAGAACTGGTCTCGCGCCTGCCGAAGGGCGCCAGCCTGGAATGGACGGGCATCAGCGCGCAGGAGCGCAGTTCCGGCAACCAGTCAGCACTGCTGTATGCATTGTCCGGCCTGTTCATCTTCCTTTGCCTTGCCGCCCTTTATGAGAGCTGGACCGTGCCGATCGCGGTTTTGCTGGTCGCACCGGTTGGCGTTTTCGGCGCTGTGATCGGGGCGCATCTCGGTGGGTTTGACAATGATGTTTACTTCCAGGTGGGCCTGCTGACCACGGTTGGTCTTGCGTCGAAGAACGCGATCCTGATCGTCGAGTTCGCCCGCACCCTGGAAGAGCAAGGCAAGGAACTGGTCGAGGCGACGATGGAAGCCGTGCGGATGCGTTTCCGCCCGATCCTGATGACCTCGCTGGCCTTCGGATTTGGTATCTCGCCGCTGGTGTTCAGTTCGGGCGCCGGGGCAGCCTCGCGCGCCGCGCTGGGGACGACAGTGCTGGGCGGGATGATTGCCGTCACACTGATCGGCCTTTTTGCGGCACCTCTGTTCTATGTCGTCGTGCGTACATTGACGACCCGCACGCCAAAGACGCCACAGCATATTGATGGAGCCGTATGATGACCAACGCAATTCGCTTCGCCCCCCTGATGGTGTCTGTGGCCCTGGCAGGATGTGTCAATCTCGCGCCGGATTATGAACGTGTCGCGGCCCCCGTGCCGAGCGCGCTGCCTGTCTCCGAGGCAGACTCCAGCGCTGCCGGAGTGCTGGGCTGGCAGCAGCTTGTCGAGTCAAAGGATCTTGAGCACCTGATTGCACTGGCGCTCGAGAATAACAGGGACCTGCGGTCTGCGACCGCGCGGATCGCGATCGCAGAAGCGCAATACGGAATAACGCGCGCTGCGCGCCTGCCGACGCTGTCTGCAACCGGAGCGGCGACAGAGACCGGCACGTTCGACGGTGACGCGGCTGCTGCCTCGCTGACGGACAGCGCACGGGCACAATTGGGCGTGACGGCGTATGAACTGGATCTGTTCGGGCGGGTGGCAAGCCTGAACGAGGCGGCGCTGCAGACCTATTTGTCGACTGTTGAGGGCGAGCGCAGCGTGAAGATTTCGTTGGTCTCGTCTGTGGCAAAGGCGTGGCTGACCCTTGCGGCCGACCGGGAGCGCCTGCGTTTGGCGCAGGATACGGTGGAGAGCCAGGGCAAGTCGCTGGCGTTGACGCGGGAATTGTTTGATTCCGGTGTTGTAACAGAGATCGATGTGCGCCGGGCGTCCGCCAGCGTCGAGACGGCAAAGGCGCAGGTGGCTCAGTTTACTGGACTGGTGCGTCAGGACGTCAATGCCCTGCGTCTGGTCGTCGGGGCGAACCTGCCGGCAGATGTGGCGGAGCAGGCCGTGCTGAGCCCGTCGCCGATCAAGGACAGGCTGGCAGTCGACGTGTCGTCGGACATCCTGTTGAACCGTCCCGACGTTCTGGCCGCTGAGCGGCAATTGCTCGCTGCCAATGCCAATATCGGGGCGGCGCGTGCCGCCTATTTCCCGACGATCTCGCTGACCGGCAGCGCCGGCTATAGCAGCACGGGGCTCGACGACTTGTTCGACGGTGGCGGCGCGTGGAGTGTTGGTCCGCAAATATCGCTGCCAATTTTCGATGGCGGCAGACGCAAGGCAAATCTTGGCGTATCCAAGGCCAGTCGCGACCTGGCGCTGGCCCAGTATGAGCAGTCGATCCAGGCGGCTTTCCGTGAGACGGCTGACGCGCTGGCGGTTGCCCAGACGGTGGATGACCGGATTGATGCCCTGCGCCGACTGGTCGAGGATACATCGGTGACGCTGAACCTGTCGCAGGAACGCTTTCGGGTCGGAATCGACGATTATTTCTCCGTGCTGGATGCCCAGCGCAACGATTATCAGTCGCGCCAGAACCTGATTGCAGCCGAATTGGACCGCGCGCTAAACGTCGTGTCGCTGTTCAAGGCGTTGGGCGGTGGACCTGCTGACGGAGCGCTTGATTGAGGCAGGCTGCGAGCGGTTGTGACTGCTGCTTCTGATTGATCCAGTGGCGCACACTCTGTAACGCCTAGTATCCGACAAAGGTAAGATGCATGACGGACGAACTGGACAACACGCTGGATGGGCGCCGCCTTCGCGGCAAGCGCAGCCGAGCCCAGATCGTCGAGGCCCTGTTCGATCTCGTCCGTGATGGCGAATTCGATCCGAGCGCGATGTCTGTTGCGGCCCGAGCGGGCGTGGGCCTTCGCACTGTGTTTCGGCATTTCGAGGACATGGATAGTCTGTACCGTGAAATATCCCACAAGCTGGAGGCAGAAATCCTGCCGATGGTGATGACCCCGTTCGAGTCGACGAACTGGCGCGGCAAGGTGGAAGAACTCATCCTGCGCAGGTCCCATATCTATGAATATGTCATGCCCCTGAAAATTGCGTCGGATCTTCGCCGTTTTCAGTCGGAATTCCTGATGGATGACCACAAGCGGTTTATCATCATGGAGCGGGCTGGCTTGCAGGGCGTCCTTCCTGCAGTGATCGTCGAGGACAGGATTCTGTTCTCCGCGTTGGAGATGCTGACCGGATTCCAGACCTGGAGGCGCTTGCGCCAGGACCAGGCGCTGAGCGAAAGCGACGCGACCGCCGCCATCCAGCGAAGCGTCCGCGCCCTGTTGCCGCCGGCTGATTAGACGCTTGCGATTGCGCGGCCGGCGAACTACGAGTCCCGGCGATGACCGACCACAATGACTTGCTGAAATCGCTTCGCCAGATAACTCAGGCGATCGACCTCTATTCCAGACGGCTGTCCAAGGAGACTGGATTGACCGCACCGCAATTGCTGGTGTTGCAGGCATTGGCCCGACGGGGACGTGAAAAACCGTCCGAAATCGCGCGCGCGGTGAGCCTGTCCCAGGGCACGATCACGTCGATCGTGGATCGGCTGTCGCGGGCAGGCCTGGTCACCCGGCAAAGAAGCGAAACCGACAAACGGGTGATTGACGTCGTCATTTCGGCCAAGGGCAGCGCTCGTTTGGCGGACGCACCCGAACCGCTCCAGAAGAGCTTTGTCGAGGCGTTCAATGCCTTGCACGATTGGGAAAAAACCCTGCTCGTTTCATCTGTGCAAAGAATTGCGAACATGATGAACGCGGACGGATTCGATGCTGCACCGATCCTTGATGTGGGAGACCTGTCGCGTGCCGACAGATCGGACTGAACCAGCTAGGGTGAAACAATATCCATTTCATCTTCCGGTGGGCTGTCCCATTGCAGGTGACGCTCGTCCAGGATCACCAGATTGTCGCGGCTGACCAGTGTGGCGCGCGTGTGATAGCCGAGCAGCTTCGTGGCCAGGGCATCCGGATTGCGAGCCAGCAACATGGTTTCTTCCGAGGAGAAATTCGACAGGCCACGTGCGCGTTCGACGCCAGCTTCGTCAAAAATGTGGATCACGTCGCTCTTGATATAGGGGCCGTGGATGGACCGCACATCGTTACGCTCGACACCGCGAACACCCGGCTGCAACGCATCAGCGGCGGCCTGGTCGATCACGATGCTGCCCGCGACCTGCAGCCTGTCGGTGAGCCAGGCGGCCCAGGCAGATGCAGGCTCGGTATTCGCGATGCACCTGGTATGGCGCCGCTTGCCCGCGAGCAGTGACGTCACCGGATTGTCCGCCTCGCCATTGGCGATGAGAGTAGTGCAGCCGGCGTGCTGGGCCATGTTTGCTGCTTGCATCTTTGTCAGCATGCCGCCACTGCCGAGCGCGCTGGTGCCATCGGTGACGGCCAGGTATTCAGACACGTCTTCGAGTTCCTCGACCAGGACGGCGCCTTCTTCCGAAGGGTCCCGATCGTAGAGGCCGTCAACGCTTGTCAGGATCACAAGGTGCTGGGCCTGGATCATCTGGGCGATCCTGGCCGCGAGCCGGTCATTGTCGCCGACTCGGATTTCTTCGGTCGTGATCGTGTCGTTTTCGTTGACGATTGGCATGACGTCACCACTCAACAACCTGTGAACCGTGTTCTTCGTGTTCAGGAACCGGCGGCGTTCTTCGAGATCGCCCCGCGTGACGAGGACTTGCGCAATATCGAAGTTGAACTCGTGCGCGACCTGTTTGTAGGCGTTCAGGAGAATCGGCATGCCGCAAGCGGCCGCTGCCTGCTTGTCACGCAAACCGGCGGTTTCCGGCGAGACGTTTAGCATGTTCATGCCGAGCGCGACGGCGCCTGACGAAGTCAGGACCACCTCGTAACCGTCCGCACGGAGCACCGCGAGGTCTTCAAGGAGCCGTTGGATGAACGCCCAGCGCGGCGTCAGAAGGTCTGGATTTGCCAACAGGCTTGATCCGACTTTTACAACGATGCGTTTTGTCTGTGTCAAAGGTGTGCTCCATAGGGCTTTGATCCCGAGTTAGGAGCATTTCGGACCCCAGACAACTCATTCCACCACAAAACATCAAAATCATGACAGTGAGGTCTTTGCCGCCAATATTGCGCTTGATAGGGGAAAGGATGCCCCGGAAACGCAATGAATCTTAGGTTCTTCGGCGGAACAATGCCTGTGATTAAGATTTGAACACAAAGCAAAAAGCGTTAGGTAGGCACCTCGTGAGCGATTCCAGTGGGCTCGATGCCCCGAATAACAATGAGCAGGCGCAATGAAGGCACTTCTGATCGGATGTGGAAAAATGGGCGGTGCCCTGTTGGGCCGTTGGGTAAAATCCCCGGAATGGTCCTTCACTGTCGTTGACCCGATGGCGCAGGACCTGCCGGATGATGTCCGCCTGTTTCGCGACCGGGAAGAGCTTGGGAGCGAGCTTTTCGACCTCGTGATCGTCGCAGTGAAGCCGCAACTGATTGATGCGGTGCTTCCGGGGTATGAACAATATCTCGGTGCCACCGGGTGTGTTGGCTCGATTGCCGCCGGATGTTCGGTCGCGCGGCTCCAGTCAGCCCTTGGCGACGTGTCCGTGATCAGGATCATGCCGAATCTCCCGGCATCCATTGGGCAAGGCGTCAGCGGTCTGTTTGCCGGGCCGAAATGCACGCCAGCGCAGCGCAGTGGTGTGGAAAGCCTGATGCAGCAGGCCGGTACGACTGTCTGGGTCGACGAGGAAGACGCGCTGGACCGCGTGACGGCCGTTGCAGGAAGCGGACCCGGATACGTGTTCGAGATCGCCCGGACGTATATCGAGGCCGCCGAGGCGCTCGGCTTCACGACTGCACAGGCACGGGCACTGGTGCTCGACACAATGGCCGGTGCTGTGGAGATGGCCCGGCGATCCGACGAGAGCGTCGAGACACTGCGCAATTCCGTCACCAGCAAGAATGGCACGACCCAGGCCGGCCTGGATGCCCTGAACGGTGACGGCACGCTGACGGAGTTGATGCGTCGTACAACGCGCGCTGCGTATGACCGGGCGGTGGAACTGCGTTAGGCGTTTCCGGCAGCTTCTGGCACCAGTATCGGCAAATCACACACAAAGACGACAAAGAAGAAGGTTCACAATGAATACTGCAGCCATTGTTTCGCTTGGCGCCTATTTCGTCCTGATGATGCTGATCGGGTTTTACGCCTACCGCAAATCAACCAGCGATGTGTCCGAGTACATGCTTGGAGGGCGCCAGCTGCATCCTGCTGTCGGCGCATTGTCTGCCGGGGCATCGGACATGAGCGGCTGGATGTTGATGGGGCTGCCGGGGGCCGTCTTCGTGTTCGGGTACAGCGCGGCATGGATCGCGGTCGGCCTGGTGATCGGGGCCTATTTCAACTACCGCCTCGTTGCACCGCGGCTGCGCGTTTATACTGAACTGGCCGAGGACGCGATCACCATTCCCGACTTTTTCGAGAAGCGGTTCAAGGACCGCTCGCACATGCTGCGTGTCTTGTCGTCCATCGTGATCGTGATCTTCTTCACGCTCTACACGTCATCGGGTGTCGTCGCCGGTGGCAAGCTGTTCGAAGCATCCTTCGGGCTCGACTACACGCTTGGCCTGTTCCTCACCGCTGGCGTTGTCGTGGCCTATACGCTGTTCGGGGGCTTCCTGGCGGTCAGCCTGACCGACTTCGTGCAGGGCTGCATCATGTTCGTCGCGCTCGTTCTGGTGCCTGTGGTGGCCATCAGCGCAGTCGGAGGATTCGACGCAACGCATGCGGAAGTCCTTGCCTCACCGCCAGCCAGCGTGCCGGATGCACCCAGCCGTGAGAACTTCTTCAACTGGTTCCAGGGCCTGTCCGTGATCGGCATCATTTCCGCTGCGAGCTGGGGCCTCGGCTATTTCGGCCAGCCGCATATCATCGTTCGCTTCATGGCGATCCGGACCCTCAAGGACATTGCCACTGCGCGGTATATCGGGATGGGCTGGATGCTGGTGACGGTGATCGGCGCCGTCTCGGTCGGTGTCGCGGGCGTGGCTTACGTCAATGAAAACAACCTGAACAGCCAGCTGACTGATCCGGAAACCATCTTCATCCTGTTCTCGCAGGTGCTGTTCCATCCGCTTGTGACGGGCTTCCTGCTGGCGGCGATTCTTGCCGCCATCATGAGTACGATTTCGTCGCAATTGCTGGTGTCGTCGAGTTCGCTGACCGAAGACTTCTACAAGACATTCCTGCGCAAGGAGGCCAGCCAGAAGGAACTCGTCCTGATCGGTCGTCTGTCCGTTCTGGTCGTGTCACTGGTTGCCATCTTCCTGGCGTTCGACCGGTCGAGCAGTATCCTGTCGCTGGTCAGCTATGCCTGGGCCGGGTTCGGTGCCGCATTTGGTCCGATCATCCTGCTCAGCCTGTTCTGGCGAGGCATTACGCGCAATGGCGCACTGGCCGGCATGATTACCGGCGCGGTGACCGTGCTCGTCTGGCTCTATGCGCCGATCAGCATCGGTGGCCAGCCGCTGGCGGACACGATCTATGCGATCGTACCGGGCTTTGTGTTCAGTTTCGTGGCGGCCGTGCTCGTCAGCCTGATCAAGGGCCAACCGGATCCTCGGGTAGAGACCGAATACAAGGAAATGCTGGCGGCGATGTCGGTCGAGAAGCAGCCACTGCTCTAGGCAGAGTGGCTGCTACGTCGTGCCTGTCGAATAGTGCAGGTCGCGTGCGGTGAACTGTTCGAGCACGGCGTCTAGGTCTCTTGGCGAATTGAGCAGTGCCAGCTTTTCGGGCGGGCGCAGGGCGATCTCGTATTCCTCGATGCTCGACAGGCGATCGGCACGGGCCCGTGCCAGCGCCAGCGGCGTGTGAACATCGCTGCCCTTCAGTGGCCAGTACGGATCGACAATGTTGAGGCGGCGGGCGCGCAGCGTCCGGTCCTTCAGCAGGTGCGAGAAGCTTGGCGGGGTCAGGGCGCGATAGGACGGACGTTCCGCGATGGATTGCAGGAAGGACGCAGGTGGGGACACCTCTTCCGGGCATTCGAGCAGGTTCAGTTGCCTGGCGAGTTCGCCACTGCGCGGCTTTCCGGTCCAGTGTGAAAGGCTGGCTGCGAGGATCATGCCGATGGTCGCTGGTGCCAGCCAAGCGGCGAACACGGGCGAGATGGCGAACGCTGAAACCGTCAGCAGCACGCCCAGAATGATTGCCGGGGCATGGTGCCGAAACGTGTCCCGCACGCTGTAGCCGTTTGCTTCGCGCTCCTGCGGGTTCCATCCACCGTCCTTGCCGCGGAAGACGCGATAGACGGCAGTCGTCTGCTCGACCATCAGAACTGGCGCCAGAAGCACCGAAAGCAGGGTTTCAGCGAGCACGCCAAGAACCACTTTCGCCGGGCCGACGCTGGCCCGCCACTGCGGTGCCACGAGGCCGTAGATCAGGCCGTAGAGCTTGGGGGCGAACAAGATCGCCATGGTGACCATGAACAGCTTGTATGACCGTTCGGAGTCGATCACGGGCCATGACGGGAAGAGGGCGGCTGTCTCGCCGAAATAGGCCGGCGTCAGGAACATGTTCTGAAGGGACAGCAGCATCCCCACGCAGATGAACAGCAGCCAGAGCGGCGATGCGAGATACGAGAATATGCCGATGCACAGGTGCATGCGGCTGGTCCAGGTCAGGCCGCGCGTGCGCAGCAGGACCGCCATGTGCTGCATGTTGCCCTGGCACCATCTGCGGTCGCGGACGGAGAGGTCGATGATCGATGGCGGGCCTTGTTCGTAGGACCCTGACATTTCGGGCGCGATCTGCACATTCCAGCCTGCGCGGCGGAGAAGCGCCGCCTCGACGAAGTCATGGCTGAGGATCGACCCGCCGAACGGCGCGCGGCCCGGGATCTCGGGCAAGCCTGCCGAACCGGCCAGGGCGGAAATACGGATGATCGCGTTGTGGCCCCAGAAGTTGCCTTCGTTCTGCGCCCACCAGGCCAGGCCGCTGCCGAGAACGGGGCCATAGAGGGCCGCTGCAAATTGCTGGCTGCGGGCGAACAGCGTCTTGCCGCCGACCAGTTGCGGGATTGTCTGGATCAGACCCGTCGAAGGGGCCGCATCCATCCGGCGGGCCAGCTCGAGAATCGTCTCGCGGTTCATGAAGCTGTCGGCGTCAAACACGATCATGTAGTCGTACCGGCCGCCCCACCTTGTCACGAAGTCCCGGATGTTCCCGGCCTTGCGATGAAGGTTCATGGTGCGCCGGCGATAGTGAACCAGGGTGCCGTCCGGGACGCTTGCGCGCAACAGTTCGAAGGCGGTTTCTTCCTGCAGCGCAATGTCGGGATCATTCGTGTCGCTGAGGACAAAGCATTCGAACCGGCCGGGCGCGGTCGCCAGCGATGCGGCTGTTGCCTGAACCGTCGCAAATACCCGTTCAACGCTCTCATTGTAGATCGGGAAGACAATGACCGTGCGGCCGGTGATCAGGGTATTGTCGGCAAGCAATGGACGCCGGCGCGGCGCCAGGACGTTCGCTAGGGCGGAGACGAACCCGATCGTGCTGCTGACAAACGCGTAGGCGATCCACGTAATGTTCAGGCTGAACACGCCAAGCAACAGCTTTTCGAGAACCGTGACGCCCGACACGTTGAGCACCATGTACATTTCCCGGGTCGCCCAGGCAGCCAGTGCGAGCGATGCCACGAGCAGGAATATCTTCCGCCACTTCAGCGATTTCGGTGCCGACAGGTTGACCGTTTCGGCCGTCTTGAACGCCTGGTCGGGCATTGAAAGCGGGAATTCTGCAGGACGTGCGCGTGTGCCGATCATGAGGCTCTCCACCGGTACAACCAGGTTTCGGTGACGGGGTGATTTCCCCTGACGAGCAGGGCACGCAGTTCGCAAAGGCTGCCGTCCCGAGTCTCCAGTTCGAAGCTGAGCCGCAGGCCGCCGGTTTGCGGATTGGGCCGTACGATAGGGCTGATGATCGTTCCGGCAGACGCCGAGATCTGCGGCACGACGTCTTTCAGGAGGTCGAGATTGTCGCTCTCGAAATCAATGATGAACATCGGGCGCTTGCTGGCCGGCGATATGCCGACGCGTGTGGCGCTGACGCGGGCGACTGGCGGCACTGCCGGCGCTGGCAGGCTCCACGTCATCTGATAGGCCAGCCGCACCGGCTTGCCGGCTTCCCAGGGCTGCGTGGGACGCCAGGACACCACGATATTGTCATTGTACTCATTCGCCGTGGGGATCTCCACGAGCGTGAGGCGACCGGGCCCCCAGTCGCCCTTTGGCGCAACCCACACGTTCGGGCGGCGCTCGTAACTGGCTTCGAGATCGTCATAGTCGCTGAACCCGCGCTTGCGCTGGATCAACCCGAACCCGAGCGGGGGTTCTGTCGCAAAGCTGGATATCTCGAGCTGGTTCGGATTGGCGAGCGGACGCCAGACCCATTCGCCATTGCGAAGTTCGATCATCAGCCCTTCTGAATCGTGGACGGCTTCCCGGTAGTCGCGATTGCCCCGATTGAGACTGTGCGGCGAAAAATAATACATCGAGGTCAGCGGTGCGACACCAACTTCATCGAGCTGGCGCCGCGGGAACAACACTGCTTCGACATCGATCAAGGTGGACGCGCCGGGAGCGATCACGAAGCGATAGGCGCCGGTCACGCTGGGCCCGTTCAGCAATGCATACACGGTCATGGAGTCAGCGCCTGGAGCGGGCTTGACCAGCCAGAATTCGCGGAACGCCGGAAACTCCTCGCCGTTCGGTGAGGCCGTCGCGATCGCGAGGCCGCGGGCGGACGCCCCATAGACGGTGCCGGCGCTCAGCGCGCGGAAAAAGCTTGCCCCCTTGAAGCTGATCAGGTCGTCGAACTTGCCAGCCGAATTCAGGGGTGTCGTGACGTGGAAACCGGAAAATCCGACTGCCGCCTGGTCTTCTGGCGACAAGGGAAGGTCAAAGAAGGCAAATTCCTTGGGATCATAGGGACGCGGGCTGGCGACGCCATTGTCGATGAGACTGATCTTCACATCCTCGTCGAAGAGGTAGCCGCGCGGGTCGTAGTGGACACGGAACGGCGCCGTTGTATCGTCCGCCCATTGCGCGGAATCGCGCTTGAACTCGATGCGGCGGTACTGGTCGTAGTTCAGGTCTCCGGCGGCGGCGGGAACGGATGGCGATTCCTGGAACTCATGCTCGGACAGCGCCTGCGCCTTGTTGATCACCTGGTCGAAATCGAAGTTTCCGGCCGGGCGGGGCTGGGTGACCGCCGAAGTCACGTCTGTTGCTGTGGTGGCCTTTGCCGATGGCGCGTCTTCGAGGGCAGCAACGGAATCGAGGGGCGCGACAGGTGGCGCTGCCGGTGCGGGAGACGGCGCGTCTGGACTGGCGGTTGCAGCTTGCACGTCGCCATCCGTTTCGGCGGATGCGATTTCGGTGTCAGCGGCTGGTTCCGGTGCGGAGCTTACCGACGCCCAGACCGCACCTGCGATCAGGATGACAGAAGCGGCGCCCAAGGCGGCCAATGGTGCAAACAGGGGGCGATCAGTGAGTTTCAAGGCAACCTCTGGCCAAATTCGGCATCTGTTTTCAAAGCGCGTCGATTTCGGTGAGGCAACAAATTTACACCGCCCTGACGTCCGGGTTCATCAAACCGCCTACGATATGGGCAAAACACCTCACGGGAACTTTCGTTTCACCGGGAAATCAGGTTATTTTGCGGCGCAGCAAAATGATCTTGCAGCGTCGGCCGGGTGACGGTTCACTCCAATCAATGCTGCAGCACGCCATTTGTTGCGTTTGCGCAATGATGTGCCTGCAGCGGACGGTGGGAAATCCCTTTCCGATGGGGTGCATTCGGCGCGATCCAAGCCAGAAATGCGTTCGGTTTCAAATGTTTGGCGCAGGTTGCCGCTGGTGCCTGGACCGGTATTGTGCGGGAGTTGAGCAAGGGTGGCAGAGGGAGTGGCATGTTGACCGACGACGCGCGCCCCGCCGGGATAATGTCAGTTCCGCTCTCGATCCCTTCGCTATCCGCCTCGCTTTGCGACACTGATATGCTGCCGAACAGTCCTGACGACGCAGGTGTCCGATTGCCGCAGCAGGACCGGGCGCGCATCGACAAGCTGGTTGACCCGGATGTCCGCAGGCGGCGGCTGGCATCCGCTGCGAGCGTTTACCGAATGTTCGGCGACCTGCTCGGCACTCGTCCCGAAGCGGTCTCGCTAGCGCATTCCGACCAGGGCGCACCCTATCTGTCCTCCATGCCGGGCGCGGGAATATCAATCTCGCGCAGCGAGAACTGGACGGCCACGGCGTATGCGCAATCCGGGCGGGTCGGGATCGATATCGAACGCGACCGCGTCATGGAATGGCGCCCGATGCTGTCGACCATCTGCGCCCCCGACGAGGCAGCGGCATTCCTTGCTGCGGCGGGGCAGGATGGCGGCTTGGCGCGGCGCGCCTTTTTCAGGCTGTGGACAGCCAAGGAAGCGGTCCTGAAAGCGACACAGCAGGGTTTCGGGTTTGGTCCCCGGACCATCCGCTTGCCAATATCCACACTGGCGACGGACAGTTCGTGGCGCGGAACGATCACGATAGACGACAGCGCCTTCGCCCTCGAGATATTGTCGATGGGTGAACTGGTCGTCGCCGTCGCGTGGACGCCAGCGCCCTAGATGCCGTCAGACAGCGCGACGGAGATCGGGTTCGCCTCGTAAATACGCAACCCGTCACACCAGAGACTGCCGCGCCCGGTGATGATGGTGCGGGAATCCTGGCGCGTAATCGACACGATTTCCATCACCGTCGTCACCGTCTGCTTGTCGGGTGTCACCTGCCCGCGATACATCCATTTGACCCGTTCAGCCGCCGCGATGGTTTCGAAACGCGGAGCAGTCATTCCGTCTGCGCATCCCTTCAGGCGTGCGGCATGGCACAGGAGCTGGACAAGCGCATCGAGGCCGAGCGAGCCGGGCTGGACAGGATCCTGGAAGAAGTGTGCCTTGAAGTACCAGGCATGCGGATCAACCGTCTGGCGCCCACGAGCGAGGCCGAGTCCTTCGGTGCCGCCGTCCGCGTCGAAATAGTCGATCTCGTCAATCATGCGCAACTGACCGCCGGCGGTCAGGGCGTGCCGGGTGCTGTGGACACCATTGGACGGCAAATCACGGAGATGCCGGTGCGCGTCAGTTGTCGGCAAACCGGCCTGGCGGACCAGCGCAGCAGCAGGAAAGAATCCGAACTGAGTCTTCAGGTTCATGATCGGCCGGCCGTCAGCAAGGACGCACTTGAGATCAAAGCCCACGATCGTCATCGGGCCGACTTTCGAGAATGAAATCAGTGTTGTTTCGACGATAATCGTACCGTCGTCCGGGCCGACTTCCATGAACACGTCGCCGTCGCCATCGAGGTTGCGGAACCGCTCGCCGCTTTCCAGCGCGAAGCCGCAATGACTGGCGAGCCAGCCGCATGGCTGGAGGGCGATCTCGGACAGGACCGAGAAGGGCATCGCGCCGTTCGGATTGTCGCGGAAGTACCAAGCGTCACCGGGTATGTCGTATTCCGCCACGACGCGAGCGCCTGTTTCCTTCACGCCGGGCCGGGTCGAGACGTCGGTGACACGGGTCATCATGTGGTAGGGCGGCTGGGGCAGGCGGGGGGCGCGACCGGCGGTGTCAAAGGGCAGGTAGAGGTCTCCGAAGGCAGCGGATGGGGCGCTGGCGGCACAGTTCAGCAGGGCGGCATGGTCGCCCCGGCTTTCGCCCATTGGGCCGACACGGAGCGGCGTGTCGCTGGTATACGGCGCTGGCCAGTGCTTGCGCAGGCGTATCGCGAAGCGCGGGCAATGGAACACCTTCTTGCCATCCGACTTCGCGAGCAGGGAGGCGTAGAGAACCGGGCTTTCACCGTCGACGATATCGTCGATGAACACTTCGTAGGTCACTTCATGATCGCGGTCGGGGATGACCTGCCCGCGACAGACGAATTTAGCGGTTTCTCCCGGCATGGGTTCGAACACGTAGCCGTCGCGTTCAATCGTCAGGCCGACGGCGGCGGCATAGAATTCCAGCGCCTGCACGGCGGCTTCGGCCATCAGCGTGCCGGGCATGCAGGGGTCCTTGTGGAAATGGCCGTCATAGAACCAGGCGTCCGTCGGGACATGCGCACGGGCCTTCAGGTAGCCGCGCCCCCAGGGGCCCCCGGCGGGGTCGAAAGCGGTGATTTCGTCGAAGAAGGCGAGACGGCCGTCCGGCAGGTGGGCCGGGCGGGAATGGGCGGCGCAAAACTCAAAGCCCTTGCCGAAACAGGCCAGCGCATCGCCTGCGCGGAATGCGGCGAGATCAGGCGCGGGGAAGGCACGCTTGAGGGAGGCGCGGGACGTGTCGAAGGGGTGGGGTGAGGGGGTGGGGGCGGCATGGGTGGTGGCATCCCAGATCACGCCCTTGCCGGTGGCGAGTTCTTCGTCCGTGAAGAAGCCCGCCTGGCCGTTGCGGACCGAAAACACCTTCCGGTCACCAACCCGGCAGTCATACTGGAAGAAGAACATGCGCACGCCTGCCAGGGTCGCGTGGCCGGTGATCTCGATCTGGAAACCCAGCGTGTCGCCGGGGCCGGGCAAGCCGCCCTCATGGAAGGTGATTTCGCAGCCGAGCAGGCGGTAGACCCGTTCATCCCGGTTCTTGAGGTCTGCGCCCATCCAGCCGATCAGGGTGAGGTCGGCCTGGCCGCATTCGATCAGCGGGCCGGGGCGCACATGGTCGTTGCGGACGTGCCAGTCATCGGCGGTGAGGTCCGTCTCGGTCCAGATCACGCCGGTGCTCTCGATGCCCGCGTCGGCATCGATGCCCGTGATCCGGTCGACCAGCAGGAGCGGCGGCGCGGGCAGGCGGACCTGCCGGTCAAATGCATCCTGGGCAGCAAAGGGGGCGCCGAAGAAGTCCGACATCCGCCCGCGGGTCGATGCTTCGATACGCTCCCGGTTCCATGAGGGGCCGCGCGGATTGCGCCTGGTCAGGGGCTGCGTGCCGGACACGACCTTTCTGGGAACGACCGATTTGGTGGGACAGGCCGCCGGCATTTCGGCTTCAGCGGCAACGGCCGGGCGTGTACCGCTATGTGGGTAGCAGGGCGCAGCCAGTGTCGGCGCAGGCGGCAGCGCGCTGGCGGTCGTGCCGGCCGGAACGACCGGTGTTGGATAGTGTGCGGGCTTGTTGAGCGGCATGGGGTCTGATCCTGTCCAGCCATTCTCCCGGGCAGCGTCAAGCCGCTCCGCAATCGCGGCAATGTTTATGGGGCGGCCATCAGCAAAGAGGACAGCCGTGAGGTGCGCGATCTGGCCAAGGTCCGAGGCCTCGATCCGGTCTGTGGCGACCGCGACATGCGACTTGTCGCCGAGGATCGAGGGGATGGCGCGGGACAGCGTGTCACGGGGGCCGAGTTCGACGAAGGTGCGGACGCCGTCTTCATAGGCTTGCCGGATGGTTGGAGGGAAATCGACCGTATCGACGGCCTGCCGGGTCAGCATGTCGGCGACGCGCGCTTTCGTAGGCGTGTAGCTGGCATTGATCGCATTGGCGTAGAGGCGGATGCCGGGCACGCGCGATACGGGCCGTGTGTGCAGCTTGCGCCACTGGTCCTCGAACGGCTTCATCGCCTTGGCATGGACGATGAGGTGCTGGTGCATTGCCGCGCCGGCGCGTGGACCGAGCGCATCGGCAACCGCCCGGCAGGCCGCTGACGGGCCGCCGATCAGGCAGTCCTCGTCCGAATAGATGATCGTGATTTCGACATTCGGATGGTCGGCGACGGCGGCGCGCACCTTGTCCAGCGGCGCCTGCACGTGCCAGTTCGCCCAGTCGGATGGCACGTTCGGTCCCCAGGCGGCTTGCGCTGTTTCGAAATCGCCGCCGAGGTGGCGTTCGTACATGGCCGCATCCTCGATCTCGTCGAGCAGCTTGCCGGGATCTTTCCAGAAACCGAACGCAAACAGGGCGTTGCTCTCACCGAGCGACAGGCCAATGGCCGCGGTGGGTGTCACTCCCAGAATATCGCGCATCAGGATGGCGTGGGCCTGGCTGACCAGCGTGCCGGCGCAGAGTTGCTCAAATTCGCTGAGATGGCTGCGCGTGAGAAGGTCGGCCATTTCCGTGGCACGGGCCATGCCCGACAGCTGCCTGCCGATTTCAGGGAATGCCATGAACAGGCCGCGCGACATGCGGGGATAGACGGCGGCAGACCCGGTAAACACGAACGCCAGTTCGCCGTCGGGCGCGCCTTCACCATAGGATACGCCCGGACCCGTTGGCGCCTGACCAGCGTCCAGTGCCCTGGCGGCTGTGTCGGTCAGCCGGGCCAGGGCGTCCCCGTGGCCGGCAATTAGCGCGATGCGGCACCTGCCCTTGCCGCCCGGTTTGCCGCTGCGGAGTTTCTTCGCGAGGGAAGCCTGGGTCGCGCCGGCGGCCCAGTAGAGGTGCGGCGGTGGGCGGAGCGGGTCCGGACTGGGCGGAGCAGGGGCGGCGGCAAGCGTGACGCTGGCGGTGTTCGCCAGGGGGGACGGATAGGTGGCGACCGTGCGGTGGGGCAGGTCGCCTGTCAGGTTGGGAATGGCACCGTCAGGCGTGATGACCTGATCCCGCGCCATCAGCAGGGCGCTGGCGGCGAGTTCGGTCAGGGCGGCGGCGGCGGGGGCCGTTCCATAGGCTGATGCCAAGAGCGGGCAGGGCAGCGCGCCTGCGTTCCATGCGACAGCGCCGACGACACCCAAGATGCGATCGCCGGCGGCCTCGGCGTCTGTGCGGCGTTTCAGGACGAGGGCGGCCGCGGCATCACCCGGTCGGAAGGCGGGATCGATTTCCGTCAGGGCGGCCGTGGCAACGGGCTCGGTGGCAAAGTCTGCTGCGGCGACGACGGCCATGTCGAGCCGCCCTTCGCGCAATGCGGCACAGGCGACGTCGAGTGCGGCAAGTCCGGAATTGGATTCCGCGGAAATGGCGTAGCCCTGGCCACGGAAATCCTCGGCAGAGGTAATCCGGTTGGCCGTCATGTTGGCCATTGCGCCGAGCACGGTGGCGGCCTGCAGGGGCGGGGCGATGCCGGACTGGGCCTCGGCATGTTCGGGGGTGCCGGGCGTCAGGCCGAAGGCTTTCGCGGCCCGTTCGCGCAACAGCCAGCGCGCGGAATCCGCTGCGCAGCCCATGCCGACGAAGACGCCGCAGCGTTCCGGCGCCGGCCGCGTGACAGGTGCCAGCGCAGCGCGCGTGACGGCGAGCACGGCGAGTTGCTGGGCTTCGGCCTGGAGCAGGTCATTGGGCGGGGTGCGCGCATGGCGCGGGTCAACGCCGAGTGTCTCGCGCGCTTTCGCGGGCGTGACGGGATGGTTCATCAACCGACGCAGCACGTCGCGCTCGCCGTGGTCGCTGCCGGCCATCAGGTCGACGCCGCAGATCACGATATCCTCCGGCGCTTCCGGTTCGGGCAGGGCGACCTGAACAGCGCCGGTGGTGGGCTGGTGCTGGTCGAGGATGAGGTGGGCATTGTTGCCGCCAAAGCCGAAATTGCTGATCGCTGCGCGGCGCGGGCCCTTGCCACGGGTCCACGGCGCAGGTGCGTCGAGGGGCCGGAGAGCGGGCGAGGCGAGTGCATCGATCAGGTCGCCGTCGAGCGGCATGGGCGGCAGGGTTTCGTTCGCCATGGCCTGTGTCAGCTTCAGCAGGCTGGCGAGACCGGCGACGGTGATGAGGTGGCCGGTATTGGCTTTCAGCGACCCGATCGTCAGGGCGCGCTCCGTGCCGAACACGCTGGTCGCGGCGGCAATCTCGACGCTGTCGCCCACCGGTGTGCCGGTGGCGTGGCATTCGAGGAAGTTGACGCTCGCCGGGGCAAGGCCTGATGCGGCATAGGCCTGTTGCATGGCTTCGGCCTGGCCCGTGCTGTCCGGCGCCAGAAGGCCCTTGCGCCGGCCGTCATTGGAGAGGCCGACCGCGCGGATGACGCCGTGGACGGTATCCTTCGGTGTGACATCGCACAGGCGTTTGAGCACGACAGCCGCCGCGCCTTCGGCAGGCACAAGGCCGTCGGCGCCGTGGATGAAGGGGCGTGACCGCCCGGTCGGGCTGAGGGCCTGCAAGGCCTCGAAACCGATATGGAGGATGAGGTTGTCGGCAGCGTTGACGGCGCCGACAAGGGCCACGTCGATCTGGCGGGACTGGAGTTTTCGGCAGGCGATCTCGAGGGCGTAGAGGGAGGACGCACAGGCGGCGTCGAGGGAGAGCACCGGCCCGGTCGCGCCGATGGCGGCGGCGAGGAGGTGGGCGGGGTAGCCGGAATTGAGCGCGTCGGTCGGCGGGCGGGACGAGGTGCCCCGGGTCCAGATATCAGCGGCGTAGGCTGCCTTGGCCCGGCTGGGATAGGAGAGGTTGGCCAAGAACACGCCGCGCCTGTCGGGTGAGGCGGCCACCTTGCCCGCTGCTTTCCAGGCGTCGAGTGCGGCATGCAATGGCCAGGCGCAGACAGGGTCCAGCCGGGCCGCGTCGATGCCCTTCACCTTGACCCGCTTCGGATCGAACACGCCATCGAACCCCGTGACGAAACCGGAGACGTAGCGCGAGGCGGCCTGTTCAGCGTCCGTCAGCCCGAATGCGCCGGGCGGCGGCGGCGAGATGAGGCATTCATTCCCGGCGACAGCCTGCCAGAGCGCCTCAAGTGTGAGGGCACCGGGCAGGACACAGCCCTGGCCGACAATGGCAATCGGCTCGAACGGCGTCATCCGCCGCTCCATTCGTCGCCGACGAGGATTTCCACGACGTCATGCGGGCTGTCCAGTAACTGGTCGGCAAAGATGCGGGCACCGTCGGCCTGACCGATGAGGGCGATGCCCTGCTGGGCGAAATGTGCCGCGAGGCCAGCATCGACCATGCCGCCATCCCATGGGCCCCAATTGAAGGATTTGACCTGGGTAGCGGGAAGGTTCGCTGCGAGTTGGCGGGCGAGCTGGTTCAGGCATTCATTGGCCATGGCATAGTCGGCCTGGCCGGTATTCCCGAACAGGGCAGAGGCAGACGAGAAGAGCCCGACATGGGTGAGGTGGCCGGTGTCGAGGGTGCCGAGCAGGGCGAGGAGGCCGTCGACCTTGGGGCCGAAGACCTTGCGGACTTCCGCTTCGGTCTTTTCCATGGCGAGCCGGTCGGCGAGGACACCGGCACCGTGGACGAGGCCGGTGATGGCGCCGTGCCGGGCCTGGATGGCGGCGATGGCGGGCGCGAGCGCGGCGGTGTCGGAGAGATCGAGCTGGACATAGTGTGCCGTACCGCCCGCGCTGGCGAGGGCGGTGAGCGTGGCCTGTATTTCCTGTCCGGCGAGGGCGGCCCGGGCAGCGCGGTCAATGTCGGCGGGCTTGACCTTCTGGCCGCTGGCGACGGCTTGCTGGGCAAGTGCGGCGCGCAGCGTCTTGAGCTCGGTCGTGGGCGGGATGCCTTGCGGCCACGGGCTGAGGGCGGAACGGCCGGCGAGCAGGAAGGTGCCACCCGTGCGGCGGGCGAGTTCCACGGCGCAGGTGGCCGTCACGCCGCGGGCGCCGCCGGTGACCAGCCAGAGCCCGGGCGCGGCCGGCGCGCGCGCGGCAGCAGGCGGGGTGAGCGAGGGGCCGACCTGGGTGAGGTGGGCCTGGCCGTCCAGGGTGATGAGCGCATCGCCCAGCGAGGCGGCGAGCGCGGAGAGGATGTGCGCCGCGCGGGCCTGCGCGTCTGTGGCAGACAGTGTCCATGTGGCGACGGATGTCTCCGGCCATTCCTTTTGCAGCGTGCGTGACAGGCCCGGCAGGCCGGACACGGCATGTGATGGCTGGAGGAAGATGATGCGGCTGCCCGGCGTCCCGGCGTGGCGGGCCTGAGCCAGGGCGGACCAGTGGGCGTCGGCGGGTGCGGCGGCAGCGAGGCCTTCCGTCAGGATCACTGTACTGGCCACGCCGGAGGGGGCGGCGACCTGCTTGGCGATGACGCCATTGGCGCCGAGCGCGCTGGCTACCGCGTGGGCGGCCTGTGGTTCTGCATCGGTGATCTCGACCTGCCCGAGGCCAATGTTTCCGGTCCATGACGGAAGCGCAACCGGCGCGCCGAAGCGGACGGGGCGTACGTCGCTGCCATAGGCGACGACGGGCTGAGCCATGGACGGGGGACGGCGAGATGAGGACGGATCCTCACCGCCCCCTAGCTGAAAAAATCGGCAATCTTCCGGATGGTACGCAGGTCTGCCAGGACTTCCGGGTCGACTTCCGGGAGCGAGGGATGCTGGTCGCGCAGGGCCGAGAGGATTTCCACCTGCTTGATCGAGTCGACGCCAAGCTCGCCTTCGAGGTCCATGTCGTCTTCGAGCATGGTGGACGGGTAACCGGTCTTGTCAGCGACAAGGGCGCGGATGACATCCGGCGTAATCGCGCCGCCATTCGTGGCCGCTGGGGCGACAGGGGCCGACACCGCCGGTGCAGGCGCGGCAGCGGCAGGCGCTGCGGCGGCAACAGGAGCGGGGGCCGCGGCAGCTGCAGCGGGCACGCCGCCAATCATCGCGGCAATGGCGGAAATCGTGCGCAGTTCGACGAGCTGTTCCGGATCGATTTCCGGCAGGTGTGGCAGGCGTTCGCGCAGGCTGGAGAGGATTTCCACCTGCTTGATCGAGTCGACGCCGAGTTCGCCTTCAAGGTCCATGTCTGCGTCCAGCATGTCCACCGGATAGCCGGTCTTGTCGGACACGATCGAGCGGACGAGCGCGACCGGGTCGGCGCCGTCGGATGGGGGTGGTGTGGGTGTGGCAGCGACGGCGACCGGTGCCGGGGCGGCCGGGGCAGGAGCGGCGGGTGCCGGGGTGGGCGCAGGCGCCGGTGCGGGGACTACGGCGCCGTTGGTGTAGGGCTTGGCGGCGACCGGCGCTGCAGCCTGCGGGGCAGGTGCGGCAGGCTGGGCGACCGGAGCCGGCGCAGCGGGCGGCGGGGCGATGCGCTGGATCGGGGCAGGTGCTGCCTGGGCGACGGGCTGGCCGCCGAGCAGCGAGGCCGCTGCATTCAGGAAGGCGGTATGGCTGGCCGCTGTGGTCGAGAGGTATTGGGAATGAAGCTGGGACACTTCGCTCCAGATCCGTTCGGCGGATGAGGAAGCGGGAATCGCTGCGGGATAGGTGTGGGAGGAGTCGGGCATTGGAAGGGTCCTGCTGGGAGTCGGAGCGGGTGAGGCCGGAGTTGGGTGAGGAGCGGTCGGTGGCGCAGTGGACGCAGCAACCGGCGCAGATGGGATGGTCATTGTTGGCACGGTGTTGGGAGCCGCGCGTCCCGCAGCGCCATTCTTCGGCGGGTAGGGTTTGTCGTGATTGGCGCCGGAAATGTAGACGGCGTGCTTTGACGGCGTGGGCGCCGGCACCGGCGCCGGCGTATCGGCGAACAGGGCCGCGAGATCCAGCGAATGGCCTGCGACGCTGAGCTCGCCGACGGCGGACAGGAACTGGGTCAGCCCGTTCGCGCGCTTGTTGTCGAGCGAGACCGCGCGATAGGGGCGGTCACCGAGGACGTCCTTGACGAGGCCGGTCACGATGGCGCCGGGGCCGATCTCGAGGAACAGGCGGGCGCCTGCCTCATACATGGCCTCGACCTGCTCGCGGAAACGGACGGGGGTCGCGATCTGGCCGGCGATGACGGCGGGGAGGTCGGCCACTTTCACGTTGTAGGGCGATGCGGTCGCGTTGGCATAGACCGGCAGCTTCGGCTTGCGCGGGCGCATCGAGGCGAGTTCGGCCGTGAAGGGGGCGACCGCTGCGTGGACGATCGAGGAGTGGAAGGCGGTCGCCACCGGCAGGCGGCGGGCCTTGAGGCCCTTTTCGATGCAGAGCGCTTCAGCCGCCTTGATCGCGTCGATCGGACCGGACAGGACAACCTGGCTGGGGCCATTGTCATTGGCGAGGACGAGATTTGCCACCTTCTTGACGATAGGAGCGATCGTCTGTGCATCTGTCTGGACGGCCATCATGCCGCCCGGTGTGGACTTCGCGGCCTGTGCCATGAGGCGCCCGCGTGCTGCGGCGACCGAGAGGGCGCCGTCAGCATCAAAACTGCGGGCGACATAGAGCGCCATGATCTCGCCGAAGCTGTGGCCGCCCGCCATGTCAGCGTCGATGCCGAGGCGTTCGAGCAAAGCGAGCTGGGCGAGGGCGACGGCTGCGATCGCCGGCTGTGCGTGCTGCATCTCGGTCAGGCGCTGGGTCTGTTCGCCATATTCGACCTGGTCGAAAGCGGCGGGCGGGAACGCGAGGCGGTGCAGACCGAGCGGCCCGGCGGCCTTGTGCCCTGCGGCCTTGTCCCAGACAGCGCGTGCCGCAGGGAATGCCATGGCGAGGTCTGCGCCCATGCCGACATACTGACTTCCCTGGCCGGAGAACATGAAGGCCGTCTTGCCGGTTTCCGGCGGCGACGTGGAGACATGCATGCCGGCACCGAGGGGCGCCGTGCCGAGTGTGCCCGCTTCGATCTGACCGATCAGGCGGGACAGTTTTGCGGCGAGATCCTTCTTGTCGTCAGCAACGATTGCGGCACGGACGCGGGCGTCGGATTCAAATTCTTCATGCGTCTGTTGCGCGAGCGCCGCGAAGCCGTCTTCGGCCACTTCGGTATGCATGATCGCTTCGAGATGCTCGACCAGCGCGTCGGTCTTGCTGGCCGAGAAAAGGAAGAGCTCGGACGGGAAGATGCGCGGCGGGCGAACGGCGTTCGGGCCGGTATATTCTTCCAGCGCGACGTGGAAATTGCTGCCGCCAAACCCGAACGCGCTGACCGAGGCGCGGCGAGGGCGACCATCGGCGGAAATCCACGGGCGCGGTTCGATGTTCACGTAGAAACATTCGCTCTCTTTCAGCGCGTCAGCCGGTTCGCCGATCTTGATGGTCGGCGGAAGGACCTTGCGGCTGAGCGCCTGGGTCGTCTTGATCAGGCTGGCGGCGCCGGCGGCGGCCTTGGTGTGGCCGATCTGGGATTTGACCGATCCGACGGCGCACCACGGTTCGCCCTTGCCCTTGCCGCCGAACACGAGGTTGAGGCCCGCGAGTTCTGCCTTGTCGCCGGCCTTGGTGCCGGTTCCGTGCGCTTCGACGAGGTCGACGGATTCGGGGCCGTAACCGGCCTGGACATAGGCGCGCTCGATGGCGCGGGCCTGGCCGGATGGCAGAGGCGTGTAAATGGCGGTGCCCTTGCCGTCAGATCCGCCGCCGAGGCCACGGATGACGGCATGGATGCGGTTGCCGTCGCGCTCGGCATCTTCGAGACGGCGGAGCGCCAGGATGCCGACGCCTTCGCCCAGCATCGTGCCGTCGGCGTCTGACGAGAACGGCCGGCAGTCACCCGTGGGCGACAGGGCGGGCGTTTTCGAGAAGCACATGTACATGAGGATGTCATTGAGCGCGTCGACACCGCCCGCGAGCACCGTGTCGGAATCGCCCGAGCGCAGTTCGTGCAGGCCGGCCTGGAGGGCTGAAAGGCTGGAGGCGCAGGCTGCGTCGGTGACATAATTGCTGCCGCCGAGATCGAGCCGGTTGGCGACACGTCCGGCCGCGACGTTGCCGAGCAGGCCCGGGAAGGTGCTTTCCTTCCATTCGATGTAATGGGCTTCGATACGGCGGGTGATGTCCTGGACGTCGGTCTCGCTGAGGCCGGCCTGGCGCATGGCGTTCACCCAGACGGGGCGCTGCAGGCGACCGGCCATGTGGGCCGTCAGCTCTGTCGCAGAGGCAACGCCGAGGATGACGCTGGTGCGGGTGCGGTCGATCTCGCAGCCTTCCCGGCTCTCGATGTCGTCCAGCGCATTCTTTGCGGCGATCAGGGCGAGAAGCTGCGACGAGTCGGTCTGCTGCAGGGCGTTGGGTGGGATTCCGAAGGCCATCGGGTCGAACGGGAGCGGCGAGATGAAACCGCCACGCCGCCCATAGGTGCGGTCGGGCGTCAGCGGGTCGGCATCATAATAGTCGTCGAGCAGCCAGTGCGAGGCCGGCGTCTCGGTCAGGAGGTCGCGGCCCTGGAAGATGTCACGCCAGAATCCTGTGGTGCCGCCACGGCCGGGGAAGATCGACCCGATGCCGATGATCGCGATGGGGTCTGCTGGTCTCCGGGACTCGTTAGTCATTTTGCTGTCTCATTCGTCGTCGGAAAAGTGATGGGGGGAATAGCTGAACTGGGAAGGTGACACTGGCAGGCCGAGGGCGCGCAACTGGCCGGCGCGGGTGATCTGGGCGGCGCCTTCGAGCAGGTTCCAGGCAATCTGGCGGACGGTGCGGTTCTCGACCGTTTCGAGGAAAGTGCCGCGGGTCCACTCGTTGAACACGCCCATCGCCGGTCCACACCAGATCTGGTAGTCCATTTCGCGGCCGGGCGTGCCTTCGCGGGCCCATTGGGCCCCCATGAACAGGTAGCGGCGGGCAACGAGCGCGAGCCGCTTGTTGCCATCGGCTGCGGCGCGTTTGGCCTCGGCCGGGTTGGCCTGCTGGATATAGGCTTCGGTCTTTTGCCAGGCTGCGTCAAAGGGCTCGCCGAGCACGTCGTCGAGCCAGTCGCGGTCTTTCTGGGGCAGGGTCTCATAGCTCGCTCCTGACCGGTACATCGCGTGCAGACGCTTGCCGCGCATGGCAAACAGGGTGCCGCGCTTCAGCACTTGAACCTCTACGCCCTGCTCGAACATGTCGGCGGCCGGGGCCATGGTCATGTCTGCCGGACCGGCTTTGGCGAGCAGGCGGCGTCCAGCTTCTGACAGGCCGGATTCTACGGCGCACTGGTTAATGGAACCTGTCAGGACGAAGGCTGCGCCCATCTGGAAGGCGGCGGCGGTGGCCTGGGGCGTGGAAATGCCGCCCGCCAACCCGATCCGGATGGCATTGGCGTCGACCCCGGTGCGGGCCGCAACCCGGTCGCGCGCGAGGCAGAGCGACGGGAACAGGACGCTGGCGGGGCGGTTGTCGGTATGGCCGCCGGAATCGGATTCGGCGGTGATTTCGGCAGCGACGGGCACCTGCGCGGCAAGCTCTGCCTGTTCGGGGGTAATGGCGCCGCTGGCGACGAGCGCAGAGAGGATCTTTGCGGGTGCCGGCGCCATGAAGGGCTCAGCGACTTCGGCGCGGGAAACCTTTGCGAACACATGGTTTTCCCGGCGGATGCTGCCGTCCGGGGCGCGCGACAGGCCAACCGCCGTGTAGCGGACGAGGTCCGGCGAAAGCTGCATGAAGGCGGATGCCGAGACGCGGCGCACGCCCTTGAGGAGGAAGAGGTCGACAACCCGTGCCTCGTAGCCCGGCTGTTGCGGGGCGTGAATGAGGTTGGCGCCCCACGCGGTCTGTTGCGGTGTCAGGTGGTGGCGAATCTCGTCGAGACCGGCCTCGATGGCCTGGGGTGTCAGGCCGGCACTGCCGTAGAAACCGACACATCCGGCCTTCACGGCTTCACAAACCATGCGTGTGGTTGCAATGCCGCGCGCCATCTCGCCGACAACATAATTGAACCGGCAGCCATGCGTGTGGGAGAAAAGGCGGTCGCCGAGCCATTCGGGATAGATGGGCGGGAGGGCGAGTGCGCCAGTGCCGGCGGGCGATGTGGCGCGGTCCTGCAGTATTTCCAGCACGTTTGACGAAGAGTATCCGAGCGCGACCGGCTCGCGCGGACTCGTGATCGCCTTGTCCAGATTCTCTGACACGCTCATTTTCGTCCCTTGCGGACTCTTCATTCCGGAAAAATGAAGCACCCCTTATACCCGTCATTCTGAGCAGGTATTTTCAATTTCTAACTGCACAAAATGTCCCAAACTGTACAGGGTCACTATCGTGCGACTTGCTTCAAACGTGTTTGCCCGATCTTTTAAATTTTACCTACCCCGGCGTTTAGCACAAAATTCGCGCACCGTTCGATCCGGGGGGGGGTGCAATCGCAGCTGGCGCGGCTGTGCCTGTGTCACGCGGTTGTGGCAGCTTCGTAGGATTCCAGCGCCTCGATCCATACTGTTTCGGTGCGTGCGGCTTCGGCGACGAAGTCGGCGCGGCGGCGGAGCAGCTCCTGGACCTTTTCGGATGACTGGCCGGCCTGTGCGAGGTCCACGTCGATGGCGGCGATGCGGGCATTGATTTTTTCCAGCCGTTTTTCGGCATCGTCTGCCTTGCGTTTGAGGCCGGAGGCGGCCTTGCGGCTTTCGGCGGACTGCTGGCGCTGGTCGGCTCTTGCCGCCTTCTGCTGTGGCGCAGGGGAATCCGACTTGTTCCGGTCGGCCTGGAGCACCAGCGCACGATAGTCCTGGAGGTCGCCATCATAGGTCTCTGCGCGACCATCGCGGACCAGCCAGAGCTGGTCGGCGGTGCCTTCGGCGAGGAAGATGTCGTGGGTGATGAGCAGGACAGCGCCCTTGAAGTCGTTGAGGGCGTAGATCAGCGCTTCGCGGCTGTCGATGTCGAGGTGGGAGGTCGGTTCGTCGAGGATCAGGATGTGCGGCTTGTCCATGGCCATCAGGCCGAGGAGCAGGCGGACCTTTTCGCCGCCGGAGAGCTTTTCAACCTTGGTCTCCACCTTTTCATGGCTGAAGCCCATCTGGGAGGCGGTCGAGCGCTGTTTGGAGACCGGCGCGTCCTTCGGCATGGCATGGCGGACATGGTCGAGTACGGTCTCGCCGGGGGTCAGCTCGTCGAGCTGGTCCTGCGAGAAATAACCGATGCGGACCTTGCTGTGCGTGACCCGGTCACCCGCCATCAGCGGCAGGCGTTCGGCGATGGACTTGACCAGCGTGGTCTTGCCCTGGCCGTTGGTGCCGACAATCGCGATCCGGTCGTCCGGATCGAGGCGGAGGGTGACGTTGCGCAGGATGCTGGCATCTTCTCCATAGCCGAGTTCGGCGCCACGCAGTTCGAGCAGGGGCGGGGCCATCTTGTCGCCCGGCTCGGGAAAATGGAACGGCACGGTACGCTCGGCCATCGGGATCGAGATGTCCTGCATTTTTTCCAGCATCTTGACGCGCGACTGGGCCTGGCGGGCCTTGGACGCCTTGGCGCGGAACCGGTCCACGAAGGCCTGGAGGTGGGCCTTGTCGACTTCCTGCTTGGCGCGCTGGCTTTCGAGCTGGGCATATTTTGCCGAGCGCAGGCGGAGCCAGGCATCGTAGCCGCCGGGCACGATGGTCAGCTTGCGGTGTTCGAGCGCCATTGTGTGGGTGACGCAGCGGTTCAGCATTTCCCGGTCGTGCGAGACGATCAGCACGGTGTGCGGATATTTCTTCAGGTAGCCTTCAAGCCAGGCCGCCCCTTCGAGGTCGAGATAGTTGGTCGGCTCGTCGAGCAGGAGCAGGTCCGGCTGCGAGAACAGGACACCGGCAATGGCGGCGCGCATCCGCCAGCCGCCGGAAAATTCACGGGTCGGACGGCCAAGGTCCTTCTGGGTGAAGCCGAGGCCCATGAGGACTTCAGCGGCCCGCGATTCAGCCGACCACGCGTCAATATCGACAAGGCGGGTGTGGATGTCGGCGATGCGCATCGGGTCTTCGGCGGTGTCGGCTTCCTGCATCAGGGCATGGCGCTCAGCATCGGCAGCCAGGACGACGTCGAGGATGGTCTCATCCGTCGGGGCGACTTCCTGGGCAACCCAGCCCAGGCGTGCGCCCTGGTTGAGCCGGATGGCGCTGTCGCCGGTCGGGTGCTCGATCTCCTCGCGGATCAGCTTCAGGAGGGTTGATTTGCCTGTGCCGTTGCGGCCGACCAGGCCGACCTTCCAGCCGGACGCGATCTGCGCTGACGCGCCTTCAAACAAAAGGCGCGCTTCCACGCGGTAGTCGAGGTTGGATATGGTGAGCATTTCGTGGGGTTTAGCGGCCAAAGGCCTGAAGGCAAGAGCCGAAGCTGTGCTGCCTTCAGGCGTGTGCCGGAATGCGGGGCCTATTCGGCCGGAACGGGGGCGATTTCCTCAAGCCTTTTCGGGTCGAGCAGGGCGTCGAACGCAGGCCGTTTGTGGCCGGAGACCAGGTAGCCGAAGAACCGTTTGATATCCGCGCCGATGCCGTACAGGGCCGGAACGAAGAACAGGGTGACGAACAGGGCGAACAGGACACCGAAGGCAAGGCCGACCCCGATGGGGATAAGGAACTGGGCCTGCATGGAGCGCTCCATCATCAGTGGCAGGAGGCCGACAAAGGTGGTGAGGGATGTCAGCAGGATGGGCCGGAACCGGCGCGTACCGGCCTCGATCAGCGCCTGCGCGCCGTCCATGCCGCGGTCGCGGAGCTGGTGGACATAGTCGATGAGGACGAGATTGTCGTTCACCGCGACACCGGCCGCCGCCATGATGCCCATGTAGGACAGGATACTGAGCGGGAACCCCATCACGAGGTGTCCGACCATCGCGCCTGTGAAACAGAAGGGAATGGCCGCCAGCAGGATCAGGATCGGCTCCGCATAGGACTTGAACGCGACCGCGACGAGGAAATAGGCGACCCCGATGGCAATCAGCAACAGCGTCATGATCTCGGCGAAGAATTCCGCCTCGCCCTGTGCCCGGCCAATATTGCCGCGCCGGACAAGCGGGTGGTTCCGGTCGAATTCAGTGAAGAAATTCTCGGCGAGGTCCGACCGGATCTCCTGGATGCGTTCGGCGGCGACTTCGGCGCTGACGACGATCGCGCGCCGGCGCTCGCGGCGATTGATCTGAGAAATGCCTTTCTCGAAGCGGATGTCGGCGACGGCGTAGAGCGGCAGTTCCCGTCCGTCCGCGGTGCGGATGCGGATATTGTTGAGGAAGTCGAGGGACTGGCGATCAGACAACGGGTAGCGGACGAAGACGCGGACATCCTCGCCGTCGCGTGGCAGGCGCTGGACTTCCTCGCCATAGAACCCCTGGCGGACCTGGCGAGCGACGTCTGCCGTGGTGATGCCAAGGGCTTCTGCGCCGGGCTTGAGATCGAACTGGATCTCGTCGGTGGCGCTCTGCACGTCGTTGACGACATTGTAGACGCCGTCATAGGAGCGCAGCTTGACCATCAAGTCTTCGGCAGCGGCGTTGAGCGCGTCCAGGTCGGTGGAATTCAGCATGTACTGGATGGGCGGATCGGTGTCGGCGTTCTTGTAGTTGACCGTGATCGTTTCGGCGTCGGGCACTTCGCCGATCAGGGCGCGCAGGCGTTCGGCCGTTTCCTTGGCCGTCAGCGTGCGGGTTTCCGGCGGCACCAGCTTGACGAGGGCAAGGATATTGTTGTCCCGCGAGCGGGTATACCAGTTTTCGATCAGCTCGCCTTCGCCATTGGTCGACAGGTTGATCTCGTCTTCGAGTGCCTTTTCGCCAGCCTGGATCTGGGCGAGCACTTCGAGCGAACGGGAATAGGGCGTGCCTTCCGGCAGCTCGACCGTGACGGCGACCTGGTCGGATTCCGTCTCCGGAAAGAAGATTGTCTTGACCAGCCCGTTCGTCAGCAGGCCGACGGACAGCACCATGCCGCCGACAAAGATTGCGGCGGTGAGGTAGCGGTGACGCAGGGCACCGATCATCACCGGCCGGTAGACCTTGCGGGCAACCCACAGGATGGAGTCGGCAATGGCGCCCTGAAAACGCGCAATGCGGCTTTCGGGGTTCACGGGCTTGAGATGAGACAGGTGCGCCGGGAGGATCAGGAGGGATTCGACCAGAGAGAATGTCAGGGCCAGGATCACGACCAGCGAGATCGACCGGGTGAACTCGCTGGTGCCGCCCGACAGCATCATCCAGGGCGCGAAGAAGATCATCGTGGTCAGGACGGCGAAGATTACCGGCTTGATGACCATGGTGGTGCCGTTGATGGCCGCGGTGAGGCCCTCCTCACCTTCCTCGGTGCGGGAATGAATTGCTTCGCCGACGATGATGGCGTCGTCGACGATGACCCCGATCACGAGCAGGAAGGCAAAGGTGGAGATCATGTTGAACGAGACGTCCAGCAGGGGCAGCAGGGCGAGCCCGCCAGCGAAGGCGGTGCCGATGCCGACAGCGACCCAGATGGCGATGGCGGGACGCAGGAAGAGGAGCAGGGTGATCAGCACCAGGGTCAGGCCCATCAGGAAGTTGCTGCCGATCAGCCGGATGCGGCTCATGTAATCGAGGGAGGAATCCTGCCAGATGGTCATCGTGATGCCGGGTGGCACGCGCCTGGACGCCGCGTCGAAATATTCGTGCACGTTCTTCGCCATCTTCACGATGTTCATCTGCGGGCCGCTCATGACCTGGACCAGGATCGTGCGCTGGCCATTCACGGTGGCGAGCAGGTTCACCTGTTCGAAGCCGTCAATCACCTTGGCCATGTCGGAGACGCGCACCACGGCGCCATTCGGCATCTGCTTGACGACGATATTCTCGAAGTCGGCCTGGGTGTCGGCCTGTGACCGGGTGCGCAGCTGGACGTTGCCGCCATCACTGCGGACATTACCGGCGGAGATGTTGACGGAGGTGCCACCAACAGCCTGCGCGACTTCCGCGAGGCTGACGCCGTAGCGGCGGAGTTCTTCCTCCGACACCTCGATGGAAATCTCTTCGTTGCGAACACCGAACAGCTCGACGGCGGGGACATGGCCGAGCAGGCCAATCTCTCGCCGGGTGGCTTCGGCAAAGTGTTTCAGGGTCTGCTCGCTGACCGTTTCATCGCCGGATACGGCGATGCGCATCAACTCGCTGCGACTGCGGAAGACCTGGAGCTGGGGCGGTTCGGCGGCGGCGGGAAACGTGCTGATGGAGTCGATCTGGCGCTTCAGTTCTTCGAGAAACTTGCCTTCGTCGAGGTCCTGGTTGCCGATGACGACGAGCGTGGCGACGCCCTCATTCGAATAGGAGCGCAATTCCTTGATGCCCTCGACCGAACTGACGGCTTCTTCCATCCGGACGGTGATCTGTTCCTCGATGTCTTGCGGCGAGGCACCCCGCCAGACAACGGAAATCTGCGCGCCCGGGAATTCGACATAGGGTTCGAGCTCGCGTTCCATGCGGAGGTAGGCAACGATCCCGGCAATGATCAGGGCGATCATGAGAAGGTTTGCGGCGACCTTGTTGTCTGCCCACCAGCGGATGATTGATGACATCGGCCTGCCCCTATTCGGATGTGGAAACGAGTTCGGTTGTCTGCGCCGTGTTGAGGCGGTCGACCGGCTTGATCTTCATGCCGTCGGCTGCAGCGCGGACGGGCGATGTGATGACGCGTTCGCCTGCCGACAGGCCGCCCGTGATGACCACGCGCTCGCGTTCGGAGAAGGCCACCTCGACGGGGCGGACCTCAAGCGTGTCATCGGTGCGTGCAACATAGACGGAGTCCTTGCCGCGCAGTGCCGTGCGCGGGAGGACGATGCTGTCGTCGAGCACGCGGCCGTCGATCTCGGCGGTGACAAACAGGCCGGTGGCGAGCGGCGTGCCATTGTCGGCGTTCCGGCCATAAGGATCCTGCACTTCGATGTAGGCGAACAGGACGCGCGTGTCGGGATCGAACCCGCTGTCCGTGCGGGTGATGCGCCCGGTCCATGTATGCGGCACGCCGCCGACGACGGCTGACAGTTCGGCAGTCGGACCGCGGCGGGCCGGTGTTTCGACAAAGCCGATGCCGAGGCCGAGATTGGCGAGGTCTGAATCCGTCAGCGCAATCGGTACCTCGACGACGTCGCTGGCATAGATTTCGCCAAGGCGCGTGCCGGGGGCGACATAGGCGCCGATATTGACGTTCCTTTCACGGACCCGGCCTGTGAAGGGTGCCGTGATGCGCGTGCGTGACAGCATCAGGCGGGTTTCGTCCAGACGGGCCTCGGCGGAGGCCAGTTCCGCATTGGCCTGGGCAAGCTGGGGACGGCGCAGCGTGAGGTCCGACACTTCAACGCCAAGCTGTTCGGCCCCCTGTGACGCGACCTGGCCTTCCGACTGTTCCTGCACCAGGCGCGTATGTGCCTGTGCGACAGCGGCTTCGGCCTGCACGATGCCGAGTTCGTATTCCTTGGGGTCGAGGCGCACGAGCGTGTCGCCCTTGCGGAACTGGCCGCCGGCAAGGAATTCGGGTGAGACATAGACGACACGACCAGAAATTTCGGAAGCCAGCGAGACTTCGGTGCGGGCGTTGACGGCGCCCTGGCCCCGCACCTTGAGGGAGATGGGTTCGGTGCGTGCCGTGGCGGTCAGCACCGGCAGGGCCTCGATGATGTCGGTTTTCTCTTCAGGGGCCGGGCGCAGCGCCCCCATGGCGACAAATCCGCCGACGGATCCGACAAGCACCAATAGGGGAAGGGCAAGGAATATCAGCCGCTTGATGAGCAGGCCGATCCTGGATCCGGGCCTTGCGGGCGCTTCGGTGTAAGACATGTTTCAACACCCCTAGATGTTTCTGCAAACGGGCCGACACGGACGATCGCGCCGGCATCCTCCTGAGCAGGGATAACATCGGAATTATTGAAAAACAATATGTAATGGTCGATAAACAGAAAAAATTAGTCGATAATCGACTTTCTCGAACGGGCCGGCGCGCGTAATCCAATAGATTCAATGGCCCGGCGAGCAGGGTTGAGATGCGTGCAGGTTCAGGTGCGCGGCTGCGGCGGTATCAGCGCGATCCGGGCTCGCAGGCGCTGAGGCCATAGACCGGGATCAGGGTTTCCCAGCCTTCCTTGCCGACGATCGAGATGCGGCCGGAATCGATGCGCTGGCCACCGTCGAGCTCGGCACCGGGCACGAAACTGATCGTTATGGTTCCGGCGTCTGAATTGAAGCGCATGTCGGTCATGAACTGGCCGAACAGGCCGCCACGCCTCTGGACAAGGGTCAGCGGTTTCTCCGCGCCCTTGAGGCGCATGATGGCCGTGTCCGTGCCGGCGCGGGAAAAGAAGATGAACCGGTTGGGTTGGGCATGTGTCCAGAGGAACAGGCCGCACTCGCCGGGGCCGAGTTGCTGGGGCGACAATTCTCCGCTGTCGCTGAGGGCACTGGCCGGAGGTGTGGGCGCCGGCTTGTCCTGGCTGGAACAGGCCGAGACGAGAGCGGACGCGATGAGCAGAGCCATCACGGCGGGGACAAGGGCCTGTCGCATTCCTATTTCTCTCCTACAAGGGCAACTTCCTGCCGCAATGTGTACCCGTTTCCGGTATTGATGAAGCCGATCTGGCCGAGGACGAGGTTCGCCTGCGGGTCGAGGCCGCTAACATGCACGTCCATGCCGGTGCGTCCGTCTGACAGGGAGCGGAGTGTCACGTCAAACTGTTCGCCCGCCGTGCCCTTGCCGGACATCGGCAGTTGCAGCTCACCCTCAGTGCAAGTGAGCGTGCCATCAAGCAGGGGCCAGTCGCGCCCGTACTGGACTCCGAGCCGGCGGACGAGATCAAGCTGCGCACTGCCACCGGCGTTGATGCAGCGACCATTGGAATCGAAGCGGGCGGCTGCGCGGGAGACTTTCAGTGTGCCCCCGGTGCGGCGCAATTCAGGGTGCAGGCCGTCGAGGCGGCTGATGTCGAGTTCGGCGGAGAGGTCGGACGCACCACTGGAGGACATGCCGAGAGCAAGTTGGCCACGGGCACGGCCCGCGGGCGATGTCCAGCGGACGTCGGATACAATGCGCCCGGTCAGGAGTGAGGCGGGCGACGAGCGGATGTCCAGCGCGCCGGCCGCGCGGCCGCGAAAGCCGAGGCCGGTGACCTGTCCGTGCCAGATCGTGCCGCGTGCCTGCTGCCAGCTGACACCCTGGCTGGTGATGCCGGTCTGGCGCATGACGAATGACAGCGGCACGCTGGACACGCAGCCTACGATCAGCGCGCCGGTGAAGACGAGGATGAGGAGCGTGCGTTTCATCTGCCGGATGTGCTCCCGAATTCGAAGCTGCTGCGAACCTGGCCTGCGCCAGTTTCGTTCATGGCGACCTTGCTGGCTTCGAGGCCGGCGTTCCGCTTCACGTCCAGCAGCCAGGCGAAGATGATGTCGGGGCTGCTGTCGTCGACCTGGACGGTGACAGTGCCATCCTCGCCGACCTGCACCCGTGCGATGGCGAGGCCCCGGCGTGCGGCAGAGTCGAGCACGGCGCGCCGGCGGGCGTCGGTGTCGAGTGGCTGGCCGATGGGGCCGGCGCCTGCTTCGGTGTTTGCGAACCCGCGCGAGGTCATCAGGTCAAGCGTCCGCGCGGCCTGGTCGGCCTTGAGGCGGGCCGCACTCCGGCTCGCCAGCAGCGGCATCAGGACGAGTTGCAGCATCAGGATGATTCCCAGCAGGCCGGCAGCCGCAGCCACGAGCAGCCTTTCGCGTTCGCTGAGCTTTTCCCACCAGGCGATCATTGCGCCACCTGCAGCGTCAGGTCACCGAGAACCTGGCCGTCCTGTTGCCGGGAGTCGCCGAGGGTCACGCCGAGCCCGCGGGATTCAAGGTCGCGCTTGAGATCTATATCCGCGCCGTAGGCGGGATAGACCAGGTTCGCAACCAGGCGGCCGGTCTGGCGGTCATACCGCAGGGCCTGGATGGAGATGCCGCTGTCGACCGGTACGGCTTCGTACAACAGTGCTGCCGCGTCCAGGAAGGACAGGCGGGCGGCAAGGGGCGCCGTCTCCTGTGTTCGGACGGCGGCGGAAAGGTTTGCCGGAACAGGCGTGCCGGGAAACGACGCCGTATAGATTGCGCGGGCCTGACGATCGAGGACGTTTGCAAGGCGGTTCAGGGAAAATGCTTCGATACCGGTCAGCACGAGGAAGGCGACAGCGACGCCGGCGGCGAGGGCGAGTGCAGGACGCCAGGCACCGAGCCGGATGTCGCGCTGGCGGCGCGTGGCGAATTCACCTTGCCGCAGGTCCGTCAGGGCGCCGCCCTGTTCGGCCCAGGCGGCGAGCTGTGCCACAAGCGGCAACGGATCACGGTCCGCGACCGGGCAGCCAAGCCGCTGGGCGAGGGCGGCCGTCGACGCAGTCAGCCCGTCCGGCGCGGTGGCGGCGAGTGCTTTCAGGGCATCGTCCGGCAGGCTGGAATCGATGGCGATCTTCCGTGTGCCAAGGGACAGGAGGATGTGCGCGCTGGCATCGACCGCGACCGGACCGGCCGGCAGGACAGAAGCGTCGGCGACAAGGCGGGCGTCTTTCAGGCCAAGCGTCCCCAGCTGCGATACCCATGCGCGCATCACGTCGGGATCGACGACGTGGACGGGCCGCAGACCGGTGGCCGTTGGAGCGCCGATGGCGACATGCGCCGCTTCGACCGGTACGGCGAGGTCGTCCTCGATGGCGAAGACGGCCGAGCGGCGAAGTTCGGCCGCGCTCTGCGATGGCAGGCGGACCTCGAAGCAGCCGACCTCGGTGGACGGTACGAATACGGTGACGGCGTCCTTGGAATCGAGGCCCGATGGTGGCGTCGGCATCATCCGCACGCCCTTCTCGTCCGCAATTGCGAATTCGAGGGCCTCTCCGGGCTCTGGCAGCAGGGCATAGAGGCGGCGGGCCATCAGAATGCTCCGGTCGAGCGCTGGACGAGGCGCGGTGCGCTGCCCTTGCCGACTTCATAGACGAGATCGAGTGTCTCGCGGCTTGAGCCAGAGACGATGAGGGCTGTCAATCGAACATGGCTCGGCCGGGTCATCAGCAGGGAGTCGCGGCGGGCCGGTTCGGCAATCGCCTTGATCACGCTGTTGTCGACAAAGGCCTGCCGGCTCTGCCAGCCGGAAACGGGGCGGGCGCGGATCACCGTCCGGGCATCTTCCGTCGAGAGTTCGTCGGAATAGAGGGCGACCAGCAGGGGCGCCTGGTCCTCGGTCATGGTGTCGATATTGAGCCAGGGCTGGTAAGTGGCGGCGCGAACGCAGACCAGCGGTGCGATCTGGGCAATGACCTCCGGCGTGAAGCCCCGTACTGCCCGCAATTCGGTGATGTTGACCAGCTGGCTGTTGGCCGGCCGGTAGGGCGTGTCGAGCGTGGTGTAATAGCCATCCTCGGCACCGAAGGTGCGCGGAACCGTGTCATCGTCGATCCAGTCTGCGAGCGCATCGGACAGTTCACGGGCATTGTTCCGGAAGAAGCCGAGGGCGACGAGCAACTCCTGGAATTGCATGTCGGCGACATTGTCCGGCTCGCCGGTGATGCTGTTCAGGTTGAAGCAGTTTGATGCGTCTTGAATGCTGGCCTGAATGACGCCGCGATCGAAAGGCAGGGTGATGGGTTCACGGAAGGTTTCCGGGTTTGACATGGCTTCGAGGCCGAGGTCCTCGAGGCGCCGGATAGCCGTTGCGCCGACCGCTTCGGTCGACCGGGCGGCCCAGAGTGCCTGGGAGCGCTCGGAAGATATGCGTGACAGGTTGAGCGACCGGCCCAGCGAGTCGAGCGCCGCCAGCGCCGCCACGGACATGACTGCAACGATCAGCAGGATCGTCAGCAGCGCGGCGCCGCTGTCCCGGGGGGCGCGGGTACCGGTCACTGGATTGCCCCCACCATGTAAGCGAGGCGCAGCACGTCCTGCTCGGCGAACCGGATTTCGAATTCGACGAGGTCGGGATGGTCACCTTCCGGGGTGGCGGGCCATTCGTCATACCAGCGCCCGGCGCTGCGGTAGTGCACGGTCAGGCTGTCGATGCCGCTCAGCAGGACGCGTTCGACAACCGGCGTGGCGGGGGCGGGATTGGGTCGCAGCCAGGCGGTGCGGATCAGGTTGCCATCCTCGAAACGGTAGGCGACGCGTTGCAGGTCGCTGCGATCACTGTCCTTGCGGCTGTCGCGCCAGCCGGTGCGGACGAAACTGATGATGTCGCCTGCGTCTTCGCCGGTCTTGCCGAGAAAGCCGACGGGGGGTGACAGGTCGTCCGGCGGGGCCGACGCCCGGCGGGTGACTTCGCCCAGGTCGGCGCGGAACAGGCCATTGGCGGCTTCCAGCGTGCGGACCTCGTCCATGCGCGTATCGACCGCGCGGCTGGCCTGCAGCGTCTGCAGCATCATCACGGTGCCACTGGTGGCCAGCGTGGCCGTGACGCCAAGCGCGACCAGAGTCTCGATGAGGGTGAAGCCGGACTCGCGCGCGCTCATGGCTCGGTCCTCAGGCCCTGGAGGTGGGCGAGTACCTGGCCGCTTTCGGCGGATGACACGGTGATGTCGACAAGGATGAGACCGGGTTCCTGCGTCGGCGAGGCGATGCGCCGCCAGTCAAAGCTGCGGCCGCGCTGGTCGGCCGATCCGGCCATCAGGCCGGTCGCGAGTGGTGGCGGCGCCGTCAGCGCGTCGGCCATCAGGTTGCTGGCTTCGATTTCGGCCAATGCCCGCATGTCGACCTGCCTGGCACCGATGCTGGTTTGGGTCGAGAGGTGGATTAGCCCGATCGCTGAAATCGAGAAGACGCCGAGGGCGGCGAGGACTTCGACGAGCGTGAACCCGGAATTCTGTGTGTGGTCAGGCATTCGGCGCCTCCCACGTCACAGTGCCGTCGGGGGCGATGACGAGTTCGATGCGGTCGCGTCCGCGCATCAGGATGATCGGTTCGCTGGCGGCGACGCCGGTGGCGTCGAGCACGATGTCTGGCAGGATGGATGTGGCTTTCGTCCGCGCTGTCGAGCGGTCGCGCGACTGGTCGACGGCGACATTCCGCTTGAACGCCACGGGCGGCACCAGCGCGGGAATCCAGGTTTCGCCTTTCCAGACAAATTGCCGGTAGCCGGTTGGTCCGATCTGCAGGCCCTGCGCATTGCCGGTAACGAGGGCGGTGTCGAGCGCGGCTTCGACATCATGCTGCAGGCGCAGCGCAGCGGCGCTGAGGGCGTCATCCTTCGGTCGGATGGTCAGCACGATCATGCCGGCGGCGAGCGCCATGATGAACACGGCGACCAGCACTTCGATCAGGCTCATGCCTGATTGGGTATCCTGCAAGGGGCCGCGACCGGATGCCATGGGTGGTTCAGTTCCAGTTCCCGATGTCGTCTTCATTGCCGACCTGGCCGTCGGGGCCGGCCGAGAAGACGTCATAGGCGCCGCCCGAGCGCGGGCCGGGGACGACGTAGTGATAGTCATTGCCCCACGGGTCCTGCTGGATGCGCTTGATGTAGCCGCCGGGCCGGTACTGGCCGTTGGTCTCACCTGAGGGGGGAGTCTTGAGGGCGGCGAGACCGGCGTCGGCACCGGGATAGTTGAACATGTCGAAGCTGTACTGCTCGAGCCCGCTTTCGAGGGCCGAGATGTCGGCCCTTGCCCGGTCGATGCGCGACTTGCCGAGCACCGGCCCGACCGAGATGACGACGGCGGTTGCCAGCAGCGCCATGATCGACACCGTGACGAGCAGCTCGACGAGCGAGAAGCCGGCGTCGCGCGGGGGGCAGGTGGTGGGTGGCTCGATGGACGGGTCAGACATGGAGGGCCTCCTTTCGGGGCTGGCGCTATTGCAGCGCCAGTGAGTTGAGCTGGATGATCGGGAGCATGATCGACAGCACGATCGTGCCGACAAGGCCCCCGAGGAAGACGATTATGATGGGCTCCATCAGGCTGAGCGCCGTGGACGTTGCTGTCTCGAATTCCTCTTCCAGGAATTCGGCGGCGCGGGTCATCATGCCCGGCACGTCGCGGCCGGCTTCGCCGCTGGCGACCATGTGAACCATCATGGGGGGGAACGCGCCGGTGGCCTTGAGGGCGGCGGCAAAGGACCCGCCTTCACGGACGCGCGCGCCGATCTCGTCTGCGGCGTTCCTGAACACCACGTTGGACATGGCGCCGCGGGCCGCTTGCAGTGATTCAAGGACTGTGGCGCCGGAGGATGACAGCGTGGCGAAGATCCGCGCAAACCGGGCGGCGGACACGGTGCGCGTCAGGTTGCCGATGATCGGGACCCTCAGGATGAAGCGGTCGAGCTTGTCGCGCACGGCCGGCGTGCGAACGACCTGGGTCAGGGCGATGACGCCCGCGAAAAGGCCGATGGCGATAAGCCAGCCCCAGTTCCGGAGCAGGTTGGAAAAGGCGATCACCTGCTGGGTCAGCCAGGGCAGGTCTGCATTGAACATGTCGAACTGTTCGACGAGGCGAGGCACCACGAGGATCATCAGCGCGACGACCATGCCGATGGCAAGGGCCGCAAGCAGGGCCGGGTAGATGAGCGCCGACTGAACTTTCTGGCGGAGCCGCCAGGTGTTTTCGAGATAGACCGCGAGGCGTTCCATGACTTCGCCCTGGCGGCCCGACATCTCGCCGGCCGCGACGACCGACTTGAACAGGGGCGGGAAGGCGCGTGGCGCCGTGGACAGGGCATCAGCGAAACGCGAGCCTTCTGTGACCTCTGTGCGCACGCGGTGCAGGATAGCGACGGTTTCCGGCTTGGTGCCATCGCTGGCAGCAGCAGTCAGCGCCTGTTCGACCGTCAGGCCGGACTGGAGCAGGACGGCGAGCTGGCGCGCGAGTAGGGCGCGGTCTTTTTCGGAAATTCGCCCACCGGCCCCGGCGACGCCGCGCGAAGACTTGGCGCTGAGCGGTGACACTTCGACGGGCATCAACTCGCGCAGGCGCAGTTCCCTGCGAGCCGCGCGGGGGCTGTCTGCGGAGATCACGCCCTTCATCCGCTTGCCGCCAGTGTCGACGGCCACGTACTCAAACGCCGCCATCACGGGCCTCCTTGCGGCAGACACGCAGGACTTCGGTGACGCTGGTCTCACCGGAGAAAACATAGCGCCGGGCATTCTCGATCAGGCGGTGATGGTCGGCAAAGGCGGTCTTCTCGATCGCGTCTTCCGTTGCGTCTGCATGCAGGAGCGTGCGCACCGCATTGTCGATGACCAGCAATTCATAGATCGCGATACGGCCATGAAAGCCCGTATTGCCGCAGGCCATGCAGCCTTTCGGCGTATAATGGGTGAACGCGTCGGCGGGCGGCAGGTCCAGCGCCTCGTATTCCGCCGGGCCGGCTTCTGCAGGCACCTTGCAGACATCGCAGAGCTTGCGGACGAGGCGCTGGGCCATGACCGCGCGCAGTGTCGAGGCCATGAGGTAGGTTTCGACGCCCATGTCGCGCAGGCGCGTGATGGCGCCGGCGGCGCTGTTGGTGTGCAGGGTGGAGAAGGCGAGGCGGCCGGTCGAGGCGAATTCGAATGCGGCTTCGGCCGTTTCAAGGTCGCGGATCTCGCCGACCATGACGATGTTGAAGTCCTGGCGCAGGATGTTGCGCAGGGCGCGGGCAAAGGTGAGGCCGACCTTGGAATCCATCTGCGTCTGGCTGATGCCCGGCAGGCCGTATTCCACCGGGTCTTCGAGCGTCATGATGTTGACGCTGCCTGTGTTCAGACGAGAGATCGAGGAATAGAGCGTTGTCGTCTTGCCCGAGCCGACAGGGCCGGTCACGAGGATCACGCCATTCGGCTGGTTCAGCACTTCGTCGAAACGCTTGTAGGTGTCGGAATCCATGCCGAGCTGTTCAAGCGTGAGCAGCGCATTCTGGGTGTCGAGCAGGCGCAGGGCGACACGCTCTCCGAAACGGGTCGGCAGGATGGCGACGCGCACGTCGATGGAGCGCCCACCGGCCTGCAGCGAGATGCGGCCATCCTGGGGCAGGCGCTTTTCGGCGATGTCGAGGCGCGCCATGACCTTGATCCGGGACACGAGCGGCGCAGCGAGCTTGCGCGGCGGGGTGAGGACTTCGACCAGGTCGCCGTCGATCCTGTAGCGGATGGACAGTTTGTCTTCGAACGGATCAATGTGGATGTCCGAGGCCCGGCGCTTCATCGCTTCGTAAATCAAGCCGTTGATCAGGCGGATAACGGGTGCGTCATCGCTGCCGCCGAGCAGGTCTGCAGCCTCGGGGATGTCGTCGATCAGGCCCTCGAGGCCGCCCCGGCTGGCGACGGCGGCCTCAATTTCGGTGGCGCCGAGCGGGCCCTGGCTGAACGCAAGCGTAAGTTCGCGGTCAAAGGTTGCCGTGTCCATCGCCTCGATTGCATGCGACTGGCCGAGTGCGCGGCGGGCTTCTACCAGGGCGAGGGGGTCTGCGCCGGCGCGCACGCCGATTGTCGGCGCGTCGCGGCCGGACAATACGATCAGGCCCTTGTCCTTGGCGAAGGCATAAGTGAACTGACGTGAGGAAGCGGTATGTGTACTCATCGATCTATTTCGGAGGGGGCGCCCCCAGAACCTCGCTGACGAAGGCATCAAGCGAGTTTACCTTATCGTCCTTGCCGTTCCAAAGCTCTTCCGCACGTACGAAGCGGTAGCTGCGGGCCGTGACGTCGCGGGCGCTTTCGCGGTCGCGGATCACGGTCGGGCGGATGAAGACCATGAGATTGGTGCGTTTCGTGGACTTGCCTTCGGTGCGGAACAGGCGGCCGGCGATCGGCACGTCTCCCAGGATCGGGACCTTTTCGTTCGCCACCGTGTCGGATTGCTGGATCAGGCCGCCGATGACAATGATCTCACCGCTGTCGGCAAGCACGTCCGTCGTGATCTGGCGCTTGTTGAAAATGAGGTCGGAGGTCGCGACATTGATCGCGCCGGAAATGCTGGAGACTTCCTGGTTGATCTCGAGACGCACCGCGTCATCGGACGAGATGCGCGGTGTAACGTCCAGCCGGACGCCGATTTCCTTGCGATCAACCGTGCGGAACGGGTTGGTGTTGGCGTCGCCGAGGACTTCGCCGGTAACGATCGGGACCTCCTGGCCCACGAGCAGGGATGATGTGCCGTTGTCGAGCGTCATGTTGAACGGCTTGGACAGGACGCGCGAGTTGGTGTCGTTCTCGACGGCCGTCAGGATTGCGCCGAACAATGTATCGCCGTCCTGGCCGCCGACACCGACGCTGAGACCGGTAAGGCCGAGCAGGGACGTTACGGCGGCGGCAGCGAACGGGTTGTTCTCACCGCTGCCGAATGGCGTATCGCCCGCCACTGCGCCGGCAAGCGCGAGCAGGTTCGGCGCGGAGCGTGAAAAATTCGTCGATGCGAAAGGCACTGTGGAATTGCCTGTGCCGCTGAGCAGGAATTGCAGGCCGAGTTCGCGTGCCGTGTCGTCTGACATTTCCACGATGATCGCTTCGACCAGAACCTGGGCGCGGCGCTTGTCGAGATCCTGGATGACCCGTTCGAGCGTCAGCAGCGTTTCGCTCGGGGCGTTGATCACGAGGGAATTTGTTGGTCCGTGGTGGGCGATGGTGCTGGGCGCGAATTCGCCGCCGGTCTCGCTGTGGCGGAAGGCCATCGCATTGGCCACCTTTTCGAGGATCGGGACAATCTCCGCGGCATCAGCGTTCTTGAGCGATATGACGCGCAGCGTGTCTTCGACCCGGTCGGTTGCATCCAGTTGCGCCACGACCTTCATGGCACGCTCGACCGTCTTGTCATCGCCCTTCAATATGATCGAGTTGCCAGTCTGTGCGGCGATGGCCTGGAAGTTGGAGGAATAGGCATCTTCTGACGTTTTCTGGTGAAGCGATGCCAGGATGGATTGAAGCTCTCCTGACGGAATATTCTTAAGCGGGATCGTTTCGATCCGGGTGCGGTCTTCATCGATCCCGGCGACCAGTTCGCGGATGCGCGGAAGGTTTGAGGCATAGTCGACAATGACGAGCGTGTTCGAGCGGGGATTGGCTATCACCTGGCCCTGCGCATCGACGAGCGGCTTGACCATCTGCGCTGCCTCGAGCGCGTTGAAGTTGCTGAGGTGGATGATCTCGGTCGTGAAGCTGTTGGCACCGGACGATCGTGTGCCGGCCTCGCTGACGGCCGATTGCTCGGGGATGATCCTGTAAGTGTCCTTGCCGGCGGGGACAGCGGTGAACCCGTTCACGCGCAGGGTGGACAGGAAGACTTCAAAGACACCGTCCTTTGTCAGGGGTGTCGACGAGGTGACCGTGACGCGCTTGGTGCGGACATCCGGGTGCACGATGAACGTGTATCCGGTGACAATCGACACGTCGGCGATCAGCGAACTCAGCTCCACATCGTCAAAATTGAGAACGTGGCGCGCCGCCTGGGACGACGTCTCCCCTGCAAGCCCGAATGCCGGCAGTGCCGTCGAGGCGAGCAGGATGGCCGAAAGGCCGAACCGGAAGTTCATTCTAATCTCCCTCGGCAAAGCGAAGAGTCACGGCCTGTGGTGTGCCGTTCCGCGTTACCGTCAATGTGATCTCGGCTGCATTCGACAACCGGTCCGTAATGCTTTCGATAGGCAAGTCCTGTACCGAATTGCCGTCAAATTCCGTGATCAGGTCACCCGACTGCAGCCCCGACCCGTCGAGGGCCGCGGGTGATCCCGGCGCTGTCAGGCGGTATCCGACCAGGTTTCCTTCTTTGATAACCGGGTTGATGTCGAGCGAAGCAAGCAGTTGCCGGTCGATTGGCTGGTTTTCGGGTGCGGGTGCGGCGGCACGCGGTGTGCCTTCGATCAAGCCGTCCTGACCCGGAAGTGACAGCACGGCGAGGGCGCCAATGCCGCTCTCCATCATGAGGGTTTCGAGCGAGCCGTTCTTGCGGATCAGGACCCGGTCAGCCAGCACCCGGTCGAGCGACACGCCGTCAATGATCGTGTCGCCGGGATGGTAGGTGCGGGCCTGGTTGTCCGGTGTCTGGATGATGGCGATGGGCGCGTCGGCAGCCGCGTTGTCGCCGGCATTGGTGGAAACCGAGCGCACGCCCTTGAGCTTGAGGTTCAGGCTGGTTGCGGGCGCATCCGGAATGATGGCGGCAGTTTCACTGCTCGCGCCGAACTTGCTGCCGCGGGTCAGCGCCATCAGGTCTGCGCTAGCCGAAGGAGAGGCGGGGCCGGACGAGAGGGGCGCGCCAGGAAGCGGCAGGGGCCGGCTGACCGCACCACCCGGGTCGACCAGGATCCACGCGATACGGGCCAGAAACAGGCCCAGGCAGGCTATCAGAACGAGTTCCAGAACCAGGCGAAGCCGGGGCATCCAGGCGAGAAGGAGAGAGGGAAATTGCATCGTCTGCCTCATGCCGCTTCAGCCATCATGGTTAACGGCCGCTCCACAGCATAAGTCCGCCGCAGTTTCGAAACTGCAGCGGACCATTGCCGGGATCTCGAATTCGCAGATCGTGACACGAGCGTTAGAATTTCCTCTTCAGACCAAAAGAAAAGACAGTACCCTCATCATAGGTGTCAATATCGACGCGGTCACCATTAAGTTCTTGATAGGCTTGGTATCCTTCACCCAGGATGTTCTCAATATTGAGCGAGAATTCGTAGTCTGTACCGTCGCCACCGAAAGACTTGTTCCAGACTAGATCAATGCGTGTGGGCGGCTGTTCGGTGAAGGCGGGGACGCCGCGTGCAACGAATTCGCCTGTCCGGATACGGTCGGAGACATAGTTCACCAACAGATTGAGTTCCGACCCGGCCTCTTCGTTAAGCAGGCCGATCTGGAGGTTGAACAGGTGCTCCGACTGGCCCTGAAGGCGCCGGCCATCTTCGATGCGGCCGGCTGCGGGGGTCAGGCCACGCACCGGGAACAGGGGAGACCCGGCATTGATCGCAACGTCGCCGTTCGCATCAATCTCAGAGTCAGACCACGTGTAGTTTGTCTTGATCTGCAGATCGCGGCTGTCGAAGAACGACCAGCCTGTCCACCGCTGCATTGGCAGTTTCTGTTCATATTCGATCTCGAAACCGTAGAGCTTGGCGGACGGTACGTTGATGAACGACGTGCGGACCGGCTCCAGGCTGACCAGGAATTCCTCGATCGGGTTTTCCAGTTCCTTGTAGAACACGCCAAACGTCGCGAACTGGTCCCGGGCGAAATAGTACTCGGCCCGGATGTCATAGTTCTTGATCGCTGCGTTCTTCAGGTAGGGGTTGCCGACGAAGTTCAGGTCAGTCTCGGTGTCCACGAATTCCGGCGGAGCCAGTTCGCGGAACTGCGGCCGGGTAATGGTTTCGGAATAGCCACCGCGAACCTGTATATCCTCGACCGGGTTCCAGGTCAGGGTGAACGCCGGGAGCAGGTCCTCGGATTCGTTGACGCCTTCCACCACGTTGCCGGTGAGGTCCTTGAGGTCGGTCAGGACGTCCACGGCCTGGATGGACTTCTCGTAGCGTGCGCCAATCGCAGCGCGAATGTAGGGGGTCAGCTGGATGTCAGCGCCGACATATCCCGCGTCGGTTTCGAGCGTTGCGCGATAGTAGGGCGGAAATTGCGGGCCAACCACCTGGGAGACGTTCCCGAGGCCATTGGCGAAGATGTAATTGTAGATGTAGTCGAGGCGGTTCAGGCCGTCTGTCGCGCCAGTGCCCTCGATATTGTAGATGATCGATTCCGCCACCCGGTCGTTTTCGACATAGGCGTAGCCGGCCTTCAACTCGATCTCGCAGAAATACCTGCATGCCGCCCCGCCCCGGGCCAGCGGCAGCGTGAAGTCAATGCCGAAATCTGTCGTGTCGTCGTCAACCCGGCTGAACTGGATGCGGTTGGCGGCGGGCGACGTGTTGAGGCGGAACGAGCCGTCCGGAAGCACTGCGTACTGATTGCTCAACTGGTATGGCGCATTGCGGAGAGCTTCGGAATAGGAGCCGCGCCATTCGATTTCGAGGCCGAGAAGGTCCGGGAAGACATGTTCGCCCAGAACCTGCGTCGTCCATAACTGGCGTTCGAACCATTCGAGCGCGTCGGTCCGGAGGTCTACGCCTTCATTGTTGATGCCTTGAACGGTGCGGCCTTCCTTGTCGGTCGATCGCGTAATCAGGCCTGTGAAGGTGATCTGGTGATTGTCGAAAAGGTCAAAGCCGAGGACGGCGAGCCCGTTCATGCCGACCGTGTTTTCCGTGCTTTTCCGGTCGACCCGGTACTGTTCTGCGAGTTCGCCGGCCTGATCGAACGCAAGCGCGCGCTCGCCAACTCTGGTTTGCCATTTGTTGGAATAGCCGAACGCCCCGAGAATACCGACCGAGAGGTCGCTGGAGACGTCGTAACGGTCGCCCGCCGTCAGGCTGGTTTCGACATTCGGGCCGATCTCGCCTTTCTGAAGCACGAGGAGTGAAGAATTGTCTGTCAGTTGCTGGCCGAAGTCGCGGGTCAGTCCGTCTGCCAGGGACGGCCGGTCGCGCGCGCCGTCGTCAATCCCGAGATAGTCGGTGTCCGAGCCGTCATAGAGCAGGCCATGCTGCAGCGTGGTTTCCGAATCGAAGCTGAAGCCGCCGCCGATGGTAAGAAAGCGATGATCCGGGATGGCCTTGGTGCGCAGGTCGACGAGTCCGCCACCGAATTCGCCGGGAAGGTTCGGTGAATAGGTTTTCTGGACGAGCACCGATTTGAGCGCAGATGTCGGGAACAGGTCGAGGGGTGCCACCCGGCGGAGCGGCGCTGGGCTCGGTAGCGGCGATCCGTTCAGGAGTGCGCTGGAATAGCGTTCGTTCAGGCCACGGACATAGATGAACTGGTCGTCTGCCGTGGCGATGCCCGCCACCCTTGCGAGGGCGCCCGCGGCGTTGCTGTCGCCCTGCAGCTGGAAGTCGCTTTCATCAATCAGGCTTGAGACCTCGGACGTCGAGCGCTTCTCGTCCGGAATGAATTGCCCCCGGACCACAACTGTTTTCTGGCGCGCCTCAGTGTCTTCCTGCTGGGGCGCGGGTGATGGCGCCTCGACCGGATCTGCGGTCTGCGCGAATGCCGGAGCAAGCCAGGCAAGGCAGGCGCTGGTGAGAAGCAGGGATCGTATGTGTGATCTGCGTAGCATTGTGTTTTCCCCGAAAAGCGCGCCAGGACGTTGTCTGGCTGCGCACTGGACCTCTGAAAATGTGAATGAGGTGGGGCGACAGAACCTGCCACCCCACCCCTGATGGGACCGCCTGACTAGTTGGCCGAGGTGAGGGCACCCGTCTGGTCGATGGACCAGCCGAGGAACCAGGTGTCGTCTGCATCCGCGACGGCGCCGATGTAGGTCGTCGGTTCAAGGCTGCCGATACCTGTCACATCGAACACCGGCACGGCGTTCTCGTTGGCACCGGGAACAACACCCGGCCGCCCGGCACGGAACGCGAAGCCAGACATCGTGATCGGGTCGCCAAGCGCGAAGTCGTTCGCGGCCGTAAACGTCGGCTCGGCTGCCTCGTTCGCGAGGTCCGCTCCGTTGTCGGACAGGAAGAGCGAACGGATAACGAGGGCACCGGCGGCTGACGCGTCCGCCGTACCTGCGTCGGTGTTGGCGATGGTTTGAGTGTCGTCCACATCAAGCCCGAATTGCGCCCAACCAAGGACGATGCCGTTGGCGACTGTGCCCGCCATTCCGCGACGAAGCTTTGCGCCGATTTGCTCGGCAGGGTCGCCACCGGCAATCAGCGTGAAGTTCGAGATGCGGGGTGTGGACACCGGCGTCGCGCTGTTGGCACCGTTCAGGTTGTCACCCTCGAAACCGTTCGGATCCGACGACATGCCGCCAGTTGCCGATGAACGACCACCAGAGGCGATGATGTATTGGGCCGAACCGACCCAGCCATCCGTCCAGTCGAACTGGTCGTCGCCACAGCCTGTCGAGAGGACGTGCTTGACGTTGACCGTGCCACCGAAGAACTCGTAGCAATCGTCGAGGTTGTTGTAGACTTGGACGAAGTCGACCTCGGTGCCGGACCCGACACCCTGGAAGGCGACACCATTGAGCTCGTCCTCGTTGGTCAGACGGACGCCGGCATACTGCACGCGGGTGTAGAACAGTTGGCCGCTGTCATCGTTGGACGTCCCGCCGCCGAACAGGCCTGAGGAGCCTTCGCCCGACTTTTCGCAGTCAACCGATCCGCCAATGGCCGTGCCGTCTTCGCAGGCGTTGATCGGTGCACGGCCGTTGATGACCACGCCGCCCCAGAGACCTTTCGTGTCCGCGTCGATGGGCGCTGTTCCGTCGATGTCACCTTTTGCCGTGAACACGACCGGTGCCGCTGCCGTGCCGTTCGACAGGATTTTCGAACCGCGGGTGACAACCAGGTAGTCGTCATTGCCTTCACCGACGATCGTGACCCCGGCGTCTATGGTGAGCGTGGCACTGGCCGAGCCGGCGAGCGGGGCTGCCGGGTCTGGACCGCGGTCAACACCGATGAAGACCGGCCCTACCAGTTCGTAGACCAGCTGGTCGCCATCCGTCAGGTGGAGGTCGTTCGTGATGGCTTCGGAACCGTCGATTTCGCAGAGTTTCTTGCCATCAAGCGTGCCGTTCTGGCTCGTCCCGCTCGGGCAGGCTGCCTCGTCGATGTCAAAGAACGTGCCGGGGGTCGTAAAGCTCGCCCAGTTGCTGCTCGGCGTTTCTGCGGCGCTGAAGGCACCGATATAGGGCGTGGCGGTAAAGAACGAGTCTGCCGAAAGGGCCGTCGATACCGGAATGCCGAGTTCGACGCTGCCGGGGAAGAATTCGTTGCTCAGCGAATTGTTGACGGCGCGCACGTTGCTTGCCGCCGCGAATGCCGGAACGCCGTCGCCGTCGGCTTCGAAGTTCACACCATTGTCGAGGGCGATCGACTGCAGGACCAGGGACCCGTCACCGAAGTTCGTGAATGTCTGGGTGTCGTCAATGTCGATACCGCTGCCATAACCCGTCGTCACACCGTTGATGATTGTCGCACGCGTCCCGCGCCGCAGCAGGATGCTTTGCTGGTTGCCGGTTGAGCCGACCATCGTGAAGTTGGCGATCTTCGGATCGGAGAACGGCGTAGCCGCATTGGCGCCGTTCAGGTTGTCAGCCTCGATACCGCGTGGGTCAGAGGAAGACGGGTTGTTCGAGCGAACAGCCACGTACTGGAGGCGGCCCGTCCAGCCATCGGTCCAGTCGACCGAGTCGTCACCGGCGCCGGATACGGCGAGGTATTTCACGTTCACCGTGCCACCGAACCATTCGATGCCGTCATCGAGATTGTTGTGGACCTGGATGTGGTCGACCGTCGTTCCTGACCCGACACCCTGGAAGGCGATGCCGTTCAACTCGTCTTCATTGGTCAGGCGGGCACCGGCATATTCAACGGTCAGGTACTGGAGGGTGCCTGAGTTGTCGTTGGCATCGTCGCCGCCGAAGAAGCCCGATGCGCCTTCGCCCGATTTCTCGCAGTCGGCGGAGCCGCCGGTCGCGGTGCCTGAATCACAGGCGTTGATCGGTGCGTAGCCGTTGATCACGAGGCCGCCCCACAGCGCTGTGGATGTGGCCGTGATGAGGTTCGAACCCACTTCCTCGTCATTGATCGCAGCGCGGGCGGTGAGGCGAATGGGGTTTGACGCTGTGCCGATGGCTTCAATCTGCGATCCGCGCGAGATGACGATATAATCGTCGGTCGCGGTCGCTGTGCCGGTGGATGAGGCACCGAATACACGCACGCCTGCGCCAAGCGTCAGTGTCGCTGATACGCCGCCGGATGCTTTCGTGTCGGAGCCGATGAAGACTGGGCCGTTGATGGCGATCGTTGTGTTTGCAGGGATCGAAATGTCAGTCGTGACGCTGGTCGTTGAGCCGTCACCAAGCATGCAGACCAGCACATCGGAGAAGCCGTCTGCGGCAACCGCCGGGAGCGTGGTGGACGTTGTGCCTGCCGGGCAACCGGCGGTCGGCACGAGGTCGATCGTGGCGCTGGCCGGGGGTGGAGGAGGTGGCGGTGGTGGTGGGGGCGAGGTCGGTGTCGACCCCGCGCCAGGCGATGAAATGGTCGTGTCGGAGCAGGCGGCCAGCGTGAGCGCGGCGATGCTTGCGATTGTCGCAAGCTTCCAGGTCTTTCCGGTTATCATGGGAACCCCTTTGAGGTGATTGTTCAATCTCGCAGTGAGTCCAAGCCGCTCCGTCGAATCCCCCGGCCGCGCTCAGACTCGGGGTCTTATCCCACTGGTGTTTGACCTTTTAGGAACAGATAGGTGAAACTTCCGAGACACCTGAATGACGGTTTGACGACAGCAGGTGTCGTGAATTTTCGTCATATATTACAAGAGAATGTAGGGAATCCGGATGAGGCGTGACTCTGCGTGCCCTGAACGCGCGGCGTGCCGTCGTGTCGTTGCGGACTCAGCGCCTGGCGTGGCTAGTTCGAGCTGTCTTTCGCGACGGGGCCGGCCCCGGCAAGGGCGACGCCGAGCGGGATTTCCATGAGGCGGCCATCGCGCGAGAAAAACAAGGTTTTCCCGTCGCCCGACAGGCCAGCGCCGAAATCGACACCAGCCGTGTTCACGGGCGCGCCAAGATTCACCGGTGTCTTCCAGCCTCCCACGCCATCAGCTTCCATCGTCCAGATGTCGACGCTTCCGAGAGTCGGGCGGCGGTGGGAATAGAAGAACAGGCGTGACCCGTCCGGTGTGACAGCAAGATGGGCGTCGACACGCGGGTCGTTGGTGCCTTCGGGCATTTGTCGGACAACCCAGTCGCCGTTTCCGTCGGGCGTGGCGCGCATGATGTCATAGCCGCCACCGCCGGCCCGCGAGTGATTGGTTGCGAAATAGAGTGTCCCGTCGGCCGAGACAGCCGGGCTGGATTCGTTTGCGGCCGTGTTGATGGTTTCGAGCGGCAGCACCTCGGGCACTCCCCAGGTTCCGTCCACGAGGGGGACACGCCAGAGATTGATGTCCTTCCGGCCGGGCCGTTCGGGCAGTTCCGCGTCGCTGCCATAGTAGAGATAGCTGTCCGCAAAGCTGAAGGACGGCGTCGTGAGATAGGCGCGCGCCGGAAAATCGAGCTGCCTGGGCGTGCTCCACTTTTCGCCGGACCTGCGCATCTCGTAGAGGTGGGTCAGGTCGCCGTCTTCCTGCGCGAAGACGCGAACGTCGCCTGCTGCATTCTCTGTCAGGCCGAAGGCTCGCGTGAAGGTCGTCGGGGCAGGCGCATCCGGCAGGACCGCGACCGGTTCCGCCGGAGTGGCCTTGTCGCAGGCGGCAAGCATTGCCGTGCCAGCGACAGCAGCAAGGCACAGGGAGCGCAACCGTTTCATGTCAGAAAAGCACCTCAGCAGGAATTTCCAGCGCGGCAGCCAGTCGCTTGGCTGTCTTGAGCCCGAACGTCTGCCCGCGCTCGATTGCGGATATGTGATTTGGCCGAATGCCGCACTTCTCGCTCAGTTGGCTCTGGGTCAGCAGGCGGAACTCGCGCATCACCCTGACCGGATGCTCGCCGGCGTCGATCCGGGTCTGCACCGAAGCCGGCACGCTGGGCGGAGCTGCCGACAGTTCCGCGACGCGTTTCTCGAGTTCGTTGACTTTGGTTTCCAGGTCGATCAGGCGACCTTCGAATCCGTAAATCAGGTCCTGGTCACCCATCAGATCAACCCTTCCGCTGCGCGTAGGGATAGGGTGCGAATGAAACGCTTTGGTGTCGCTTGGACAAACCTTTTGTGACGAAAAATGGGAACCCGTCACAAAAACGATAAGGAAAGCGCTGGAAGATTCAGGCGGTGCCGAACACGCGTTCGAAAATCGTGTCGACCTGCTTGAAATGGTAATCGAGGTTGAACAGGGCTTCCAGTTCGGCATCGCTGATCTTGCTGGAGACGTCCGGATCCTTCTTCAGGAGGTCGAGCAGGGGCCCCTCGCCACCCCATGTGCGCATGGCGTTGCGCTGGACCAGGCGATAGGCATCGTCCCGGCTGACACCGTGTTCGACCAGAGAAAGCAGGATGCGTTGGGAATTGTGCAGACCGCCCATGCTCTCCAGCGTGCGCAACATCGAGTCCGGGTAGACCACGAGATTTTCGATGACGCCGGACATGCGATGGAGCGCGAAATCAAGGTGGATTGTTGCGTCGGGGCCGATGCCGCGCTCGACAGACGAGTGCGAGATATCGCGCTCATGCCACAGTGCCACGTTTTCGAGTGCCGGCGTGACCGCGGAACGCACAAGCCGGGCGAGGCCTGTCAGGTTCTCGGTGAGGACCGGGTTGCGCTTGTGAGGCATCGCTGACGAGCCCTTCTGGCCAGCCGAGAAGAATTCTTCTGCTTCGAGCACTTCCGTGCGCTGCAGGTGGCGGACTTCGGTTGCCAGGCGCTCGATGGAAGACGCGATTACGCCAAGGGTCGCGAAATACATGGCGTGCCGGTCCCGGGGGATGATCTGCGTCGAGACCGGTTCGATCGAAAGCCCCAGGCTTTTCGCAACATGCGCTTCAATGCGCGGGTCGATGTTTGCGAATGTTCCCACCGCGCCGGAAATGGCGCAGGTTGCGACTTCCTCGCGTGCCAGCAGGAGGCGCGCCCGCGCGCGCTGGAATTCCGCATGGAATGTCGCGAGCTTGATGCCGAACGTGGTCGGTTCGGCGTGAATGCCGTGGCTGCGGCCGATCGTGGGGGTAAGCTTGTGTTCCCGCGCCCGCTTTTCGAGCGCCGTGAGCAGACGGTCGATGCCGGTCACGAGCAGGTCGGCGGCGCGCACCAGCTGAACGCTGAGACAGGTGTCGAGCACGTCCGACGATGTCATGCCCTTGTGCAGGAAGCTGGCTTCCTCGCCGACATGTTCGGCGACACTGGTGAGGAAGGCGATGACGTCGTGTTTTACTTCGCGCTCGATCTCGTCGATGCGGTTCACGTCGAACCCTCCGCGCTTGCGGACGGCCGCCGTCACGCCGGGGGGAATCTGGCCCAGGTTTTCCATGGCTTCTGCGGCGAGCGTCTCGATCTCCAACCAGATGCCGAAGCGTGTTTCCGGCGACCAGATGTCGGTCATTTCAGGACGGGAGTAACGGGGGATCATGGCGCGCCTTTCTCTGTATCCCGCCCGTATAGCCCGGAACGGCCGGAACACCAGTGGGGGCAGCGCCCGAAAGGCAGGCATTTTCTGGCGGGCCAAGTCTGGCCGCTGGCAGGGGGCTGGGGTATGAACGACGCAGGATCAGGCTTGCGCGGCAGAAGCTGCGCCCCGGGGTGTGGCTGGATCCCGGCTTGACCTGTCAGGCCTGTCGAAGGGGATTGGACATGAAGAAACTGCTTTTCGTGACGCTGGCGGCGGCTGGCCTGGCCGGCGGCGCGCTGGCCCAGGGCGCGGGTGACTACCCGCCGGATGCAGACCCGGGAAGCTGTTATGCGCGCGTTCTGATTCCCGAAACCACCGAAGTGGTTACCGAACAGGTGCTCGACACGCCGGAGCGGACCGAACTGACGCTGATCCCGGCGACATTCGAGACGGTCACCGAGCAGGTGCTCGTGAAGGAACAGGCCATCAGCTATTCCGTCGAGCCGGCCGTGTTCGAGACCGTGACAGACCAGATCGTGGAAATGCCCGAGCACACGGAATCTGTGGTCATCCCGGCGGAATACGACACCTATACAGAACAGGTGCTCGTGCGCCCGTCCTACTCGACATGGAAACCGGGCGCGGGCCTTTTCGGGCGCAACGCAGCGGCAGGCACAGCCGAGACGGCAAGCGTCGTCGCGACCGGCGACCTTCTCTGCCGCGTCGAGATTCCCGCCCAGTACGACACGGTCACCCGGACAAGGCTGGTGAGGCCTGAAAAGACTGAAACCCGGATCATTCCCGCCACCTATCGCACGATTACAAAGCAGGTGGTCGTCACGCCGGCCCGCGTCGTGGAAACACTGATCCCTGCGGAATATGAAACGGTGACGGTCCAGAAGATGGTGACGCCGGCGCAGGAGCAGACGGTCGTCATTCCGGCGACCTATCGCACGATCGAAAAGCGTGTCGTGACGGGCGGCGGCGGCCTCGAATGGCGCGAAGTGCTTTGCGACACCAACGCCCCGCCTGCAAAGATTGCCCAGGTTCAGGCGGCTCTGACGGCGAAGGGGTATGAGGTGCCTGCCGATGGCAATTTCGGGCCTGCCACCCTCACGGCGATGGAAAACTACCAGCGCGCCAATGGACTGCCTGTCGGTTACCTGACAATCAGCACCGTCGAGTCACTGGGCGTTCCGGTCGACTAGCCACCCTCCGCCCCCCGGCCGTCTGGTCCGGACCACAGGACAGGAAGACACGCATGAGCCGATTGAAAGTCCACCATGAACACCACCAGCTCGGGCGCATCGGCTGGATGCGGGCAGCTGTGCTGGGCGCCAATGACGGCATTGTGTCGACCGCCAGCCTGATTATCGGCGTGGCGGCGGCGTCGGCAGGGCAGGGTGAGATCCTCGTCGCAGGTGTGGCGGCTCTGGTGGCAGGGTCGATGTCGATGGCCGCAGGGGAATATGTCTCGGTCAGCTCCCAGTCGGATGCCGAACAGGCCGAGCTCGCCAAGGAACGCCAGGAACTGATTGACCTGCCGGAGGCTGAGCATGCCGAACTGGCCGGAATTTACGAGGAGCGCGGCCTGAAGCCGGAGACGGCCAAGGAAGTTGCGCACCAATTGATGGCCGATGACCCCCTTCGGGCCCATGCACGCGACGAGCTTGGCATCACGGACCTTACGGCGGCAAAGCCGATCCAGGCGGCGATTTCGTCCGCGATTTCGTTCGCTGTCGGGGCTGCCTTGCCCTTGGCACTCGTCTGGCTGGTGCCTTTGGGGGCGCTCGTGACCGCGGAAGCCGTGGCGTCGCTGCTGTTTCTCGCCCTGCTAGGGGCTGTGGGTGCCAGGGCTGGCGGGGCGAGTATCTGGAGACCCATGCTGCGGGTTACGTTCTGGGGCGCACTGGCAATGGCGATCACCGCCGGTATCGGCCATTTGGTCGGCGCGGTGATCTGAACCGGAGGCAAAGAAAAACCCCGGCGCCGTCGACGCCGGGGTTCCTGCTTGAATGGTTGGCTTCGCCAGCCGATCAGGCTTTTGCCATCTCGGTTTCGAGGTTCTTTGCCACAGCTTCGATGAAGCCTTCGGTCGTGGCCCATTCCTGGTCCGGTCCGACGAGCAGGGCGAGGTCCTTGGTCATGACGCCGGATTCAACCGTCTTGACGATGACCTGTTCGAGTGTCTGAGCGAACTTGCTGACTTCAGGCGTTCCGTCCATGCGGCCGCGATGGCTGAGGCCCTGGGTCCAGGCATAGATCGAGGCGATGGAGTTGGTGGAGGTGGCTTCGCCCTTCTGGTGGTTGCGATAGTGGCGGGTCACGGTGCCGTGGGCCGCTTCGGCCTCGACCGTGTTGCCGTCCGGCGTCATCAGGACCGACGTCATCAGGCCGAGCGAGCCGTAGCCCTGGGCCACCGTGTCGGACTGGACGTCGCCGTCATAGTTCTTGCAGGCCCAGACATAGCCGCCGGACCATTTCATGCAGGCTGCGACCATGTCGTCGATCAGGCGGTGCTCGTAGGTGCCACCGAATTCCTTGAACTTGTCGGCAAACTCGGCGTCGAAGATTTCCTGGAACAGGTCCTTGAAGCGGCCGTCATAGGCTTTCAGGATCGTGTTCTTGGTCGACAGGTAAACCGGCCATTTGCGTTGCAGGCCGTAATTGAAGCTTGCGCGGGCGAAGTCACGGATCGACTGGTCGAGGTTGTACATGCCCATCGCGATGCCGGCTTCAGGGAAGTCGAATACTTCCTTTTCGATCTTCTCGCCATTCTCGCCGACCCAGCTCATGGTCAGCTTGCCCTTGCCGGGAACGAGGAAGTCCGTTGCCTTGTACTGGTCGCCGAACGCATGACGGCCGATGACGACAGGCCGGGTCCAGCCCGGCACGAGGCGCGGCACGTTCGAAATCACGATAGGCTCGCGGAAAACAACGCCGCCGAGAATGTTGCGGATCGTGCCGTTCGGGCTGCGCCACATTTTCTTCAGCTTGAACTCTTCAACGCGCTGTTCGTCAGGCGTGATCGTGGCGCACTTCACGGCGACGCCGTATTTCTTGGTAGCGTTGGCAGCGTCGATGGTGATCTGGTCGTCGGTCTCGTCACGCTTCTGGATCGAGAGGTCGTAGTACTTGAGATCAACATCGAGGTAAGGATGGATCAGCTTGTCCTTGATCATCTTCCAGATGATGCGGGTCATTTCGTCCCCGTCCATCTCGACAATCGGGTTCTTGACCTTGATCTTCGCCATGTTTTGAAATCCTTGCGGTTGCAGCTATTGGAGTGGCCTATAGCAGAGCGGCTGCCCGCGTCAAAACAGGTTCCATCATGTCAGAACAGCGCAGCCCCTGCGTCATCCTCCATTCCCCGCAACTTGGCGAAAACATAGGCGCTGCGGCGCGTGTGATGCGCAATTTCGGCCTGACAGACCTGCGATTGGTTGCGCCGCGGGACGGGTGGCCGAATCCGGCGGCCGAGACGATGTCGGCGGGCGCCTTTGAGGCGGATGTCACGGTTAATGTCTATGAAACACTACAGGATGCGCTTGAGGACGTGACTTTCCTGATTGCCGCGACGGCCAGGCTGCGCGGGATCGAGAAGCGGGTGACGGATGCGGTGGGGGCGGCAGAGGCGGCGCATGGACGGGCGCTGGGGGGCGGCAAGGGCGTGGCAGGGGTGATGTTCGGCGGCGAGAAGGCGGGCCTGCCGAACGAGGCGGTGGCGCTGTCCGACCTGCTGATGACCTACCCAGTCGATCCGGCGTTCAAGAGCCTGAACCTGGCGCAGGCCGTCTGCGTGTTCGCGCATGAATGGGGCAAGCTGGCCATCGGGGCCCGCGAGACCGGCAGCGAGAGCGGCACCGGCCTCGGTGCGCCGGCATCACGTCAGGACCTTGTCCGGATGTTCGAGCATTTCGAGGGTGAACTGGAGCGGGCCGGCTATTTCTTCCCGCCGGAGAAGACGCCGCTGATGAAGGACAATCTCCGCGCGGCCCTGATCCGGGCGGACTGGACCGAGCAGGAGGTGCAGACTTTCCGCGGCGCGATCAAGGCGCTGGCCATCGGCCGCGGAAAGGCACGTGTGATGCGCGAGGACTAGGCTATTTGCCTTTCCAGACAGGTGCGCGTTTCTCGATGAAGGCACGGGGGCCTTCCTTGAAGTCTTCGGTGCCGACCAGACCGGCAAAGGCCTTGCCGCTGGCGCGCCAGAGATCATCGTCATCACCGGTCAGGGCTGCGGCCGCAACCTTGCGACTTGCCTGAACAGCGAGCGGCGCATTGGCCATGATGCGGTCAGCCAGTTTGGTCGCTTCGGCCATGACTTCAGATTCGGGCACGACCTTGTTGACCATGCCGAGTTCGTAGGCGCGCTGGGATGGCAGCGGGTCGCCTGTCAGGATGACTTCGAGAGCCATTGGCATGCCGATCACGCGGGGCAGGCGAAAGAGGCCGCCAGCTGCTGCGGCGAGCGAGCGCTTCACTTCCGGAAGGCCGAAATTTGTCGTGTCGGCGCAGACAATCATGTCGCAGGAGAGCGCAATCTCGGTTCCGCCAGCCAGGGCGCTGCCTGTGATGGCCGCGATGAGCGGCTTGGTGCGCTCGCGTTTCACGATGCCTGCGAAGCCACCCTTTTCGGTGCCGAGCTTGCCGCCATTCCCTGCATTGATCTCTTTCAGGTCTGCACCGGCGCAGAATGCCTTGCCATTGGCCGTGAGGATGGCAACCCACATCTCGGGGTCGTCTTCGAAGCGATCCAGCGCATGCTCGATGCCGGTCGCCATGATGCCGTTGATGGCGTTGCGCGCTTCCGGGCGGTTGAGCGTGATGATGGCGAGATGGCCTCGGGTTTCATATTCAACTGACATTTGGCGGTCCTCCAGATTGGTTCAGGCGACACTAGGGCGGCTTACGCTGCGTTCAGCAAGCAGAAAGACGCGAAAGCACGGAAGGCCTCTTGGCAGCCCCAAGGGAAGGGCTGTCAGTGTCCGGGAAAATCACGGAGACACGCCGAATGGATCTATCGTTCAGCCCGGAATACGAGGCCTTCCGCAAGGAAGTTGCCGGTATCCTTGCCGCCAATGCCCATCTTGCGCCGACACCAGATGATCGGGGCATGAAAAACCCGACACGTCAGGCGTGGCAGAAACTGCTGATCGAGAACGGCCTGGCTGCGCGGACCATCCCGACCGAGTATGGCGGCTATGGCGCCGAGCCGGATATCCTCAAGTCGCGGATCATCGCCGAGGAGTTTGCCCGCACGGGCCTGCCGCGGGCGATGTCGAACCAGGGTATTTCCATGCTGGTGCCGACGCTTCTGGAACTGGGCACGCCGGAACAGAAGGCGGCCTATATCCGCCCCACCCTCTACGGAGAGATGATCTGGTGCCAGGGCTATTCCGAGCCGGGCGCCGGGTCTGACCTCGCGGCGTTGCGGACAGCGGCGGTAAGCGACGGCGACGACTATATCATCAATGGCAGCAAGATCTGGACCTCGACAGCCAGGCAAGCCGACATGATCTTCTGCCTCGTGCGGACCGATCCGGACGCGAAGAAGCATCACGGCATCTCCTATATCCTGTTCCCGATGGACACGCCGGGGATCGAGGTGCGCCCGCTGGTCGACATGACAGGCGCGGCAAACTTCAATGAGGTGTTCTTCACCGACGTGCGCGTGCCGAAGAGCGGCATCGTGTTCGCCGAAAACAAGGGCTGGCAGGTCGCGAATGCGACACTGACCCATGAGCGCGGCATGCTGGGCGACCCCAACGCCACCAAGGCGCGGCTGGTGGAGCTGGTCGAGCTGATGAAGCGCGAGACGGTGAACGGCGAACGGCTGATCGACAACCCGCTGCTGCGTGACCGGCTGCTGAAGCTGCAGGGTGAAGTCTATGCGATGCAGGCGAACGGCCTGCGGATTACGACGCACAGCCTGAAGAAAGAGAGCGCGGGCCTCGCGGGCCTTGTCGTGAAGCTGATGGGCTGTGAGCTGAACCACGAGATCGCGCGCCTCGCCATCGATGCGCTGGGAGAGTTGGGCGTGATGTACGAGGAAGGCGGGCACTTGCGCGCAAACGGGGCGTGGCAGGCGCGCTACATGTACGATCTTGGCCTGATCATCGGCGGCGGTACGGCGCAGATACAGAAGAACATCATCGCGGAACGGGGCCTCGGCCTGCCGCGCGAACCCAAGCTGGCCAAGGCCTGAGAGGACAAGACCCATGGAATTTGCACTCTCTGAAGACCAGCGCATGTTGCAGGACAGCCTGAACGGCTTCCTGAAGGATGCTGCGCCGCTGGATACGATCCGCAAGATTGCGACGGTGGATGAAGCAGCGGGCGCGGCCCTGGCGTCCGGCCTTGACGGCCTCGGCCTGGCAGGGCTCCACGTGCCGGAAGCGCAGGGGGGCCTGGGGCTTGGCCTGCTGGACGCCTGCGTTGTGCAGGAGGCGCTCGGCAATGCGATCGCGCCCAGCCGATTCCTGGCGACGACGGTGACGGCGCACGCGATGCGGCACGCCGGCGAGGACTTCCTTCCGGGAATAGCCTCGGGCGACATCCGCATGGGACTGGCATTGACCGAACTGTCATCGCGGCGTGATGGCGCCGGTGTGACGATGCAGAAGGACAAGGTGTCGGGCAAGTCGCTGCTGGCTGTCTCGGCAGTGGGATCAACGCATCTGCTGGCGGCCGATGTGGACGGCAGATTGCATGTTGTTGAAACGCCAGGCCTGTCAGTGATGCAGACAATCGACCGGACGCGGATATTCTCTGAAGTCCAGTATGACGGCGACACCAGTGCGATGGCATTGACGCCTGACGACGAAGTGCTGGCAGCGGCGCGGCTGCTGGTTGCGGCTGACACGCTGGGCGCGGCGCAGGCCATGCTGGACAAGGCGGTCGCCTACGCCGCCGAACGCCAGCAGTTTGGCCGGGTGATCGGCTCGTTCCAGGCGGTCAAGCACATGTGTGCCGAGATGGCCGCGCGGCTGGAGCCGTCACGGGCGCTGGTCTGGCATGCGGCGCACGCGGTGGACACGGGCGAGCCGGAAGGCCTTGTCATGGCGACGCTGGCGAAGGCGCACCTCGCCGAGGCGGGCACGTTCATCGCGCGCACGGCCACCGAAGTGCATGGCGGCATGGGCTTCACCGACCTTGTCGGCCTGCACTACTGGTTCAAGCGGATCGGCGTGAACCGGCAGCTGTTCGGCAGCCCGGAACAGTGCCGCCTGGATGCCGCGCGCCTGCAGGGATGGCTGCAAACCGCCTGATCAGATGACCTTGCCGGGCGAGAGGTGGCTGGCCGCCGAGACGATGGCGTCGGCATCAATCTGGAAGTGGCGATAGAGGTCGCCAATCGTGCCGGTCTGGCCGAAATGTTCGACGCCGAGCGGTGTGGTGGCGTGGCCCCTGACGCCGCCGATCCAGGCCAGCGTGGCGGGATGGCCGTCAGTAACGGTGATCAGCGTGCAGTCGCGGGGGACCTGCTCCATGAGCCGTTCGATCTGGCTCTTGGCGCCCTTGTTTCCGCGGGCGCGGGCCCGCCGGGCGGCGTTCCAGCCGGAATTCAGGCGGTCTGCCGAGGTGACGGCTAGGACGCCGATGTCGCGCCGGTTGTTGCCGATGCGGCCAGCGGCCTTGATTGCCTCGGGCGCAACGCAGCCCTGGTAGGCGATCACGATCTCGCAGTTCGGGCCGGGCTTGCGCAACCAGTAACCGCCGTCGATGACCCCCTGGTGGAAGGTTGCGTCGTCGCGGGCGGACCAGCGAACCTGTTCGAGTGGGCGGGTGGTCAGGCGGAGATAGACCGAGCCGCCGGTCTCGTCGCGCAGCCATGTGCGTTCATCCGGGTCGCCGTCACCATCGCGCTGCAGGTAGTCGAAGGACCAGTCCATGATGATCGAGAGTTCGTCGAGGAAGGCCGGTTCGAACGAGACGAGCCCGTCCTGGCTCATGCCGATGAGCTGGGCACCGATCGACTGGTGGGCGCCGCCCTCCGGAGCAAGGGTCACGCCTGACGGGGTGCCGACGATGATGAAGCGGGCATCCTGGTAGCAGGCATAGTTCAGGGCATCGAGACCGCGCGCGACGAAGGGGTCATAAACGGTGCCGATGGGGATCAGGCGTTCGCCGAACAGGGAATGGGACAGGCCCGCCGCGCCGAGCAGCAGGAAGAGGTTCATCTCGGCGATGCCGAGTTCGATATGCTGGCCGGTTGGCGAGAATTGCCACTTCTGCGTCGAGGGGATCTGCTGGTCGCGGAAGGTGTCTCCTCTCACTTCGCGGGCGAACAGGCTGCGCCGGTTCACCCAGGGACCGAGATTGGTCGAGACCGTGACGTCCGGCGAGGTGGTGACGATACGGTCGGCGAGTTCAGATTTCGACTTGGCAAGCGCGTCGAGGATCTTGCCGAAGCCGGCCTGCGTGGACTGGACATCGTCGTCGAGGAAGATGGGGCCGGGGCTGGCGACGGGCGGGGCAGAGAAGCGGCGCGGGCCAGCGGCGAAGAAGGGGTTGGCGCGCAGGAAGGTGTTCAGCGCGTCCGGGTCCGGCACGTTGGCCATGGGGTCCCATTCCTGGCCCTGGGTGATGCCCATCCTTGTCTGGAAATCAGCCATCTGGGCCTTGTTCATCAGGCCGGCATGGTTGTCCTTGTGGCCGGCGAGCGGCGTGCCCCAGCCCTTGATCGTGTAGGCGAGGAAGACCGTGGGCGTGTCGTCCGTGACCGAATCGAACGCGTCGCACAGGGACTGGACGCACTGGCCGCCGAGATTGTTCATGAGTGCGGCGAGGGCGTCGTCGCTGCGCCGGTCGAGCAGGGCCGTGGCGTCGCCCTGGTCGCCGATATCGTTCATCAGGCGGGCGCGCCATGCGGCACCGCCCTTGTAGGTGAGGGCGGAATAATCTGCATTGGGGCAGGACTGGATCCAGGCCTTCAGCGTTTCGCCGCCGGGTTCCTCGAATGCGGCTCGCTGCAGGGCGCCGTGGCGCAGGACGACCGTGCGCCAGCCGAACGCCTGGAAGATGGCCTCAACCCGTTCCCACAGGCCTTCATGGACGACGCCGTCCAGGCTCTGGCGGTTGTAGTCGATTACCCACCACGTGTTGCGCAGGTCGTGTTTCCAGCCTTCCTGCAGGCATTCGTAGACATTGCCCTCGTCGAGTTCGGCATCGCCCACCAGCGCGATCATGCGGCCGAGCGGGCGGTCGGCCGCCCATGGCTTGCCGGCGAGATAATCCTGCACGATCGAGGCGAAGGCGGTTTCGGCGACCCCGAGACCGACCGAGCCGGTGGAGAAGTCGACGTCGTCAATATCCTTGGTACGGCTGGGATAGGACTGCGCGCCGCCATAACCGCGGAAGTTCTGGAGCTTTTCGAGCGTCTGGTTGCCCATCAGGTATTGCATGGCGTGGAAGACGGGCGAGGCGTGCGGTTTCACGGCGACGCGGTCTTCCGGGCGCAGCGTGTGGAAATAGAGCGCGGTCATGATCGAGACCATCGAAGCACAGGAGGCCTGGTGGCCGCCGACCTTCACGTCGTCATCACGCTTGTCGCGCAGGTGGTTGGCGTTGTGGATCGTCCAGGCCGAGAGCCAGAGCAGGCGCTGCTCGAGCGTTTTGAGATGGTCGAGCGAAGTCGGCATGTGGATTCGGTCCTTTTGCGAACGGGTAGTGACCAGCCTTAGCGGGAAAAATTGCCGTCTGGAACACCTGAACTGGGGCGAATATTGCCACCACCTGCCGTTGGCGAGGCAGGGATCGCCGCGTCATGCACCTGAAGTGACGCTTCGCGGATGGACGAACCGCTGCCGGAACCAGGGGGCGGAGGAGGGGGCGAAGGCCTGTTTCAGCCAGTCGAGCACGACCTGGCCCCGCTCCAGGCGCCGCATCCTTTCGCTGTAGGTGAGCCAGAATTCGATCGGTGCGAGGCGCGGAAGGTCGAGCGGGACGAGCGCCGGGTGTGTCTCGCCGATATAGGATGGCAGCACGGCGATGCCGCCGCCCGCCACGCAATCGGCCAGCATCACGGCGGCAGAATTGGTCACGAGGGCAAACGCGACAAGCTGGCGGAGGGGGTCGGCTTCGGCGGCCCATTTTTCGGCCTGGCGCACATAGCCACCGTGGATGAGGCAGCGGTGGCGTCCAAAATCCGTCAGTGCTGTGGGCCGGCCATGCCGGTCGAGATAGGCCTCGGACGCAAAGCAGAGGTAGTGAAGGACACCGATGCGGCGCGCGATCAGGTCGCTGCGCGTGGGGCGCTCGCACTGCACGGATATGTCCGCTTCGTTATTGAGCAGGTCAGGCACATCATCGGAAATCGTCAGCCGGACCGTGATCCGGGGGTAAAGGCGATGAAAGTCAGCGAGGCGCGGTGCGATCCAGTAGGGGCCGAGGCCGTCGCCGGTCACGATATGGATGGAGCCTTCGTCCGGCTTGTCGCTGCCTGCCACGTCGTCATGTGCGGCGGAGACGATGTCGGCGATGAGATTGGCGTGCCGCAGCAGGGCGTGCCCGGCCGATGTCAGGTCTACGCCGCGCGTTGAGCGCAGGATCAATTCGGTGCGGAAGGCGTGTTCGAGTTCACTGATGCGGCGGCTGATGGTCGGCACGGAACCGCCCATCTGTTCAGCCGCGGCCGACATGCTGCCCAGTTCGGCAACGGCGCGGAAGATGCGTATCCTGTCCCAGTCAAACGTCTCTACGAGCACGTCGCGTCCCCTTTCAGGGGTGAAACCCCCCGTTTCATTTCGAGGTAAAGCCACGCGGCAATGCCTGTGGCATCACTCATGTGTTCTTCTAGTGGAGAATATGCATGAACACAATCGTGAATTGTAAAACCAGCGTGGTCGATCTTGATGGGGTCGCCGCGAAAGCGGCGGAACTCGGTTTCCGACGTGCCAGCTTTTCCGAACTGAAACAGGGCGTTGCCGTGGCAGAGGAGCTGATGGCGACAAAAATTGCCACGCCCGATGCCATTGCCGAAATGGACCGGATCACCGGCATGACAGCCTGGGTGACGGGCGACCCGGTGGATGGCGTGTTCCTGTCCCTACCACTGAGCGCCCTCGGCGAATCGGCCGTGCGGAACGGAACCTATGTGCCCGGAAGCCCGGACCCGCGCCATTTGTGCGCTGTGGGTGCGCCCTGCTCGGCCTTCTATATCGGCGTGTATGCCGGCCGGACGCGCGAGGCGCGCAAGCGCGTGATGACCGCCGCCGCAGTCATGCGGGTCGACCTGTTCAGCGCCTTTCCGTGTTTTGCCCGCGGCGCGACGGAAGATGGCAGGCGGTCGATGGAAGGTCTCGGATTCCGGCCGGTCGCCGGCGGGTTGCCTGACCTCTACGTTCAGGAAGCATTGGTGCCGCGGGCGGGCGAGGCCGCATGAGCGCCTATCCGGAAATTGGCGAGCAGGCGCTCTGCCGCCCGGTTCCTGATGGTGCCTTTGCACGGTATTCGGCGCGCCCTGTCCGCACGCTCGATGATTTCCAGAAAGTCGTCGCGATCCGTGCGGCTGTGTTCATGGCCGAGCAGGACTGCCCGTATGAGGAAGAGTTTGACGGCAACGACTTCTGCGCCACGCATTTCGTGGTCTTCGACGGCGACAGTCCGGTGGGAACGTTGCGGCTGCGGTGGTTTGCCGGGTTTGCGAAGCTGGAGCGGGTGGTGCTGTTGCGCGGGCAGCGGGGGCGCCCGGCCCTGCAGGTGATGCTGGCCGAAGCGTTCGAACTGGCGACGCGCAAGGGCTATCGGCGAATGATCGCGCAGATACAGGCGCGCCTGTGGCCTGTCTGGTCGCGCACGTTTCGGTGCCGGTTGACGGCGGACCGTCCGCGCTTCTGGTTTTCCGATTTCGAGTATGCCGAGATCGAAATAGACCTGCCAGAGCATCCTCGGGCACTGGCACCGGACTCCGACCCGATGGTCATGATCCGTCCGGAAGGCGAGTGGGATGCACCCGGCGTGCTCGACGCATCCGTTGCACGGACGGACCGGCCGGACGTGGCGGCCTAGGCGTCAGATCACCGAGGTCCACGGCTTGCTGAGCAAGGCCGCCGAATTGATGATGCCCACCATGCAATAGGTCTGCGGGAAGTTGCCCCAGAGTTCGCCGGTCGCGGGATCGACGTCTTCGGACAGCAGGCCGACATGGTTGCGGGTGGCCAGGACCGACTCGAACATTTCGCGGGCTTCATCGGCCCGGCCGATCCGGTAGAGGGCGTCGATGTGCCAGAAGGTGCAGGCCGTGAAAGCCGTCTTCGGCCGGCCAAAATCGTCTGCCGTCTTGTAGCGATAGACATGGTTGCCTTCGCGCAGGGTTGAATCGATCGCCTCGACGGTGGCGATATAGCGCGGGTCGGTCGCGGCCAGGAAGCCGATCTCGGCCATCAGCAGGACGGACGCATCAAGGGCCGTGCCGCCGAAGGTGGCGGTGAAGGCCTTGACGTCAGGGTTCCATGCCTTGTCCAGGACCGTCTTGTGGATGATGGCGGCGCGCTCTGCCCAATAGACTTGCCGGTCGCCCAGGCCGAGCTGCGCGGCGATCCTGGACAGGCGGTCGCAAGCGGCCCAGCACATGATCGCCGAGGACGTGTGCACGTCGGCAATCGTGCGGAATTCCCAGATGCCTGCGTCGGGCGTGTCGTGCACCGCAAAGGCGCGCTCGCCAACCGGTTCGAGCTGGCGGAATTCCGGCACGCCGGGCGGCGAAAGGAGGCGACGGTCGAAAAAGGACTGTGCAACGCCCAGGACAACCTGCCCGTAAACGTCGTGCTGGATATGTTCGGCGGCCTGATTGCCACGCCGGACCGGCCCCGTGTCCCGGAAACCGGGCAGGTTGGGGGCCAGTTCTTCCGTCAGGACGGATTCGAGGCCGATGCCGTAGACCGGCTGGATATGGCCGCCTTTCGACTGGGTGACGATATTGCGAACCCAGCGCATGTAATGTTCCAGCGTGCCCATTGCCGAAAGGCGATTGAGGGCTGAAACGGAGAAATAGGCGTCGCGGATCCAGCAGAACCTGTAGTCCCAATTGCGCTCGGATCCCTCATGTTCGGGGATGGATGTGGTGAGAGCGGCCACGATACCGCCGGTCTCTTCGAACACGCAGAGTTTCAGCGTGATGGCGGCGCGGATGACCTCGTCCTGCCATTCGAACGGCACGGCGAGGCTGCGTGACCACTTCATCCAGTACTGCCGGGTGCGTTCTTCCCAGTCGAGCGTGATCACGTCGACCGTGTCGGAGAGGGATTCGTCAGCTCCCAGAATGAAGGACACGTCCTGTTCGAGAATGAAGCTGGTGCCGGACATGACGTAGGACACTGGTGCGTCCGTGGTCACTCGGAAGGCAATTTCGCCATCGGTGAACCGGATATGGTTCACGCCGCGCACCGCCGCCAGCTTGCGGCCGCCCCAGTCGGTTTCAGGGGTCAGGGTGATGCGGATGCGCGGCGCGCCGGCCACGACATGGAACCGGCGCACGATCGTGGCGGGGCGGTAGACGCGGCCGCGCTGCTCGAACCGGGGCGCGAAATCGATGATGTCCATCACGGCGCCGTCCTCGGATTCAAGGCGTGTGCGGAGGATCGAAGTGTTTGTATCATAGGATTGAGAGCGAGACTTCAGGTCGTCCATCCAGACGTCGAATCGGCCACCGCCGCCGAGCAGGTGGTTGAAAACGGGCTCGCCATCGAAACGCGGCAGGCAAAGCCACTGATAGTCCCCGCCAGAATTGATGATCCCGGCAATCGTGCCGTTACCGATGATGCCAAGGTCAAGTCCGTTCATTTTGCTGCAAACTCCCTGAGCAGGCGGTGCACATCCTCGATGGATGCCAGGCGCTGGTCGGCAGCAGTGGGCCCGGCCCCGACCTTCACCGCAATTCCGCCGGCGGCGTGTGACGCGATGAACGCATCCTCGTCCGTCGTGTCATCTCCGATCATCACGGGCCTGCGCCCCGCGAAAGGCGCCATCTTCATCGCGCGCAAGAGGCACGCACCCTTGTTCGCCGTCGCCGGCTTGGCTTCGAAGACCATCTTGCCGTGCTGGAGTCCATAGGTTGCGAAAGGTGCAAGCGCCGATCGTAACGCGGTGCCCAAAGCCTGGGCACAATCGGGTGCGGCCCGGTAATGGATGGCCAGTACGAGCCCTTTGGGTTCGACCCTGACACCGGGATAGCGGCGTGCGATGGCGAGCACGGCGTCTTCGAGACCTGGCGGCGGGGTGCCGATGAACGGCTGGGGCGCTTCGCCCGGCGCGGCCCCGCGCAGCCCGTGATTGCCGAACCGCCAGACACCATCCGGCACACGCTGCGCCAGATCATCAAGGTCGCGGCCCGAAAGAATGGCCAATGCCCCTCCCAGCCTTTCCGCGCAGGCGACGACAAGGTCGGATATCAGTGCAGAGATATGCACCGTATCCGCATTGTCCTGCAGGGCGGCGAGCGTTCCATCAAAATCAAGGAACAGGGCATCGCCCTCCCGGAGGGCAGGAACGGCGGCGTGCTCAGGAAGCATGGGCCCCCCTAATCTTGCGATACCTGCATGTCAAACGCAGCGAGGAACCGCTCGCGCCACCAGTTGATGTCTTCGGTGCATATGCCCTTGTACAGGGCCTGCCAGCGTCGCTGGCGCTCTTCCAGCGGCATGGCCAGGGCGGCGTGCACTGCGTCTGCGACGGACTCGGTGTCGTGCGGGTTGATGATCAGGGCTTCAGGCATCTGGTCGGCCGCGCCGGCAAACTGGGAGAGCACGAGGACCCCTGGATTGGCCGGATCCTGGGCGGCGACATATTCCTTCGCGACCAGGTTCATGCCGTCCTGCAAGGGTGTGACGAGGCCAACCCGGGCAAGCCGGTAGAGCCCGGCCAATTCTTCGCGGTCGTAGCCACGCGCGAGGTAGCGGATCGGTATCCAGTCGAGATCGCCATAGTCGCCATTGATGCGCCCGCAGAGCTCGTCGAGTTGCTGGCGCAGCAGGACGTATTCCTCCACCACCGAACGGGACGGCGGCGCGATCTGGGTGAACGAGATATTGCCATGCAGTTCGGGATACTTGTCGAACAGGGTCGCCATCGCCTCGAAGCGTTGCGGCAGGCCCTTCGAATAATCCATCCTGTCCACACCGATGATCAGGTCGCGACTGCCGAGGAAGCGCTCGAGCCGGTGCGACGCCTGAACCGCAGGGGCGCTGGTTGCGGCAGCGCTGAAGCCGCCGGCGTCGATCCCGATCGGGCAGTGACGCAGCACAAGAACATGATCGCCAATCCGGAGGCGATCACTGTCGATCCGTTCGGCGCCCATTTCTTCCTGCAGGTACCGGGCGAGGTTGGCGACGTCATGCCTGCTCTGGAGTCCGACGACGTCATAGGCGCACAGGCCTGCGGCAAGATCGAGGTGGTTGGGAATCGACCGGAACACTTCAGGCGCCGGGAACGGAACGTGCAGGAAAAAGCCGCACTGGCCACGCCACCCGTCTTCCTTCATGTATTTGGCGAGCAGGAGGAAATGATAGTCCTGGACCCAGACCAGGTCGTCTTCGTGCGCGTGTTCGGCAACCAGGGCGGCAAAACGCCGGTTGATGACGCTGTAGGCGGTGAAATAGTCACTGTCGAAGACCGCAAGGTCCAAGCGGTTGTGCATGACAGGCCAGAGGACGCTGTTGGCGTAGCCGAGATAGAAGCCGTCATAGTCAGCTTTCGACATGTCGGCGAGCGCGAACGAAATCCCGTCCTCTTCGACGACCTGCGACCGGCGCCGCGGCACATCGTAGATCTTGCCGCTCCATCCTATCCACAGGCCGTTCGAGGCTGAGAGCGTGTCCCACAGGGCGACGGCGAGCCCACCGGCCCGCGTCTGGCTGCCGAACGCGGTTCGGTTGGAAACAACGACAAGGCGTGACGATGATGATGACAAGTCTTCAGGCATGTTTGCTCCCTGGACCATACACCTAATGGGCCGCCCGGGTTCCCGAAACGCGTGCCACAAAGCAAATCCGTATTGTCGGTGCCTGCACGGTTTCTGGGCGCTAATGGCTGCGAATGGGATGAACCACGGCGCAGCCGGCGCTGCCGCATAGGCGAAGCTGGCAAGCATCCGTTCTGACGAAATGGTGCCCGGGGGCGGAATCGAACCACCGACACGCGGATTTTCAATCCGCTGCTCTACCCCTGAGCTACCCGGGCAGGCCAGCAGGGAAGGCGGTATCTAACGAAGGCAGGAGGGCTTGTCCATGCCGTTTTCAGTCTTCGTCTGCGTTGTCTTCCGATTGCTCCGCCGCCAAAGCAGGGTCGGCCGGATCGACCGGCTGGCCCGGTATGGCGTAGCCGCCCTTGAGCCACTGGTTGAGGTCAACGTCGGCGCATCGCTTGGAACAGAAGGGCCGGTATTCGGCAACAATCGGTTTCTTCCCGCACTGGGCGCATTTCGGCCCCCGTTTTTCCGGCGAAATTGGCTTGCTCATGACTGGAACACCTCCGGACGATCCTTTTCGTGCGGGGTTACCCGCAATCTTGCCCCGAACTTCTCATCAAGGCGGCGTTGCAGGTCAAGGCCGCTCGCCTGCATCCAGGCATGGGCCGGCGCAGGCAGGCCGAGCGTCAATGTTGCCATCGGTTGCGCCAATGCTTCCCGCTGGAGATCCCGCAGGCCATCGAGGCAGAGGGTTTCGGCGGTGGGGCGACCATCACGATCATGCAATCGGTCTGCAATCGGCGTCTCGCCCCACGCGACGGACACTTCCAGCAAGCCGAACGCCGACGGCGGCAGGGCGCGGGCAGTCCGGTGTGACACGTTGGAGAGCGCCGAGAGGAAGGCTTCCTTCACCTGGATGCCGGCATCCCGATTGATCGGGGACACGCAGTCCAGAACCCCGGCGCCGCCGAGATTGCGCAAGCTCAACTGGCGTGCAAACGCCTGCGCCGCCTGCAGGTTGATCCGCAGCGCCCGCGCCGCGGCCCGTCCGGAATCGCTGCGCCCGGCCGTGTCGATGTCGGCGGCAACGAGCGCCGTGGTCGGCTCGATCGTCAGCAGGCCGCCGCCGGTTAGCGTGACCTGGGACGTGAGGGCTTCGTCGAACGCGGCTGCCACCTCCGGGTCGCCGCAGGCAACGTCATCGACCTTTGCCGAACCGCCGCCCGGAAGGGCCGAGACCCAGCGATCTGCGGCGCTGGCAGATTGCCGTGCGTCCCGCGCCAGCTCGACACGCGGCAACTTGTTCCGGCGGGCTTCCGTGACGACGCGGACGGACACGGCGGCGCCTTCGGTCAGGCCGTGCCCGTCTGACAAGCGGACAAACGCCTCGCCGCCACGTGATAGCTCCGCAAAGCCCCCACCTTGCCGGATGTCGATCTTGCGTATCCGCGCATCCAGGACATCGCCACAGCTCGCCCGTGTGTCGCGGTCGCTCAGGCGCTCCAGCCTGAGGGCGACAGGTCGGCCAGTCTCGTCGAGCGCGACCCAGCGTGTTTCGGCGATTGCCGCTTCGCGCAGGATGCGGACAACTGGCACTGACCTAGCGCAGCGCCGCGATCAGCGAGGCAGTGACCGGGTCAGCGGCTGTCCCGGTTCCGGCCAGTGCCGGCTTCAGGCGCGATGCCATGGTCTTGCCGCGCTCGACGCCCCATTGGTCGAACGGGTTGAGGCCCCACAGCTTGCCGGCGAAGTATGTGCGGTGTTCGTACATGGCGACGAGTGCACCGAAGGCTTCCGGGCTGAATGTGGCATGGGTCATGAAGGTGGACGGGCGGCCGCCAGCGTGGACTTTCTGGTGCGCGACGGCATCCGTCAGGTTCGGCTCCTCGGATTTGACGTCTGCGAAGCTCCGGCCATTCGCGAGCACTTCGGCCTGGGCCAGGGCATGGGCGGTGAGGGCGGTGATGCCGTCAGGGTCGCGGTTGCGATCGGGTGCGAGGATGAATTCGCAGGGCACGGCCTGGGAGCCCTGGTGCAGCCACTGGTGATAGGAATGCTGGCCGACGGAGCCTTCACCGCCCCAGAGCGCCGGCGCTGTCGCGACCGGAACGGCGGCGCCGTCCGACCCCACGGTCTTGCCGTTCGATTCCATTTCCAGCTGCTGGAGGTATGTCGGCAGCATCCGCAGGCGGTTGGCATAGGCCAGCAGGACGCGCATCGGCTCGCCACGCACGGACGTGTTCCAATAGTCCAGCAGGGCAAGGCGCATGGGAACGTTGGCCGCGAGGGGCGTGCTGCGGGTGTGCACATCCATGTCATGCGCACCCTTCAGGATGCGCACGAACGTGTCGGCACCGAGATAGATCATGCAGGCGAGCGACGCCGCAGACCAGAGCGAGAAGCGCCCGCCGACCGAGAGCGGCATGTCGAACACGTGCGCATCGCGGCCGCCAAGCCACTCCTTCGCCTTGGCCGGCGCGGCGGTCACAAGGCCGAGATGCTGTGCTGCCGCATCGCCGAGGGCGGCTTCGAGCCAGACCCGGGCGCGCGCCAGATTGTACAAGGTTTCTTCGGTTCCGAAGGATTTCGACACGCCGATGACCAGGGTCGTCGCCGGATTGAGGCCGGCCAGGGCACGGTCGAGGTCGAGCGGATCGACATTCGCGCAAAACCGCAGGTCGATGCCGGGTGCCGCACTGTCGCCGAAGGCGTCCGCGATCAGGCGCGGTCCGAAATCGGAGCCACCGATGCCGATATGGACGATGGCGGCGAAGGGTGCGCCGCCGGAAGACACGATCGTGCCGGATCGCACGTCGCGCGCGAACTGCAAGGCGGGCTGGACGCTTTGCCGGACGGTTTCGGCTTCGCCTTCAAGGCGCGGGGTGGAGCGGAGCGCCCAATGCAGGGCCGGGCGCTGTTCGGACGGATTGACGATGGCGCCCGAGAACAGGTCTGTGGCCGCCTGTTCCAGGCCTGCCTGGGTGCCGAACCGGACCAGCGCGGCGTCGGCCTCGGGATCAAGGAATTGCCGCGCCAGTTCGATCCGCCACCCGGAGGCCGACAGGATGGAATTGCCGGCGCGCGCCGCCGCCAGGCTCGCCAGGGGCTGGTTCCGGAGGCGGGTGGCATGAGCGGACAGGTCGGGCGTCATCTGGTGATTCCTCGGAGCTTGGATTGCACCTTGCCATATCCGGCCTTGGGGTCGCTAGGCAAGCGGGCGCCTCGGTTCAACAGTGCCGATACAAATGCACGCTTGAATCCCATGGCACACATGGGTATGAGGCGCGTTTAACAGGCAGCCCGCCTGCCATTTCGTGATGAATCAACGTCCGGCGGGCCGGACACCAGAACACGCTAAGGAGTAGCCCGATGGGCAAGGCAAAGTTTGAACGCAACAAGCCGCACGTGAACATCGGCACGATTGGTCACGTTGACCATGGCAAGACGACGCTGACGGCGGCGATTTCGATGGTTCTTTCGGAAGCATCGGGCGGCGAAGCGAAATCGTATGCCGACATCGACTCCGCGCCGGAAGAGAAAGCGCGCGGCATCACGATCAACACGGCGCACGTCGAGTACGAGACGGCCAACCGTCACTATGCTCACGTCGACTGCCCCGGCCACGCCGACTATGTGAAGAACATGATCACCGGCGCAGCCCAGATGGACGGCGCGATCCTGGTTGTGAACGCAGCCGACGGCCCGATGCCGCAGACGCGCGAGCACATCCTGCTGGCCAAGCAGGTCGGCGTGCCGGCCATGGTTGTCTTCCTGAACAAGGTCGACCAGGTCGATGATGCCGAACTGCTCGAACTGGTCGAGATGGAAGTGCGCGAGCTCCTGACCTCGTACGACTTCCCGGGCGACGACATTCCGATCATCGCGGGGTCCGCGCTGGCCGCTGTCGAAGGCCGCAATCCTGAAATCGGCCGGGACAAGGTTCTCGAGCTGATGCAGGCTGTGGACGACTATATCCCGACGCCCGAGCGTCCGCTGGACAAGCCGTTCCTGATGCCTGTGGAAGACGTGTTCTCGATCTCTGGCCGCGGCACGGTTGTGACCGGCCGGGTCGAACAGGGCATCCTGAAGGTTGGCGACGAAGTCGAGATCGTGGGTATCCGCGACACGGTGAAGTCGACCTGTACGGGCGTCGAGATGTTCCGCAAGCTGCTCGACCAGGGCCAGGCTGGCGACAATATCGGTGCGCTGCTTCGCGGTATCGACCGTGAAGGCGTCGAGCGCGGCCAGGTTCTCTGCAAGCCGGGTTCGATCACGCCGCACACGACGTTCGAAGCCGAGGCCTATATCCTGACGAAGGAAGAGGGTGGCCGTCACACGCCGTTCTTCACCAATTATCGTCCGCAGTTCTACTTCCGCACGACCGACGTGACGGGCGTGGTGACGCTGCCGGCCGACAAGGAAATGGTCCTGCCGGGCGATAACGTGAAAATGGATGTCGAGCTGATCCAGCCGATCGCCATGGACAAGGGCCTGCGCTTCGCCATCCGCGAAGGCGGCCGTACCGTCGGCGCCGGCGTGGTGTCCGAAATCAAGAAATAGGGACTGGTTCCAGTCCTGACGGCAAAGGCCGCTTCCGAAAGGAAGCGGCCTTTTTCGTTGCGCGTGATGCGGCGTTACACTTAATGTCAGTGGCAAAATGGGGGTACGTGGGATGAAACATCTATTTGGATCTATCTGTCTGGCTGTGCTTGCAGGGGCGCCCGGTGCGTTTGCCGAGCCCATTGATGATGCGCGTGTGATCGTCGACAAGACAGTCACCAGGGACCAATTCAGCGCAGCCTTCACGTCGATCGCCGGCCTCATGCTCGGCAACATGCAAAACGAGGTCGCGAAGAGCGGAAAATCGCTTTCCGACGATGCCGCGGCTGTCGTGGTGGAAATGCTGACGACGCAGATGGTGGATGCCATTCTGGAGCGGATGCGCGAACCCCTGGCGAAAGCCTACGTCCTCAATCTTTCCCCCGAGGCGATTGCGGCTTACCGCGCCTTCCTTGAAACAGAGGCAGGCGGGGAAGTTGCCGCCGCAACTCCCCAGATCATGCTGGAAAGCTCGAAGATCGGGGAGGAGATTGGCGGCGAGATCGCCGGAGAGGCAGTGCGTGCCATGGTCGCCGAAATGGAAGCCGGCAACTGGCCAAGTGGAACACTGAAATCGACCCAGGCGGAACTGCGCGACCTGTATGTTCTGCCCGAAGTGGCCGAGATGCCTGCCGAGCGCTGAAACTTATCGGGTTGGTGGCGGTGGATATTGCGGTAATCGCGTCTTGCGGCCTGCGCCCATTTCGGGCAAACCACCGCTTCGCCTGAAGGGGTATAGCTCAGTTGGTAGAGTACCGGTCTCCAAAACCGGGTGTCGTAGGTTCGAGTCCTACTGCCCCTGCCAGGCATTTCAGCAATCGATCAGTTTGGGCTGGCACGCGTGATGACTCGCAGCCGATCACACCCTAGTCTGGTGCCATGATCACCGGACCGACCTCACAGAGTTTCATTTCCCAGCGCCTGCGCCTGCACTATGTCGACTGGGGCAATGCCGAGGCACCGCCACTGGTCCTGGTGCATGGCGGCCGCGACCATTGCCGCAGCTGGGATTGGGTGGCTCAGGAACTGAGTCGTGACTGGCATGTCGTCGCGCCGGACCTGCGCGGTCACGGCGACAGCGCATGGTCGGAAGACGGCGAATATTCGGTTCGCGCCTGTGTCTACGATCTCGCCCAGCTGATCCATCAGCAGAAGCTTGAACCGGTCACGCTGGTGTCGCATTCCTATGGCGGCGCGATTTCATTGCGCTATGCCGGAATCTATCCGGAGAAAGTCCGCCGGATCGTCGCCATCGAAGGCCTTGGTCCCTCACCCAAGGTGCTCAAGGAACACTTCAGCGCGCCGCCCGGAAAGCGCATGCGCGACTGGATCGATTCCAAACGCGCTGCCGCCGGGCGCACATCCAAGAAATATGCGACCTTGGAGGACGCCTACCAGCGCATGAAGACCGAAAACAGCTACCTTTCCGATGAACAGGCCCGCCACCTGACGATCCACGGCATCAGCCAGAACGAGGACGGCACATATTCGTGGAAATTCGACAATTATTTCCGCGTGATGACGCCCTATGACATCCCCCATGACGCCATCGAGACATTGTGGAGCCAGATCACCTGTCCGACGTTGCTGCTGTATGGGGAAAAGAGCTGGGCCTCCAATCCCGCAGAGGATGGGCGCCTCAAGCACTTCCAGAATGCTGAAGTGAAGCTCTACGAGAATGCCGGGCACTGGCTGCACCATGACCAGTTCGACCGGTTCATCGCTGATTTGCGGGCGTTCCTCTGAGGTCCGCTGCCCGGCTCCGGTTCAGGCGGCCTCGCGCGCTTCGGCCTTGAGCGTGGCCAGCATGGCATTCACCACAACTTCGCTGCGCGCAACGACACTCGAAACAAGTTCATGGGAGAAGGTCGATCCGCTGAACCAGGTGCGCTGGTGTCCCTGGACCCTCAGCAGGTTGCCGAACAGGCCGTCGGCCACGGCTTCAGGCCGGTATTGCGGAAAGTACTGCCAGGACTTCTGAAACACGACGTTGTTGATCGTGAAGCCGTGCAGCGCGGCGTCCGCATACAGGATTTCCCGCAATTCGTCCGGTGTCAGCCCGTCGGAAAACTGGCCGGTCACATACAGCCGTCCGCCAAGGTCCGCGCTCTCGCCTTCCGCGCGACCGCCGAGAATAGCGCCCCGCAGGCTGCTGTCGCGGGACGCCCGGGAATAGCCGATCACCTGGTGCCCGGTGAACCAGTCGTTCGATGCGATCAGTGTGGTTGTATAGTTCTTCCAGTCGATTCCGTCTGCGACGGCCTGTTCCAGGCTGCTTGCCTTCGCGAATGTCGTGAAGACCTGCATGGGCACGGTCGATAACACGGCGTCATATTCGGCTTCCGTGTCCGCCGTATGGATGACTGGCTTGCTGCCGGACCGGTCGAGACCGATCACGCGTGAATCCAGCCGCACGTCAAATCCGCTGGCGAATCGCTGCCAGAATGTCGACCAGCCTTGTTCGGGCATGTGCAGGTCGTTCAGGACACCGGACAGGAGGTATTGCAGGTCGCACCATTGCACGGTCTGGCCGATCGTCGCCTCATCAACATAGCCGTAGCCCTGCGTCGTCTGAATCCGGTGCATGGCGCGCTCGATTTTCGGGATATCCAGCGCGCGGACCCATTCGATTGTCGACATCGAGGCTTCCCGCCTCACGTCCGGGTCGTCCGGCCGGTCCCGAATCGCTTTTCGCAGGGTGCCAGCCTTCCGGATGAACCTGATGACCTGGTAGGGCAGGGGCTGGCCCGCCCCGTGCCGGACGTAGTTGACCACGGGTTCGCCGTCGAAAAGCGCCAGGCCGAGGCGTTTCAGCGTGATGCCGTGGGCCTTCATCCAGCCCTTCACCATCTTGTGGGAACGGGTCGTGTAGCAGGTCCCCATCTCGTTCAGGTGGTCGCCGTTAATGATCGAGAATGACTTTCCGCCTATACGGTCACTGGCTTCATAAACGACCGGATCAAACCCTTTTTCGCGGAGGAAATGCGCAGCGCTCAGGCCCGCCGGGCCCGCGCCAATAACTGCAATCCTGAAGCGATCCGCGGTGTTCACAGGCTGTCCATCAACTCTAAATATTAACGAATTCCCTTTCAGTTTCATAAAGTTACCTCACGGTGACAAGGCTGATTTTCACCAAATGGCGGTATTCAATCGGAATGGCGACACCCGGTTCACAAATAGCCTTCCTGAAGTACCTGCTGCAGCGCAAGCATCCAAGCGCTACAGCGGTGGACCGTGTCGTGCTGCTGGAGCAGCATCTGGCCTTTGCCAGCCACACGGCAACCATGGCCGGCGTTATGCTGGTCAACTCGACCGCCACGACAATCATGATCGAACAGAGCCTCGACAATACGTCGCTGCGGTTCTGGCTGTTCCTGAACTGGCTTCTCGCGGCCGTGCTGGTGATCGACGCGATCCTGAAGCGGGGCAGGGGGCGGCCCAATGCGGTCAGCGGGCGCTATCTGCGCCGCTCGGAATGGCTGGCTTTCCTGTTCGGCGGGGTCTGGGGATCCCTGCCGTTCTTTGTGGGTGGCGATGCTGGAAGCGCGATGCTTTACGCGACGTTGCTGACCCTGCCGATGATTGCAGGCATGTCTGCGCTGCTGCCATCCGTGCCGCGCGTGGCGCTGAGATATGCGACAGCCGCGGTCCTGACCCTGCTGACATTTGTCGCGATTTCGCAGCCGGCGAGCAGCGTTGTCATGTCGATCATGATCCTGGTGTTCATCCTGGCTGTGTATTTCGGCATGAAGCGGACATTCATGACCTTCGTTTCGAACGTCGAATCCCGGATCCGCGCCACCGATTCCCACCAGATCCTGATTGGAGCCCTGAACGCCAGTGGCCAGGCGTTCGCCTACCTTGATGCCAAGGGCAACGTCCTGGTCCAGAACGACCTGCACAAGGCCTTTTTCTCCGGCACAGAGGCAGACCTGACAAGCGGGTCGCGCCGGTTGCCGAAGGCCGGTGACCGCTACTGGCAGAAATCCGTCGAATCCGTCCCGAACGGCGGGCACGTCATCCTGCACACCGATGTGACGGACTTGGAACAGAGCAAGCGCGAAATCGAGATTGCCAAGGAGGAAGCCGAGACCGCGGATGCAGCCAAGACGCGCTTCCTCAATTCGATGAGCCGCGAACTCAAGGTGCCGCTGGACGTCATCGTCGGCTGTTCCGGCCTGATGGGGTCGGATTCCAACATTCCTTTCGATGAGACGGAATTCCGCCGCTACGCCGACCAGATCCGCAAGCATGCGTCCTATCTCGGCGGCATCATCGACCAGATCATCAGCTTCTCGAAGCTGAACCGCGAGACCGTGACCGCCGAGGAAGAAGTGGTGGAACTGGCGGAAATCGTGAACAGCGCCGTCGGCCGGGTGAGGCTGGCCTCGCCGGCATACCTGTCAGTGCCATTGCAGGTGTCGATGGAGCCCGGATTGCCGAAGGTCTATTATGACCGCACGGCGCTCGAGCGAATCGTCCAGAACCTGGTCACCAATGCATTCGAGCACGGGTCGAAATCGCCGATCACCGTGAAAGTGTCGCGAATCGTGGGACGCGGCATTCTGCTGATGGTCCGTGACAGGGGTGCCGGCATGGCCAAGCAGGACATGGACCAGGCGTTCGAGCCATTCTTCCAGGGCGGCCGGGCGAACGAGTTCAAGGATGGGCGCGGCGTTGGCCTCGGACTCACGGTCAGCCGGAAACTGGCACGCCAGCATGATGGTGACGTCCTGCTGGACAGCCATGAAGGCCGCGGGACGAGCGCGTTCCTGGTTATTCCGCCAAGCCGCTGTGTCACCGGCGCAGACCGCCAGCAGCAACCCGAACCCACCCGCGACCTGGTCTGATCGGCTAGTCCGACACCGTATCCGACAGGACCGCGTAACGCCCGCCGTGGTACAATAGCGGCCGCGCGGAATGGTCAGCCATGATGCGCAGGACCCGGCCCAGGAATATCACATGGTCGCCGCCATCGTGCTGGCCGTAGGTTTCACATTCGAGCCGTGCAGCACTGCTGGTGAGTATCGGCACGCCCCCTGTGCCGGTCTCCGTCTCCACACCCTCGAAACGGTCGATACTGCTTCTCGAGAACTGGCGCGACAGTTCGGCCTGGTCTTCCCGCAGGATGTGGACGCAAAAGTGGTCGGCTGCCTCGAAGTCCGGAAGGCAGCGTGCGGTCCGGGCGAGCGACCAGAGGATCAGGGGCGGGTCCATCGAGACAGAGTTGAAGCTGTTGGCCGTCACGCCAAACGGGCGTCCCTGCGGGTCGCGGGACGTGATCACTGTAACGCCTGTCACGAACAGGCCGAGCGCGTTTCGGAAAGTGCGGGTATCGAAATCCATATCCCGACATCTAAGTCGCTTTGCGGCGCGGACAAAGCGAGATTGCAGAAGAAATTGCCGTTCGCAGCGCTCGACCGCGCGTGTGAGGCCCTCGGGAAGCCTGAATTGCGGGCGTCGTTGACGGCGCTGCAAAATACTTCGATGCCTTGAACAGGCGTCCGATTTTGGCGGATGGCAGGCGTGGGAGGGTTCTCGATGAGTGTCACGGATGGCCCCTGGTGGCGCGGTGCAGTGATCTACCAAGTGTATCCGCGGAGTTATTGCGACACCAATGGCGATGGTATCGGCGACCTTGCCGGCATTACCGCGCAGCTCGACCATATTGCGTCGCTGGGCGTCGCGGGCATCTGGATTTCCCCCTTCTTCACCTCACCCATGAAGGACTTCGGATACGACGTGGCCGACTATTGCGATGTCGATCCGATTTTCGGGACGCTCGACGATTTCGACCGCCTGCTGGACGCAGCGCACGCGCGTGGCCTGAAAGTCATCATCGACCAGGTTCTGGCGCACACGTCAGACCTGCACCCCTGGTTCACGCAGAGCCGTCAGGATCGCTCCAATCCGAAGGAAGACTGGTACGTTTGGCAAGACGCGAACGCGGACGGCACGCCGCCCAACAATTGGCAGGCGGTGTTCGGTGGCGCGGCATGGACATGGGATGCGCGCCGGCAGCAGTACTACATGCACAATTTCCTGCCCGGCCAGCCGCAGCTGAACCTGCGCAACGCGGCGGTCCAGCAGGCGCTGCTGGACAGTTCGCGATTCTGGCTTGAGCGGGGCGTCGACGGGTTCAGGCTGGATGCGATCAACTTCTCGATGTTCGATCCAGACTTCACGGACAATCCGCCCTGGGACCCGGCGGGCCGGACGATCACCCGCCCGTTTGACCTGCAACATCACATTCATAACCAGTCCCATCCCGACATTGCCACGTTCCTCGAACGCGTGAGGGCGCTGACGGATGAGTTCGGCGACATCTTCACGGTGGCCGAGGTGGCCGGTCCGGACCCGCTGCCGGAAATGCGCGCGTTCACTGAGGGCAATGGCCGGTTGAGTTCGGCCTACAGTTTCGATTTCCTGTATGCCGGAACCCTGACACCCGGGCGTGTGAAGCGGGCGCAGGGCAACTGGACGGGGCCGGTCGAGGAAGGCTGGCCATCATGGGCATTTTCCAACCATGATGCGCCGCGTTGCGTCAGCCGCTGGTATGAAGGGCCTGATCGGGCCCGGTTCGCGAAACTGACCAATGCGCTGCTGCTGTGCCTCAGGGGCAATCCGATCCTGTACCAGGGCGAGGAACTGGGGCTGCCGCAGGCCGATGTTCCGTTCGAACGACTGCAGGATCCGGAGGCGATCGCCAACTGGCCCCGCACGCTGGGCCGGGACGGGGCCCGCACGCCCATGCCGTGGGACGCGCAGGCGCCGAATGCCGGGTTTTCGACTGGAACCCCCTGGTTGCCATTGGGGGCAGGCCATGCCGATCTTGCCGTTTCAGTCCAGGATGCCGACCCGGATTCGGTGCTGGAATTCACACGCCGGTGCATCGCCGTGCGCAATGCATCTCCGGCGCTGTGCCGGGGGGACATTGAATTCGTGGACATGGACGCGCCGCTGCTCGTCTTTCGGCGGCGGACGGCCGACGAGGAGCGGCTCTGCATCTTCAATCTCGGCGAGGTTCCCGTCCAAAGGCCGGCATCTGTGCCTGTACAGGGGCAACCGCTGGTCTCATCAGGGTGGGAAAAGGACGTGGATTGCGGCGTTCCGCCCCATTCTGCCCTAATTTTGTAGTCTCGACCGCATGGACTGTGCAATGGTCAATATGTTAGCGGTCTCATTTTGTTAAACGTTGTGACGCAGAGAGAATTTGTCAGGGTCGCAAAACATAGTATTCGGTGGCCGTGTGGCGGGTTCTGAAGGCCATGGGATTTGGAGAAACGCACCACGATGGCTAAATTCATACCAGTTGATCCCTTTGATATCGTGATCTTTGGCGGCACCGGCGACTTGTCCCGCCGGAAGCTGTTGCCTGCACTCTATCACCGCTGGGTCGACGGCCAGATATCAGAAACCAGCCGGATTGTCGGGACGGCGCGGTCCGAGATGACGACAAAGGCCTATCGCGCGATGGCGAAGGAGGCCTGCGAGACGGCGTCTGGCGCCAATTGGGACGCGACGGCCTGGAAGGGCTTCGAAAGGCTGATCGAATATGTGTCGATTGATGCGACCGCCCCGGATGGCGACTGGCCGGCCCTGAAGGCCAGCATCGCCGACGCGCCTGAGCGGCCTTGCGTCTTCTACCTGGCCACGTCACCGCGCCTGTACGTCAGCATCAGCGAAGCCCTCGGCCGGGAAGGCCTGGTGACACCGCAGAGCCGTGTCGTGCTGGAAAAGCCGATCGGCACCGATCTGGAATCTGCCCGTGAGATCAATAACGGGGTCGGCGCGGTCTTCGCCGAACGCCAGATATTCCGGATCGACCATTATCTCGGCAAGGAAACTGTCCAGAACCTGCTGGTGTTGCGCTTCGCCAATATCCTGTTCGAGCCGATCTGGTCGCGCAACTATATCGACCATGTCCAGATCACCGTCGCCGAAGACCTGGGGCTCGAAGGGCGCGCGGATTATTACGACAAGTCCGGCGCGCTGCGCGACATGGTCCAGAACCACATGCTCCAGTTGCTGTGCCTGACCGCGATGGAACCACCCAACCATCTCGACGACGATGATATCCGGACTGAAAAGATCAAGGTTCTCAATGCGCTGACTCCGATCACCGGCGAGGCAGCCAAGCGCATCACGGTGCGGGGGCAATACAAGGCCGGCGTGCGGGGCAGCGAGCCGGTAAAGGGCTATCTTGACGAATTGTCGAATGGTCACAACAGCCAGACCGAGACGTTCGTGGCGATCAAGGCATCCATCGACAATTGGCGATGGGCGGGTGTGCCGTTCTACCTTCGCACCGGCAAACGCCTGCCGTCCCGCCATTCCGATATCGTCATCCAGTTCCGGCCGACGCCGTATTCCCTGTTTGGCGCCGGCAATGACGCCGTCAACAGGCTGGTCATTCGCCTGCAGCCGGATGAAGGCGTGCGCCTCTACGTCCAGATCAAGGAACCGGGCCCTGGTGGCCTGCGTGTGAAATCGCTGCCACTGAACCTTTCCTATGCCGAAAGTTTCACCGTGCGTTATCCGGACGCCTATGAACGCCTGTTGATGGACGTCGTGCGGGGCAACCTCTCCCTGTTCATGCGGCGGGACGAAGTCGAGGCGGCATGGGCATGGGTCGATGGGCTCATTGATGCCTGGGAGCAGTCCGGTGAAGCACCGGAAGTCTACGCTGCGGGCAGCACCGGGCCGCTGGCGGCAGCCATGCTGATGGATCGCGACGGCCGCGAATGGTATCAGGGCGCATGACCGGATGAAGCACGAATTCCTGCCCCAGGCGACACGCGATGACGCAGCGGATTTTGCCGCCCGCATGGCGCTGGGCGTGCTGGAATCCGCGATCGAGGAATCCGGGCACGCAAGTTTCATGGTGTCGGGCGGGACGACTCCGGCGCCGATGTTCCGTCGCCTGTCCAATGCAAGGCTGGCATGGGAGCGGGTCACGGTCGGCCTGGTCGACGAGCGCTGGGTCAGCCCCGAGGATGAGGGGTCGAATGAGGCCCTTGTCCGAAAGCGGCTTCTGACCGGCAAGGCCGGCGCCGCCGGCTTCCTGCCGATGAAGACCTGGCATGCCAATGCCGAATCTGCTGCGCCAGATCGCAACCAGGCCTATCGCCCGCATTGCGATCCGATCGACCTGATCCTGCTGGGCATGGGCAATGATGGCCACACGGCCAGCTGGTTCCCGAATGCGGCTGGACTTGATGGCGCCCTGCACGCCGACGCGTCGACCGCCGTGGCCGCGATCGATGCCACGGGGTGCCCGGTCGCCGGGGCCCATACAGATCGCCTGACGCTGACCGGGCCTGCAATCATCGATTCGGACGCGGCGATCCTGCTGATATTCGGCGCCGAAAAGCGCGCCGTATTTGAAAACGCACTGTTGGCGGACCCTGTCCTGATGCCGGTGCGTTACGCCATTGATGGACTGGGGCCGCGTCTGACGGTCATATGGGCACCCTGATGAATGAAATGCATCCGAAAATCGTTGAAGTGACAGAGCGGATCCGGGCGCGATCCGTCGACACGCGGACGGCCTACCTGGACATGATCCGGGCGCGCCGGCCGGATACGTTTGCCCGGCTCAAGAAGACAGAGGGAAACCTCGCGCACGCCTCGGCGGGCTGCGCGGTGATCGAAAAGGCAGAACTGCTCGGCGCAGGCTGGCCCAATATCGGCATCATCACGGCCTATAATGACATGCTGTCGGCGCACGCCCCGTTCGAATCCTACCCTGACATCATCCGCAAGGCGGCCCGGGACGTGGGCGCGATTGCGCAGGTCGCCGGCGGCGTGCCCGCGATGTGTGATGGCGTCACGCAAGGCCAGGAGGGCATGGAACTGTCCCTGTTCTCGCGCGATGTGATTGCCATGGCCTCAGCCATCGGTCTCAGCCATGACGTGTTCGACGCAGCGCTGCATCTCGGCGTCTGCGACAAGATCGTGCCGGGCCTGGTGATCGCTGCCCTGCGGTTCGGCTGGCTGCCATCGGTATTCGTGCCGGCGGGGCCGATGCCGTCGGGCCTGCCGAATCCGGAAAAGGTGCGGATCAGGCAACTGTTTGCCGAGGGCAAGGTTGGCCGGGACGCCCTGCTCAAGGCGGAGTCCGAGAGCTACCACTCGCAAGGCACGTGCACCTTCTACGGCACAGCCAATTCGAATCAGATGCTGATGGAAGTCATGGGCTTCCATCTGCCGGGAGCCGCCTTCACCAATCCCGGAACGCCGCTGCGCGAAGCGCTGACGCGGGCGGCGACCCAGCGCGCGGCGGAACTCACCGCGCAGGGTGGCACGTACCTCCCGGCCGGCGAAATGATTGATGAACGGTCCATCGTGAACGGCACTGTGGGCCTCATGGCGACTGGCGGGTCGACCAACCATGCGCTGCATATTCCTGCGATGGCGGCTGCTGCGGGCATCAATATCACCCTGGAAGATTTCGCCGACATCAGCGCTGTGACGCCGTTGCTGGCGCGGATTTATCCGAATGGCCCGTCCGACGTGAACCATTTCCACGCCGCAGGCGGCATGGGCTACCTGGTGCGGGAACTGCTGGGGGCCGGGCTGCTGGATGGCGACGCGCAGGGGGTGGCTGGCCCGATATCCGGCTATGATCGCGAGCCGTATCTCGAAGATGGTGCTGTCGTGTGGCGGGATGCCCCGGCGGCCAGCGCCGACCTGGATATCCTCCGGCCGGCATCTGACCCGTTTTCCAAAGATGGCGGGCTGCGCCTGATGAACGGGCCTCTCGGGCGCGGTGTCAGCAAGGTGTCAGCCGTGAAGCCGGAAAACCGGGTGGTCGAGGCTCCGGCGATTGTGTTTGAATCTCAGGCGGCCCTGAAGGAGGCATTCGCTGCCGGGCGCCTCGACAGGGACTTCGTCGCGGTTGTCAGGTTCCAGGGGCCGGCCGCCAATGGCATGCCCGAACTGCACAACATGACGCCCATCCTGGGTATACTTCAGGATCGGGGATACCGGGTCGCGCTCGTCACTGACGGGCGGATGTCGGGTGCCAGCGGCAAGATTCCGTCAGCCATTCATGTCAGCCCTGAAGCGGCTCGCGGCGGGCCGCTGGCGCGTGTGATGGACGGTGACGTCATCGTCTTTGATTCGGAAAAGGGAACACTGGATATCAATGTGGATCCCGACACGTTCGCCAAGCGCGAATCGGCGCCGTTCCGCCCGAATGAGTCGTCGACGGGGCTCGGTCGGGAAATGTTCTCGTATTTCAGGGCGATGGCCGGCCATGCGGATACCGGGGCGAGCCAGTTCTCCTTTCTGGCCGGTGGAGACTGAGCCTTGGACACTCCCATTCTCGTAGGCGATATCGGCGGCACGAATGTCCGCTTTGCCATGGCGCGCCGCGTGTCCGGGCGTTTCAGGATAGAGCAGTTCGCGAAGCTGGAAGGCGATGATTTCTCGTCCTTCTACGATGCGCTTGGGCATTATCTTGCCGATGCGGACATCAAGCCCGCGCATGCCTGCTTCGCGATGGCGGGGCCGGTCCGGAACGGTACGGTGGTGCTGACCAATCGTCGCTGGGAGATTTCGGCGCAGGATGTCACGCGCCGTTTCGGCATTCCTGCGGTACACATGATCAATGATTTCGCGGCCATGGCGCGGTCGGTCCCGGAACTCGACAAGGCCGCGTTCGAGCCAATCGTTCACGGCGACTCGGTACAGGACGCGCCGATCCTGGTCGCAGGCCCCGGGACGGGGTTTGGCGTCGGGACGCTTTTCAAGACACGGCTTGGCGGCTGGCGGGTGCTGAATGGGGAGGGGGGGCACATGGCCTTCGCGCCGCAGGAAGACCTTGAAATCGAACTCACCCGTATCCTGTTGCGGGAATATGGCTATGTGTCCAACGAACTGGTCGCCTCCGGCAGCGGCCTCGAAGAGATGCATATGGCATTCTGCGAGATATACGGGCGCGAGGTGGAACCGATGTCGCCGGAAGAGATGCGCGTCCGCGCCGATGATGGCGACGAAATGTTCCACAATCTCATTCGGGTGCGTGCGAACACCACGATGCGTGCAGTCGGCGACCTCGTGCTGGCGAATGGTGCGTTGGGCGGGGTTGTGCTTGCGGGCGGCGTGACCGAACGTATCGCGGACTACCTGAAGACTGACGAGGCGCGGGCCCGATTTGTCGAACGCGGCCCGCTCTGCCAGTATCTTCGCGGGTGTCCGGTGAATCTGCTGCACGACCCGGAAGCGCCGCTGCTCGGCGCGGCTGCTTTTTTTGAACAGGAATGGACATCATGACGTCACCGCTGGACTTCCTCCTTGAGGCGGCACGCCGCGCGCCGATCGTGCCGGTCTTGATCGTGGAGCAGTCCGAAGTCGCTGCAGACCTCGCCCGCGCCCTGGTGGATGGCGGGCTGACCATCGCGGAAGTCACCTTGCGGACGCCGAGCGGGTTTGCGGTGATCGAGGCCATGAAAGCGGCCGCGCCCGAGCTGATTGTCGGCGCGGGGACCGTTCTGACCGGGTCCGATGTGGAGAATTCGATTTCGGCAGGCGCTGACTTCCTGGTGTCGCCCGGCATGTCGCCGCGGCTGCTGGATGCGCTGGGCGAGCGGCGCAAGATCATGATCCCCGGAATTGCCACAGCGACAGAAGCCATGTGCCGGTATGAGGAGGGCTTCGGCCTGCTCAAATTGTTCCCGGCATCCGTCGTGGGGGGCGTCGGCGCGCTGAAGGGGTTTGCCTCGCCCCTGCCACACATGCGCTTCATGCCGACCGGTGGCGTTACCGAGGCCGATGCCGGCAACTATCTCGCCCTTCCAAACGTGTTCGCTGTGGGGGGATCGTGGATTGCCAGCAGCGCCGATATCGCCGCCGCCGACTGGCGTGGAATCAGCACAAAGGCGACGCGGGCGCTTGCGCGTGCATGAGCCGGGCAGGGGGATTGGCAGGATATGCCGCCGCGGGCGGAGTTGCCGCCCGCACGTGACGCACCGCCGCAGTCCGTAGCGCCGAAAAATATGGGAGTCACGCGCATAGGGTTTTCCCCTGAGATATAATGTGCGTGTCTGTTGCGCGGCGGGCGAAACCGTCCTAATCCGGCGCCAGACAAGGTCAGGAGACACAGAATATGACCGAGATTGAACGCCTCGCGCTCGATTACCTGCCCGTGATCATTTTCCTGGTCATCGGCGCGGCAATTTCAAGCCTCTTCATTGTCGGTTCCGCACTGCTGGCGCCGTCGAATCCCGACCCTGAAAAGAACTCGGCCTACGAGTGCGGGTTCAACGCGTTCGACGATGCCCGGATGAAGTTCGACGTGCGATTCTATCTCGTTGCCATCCTGTTCATCATCTTCGATCTCGAGGTCGCGTTCCTGTTTCCGTGGGCAGTGTCGCTCGGATCAATCGGCCTGCTCGGCTTCTGGTCCATGATCGGCTTCCTGGGCATCCTGACCATCGGCTTCATCTACGAATGGCGCCGTGGCGCGCTGGAGTGGGAATGATGGCTGACGACGGCTTCAAGAAATATGCGCTCGGTGGCGCGCGTGCCGGGGTTGAAGGCGGCTTTGTCCCGCGCGACGACGACCCGTTCTATAATGGCCTGTCGGACCATCTGGCCGACAAGGGGTACTTCACCGCCTCTGCCGACGACCTGATCGCCTGGGCGCGGACCGGGTCCCTGATGTGGATGACCTTCGGGCTTGCCTGTTGCGCCGTCGAGATGATGCATGCAGGCAACCCGCGCTACGACCTTGAACGTTTCGGCATGGCACCGCGCGGTTCACCCCGCCAGTCGGACGTGATGATCGTCGCGGGCACGCTGACCAACAAGATGGCACCCGCCCTGCGCAAGGTTTACGACCAGATGCCCGAGCCACGCTATGTGATCTCGATGGGCAGCTGTGCGAATGGCGGCGGCTATTACCATTACAGCTATGCGGTCGTGCGTGGCTGCGACCGGATCGTGCCGGTGGATATCTATGTGCCGGGCTGCCCGCCCACCGCCGAGGCGCTGGTTTACGGTTTCCTGCAATTGCAGAAGAAGATCCGTCGCGAAGGCTCGATCGAGCGCTAGGGGAAACGGAATGAGTGTCGAAGCGCTGAAAGATCTCGCTGCCCACATCGAGGAATCGCACGGTGATGCCGTGCGGGCCTCGCAGATCGTGGTGGGCGAACTGACCCTGCTGGCAGAGCGTGACCAGATCGTGAAACTGCTGCGCTTCCTGCGCGACGACCAGCAGTGCAATTTCGAGACGCTGATCGACATTTGTGGCGTGGACTATCCTGAGCGGTCCGACCGGTTCGAGGTCGTCTACCACCTCCTGTCGATGCGCATGAACCACCGTATCCGCGTCCGCATCCGCACGGACGAGGAAACGCCGGTTCCTAGCCTGACGGCCCTGTGGCCGGCCGCGAACTGGTTCGAGCGCGAGGCGTTCGACATGTACGGCATCCAGTTCGCCGACCATCCGGACCTGCGCCGCATTCTCACGGACTATGGTTTCGAGGGCTATCCGCTGCGCAAGGATTTCCCGCTGACGGGGCACTACGAGGTTCGCTACGATGACCTTGAAAAACGGGTCATTTATGAGCCCGTCCAGCTGACCCAGGAGTATCGCAACTTCGACTTCCTCTCGCCCTGGGAGGGGATGACCAGCGAAATTCCCGGCGACGAGAAGGCCGTCACCGAGGAGGTGCCCGAATAATGGCTGACACTGTTCACACTTCGATCGACGACGAGCGCAAGTTCACGCTGAACTTCGGGCCACAGCACCCGGCGGCCCACGGCGTGCTGCGCATGATCATGGACCTTGATGGCGAGGTCGTGACGCGCATCGACAGCCATATCGGCCTGCTGCACCGCGGCACCGAGAAGCTGCTCGAATACAAGACCTACCTGCAGGGCCTGCCGTATTTTGACCGGCTGGACTATTGCTCGCCGATGAACCAGGAGCACGCCTGGTGCCTGGCGATCGAGAAACTGCTCGGCGTCGAAGTGCCTCGCCGCGCCAGCATCATCCGCGTCCTTTTCTCTGAAATCGGTCGCATCATGTCGCACATCCTGAATGTCACGACACAGGCAATGGATGTCGGTGCGCTGGCGCCCATCACCTGGGGTTTCGAAGAGCGCGAGAAGCTTTGCGGGTTCTATGAGCGCGCGTCGGGCAGCCGCATGCACGCGGCGTATTTCCGCCCGGGCGGCGTCCATCAGGACCTGCCGCAGCAGTTGATTGATGACATCGCGACCTGGTGCCGGCATTTCCCGATTGCGATGGAGCGGATGGAAGTTCTCCTTACCGAGAACCGCATCTTCAAGCAGCGCAATGTCGATATCGGCGTTGTCGATGTGAAAACCATCATGGAATGGGGCTTTTCCGGCGTGATGGTCCGCGGGGCCGGACTTGTCTGGGACTTGCGGCGGTCACAACCCTACGAATGTTACGACGAACTGGACTTCAAGATTCCGGTCGGCCGGAACGGCGACAATTATGATCGCTATGTCTGCCGCATGGAGGAAATGAAGGAGTCCACGAAGATCATCGAGCAGTGTATCGAATTGCTCGCCAAGGAAGGCCCGGGGCCGGTCCTGCCGCGTGATTCCAAGCTTGCGCCGCCACGGCGGACCGAGATGAAGAACTCGATGGAAGCGCTGATCCATCACTTCAAGCTCTACACCGAAGGCTTCCACGTTCCAGAGGGCGAATGCTACGCCCCGATCGAGGCGCCCAAGGGCGAATTCGGCGTCTATCTCGTTTCAGACGGCACCAACAAGCCATACCGAGCCAAGATCCGCGCGCCCGGCTACCCGCATCTGCAGGCAATGGACCACCTGTCCAAGGGACACATGCTGGCCGACGTGTCGGCAATCCTTGGCTCGCTCGACATCGTGTTCGGGGAGATTGATCGGTGAGCGCATCTGCCGACCTTATCCAGCGCCAGCTCGACGCCTACAATGCCCAGGATATTGAGGCGTTCATGCGGTGCTATGCCGACGACGCGGTGCTGGCGGGCCTGAACGGGGTCGTGAACCAGGAGGGCCACGAGGCTATCCGCTCGCGGCACCTCGCCCTGTTCGCCGAATTTCCGCAGAACAAGGCCGAACTGGCGAACCGCATCGACCTGGGCACAACCGTGATTGATCACGAGCGCGTCGAGCGCGCGCCGGGCGGGGACCGTTTTGACGTCGCCGCAATCTATACGCTCCGCAACGGCGAGATCGCCCGGGTCGATTTCGCGAAGGCGGGGGCGGTCTGATGGGCGTTCTTCCGGAACAGCGTGTGTCGGTCATCACGATCGGGGTCAGCGATCTCGACGGCATGATCCGTTTTTATACAGACGTTCTCGGATTCGAGGATCGCGGCGTGAAGAACGAAGTTGCGTTCTTCAATGCCGGTGGGCTGGTGATCGGTCTCTGGGACGAGAAGAAGCTGGCGGCCGATGCTGGCGTCGCGGCGGACCGGGCAGGGGCCTTCAAGGGCTTCGCGCTGGCGTACAATGCGCGATCCGCAGACGAGGTGGACGAGATTTTCGGCCGGCTGGAGAGCGCCGGCGTGCGCATCCCCAAGCCGCCGCACAAGGCATATTGGGGCGGCTATTCCGGCTATTTCGCAGACCCTGAGGGGAATGCCTGGGAAGTCGCGCACAATCCATTCTGGCCAATTGACGAGGCGGGCCGTGTCAGCGTCCCGCTTGCGAAGGAGCAATAAATGGCATTGCGCCGGTTTGATATCGAGGCGGGAGGCGACAGCTTCTCGTTCAAGTCCGAGACGGAAGAAAAGATCGCTTTCTGGCGTGCCAAATATCCGGCCGACCGCCAGCGTTCGGCCGTGATTCCGATGCTTTGGCTGGCCCAGAAAGACAATAATGGCTGGCTGTCCGAACCGGCGATGCGCGAAGTCGCAGACCGTCTGGAAATACCTTACATCCGCGTCTACGAGGTTGCGACATTCTACACGATGTTCCGACTGCAGCCTGTCGGCAAGTTCCACATCCAGCTTTGCGGCACCACGCCCTGCATGTTGCGCGGTGCGGAAAAACTCAGGGACGTTTGCATCGAGGAGATCGGTCCGGGCATGTTCGTGACCGACGACAAGCGCCTGTCCTGGGAAGAGGTCGAGTGCCTCGGTGCCTGTGTGAATGCGCCAATGGCCCAAATCAATGACGATTATTTCGAAGACCTGACGCCTGAAAGCTTCCGCAACATCATTGCCAAGCTGAAGAATGGTGCCGAGGTCCATCCCGGTCCACAGATCGACCGCATCAACAGTGGCCCCGAGGGCGGTACGACCGTCCTGACCGAGCCGCACCTTTTCGATGGCAGCCGAAGCACTGCGTCTGTCCTGCCGAACCTGCCCGGATCGCTGCCCACCGCCGATGGCGGAGGCGCGAAGGGCCTGCCCGCACAGGCGGCGCCGACAAACACGAAACGCGAGACGACCGAAGCCACGCCGGCAACCAAGACGACATTGCTGCCAAAGGCTCCGCCTGCGGAAGCGGCCAGGGACGTGCCGGGCGAGCGGCCCGAGGCGGTCAACATTCCGGTTGAGAATCGCGACGACCTGAAGCGGATCAAGGGTATCGGCCCCTCAAACGAGGATGCGCTCAACGCGCTTGGCATCTGCACCTTCCGGCAGATCGCGGAATGGACGCCGGCCAATATCGACTGGGTCGAAGGCAACCTGAGCTTTCCGGGCCGCATTGAACGCGAACAATGGGTAAGCCAGGCCAAAGACCTGGCGGCGGGCCGCGAAACGGACTTCTCGCGACGCGTCGATGCCGGCGAAGTGCCCTCCAGCCAGGATGATGAGGACTAGGACATGCTGCAGGACAAGGACCGCATCTTTACCAACCTCTACGGCTTGCATTCGCCTGGCCTGGAAGCCGCCAAGCAGCGCGGTGCGTGGCACCTGACGCGCGAAATGCTGGCGCAGGAACCGGAATGGATCTGCGAACAGATCAAGGCCAGCGGCCTGCGCGGGCGCGGTGGTGCGGGCTTTCCGACCGGGCTGAAGTGGACCTTCATGCCCAAGGAAGTGCGCGAGCGTCCGCACTACCTGGTCGTCAACGCTGATGAATCCGAGCCGGGCACCTGCAAGGACCGCGAAATCATGCGGCACGATCCGCACCTTCTGGTCGAGGGCTGCATGGTAGCGAGCCGCGCGATGCGGGCACACACATGTTATATCTACGTGCGCGGCGAATACATCGCCGAACGCCATGCCATGGAAGCCGCGATCAAGGAGGCCTACGAGGCCAGGCTGATCGGCAAGAACAACGTGAATGGCTGGGATTTCGATCTCTACATCCATCACGGCGCAGGCGCCTATATCTGCGGCGAGGAAACCGCGCTGCTCGAAAGCCTTGAGGGCAAGAAGGGCCAACCGCGCCTGAAGCCGCCATTCCCGGCCAATGCCGGGCTGTATGGCTGCCCGACGACCGTCAACAATGTCGAGTCCATTGCGGTGGCGCCGACCATCCTGCGCCGCGGGGCCGAATGGTTCACAGGTTTCGGACGCCCGAACAATTCCGGCACGAAACTGTTCTGCATTTCCGGCCATGTGAACAAGCCGTGCAATGTCGAGGAAGAGATGTCGATCAGCTTCCGCGACCTGATCGAAACTCACTGCGGCGGCATGCGTGGTGGCTGGGACAATCTCAAGGCCGTGATTCCGGGCGGAGCATCCGTGCCGATGGTGCCGGCCGACCAGATCATGGATGCCTACATGGACTTTGACACGCTGCGCGACCTGCAGTCGGGTCTTGGCACGGCCGCCGTCATCGTCATGGATAAGGACACCGACCTGATCAAGGCGATCGCGCGGCTGTCATATTTCTACAAGCACGAATCCTGCGGCCAGTGCACGCCTTGCCGCGAAGGGACCGGCTGGATGTGGCGCGTGATGGAACGCATGGTCAAGGGTGAAGCCGAGCATGACGAGATCGACACGCTTCTCGACGTGACCACGCAGGTCGAGGGCCACACGATCTGTGCATTTGGCGACGCAGCGGCCTGGCCGATCCAGGGCCTGATTCGCCACTTCCGGCACGAAATTGAAGCCCGCATCAATGAATACCGTCTGCCTCGCGCCATGGTGCAGGGCGCGGTCATCGCGGCGGAGTAGGAAATCATGTCTGACACGTTCAAGCTCAAAATCGATGGCAAGGAAATCGAGGTTCCGAAGCACTACACGCTGATGCAGGCGTGCGAGGAAGCGGGCGCCGAGATTCCGCGCTTCTGCTATCACGAGCGCCTGTCAGTCGCCGGCAATTGCCGCATGTGCCTGGTCGAGTGGGAAGGCGCGCCCAAGCCGATCGCGTCCTGCGCCCAGACGGTGGGCGACATGCGCCCGAACCGGGACGGCTCCGCGCCGAACATCCGGACCAAGGGCGACTATGTCCAGAAGGCCCGCAATGGCGTGATGGAATTCCTGCTGATCAACCACCCTCTGGACTGCCCGATCTGTGACCAAGCGGGCGAATGCGACCTGCAGGACCAGGCCGTGGCCTATGGCCGGGGCGGCAGCCGCTTTGCCGAGAACAAGCGTGCCGTCGAAGACAAGAACATGGGGCCGCTGGTCAAGACGATCATGACCCGCTGCATCCAGTGCACGCGCTGTGTCCGGTTCGCGGCAGAAGTGGCGGGTGTCGAGGAAATCGGCATGATCTCGCGCGGCGAGAATGCGGAAATCACGACCTATCTTGAAAAATCCCTGACGTCGGAACTGTCCGGAAACGTGATCGACCTCTGCCCGGTCGGCGCGCTGACCTCCAAGCCGTACGCGTTCAATGCCCGGCCGTGGGAACTGCGCAAGACGAACTCGATCGACGTGATGGATGCCATGGGCGCCGGTATCCGCGTGGATGCCAAGGGCGCCGGCGTGATGCGCATCCTCCCGGTGACGAATGAAGAGGTCAACGAGGAATGGTTGTCTGACAAGTCCCGGTTCATCTGGGACGGACTCGCCCGCCAGCGCCTCGACCAGCCGTTTGTGCGGACAGACGGCAAGCTGATGCCGGCAACGTGGGGCGAGGCATTCGCGGCCGTGAAGACAGCACTCTCGAAACCGGCCGAGAAGATTGGCGTGGTCGCAGGAGACCTGATCGAGGTCGAACAGGCCAAGGCCGCGCTCGACCTGTTCCGCAGTCTCGGCGTCCAGAACACGGATTGCCGGCCCGCGGGCGCTGCCTATGGCACAGACGGCGTGCGGGAACGCTATATCCTGAACCCGACCCTGATGGGTGTGGAAGAAGCCGATGCACTGCTGCTGATCGGCACCAACCCGCGTGTCGAGGCGGCGGTCTGGAACGCACGAATCCGCAAGTCCTGGCTGTGGGGTGATCTCAAGGTCGGATTGATCGGTGAAGCGGTCGACCTGACCTATAAATATGACCACCTCGGTACAGGCGGCGACACGCTGGCCAACATTGCCAGCAGCGATTTCTACGATGTGCTGAAGAATGCGAAACGCCCCATGGTCGTTGTCGGCGAAGGCGCACTTTGCCGCGCCGACGGGCAGGCCGTTCTCGCAGCCGCCCTGAAAGTGGCCCAGGACGTGGGCGCGGTGGCGGACGACTGGGCCGGGTTCGGCGTATTGCACAATGCAGCAGGCCGGGTTGGCGCGCTGGATGTCGGGTTCCTGCCAGGTGAAAATGGCAAGGCGACTGCCGACATTCTTGGCGGCACCATGGAAACAATCGTCCTGCTCGGCGTCGACGAGATGGACCTGTCCAGGACAGGCGGCGCCACGGTGATCTATGTCGGCTCGCATGGTGATGCCGGTGCAGCGCATGCCGATATCGTCCTGCCTTGTGCGACCTATACTGAAATGGACGCGACCTACGTGAACACCGAAGGCCGGGTCCAGATGACGACACGCGCAGTCCAGCCAAAAGGTGAGGCGCGCGAGGGCTGGGCGATTTTCCGGGCCATCTCGGGCGTGGTCGGCAAGACATTGCCTTATGACACAGCTGCGGCCCTCCGGTCCCTCCTGCAGGGTCCGGAAGGGGAGAGCACCGTATTCTCCGGGCTTGGATTTGCGCCGGGGGCAAGTGGAGCTGCGGCTCTGAAAGCGGCCATTCCGGCCGGTCCGGTCAGCCTGCAATCGTCCAGATTCACGAAAGTGATCGACGACTTCTACCTGACCAATCCGATCGCGCGAGCGTCCAAGACCATGGCAGAGTGCTCGGCGCTCACCACGGCTCTGGACACTGCGGTAGCGGCAGAGTAGGGCGGCGGCATGAGCAACCTGATCGAGTCTTTTGGCGAAATTGCAGGCTTCTGGCTGGTGCTCGGGCAGATCGCCCTGTTCACGCTCGTCCTGCTGTTGTCGATCGCATTCCTCCTGTTGCTGGACCGCAAGGTCTGGGCCGGCGTGATGATGCGCAAGGGCCCCAACGTGGTCGGCCCCTTCGGCCTGTTCCAGTCATTTGCAGACTTCGGGAAGTTCCTGCTGAAGGAAATCGTCATTCCCGCCGGGGCCAACAAGACGGTCTTCCTGATCGCCCCGGTCCTGACCTGTACGCTGGCCTTCGTGGCATGGGCCGCGATCCCGGTGGCGCCCGGAACGGTCGCGGGTACGAGCTGGGTTGTCTCCGACCTGAATGTCGGGATCCTCTACCTTTTCGCGATCAGTTCGCTGGGCGTGTACGGGATCATCATGGGCGGCTGGGCGTCCAATTCGAAATACCCGTTCCTCGGCGCGCTTCGTTCCGCGGCGCAGATGGTGTCGTATGAAGTGTCCATTGGCTTCGTGCTCGTCACGGTGATCCTGCTGGTCGGGTCAATGAACCTGACGGATATCGTGAACAACCAGACTGGCGGCTTCTGGAACTGGCACGCGTTCAGCTTCCAGAACTTCCCGCTGATCGTCGTCATGTTCCCGATGTTCGTGATCTTCTTCATCTCGGCGCTGGCCGAAACGAACCGCCCTCCATTCGACCTTCCGGAAGCGGAATCGGAACTCGTTGCCGGCTACCAGGTCGAATACGGTTCGACGCCCTACCTGCTCTTCATGCTCGGTGAATACCTCAACATCGTCCTGATGTGCGCGATGATGACCATCCTGTTCCTGGGTGGCTGGCACGGCCCGATCGCGCTGGGCGATGATTTCGCGCGGGACTATGCCCTCCTGACCAGCCTTTCAGGCCTGTTCTGGTTCATGCTGAAGATCCTGTTCCTGTTCTTCATGATCTCGATGGTGAAGGCGATCGTCCCCCGTTACCGCTATGACCAGCTGATGCGGCTTGGCTGGAAGATATTCCTGCCGACGACTCTTGCGGCGGTGGTCATCGTTGCCGGATATGTCGCCTATTCTGGAGTGCAATCATGAGTTTCGCGCAAACCATTCGCGGTGTGCTGCTGACCGATTTCATCGGGGCCTTCTGGACGGCAGTGCGCGAAATGTTTCGTCGCAAGGCGACCGTGAACTATCCGTTCGAGAAGAACCCGCTCAGCCCGCGTTTCCGGGGCGAGCACGCCCTGCGCCGCTATCCCAGCGGTGAGGAGCGGTGCATCGCCTGCAAGCTTTGCGAAGCGGTCTGTCCGGCGCAGGCGATCACGATCGAAGCCGAGCCGCGTGCCGATGGCGCGCGCCGGACGACCCGCTATGACATCGACATGGTGAAATGCATCTATTGCGGTTATTGCCAGGAAGCGTGCCCGGTAGACGCGATTGTCGAGGGGCCAAACTTCGAGTTCGCGACGGAAACGCGCGAAGAACTTTTCTACGACAAGGACCGCTTGCTGGCGAACGGCGATCGCTGGGAGCGTCTCATCGCGAAGAATCTGGAGCTTGATGCACCCTATCGCTAGGGCGTGTTGAAAATAACTGAACCGGAGCGCCAGGGCATTGCCCGCTGCTTCACCAAAACGGGAGCTTTGAGGGCTTTGGCTGTTTACGCTTTCTGGATATTGGCGACGATTGTTGTGCTGTCGGCGGTCATGGTGATCGCCGCGCGAAACCCGGTCCATTCGGTCCTGTTTCTGATCCTTACGTTCTTTACCTCTGCCGGCCTGCTCGTGCTGATCGGGGCCGAGTTCATCGCGATGCTGCTGGTCGTTGTCTATGTCGGCGCCGTTGCCGTGCTGTTCCTGTTCGTCGTGATGATGCTCGATGTCGATTTTGTCGAGTTGAAACAGGGCTTTCTCAGCTATCTTCCGTTCGGTTTGCTGGTCGGTGCGGTGTTCCTGGCTGAGATCGTCCTGGCATCCGTTTCCAGCGTCGGCGCTGTCACGGGTAATTTTGATGCTTCGCCGGGGGCAGACACCAATACCGAGGCGATCGGGCAGGTCATGTATACCGAGTACCTGCTGCTGTTCCAGATGGCTGGCATCGTCCTGCTGGTCTCGATGATCGGCGCAATCGTTCTGACACTGCGCCACCGCCCGAACGTGAAACGGCAGAGTATCGCCAAGCAGACTGCGCGGCGTCGTGCTGATGCCTTTGAATTGAAAGACCCCAGCTCGGGGCAGGGGATCTGATATCATGGACCTTGGGCTTTCCCACTACCTGGCCGTCTCGGCGGCGCTGTTCACGATCGGTGTCGTGGGCATTTTCGTGAACCGCAAGAACATCATCGTCATCCTGATGGCGATCGAGATGATCCTGCTGTCAGTGAATATCAACATGGTCGCCTTTTCGGTCTTCAACGGCGACATCACCGGGCAGATCTTCGCCATGGTGGTGCTGACAATCGCCGCGGCCGAAGCAGCGGTCGGCCTGGCCATCCTGGTCGTCTTTTTCCGCAATCGCGGGGACATCGCGGTCGAAAACGTCGATCTGATGAAAGGGTAAGGGCCAGATGCTTCCGGATATCTTTCTGTATTTCATCGTGCTTGCGCCGGGTCTGGTCGCGCTGACCGGGCTTGTCCACAAGCAGATCGGCGACAGCGCCGTCATGTTCCTGACGACAGGCGTTGTCCTGGCCGCCGGCGCGCTGTCATTGTTCCAGCTCTTTGCCTACGTCTCCGGGATCGGCGGCGCAGACGTGCCTGTTGACGAAGCCGGGCATGCCGTCGAGGCGGCTGCGGCGCACGGCGCCCATGTCCTGACGCTGATGTCGTGGATTGATGTGGGAGCCTTCCAGGCCAACTGGGCGATCCGAGTCGACGCATTGTCCATGGTCATGATGGCCGTGATCACGGGCGTATCCGGCCTCGTTCACCTCTATTCATGGGGCTACATGAGCGATGATCCACATCGCGCACGCTTTTTTGCCTACCTGTCGCTGTTCACCTTCGCGATGCTGATGCTGGTGGTGGCAGACAATTTCATCCAGCTGTTCTTTGGCTGGGAAGGTGTCGGCCTGGCGTCCTACCTCCTGATCGGTTTCTGGTACACGAAGAAGGCGCCGAACGACGCGTCGATCAAGGCGTTCGTGACGAACCGCGTCGGCGATTTCGGGCTGGCAATCGGGATCATGGCGGTGTTCTTCGTTTTCGGATCGGTCGAGTTCGAGCCGGTCCTCAGCGCCATCCGCAACAATACCGTGATCACACCGCTCGCTTTCGCGGACCCGGCGCCCGCGCAGGAGGCCGTGATCGTGTTCCTCGGCCAGCGAGTTTATGCGCTGGAAGTGATCGGCATCCTTCTCTTCATCGGTGCGATGGGCAAGTCGGCCCAGTTCTTCCTCCATGTCTGGCTGCCGGACGCCATGGAAGGCCCGACTCCCGTTTCGGCCCTGATCCACGCTGCGACCATGGTGACGGCAGGCGTCTACCTGGTCTGCCTGATGTCGCCCATCTACGAGCATACGCTCTACGCCGCCGGCATGGTCACGATCATTGGCGCTGTCACCGCGCTCTATGCGGCCACAGTCGGCATGGCGCAGAACGACATCAAGCGCGTCATCGCCTATTCAACCTGTTCGCAACTCGGCTACATGTTCTTCGCGGCCGGTATAGGCGCCTACGAGGCGGCGATGTTCCACCTGTTCACGCACGCCTTCTTCAAGGCGCTCCTCTTCCTCGGAGCAGGGTCTGTCATTCGCGGCATGCACCATGAGCAGGACATGCGCAAAATGGGCGGTCTCGCGAAGTTCATGCCGGTGACGTATGCCGCCATGCTGATCGGAACGATTGCGATTATCGGCCTCGGCGTGCCGCAGACCCTGATCGGATTCTCGGGCTTCTTCTCGAAGGATGCGATTCTCGAGAGTGCGTTTGCCGCCGGCGAACACCATGTGATGTTCGGTCAGGTCGCCTTCTGGTTCGGCATCGTCGCCGCACTGCTGACAAGCTTCTATTCGTGGCGTCTGATCTACATGACCTTTCACGGGCCGATGGCGTCTGGGCACGAAGACGGCGATGCGCATCACGATGCGCACGACGCAGATCACGCGCATGACGCCCACGCGCATGACCCGCACGAGAGCCCGGCGACCATGCTGGTGCCGCTCGCGCTGCTCAGCCTTGGTGCCATGTTTGCCGGATTCTATTTCCACGAATGGTTCGTGGGCAATGAAGAAACCGCGTTCTGGGGTGGCACGCTCTATTCGGCGGCCGACAACCATGTCCTGCATGACCGGCACAACGTCCCGCAATGGGTGCTATGGGCGCCTCTTGTGGTGACACTGGCGGGCTTCGTCATCGCGACCATGACCTATTATTTCAACCGCGGATTCGGCAAGCGGATCGCCGACAGTGGCGGCCCGCTGTACCAGCTGTTTTCGAACAAGTGGTATTTCGACGAATTGTACAACGCGACCCTGGTCAAGGGATCGGCCATGCTGGGCAATGCGTTCTCGAAGGCCGACAAGAAAATCATCGATGGGCTCGGGCCTGATGGTGTGACGTCGCTGACGCGCTGGGGCGCACGGCGGCTGTCTGCCATGCACACCGGGTACCTGTATCACTATGCGTTCGTGATCATCGGCGCCGCCCTCGTTTTTGGCGCGGTCATGTGGCTGAACGCCGGAGGAGCTAACTGATGGGCGGCTTTCCCATTATCTCAGCAGTCGTCCTGCTGCCGCTGCTTGGTGCATTGATCATCATGGCCGTGCGGACCGCGACAAGCGGCAGCTTCACCAAGGAAGAAGCCGGCCGGGAAGGCCGTGCCGCATTGCTCGCCGGGATGATCATTTCCAGCGCGACCTTTGTGGCGTCGGTGGTTGCGTTCCTGACGTTCGATATTGGCACGGCCGGCTATCAGTTGGTCGAGCAGTACTCCTGGTACGGGGCGATAAGCTACAAGGTGGGCGTGGACGGACTGTCCTTGCCGCTGATCCTGCTGACCACGTTCCTGACCCCGATCTGCCTGCTCGCCAGCTGGAACTCCATCCATACGCGCGTGACGGAATACGTTGTTGCCTTCCTTGTCCTCGAGACCTTCATGATCGGTGTCTTCGCGGCGCTCGATATCGTGCTGTTCTACGTGTTCTTCGAGGCCGGCCTTATCCCGATGTTCCTGATCATCGGCATTTGGGGCGGCAAGGAGAAGATCTATGCGGCGTTCAAGTTCTTCCTGTACACGTTGCTTGGTTCGCTGTTCATGCTGGTGGCGGTTGTCTACATGTTCCAGGCTGCCGGCTCGTCCGACATTGAGATTCTCGAGACTTACGCCTTCTCGCCCCAGGCACAGACGTGGCTGTGGCTGGCATTCCTGGCGTCATTTGCCGTCAAGCTCCCGATGTGGCCGGTTCATACATGGCTGCCGGATGCGCACGTCCAGGCGCCCACTGCGGGGTCTGTCATCCTGGCCTCGGTCCTGCTGAAGATGGGCGGTTACGGGTTCCTGCGCTTCTCGGTGCCGATGTTCCCTGACGCCAGCCAATTGTTCCAGCCGGTGATGTTTGCGCTGGCGGTGATTGCCATTGTCTACACATCCCTCGTCGCCTGGCGCCAAACGGACATGAAAAAGCTGATCGCCTACTCGTCGGTCGCGCACATGGGCTTTGTCACGCTCGGTATCTTTTCCTTCAACGAGACAGGCGTCCAGGGCGCGATGTTCCAGATGATCAGCCACGGCCTGATATCCGGCGCCCTGTTCCTGATTGTCGGCGTCGTCTACGACCGGATGCATACACGTGAGATTGCTGCCTATGGCGGCCTCGTGAACCGCATGCCGGTTTACGCCGCCCTGTTCATGCTGTTCACGATGGCGAATGTCGGCTTGCCCGGCACCAGTGGGTTCGTTGGCGAAATCCTGACCATGGTGGGCGGGTTCCAGGCGTCCACATGGGCTGCTGCGGGTGCCGCACTCGGGGTCATCTTCTCGGCGATCTACATGCTGACGCTGTACCGCCGGGTCGTGTTCGGGGAAATTACCAATCCGGCACTCAACGGCATACGGGACCTGAACGTGATCGAACTGGTCTGCATCGTTCCGCTTGCCTTGCTGACGCTTCTGTTCGGCGTCGCACCAAACCTGATATTCAATGTGACCGAAGGGGCTGCCAATCGCATTCTGTCCCTGATGGTGGGAGGCTGACGGCCCATGCTCGACTACACCGCCATGATCCTCGCAATCGGACCCGAACTGTGGCTGGCAGCTGCGGGCCTGTTGGGCGTGCTGCTTGGCGCCCTGCTGAAGGACCGGTTCAACCGGATATCGTTTACCTATGGCGCCTTGGCGCTGTTCGGCGCGGCCGCGCTGTCTCTGCTGTTCTATCAGGGCGGTGAGGCGTTCGGCGGGCTTGTGCGCACGAACACGTTCGTCAACTTCGCGAAGTTCGTGAGTTTCGCGATTGGCGGATTTGCCTTGATGATGTCGGAAGGGTTCCTGCGCCGGCACGACACGATCCGCTACGAATTCGTGCTGCTCACGATCTTCGCCAGCTTCGGCATCGGTATCATCCTGTCTGCGTCCGACCTGATGACGCTCTACATGGGCATCGAGACGCTCAGCATCTCGTCCTATGTCCTGGCTGCGTTCCACCGGGATTCGGCACGGTCTTCGGAAGCTGGCCTGAAATATTATGTGCTCGGTTCGCTGGCATCGGGAATATTGCTGTACGGCGCGTCGCTTGTGTACGGATTTTCGGGCACGACCAATTTTGCCGGAATTTCGGCTGCAGCGCCTTCCATCGGCATGATGTTCGGCATGGTGCTGATGATCGTCGGTCTCGGGTTCAAGATCTCCGCCGCGCCAATGCATATCTGGACACCGGACGTGTATGAGGGCGCCCCGACACCGGTTGGTGCGTTCTTCGCATCCGCACCGAAAATGGCGACTGTGGTCGTGTTCGCGAACGTCATGTTCACGGCCTTTGGCGACATCATGGACCAGTGGCAGCTGGTCATCGCGATCATCGCCGGGATGTCCATGCTGATTGGTTCGTTCGGCGCGTTGACCCAGATGAATATCAAGCGGCTCCTCGGCTATTCTTCGGTCGCCAATGTCGGGTACGCGCTCGTCGCTGTCGCTGCCGGCCCGGCAGCAGGCGGGTCCGCATTGCTGATCTTCATGACAATTTACGTCGTCTCCTCGCTCGGGCTGTTTGCCGGGGTGCTCGCCATGCGCCGTCGTGGCGGCATGGTGGAGACCATTGACGAACTCGGCGGTTTGATGAGCTCGCGGCCCTGGCTGGCCATTGCGTGGACGATCCTGCTGTTCTCGATCGCCGGCCTGCCACCATTTGGCGGTTTCTTCGGCAAGTGGGTGGTCTTCAATGCGAGTCTGGAAGGTGGCTTGATGCCGCTGGCGATCATTCTCGTCATCTCGTCGATCGTGTCGTTCGGATACTACCTGCGGATCGTGAAGGTCATCTGGTTCGACGAGCCCAAGGAGCGCTTTGAGACAATCGACCGCTCTGTCACGATAACGGTACTCGTAACCGCGCTGGTGTCGGGTATCCTGTTCATGGTCTTCATCAACCAGCTTGCCAGCTGGGCCAATACAGCGATGCTGGGATTGCCCTCTTGAGCCAAGCATGGCCTGTGCACCACCTCGGAACGATCGACAGCACCAATAGCGAGGCAAAGCGACGTGCGGCCGCCGGTGCAATTGCCGACTGCTGGCTGGTCGCCGAGCAGCAGTCGGCCGGTCGCGGACGACTCCAGCGTGCATGGATTTCGCCGCCCGGAAACCTGTTTGCGACAGCGTTGTTCCGGGAGCCGGGTGGCATGGCGGTTGCCATCAGGCTGCCCTTCGCGGCCGCCCTGGCGGTCAGCGATGTCGCCGTCCAGCTGGCGCCCGGTACGGATGCCCGCCTGAAATGGCCCAATGATGTTCGTATTGATGGCGCAAAGCTCTCGGGCATCCTGATTGAAACCGGCAGCCACGCCGATTCAGTCTGGGTCGCTGCCGGTATCGGCATCAATGTCTCTCACGTGCCGGATTCGGCCGGGCAGAGCGCGACCTGCATCGCGGCGCTGAGAGGGGACACCGCGGTGACGACGGATATGGTCCTGGAGGCGTTACGGGCGGCATTTGCAAGGCGGCTGGAGCAGGCCCGGGGCGGGTTCGCCTCCTTGCGGACAGACTGGCTGGAGCGGGCCGAGGGCCTCGGGGCCACAATTCGCGTCACGGCCGCGGGCGAACCGATCGAGGGCGTGTTTGAAGATATGGATGCGTCCGGCGCGCTGGTGCTCAGATTGCCCAATGGCGTTCTCCAGACGATAAGGGCAGGAGATGTCGACTTGGTGAGGAAAGTGTAGGTCCGATGCTGCTGGCAATTGACGTTGGGAACACGAACACGGTTTTCGGTGTGCACGATGGCACACGGTGGATAAATCAGTGGCGAAGCGCCACGGACGCCCGGAAAACGGCTGACGACCACGCCGCCTGGCTTTGGCGCCTGGCAGACATGCATGGCATGGACCTGAACAGGATCAATGGCTGTGTCATTTCAACGGTTGTGCCGCAGGCCGTGTTCAACTTTCGAAATCTCGCCCGTCGCTATCTCAATGTCGAACCCATGTTCATCGGTGATCCTGCCCTGAAAACGGGGGTGGAAATCCGCATCCGGCGCCCCGAGCAGGTTGGCGCGGACCGGATTGTCAGCGCGCTGGGAGCCCACAAGACCTATCCCGGCAACCTCATCGTCATCGACAGCGGAACCGCCACGACGTTCGATGTCGTGGCTGCGGACGGCGCGTTCGAGGGCGGCATCATTTCGCCCGGTATCAACCTGTCGGTCAGCGCGTTGCACGACGCGGCGGCCCAATTGCCCCGGATTGCGATACAGCGCCCGGCGCAGGTTATCGGCCAGGATACGATCAGCGCCATGCAGTCCGGCGTGTTCTGGGGGTATATCGACCTGATAGACGGGCTCGTCAGACGGATAAAATCAGAGTATGGCAAGCCGCTCGAGGTTGTGGCCACCGGCGGTGTGGCCTCGCTGTTCGAAGGCGCGAGCGAAACCATCGATCATTATGACGTCGACATCCTGATCAAGGGCCTGCTCGAAATCTACAAACTCAATAGCTAGGACGTAATGGCTGATTCAGAACATTCCGAAGACGAACTCGTATTCCTTCCGCTAGGGGGGTGCGAGGAAATCGGCATGAACCTGAATGCCTACGGGTACGGGCCGCCACATGCGCGCCGGTGGATTCTCGTCGATATCGGCGTCACGTTCGGGTCGCTTGATACGCCCGGAATCGACCTGATCTGCGCGGATCCGGAATACCTGGTCGGCGAGCATATCGATGCCATTTTCCTGACCCATGCCCACGAAGACCATATCGGCGCCGTCGGGCTGCTCTATCCGCGCCTTCGCACCAAGGCACCGATCTATGCGACACCGTTCACCACGGAACTTGTGCGCTCGAAGATGCTCGAACGCGGTGTCGACCCGAGATGGCTGAAACCTGTCGACCTTGGCGGGACGGTGAAGGCGGGGCCGTTCACCGTGACTTACGTGACCCTCACCCATTCGATCCCGGAGCCGAATGCGCTGGCGATCGACACGCCTGCGGGCATGATCCTGCACACGGGCGACTGGAAGATCGACCCCAATCCGCAAATCGGTGGGCCGACAGATATCGCGGGCCTGACAGCCCTTGGGGATGCCGGTGTCCTGGCCATGGTCTGTGATTCCACCAATGTGTTCGAAGAAGGCGAGTCCGGGTCAGAGGAAAGCGTCAAGCAGGGCTTGATCGACCTGATCGCCGAACAGACCCAGGCGGTCGCCGTGACCACGTTTGCGTCCAATGTCGCGCGTGTGAAATCCATCATCGAAGCGGCGAACCAGGCGGGCCGGAGCGTCTGTCTGGTCGGTCGCAGCATGCATCGCATTACAGATGCCGCCAAGGCTGTCGGCATCCTGCCTTCAAGCATGGAATTCGTGCATGAGTCCGACGCGAACTCCATGCCGGCCGAAAACATTCTCTACCTCTGCACCGGCAGCCAGGGTGAGGACCGCGCGGCCCTGGCCCGCATCGCCCGGAACGATCACCGGCATGTGTCGCTCGGTGAAGGCGACTGCGTGATCTTTTCCTGCCGCATCATTCCGGGCAACGAGAAGGAAATCTTCGCCCTCCAGAACTCGCTTGCCGACCAGGGCGTCCGGGTCATCACGCCGCGCATGATCAAGGAGCCTATCCACGTTTCCGGGCATCCCTGCCGGGACGAGTTGCGGCGGATGTACCAATGGGTCCGGCCACGCATTTCCGTGCCGGTCCACGGTGAGCGGCGTCACATCATGGAGCATGCCGCCTATGCGCGGTCGCTGCAGGTGCCGGAAGCCGTGACACCGCGTAATGGCAGCCTGGTGCGTCTTGCGCCCGGTCGCGCGGAGGTCATTGATCTCGTTCCCGCGGGCCGCTTGCTGCTGGACGGGAAGGTCCTGGTGCCGGATGGCGCGCAAGGCCTCGAAGAGCGCCGCAAACTGTCGCGCGACGGGCTGGTTCTGGCCAGCGTCGCCATCACTGAGGCCGGCGATGTGATTGACGGACCGGTCGTCATTGTTCGGGGCTTCTCCGAATCTGATGGACGCCTCGCGGACGAAAGCCTGGAGGCGCTTGATGAAGCGGCTGAACTGGCTGTGACAAAGATGAAGCGCAAAAACCGCGTCGATGATGATATGGTCGAGCGTGAGATTGGCCGTGCCCTGCGCAAGGCCTGTGAGGTGACGTTCGGTCGTCGCCCGATGATCGACGTAACTGTATTGAGGAGCTGACGCCCATGTCCGAATTCAAGATTGGCCCACTAAACCATGTCGGTGTCGCGGTCCCCGACCTTGAAGCGGCCTGCGAGACCTACAGGTCGCTGTATGGCGCCACCGACATCACCACGCCTTTCGACATGCCGGACCAGGGGGTCAAGGTGTGCTTCGTGAACCTGCCGAACGCCCAGATCGAACTGATCGAACCGTTGAATGCCGAGTCACCGATCGCGAATTTCATCACGAAGAACCCGAAAGGCGGCCAGCACCATGTCTGCTTCGAGGTGCGCGATATTGATGAAGCGGTCGTCGAGATGGGCAAGCGTGGCGCGACGGTGCTGGGCAAGCCGCGCATCGGCGCGCACGGAACCATGATTGTCTTCGTGCACCCCAAGGATTCGAATGGCGTCCTCATCGAGCTGATGGAAACACCTGTGGGAGCGCACTGATGACGCCCCTTGGTGCCGCTGTCGTCTTCGTCATTGCCTGGTGGCTCTGTTTCTTCGCTGTCCTTCCGATCGGCGTGCGCGGCCAGTTCGAGGATGGTGAACACACCCCGGGCACCGAAGAGGGCGCGCCGGTACACCCGATGCTGGCAAAAAAGGCCATATGGGCGACAATTGGCGGCGTGATACTGACCGGGCTTATCGCCCTGATTGTGCCTCATCTTCTTGCGAACTAGAGGTGGCTGCGGCTAGTTGACCGCCACGCTTACCTACAACGGGGAATTCATGCGCCTTTCCAGATATTTTCTGCCGGTTACCAAAGATGCGCCGGCGGATGCGGCGATTGCGTCGCACAAGCTCATGCTGCGCACAGGCATGGTCCGCCAGAACGGGGCGGGCATCTATTCGTGGCTGCCGATGGGCTTCCGCGTGCTCAAGAAGATCGAGCAGATCGTGCGCGAGGAAATGGATCGCGCCGGCGCCGTTGAAATGCTGATGCCGACCCTGCAGCAGGCCGACCTCTGGCGTGAATCCGGCCGCTACGAGGCCTATGGCAAGGAAATGCTGCGGATCCAGGACCGGCATGAGCGGGACATGCTGTACGGCCCGACCAATGAGGAACTCGTCACGGATGTGTTCCGGTCCTATGTCAAAAGCTACAAGCAGCTGCCGCTGGTGCTGTATCACCAGCAATGGAAGTTCCGCGACGAGGTCCGGCCGCGTTTCGGCGTGATGCGGGGCCGGGAATTCCTGATGAAGGATGCCTATTCCTTCGACCTGACGGAAGAGGACGCGCGCGTCTCCTACCGCAAGATGTTCTGCGCCTACCTGAATGCATTCGGGCGGATGGGGCTGACAGCAGTCCCCATGCGTGCCGATACGGGCCCGATCGGCGGCGACATGAGCCATGAGTTCATCATCCTGGCCGATACTGGCGAAAGTGCGGTGTTCTGCGACAAGGCGCTGCTCGACATGCCGGCGCCCGGACTGGACCTCGATTTCGATGGCGACCTGACGGCAGAGGTCGAAAAGCGGACGCAGTACTACGCCGCCACGGAAGAGATGCACGATGCAGACGCTTTTGCGGCCCTGCCGGCAGACCGGCAGGTTTCTGCGCGCGGCATTGAAGTCGGCCACATCTTCAATTTCGGAACCAAGTATTCGGTGCCGATGAATGCGGTCGTTCAGACAACGGACGGGCAGATGGTGCCGGTCCAGATGGGCAGCTACGGGATCGGTGTGTCGCGTCTCGTCGGCGGGATCATCGAGGCCTGTCATGACGAGAACGGGATCGTCTGGCCGGAATCTGTCGCGCCCTGGCAGGTTGGCCTGATCAACATGCGGGTTGGTGACGCGGCCTGTGATGCCGTTTGCGAGCGGATCTACCAGGCGCTCCAGGCGGCCGGCCGCGAAGTCCTCTACGATGATACAGACGAACGGGCGGGCGGGAAGTTTGCCCGGATGGACCTGATCGGGCTGCCATGGCAAACGACAGTCGGGCCGCGCGGCGTTGCCGACGGCAAGGTCGAGGTCAAGAATCGCAAGACGGGTGAAAAGCACGAGGTCTCGATCGAAGACATGCTGAATCAGTTGGACGCGCAAAAATGAGCGAACTCGGCCATGTCGCCGCGCCATTCGGCAAGCTGGAACGTACGCTGGCATGGCGCTATTTGCGGGCCAAGCGCGAACATGGCGGCGCCTCGCTGATCTCCATCATTTCCTTTGTCGGGATATTCTTTGCCGTCGCAGCGCTGATCATCACGATGTCGGTGATGAGCGGCTTCCGGGCGACACTGCTCGACGCACTCCTCGGCGGCCAGCCACATGTCTACGGTGTCGTGGCCAGCTATTCGGAAGAGGAAGCTGACGCGCTCGCGGCCAAGATCCGCACCGTCAACGGCGTCACCAGCGTCACGCCCTATATCGAGGAATACGTTCTGATATCGGCAAATGGCCGCAAGACAGGTGCTGCGGTGCGGGCGATCCGGAACCAGGACCTCGCAACGTTGCCCTTCCTCAAGGACGGTGGGCAGGCGGCAATCGACGCAGGCTTTGGCGTAGGACGCAACGGCGGAGACGTGATCATGCTGGGCGCCTTCCTGGCTGCCGGCCGCGAAGGTCTCGGCGTGCGCCCCGGCGACAAGGTCGATATCGTTACAGCGCAGCAGACTGCCGGCCCGATGGGCGGAACGCCGCGCAGCAAGTCGTATGTCGTGGGAGATGTCTTCAAGACCGGGAGCGTGGAGCTCGACAGTCTCTACGTCTTCATGCCCATGGACCAGGCGCAGATCCTGTTCCAGTCGAAGGACCATTACCAGATGCTCGACATCCGGCTGAAGGATCCCGACAAGACGCACGAGGCGATGGCCGGTATTGCGAGCGTCACCGGCAACGCGCTCTACACGTTTGACTGGAAAAGCCAGCGCCAGGCCTACCTCAATGCATTGCAGGTCGAGCGCTCGATGGTGCGCCTGCTGGTCATGGTCATCATGGCCATCGCCACGCTGAACATCATTGTCGGCGTGGTCATGCTGGTGAAGAACAAGTCCCGCGACATCGCGATCCTGCGCACGATCGGCCTCGGACGCGGCGGCGTGCTGCGGGTGTTCCTGCTGGTCGGCACGGTGTTGGGCACGATGGGCGCCGCGCTGGGCGTGGTGGTTGGCGTACTGGTGGTGACGAACATCGGCGTCGTCGAGGATTTCCTGAACCTGTTCGTGCCCGGCAAGGTCTTCGATCCGGACGTCTATGGCCTGGAGGGCCTGCCGGCGATCCTCGATTGGGCCGAAGTGACGCGGACAGGCCTCTATGCCCTGTTCATGTCGATGGGCGTTTCGATCATCCCGGCCTGGTGGGCTTCGCGCCAGGACCCTGTCAGCGCGCTGAGGTTCGAATAATGGCCGAACCTGTCCTGGAACTTGCCGGTATCGACCGGGTATACCGCACCGAAGCGGGGGAGCTGCACGTGCTGCGTGGCACGAACCTGCGCCTCAATGCCGGTGAACTGGTCGGCCTGGTGGGGCCGTCGGGGTCTGGCAAGTCCACGCTGCTTCACACTGCCGGCCTGCTCGAGCGGCCCGAAGCGGGCAAGGTCATGCTTGATGGCATCGACTGCCTGGCGCTTGACGACAAGGGCCGTACGGCGATCCGGCGGGCCAAGATCGGCTTCGTCTACCAGTTCCACCACCTGCTTCCCGAGTTCAACGCGTCCGACAATATCGCGATGCCGCTGATGATTGCGGGCGTGAAGAAGAAGGCCGCGCGTGAAAAGGCCGAGCGCCTGCTGGAGGTGATGGGCCTGGCAGACCGGGGTCACCACCAGCCGGGGCAGATGTCCGGCGGTGAGCAGCAGCGTGTGGCGATCGCCCGCGCCCTGGCCAATGACCCGCGTCTCGTGATCGCGGACGAACCGACCGGCAACCTCGACCCGATCACGACCGAGCGTGTGTTTGCCGCGCTGATCAAGATGGTCCGGGATGAGGGCGCAGCGGTCCTTGTGGCGACGCACAATTTTGCCCTGACCCAGCACATGGACCGCGTCCTGACGCTGAAAGACGGCCAATTGGTGGATTACCAGCCGGAATAAGCTGTGGAAGGCTGGACATGACCGGTGGTCTGGCGTCGCTGGCAGCGGCACAGTATTCTCTCCACAGGAGAACCCCTATTGCCTGAGTCGCCATTCATCCATCTTGCCGTCCGTTCCAGCTATTCGCTGCTGGAAAGCATGATCACGCCCAAGGGTTTGAAGGGCTGGCTGCTGACGCAGGGTATGCCGGCAGTGGCTATTACGGATCGCAACAACCTGTTCGGCGCGCTGGAAGTGTCGCTCACCATGTCGGAAGCCGGCATCCAGCCCATCATGGCCTGCTGCTTCGACCTGACCGATGGCGGCCACCGGAGCGACACCAGCCGGGTCTCGCTCTATGCGCAGGATGAAACGGGGTACAAACGGCTGATGTACCTGTCGTCGCGGGCCTACCTCGATGCAGATGACGGCGTTCCCAGGCTTCACCGCGACCTGCTTCTGGAAAAGACCGACGGCCTGATCGTTCTGACCGGGGGCGCAGAGGGCGAGACGGCGCGCCACCTGCTGAAAGGCCGGGTCGCCGACGCGCGAACCGAGCTTTCCACTCTGGCTGGCGCCTATCCCGGCCGCTGCTATGTGGAAATCACGCGCCACGGCACGCCTGAAGAGGTGGCAACAGAGCCTGGCCTGATCGACCTCGCCTACGAGCTCGGCCTGCCACTGGTCGCGACGCATGATGCCCGTTTCATGCAGGCGGCCGATGCCGGCGCGCATGACGCCTTGATGTGCATCGCGAATGGCCAATACCTCGGCCAGGAAGACCGCAAGAAGGTCAGTCCGTCCCAATACCTCAAGACGCCATCGGAAATGGCGCTCCTGTTCGCCGACCTTCCGGAAGCACTGGCCAATACGACCGAGATCGCCCGGCGCTGTTCCGTGCGATCTGTTACGCGTGATCCGATCCTGCCCTCGTTCAGCAATGCGGGCCGGTCCGAGATTGAAGAGCTGAGGGAACAGGCGACCGAAGGGCTGGAAGGCCGCCTCGCAGCCGCCAGCAAGCTCTACGCGGAGCGTGACGCCTATTTCAAACGCCTTGACTACGAACTCGGCGTGATCGAGCGGATGGGGTTTCCCGGCTACTTCCTGATCGTTTCCGACTTCATCAAGTGGGCGAAGGAACAGGGCATTCCGGTCGGACCGGGCAGGGGGTCGGGCGCCGGCTCGCTGGTGGCCTGGTCGCTCTTGATCACCGATCTCGATCCGCTGCGCTTCGACCTCCTGTTCGAGCGCTTCCTGAACCCGGAACGTGTGTCGATGCCCGACTTCGACATCGACTTCTGCCAGGAGCGTCGTCACGAAGTCATCCGCTATGTCCGCGACAAATATGGCGCCGAAAGTGTCGCCATGATCATCACGTTCGGCACGCTGCAGGCGAAGGCCGTGGTGCGCGATGTCGGCCGCGTGATGCAGATGCCGTATTTCCAGGTCGATCGGCTCGCAAAACTGATCCCGTTCAATCCTGCCAAGCCGCCGAAGCTGCAGGAAGCGATCGACGACGAGCCGAAGTTCGATGACGAGATTACCGAAGACCCTCGCGTCGGAGAATTGATCAAGATCGCGCTGGCGCTGGAAGGGCTATACCGGAACGCTGGCACCCACGCAGCGGGCGTGGTGATCGCCGACCGGCCCCTGGTCGAAATCGCTCCGCTCTACCACGATCCGCGCGCCGACCTGCCCGCATCGCAGTTCAACATGAAATATGCCGAGATGGCGGGTCTCGTGAAGTTCGACTTCCTCGGCCTCAAGACGCTGACGGTGATCGACCGTGCGCTGAAGCTGATCCGGCGTGACGGGAGGGACGTTGGTCCTGAATGGGAAGGGCTCGACGACCAGGCAACCTACGACCTGATGGCCAGTGGTGACACGCTCGGCGTGTTCCAGCTGGAAGGCGCTGGCATGCGCGACACGCTGCGCAAGGTGCGCCCGAACAATATCGAAGACGTGATCGCCATCATCTCGCTCTACCGGCCAGGGCCGATGGAGAACATTCCGGTCTATGTGCAGGGCAAGGAGAACCCGGAAGGCGTGCAATACGCGCACCCCGACCTGAAGCCCGTGCTGGAAGCCACATATGGCGTGCCTGTCTATCAGGAACAGGTCATGCGGATGGCGCAGGAGATCGCTGGCTATTCGCTCGGCGAAGCCGACTTGCTGCGCCGTGCGATGGGCAAGAAGAAGATTGAGGAGATGGTCGCGCAGCGCAAGCGCTTCGTTGAAGGGGCGGCCGCGACCAAGCAGATGGACGAACCACTTGCGAACGAAATCTTCGATACGATGGAGAAGTTTGCCGGCTACGGTTTCAACAAGTCACACGCGGCGGCCTACGCGCTGATCGGGTATCAGACCGGCTACCTGAAATGCCATTTCCCGGTCGAGTTCCTCGCCGCATCCATGAGCCTGGACCTGGGCAACACGGACAAGCTGGCCGCCTTTTTCCAGGAAGCCCGACGCCTCAAGATCCCGGTCCTGGCGCCTGACGTGAACACATCGACGGCAGATTTCGACGTGCGCGATGGCGCGATCGTGTATGCGCTCGGGGCCCTGAAGGGCGTCGGGCTGGAAGCCATGCGCCATGTCGTGTCCCTGCGCGAAGCCGACGGGACGTTTGCCGACCTCTACGACTTCGCCGAACGGGTCGACCCACGACATGTCAACAAGAAGGCATTCGAGTCCCTGGCGAAATCCGGCGCGCTGGACGGGCTTGAGCCGAACCGGGCAAGAGTGCTCGCTGCGGCCCCGATCCTGGCCCAGATGGCGAACAAGTCAGCCGAGGACAGGCAAGGCGGGCAGGGCGGCCTGTTCGGAGAGGCCGAGCCCGCGCTGCGCCCGGCCCTGCCGCCCAGCAAGGCCTGGAACGGACAGCAGAAGCTGGACGAGGAGTTCAAGTCGATCGGGTTCTATTTCTCCGGTCACCCGCTCGATGACGTGCTCGAGGGCATTGACCGGGAGCGCGTGACCCTCGCGATCGAGATCGAGGAACGCGCAAGTGACGGCAAGCCGCTGGAAATGATCGGCGTCGTCCGGATGCGCAATGAGAAGCCCGCCCGCAATGGCGGCAAGTTTGCCTTCCTCACGCTGTCCGACCCGACGGGCGAGGTGGAAATGATGGTGTTTCCCGAGACACTGCAGCAGAACTACGACCTGCTGCAGGTCGGGAATTCGGTTGCCATCACGGTTGGCGTGAAGCGGACCGGTGACGAGATCAAGCTGAACGCCGAGCGTGTCGTCCAGCTGGAATCAGCGCGGCTGTCGAAGGCGATGGGCGCCCTCAAGGTGCGCCTCGCCGTGGGCGCCAGGACGGACGATATCGTCGGCATCATCAGCCATCTGGGGCGGCTGCAGGACCATGAGCGGGGTGCGATCCTGGTCGAAATGCCACTCGAGGACGGCCGGATCGTGATCCTGCGGCTTGCTGACACCTACACGATCGGCCTGAAAGCGCAGCGCGCGCTGAAGGATGCGCCGGGCGTGGAACGTGTCGAACCGATGAAAGCGGCCTGACAAAAGCACATCCGTGCCGCTTGCCGCCGGTGCGGAATTCTGTATAAGCCGCCTCATCTGAAACCATTTCGCGGGTGCATCCGGTGCGGAAAGCCATTTTGGCCCAACGTTCCACCTGCGAAGGCTAACCGGATGGAGAAAATTCATGGCACTACCTGACTTCACCATGCGTCAGCTGCTCGAAGCTGGCGTTCACTTCGGTCACCAGACCCACCGCTGGAATCCCCGCATGAAGCCGTACATCTACGGCGAGCGCTCCGGCATCCACATCATGGACCTGTCCCAGACCGTCCCGTCGCTGCACCAGGCGCTCGTTTTCGTGCGCGACACGGTGGCCAAGGGCGGTCGCGTGCTGTTCGTCGGCACCAAGCGCCAGGCGTCTGATCCTGTGGCTGAAGCAGCCCAGCGCTGCGCGCAATACTACATGAACCACCGCTGGCTCGGCGGCACGCTGACCAACTGGTCGACCGTGTCGAAGTCGATCAAGCAGCTCAAGGAACTCAACGCGATGTTCGCTTCGGGTGGCGGCGAAGGCCTCACCAAGAAGGAGCTGCTGGACCTGCAGCGCCGTCGCGACAAGCTGGAGCGTGCGCTCGGCGGTATCGCCGACATGGGCGGCCTGCCCGCAGCCATGATCGTGATCGACACGAACAAGGAATCCATCGCTGTCATGGAAGCCCGCAAGCTGGGCATCCCGGTCGTTGCCGTGCTCGACACGAACTGCGACCCGGCGGATGCCGATTACGGCTTTGCCGGCAACGATGACGCGGCCCGCGCGATCTCGCTTTACTGCAACCTGTTTGCAGATGCGGTGCTCGACGGTCTGGCAGAGTCGACAGCCGATCTCGGCGTTGATCTCGGCGCCCTCGAAGACCTCGAGGGTCTGGCTGATGCAGACGTCGCTGTTGCCGATGGCGATGCTGCGCCGGCTGCGAGCGAAAAGACGGAAGATGCAACGGGCGCCTGAGCGCCTCAGGAATTGAACTTTTACACTGAAGGATATCCGTAATGGCCCAGATTACTGCTGCGCTCGTCAAGCAACTGCGCGAGAAAACCGGCGCAGGCATGATGGATGCCAAGAAAGCCCTCGTCGAGAACGACGGAGACGAAGAAGCTGCGATCGAATGGTTGCGTGCCAAAGGCCTGTCCAAGGCTGCAAAGAAATCAGGCCGCACGGCCGCTGACGGCCTGGTGGCCGTCAAGGTTTCTGAAGACGGCAAGAGCGGCGCGATCGTCGAGTTGAATGCCGAGACCGACTTCGTTGCGCGCAACGAGACGTTCCAGAAGGCCGTCGCCGGCATCACTGCAGCGGCACTGGACACCGATGGGTCCGTCGCCGCCGTCGCTGCAGCGCCTGCGCCTGATGGCCAGGGCACTGTCGACGACATGATCAAGCGCCTGATCGCCAGCATCGGCGAGAACATGACCCTGCGCCGTTCGGCCAAGATCACGGCCAATGGCAAGGTGGCGTCCTATATCCACAATGCCGAGACGGCAGGCATGGGCAAGGTCGGCGTTCTTGTTGCACTCGAAGGCACGGGCGACCTCGACGATATTGGTCGCAAGATCGCGATGCACATTGCAGCGACCTCGCCGGCCGCGGCAACGACCGCCGAGCTTGATCCAGTGCTGATCGAAACCGAGAAGCGCATCCTGACGGAACAGGCCCGTGAAAGCGGCAAGCCCGACAATATCATCGAGAACATGATCAAGGGCCGCCTGCAGAAATTCTACAAGGAAGTGGTTCTGGTCGAGCAGCCGTTCGTCATGAACCCGGACCAGACGGTCGCGGCCTATCTCAAGGATCAGGGCGCAACGCTTGTTGGCTTTGTTCACTTCAAACTGGGCGAAGGCATCGAAAAGGATGCCGACAACTTCGCTGACGAAGTTGCGTCGCTTACAAAAGGCGGCTGATCCCGCTTGCCTTTCGGTCGCACTGCGGCCTTAAACATCCCGGCTGCCCATGACAGGCAGCCGGGAATCTTTTAGGAGCCATGGTTGCGGCTTCCACGGACGGAGAGAGCGATGCCAGGCGATGATCCGGAAACAAGTACGCTGAAATACAAGCGGGTACTTCTCAAACTGTCCGGCGAGGCGCTGATGGGCCCCGGCCAGTTCGGCATCGACATTCCGACAATCGAACATTTTGCCCGGGCGATCGCCGATGCGCGAACGGCCGGCGCCGAAATCTGCCTTGTCATCGGCGGTGGCAACATCTTCCGCGGCATGGCAGGCGCTGCAAAAGGCATGGAGCGGGCCCAGGCCGACAGCATGGGCATGCTGGCGACCGTGATGAACGCGCTGGCCATGCAAAGCGTGCTGGAGAGCCAGGGCGTTCCAACCCGGGTCCAGTCCGCCATCGCGATGGACCAGATCTGCGAGCCCTACATCCGTCGCCGGGCGCAGCGCCACATGGAAAAGGGCAGGGTCGTGATCTTTGCCGCCGGTATCGGCAACCCGTTCTTTACAACCGACACGGGAGCGGCCCTGAGAGCCATCGAGATGAACTGCGATGCCCTGCTCAAGGGGACGCAGGTTGACGGCGTCTACACGGCGGATCCCCGGCTCGACAGCACGGCTGCCCGGTACGAACAGGTGGCCTACCAGGAGATTCTCGCAAAAGACCTGCGCGTGATGGATCCGTCTGCTGTCAGCCTGATGCGTGACAACAACATTCCGATTGTGGTCTTCTCCCTGAAGGAAGAAGGCTCGTTGCTGAATGTGCTGCATGGACGCGGCAAATCGACAACAATTTCGAACGAGGGAGGAGTGGCAAAATGAGTTACGACAAGAAAGACCTTGAGCGTCGCATGGAAGGCGCCATCGCCGCCCTTTCAACGGAATTCAGCGGCCTGCGCACGGGACGGGCGTCGGTGAACCTGCTGGATTCCATCCAGGTGCCTGCTTACGGATCGACCGTGCCATTGTCGCAGGTCGCGTCCGTGTCGGTCACCGACATGCGCATGCTGTCGGTCAACGTGTGGGACAAGACGGTCGTCGGGGCGACCGACCGCGCGATCCGCGAATCGGGCCTCGGCCTGAACCCCGTGATGGATGGGCAGACACTTCGGATTCCGATCCCGCCCCTGAACGAGGAACGCCGCGTCGAACTGACCAAGATCGCCGGCAAGTATGCCGAGGCAGCCAAGGTTGCCGTGCGCAATATCCGCCGCGACGGCATGGACAGCCTCAAGAAGATGGAAAAGGATAGCGAAATCAGCGAAGATCGCCTTCATAGTCTGTCCGACGAAGTCCAGAAACTGACTGATGCCTTTGTGGCCCGTGTCGACGAAGCCCTGAAGGCGAAGGAAGCGGAGATCATGCAAGTCTGATGTCGCCAGTGTCCAATCCTGACGTGACCCGGGCCGGGTCCGGGCAGACGCCCGGGCTGGACCATATTGCGATCATCATGGATGGAAACGGACGCTGGGCGAAGGCGCGGGGCCTGCCCCGGGCAGCCGGACACGAGCGCGGCGTGGAAGCGCTGCGCCGTACGGTGGAAGCGGCCGGTGAACTCGGCATCCGTTACCTGACCGTCTTTTCCTTCTCCACCGAGAATTGGCGCCGGCCTGCCGCCGAAGTGAACGCCCTGTTCGGCCTGCTGAAATCGTATGTGCACCGTGACCTGTCGCGGCTGAAGCAGGAAGGTGTCCGTATCCGGGTCATCGGACAGCGCACCGGCCTGCCTGATGATGTCGCCGCACTGGTCGAAAAGGCAGAGCAGGAAACGGCGCTCAACAACGAATTCTTCCTGACCATCGCCTTCAACTATGGCGGGCGCGAGGAAATTGCCCGCGCAGCCAGGCGCATGGCCGAAGCGGTCCAGGCCGGTACCCTTTCCGCAGACGCCATTACCGAAGAGACCGTTGGTCGTTATCTGGATACGGCATCGCTGCCTGACCCGGATCTCCTGATCCGTACCAGCGGCGAATATCGTCTCAGCAATTTCCTGCTGTGGCAGAGTGCCTATTCGGAGCTCATTTTTGCCGACGTGCTCTGGCCGGATTTCGACCGGTCCTGCCTGGAATCGGCAATCGCCATGTATCATGAGCGTGAGCGCCGGTTCGGCGCGGTTCTTCCAGGGGCCTGCTGATGGGAGACTGGACGCCGCGAGACCGGCGTTTCTCGGAGCTTGGCCTCAGGCTCATGTCGGCCGCGATCCTGATCCCGGCAGCCTTGGCTATGGTCTGGTTTGGGGGCTGGTTCCTGGCCGTCGGGTGCTCGATCTTTGCTGCGGCGATGGCCCGCGAATGGAGTGCCATCAGCGCGTTTCCGCGCGGGTGGTCCATGGCGGCGGCGACGGCGCTGTTCTGCCTGTCACTGCCGCTGGGTATCTTCTGGCTCAGCGGGCTTGTCCTGGCTGGCGGCCTGGTATTCTGCGCAGCGAGCGCGCCTGGCGGCGCACCGGAGCGTGGCATGGCCGTATTCGGGCTCATCTATGTCACGGCCATGGCTGCCGGCCTGTTTTTCCTGCGTGAGGGGGACTGGGACGGCCGGTCTGCCGCGCTCTATTTCATGTCTTTCGTCTGGGCATCTGACGCGGCCGCCTATTTTACCGGGCGGGGGCTCGGCGGGCCACGGCTGCTGCCGAAGGAAAGTCCAAACAAGACCTGGAGCGGGGCGATCGGCGCTGTCACGGCATGTGCCTTTTGCGGGCTCGCAGTGGCCGATATCCAGATGGTGTCCTTCGCGGCCTGGATTGCAGCCGGTATTGCGATTTCGATCTGCGCCCAGATCGGAGACCTGTTCGAGAGCGGGCTGAAACGGCGCTTCAAGGTCAAGGACGCAGGCACCCTGCTGCCGGGCCATGGCGGCGTGCTGGACCGCGTCGACGGTCTTGGTGCAGTTTGCATTTTCGGGTCGCTGGCACTCTATGCCATACCCGGCATTGCGGACGCACTTGGATTATAGGCGATGACTGTCACCAGGCGTATATCGATCATGGGGTCGACCGGATCGATCGGCACATCTGCGCTTGATGTCATCGCGCACGCCAATGCCGGCGAGGCCGGCACATTCCAGCTGGTAGCGCTTGTGGCCGGTCAGGATACTGAAGCGCTGGCCCAGCAGGCCCTGACGTTCAGGCCGGACATCGCGGTGGTGGCCGATCCGTCCAGGCATGATGACCTGCGGGCCCGTCTGGAAGGCAGCGGCATCGAGACAGCCAGTGGGCAGGCGGCCGTGCTGGAAGCAGCCACGCGGCCCTGTGACCGCCTTCTGGCGGCCATTGTCGGGTCGGCCGGCCTCGCCTCGACCCTCGCTGCTGTCCGGCAAGGCACGGTCGTGGCGATCGCCAACAAGGAAAGCGTGGTTTGTGGGGGCAAGCTGATCCTGTCCGAGGCCGAAAAGTCCGGTGCGCGGATCCTGCCGGTGGATTCCGAGCATAGCGGCATATTCCAGGCGCTCGGTGACGGGCGTTCTCTCGAAAAGCTGACAATCACGGCGTCCGGCGGGCCGTTCCGCACGGCATCGCTTGATGAGATGGAGCACGCGACCCCGGCGCAGGCCGCCGCGCACCCGAACTGGGACATGGGGATCAAGAATTCCATCGACAGTGCCACGCTGATGAACAAGGCCCTGGAATTCATCGAGGCCGCGATCCTGTTCGATACGGCGCCGGACCGGATCGACGTGCTGGTTCACCCGCAATCGATCGTGCACGGGATGGCCCACTTCACCGACGGGTCGGTCATTGCCCAGCTGGGTGCGCCGGACATGCGCACACCGATCGCGTACGCCCTCGGCTGGCCCGACCGCATCGAGACAACCGTAGACCGTCTGGATCTCGCCCAATTGGGGAGACTCGACTTCACGACAGTTGATGAAAAGCGATTTCCGGCGATCCGCCTCGCCCGTCAGGCGCTCGCACTTGGGCCGGGGGGCGCGACCGTATTAAATTGCGCTAATGAATCGGCGGTTTCTGCATTTATTGCGGGTCATTGCGGGTTTCTGGACATAAGCTGGGTCGTGGAAAAGGTGCTGAGTCGCTTTTCCTTGGGCAATATGGCCGGTCTGGGCTGTGACACGCTTGAGGAAATAGCTTATCTGGACCGGTTCGGACGCGATATGGCCGCCGAATTGCTAGGACAAGCCCATCATCGGGCAGGAGGGTAAATCGTTTGGGTCAGCTGTTGAGCCAGGGTCCATTATTTATCGTGTGCCTCATCTTCATGATGGGGATTGTCGTGATAATTCACGAGCTGGGGCATTTCCTGGCGGGACGGCTCTTTGGTGCGGCTGTCGAATCCTTTTCAGTCGGCTTCGGGAAGCCTCTGTTTGAGCGTCGTGACCGGGCCGGGACGCGCTGGCGCGTCAACTGGATTCCGCTTGGCGGGTTCGTGAAATTCGTCGGGGAAAGCCAGCTCGCCGGAGACGTCGGCAAGGTCGAACAGGGCCCGGTCGGCAAGCCATACAAGCAACTCAAGGTCTGGCAGCGCTCGATCGTAAGCCTGGCAGGCCCGCTCGCGAATTTCGTGCTGGCGGCGGCTATCTTCGCCCTGATCCTCGGTACGCACGGCAAGGCCAATTATTCCGTTGGCATCGCCGGGATATCTCCTGATTCTCCTGCAGAGCGGGGCGGCATGCAGGTTGGTGACGTCTTTCTCCAGGTGAACGGCAATGATGTTACGGATTCCTCCGGCATCACGATCCCGATCCTCCTGAATCCCAACAAGGCAATGACCTTCACCATGTCCCGCGATGGCGTGCCGGTCGACCTGACCGTGACACCGGCAGAGGTGGTGCGCGAGAACGAATTTGGCCAGATGGTGCCGCAAAGCACGATCGGGGTCAGTCTTGCGGGCGTCAAACTGGGCGAACGCACGACGTACAATCCCATTCAGGCAGTCGGCGCAGGCGTTGTGGAAACCGGCGCCACGATTGACCGCACGGTGACCATGCTCAGCCGCATTGTCACCGGCAAGATGTCGTTCAATGCGATGACCGGCCCGGTCGGCATCGGCGATATCTCCCGCCGCGTCGTCAACAAGGTCTGGAACCAGAAGGAACTGTCGACAGGCCAGCGCCTGGACCAGCTGTTCTGGATGCTGCTCAGCATTTGCGCGGCGATATCCGTGGGCGTTGGGTTCTTCAATCTCCTGCCGCTGCCTGTGCTGGATGGCGGCCACCTCGTGTTTCATGCTTATGAAGCTATTGTCGGCAAGGAACTGCCGGAAAAAGTGCAGGAGATGAGCCTGACATTCGGTTTGATCCTGCTATTGGGAATGGTGGTGGTGATCACGTGGGGTGACATCATCGAAACCGGCTTGTTCGGGGGAGTGGGCGGCTGACCCGGCCGACCCAAATATAACCAGAGAGTTTTTCCACGATGCGTAAGTTTCTTGCAGCAACCCTTGTGGCGACCAGCGTATTTGCGTCTGTTGTCCTGCCGGGGCTGACCAACACCGCGAACGCACAGGAAGACGGCCGCTATGGCGGTACGATCCGGTCGATCCTGGTGGAAGGGAACCAGCGCATCGAGGCGCGCACGGTCCAGTCCTACCTGCTGCTGGAGCCAGGCGACCCGTTCGATGCCGAGCGCATCGACCTGTCCCTGAAGACGCTTTTTGCGACCAATCTCTTCGCTGACGTGTCGATTGACCGGACAGGCGACGATCTACTCGTCCGCGTGGTGGAGAACCCGATCATCAACCGCGTGATCTTCGAGGGCAACCGTGCGCTCAAGGACGACAAGTTCAGGGAAGAAATCCAGGCCGCCCCGCGGGGCATCTTCACCGCCGCGCGCGTGCAGACCGACGTGCAGCGCATCCTGGAACTCTACCGCCAGTCCGGCCGGTTCGCCGCCAAGGTCGAGCCGCAATACAAGCCGCTTGAGCAGAACCGCGTCGATCTCGTGTTCGAAATCACCGAAGGCCCGGTCACGGGCGTACGGTCGATCAACTTCATCGGCAACAAGGCCTATTCCGACTCCCGCCTGCGCAGCGAGATTGTGACGCGCCAGTCGCGCCTGTGGCGCTTCTTCAGTTCGAATGACAACTACGACCCCGGCCGCCTGGAATATGACCGCGAGAAACTGCGCGAATTCTACCAGAACAACGGCTATTACGATTTTCGCGTGACGTCGGCGGTGGCCGATCTGACGCCGGACCAGAAAGACTTCTACATCACCATGACGGTCGACGAAGGCCGTCAGTATGATTTTGGAGAGGTCAAGGTTGAAACCGCGCTCGAGAAACTCGATGCGAGGGCCCTGCGCGCGGCTGTGCCGATCAACAATGGCGACCTGTTCAAGGCCGACCTGATCGAAAACACGATCGACACGCTGACCTACGCTGCCGGTATTGCAGGTTACGCATTCGTCGACATTCGCCCGCAACTCGACGTGAACCCGGATACGGGCCGCATCGATGTGACCTTTGCGGTGGATGAAGGCCCACGTGTGTATATCGAGCGCATCAATATCGTCGGCAATACCCAGACGCTCGACCGCGTCATTCGCCGTGAACTGCGGATTTCCGAAGGCGACGCGTTCAACCGTATTCTCCTCGACCGGTCGAAGAACCGCGTGCGGTCGCTCGGGTTCTTCAAGGACGTTGAAATCGTGGAAACGCCGGGTGACGGACCGGACCGCAGCATCGTCGATATCAAGGTGACCGAACAGCCGACTGGCGAACTTTCGTTCGCTGCCGGCTTCTCGTCCGTCGATTCCTATCTCTTCGATCTTTCGGCGTCGCAGCGAAACCTGCGCGGCCGTGGCCAGTCGGTGGTCGCACGCATTTCGACGTCAAGCCGCCAGCAGGTCGTCGACCTTCGCTTCACCGAGCCGCGGTTCCTGGACCGGAACCTGTCAGCGGGTGTCGACCTGTTCGCAACGCGCCAGGATTTCAAGGATTTTGGCAGCTTTACCGCCGAGACATTCGGTACCGGTCTGCGCGTCGGATTCCCGCTGTCCGATCGCATGCAGCTTGGCCTCAGCTATCGATTGCAGTCGGATGACGTGAAAGTTCCGGACCGTGACATCCTGCTCGATACGGCAACCAACTTTCAGTCAGTGCGCCTCATCCAGACGGGCGGCGCCGATACACCCAACGATGCGACCGACGACACCTATCGGACCGCGACGCCGGACGACTTCCCGGGCGAGCTGATTATCGTTGACCAGTGCGATCCGCTGTTCCTGCTGCGTGATTCCAGCTGCCGTTCGGAACGCAGCGAAATTTCGAGCATCATCGGTTACAACTTCCTGTGGGATCGCACCAACGACCCGATCACGCCGACCCGCGGGTTCGATTTCCGCTTCAACCAGGATATCGCAGGCCTCGGCGGAGACGTGAAATACATGCGCACCGAAGCAAGCGCGTCGGTGTATCGCGGCATCTGGAAGAGCGTGATCGCAAGCGCGCGTTTCTCTGGCGGTTATATTTTCCCGCTTGAAGATGGCCAGGGCATTCGGATCAACAACCGCTTCTTCCGGGGTGGCAGCACGTTCCGCGGCTTTGACGTTGCCGGTCTCGGCCCGCGCGAGATTGTCCGCATCGTCGATCCGACGACAGGCGAAGTCATCCAGACCCGCCGCCTCAATTCGCAGGGCGGTAACGCATACTACCAGGGCACGTTCGAACTCTCGCTGCCGAACATCTTCCCCGAAGAGTACGGCATCAAGAGCGCCCTGTTCACCGACGTCGGGGCGGTCGGAACGCTGCGCGGCCCCGACCAGAGCCCGACGGTCTACTTCACCGACCAGAGCGGCCTGCCTGCTGTGCGCCTGACAAAGGATGCCGCCTCGCTGCGTGCGTCCGCGGGCCTCAGCGTGTTCTGGGATTCACCGTTCGGTCCCATCCGCTTCGATTTCTCGCAGATCCTCCGCAAGGAAGACTATGACCGGACAGAAACGTTCCGGTTCTCGACCTCAACTCGTTTTTAAACCAGAAGCCCCAAACAGGAGACTCACCATGTCCCCAATCAAGTATCTACTCGCTGCACTCGCGATGGCCTTCAGTAGCGCGGCGCTTGTCGCACCAACCGCCTCTGCCCAGGGCACTGTCGTCATCACGATCGACGAAGGCAGCATCCTCTCGCAAAGCAAGGCTGGCAAGGACATCCAGACCAAGCTGAAAAATATCGAAACCCAGATGAAGAACGAGCTGGAACCGACCCGCAAGTCGCTTGAGACCGAAGGCAAGGCGCTTCAGACCAAGGTCGAGGGCAAGACCCGCGAAGCGATTGCTGCTGATGCGGCGCTTGTCGCAGAACTCACCGCCTACCAGACCAAGGCTGCCACATATGGGCAGAAGCGCCAGGTTGCGTCCCAGGAGTTCCAGCTGACCGAACGCCAGGCGCTGATCGACTTCAACAAGGCCATCGAACCGGTCCTCATGGAAGTCGTCAACGAGAAGAAGGCACAGGTCGTCCTGGCCAAGAGCCAGCTGATCTACAGCACCGACGCCGTCGATGTGACACCGCTTGTCATCAGCAAACTGGACGCCACCACGCCAACAGTCGCAGTGACGCGCCAGCGCGTGCCTGCCCAGTAAGGAATACACCTGTGACGGTCGATCCACGATTCTACGCGCCATTGGGGGCCTTGACGCTAGGAACAATCGCGGAATTGACCGGTGCCGGATTGGAGGGCGATCCGGACGTTGAAATCACAGGGGTCTCCGCAGCGGAAACAGCCCGCCGCGGAGACCTCGTTTTCCTGGATGGCGACGGCAAGGCCGCGCCACAGATCAGCGCGGAAACGTCTGCCCTGATCGTCAACGAAGCCAATATTCACAACGTTCCCGACGGCATGCCCCGGCTCGTGTCGGCCTTGGCGCGTCATTATCACGGCGTGGTTTCCTACGCCCTGTTTCATCCGCGCCACGAGACATGGTCTGGTGAGACGCTGATATCTCCAGAAGCGAGCGTGCATCCGACGGCCATCGTATCACCGGGCGCGACGGTCGGGCCAGGCGCGAGCATCGGCGAGGGAACGGTTATCGGTTCAAATGCGGTGGTCGGTCCTGGAGTGCAGGTCGGGCGGCATTGCCGGATCGGGTCGGGCGCATCGCTCGTCTGCGCGCTCCTCGGTGATCACGTCAGGCTCCTCGCCGGCGCGCGCATCGGCGAGCCCGGATTTGGCGTGACCGCGGGTCCGTCAGGCCAGGAAGACGTGCCGCATTTCGGCCGGGTCATCCTGCAGGACCGTGTCACGATCGGCGCAAATTCGTGCATCGATCGCGGCATGTTCGACGACACGATCATCGGCGAGCGCACGAAGATCGATAATCTGTGTCAGGTTGCGCATAATGTCGTCTTTGGCCGCGGTGTCGTCATGGCGGCGTTCGGCGGCATTTCCGGATCGGTCAGGGTGGGCGACGCGGCGCGAATTGGCGGCCGGGTCGGAATCGCCGACCACGTCCGCATCGGCGAGGGAGTTAATCTCGCCGCCTCGTCCGGTGTCTTCAGGGATATCGAACCGGGCGAAACCTGGGGCGGTACACCGGCCAAGCCGCTGCGTCAGTGGATGCGGGAAGTTGCCTGGTTGCAGAAGCACGCAAATGCGAAGAAAACCACCTGATACGTCGACGCCCCCGATCCTGACTTCGCAACCCGCCGCGCCCGGACACGCACATGCCTGTTGAAATCCATCAGACCGCCCTCGTGGAGCCGGGAGCCGAATTGGGCGAAGGCGTCCGGATTGGTCCTTTCTGCCAGGTCGGTCCGCGTGCGGTCATCGGCGCAGGCACCGAGCTGCGCTCGCACAGTGTCGTCACCGGGTTCACCCGTCTCGGCGAGGCGTGCGTCCTGCACCCGCACGCGGTTGTCGGTGGGCCACCGCAGGTCATCGGATTCCAGGAGACGGATGAATCCCGGCTCGAGATCGGCGACAATTGCACCTTTCGTGAATACACGACCGCGCATACCGGCATCCCGAAATTCGGCGGCGTCACGAAAATTGGCAATGACTGCTTCATCATGGTCGGCGGGCACATCGCGCACGACTGTCATATCGGCAACAGCGTCGTCATGGCGAACAATGTGCTGATCGGGGGGCATGTCACGGTTGGTGACAATGTCTGGTTTGGCGGGCTCGTCGCGGTGCACCAGTTCACCCGTATCGGTCGCAACGCGTTTATCGGGGGCGGCGCGATCCTCGTCGAGGATGTCATTCCGTTCGGGTCGGTCATCGGCAATCGCGCCCGGCTGGCCGGGCTGAACGTGGTGGGCCTCAAGCGCCGCGGGTTCGACAAGGCGCAGCTGCACGAGATCCGCAGCGCCTACAAGGCCGTGTTCTCGGGCGACGGGCTGTTCAAGGACCGTCTCGACCTCGCCGCCCGGACCTTTGCGGGCAAGCCGCTGGCGATGGAGCTGATCGATTTCATCCTGGCCGGCGGCAACCGCGCCATCTGCAAGCCAGGGTGATTGCGCCATGACCGCTCCCTTGGGACTCATCGCGGGCCTCGGTGACCTGCCGGTTGCGATCGCCGAGAATGCCGTCTCGACCGGGCAGGGTGTCTATGTCGTCCGCCTCAAGGGCTTCGAGGATCCAAGGCTTGCCGGCTATCCGGGCGCCGTTGCCGGTCTCGGCGAGGTTGGCGGCCTGTTGTCCAAGCTGAAATCCGCGGGCTGCAAGGACGTCGTGTTTGCCGGCATCGTGTCCCGGCCGAATTTCAGGGACCTGAAGCTCGACCTGCGGGGCGCGGCCCTGCTGCCGAAAGTGCTGGCAGAGGCCGGCAAGGGCGATGATGCCCTCCTGCGCCTGCTGGTGAACGAATTTGAGAAGAACGGCTTCAATGTGATCGGGTCACATGCCGCGCACAAGGCCCTGCTGGCCCCGCAGGGGCACATTGCCGGGCCGGCGCCGGGAGACGGCCATCTCGCAGACATCGCGCGTGCTGCGCACGTTGTGGCTGCTCTGGGGACCCTTGATATCGGACAGGGGTGTGTCGTGTGTGACGAACTCGTGCTCGCGGTCGAGGCGCAGGAAGGCACAGACGCCATGCTGGACCGGGTGGCGACGCTGCCCGAGGCCGTTCGCGGAACTGAAGCCGCGCGGCGAGGTGTCCTGCTGAAGCGTCCCAAGCCCGCGCAGGAACGCCGTATCGACCTGCCGACAACCGGCGTTTCGACTGTCGAGAAAGTGGCCGCCGCCGGGCTTGCCGGCCTGGCCCTCGAGGCGGGCGGCACGCTGATGCTGAACCGCGCCGAGATGGAGGCGGCGGCCGAACGGCTCGGCATCTTCCTTTACGGGTTTGATCCGGGGTTGGGGCTGTGAGTGCACCGCGCCTCTACTTCGTGGCGGCCGAGGCCTCGGGAGACCTGCTGGCACGCGAAGTGATCGAAGCCGTCCGGGCCCGCGTGGCCGATGTGCATATTGCCGGGATCGGCGGTGCCGAAATGGCGAGCATTGGAATCCAGTCGCCGATCGACGTGTCTGCGCTGTCCGTGCTGGGCCTGCTGGAAGGCCTGAAAGTGTATGCCACGGCTGTCCGCCTGGCCGACGCGGCGGCCGATGCAATCATTGCAGACGCACCGGATGTCGTCGTGCTGGTCGATTCCTGGGGCTTCATGCTGCGCGTCGCCCAGCGTGTCCGCGCGCGGGCGCCCGGGATCCGGCTAGTCAAACTCATCGGGCCACAGGTCTGGGCAACCCGCCCCGGGCGGGCGAAGACGCTCGCGGCGACGGTGGACCACCTGCTCTGCATGCATGAAATCGAAGTGCCGTACTATGAACCCCACGGCCTGAAGACCACCGTCGTGGGCAACCCCGCGCTTTCCCGGCATGAATGGGGGGATGGGGCAGCCTTCCGAAAGGCGCACGGTATCAGCGAGGCAGCGCAACTCGTCCTCGTCCTGCCCGGCAGCCGGCCGAGCGAGATCAAGCGTGTCGCGCCTGCGCTCGTCGGAGCGGCGCGGATCATCAAGGACTCAGACCCTGACCGGCAGGTCGTGATCGCCCCTGCTGCGGGGGTCGCTGCCCAGTTCTCCGAGGCTTTCCCGGATGTCTCCGAATGGGCAACCGTCACCGTCAATCCCGGCGAGCGCTATGACGCCATGGCAGCGGCTGATCTCGCACTTGCCTGCTCGGGCACGGTGACCAGCGAACTCGCCATGCAGGGAACGCCGATGATCGTGGCCTACAGGACCGGCTGGGTGACATGGGCATTGGCCCGGGGCCTGCTGTACCAGAAGACCCACATCACGCTCCTGAACATCGTGTCCGACGATACCGAGATCGTGCCGGAATTCGTCCAGACGAAACAGACACCAGACCTGATCGCCGCCCGGGCGCTGAATTGGCTGACCGATCCCGCCGCGCTGGCCGAACAGCGCGCCGCACAGCAAATCGCCCTCTCCCGGATGAGAGAGGGCGATCATGACGCGGCCGATATTGCCGCGCGTGTCGTGCTTGAAGAGGCTCGCGCCTAGCGGTTGGCCATCGGCACGTAATCGCGCTGGGCCGCGCCGGTATAGATCTGGCGTGGGCGACCGATACGCTGCGACGGGTCTTCGATCATCTCGTTGAGTTGGGCGACCCAGCCGACAGTACGTGCGAGTGCGAACAGCACGGTGAACATCTGTTTCGGGAAGCCCATCGCGTCGAGGATGATGCCGGAATAGAAGTCGACGTTCGGGTACAGCTTCTTTTCGACGAAATAGTCGTCTTCCAGGGCAATCCGCTCGAGTTCCATCGCAACTTTCAGGATCGGCTGGTCCTTGAGGCCGAGCAGGTCGAGCACTTCGTGGGCCGATTCGCGCATGACCGTCGCACGCGGGTCATAGTTCTTGTAGACGCGGTGGCCAAAGCCCATCAGGCGGAAGCCGCTTGATTTGTCCTTGGCCTTTTCAACGTATTCCGGAATCCGGTCGACCGAGCCGATCTCGTGCAACATGTTGAGGCACGCCTCGTTGGCACCGCCATGGCTTGGCCCCCACAGGCAGGCGACGCCGGCCGCGATGGCCGCGAACGGATGGGCGCCTGACGATCCGGCGAGGCGGACGGTCGACGTCGATGCGTTCTGTTCGTGATCGGCGTGGAGGATGAAGAAGCGATCCATCGCCCGGGCGATCGCCGGGTCGACATTGTAGTCCTCGGCGGTCACCGAGAAGCACATGTTGAGGAAGTTTTCGGCGTAGCTGTACTCGTTGCGGGGATCGACGAATTTCTGGCCCATATTGTACTTCAGGATGCGCGCGCAGAGCGTCGGCATCTTGGCCACCAGCCGGACCGAACTGAGGTGGCGTTCGTCGGGGTCTTCGCTGTCCATCGCGCCGGGATAGAACGAGGCAAGCGCGCCGACGGCGCCGGTCAGCATCGCCATCGGGTGGCTGTCACGCCGGAACCCCTCGAAGAAGCGGTCCATCTGCGTGTGCAGCAGTGTGTGCTGCTTGATCTCGGCATTGAAGTCGGCGAGCTCGGGCTTGGTGGGCAATTCACCTTTCAGGATGAGGTGACAGACTTCCGGGAACGTCGACTTCTCGGCAAGCTGGCCGATCGGATAGCCGCGGTGAAGCAGGACGCCTTCGTCACCGTCGATGAAGGTGATCTGGCTTTCGCAGCTGGCAGTCGACGTGAAGCCGGGATCGAACGTGAATTTGCCCGTTTCAGCATAAACCTTGCGAACATCTATGACGTCCGGCCCGTGAGTCCCTGAAAGAATGGGCAAGTCATACGTCTTGCCCTCAATTTCGACCTTTGCGGTGCCGGCGTTCTTCGTCTTGTTTTCCATCAGATCTGGCCCTTCTTGTTCTTATTCCGTCCGGCGCGCCTCATTGGCCAGCCTGGACGAGTTGATCATCTATCCGTCCGAGCGCTTCGTCGCGTCCCAGCCATTCCAGCACGGGTGCGATGTCCGGTGCCGGAAGGCCGCCCGTGAGTGCGGCGCGCAGAGGTTGACCTATCTGCCCCATAGATAGGTCTTGCGCAGTGCAATACGAAGTGATCGTTTCTGAAACGTGATCACTCGTCCACTGCGATATGCGCTGCAGTTCGTCGCGCAGACCGCGCAGTCGGTCAAGTCCCTCTGCGGAAAGCGCCTTTCTGGCGTTCTTGTTGAGATTGATCGGTCGCTGCACCGTGAGGAAGGCGAAGCTGGCCGCGAGTTCCGGCAGGGTCGCACCGCGATTCTTCAGGTGGGGCAGGCCGGCGCGGACCCGCTGTACCTGCTGGGCATCAAGCGATGCGGATGCTTCCAGCAGGGGCTTGAGCAGGCCGAACAGGCGTTCGTCGTCGGCCTGTCGCAGGAAATGTGAATTGATCGTCCCGAGCTTGTCGAGGTCGAGTCGCGCCGGCGACTTGCCGATGCCGGACACGTCGAAAACCTTGATGGCTTCGTCCTGTGTGAAGATTTCCTGGTCGCCATGGCTCCAGCCAAGGCGTAGCAGGTAGGCATTCAGCGCTTCGGGAAGGTACCCCATGTCGCGGTAGGCCAGTGTCGACAGCGCGCCGTGGCGCTTGGACAGCTTGGCGCCATCGGGCCCGTGGATCATCGGGACGTGGGAAAACGCCGGCACGTCCCATCCCATCCCTTCGTAGATCGGGATCTGGCGGAACGTGTTGCGCAGGTGGTCGTCGCCGCGGATCACATGTGTGATACCCATGTCGTGATCGTCGACCACTACCGCCAGCATGTAGGTCGGCGTGCCGTCGGCGCGCAGCATGATGAGGTCGTCGATTTCGCTGGCCTGGACGCGCACAGTGCCCTGCACGCCATCTTCAACCACCATTTCGCCGCCATCCGGTGCCCGCAGGCGCACGGTGTAGGGGGCATCCGGCGAGGGCGCAGGCGCCCCGTCGCGCCAAGGCGACCGGTAGGGGGCCAGGAGTGCGTTGGCTTCTGCCAGGAGGGCGGCCCTGTCATCGTCGCTCAGCCCTTCGGCGCGAGCCTCCTTGCGTCTCTGCTCGCCTAGATCGCGGCGCGCCTGCAGCTCTTCCTGCGTCGCGTAGCATTTGAAGGCCGTGCCGCGCGCCAGCATCTCGGCTGCCACTTCGGCGTGGCGCGCCTCGCGCGTGGATTGCAGCAGGGGTGGGGCATCCGCGTCCAGGCCGAGCCAGGCCATGCCCTCGATGATCGCGGCTGTCGCTTCATCCGTGGAGCGCGCGCGATCGGTGTCTTCGATCCTCAACAGGAACTGGCCCTCGTGATGGCGGGCAAACAAGTAGTTGAAAAGTGCGGTTCTTGCCCCTCCAATGTGCAACATGCCGGTGGGAGAGGGGGCAAATCGCGTGACGACGTTCATCAGGGTGGCAGGCTCCAGGTAAATGCAGGCAGATATCTCTTCTGCGGTGCACAAACACAAGGTTTCACCCGAAAGCAAGGGGTGGGCTGGGCGGCTGCTGGGTCTGTCGCATGGCATGTGGTCAATCGCGTCAATCGACTCCCGCCCGCTTTTGTTCGCCTTTTCGCTGTGCGCAGGGGCCGTGACCTATTTCACGCTGCCGTTCGAGCCGGCACTCGGGCTCTGTCTTGCCGGCTGGCTGGTGATGACCGGCCTGCTGATTGCTGCCCGGCGGCGCGTGACGTTCACGTTCCTGTATGTCCTGGCGGTTGTGGGATTCGGGCTTGTCACGGGGCTTGCGGCAGGCGCTGTCCGGACAACGCTGGTCGCGGCGCCGTCCGTGGCGGCGGAGACGCGGCCGGTGATGTTGGAGGGCTGGGTGGCCGGTGTCGAGCCCGGCGCGAAAGGCCCGCGCCTGCGCATTGACGTGCACGCAATTGCCGGGTTCTCACGGGCCGATACCCCGAAATATGTCCGCCTGACCCACATGGCGCGCCTGGAAGTGGCGCCCGGCCGGTTCGTGCGGTGCTGGGCGGTGCTGCGGCCGCCGCCAGCGCCGACACTGCCGGGCGACTATGACTTCCAGCGCCAGGCCTGGTTCCAGCAGCTGGGCGCCGTCGGGTATGTCCAGGGGCGGTGCCGGGGCGGCACGCTGGGGGCGCCGCAGGGGTGGGTGAACCAGTTGAAGGTCCACCTGTCGACGTTCAGGCGAAACCTTGCCGCGCACGTCAATGTGGCTGCCGGCGAGCGGGCAGGCGGGTTCGCCGCTGCGCTCGTCTCGGGCGACCGCAGTTTCATGGCGCAAGCGGACCAGGACGCCCTGCGCGGGTCAGGCCTGGCGCATCTGCTCGCCATTTCCGGCCTGCACATGGGCATTGTCGGCGGCCTCGTGTTCTTCCTCGTCCAGCGCGGACTGGTGCTGATCGAGCCGCTGGCGCTGCGCATGCCGGTGCAGAAGCCGGCCGCGGCGACGGCGTTGCTGGCAAGCCTCGCCTATCTTGTGCTGTCCGGTGCGAGCGTGTCGACGCAGCGCGCCTTCATCATGTCGGCCGTGGTGTTCGGTGCCGTCCTGTTCGACCGGGCCGCGATAAGCATGCGGTCCTTCGCGATCGCGATGATCGCTGTGGTCCTGCTGGAGCCTGAAAGCGTGATGACGCCGGGATTCCAGATGTCGTTTGCGGCCTCCGGCGCATTGATTGCGACCTATGAGGCCTGGTCTCACCGCCGCGCGGGGCGCGAGCGGGTGCTGGGGCCGGTTCCGTTCGCCTGGGCGTCACTGGTGATGACGTCTGTCGTGGCGGCAGCGGCGACCGCGCCGTTCGCGCTGTACCATTTCGACCGGCTTGCCGGGCTCGGCCTCGTGGCAAACTTGCTGGCGATGCCGGTGATCACCTTTGTGAGCGCGCCGATGGCGGCAGTGACCCTGCTGCTGACCCCGTTCGGCTATGGCGACGTCGGCCTGCGCCTGTTCGGCTATTCGCTCGAAATCGTCCTCGCCATTGCCCATTGGTGCAACGACCTGGCGCCGGCGAAACTGTCCATGCCGGTTGCGATGCCGGGCCTCAGCCTCGCCTGCTTCGCTGCAGCGCTGGCATTGGTGACGACTGCGCGGGGCGCGGGGCGCCTGTTGCTCTGCCTGGCAGCGGCTGTGCCGGGCATCTGGCTGTGGGTCGCCAGTCCGGCGCTGGTGGTCCACTGGTCGCAGTCGGGTGACGTGTTTGTCCGAACCACAAGTGGCGGGCTTGAACGGATCGCATTTGCCGATGGTGATGGCCTCGCGCCGTTGCGGTTCAGCAATCTCGACGCCACGGCGTGCAGCGACCAGACTTGCCGGTTCGGGACACAGGTCGGCACCGTGGTGCTCAGCCAATCCGGCGCGGACCAGGTGGCTTGCGAAGCAGGGGTCGTGCTCGTCCTGTCACTGGAAACATCCGGGCCGGCCGAGCGCCGGGATGGCTGCGCACCCATACATGACTGGGCATCGATCCAGGCCGCAGGCGGCTTTACGGCGCATGCAACCGGCAAGACCCTGGAACCGGATCCATCCGTCGGGTGTGTGCGGCGCCCGTGGCGGGGCTGCAGCACGGATTCCTAGTCGTAGCGGCGTACAAGCGCGACCAGCCGTCCCTGGACCTGAACCCGGTCCGGCCCGAAGATGCGCGTCTCATAGGCCGGGTTGGCCGCTTCCAGCGCAACCGATGCGCCCTTGCGGCGCAGGCGTTTCAGGGTCGCTTCCTCGCCGTCGATCAGGGCCACGACAATGTCACCGGTATTCGCCGCTTCGGTGCGGCGCAGGACGACGATATCGCCTTCAAGGATGCCGGCGTCGATCATGGAATCACCCTGGACTTCGAGGGCAAAGTGCTCGTCGCCCTCGCTCAGCCCGTCGGGCGCGTTGACGTGGCCATTATCCTGCTGGATCGCCGAGATGGGAATACCGGCCGCGATCGTCCCGACAAGCGGAATGGTGCGGGCCGAGGGCATGGCGGCCGGCCTGCCGGTCGATACGAGTGACGGCTTGAAGTCCTTCCGCCCGCGCAGGCTCTGCGTCGGAATGGCGGAGTCAGGCAATTTCAGCACTTCAAGGGCCCGGGCCCGATGCGCCAGACGTCGGATGAATCCGCGTTCTTCAAGCGCCGAGATCAGGCGGTGAATACCGGACTTTGACGCAAGATTGAGCGCCTCTTTCATTTCATCAAAGGACGGGGAAACACCGGTATCCTTGATCCGCTCGTTGATGAAAAGCAGCAGCTCTCTCTGTTTACTGGTCAGCACGGGAATATTCCTTCCGTCCGAATCTATGTTCACTTATGTTCTACATGTGTTCATGGTTCGGGTCAATCAACCCGGGCGCGCCTTAACCGGGTCACAGCAGTTTCGCGTCCGGTGTTCACTTTCATCAGGCTTTCACCGATCAGAAAACGCCGCGCCCCCACGTTGCGCAGTCGTTGCACGTGTTCCGGCGTCGATATCCCGCTTTCGGCGATGATGTGGCGGTCGCCCGGAACCAGCGGCGCGAGGCGCTCTGTGGTTGCGAGATCGGTGATCATCCGCTTGAGGTTGCGGTTATTGATACCGATCAGCGGCGATGGCAGTTCCAGGGCGCGCGCCAGTTCGGATTCATCGTGGGTTTCGACCAGGACATCCATGCCGAACCCCGTCGCGCAGTCGGACAATTCCCGGGCCAGCGAGTCGTCGACGGCGGCGAGAATGACGAGGATGCAGTCGGCGCCATAAGCGCGGGCTTCGGCCACCTGGATCGGGTCGACGAGGAAGTCCTTGCGCAGCATCGGAAGGCTGACGGCGTTGCGAATGGCCGTGAAGTCGGCGAGCGACCCGCCAAAGCTCGGCCCATCCGTCAGGACCGAGAGGCATGCTGCGCCACCCGCCTCATATTCGCCGGCGATGGCGACGGGGTCGGCGCCGGGCAGGATTTCTCCCGCAGACGGGCTCTTGCGCTTCAGTTCGCAAATCAGGGCGTTCTCGCCGGTGGCGGCAATCCGGTCCATCGCGGCGGCAAAGCCGCGGACCGGCCCGGCCGCCTCTGCCCGGCGCGTCAGGCTGTCCAGTGTCTCCGCCCGCTTCAGCGCGGCGACTTCGTCATGCTTGTACGCAATGATGTGGTCGAGGGCGGTGGTCATGCCGGGGCCTGTCCGTTCGACAGCGCCACCAGCTGGCGCAGCGTGTCGCGGGCTTTGCCGCTGTCGATCGCCTCGGCGGCCATCGCAACGCCGGTTTTCAGGTCTGCCGCTGTGCCGAAGACGTGCAGGCCGGCTGCCGCATTCAGCAGGACGGCATCCCGGAACGGGCCTTCCTGGCTGTCCAGCAGGTCGGTGATTGCCAGGGCGTTGTCTGCGACACTGCTGCCCTCGAGGCGAGAGAGCGGATGCGTGTCGAGCCCGGCATGGGATGGATGGAATTCGAACTCCCGGATGGTGCCGCCGGCCACCTCGCAGATATGCGTGGTCCCGGCGACGGATATTTCGTCGATTCCGTCGATCCCGTGCACGACCCATGCTTTTTCCGTGCCGAGTGCGGCCAGGGCTTCGGCCATGGGCCGCGTCCATTCCGGGGCGAAGACGCCGAGAACCTGGTATTGCGCGCCTGCCGGATTGGACAGGGGGCCAAGCAGGTTGAATATGGTGCGGATGCCCAGCTTTGCGCGGACCGGCGCAACATGGCGCATGGCGCTGTGATGTGCCCGCGCGAACATGAAGGCGACGCCGGCACCGTCAAGGCAGGCGCGGAACTCGTGCTCGTCGGATTCCAGATTGACCCCGAGTGCTTCGAGCACATCGGCAGACCCCGATTTCGGCGGGACAGACCGGTTGCCGTGCTTGGCGACGCGGCCGCCCGCAGCGGCGATGACAAGGGCGCTGGCAGTCGATGTGTTCAGGCTTTTCCATGTCAGGCCGCCTGTGCCGCACGTGTCGAGGACGGGGCCGTCGACATGCACGGTGCGGGCGTGCTGGCGCATGATGCGCGCACCGGCAACCAGTTCGGCCGCGGTTTCGCCGCGCACGGCAAGGCCGGTGAGAAAGGCGCCGATCTCTTCCGGCGCGGCCTCGCCGGTCAGCAGCAGGTTGAATGCGCCTTCGAGTGTATCGCCGTCCAGCGTCTCGTGCCGGGCAATCGCCTTGATGGCGGCGGTGAGGGCTGTGTCAGTCATGTCTGTGCTTCCGGCTAAAGGCAGACACCGATAGCTGCCTTGGGCGACGGGTTCAATGTGCGAAACCGGCTTCAGTAGCCGAGAAAGGTGATGATCTCGGCCAGGATACGCGGGTCGAGCGCGAGGTCGCGGTGGCTGAGCGTCTCGTCCTCGACGAGGCGCGCGCCGGGCAGGGCGCTGGCCAGGTCACGGATCAGGCCGAGCGGGGAACTGGCGTCGGCGGCCGATCCGACAAACAGGACGGCGCCCTTGTAATCTGCCAGCGCGGCGCGGAAATCGGTCCGCGTCATGTCTGCGCCGGTGCGGGCCCTGTGGAGTTCGAGCGCCCGCGTGATGACCGCGTCGGCATGGCCTTTCTGGCGCTGGTAGTCGGCCCAGTCGAGCAGCGGCGGCGCAATCAGCACCAGATAGGCCGGGTTCGCCCCGTTCGCGATGGCGCGCACGCTGGCTTCACAGCCGAAGGAATGGGCGATGATCGTATCGATCGGGCCTTCCGCGGCGCAGACGTCGGCGACCGAGGTGGCCGCAGTCTCGGGTGTACATGGCTCGATTTTCGATGCGCCGTGGGCGGGCAGGTCCATCATCAGGACGGGCCGCGTATTCTGCAGGAAATCCTGCGCGAAGCGGCGCCAGACGCGATGCGTGTCGTCCCAGCCGTGCACGAACAGCGCGGGCGGACCTTCCCCGGCGCGCCAGACGGGCGTCGTGCCGAAGGCGCCCGGAATGTCGCGGCGGGTGTTGGGCGGCAGGAAGTTCTGGCCGGGTGCGGCGCTGGGGCTCGTCGGCTTCATGTCGGCGAGCAGGGCTCCGGCCGCCGCATCCAGATCGCTCATGGCGGCCTCCTATCCGACCCGCTTCAGGAAGTTCGTCAGCAGGGCATGGCCGTGTTCGGTCTTGATTGATTCCGGGTGGAACTGGACGCCGTATATGGGGCGGGTCTTGTGGTGCAGGGCCATGATCTCGCCGTCGTCGGTGAAGGCGTCGGCGACGAGGCAGTCCGGCAGGTCGGCGTCGCGCACGGAGAGGGAATGGTAGCGGACAACGGCGTAGCGCTCGGGCAGGCCCTCGAACAGGTCGCCGCCGGTCTGGTGAATCTCCGACAGTTTGCCGTGGCGGATTTCCTTCGCCGTGATCACCGCCCCGCCAAAGGCCTGGCCGATGGCCTGGTGGCCGAGACAGACGCCGAGGATGGGCATGTCGTCAGGCGCTGCCTGGATGAGCCCGATGCAGATGCCGGCTTCGGTCGGCGTGCAGGGGCCGGGGGAGAGCAGGAGCGCATCAGGCTTCAGTGCCAGCGCTTCGGCGACCGTCAGCTCGTCGTTACGGATGACCTTCGTGCGGGCGCCAAGGTCTTCAACATAGTGGACGAGGTTCCAGGTAAAGCTGTCATAATTGTCGACGACGAGGATCATTGGTCAAACTCATAGGTGGCGGCGAGTTCGGCAGCGCGCCTGAGGGCGCCCGCCTTGTGAAGGGTCTCGTCGAATTCGGTTTGCTGCACGGAGTCGAGCACGATGCCGCCACCGGCCTGGACATGCAACTGGCCGTCCTTGATGACGGCGGTGCGCAGCGCGATGCAGGTATCGAGGTCGCCGTTCCAGCCGAAATAGCCGACGGCGCCGCCATAGATACCGCGCCGGGCCGATTCCATCTCGTCGATGATCTGCATGGCGCGGATCTTGGGCGCGCCCGACACGGTGCCGGCCGGGAATCCTGCGAACAGGGCATCGACGGCGTCGAGCCCCTCGCGCAGGTCGCCTTCGACATGGCTGACGATATGCATCACGTGGCTGTAGCGCTCGACGATGAAGCTTTCGGTCACTTCGACACTGCCATAAGCGGCGACGCGGCCGACATCATTGCGGCCAAGATCCAGCAGCATCAGGTGTTCGGCCATTTCCTTCGGGTCGGCCAGCAGGTCTTCGGCGCGGCGGGCATCCTCGACCGGATCACCCGAAACGGGGCGCGTCCCGGCAAGCGGCCGGATGGCAACGCGGCCATCGCGCAGGCGGACCAGGATTTCCGGGCTGGAGCCGACGAGGCGCACGGTGCCGAGGTTCATGTGGAACATGAAGGCCGACGGATTAAGACGGCGCAGCGCGCGGTAATAGCTGATGGATTTCAGGGTGAAGGGCGCAGACAGCCGCTGGCTGGGCACGACCTGGAATATGTCGCCTGCCTTGATGTAGTCGCGGCACTTCTCGACAATCTCGAAATAGCGCTCCTTGGTCGTGTTCGACGTCAGCGTGACCTCTGTCGGCTTCTGGTCCTTGGGCGGGACGATGGCCATGCGCTCAAGCCGCGCCTCGACGTCGTCGAGCAGCCCATTGATCTCGGCTTCATTGTCGCCCTGGACGCGGCCGATCAGCAGGATTTCCTGGTAGATGTGATCGAACACGATGACGACGCGCGGGATGACGAGCAGCGCTTCGGGCACGCCGAGCGTATCCTCGCTGGTGATCGCGACCGGTTCGACATGCTGGATCATGTCATAGCCGACATAACCGAACGCGCCGGACGCCATCGGCGGCAAAGGCGTATCGGTCCGGGCCTGTGCCTGCTTCACGAATGCCCGCAGGGCGGCGACAGGCTCGTCGGATGTGCTGAGGATGTCACTGAACGCGGCATCGGCCGCGACTTCGGCAACGCCGTCCTGGATGCGGAACCAGCGCTCCGGCTCCAGCCCGATGAAGGAATACCGGCCCAGGCGTTCGCCGCCGGCGATGGACTCGAACAGGAAACTGCCGGGCGCATCCGTGCCCAGTTTCAGCATGGCGCCGACAGGGGTCTCGATGTCCCCGATGCGCCTGCGGACGATCAGACGGGCAGGCGTCATTGATCGGTTGCGACGGATGCCTTGTAGGCATTCACCGCACCGGCGTTGACCTTCAGCTTGGTGGCCTTGCTGACTTCGTAGTCAAGCGCCACGCGAAGGTCATCTTTCAGTGCCTGGGTGAGGGACGCAGCGGCAGACGAGCCGAGCACTTCCAGCTGTTCCTCGCTGGGCGGCGTGATCGTGTCGAGGCTGACGATCATGAAATGGTCGCCCTGGCGGTTGGGATAGCTGGCCACGTCGCCTTCGCGGCCCGAGAAGATTGCGGCAATGGCGGCGGACGGCAGGCCGCTCTGTTCCGCCGTGGAACGGCTGATCGGGCCGGGCGGGGTTTCGACTGTCGCGCCGGCGGCCTTGGCGGCGTCTGCCAGCGTGGTTTCGCCTGACTTGATCTTGTCGACGACCGACGCGGCATAGGTCTGCATGGAGGTTGCCGCGCGTGATGCGACAAGCGACTCGCGGATGTCGTCTGCCAGGGTTTCAAATTCAGGTGTGTAGGGCGCGATGATCTCGCGCGGCGACGTGATGTACACGGCATCGTCGCCATCGAAGCGATTGCTGACATCGCCGGGGTTCAGCTGGAACGCAGCGCTGAACGCATCGCCTGCGGCGGTGAGGCCGATCATGGAGATGCCATCCTCGGTCATGCCCGTCTGATCGACCGGCACGAAGCTGATCATCGGCACGCCCACTTCGTCGGCGATCTTGCTCAGCGGGTAGCCTGCCGCGATTTCACGCTCGAGGTCGTTGAGCTTTTCGTAGAACAGGACCTGCGCCCGTTCGCGCGCCAGTTCGTCACGGATCACTTCGGAGACGTCTTCGATCGGGTAGACATTGCCCGGCTGGACCGAAACGAGACGGGCAACCATCCACTGGCCACTCACGTCCTTCGGGCCGAACAGGGCGCCGCTCTGCTTGCCGGGGCCGAACATGGCTTCGCGCAGGGCCGGATCGGTGACCGTGTCCCGGGTGCCGGATTTCATTTCGCGGGACACGACGCCCTGCAGGTTTGCCGGATCCGCGCCGCCGGCAAGCAGGCCAAAGGCTGCCCGGGCCGCGTCACGGTCCGCGAATTTCAGTTCAAGAAAGGTCCGCTGGTCAGGTTCCGAGAAACGTTCCGACTTGGTGGCTTCGTAAATCGTCGCGATTTCCTGTTCGGTGACCGTGATGTCCGAGAGGAAATCGTCGGCAGACATGCGCAGGAGGTCGATACCGCGCCGCTCGGGCTGCTTCAGCGCTTCGAGGTTGTCGTCATAGAACGCCCTGATATCGTCATCGGTCGGTGCTTCGGGCTTTGGTGCCTTGGTGGCGTCCAGGATGAACCAGGAGACGTTGCGGGTCTCGCCGATGAAACGGGCCTGTATCCGGGCAAGCGCCTGCGGCGGGTAGATCGCTGCCGAAGCCGCATCGCTGAGTGTTTTCAGCGTCAGGTCGTCGGAGACCTGCTGCTCGTATTCTTCCTTGGTGAACCGGTTCTGGTAGAGGACTTCGCGGTACGTGTTCAGGTCGAGTTCGCCGGTCAGCGGGTTCTTGAATGCGTCGACCGTCTTCAGCTGCTCGACAACGGCGTTGGCCGATGGCTTGACGCCGATCATGCCGGCATAGCCGAGATTGACGATTTTCGACTTTTCGACCTCGAATACCTGGTCCACGAGGCCCTGGTCGACCGCTTCGGATTTCGTGATCGGCTTGTCGGCATTGGCATTCAGGTTGCGCAGCAGGTTCTCGACCCGGCGATCCAGCCCTGTCACGTCGATCGATCTGGAGCCCGCTGCAGCAAGGTCGGAGCCGAGGCCGCTGCGCATCTGGGCGACCATCGTGTCGACGCCCCAGAACGCCATACCGGCGATGATGATCATGATAACGATCTTTCCGAAGATCGAATTCATCAGGCTTTTCATCAGGGCTAGCATATGGGCGCGGTCTCTCTAGGATTTGCGGGATGGCTCAGTGCTTGCTAGGCGACACTGCTTGGTCTTGCAAGATGGGGATGGCTGCATGTCACGGACGTTGATCGCTGGAAACTGGAAAATGAACGGGCTGCGGAGCGGTCTCGCGCAGGTAGAAGCAGTGCAGACTGCTATTGGTGATGGTAATCAAGGCGTTACGGCGCTGCTGTGTGTCCCGGCCACACTGGTATACCTCGCCAGCGAGGCGGCCAGCGGCTCTGCGCTGAAAATTGGCGGGGAAACCTGCCATCCGGCCGAGAAGGGCGCCCATACTGGCGACATTTCCGCTGAAATGCTTGCAGATGCTGGCGCCAGCCATGTCATTGTCGGCCATTCGGAGCGCCGCGCCGACCATGGCGAATCGGATGAAATCGTCGCGGCGCAGGCCTCGGCGGCCGTTCGGGGCGGCCTGACCCCGATCATCTGCGTCGGCGAAAGCCTGGCCGAGCGCGAAGCCGGCCAGACCCTTGAGCGGATCACGCAACAGCTTTCCGGGTCGATCCCGCAGGGCATGTCGGCTGACGCCTTTGTGATCGCCTACGAGCCGATCTGGGCGATCGGAACCGGCAAGGTGGCCAGCCCGGAGCAGATCGCGGAGGTTCACGGTGCGATCCGGAACTGGCTGTCAGGAAAATTCGGGCCGGACGGTGCCAATGTCCCGATCCTCTACGGCGGCAGCATGAATCCCGGCAACGCACCGGAAATCCTGGCGATCGATAACGTCAATGGCGGCCTGATCGGCGGCGCAAGCTTGAAGGCGGACGACTTCCTCGCCATTTACAACGCAGCTATTTGATCAAGACTGACGCCAAAGGCTTGGCGTTCGCCCACATTGGCGATATGCGGGCCCCTTGATTTGAGGAAATCCAGGCCCACCATGCAGAATCTCATCCTTGTCGCTCATATCCTGGTCTGTATCGTCATGACCGGACTGGTATTGCTGCAGAAGTCCGAAGGCGGCGGTTTGGGCATGGGCGGCGGCGGCGGGAACTCGCTGATGTCGGGCCGCGGCGCGGCCGGCGCGCTGGTGCGCACGACCATTCTGCTTGGCGGCATTTTCTTCCTGACCAGCCTGACCCTGACATCGATCGCCAATCGCGAGGACGATTCCCGCACGGATGTCGAAAAGGCGCTTGGCGCCAGCGAGGACACGGACGGGTTCACCGCGCCGACCGACCTGTTCGATCCGTCGGCCCCGCTCCTGCAGGGCCAGGACGGCGGCGCGACCGGCACCACGACGCCGGATGCAACGCCGCCCGCAGAGCCTGCGCCTGCTGCGCCCACTACGGATGAAACACCCGCACCGGCCGAGCCGGATTCGGGTAATCCCCAGTAATTTTGCCGCGCGGGCATTTTGTTCGCGCTTCCCGTCAACGAATCAGGGCATCGGGATAGTCCCATGATCCGCTATATCTTCATTACGGGCGGCGTGGTGTCTTCCCTCGGCAAGGGCATTGCGTCAGCCGCGCTCGGCGCATTGCTTCAGGCACGTGGCTACAAGGTCCGCCTGCGCAAGCTCGATCCCTATCTCAACGTCGACCCCGGCACGATGAGTCCACGCCAGCATGGCGAGGTCTATGTCACCGATGACGGGGCCGAAACCGATCTCGACCTTGGCCACTATGAGCGCTTCACCGGCGTCTCGGCGCGCCAGTCGGACAACATCACGACCGGGCGCATCTACCAGCGCATCATCGAGAAGGAACGGCGCGGGGATTACCTCGGCGCGACGATCCAGGTGATTCCGCACGTCACCAACGAGATCAAGGATTTCGTTCTGTCCGATCCCGGCGAAGACGTGGAATTCGTGCTGTGCGAAATCGGCGGCACGGTCGGCGACATCGAGGGCCTGCCCTTCTTCGAGGCGATCCGCCAGCTCGGCCAGGAACTGGGGCCGGAGCGGGCCTGCTTCATCCACCTCACCCTGCTGCCCTATATCCCGGCAGCCGGCGAGATGAAGACCAAGCCGACGCAGCACTCGGTCAAGGAATTGCGCTCGATCGGCATCCAGCCGCAGATCCTGCTGTGCCGCTGCGACCGGCCCATCCCGGAAACGGAAAAGGGCAAGATTGCAAGCTTCTGTAACGTGCGCCCGTCCTCGGTGATCGAGGCGCGCGATGTCGGACACATCTATGACGTGCCGGCGGCCTACCACCATGAAGGGCTGGATTCCGAAGTGCTCGCGCATTTCCGGATCGATGATGCACCTGCGCCCGACCTGACGGCGTGGAACACGATCGCGCACACGATCCGCCATCCCGATGGCGATGTCTGCATCGGCCTTGTCGGCAAGTACACGGACGTGCCGGACGCCTACAAGTCGGTGATGGAAGCGCTGGTGCATGGCGGCCTTGCCAACCAGGTGAAGGTCGATGTGCGCCTGATCGATTCAGAGCAGTTCGACGACGAGCATGCACCCCTGGACATTCTCGAAGGCGTGCATGGCGTGATCCTGCCGGGCGGTTTTGGCGAGCGCGGGGCACACGGCAAGATGCGGGCGGCCCGGTTTGCGCGCGAACGCGCGGTGCCCTGCTTTGGCATCTGCTATGGCATGCAGCTGTCGGTGATCGAGGCGGCACGCGAACTGGCGGGTATCAAGAACGCCTCGACCAGCGAATTCGGCCCGACCAAGGCGCCGGTCGTCGGCCTGATGGAAGAGTGGACCAAGGGCAACGAGAAGGTCGTTCGTGACGAGACCACCGACAAGGGCGGCACTATGCGCCTCGGGGCCTATCCGGCGCGCCTGAAGGAAGGCAGCAAGGTTGCCGAGATCTATGGCAGTCTCGATATTTCCGAACGCCACCGTCACCGCTACGAAGTGAACGCGAGCTATATCGCCAGGCTTGAAAAAGCCGGCCTGTTGTTCTCCGGCATGTCGCCTGACGGCAGGCTGCCGGAGATTTTCGAACTGCCGAGCCACCCCTGGTTCATCGGCGTGCAGTTCCACCCGGAACTGAAATCACGCCCGTTCCAGCCACACCCGCTGTTTGCGAGTTTCATCGGCGCGGCCGTGAAGCAGAGCCGGTTGGTTTAACAGCCTTGAAGCTGGCTCGCCCCGCGTTGCCGAAGCTGACGATTCCTATTTAGATGCGGCCTCGGCAGATGACGTCGTCGAGATGGTTCAGGCCTTGGAGACTTGGAACTGGCCGACATTGATGCGGCCGTCGAGGAATCCGGCTTCGCAATAGGAGAGATAGAAGTTCCACATCCGCTTGAACGGCTCGTCGAAGCCGAGCTGCTGGATGTCGCTCCATTTGTCATTGAAGGCGCGGGCCCATTCATGGCAGGTGCGGGCATAGTCCTGGCCGAAATAGTGGACGCCGTCATGGCGCAGGCTGGCCTTGGCGAACTGGTCCTTGAGGGCGCTTTCGCCGGGCAGCATGCCGCCGGGAAAGATGTAGCGCTGGATGAAGTCCACCCGCTTGCGATAACTTTCAAACAGCGAGTCCTCGATCGTGATGATCTGCAGCGCCGCCTTGCCGCCCTGTTTCAGGCTGTCGAATATCTTCGCGAAATAGCTCGGCCAGTAGGATTCGCCGACGGCCTCGAACATCTCGATCGAGGCGACACCGTCATACACGCCCTGATGGTCGCGATAGTCCTCGAGCCGGATCTCGACACGCTCGCCAAGGCCTTCGCGTTGCATGCGGGCCTGCGCATAGTCGCGCTGGGAGGGGGAAATCGTCAGGCAGGTAACCTTGCTGCCGCGCTGGCTGGCCGCGTATTCGGCGAACCCGCCCCAGCCACACCCGATTTCGAGGATGGAGCTCGACGGGCCTGCCTCGATGCGGTCGCAGATGCCCTTGTACTTGGCCTGCTGGGCGTGTTCGAGCGACTGGTTCGGGCTTTCGAACATGGCGGAGGAATAGGTCATGCTGGGATCGAGCCAGAGGCTGTAGAAGTCGTTCCCGAGATCGTAGTGCGCCATGATGTTGCGTCGGGCGCCAGCCTTGGAGTTCCGGTTGAACAGGTGGCGCACCATGTTGGCCCAGCGCACGACGGCGCCGCCTTTCGCAAGCCGCCCGGCGGCTTCGAAATTGGCCGAGAAGAATTGCAGCACGCGGGTCAGGTTCGGTGTCGACCACTGGCTGTCCATATAGGCTTCGGCGAACCCGACATCGCCGCTGGCAAGGGCGCGTTTGACGAAGTCGTAGTCGTGCACGATCACTTCGGCCCGCGGCCCCGGCTCGGCATTGCGGAACAGCAGCGCCCGGCCGTCGGGAAGGGTGAATAGGAGTTCGCCCCGCTGGGTGCGCAATATCGCGAGCGCGGCCAGCCTGAATGTGGTCGGGATGCCCTTCAGCCGGCTAACGGACTGGGCGGTGGCGATGATCGGATCGGTCATGCGGCGTCCTTCTCAACATGGGGAATATCGCGTTTCGATTCAACGGCGATCGTGGCGCAGGGTTCCGGCGGGGCCGGTTTCGACCGGTATTTCGCTCCGCGAAGCCAGATTTTCGCCGCCTGCCAGTGGATGGCGAGTGCAACGCCCAGGGTGGAAAAGGGGGCCGTGAGGGCGATGCGCAGGAAGGCGGAGGTGGTGGCCGGGCGGCGCCGGGCCGTGATGTTCGCCATGTGCAGGCGCTGGCCGTCCTTCAGGCTCTCGACCACGACGCCGAGGCGGTCTGACGGTGCACGGAGGGTAAAGCGGTAGGCGCCGGTGACATCGAAAAAGGGTGAGACATGGAACGCCTTGCCCGCTTCGTGTTGTGACCGGTCACTGGTCACGGCAGCGACATAGGAATGGGTCTCGCCGAATGTGTTGTTCACCTCGTAAATGATCCCGCGCAGGGCACCGTCCGGGCCGTAGCCGTACCAGAGCGAAATCGGCGCGAACTTGTAGAACATGTGGCGCGGAAACGTGACGAGACGGATTGCGCCGCCTGCGAGGTACACGCCTGCGCTCGCCAGGGTCTCCTCCGCCCAGCGCCGCAGGGGCACGTCCGCCCGGGCGCCATGATCCCTGCGGTGAAAGGAGAACAGGCCGGGGGCGTCAACCGCGAACAGGGCGCTCTGCGCGCCGGCTTCGTCCAACCGGTCGATGTCGATGTCGATCAGGGCGAGCTTGTAGGCAAAGCGGCGTTCGAACGGCACGTATCGCGCGTGTGCCGTCTGGCCCAGCCACAAATTGAGCGCCGGAGCCGTCATACGGACACCTCTGCTGCAACTTCAAGAACCGGACTTTTGCGCGCAGGGGCCAGAATGTCCACGTCTTTTGCGTTCCATGGCACGCGCCCGCCCAGTGACAGGGCGGCCGACAGGCCGGATTTGAGGCCGTCCTCGTGGAAGCCGCGCCCCATCCAGGCGCCAGCCATCCAGAGGCCGTCCTGCCCCTGGATCCGCGCCAGCCCGCGTACGGCGGCCTCGGCGGCCGCATCGAACTGCGGATGGTCGAACTCGTACTGATGGAAGGTCAGGTCATCCCGCGGCGGCGTTTCCGGATTGAGTGTGACGAACAAGGGCCGCTTGTCGTCCATGCCCTGCAGGCGGTTCATCCAGTAGGTGAGGCAGATGTCGTCGCCGGGTTGCTTCAGGACGTTCCAGCTGGCCCAGGCGTTGCGACGCGCCGGCATCAGGGCGGGGTCGCGGTGCAGGTAGATCGTGTTCGGACGATAATGCACCGACCGCAGGAGGAAGGCCTGGTCGTCGTAACTGTTCTCGATCATCCGCAGGGTCTGGTCGGAATGCGTGGCGAGGATGACGTCGTCGAAGACGTGGGACTTTCCGTCATCCGTAACGACGCTGGTATGGTCGCCGAACGGGAACAGGCGGGTGACGCCGGTGCCGGTGCGCAGGCGCGGGCCGAGCGCTGCGGCAGCCTTTGCGACATAGGCCTGGCTGCCGCCGGTCACCGTGCGCCATTGCGGGCGCTCCTTGTGCATCAGGCGGTGGTTCTCGAAGAACTGGAAGAAGCTCATCGCCGGATAGTCGAGCATGCAGGCTTCCGGCGATGACCAGATCGCCGCGCCCATCGGCAGGACGTAATTGTGCCGGAACGCAGCAGAGAAGGCGTGCCGGTCGAGCCAGGCACCCAGCGTCGCGTCCTTGATCAAGCCGCGCTCCAGTTCGGACCGGGCAATGTCGTTGAAGCGCAGGATGTCGCGCCAGAAGCGATGGAATCTGGGGCTGAGCAGGTTGCCGCGCTGGGCAAACATGCCGCGCAGGGTGGACGCCCATTCCCATCCGTCCGGATCCGACACGCCAAAGCTCATGTCCGATGCCTGCGTCTCGACGCCGAGCGCGTCGAAGAAGCCGATCAGGTTCGGGTAGTTCAGCGCGTTGTAGACAATGAATCCGAGGTCGACGGACGTTTCGTGCCCGTCATAGTCAAACACATGCGTGCAGGCATGGCCGCCTGCGCGCTCGCGTTTTTCGAACACGGTGACGTCGGCGGTGTCTTTCAGGGCATAGGCCGCACCGAGGCCCGATATGCCAGATCCGATAATGGCGATGCGTTTCATGCGGCGCTCCGTCTTTGCTTGAGGGTATCATAGGCGTCGAGCGCGCGCAGGCGGGCCAGCGCATGTTCAATGATGGGATGGGGGTAGGTGTCGCCGAGCGCGACGCCTGCGACCTTGAGGGTTGCGGCATCCGCCTCCCACGGCGCATGGAGATACTTGTCCGGCAGGTCTTCCAGTTCCGGGCACCAGCGGCGGACATAATCGCCGGATGCGTCGAACTTGCGCCCCTGCGTGATCGGATTGAATATCCGGAAATAGGGCGCTGCATCCGCGCCGCTGCCGGCCGTCCATTGCCAGCTTGCCGGGTTCGATGCCGGGTCTGCGTCAACCAGCGTGTCCCAGAACCAGGCTTCTCCCATTTGCCAGGGCAGCAACAGGTGCTTGGTCAGGAACGAGGCCACGATCATCCGTACCCGGTTGTGCATGAACCCGGTGTGCCAGAGCTGGCGCATGCCGGCATCGACGATCGGATAGCCGGTCCGGCCTTCCGACCAGGCATCGTAGGCGTCGCGGTCGCTGCGCCACGGCATGTGCCGGAAAGCGGGATTGTAGTTTTCGTCTGCCAGGTCCGGGTTGTGGTAGAGCAGGACGTAGGAGAATTCGCGCCAGGCGATCTCGGACAGGAAGGTCATGGCTCCGCTCTCGTCGAGGTGGCCCATGTCGATACCATGCCGGGTGGCGCGCCAGACCTGCGCCGGGCCGATCTCTCCGAAGCGCAGGTGCGGTGACAGCCGTGACGTGGCCGATTCCCTGTCGGGCCGGTTGCGCAGGTCAGGGTACTGGCTGACGGGCCCGTCGAGGAATTCGGCCAGGCGGTCGGCGGCGCCCTGTTCGCCCGGCACCCAGGCTTCGGCGAGTCCACCGGCCCAGTCCGGGCGCGTCGGGTGCAGCCCCCATTCGGACAGTGAATCGGACTTCACCTTCGGCCCAGAGAGGGAGGCTGGCCGGGGCAGCGGATCAGGCGGAACATAGGCCGCGCGCAATGCGCGCCAGTAGGGTGTGAACACCTTGTAGTACCCGCCAGCGCCCGTCCGGATATCCCAGGGCTCGGTCAGCAGGCGCCCGCCACGGCTCGCCACGGTCAGCCCGCGGGCGGTGAGGTCTGCCTTGATCCCGGCGTCGACGTCACGCTCGGCCTTGTCGTAGCGGCGGTTCCAGAACACGCAGTCGGCCCCGGTCTCTTTCAGCACCTTGTCGAGCGCCGGGCCGGATGCGCCGGACCGGAGGGTCAGCTGCCCGCCGAGCGCCTTGATATCCGCCGCCAGCGCGGCGAGAGACTTGTCGAGCCACCATTTCGAGGCACCGCCCGCACGGCGCAGGCTGGCCGTCTCCTCGTCGAGGATGAACAGCAGGACCAGCGGCTTTCCGGTCGCGGCAGCGGCATGCAGCGCGGGATTGTCAGCCAGGCGGAGATCTTCTCTAAACCAGACGAGGGCGGGGGCAGGTGAGGGCAGGTGCAGACTCCGGATCGTTTCGGGTGAACATATGCTTCTCTTACGGAGCCGGGCGCGATCTGGATCAGCGCGGATGCGCGGATGGCTTTCACCGAGGCCCCGGCCCGGCTATATCCAAGGCAACAAGGGAGTCGGCCACATGACCGCCACGACACGCGCCAGCGCCGGATGCGCTGAACTCACGTCATCTTCCGGCGGGCACGCCTGATGGGAACCGGGGCACTGAGAGACCTGGTCAAGGCCGGGGCCGGCAAGCGCGTGGTCTGCGTCGGGGACGTCATGCTCGACCGCTTTGTATATGGCCACGTGATGCGGATTTCGCCGGAAGCGCCTGTGCCGATCATGAAGCGCACGCGGGAAGCCGCCATGCCGGGCGGCGCGGGCAATGTCGCGCGCAACCTGTCTTCGCTCGGCCTGTCGACGTCGCTGATCGGTGTTGTCGGAGATGATGCAGAGGGCCGCACGCTGGCGGAACTGCTTGGCGACCTGCGGGATATCGATACGGACCTGATCGTGATGCGCGACCGGCCGACGACCCTGAAAACGCGGTTCGTGGCGGCCGGCCAGCAATTGCTGCGGGTTGATGGCGAGGATTCGCGTCAGATCGACCTCTCGGCAGAGGCCGATATCGTAGTGTCGCTGGAGCATGCTGCGCGGCAAGCCGACCTGATCATCCTGTCCGACTATGCCAAGGGCGCAGTCACGGATGCCGTGATTGCCGCCGCCATCGCAGCCGGCAGGGCGCACGGCATTCCGGTGATCGCAGACCCGAAAGGGCGAGACTTTGCCCGCTATGGCGAAATCGACCTGCTGAAACCGAACGCCTCCGAACTGGGCCTCGCGTTCGGGCTGTCGGTGGAGACCGACCGGGACGCCGTCGAGGCGCTGTCGGTCGCGCTCGATACGCTGCCGGCGCGTGCCATCGTCGTGACCCGGGCCGCCAAGGGCATGTCATTCCAGACAAGGGGCGGACCCGTCATGCACCGGTCGGGTGAGGCACGTGAAGTCTACGACGTGTCCGGCGCAGGCGACACCAGCATCGCAGCGCTTGGCCTCGGCCTCGCAGCGGGCGGCAGCCTCGCGGAAGCCGTGGAGCTGGCAATTGCCGCCTCCGGCATTGCGGTCGGCAAGTCAGGCACGGCCACCGTGTCTGCGGCCGAGTTGCAGGCGGCGCTGCAGATGGGCCTCAAACAGGGGGGCGTCTCGCATATCCCGCTGGAAACACTGGTCGACCAGACGCATGTCTGGCGCGACGCCCAGCTCACGGTCGGCTTCACCAATGGCTGTTTCGACATCCTGCATCCGGGCCACCTGCGCGTGCTGGAAGAAGCAAAGGCCCGGTGCGGCCGGCTGGTCGTCGGCCTCAACTCCGACGCCTCCGTGCGCCGCCTGAAGGGCGCCAATCGCCCGGTCAATGACGAAGAATCCCGCGCCCGCGTGCTCTCCGGCCTGTCGGCGGTCGATGCGGTTGTCGTGTTCGACGAGGACACGCCGGAAGAGCTGATCCGCGCCCTGCAGCCCGACCTGCTGGTCAAGGGCGGCGACTATACGATCGAGACGATTGTCGGGGCAGACATTGTCACCGCGCGCGGCGGAACCGTCCACATCGTGCCGCTGGTCGACGGCCAGTCGACAACTGCCGCCATCGCCCGCGCGAACGCCAAGGCGGATTAGCGGACCCTAGTTCGCCACGCCCTTTTTCAGCTCGTACGTGCCGGGGCCGGTCAGGACGAACCAGTCCAGGATGTCCGGGTGCGTCAGCGGCGCGACTGAATCGTCGGGCAGCAGGTTCTGTTCCGACACATAGGCGACGTAATGCGTGCGGTCGTTTTCGGCGAACAGGTGATAGAATGGCTGGTCCTTGCGGGGCCGCACTTCCTCCGGAATCGACTCGTACCAATCCGATGTATTGGCGAATTGCGGGTCGACATCGAAAATGACGCCCCGGAACGGGAACATGCGGTGCCGGACAACCTGTCCGATCTGGAATTTCGCGACGTGCTTGGAAATGGCGTTGTAACGGCGGTGTTCATCGATCGGGTGGTCGAGGAGAAGCAGGCGTTTCGGCAGGGCTTTTGCCCTGTTGCCAAAGGGGTTTTTCAACCATCCCAAGAGTTTTGGTCCACTAGCCATTTCCAGCTCCTGTGATACACAATGCCTCAAGACAGAAATTTGGGCCACACCATGGCTGATAAAAAAGCGCCGGGTGTCCGACCGAGACGGACCCCTCAGCGCAACGGGAAAACGGGGCCGCTGTTCGCGGCGGTCGATCTTGGCACTAATAATTGCCGCCTGCTGGTCGCCGAACCGCGCGGGAAGACATTTCGCGTGGTCGATTCACATTCCCAGATCGCCCGCCTTGGCGAGGGCCTGCATGAGACCGGGCGCCTGTCGGACGCGGCCATAGACCGGGCCATCGACGCCCTCCAGAACATCCGGAAAAAGATCAAGCAGCACGGCGTCGGCCGGGTGCGTTGCATCGCCACCGAAGCCTGCCGCAAGGCCGACAATGGCGCGGAATTCATCCGCCGCGTGCACGCGGAAACCGGCCTCACATTCAAGATCATCGGTTCGAAGGAAGAAGCCCGGCTGGCCACGATCGGGTGCCATGACCTGATCGAGCCGGATGCGGCTTCCGTCCTCGTCGTCGATATTGGCGGCGGGTCGACCGAACTCTCCTGGGTCAATGCGGACATGGCACGGGCCAACGGGTTCCGCGGCCTCCTGGAACAGGCGCCGATCCTCAGCTGGACCAGCCTGCCGCTGGGCGTGGTGACCCTGTCGGAAGCCTTTTCCCATTTTGACGAGGGGGAGGGGTATCCCCACATGCTGGACCATGCCCGCAAGGTACTGAACGCCTGGACCGGCATCGAGCAGGTGCGCGAGGCGATGGGCGCGACCGGTGCCCACATGATCGGCACGTCCGGCACGGTCACCTGCCTCGCCGGCGTGCATCTCAAGCTCGACCGTTACCGGCGCGACCGGGTCGACGGGTCCTGGCTCAGCCGGGAGGAAAGCGCGGCGACCATCCAGCTGCTGCGCGACCTTGGCCTTGATGGCCGGGCCACATTGCCGACAATCGGCGAGGAACGGGCCGGGCTGATGCTGTCAGGGTGTGCCATCGTCGAGGCCGTGTGGGAGGCCTTTCCTGCCGGCCGCCTCCGGGTGGCCGACCGCGGACTGCGTGAAGGACTTCTCCTGTCAATGATGTATGGTCCGAAAAAGTCGAAGACCCGCCGGCGCGGACGCCGGGGCCGCAAGCCGGCAGCCGGCAGCGCGACAGGTGACCATGAAGGCGACCACAATGACGGATGAGGAAAAACGCCGCTGGAAAGGGCCGACCGGCAAGGAAGGCTCGTCGGGCCGCCAGACCGGTGAACGGAAGATCCATGCCCACCGCGCGAAGTCTGACAGTTCGAAGAAATGGCTCGAGCGGCAGCTGGCCGATCCCTATGTGCGCAAGGCGAAAGACGCCGGCTTCCGCGCCCGTGCCGCCTACAAGCTGCTTGAGATCGACACCAAGCTCGGCCTGCTGAAGCAGGGGCAGCGCATCGTCGACCTTGGCTGTGCGCCGGGTGGGTGGCTTCAGGTTGCGGTTGCAAAAGGGGCAAGGGAAGTCGTCGGCATCGACCTCCTGCCCGTGGACCCGGTCGAGGGCGCGCATATCGTTCAGGGTGACGTCAACGAACCGGCCGACGTGGCACGGATGATGGCCGGCCTTACCGCCAAACCGGACCTCGTGCTGTCGGACATGGCGGCCAACACGACCGGCCACCGGCAGACCGACCACCTGCGAACTGTCGCGCTGGTCGAACTGGCGGTCGGGTTTGCAATCGAACACCTCTCGCCCGGCGGGGCCTTCTGCTCGAAGGTCTTCCAGGGCGGTGCAACGAAGGATGTACTTGAATCGCTCAAGGCACACTTCACCACAGTCAAGCATATCAAGCCGCCCGCCAGCCGGGCCGGCAGCCCCGAGATTTTCGTGGTTGCCAAGGGCTTCAAGGGGTAGGGTCTCTCCAGACCATAGCGGAGGGAACGATGAAGATTACAGGCGGATGCTATTGCGGCGCGGTGCGCTACGAGGCCGAGGGCGACCCCGTCATGAAGGCGCAGTGCCATTGCCGCGAGTGCCAGTACTTCACCGGCGGCCAACCGAATGACTTCCTGGCCATGCCGGAAGCGGGCTTCAAGTTCACGCAAGGGGCCACGAAAGCCTATACAAACCCCGACCTGGCCGGCGCGGCGACACGCGAGTTCTGTGCCGCGTGCGGCGTGCATATCCTGACCCGTGCGAAGGGATTGCCGGGGGCGGTGATCCTGAAGGTCGGCACGCTCGATGAGCCTGCCGTGTTCGGGCAGCCGCAAGTCGTCATGCAGACGGCAGATGCCCAGAGTTTCCATCACATCCCGGACGGCATTCCGGCGTTTGAAAGGTTCCCGGGATGATCCGCCACTGGACAATTGCGTGCGCCGCCATGGCGCTGCTAGCAGGCTGCACCACACCCGTCACACCCGGCGGCGGGGCTGAGACGGCTGAACCCGCCGGGCATGTGAAGATCCAATTCGAAGGGCGGCGCGCGACACGTGCCGAGCATGCCAGCTGCAAGGCCGCCGGCGGCCGGGTCGTTCCCGGCGGCATGATGGGCAATGACGAATGTGTCCGGCCCTACGCGGATGCCGGCAAGGCCTGCATGGGGGCCGACGACTGCCTCGGCAAATGCCTGCTGCCGGACACGTCTGATGCCGGGATGGGCGACAGGACTGCCGCAGGCCAGTGCGAAGCCGATGACAGCCCGTTCGGCTGCATGACCACGGTCGAAGGTGGCCGCGTGCAGGCCGCCCTCTGCATCGACTGATCCCCGGGCCAGGCGCCGTGCTTCCTGGCAGGTGCAATTGTTCGCGATTGCACCTGCCACAAGGATGATTCCCTGTGGCGCGCCGATATCCGGCCCTGCCTTGCACGCGAACTTCCTCACCGGTTATTCCTCTGATAGGGTACATGGACGCTTGATAGTTGGGGGACTGATTGGTGGACACTTTTTTCGGATTCGGGGCAGCGTTTGGCGACTTTTTGGGAATACCGGACGACCTGACATTGTGGGAACTCGCCAATAGCGAATTCATCATCGCCGCAGCGACACTGGCCATCGGCCTCGTGATCAACCGGCGGGTCGGACGGATCGGCGAGAAGGTCGATGACGGGCGGCTCAAGGCAGACCTGACCCACGAACTCGAGAACCGCGCACCGGACCCCGAACCGGAAGTGATGGCCGCGCCTGCCCCTGCGCCAAGCGTGCCGCAAGCGCGTTCCAGGACCGGGATTGCCGAATCGGACGCGGAAGAGGCCGTCGGCGGGGGGGGATTGCGCAAGCCCGGCGCGACCTATTTCGAAAAGCGCGCGAAAGTTGTGGGCGGCGCCCATACGCTGGAAAAGCTCAAGGAAGACCTGGATGCGGTAGCCGAAAACGTCTCCGCCGGCCGGCTGAAGCGCAAGTACAGCAATCTCGGCAAGCAGGACTATCGCGTCAGGATCCTGGCCCTGGAAGACGATGGCGTGATTTCAGCCCCTGTTGCAGCCGAACTGCTGGCCGCTTTCGAGACATGGCAGCCCTACAGCAAGAATGCGGTCGAGGTGCCTGACAGCGTGATTGCACAGATCGAGCGGGCCCGTGAGATCCTCGCCCGCAGCTCGGGAAGTGTCCGCAGCCGACGGCGCCGCTGAATTGTGTGAATTGGCCACTTCACAACACGTCACGACTCCCTTACTAGGCCAAAAAGGGAGCTCCCCACATGAAAATCCGACAAGCTATCACTTTTGACGACGTGCTCCTGCAGCCCGGCGCAAGCGAGGTTTTACCTGCCGATGTGAATGTCTCGACATTCCTGACCAAGTCCATAGGCCTGAATATCCCCCTCATCTCGGCGGCCATGGACACGGTCACCGAAGCCCGGCTGGCCATTGCCATGGCCCAGGCAGGCGGCATTGGCGTCATCCACCGCAACCTGTCGATCGAGGAACAGGCGGGCGAAGTGGCGATGGTGAAGAAGTACGAGAGCGGCGTGGTGATGAACCCCGTCACCATCGCGCCGACCGCCACGCTGGGCGAACTGCGCGAACTGAAGGCGCGCACCGGCTTTTCCGGCATTCCCGTGGTCGAGAAGAACGGCAAGGTTGTCGGCATCATCACCAATCGCGACACTCGTTTCGCCGATGACTTGAACGAGAGCATCGCCAGCCTGATGACGCGCAATATCGTGACCGTGAAGATGGACACCGATCCGGCCGAGGCACGCGCGCTGTTGCACAAGCACCGGATCGAACGGTTGTTGATCGTCGACAAGGACGGCAAGTGCCTTGGCCTGCTGACGGTCAAGGACATGGACAAGGCCGCCGTCAACCCGAACGCCGCCAAGGACGCGGCCGGGCGCCTGCGGGTCGCCGCCGCCTCGACCGTGGGCGACGCGGGTTACGAGCGCACGATGGCGCTGATCGAGGCGGGCGTCGACGCGATCGTGATCGATACCGCGCATGGCCATTCGATCAGCGTGGCGGACGCCGTGCGCCGGGCCAAGAAGATTTCGAACGCGGTGCAGATCATCGCCGGCAACGTGGCGACCGCTGAGGCGACCAAGGCATTGATCGACGCCGGTGCGGACGCGGTGAAAGTGGGCATCGGGCCAGGCTCGATCTGCACGACGCGGATCGTGGCAGGCGTCGGCGTGCCGCAACTGACGGCAATCGAGCAGTGCGCGAATGTCGGCGCGAAGTCCGGCATCCCGATCATCGCCGATGGCGGCATCAAGTTCTCGGGCGACTTTGCCAAGGCGCTGGCGGCGGGTGCGGCAACCGCCATGATGGGCAGCATGTTTGCCGGCACCGAGGAAGCGCCGGGCGAAGTGTTCCTCTACCAGGGACGCAGCTACAAGGCGTATCGCGGCATGGGCAGCCTGGGCGCGATGGCGCGCGGTTCGGCCGACCGCTATTTCCAGAAGGACGCGGCGGCCGACAAGCTGGTGCCGGAAGGCATCGAGGGCCAGGTGCCGTTCAAGGGGCCGATCGGCCCGATCGTGCACCAGATGGTCGGCGGCCTGCGTGCCGCGATGGGCTATGTTGGCGCCAAGGATATCGACGAGCTGCACAAGAAGGCCGAATTCGTCCAGATCACCGGCGCCGGCCTGCACGAAAGCCACGTCCACGACGTGATGATGACGCGCGAAGCGCCGAACTATTCGGTCAGCCGGGGGTAGGGCTCGCGTGCAGCTCATCCTGAGCGAAGTCGAAGGATGGGCGGGATGAGTTGAGGGTGCCGGCCGCACGGACCTCGTCCTTCGACTTCGCTCAGGATGAGGCCCTTTCAGAGCGCCCTCCGAATTCGGATGAGGTTCCTAAAGGGCCTTTGGCTTCCGCCACATCGCTTCCAGCGGGGGCGCGCCGTCGCCAACATGGAACAGCTTCATCCGTTCGAAGCCTTGGCTGATGTAGAAGCCGGTATTGTCGGGGTTCGAATTTTCGAGATAGGCGGGCAGGCGGTCGCGGTCGCAGGCCTCCAGCACCGGCCGGAGCAGCGCCTTGCCGATCCCCTTGCCGCGCGCGGCCGTCCGTGTGCCGATGGTGAACAGGTACATGTGCGGTTCGTGCGGGTGGTTGGCGTCCATCACGTCGCCGGCCTTGAGCGTGCGTCCCACGGCGCCCTTGCTGCCCCAGCGGGCAACGCCGGCAGCGAGGCCGAGCATGGCCAGGGGTGGTATGGCGCGGATGCTCTCTGACCGGCACCACATGGTTGCGCCGCCATCGCCGGCCAGGAAGCACATGCCCCGTTTCAGGTAGACGTCACGCGCCAGGGTGGTGAAGACCGACCGGATGGCGCGGGGCGTGCCGAACATCCACCTGTTCACCGGATCGTCGAAAAACGCCTCTGCGGTGATGTCGCCCAGCTGGCGCCAGTCGGCGCGTGTGGCGGTGCGGATCCCTTCGGGAAGGTCGATCTGCATGGCGTGCCCTCAGCCGGGATTCGCGGCGAAGGCATCCAGCAGCACGACATTGCTGACCGAGGCGGCATGGCGAAATGCGGCCAGCGCCTGGTATTCGTGGCAGTCATACCATTCCAGGGCCGCCGGCTTGCTCGGGAATTCAGCGAGAACGGTGCGGGTGTAGGACCAGTCGCCCTCGAGAACGTGCACGTTCTCGTCGACGGACAGCAATCTGCCCCCGAATCGCGTGAACGCATCCATGAACCGCGCCTCGTATTTCGAGTAGGTTTCACGGTCGGCGATGTTGATCTGGGCGATAATGTAAGCGGCCACGGCAAGCCCTCCCTTCCTGTGGAATACAACTGTAAGATTACCCGCTATGCAGTGTCTATGAGTTTCCTTGCCGGCAAAGCCAGCGTAAGGCGTCCAGTCCAGACGATGAACGAGGCAGACCTATGCGTAGTGGTGGCAAGATTTCGGCGGCAATTGGTGTCCTGACGGACGTGCTGGAGCGGCACCAGCCGGTCAAGACGGCGATGCGCGACTGGGGCAAGAGCGCGCGCTATGCCGGCAGCAAGGACCGGGCCTGGGTGTCAGGCCTCGTGCTCGACGCGCTGCGCCGGAAGAATTCGATCGGCTACCGGATGGGCGAAGACAGCCCGCGGGCGCTCGTGCTGGGGGCGCTGGGCTTTGCCTGGGGCTGGGATATCGCCCAGATCGAGGCGGCGATGGACGACGAGCATGCGCCCGAGGCCCTGACAGCGGCTGAGCGCGAACGCCTGGTCGGTGCGCCCGACCCGGCCGCGCCGGCCCATGTTCAGGGCGATTTCCCCGAATGGATGACGCCGATGATGGCCCGCGTGTTCGGCGCAGACGCGGTGGAAGAAGTGCAGGCGATGGCCATGCGGGCGGATGTCGATCTCAGGGTCAACACGCTGAAAGTGGATGCCGAGAAGGCTGCCTTTCCGCTGAAGAGCGCAGATGCAGAGCCGTCACGCCTGCTGCACAACGCATTTCATATTCCGGCAAAGGACCCGAGCAAGCGTGAGGCCTCGCTGGAAAGCATCCCGGCCTATTCCAAGGGCTGGGTCGAAGTCCAGGACGCCGGCAGCCAGATCGCGGCAGCCGCAGCGAACGCGCAGCCCGGCGAACAGGTACTGGACTATTGTTCCGGCGGCGGTGGCAAGACGATCGCGCTGGCCGCCCAGATGAAGGGCAAGGGGCAGATCTTCGCCTATGACATTGACGGCAAGCGGCTCAGCGCGCTGATCCCGCGCCTCAAGCGCTCCGGCGCGACCAATGTGCAACTCGTGCATCCGAGCGAGGCGGTGCAGCTGGATACGCTGACCGGGCTGATGGACTGCGTATTCGTGGATGCGCCGTGCACCGGAACGGGCACGTGGCGGCGCCGGCCGGATTCCAAGTGGCGGATCAAGCAGGGCCAGCTTGAAAAGCGCATGGCCGAGCAGACCCAGATCCTGGCCAGCGCCAGCGCATTCGTGAAGCCGGGCGGCCGTCTCGTCTTCGCCACCTGTTCCTTCCTGATGGAAGAGGGCGAGGACCGGGTCGAGGAATTCCTCGCCGCGCATCCGGAGTTCACCGAGGAAGACGCCGCTGCGGCGGCCGCCGCGTCGGGCCTGCTGACGGACGAGGGCGCCAATGTCGTGCAGCGTTTCCGCATGCCGGCCGGCAGCGTGCGCCTGACGCCGCGCCGTGCCGGGACGGATGGGTTCTTCTTTGCCGTGCTGCGGCGCGCCGGTGCGGACGCCTAGTCGTCCACTTCCGGCTGCGGGCCGCTGTTCATCCACCTGAACAGCGGCCGGATCGGCAGGATCCAGCCAAACCCGGCGACGATGTAGAACAGCGGCAGGGTCCAGCGCGGCCAGGCGGACGTCGCCGATCCGACCGTTGCGGCAACGAATATCCAGACCGCGATGAAGGCGAGCAGGACGAGGCTGGCGACTATTTTTCTCATCGGGTTCCGGGCTTTCTCGGGTCAAGGCAGGCGGCATGCGACATGGTCGCCTCTTGCCGGTTCGGGTGAATAGGCCATTTAGGCGGCATGTCCGCGACAGGTAAATCCCCCCAGGCCATGCTGTGGATGCGCCGCTGGCTCATCCTTACGGGTGTGATGGTGTACGCCATGATCCTGATCGGTGGCGCCACGCGCCTCACCGACAGCGGCCTGTCGATCACGGAATGGGACCCGATCAAGGGCTCCCTGCCACCGCTTGGCGATGCGGCCTGGGCCGACCTGTTCGGCAAGTACCAGCAGACCGCCGAATACAGGCTGCAGAATTCCGGCATGTCATTGGGCGAGTTCCAGCACATCTTCTGGTGGGAATGGAGCCATCGCCTGTTCGGGCGGCTGATCGGCCTCGTCGCCGTTGCCGGTCTTGCGGCCTTCGCGATCCTGAAATGGCTGGACCGGTCGCTGGCGACGCGGTTCATCATCCTCATCCTGCTCGGCGGCCTGCAGGGCGCCATTGGCTGGTGGATGGTGTCCAGCGGCATCGGCGAGACCAGCCGCGTCGACGTTGCGCCCTATCGCCTGGCGACGCACTTCATGCTGGCCCTGTTCATCATCGCCTACACGGCCTGGCTCTGGCTCGATCTCGGCGGAAAGCCGCGAGAGGCGGTCAGCCCGGCGATTCGCACCGTCACGCTGGTCCTGCTCGCGCTCGTCTTCCTGCAGATGGCGGCTGGCGCGCTCGTCGCCGGGCTCGATGCCGGACGCAGCTACACCGACTGGCCCCTGATGGCAGGCGAACTGGTGCCGTCGCATTATGTCGAAGACGGCCTCGGCCTGCGCAGCCTGTTCGAAGGGCGCGCGGCGACCCAGTTCAACCACCGCCTCCTTGCCTATGCTATCTGGATACTCTCGCTCGGCGCGGCCTGGGCCTTCCGGCGGTCGGCGCTCAGGGGTGCCTTTGCAGGCCTGGCCGTGCTGGTCAGCCTGCAGGCTTGCTGGGGCATCCTGACACTGATGCATGCCGCCCCGATGGACCTGGCGCTGGTGCACCAGGCGATCGGTGTCGTGGTGACGCTGGCCGCCGTGCGGCTGGTCTGGCTGGCTCGCCCGCCTCAATTGGTGGCGAGTGTCACCGAACTCGGGTCGACGAACACGGCGTGATGCTCACCGGGCTTGGTCTCGCCCGCGATCACGATCAGCCCGCCCGGATAGCCGCCTGACAGCATCGTTCCCATCGCCGCCATCGCATCCGGCGTATCCGGCGCGATCACGGTAATCCCGTCCCGCACCGCGATTTCGGCATTCGTCATGCCCAGGTCCGTCGAAATGCCGAGCTTGCCGTCCTCAAGCGAAACCAGAGCGTCGAGCTGCCCGCGGACCAGCGAGGCCGCATTTTCCGCGCGGGGCGAGGCGACCAGCGTATCGCTGGTGAACGCACAGGACTTGACCGGGAAATCTGTGAAGGTCGACGCGCCGGCCGTCCATGCGAGGTCGCCGTCATTGGCCCGCACCACGCCGTTCTGCAGCACGCGGTTATTGGTCGTCGTCCAGAAGGCCAGGCGCATCAGGCCGGTTCCGGGGGCAGGGCCTGAACAGACGCCCTGGATATGGTCGGTTTCGCCGATCGGCAGGTCGACCTGTGCGGGCCCGACCAGTCCGTCGCCATAGACATAGGCCTTCAGGTCGCCGTCACGGGTGATTCCCGGGAAAACGGTGATGGTGCGGTCTTCGACCACGGCAGATTGGCCACCGGCCAGCGCCTTGACGCGGAAAATGGCCCGTTCGCCCAGTTTTTCCGCTTCCATGTCAAAAAATTGCAGGCCGCCCTGGTCATATGCGACCGCCAGGATGCCGCTCATGCCGCCTGACAGCGCGATGGACGCCACTTTGCCCTCCAGGGGCCGTGTGGACCAGACTGCGGGGAACTCCGTGCCTGCAGCAATCACAGGGGCTTCAGCCCCGGATTCAGCCGACTCCGTTTGCTTCGAGCAGGACGCCGCGGTAAAAAGCAGGGCAAGGCCCAGCCCCGCGTTGACAAAGGGGGAAGCGGCGCTTAAACGCCAGCGCTTGAATTGCATTCCATGAACTCCGAAAGCGAGAGGCTCTGATAAGAGCGATGAAAACCTATAACGCACCAGCAGATGTGGAGCACAAGTGGGTCGTGATTGACGCGACCGACGTCGTCATCGGACGCCTTGCTTCATATGTCGCCAAACGCCTTCGCGGCAAGCACCGGCCTGACTTTACTCCGCATATTGATACCGGCGACCATGTCGTCATCATCAATGCCGAGAAAGCCAAGTTCACCGGCAAGAAGCTTACCGACAAGATCTATTACCGGCACACCGGTTATCCGGGCGGCATCAAGTCGACAACGCCCGGGAAGATTCTCGACGGCAAGTATCCCGAGCGCGTCATTGAAATGGCCGTCAAGCGGATGATGCCCAAGGAAAGCACGCTGGCCCGGACCCAGTTCGGCAAGCTGCGCGTCTACGCCGGCGCCGAGCATCCTCACACGGCTCAACAGCCTGAAACCGTCGACTTCAAGTCGATGAATCGCAAGAACATCAAGGCGGCCTGAACCCTATGACCGATACTGCAAATTCCCTCCAGGACCTCGGCGCCGTCACCGGCGCGCCAGCCGCAGAAGCGCCTGCCGTCAAGATCGAACCGAAGATCGACGCCCAGGGCCGCGCCTATGGCACCGGTCGCCGCAAGGAAGCCACCGCCCGCGTCTGGATCAAGCCGGGTTCCGGCAAGATCACGATCAACGGCCGTGACCAGGAAACCTATTTTGCGCGCCCTGTTCTGCGCATGGTCATCGCCCAGCCGCTGATCGAAGCCGGCCGCGAAACCGAATTTGACGTCATCGCCACGGTCAAGGGCTCCGGCCTGATGGGCCAGGCTGGCGCCGTGCGTCACGGGATTTCCCGTGCCCTCGTCAATTACGAACCCGGCCTGCGCGCCGTTCTGAAGCCGTTCGGCTTCATGACCCGCGACCCGCGCGTCGTCGAACGCAAGAAGTACGGCAAGGCAAAAGCCCGCCGCAGCTTCCAGTTCTCGAAGCGCTAAAGCCGCATTCCGGCCTATTGAATTCAGGCGGGCGCTTCGGAAACGGAGCGCCCGTTTTTCATGGGCTCGAGGTCTGCGCACAGGCCTGAGCGGGCCTGGCGGCAGTGCCTGCGGGCGCTTGACCCTGCCGGTAATCTATCCGCAATCTCGATCAGGATAAGGAGAATTCGTCCGGTTAGCGGAGCGGGTGACTGGAATTTAGTGACGCGATTCAGGGTTTTGGCACCGTATTTGCGTGCCTGCACGGGTTGCTTGCCCCGTTGGGGCTTGGAAGGCGCCATGAAGTATCGTGCTGAAATTGATGGACTAAGAGCCATCGCGGTCGTGCCTGTCATGCTGTTTCACGCCGGTTTTGGCCTGTTCAGCGGCGGGTTCATTGGCGTTGACGTGTTTTTCGTGATCAGCGGCTATCTTATCACTACGCTGATCATCAACGATCTCGACGCCAGCCGGTTCAGCCTGTTGCACTTTTACGAACGAAGGGCGCGGAGAATTCTTCCCGCACTCTTCCTTGTCGTCCTGTTCTGCATCCCCGCAGCATGGTTTCTGCTCCTGCCGGAAGACCTGACGGAGTTTTCCCGCAGCCTCGTGGCTGTCGCTACCTTCTCCTCGAACATCTTCTTCTGGAAAGAGAGCGGCTATTTCTCGACCGCGATCGAACTCAGGCCGCTTGTCCACACGTGGAGCCTGGCCGTCGAAGAGCAGTTCTACATTTTCTTCCCGCTCTTGCTGATGGCGGTGTGGCGCTTCGGCAAGCGGGCAGCCGTCTGGATACTGATTGCCGGGTTCATTGCCAGCCTGGCGGTGGCGCAGTGGGCCGCCTACAACAAGCCCGAGGCGGGGTTCTACCTGTTGCCGACGCGCGGCTGGGAACTTCTGGTCGGCACGTTTGCCGCCTTCTACCTCCAGCGCGGACCTGTCAGGACGTCGACGCGCATCAACAACCTGATGTCGGCCCTGGGCCTTGCCGCCATCATCTTCTCGGTACTGATGTTCGACAAGATGACGCCATTCCCCAGCCTGTATGCCCTCGTGCCCACCGTCGGGGCGGTCCTGATCATTCTTTTCGCGTTGCAGGGAACGCTGGTGCACTGGCTGCTGTCGCTGAAGGGGGTCGTTGGCGTTGGCCTGATTTCCTACAGCGCCTATCTCTGGCACCAGCCGCTCTACGCCTTCGCGCGCCAGTACACGCTGGGCAAGCCGGGGGTGGCCGTCTTCCTGCTGCTCGGATTGCTGTCGCTGGTGCTGGCATACCTGTCATGGCGCTTCGTGGAGGCCCCGTTCAGGAAGCGTTCGAGTGCCGGCATGAGCCGGACCGTCATTTTTGGCACTGCGCTGAGCGGCATTGTCGTGATGATGTCGCTCGGGATCGGCGGGCATCTGGAACGCGGCTTTCCGGGCAGGTACCCGGCATTCCAGACCGTCAGCCAGAGCCTGGGCGACTGGGGAGATCACGATGAATGCTACCTCAACGGCGCGCAGAGTGATGCGCGGATCAGGGCGTGCGTGAACAGGCAGCCGTTCGTCTACCTGATCGGAGACAGCCATGCCGATGCCATTTCCGCGTCCGTCCGCGCGAGGATGCAGGCCGAGGGGGTCAACATGGTGACCTGGGCCTATCCGGGCTGCCTGCCTATCCGGGGCACCCTGGAGCGCCCGCGGAACAAGCAGCAGGCGTGCCAGAAATACAAGAAACAGTTTGCCAGGTACTTCGCCGAATATCCCGCGCCGGTCATCCTGTCCGCGCGCTGGCGCGCGTACATGTATGGAACGGGCTTTGACAATGGCGAAGGCGGCATCGAGTTCAGCCGGAACAATACGCAGAGCATCGTGCTGGGTGATCCGGACGGCGATCTGGATCGTCTGATCGAGAAGGAACTGATAGAATTGCGGTCGCTGGCCCCGGTGATCGTGATTGACCAGATCCCGGAAGCCGGGTGGGACGTCTACCGCAAGGTGGTCAGCCGGTCGCGCTGGAAGGGCGCCTATGACGAGATCACCACCTCCTATGACGTCTACAGGCACGCGAACGCCAGGGTGAACGCCCTGCTGGACCGGGTCGAACCCGGCATAGATGTCGTGCGCACCGCGGCGATTGTCTGCAGCGATGACACCGGACGGTGCCGCGATACAATGAACGGCTTGCCGCTCTACCGGGATGACAACCATCCGGCGCCGATTCTCGCGCACATGATCGCCGACGAAGTCTGGCACAAGCTGGAATCCCATGTCGTGCGCAAAAGTCCGGCAGACACGGGGCAGGCGGGCCTGCAGCCCATTGACGGCTTCTACTGACGCCGCGCGCACCAGCCCAGGTGTGAATTATTGGACATTGCCGACCTGAGGTGCTTGAGACAGATCCGGACTGTGGCTGCCGGCTGGCGCTCCAGCGGAAGTCCACCCGAATTGTTGTTCTGAGGCAGGAGACATACATGTCGCCGAAAGTGTTCATTGATGGCGAGGCCGGCACGACCGGCCTGCAGATTGCCGACCGGCTGCGCCAGCGCGCCGATCTTGACCTGGTCTCGATCGACCCGGCCAGGCGCAAGGACATCGACGAGCGCGCCCGCCTGATGAACATGGCCGACGCGGTCATCCTCTGCCTGCCGGATGATGCCGCGCGCCTTGGCGTGTCGCTGGTGACCAGCAAGAACACGGTCATCATCGACGCCTCCACGGCCCACCGCACGGCGGCTGGCTGGACCTATGGCTTTCCCGAAATGGACAAGGGCCAGCGTGCGGCGATCCAGGCCTCCACCCGCATCTCCAATCCCGGCTGCTATCCGACCGGCGCCATCGCCCTGGTGCGCCCGCTTGTGATGCGTGGCCTGCTGCCGGCCACCCACCCGGTCACTATCAATGCGGTGTCGGGCTACTCGGGCGGCGGCAAGGCGATGATCGCCGAATTCGAGGACGCCGATGCGCCCAATCACACCAGCGACAATTTCCGCATCTATGCCCTGTCGCAGAAGCACAAGCACCCGCCGGAAGTGATGCGTCATTGCCGGCTCGCCAACCTGCCAATGTTCACGCCGGCCGTCGGCCGGTTCGCGCAAGGCATGATCGTGGAAGTGCCGCTGCCGCTCTGGGCCCTGCCGGGCAAGCCGAAACGGGCGGACCTGCACGCTGCGCTGGCCGAGGCGTTCGATGGCGAGCGCTTCGTGCGCGTCGTGCCGCTGGCCGAGTCCGACGCGCTGACCGGGCTGGAGCCGGAAGGCTGCAACGGCACCAACCGGCTTGAACTCTATGTCTTCGGCTCGGACGAGCAGGCGCGTCTCGTTGCCCGCCTCGACAATCTCGGCAAGGGGGCGTCCGGCGCGGCGATCCAGAACCTCAACATTGCGCTGGGGCTGGACGAGTGGACGGGGCTTGAAGCCTAGGGCCTGGCGGCTATTCCAGCGGCAGCTTGATGTGCTGCAGGCGCACGCGGACATAGGAGCCCGGCGCGTCGCCAAGGCCCATGTCCTTGGGCGGGGCAGCTTTCTTCCTGGAGCCGGATTTCGGTTTCAGCCAGTCCCACCAGTAAGGCCACCACGAGCCGGGATGCTCCTCGGCCGTTTCCAGCCATTCCTCGCCGGTCGGCGTGATGTCGCCGCCGGTCCAGTGCTGGTACTTGTTGCTGTCCGGGTGGTTGACCACGCCGGCAATGTGGCCCGAGCCTGACAGGACGAACTTGGTGTCGCCGCCGAACACGGTGGCGGTGCGGTAGACGCTCTCGAACGGGCAGATATGGTCGTCGCGGCTGGCCTGGACCATGACCGGGATCTTGACGTCCTTGAGGTTCACCTTCTCGCCGAACAGCTTGAACTTGCCGCGCGACAGCTTGTTCTTCGAATAACAGTCCCGCAGGTAGCGCTTGTGCACCTTGCCCGGGATGTTGGTCTGGTCGGCGTTCCAGTACAGCAGGTCGAACGGGCGCGGTGTCTTGCCCAGCATGTACTGGTCGATCACGTAGCGCCAGACGAGGTCGATGGGGCGCAGCCAATTGAACGTCTCGTACATCATGGCGCCGGGCATCACGCCGCCATTCTCTTCGATGACACTGTCAATATAGCCGCGGCCGGGGCCGTCGGTGAACACCTTGAGGTCGCCCGCCAGTTCGAAATCCGATTGCGAGGCAAAGAAGGTGGCCGCCGCGACGCGGTCGTCGCCATTGGCGGCCATGTGCGCCAGCGTGCCCGACAGCAGCGTGCCGCCGATGCAATAGCCCACTGCGTTGAGCTTTTTCGAGCCGGACGCCTGCAGCGCCGCTTCGACAGCCGCGTAGACACCATTCTTGCTGTAATCGTCCCAGGTATAGTCCTTGGTCACCTCGTCGGCCGACCGCCACGAGACGACGAACACGGTGAGGCCCTTGTCGACCAGCCACCGGATCATCGAATTCTCTTCGCGCAGGTCGAGGATGTAGAACTTGTTGATCCAGGGCGGGAAGATCAGCAGGGGCCGCGAGTACACGGTTTCCTGCGTCGGCGCGTACTGGATCAGTTCGATCAGGTCGTTGCGGAACACGACCTTGCCGGGCGCAGTCGCGATGTTCTTGCCCAGCTCGAACGGCGTTTCGTCCGTCTGGCTGATATGCAGCTTGCCGCCGGCCTTCTTCACGTCGGCCCGCGCGAGGCGGATGCCGTTCAGCACGCTCTCGCCGCCGGTTTCGATGAAGGCGCGCAGGGCCTGCGGGTTCGTGCCCAGGTAATTGGTCGGTGACAGCGTATCGGTCAGCTGCTGGGTGAAGAACTTGGCGCGCAGGTGGATATTGTCGGGAATGTCGGGCGCATGGTCGGCCAGGCCCATCAGCCACTTGCTGTTGACCTCATAGGCCTTGCGAATGAACTTGAAGCTCGGATTGTTCTCCCATTCGGGATCGGCAAACCGCTTGTCGCGCACGGGTGGCGTGTCGCCTGACAGGGCCTCGGTCGCCATTTCCTGCCACAGCTGCATCCAGCCTTGCATCAGTTCCATATTGGCATTCATTAATGCCGTCGGGTTGCGGGCAAGGCTGTTGCCGACTTCGCGGAAGGCTTCACCGGCGCCCATCGGGTCGCCTTGTGATACCGTCCCGATCGGGCCGGAGCCTCTCAACACATCGCTGATCAGTGCATTCGACTCGGAATTGGCCAAGGCCAGCGTCGCCATCAGAACCTGCATTTGCAGGGGGTTCTGTGTCGCCATCAACTGTTTCAGCGAGGGAAGTGCAGCCTTGTTTGTGTTTTTGCCGCTCATTGGTCCCAATATCGCCTGTTTATGGTTGCGTAACTATCCTGCAGAATGTTTGTGATTTAATGAGTTTAACCATGAAAAACACGACGATTCCCCTCATAGGCGTGTCTTGTCTGCTATTAGTTGGCTGCACGAGTTCCTTTTCGAAGGCTCGGCAGGCGATTAACCAGGCACCTGACTGGTATGATGCCCGCCGCGACGAAATCGCCGGCGAAGGATACCCGCAACTTGTTGATATCCCGACGATCGCACCCGGCGCCAAGCCGGGCAAGACGCTCGCGGCCAGCGAAGAGCGCGTGGCGGCCCTCGGCAAGGAATTCGCTGCCAATGCGCGCGCCGAGCTGCCACCGGTCGGCGGCGCCGAGATCGCGCGCGTCGCCGGCGAGATCCGCCAGCAATTCGCCGGCCTCGACATGGAGTCAAATTTCCTGACGGATGCGGAAATCGCCGCCATTCGAGACAGTTTCGACGTCCCCCGGGTCACCCAGGGTCTGAAAGGCCAGAGATGAATACCGAATTCCACAAGATCCGCCGCCTGCCGCCTTATGTGTTCGAACAGGTCAACCGCACCAAGGCGGCCCTGCGGGCTGAGGGCGCCGACATCATCGACCTCGGCATGGGCAACCCCGACATGCCGACCCCGACGCACATCGTCGACAAGCTGGTCGAAACCGCTCGCCGACCAGACGTCAACGGCTATTCCGCCTCGCGCGGCATTCCCGGCCTGCGCCGCGCCGTGACCGACTATTACAAGCGCCGGTTCGGCGTTTCGCTCGACAAGGACCGGGAAGTCATCGTCACGCTCGGCTCCAAGGAAGGCTTTGCCAACCTCGCCCAGGCGATTTCCGCCCCGGGCGATGTCATCCTGTCGCCCGACCCGTCCTATCCGCTGCACTCGTTCGGCTTCATCATCGCCGGCGCCTCGATCCGCGCCGTGCCCGCGCCGTCGCCGGAAGACTACCTGCGCAACCTCGAAAAGGCCGTGAAACACTGCGTGCCGCCGCCCACCGCGATGGTGCTCTGCTATCCGTCCAACCCGACAGCAGACGTCTGCGATCTCGAATTCTACAAGGACGCGGTCAAGTTCGCGAAAAAGCACGATCTCTGGATCCTGTCGGACCTCGCCTATAACGAAATCTATTTCGAGGAGCCGACGCCCTCGATCCTCCAGGTCAACGGCGCCAAGGACATCGCGGTGGAATTCACCACCATGTCCAAGACCTATTCCATGGCCGGCTGGCGCATGGGCTTCGTCGCAGGCAACGAGACGCTGATCTCGGCCCTCGCGCGGGTCAAATCCTATCTCGATTATGGTGCCTACACGCCGATCCAGGTGGCTGCCGTGGCCGCTCTTGACGGCCCGCAGGATTGCGTCGACGAGTTCCGCCAGATCTACAAGCAACGCCGCGACGTTCTGGTCGAAAGCTTCGGCCGGGCCGGCTGGGCCATCCCCAGCCCCAAGGCCTCGATGTTCGCCTGGGCACCGATCCCGGAACCGCTGCGTGATCTTGGCAGTCTCGAATTTGCACTGATGCTGATGAACGAGGCGCATGTCGCCGTCGCGCCGGGGGCCGGGTTTGGCGAGCATGGTGACGGCCATGTCCGCATCGCCCTGGTCGAAAACGAGCAACGCATCCGCCAGGCCGCGCGAAATATCCGCAAGTTCATGGCCCGGCACGGTGTCACCGAGCAGGTGACGGCCGCCGCCGAATAGGCGCTCCCTGAGGGCAGGTCCGGGCGCTGACATGTCGCCCCTTCCGCCTGCCGCGGGTCCTTTCCGGGGCCCGCCACCCCTTCTGCCAATCAAATGCATGGAACTTGACGGCGCCCAGATTGGCGCTCAGGAATGCTGGTGGGCGGTCGCCCCGGTGGGTGGCCGATTGCGGGAGGGCAACCGGATGGACACCTATAAATCAACATTCTCGATCAAGCGGCTCTGGATCATTTTGACCGTCGGAATGGTCGTCATGTTCGGGGTGCTCTTGTATCTCGGCAAGGAAATCTACCACGAAAAGCCGCCCATCCCGTCAGCCGTCATATCCGAGGACGGAACAACCCTTTATACCAAGGACAATATTCAGAACGGCCAGAATATCTGGCAGTCGATCGGCGGCATGCAGCAAGGCTCGATCTGGGGACACGGTGGCTACCTTGCGCCCGACTGGAGCGCCGACTGGCTGCACCGCGAAGCCGAAACCCTGATCGCCATTTCCGGGCAGGCTGATACCGGCGCGGCGGGTAACGTCAGCGACGACACGATCAGCGCCATGCACAAGCTGGCCGTGCAGCAGGAAATGCGCCGCAATACCTACGACCCGGACACCGGCGTGATTTTGGTCAGCGCCAACCGGGCGCAGGCAATCAATGCCGTGGAAGCCCATTATGTCAGGCTGTATGTCGGTGCGGACCAGGAAGCCCTCGACCTGCGCCGCGAATATGCGTTCCCGCTGAACGCCGTCCTGACCGAAGCCGAGGCGCATGATCTCTCGGCCTTCTATTTCTGGACATCGTGGAGCGCCGCGACCAACCGGCCCGGCAAGGACATCACCTATACCAGCAACTGGCCGCACGAGCCCCTGGTCGGCAACACGCCAACCACCGGCACGCTGATGTGGAGCCTTGCGTCGATCATCATCCTGCTCGCCGGGGTCGGCGCGCTGGTCTGGTATTATGCCAAGCAATTCACCGTATGGGACGCCGATCAGGAACCCGAAACCGGCTTTGCCGAACACGACATCATGGACTCGGCCACGATCACGCCGTCCATGCGGGCAACCGCCAAGTATTTCTGGCTCGTCTGCGCCATGTTTGCCGCGCAGGTCCTGCTGGGCATTCTCACGGCGCACTATGCGGTTGAAGGGCAGGGCCTGTACGGCCTGCCATTTGCCGACTACCTGCCATATGCGGTCACCCGCACGTGGCACACCCAGCTTGCCGTGCTCTGGATTGCCACGGCATGGCTGGCGACCGGGCTGTATGTCGGGCCGATGCTGGCAGGCAAGGATCCCAAGTTCCAGACACTTGGCGTCAATTTCCTGTTCGGCAGCCTGTTCGTCATCGTGGTCGGCTCGTTCGCCGGGCAATGGGCCGCCGTGCACCGGTTCTTCGACAACCTGACGGCCAATTTCTGGTTCGGCCACCAGGGCTATGAATATGTCGACCTTGGCCGGTTCTGGCAGATCTATCTGACCATCGGCCTGTTCCTGTGGGTGGCGCTGGTCCTGCGCGCCCTCTGGCCGGTCCTCACCCGCGAAAAGAACCGTTCACTGATCTTCCTTGTCCTGATTTCGGCGATTGCCATCGGCCTCCTGTATGCGGCCGGCCTGCTGTGGGGCGAACATACGCATATTTCGATCATGGAATACTGGCGCTGGTGGGTGGTGCATCTGTGGGTCGAGGGCATCTTCGAGGTCTTCGCCACGGCAATCATCTCGCTGCTCCTCGTTCGCATGGGATTGCTGCGCAGCATGACAGCCACCGTCATGGTCCTGTTCGCGACGATCATCTTCCTGTTCGGCGGGGTGCTGGGCACGTTCCACCACCTCTATTTCAGTGGCACGCCGACATCGGTGATCGCGGTCGGCGCGGCCATCTCGGCCCTGGAAGTCGTTCCGCTCCTGGTCGTCGGGTTTGAGGCCTACAGCCGGGCCAAGATCGAACACGAGCGCGCGTGGGAAGAGAATTACCGCTGGCCGTTCATGTTCTTTGCCGCAGTTCTGTTCTGGAACCTGGTCGGGGCAGGCCTGTTCGGCTTCCTGATCAATCCGCCGATTGCGCTCTATTACATGCAAGGCCTGAACACGACGGCCAATCACGGCCACGCGGCCCTGTTCGGCGTCTACGGCATGCTGGGGCTTGGCCTGATGCTCTATTGCCTGCGCGGCCTCACCGATGTCAGGCAGTGGAACCACAAGCTCCTGAAAATTGCGTTCTGGTCGCTCAATATCGGCCTGGGCATGATGACATTCCTGTCACTCCTGCCCCAGGGCATCTGGCAGACCTATGCCAGCGTGGAACACGGCTATGCCTACGCCCGCACGGCCGAATTCATGCACAGTCCCCTCATGGAGGGCCTCGTGTGGATGCGCGTGCCCGGAGACATCGTGTTCAGTGTCGGCGTCGGCTATTTCTGCTACTTCGTCTTCAAGGCGACAATCGCCAAACGCTTAGTGGCGACGGAGGTTCAGGCCTGATCCTGCGGTAAAAACCACAGCAAGACCCACCGCTGCCGCGCCCCGCCACCACGGGCCGGCGCGGTGTCCGATCCTGTGCACCAGCACCCGCCAGACCGGGGAACCGGGGCGGGGGGCCTTCCCCCGGCGCGGCAAACCCGCTAGGCACCTGCCCGCACACACAGTAATTGAAGGGGCCAGTCTTGAGGCCGTTGAAAATAGGTATTGCAGGTCTCGGCCATGTCGGCTGCGGGTTGATCGAACTGGTCGAGCGCCAGGAGCGCCTGCGGCTGCCCGGACAGGTCGAGATCACCGGCGTCAATGCGCGCAGCCAGAATCGCAACCGGACGGTCGATACCAGCAAGTATCGCTGGTTCGATGACGCCGCGACGCTGGCCCAGGACGAGAATGTCGATGTATTCGTCGAACTCATCGGCGGCTCCGACGGCCCGGCCAGGGTCGCCGTGGAATCCGCGCTCAAGGCCGGCAAGCATGTCATCACGGCCAACAAGGCCCTGATGGCCAAGCATGGCATGGCGCTGGCCGCCCTGGCCGATGAAAAAGGCGTCGACCTCCTGTTCGAAGCCGCTGTCGCGGGCGGCATCCCCGTGGTGCGCGTCCTGCGCGACAGCCTTGCCGGCGTGGAAGTGACCCGCGTTGCCGGCATTCTCAACGGCACCTGCAACTTCCTGACGACGACCATGCTGCAGACCGGCCGGTCGTATGACGAGGTGCTCGAAGAGGCGCAGAAGCTCGGCTATGCCGAGGCCGACCCGACGCTCGACGTCTCCGGCATGGACGCGGCCCACAAGGCCGCCATCCTCTCCGCCATCGCGTTTTCCGCCGATCTCGACTTCTCCAAGGTCAGCGTCTCCGGCGTCGACCAGATCGACCTGCTGGACCTCAAGCTCGCAGACCGCCTTGGCCTGCGCATCAAGCTCATCGCCGAAGGCCTGCTCACCGAGGACGGTGTCGTCTGCCGGGTCGAACCGATGGCCCTGTCGGCAAACCACCCGCTTGCCCGCGTCAATGGCTCGCTCAACACGGTCCGCATCGAGGGCGACCCCGTCGGGGCGATCACCCTGACCGGACCGGGGGCAGGCGCCGGGCCGACTGCCAGCGCCGTCATGGGCGATGTGGCGAAACTGTTCCGGCCGGCCATCCGTCCGGCCTTCGGCCGCGCCGAACACCACACGGCCCGCCCGTTCGTGGCCGCCAGCGGGGACGAAACCTCCGCTTTCTTCCTGCGCGTCCGCCTTGCCGACAAGTCGGGTGCACTCGCTGCGCTGACCGAGGCGCTCGCGGCCGAAGGTGTATCGGTCAACCAGTTGCTGCAGGATTCGGCGGATGACAGCGGGGCCAGCCCGGTCGCGATTGTCACCCATCGCTGCCCGCGCAGCCATATGCGTGCCGCCCTCGTGCGGCTCGAAAAATTGACTATGCTGATTGACGCGCCGCGTCTGATCCGTATCGAAACAGCTAGCTAATTGGTAGAAAACATTACGCCAGACAGGATTCTGGCGTGTCAGGGGATACTAAACCATGGAAAATAACGTTCTGACGCCAGGTCTCGCCGACGCAATGGTTCGCGTCACCGAACTCGCCGCGATTGCTGCGGCCGGGGAAGTCGGTCGCGGAGACGAGAAAAAGGCAGATGCCGCCGCCGTCGATGCCATGCGCACCGCGTTCAACGCCGTCGACTTCAAGGGCCGCGTCGTCATCGGCGAAGGCGAGCGCGACGAAGCGCCCATGCTGTACATCGGCGAGGAAGTCGGCACGCGCACCGGCCCGGAGATCGACATCGCCCTGGACCCGCTGGAAGGCACCACGCTGACGGCCAAGGCCATGGCGAACGCGCTGGCCGTCCTTGCCATCTCGCCGCGCGGCGGCCTGCTGCACGCACCTGACACCTATATGGACAAGGTCGCCATCGGCCCCGGCTATCCGGAAGGCATCATCAACCTCGAGGCGACGCCCGCCGAGAACATCACCGCCCTCGCCAAGTTCAAGGGCGTGCCGGTTTCGGAAATGACCGCCATGGTCCTCGACCGGCCGCGCCATGAAGACACGATCGCCAGCCTGCGCGATGTCGGCGCCCGTATCGCCCTGATCACCGATGGCGACGTGGCCGGCATCATCGCCACGACCAACCCGCAGGCCGGTGTCGACTTCTATGTCGGGTCCGGCGGCGCCCCTGAAGGCGTCCTCGCCGCAGCTGCCCTGAAATGCGTTGGCGGCCAGATGTACGGTCGCCTCATCTTCCGCAATGACGACGAGCGCAAACGCGCCAGCCGCGTCGGGATCACGGACTTCGACAAGACCTATTCCCTGAACGAACTGGCCTCCGGCGATACAGTCTTCTGTGCAACCGGCGTCACCAATGGCAGCCTGCTCGATGGCGTGAAGCATGGTGGCGGCCGCGTCCACACGCACACGCTGGTGATGACCTCTGCCGATGGCATGGTCCGCTACGTGCGCTCCGACCGGCGGTCCTGAAGCCGAGACCACCCGCCCATCCCTGTGTTAAGCTGGCCTTCCTGATTCTCTCGAAGGACACCGCCACGCATGGGCCAAGCCGCGCGCCAGACCAGTTCCCGCCTGTTTTCCGTCGATTCCTCGGCGACCGGGCGATTCTGGACGATGGAGGAGACTGACGAGGCCCTGGTCCGGCGGCTCGCGCCCAGTGTCGGCGGCTCGGACCTGCTCGCCCGCCTGCTCGCCACCCGCGGCGTCGACCCCGCGCATGCGGCCAGCTATCTCGCCCCGACCCTGCGCGACTTCTTTCCGGACCCGTCCAGTTTTGCCGACATGGACAAGGCCGTCGCCATCATCCTCGACGCCATCCTGGAAAAGAAGCGCGTCACGGTCTTCGCCGACTATGACGTCGACGGCGGCACCTCGTCAGCCATCCTCGCGCGCTATTTCCGCGCCTGGGGTCAGGATCTCGGCCTCTATGTGCCCGACCGGCTGGAAGAGGGCTACGGACCCTCACCCGCCGCCTTCCGCCACCTCAAGGAGACCGGGTCAGACCTCGTCATCACCGTCGACTGCGGCGCGGCAGCGACGCTGGCGCTGGAAGAGGCGGCGGCCATCGGCCTGCCGGTTGTCGTGATCGACCACCACCTGATGTCCGGGGCGCACCCGCCGTCGGCGGCGCTGGTCAATCCGAACCGGCCTGACGACACGTCCGGCTGCGGCCACCTTGCAGCGGCCGGCGTCGTTTTTGTCTTCGTTGCGGCCCTGAACCGGCTCGCCCGCGAACGCGGCATCGCGCCGGATGGCGGCCTGCCCGACATCATGCCGCTGCTTGACCTCTGCGCCCTCGGCACGCTGTGCGACATGGCCCCGCTGCACGGCGTCAACCGCGCCTTTGTCCGCCAGGGCCTGACGATGATGGCCCGCGACCAGAATCCCGGCCTGCGTGCCCTTGCCGACGTGGCCGGCATCGGCAAGACCGAGACCGTCTACCACGCGACCTTCATGCTTGGCCCGCGCCTCAATGCCGGGGGCAGGGTGGGCGACCCCTGGATCGCCGCCAAGCTGCTGGCCACCGACGATCGCCGCGAAGCGATCGATCTCGCCGAACGCCTCCACGCGCTCAACGACGAACGCAAGGCCGTCGAAAGCGCCATTCTCGACCAGGCCATGACCCAGGCCGAACAGGCGCTGGCCAGCAATCCGGAGCGCGGCATTCTCGTCGCCAGCGGCGAAGGCTGGCATCCGGGCGTGATCGGCATCGTCGCCGGCCGCCTGAAGGACCGCTACCACCTGCCCACAATCGTCATCGGCTGGGGCGAAGGCCTTGGGCCGGTCGCCAAGGGCTCGGGCCGGTCGGTGCCCGGCGTCAATATCGGCGACGCCATCTCCACGGCTGCCCGCGAGGGCATCATCCTTTCCGGCGGCGGCCACGCCATGGCAGGGGGCCTCAGCCTCGAGCCGTCCCAGATCGCGGCCTTTGACGCCTGGATGGTCGCCCACATGGCGCAATTCTCTGCCGAGCGCACGGCGGCCCTCGAGTTCCGAATCGATGCTGTCCTCTCGCCGGGCGCTGCCAGCCCCGCCCTGGTGGACCAGATCGCCCAGATCGGCCCCTTCGGTGTCGGCTCGCCGGAACCGGTTTTTGCCCTGCAATCTGTGCATGTCACGGGCGTCAGGCAGGTCGGCGTGAACCATTTGCGCTTCATCGCGGAAGACGCCAGCGGCCGCATCGAATGCATCGCCTGGCGCAGCGCCGACGCCCCTCTTGGCCATGTCCTGGGGCAGGGCGGCCGGGTGCATGTCGCGGGGCGGCTGAAGGCCGACGAATGGAATGGCCGGCGCCGCGTGCAGCTTGATGTGGCCGATGCCGCGCCGGCATGACTTATCTGCAGGTCGCCGACCAGATGCGGGTTGCCCAAGTCTGAAACAGCCGCTATATCGCCTCTTCGCAAAGCCGGTGCGGTCCCTTCGTCTATCGGTTAGGACGTCAGGTTTTCAACCTGAAAAGAGGGGTTCGACTCCCCTAGGGACTGCCACCGCTTTGTTTTCCTCAGAAATCGTCGCGCAATTGTTTCGCCTGCAGCGGAATTCCGAACAGCCATAACAATACAATCCAATGGGTTGGGAGGCGGGCGCCTCCCGGCGGCCTCGTCGTTTGGCACTGGGCCTGCGATGTGATGAAAAGCGGATGCTGCGCCACTGCAGCAGCGGCATCGGTGGCATCAGGTGAGGGTGCGCGACTGGCGGCCCAGCCGTTGCGCCGCTAATGTGGGTTGAGGGAAAACCGGAATTTCGATGCAAAAAGGGATTTGATAATCCGCGCGATACAGGAAAGCTGTGCCCTGATTCCCCCGGACCTTGAGGATAGAGCCTTTGAAACTGCAAAAAGCGACCTTCGAAGCACTGACAACGGCGAGAAGCTGGTGCCAGTCCGAAGAGGAAGTCCAAAATTGGGCCGGCAATGTGATTCAGCAGTCGGCCGGCCCCGAGGAATTGCGCCAGTACTGGGATTCAGGCGTCGAGAACGTGGCCAACAAGGAGGCGTGGGCGCTGGTTTCGGACAAAGGCGACCTCGCCGGATATGCAGAGATTGCATCCATTGATCCCGTCCACAGGTCATGCCGATTGGAGAAGTTCATCATCGGCCCGAAGGAGCTGCGCGGCCAGGGGCTGGGCTTCGGATTTCTGGACCTTCTCAAGAATCACGTATTTTCTGAGTTGGATGCTCACCGGTTTGAGCTGCTGGTGATCGAACGCAACGCTGGCGCCAGACACCTTTACGAGAAGTCGGGGTTCGAGGTTGAGGGCAAGCTGAGAGACGCCAGATTCTACGCGGGGGAATTTCACAACATGGAAATGATGGCCTGCATCAGCATGACGTAGGCACATCCGAAACAGGGCAGGGGGAGTGCCATGGAAGTTATTGTTACGATTATTGTCGCCTTGATCAGTCTGATCGTGGGGTGGCCGCAAATTCGGAAACAATGGAAGGAATACCGGAACGACAAGAAAAAGAAGCAAAAGGGCCGCCAGTCAAAACTTGAGACGGTTCTGGGCGCAAACAGGTTGAAGGTTGGCGTCATACCGTTTCCGCCGCTTGCCGACTATGACCGCCTTGGCAAGGGCGCGTGGACCTATTCAGGCCTGTACAAGGCCGTTTTCGATGACATCGGCAATCGGCTTGGGCTCGATGTCGAATACTGCCCGGCTCGCAATGACAAGGCTTTTGACCTGCTCAATGGTGACAAGGTCGATGTCATCGCCTGCCTCATTCGAAATTCCCAGCGTGTCCGAAAGGCCGACTTCGCGCTTCTGCGTCACACGCTGTCGCTCAATGGCCTGTGCCGAAGTGGCGATGAGCGGCTCCTGACGATGAGCGGTATTCGGGATCACGACGTCCGGATCGTGACGGTCAGCGGCGAGATAGGCAGTACGGCAATTCTGGATTTCGGGATTGATGAGAGCCAGCTCACCGTCATGCAAACCGATGAAGTATCGGACATTTTTCATCTGGTCGAAAACAATGCCGCAGACGTCGCAATCACGGACGGCATTACGTGCAAGCAGTACCTTGATGACAACACCACCCAGACAAACCTCGAGTTTGCATTCAGGGGAACGCCCCTGCTTGTCGATGCGTGCGGCCTGATGACTAAGCAGGCGCAGCCCAGGTTTTCCGAATGGCTGAAACGGGAAGTCGAGATCTCGTTTTCGAACAAGGATCTTGCCGCGATGGAAAATGCCCTGCTCGAGCAGTTCCCGGGCGTCCTGAACCGTATGTGATGCCTAATAGCCGAGGGACACGGTGACCATCGAGTCAGGGAGCTGATGGACCCGCAGAACCTCGTCCAGCAGCGTGCACAAGGTTGACGCGGCATCGGTTGGCTGCGTCAGGCCGGAAACGTGTGGCGTGACGGTGACGCGGTCATGCGTCCAGAACCGGTGTTCCGGCGGAAGCGGCTCCTGGCGAAAGACATCAAGCACGGCGCGACGCACACATCCGCTGTCCAGGGCCCGCAGGAGGGCGTCTTCGTTGAGCGTGGACCCGCGCCCCACATTGATGAGCAGCGCATGCTTCAGCTGCGAGAAGACAGTCTCGTTCAGCAACTGGTCCGTCGCTGCCGTCGCGGGCAGGGCCGAAACCACGGCGTCCACATGGCGCAACGCATTCAGGTCGTCCAGCGTATGGACGGCATCGAAGCCGGTGGCGCGATTGCCTGAGCGTGAAAAGCCGATGGTCCTGATGCCGACCGAGGAAAGGGTGCTGGCTATGCCCTGGCCGATTTCGCCAGTGCCAAGAATGGCAACCTGCTTGTCAAAGCAATAGGTCGGTGCCGACGCGGTCCGGTCCCACAATTTCCGGGCCTGCTGGCTCCGGCGTTGCGCCAGCCTTTGTGCGTCTTCCAGAATGTAGGCGAGGCAGTATTCACCGATCTGCTTCGGCATTGTCCCGATGGTTCGGGTCACGATCGGCGGGTGCTGTGTGGTTCCCAGGCGGCGGCAGATTGCGTCGACACCCGCGCCGGTCGAGTGAATCCAGTCGTAGGAAGCGATGTCTTCATCTTCGGGCGGACGGAACGTGACCAATATCCTCAGATCGTACGAAGGCGCGAGCGGCGTCCGGGTGACCTGCATCGCCGCAAACCTGTCTCGAAGGGCGCCTTCGATGACGTCAGCATTGCTGTCATGCAGGCGAATGCCGACCTGGCTCGCATCGCGTATGGGTTTCATCTGTGCACCATTTATTCTCTAGGATTATCAATCGCCTATAGTCACTCGTCGCCGGTTGCCACAAGTCCGGTTGATTACAGGTTGCGCCACGTCCTGCAAATCGTGTCCGAAGGATGGCGGGCTTTCCCTGGGCGGGAAACAGGTCGAACCTGACTGACTCGTGATTGCGGGTCGAGAGCCATCCGGGCCCGGTCATGGCAGAGGACCCAGCCTTCTCGGGGCAACCAGGTTTTTTCTCCAGCTTGATCAATGGCTTAGTCCACAAGGGCTGAAGTTTCGTGCTTTTCGTGTGAAGATCGCGTGACAAGCGTGCCATCACATTTTAGGTTACGCCCTTGGGGAATTTGGGTTGATGAACAGAGCTGTGGCTAAAACCGAATCAGACATGCCGGAGGCTGAGCCTGAGCCTGTAGTCCGTGTAATCGGCCACGTGAAGTGGTTCGACAGCGCCAAGGGCTATGGGTTCATCGTTGCGGAGTCGACGTCCGATGCCTCGCTGACAGGCGATGTCATGCTGCACGTCTCGTGCCTGCGTGACTATGGCGAATCCTATGCCGACGAGGATGCCCGCATCGTGTGTGACGCTGTCCAGCGTGACCGCGGCTGGCAGACCGCCAATATCATCGAGATGGAGCGTCCGCGCGCCGTCGTGGCCCGCGAAAAGGGCCATGATATCACCTACGCGCCGGTCACGTTGAAGTGGTTCAACCGCACGCGCGGGTATGGCTTTGTCCAGCGTCCCGGGGTCGATGTCGACATTTTCGTCCACGCGGTGGTCCTGCGAAAGGCTGGCTATGATGATATCGAGCCCGGCACGGAACTCGAGGTCGTGATCGAGAACGGCTCCAAGGGCGAGCATGTGAGCCTCGTCAAACCGCACTGATACGGCAACAGCCAACAGCGCTTGCCGGTCCGCTTCGGCCCGGCTAAACAAATTCGCATGAACCGTTTGATTATCAGCTTCTTCGCCGCCCTGCTGTGCCTTGTGCCAGCGGCTTTCGCGCAGCTCGAGACCGGCCCGTTGGTCATCGATACCGGCGACTCGATCCACAAGTTCACGGTCGAACTGGCGAACGAGCCGGACGAGATCCGCACCGGCCTGATGGATCGGGCCGAAATGGCGCCGAATGCCGGCATGATCTTCGATTTCGGCCAGCCGCGTGAAGCCAGCATGTGGATGAAGAACACGCTGATCCCGCTCGACATGCTGTTCCTCGATTCCGACGGCAAGATCATCGCCATCGCCCGGAATGCCGTGCCCGGCTCGCTGCGCACGATCGGCCCCGGCGTGCCCGTCAAGGGCGTGCTGGAACTGAATGGCGGGCGCAGCGAAGCGCTGGGCATCGAACCCGGCGACACCGTCAAGCACGCGATCTTCGGAAACCTCGGTGAATGAGCCGCAAGGCGCACTGAAGCCGCCGCCTGCCGGGTTCGCGCCGAACCCGTCGCGCGGCAAGTTCACCCTGCACAATGGCCCCACCTACCGCGCCAGCGCCAGGGGCGACATCCGAACAGGCATGTGGGTGCTCGACCGCCACTGCAACGGCATGGGCTTCCTGCATGGCGGCATGGCGTCCGCCTTTTCAGACAGCGCGCTCGCCTGGGCCGTCTGGAGCGCCACGGGCCGCATGTCCGTCACCATCAAGCTGACTCTCGAATTCATGGACATCGTGCCCGAAGGCACCTGGCTCGAGGCGCATCCTGAAGTGACCGCGATTGATGGCGATCTCGTCCATGTCCGTGCCCGGCTGGTCAAGTCGGACGGCCACATCGCCGCGCGGGCAGACGCGGTGTTTCGCTCGCTGCGGCGCCGCGCCACTTGAGGCAAGTTGGCGCGCGACAACGTCACTGTGCCAAGTTCTGCCAAATTGTGGTATCCGGAGTGGATGACTCGGCCACGGGGATTCGGTACCGATGGAATTTGACGCCCTCCTGCTTTCGCGCATCCAGTTCGGGTTCGTTATCGCCTTCCACATCATGTTTCCGGCCTTCACCATCGGCCTCGCCGCGTTTCTCGCGGTCTGCGAGGGCCTCTGGCTGAAGACAGGCCATGAGACGTTCAAGCGGCTCTACCTCCACTGGGTGAAGATCTTCGCGCTCGCCTTTGCCATGGGCGTCGTCACAGGCATTGTCATGAGCTACCAGTTCGGCACGAACTGGAGCGTGTTCTCCGAGATCACCGGCAGCGTCATGGGGCCGATGCTGGCCTTTGAAGTGCTGACCGCCTTCTTCCTCGAAGCCACCTTCCTCGGAGTCATGCTGTTCGGCTGGAACAAGGTCGGCCGCAAGCTCCACTTCGCGGCAACCTGCGCCGTCGCCATCGGCACCACGCTGTCGGCCTTCTGGATCATCTCGGCCAACAGCTGGATGCAGACCCCAACAGGGTTCGCGGTTGATCCGGCTACCGGCAATTTCTACGCGACCAACTGGATCGAGGTCATCTTCAACCCCAGCCTGCCGACCCGTCTGGGCCACATGCTGCTGGCCGCCTATATCACCACCGCGGCCGTCGTCCTGGCGGCAGGTGCCTGGCAGGTGATCCGCGGACGCCTGACCGAGCCGACGCGCTGGCAGATGCGCATGGCCGCCGGCACGCTGACCCTTCTCCTGCCGATCCAGATCCTCGTCGGCCACCAGTCCGGTGAAATCGCGCATGAATACCAGCCGGCCAAGATCGCCGTGGCTGAGGGCTGGTGCGAAAGCGCGCCCGTGCAGGGCACGATGCTGATCGCCTGGCCGTCCGACACCGAATGCGGCCATTCCGGCATCACCATTCCGGGTACCTCGCCCTACCTGTTTGCCAGTGCGCCCAAGGGCGAAGACCTCAAGGGCCTTGATGCCTTTGCCCGCGAGGACAGGCCGCCCCTGTGGCTGGTCTTCTATTCATTCCGCATCATGGTTGGTGCCGGCCTCGGCATGCTCGGCCTCGGTGTCTGGGGCTGTGTCCTCTGGTGGCGCAAGCGGCTCGACCATCCCGGCCTGTTCCACTGGCTTGCCGTGCCCGGCGGCATGCTGGGATTCATCGCGGTGATCACGGGCTGGATCGTGGCCGAGGTCGGCCGCCAGCCCTACACGGTGTACGGCGCCCTGCGCACGGTCGACAGCGTCTCGCCGATCTCGGCCGGGCAGGTCGCCACCTCGCTCCTCGTCTTCATGGTCACCTATGCGATCATCTTCACCGCCGGCACCGTCTACATGGCCCGCATCGCCACGCGCGGCTTCGACGACGATCCGCCAGGCCAGAAGGATCGCCGGGCGCCCGGTTCACCGCTCGGCGCGGTCGACGATCCTGCCGAAACCAGCGACGACATCGTGGCAGTGGAATAGGAGCGACCCCATGGCACTCGACCTTCCTCTCATCTGGGCCTTTATCCTTGCCGTTGGCGTGATGATGTACGTCCTGCTCGACGGGTTCGACCTCGGCGTCGGCATGCTCACCAACGTCGCGCGCAGCGATGAAGAGCGCAACCTGATGACGGCGACGATCGAACCGGTCTGGGATGGCAACGAGACCTGGCTGATCATTGGCGGGGGCGGCCTGTTTGCCGCTTTCCCAAAGGCCTATGCCATCATCATGCCGGCCTTCTACCTGCCGGTCCTGATCATGCTGGCGGCGCTGATCTTCCGCGGCGTCGCATTCGAGTTCCGGCACAAGGCCGTGCGCCCGACGACCCGCAAGTTCTGGAACGGGGCCTTCTTCGGCGGGTCTGCCACGGCCGCCTTCGCGCAGGGCCTGATGCTGGGCGCCATGATCCAGGGCATCACCGTCGAGGGCGGCGCCTTTGCCGGCGGCGCGTTCGACTGGCTGACCCCGTTCAGCGTTCTCGTGGGGGTCTCGGTCATCATCGGTTACATCCTGCTTGGCGCCTGCTGGCTGGTGCTCAAGACCGAAGGCGACCTGTACCTGCGTGCCCGCAACTGGGCCCGCATCGCGCTGGTCGGCGTCGCCATCTGCTTCCTGGCCGTCAGCCTCGCAACCCTGTCCATCGACGCTTCGATCGGCGACCGCTGGGGCTTCTCGATGGCGCATATCGATTTCGCGCGGCTGCTGCCTCTGGCGCCGGTGCCGGTTGTCGGCATGGTTCTCTGCGCCTGGCTGTGGCGCGACCTGTCGATGACGCCGGGCCAGAATGCGGCGCCTGACTGGCGCCCCTACCTGCTGGCGGTCGGTATCTTCATCAGCGGCTATTTCGGCGTCGGCATCAGCCTCTATCCCTATATCGTGCCGTTCGAATACACGGTGTGGGATGCGGCGGCCCGCGACAATGCGCTGGGGCTGCTCCTGGTCGGGGCGGCGATCATGCTGCCGATCATCCTCGTCTATACGGCGTTCGTGTACAGACTGTTCTGGGGCAAGGTGAAGCCCGGTGACGGCTACCATGCCTGATCCGGTCTTCCGCCCGGTCGAACCCCTGCCTGACGGCCAGCCGGAAGGGCCGCTGCTGAAGCGCCTCGCCTGGTTCGTGGGCATCGCGCTGGTGTCCGTACTGGTCGTCGCCGCCGTGGCCTACACCCTGCGGGCCGCCCTGTTCATCGGCTAGCCCTGCGGGGCCGGTGCACCGAACAGGCGCCGCGCACGCATCCAGTCGGACACGGTCTTCACCGCTGCGGGCAACAGGTCCGGCCGCTCGATATAATAGTGGTCGGCGCCCTTGATCGTCTCGATCTGCTTGTCCTCCGACGCCACCGCCGCGTACAGCCGCTGCGCATGGCTCGGCGTGCAGGCCAGGTCGGCCGAATTGCTGATCACCAGCACCGGGCACGACACGCGCGATGCATTGCCGACACCGTCCGCGCGGCTCTCGTCGAGGCTCCACTGTGACAGCCACGAGCGCAGCGTCGTGAACCGCGCCAGGCCCACCGGCCCGTCATTGGCAATGCGCGGGTCGCCGAGATAGCAGGTGCCGGGCCTGCGGTCGGACGGGTCCTGCGCCGGGTCCAGCCAGCGCACGTCGCACATCGTGCCCTGCACCACGAAGCAGCGTTCGCCGTCTGGCTCGGCGCTCGCCCTGATCTCCGCCAGCTGCTCGAGCGCCCGCGCCGTGATCCGCCGGTTGCGGGCCACCTGCGCCGCGCGGAACTGTTCCACGAATTCTGCCGAATAGGGCGGCTGGTGCGGACAGTCCGCGGCATGGATGTCCAGCTCCGGGTCGCGGTCGAACGGCCGGTCCTCGTCCAGGATGGACGGGTCCAGCCATTCCGTCATCGTCGTCGACCGGCTGACATGCGCAGCCAGCAGCAGGATCGCGTCTGCCGGAATCAGGCCCGCGCCGGCCAGGTCCACGCTGTCACCGGCGGGCGTTTCGGTGATCGTCGGATGCTCGGCCTGGTCCTGGTAGAACAGCGACAGCGAGCCACCGCCAGACCATCCCCCCAGCACGATCTTCTCATAGCCGAACCGCGTCTTCGCGTCGGCGATGCACCCGCCAAGGTCCAGAACGCACTTTTCCATGATCAGGGCGGTGTCATTGCCCCGGTAGCGCGGGTTGCAATAGATCACGTGATGGCCGGCCCGCGCCAGCGCCGACACGAGCGGCAGGAAGCTGCCGCCGCCGATCGGATGGCTGAACACGATGGCGGTCGTGGACTCCACATTGTCCGGACGGATGCGCATGCATTCGACGAACACCTTGCCTGGCGGGCCGCCATAGGTTTCCTTCAGCCGTCCGCCGTCTGCATTCATGAATCCATAGGGTTCCCTTACGATAGCCATCCTGCGTTCCTTGCCCTTGTTTTTTCTCAGGCGCATACTTGCCGAAAGAATGATCAGGGGAAAGCAGGAAAGGCCCGCGGAATGACCCAGCAGTCCCGGCCGCAACCGAGCGGCATACATCACATCGCGATCATGGCATCCGACATCAAGGCGCATATTGCCTACTTCTCGGAGGTGATGAATTTCCCGCTCGTCGCCCTGTTCGACATGCACGGCGTGCCGGGCGGGCTGCACGCCTTCCTGCGCATGAACGATCACAGCTTCTTCTCGATCGTCCAGTTGCCCGATGTCGACAAGATCCCCGTCACGCTCGGTGTCACGCATGCCGGCAATGGCGCCCTGCCCAGTGCGGCCGGCACGATGCAGCACCTTGCCTTCCGCGCCGACGATGAAGCCGGCCTGCTGGCCATGCGCGACCGTATCCGCAGCCACGGCGTCAATGTCATCGGCCCGCTCGACCACGGTTTCTGCAAGTCGATCTATTTTGCCGGGCCGGACCAGCTCACGCTGGAAGTGGCTGCCCCGGTGACCACGGTTGATCCGAAACAGTGGATTGATCCGGCCGTGCTGGAAAAGGCCGGCATCTCGGCCGAGGAGGCCGAAGCCTACAAGGCACCCGCGCCATATGCGGGGCAGGGCAATGAACCCCAGCCAGCCTACGACCCGGCCCAGCCGCACATGGTCTATCCACCGGAAATGTACCAGGCCCTTCTGAAAATGCCGGACGAAGCCATCGCCGCGTCCGCCAAATTTCCGGGCCCGCCCGTGCCAGCCTAGGCCGGCCGGCCCAGCCAGCGCTCGAGGATCGCTGCCGTATCCTCGCCCACCCGTTGCGGTGCCGTCTTGCGGATCGAGCCCGGCGTCGCCGAGAATTTCGGGAACGTGCCCTGCATCTTGACCGGCCCCATTTCCGGGTCGTCCACGGTCACGATGGATTCGCGCGCCGCATAGTGCGGGTCGGCCACCATGTCCGCGGCGGTGTAGATCCGCCCGGACGGGACGGAATGTGCCAGCAGCAGCGCCTCCAGCTCCGCCACGGTCAGCGTGCGGGTCCAGTCGCTGACGATCTCGTCCAGCTCCGCCTGGTGTTCGCCGCGCGCCAGGTGCGTTGCAAAGCGCGGATCTCTCACAAGGTCTTCACGCCCCATCGCGTCGCACAGGCGCCGGAAGATCGGGTCCTGGTTGCCGCCGATCAGGAACTCGCCATCCTTGCACGGATAGGCGTTCGACGGCGCAATCTTCGGCAGGATCGCCCCGGTGCGCGTTCGCATGAAGCCGGACGTCGAATAATCCGCGACATAGCTCTCCATCACCTGCAGCACGCTTTCATACAGCGCGACATCGATGACCTGGCCATCGCCGGTCTTGTCGCGGTGGTGCAGCGCCGCCAGGACGCCCATGCAGCCATAGGTCGCCGCCAGCGTGTCCCCGATGGATATCCCGACGCGCAGTGGCATCCGGTCCGGATCGCCGACAATGCCGCGCAAGCCGCCGAACCCTTCGCCGATCAGGCCGAATCCCGGCCGGTCCGCATAGGGGCCCGTCTGGCCGTAGCCTGACATGCGCGCCACGATCAGGCCCGGGTTGGCTTCGCGCAGTGCCAGTGGATCAAGGTTCCACTTTTCCAGTGCCCCCGGGCGGAAATTCTCGACCAGCACATCGGCCTTTCCGATCAGGTCGCGTGCCAGTTGCTGGCCCTCGTCGGTGCGCAGGTCGACCGCCACCGAATACTTGTTGCGCCCGATTACGCGCCACCAGGCGGGCCGGTCGCCCTGTCCCCATTCGCGCATCGGGTCGCCCTTGCCGGGCGGCTCGATCTTCACCACTTCGGCACCCATGTCGCCCAGCAGCTGCCCGCAGAATGGCCCCGCGATGAGTTGCCCCATCTCGACGACTTTCAGGCCGTGCAGCGGGCCGTTCGGTTTGGACGACTTGGTCATGGTGGTGCCGCCTTTCGGCATTCAGTTCTTCAAGTATTTCTTCCCGAGCCGTTCGGCAACGGCGTTGGCGTCATGGGCATCGGCACCTGGTTCCTGTGTTCGTGCCAGTTTCACGACGAGCCTGGCTGCAGGGCGACCAAACGTTCCGGCTGAGCCAGCCCGTACCAGATCAGTCTTGTTATCGTTGCTTTCTATTTCGAAGAAATCGAATCCTTTTTCGATCGCGAGCTGGGCCGCGCGCAGCATGTTGTGCTCCCCGGGAACGTTCGCTGGCGTAATCGGGCTGGCGTGATTGTAGATTTCATACCTGTTGCCGCCGAGATCCGTGACCCGACTACCATAGCCCGACCAAACGGAATCGTATTCCGCGCGATAGGGCGTGGCTTGTCCGACGGTACATGCCGAAATGAAGGCCACCGACAGAACAAGGAACAGGAATTTGGTCATGCGAGCCCCTGGGCAGTTGCCGCTTTGCCTCCGCTAGGCTTTTCCGGCCTGTTCCAGCGCAAACGCCTTGATCGTCTTGTAGTCCGCCTTGCCGTTCACCGCGCGGCCAAGGTCGGGCATGAAGAACACGCGCTTGGGCGATTTGAACCGGGCTATCTTGGTCGCCACGAAGGCGCGCAGCTCGTCTTCCGACACCTCGCCGTCCAGTGAGACAACCGCCGTCACCGCCTGGCCCCACTTGTCGTCGGGCAGGCCGACCACCAGCGCGTCACGCACCGCGTCGTGCAGCTTCAGCGCCTCTTCCACTTCTTCCGGATAGACTTTCTCGCCCGCCGTGTTGATGCAGTTCGATCCGCGGCCCAGCAGCGTCATCGAGCCGTCGGCCTCCACCGTGCACCAGTCGCCCGGGATGGAATAGCGAATGCCATTGATGGTCGGGAAGGTCTTGGCCGTTTTCTCGGGGTCCTTGTAATAGCCGAGCGGCACCGCGCCACCGCGTGCCACGAAACCGGATTCGCCGCTGCCCGGCAGGATCTCGCGATGGTCCTCGGTGAACACCTTGCAGTTCGGGCCGAGTTCGAATTTCGACGTCTTCACCTCGCCATCGGCGGTCATCGCTGACGAGCCGAAGCCGACCGCTTCCGATGCGCCGAAACTGTCCATCATCGCCGCCTGCGGCATGTGCTTCAGCAGGCCGCGCTTGACCTCGACCGACCACATCACGCCAGACGAAACGATGCCGACAACCGTGGAGAGGTCATACTTGCCGGGGTTCTCGTCCAGTTCCTTCAGCATCGGCTTGCCGAACGCGTCCCCGACAATGGCCATATTGGTCACGCCGTTCTTCTCGACCGTCTCCCACAGGTTCTGCGGGCTGAAATTCTTGTTCTCCGTCAGCGTCACGATGGCGCCGCCATTCAGGATCACGCCCATCGCCGTGAACAGGCCGGTCCCGTGCATCAGCGGGCAGGCGGGAATGAGCCGCGCATGCCGGCCCAGTTCCAGCGCATTGGCAACATGCTCGGCCAGGTCCTTCGGCACCGGGCCGCCAGCCTTGGCCACGCCTTCCATGCCGGCCTGCCGCCAGATGGCGTGAGACCACATCACGCCCTTGGGCATGCCCGTCGTCCCGCCGGTATAGAGGAACAGCATGTCGTCGCCCGACCGCTCGATGCCCAGCGGCGCGGCGTCGCCCCTTGTGGCGAGGTCTTCGTAGGCCACCGCAAAGTCCGGCACGCTGGCGCCGCCAATCTGCACCCAGGCCACCACGTCCGGCAGGCGCGTCCGCACGCGCTCCACCTGCTCGATGAACTCCACGTCGTAGAACACGACCGTGGAATCCGAATTGTCGAAAATGTAGACCAGCTCGTCGTCGAGATAGCGGTAATTGACGTTCACATGGGTCAGGCGGCCCTTGAAGCAGGCGGCCAGCGCTTCGGTATATTCCGGCTGGTTGCGCAGGTAGAAGCCGGCCTTGTCGCCGGTCTTAGCGCCCATCTCGCGCAGGTTCCGCGCCAGCCGGTTCGACCGCGCCGTCATCTCGGGCCACGAGACCACCCGGTCGCCGTGGATCAGGGCCGGGGCGTCCTCACCCAGCACCTCGCCCAGCGCATCCAGCATATCCCCGAAATTCCAGTCAAAAGCCTTTGGCACAGTATTGTCTCTCCCTGATTATTGTTTTGGTCGACTGTAATGCCTTGCCGCCGGGGCAGCAAAGCATCAAACCGTGATCTGCCGGTATCCCGGGACCGCTCAGCGCGGTGCCATCCGGATCGCGCCATCGAGGCGGATCGTCTGGCCGTTGAAATAGCCATTGGTGGCAAACTGCATGGCCAGAGAGGCGAACTCCTCCGGATTGCCGAGCCGCTTGGGGAAGGGCACCGACGCGGCAAGGCTGTCCAGCACGTTCTGCGGCGCGCCCAGCATCAGCGGCGTGGCGAAAATGCCCGGCATGATCGAGTTCACCCGGATGCCCAGGTCCATCAGGTCGCGTGCCAGCGGCAGCACCAGCCCGTTCACGCCGGCCTTGGCAGACCCGTACACAACCTGGCCGATCTGCGCGTCCATCGCGGCAACCGACGCCGTCAGCGTGATTACGCCGCGTTCGCCATCCTCGGTGATCGGTTCGGCATTCGCCATGCCCAGCGCCGAGATCGACGCGACCCGGTAGGACGCAACCAGCACGCCCTGCACGCCGAATTCGTAATCCTCGGTCGGCAGGCGTTTGAAGCCGTGGCTGGCCTTGTCGAAGCGCAGTGTCTTGCCGCCCTTGGCGGTCATCGCGCAGTGCACGGTCACGCGCTCCTGCCCGTGGGCCGCGCGGGCCTTCTCGAAGCCATCGAGCACCGACTGCTCGTCCAGGATGTTCACATTGCAGAACAGGCCGCCAATCGCCTTGGCAACCGCCTCGCCCTTCTCCTGGTTGATGTCGAAAATCGCGACCGGCGCGCCCGCCTTGGCAAAGGCTTCCGCCGTGGCCTGGCCAAGGCCGGATGCGCCGCCGGTGACGACAACGGGTGTGGATTTGCTGATCTGCATGGGTTTCTCTCCTCGGGATTATCTTTTGCCCGATTTGTAGACCCGGCTTCCGGCCTTGGGAACGCCTGCCGCCGGGAGAGGTAGCCCATGTCAGGCGATCCCGTCCCTCCTGGCCCGCCAATAGAAATACGCCGCCAGCACCACGCTCACGATCGGCAGCAGGATGCCGAACTCGTCGATATACATATGCGTGCCCTCGCCCTCGACGGTCAGCGGCGTGAAGATGCGCTGCAGGAACAGGTTGTGGCTCGCATGCAGGATCACCGCCGGCCACAGGCTGTTCGACCGGAACGCCAAGTAGGCATAGACAATCCCCATCGGCACGATGGACAGGGTGAACAGCACCATTTGCAATGTGAAATTGCCCGTGCCGGCATTGTAGTCGGTGAACAGGATGCCCGGCCAGTGCCACACCGCCCAGATCAGGCCGGAGAGAAGGCCCACGGCCCAGAACGGCATCACCTTGCGCATCTCCCACACCAGGAAGCCGCGCCAGCCGATTTCCTCGCCCAGCGCCCGCGCCGCCGATGCCACCACGCCCAGCGTGCCCATCAGGACCACGCAGAACACCACTGCCGCGATGTTCGTCTCCCCGCTCACGATCTGGCTGGAGAAATCCGCCAGTGTTTCGGCATTCGGGAACCCGCTGCCGCCCAGCCCCAGGCCCCAGACCGGTACATACATCACCAGGCCGTAGCCAATCGGCAATGCCCAGGCCAGCCAGTTCCAGCGCCACTCGCCCCAGCGCCAGGGCAGGCTGGCAATCGGCCGCTTCAGGATCAGGCAGGTCAGCAGCGCCGCAATGCCGGGGCTCCACATGATGCCGCTCACCAGCAACAGGCTCATCCCTCCGCGCTGCGCCATCAGCGTGTCGAATACCGCGCTCAGCGCCAGCATCAGCGCCATGAAGATCGCAATCGCCTTCCATGCGGCCCTTCGGTCGTCCGTCAGTCCCTCAGTCATTTTCAGCCCCTCAATTGTTCGTCAGGTCCACCACTGGCAGGTCGATCCGCGACAGCATCGCAGGCCCGTGATGCACCCTGTTCGTCGCCACTGCCGTTTCGGTCGTCGTGTACGGGTCGCCCGCGGTGTTCAGGTTGCGCGCATAGGCCGGGAAATGGCTCGACGAAACTTCCACCCGCACCCGGTGGCCCTTCAGGAACACATTGCCTGCCAGCATCGGCGGCGGTGTGATCGCATAGGTCTCGCCGGGCTGCATGAACACGGGCCTGTCCATGCCCTCGCGATAGCGCATGCGCAGGATCGTGTCGGTGATGTTCCACGCGGTGCCGTCCGGCGCGACATCCACCAGTTTCACGGTAAAGTCCGTATCCGGCATGTCCGACGAGACGAACAGGTCGGTATGGATGAATCCGAAGACCGGCAGGTCTGCCTCCAGCACGTCGCTCGTATAGACCAGCACGTCATCGCGCGCTTCGATCCCGCGCTGGTCATAGGCGCCGTCCTCCTGGTCTGTCCCGAGGCCGGAAATCTGCCCGCCATGCGCGATCACGGGGTCGGCAGGATCATAGGTGAACGTGTCGACCGCTGCGGCGTCCGGCGCCGTTGTCACCAGTGTGCCGTCGCCGTCCAGTGTGTTCGCGCTGCCGCCACTGGACAGGTAGAACGTCTTCGTGGTGTCCGTCCCGGCCTGCGGCACCGCATCGAAGGACACCCAGCGATTGATGCCCGCCATGTACACGGTCACCGCCTGTGCCGGCAGGGGGGCATCGGCCTTGCCCTTCAGCCAATGGTCCAGGAAGGCCAGTTCGCGCGCGGTGTAGTCGAAGCGCATGTCGCCGATCGGCCGGTCGCCGACGGTGCCGTCCGCCACCTGCTGGCGATAGGAACAATGCTGCCCGTTGATCAGCATCAGTGCCTGTGTCCCGGCAGGGCTTGTCGCCAGCGTTTCCATGAACCGGGCGGTGCCTGCGGCAGAGGAAATATCGTACAGCGCTTCGGCATAGAGGCCGGGCACGGTTGGCGTCTCGCCCGTCGTGATCCGGTCGTCGGCCCAGGCGGGATGCGATGGCCCGCGGGCCAGGTAGGCAGGCAGGTCCGTCTCCGGCGCGCCCACCACATCGCCCAGTTCGCTCATCGGCAGGTGCATGCGGTTCGCCTGCAGGTCCGCCGGCGAGACGGCCGACTCCTGTTCCAGCTTGAAGCTGGCCATCAGCCGCTGGCGCTCCGTGTCCGACAGGCCGGCCGGCAGCTGCGGCACATGGATCGCCATCTGCGCATAGAAATAGTCCGCCCATCCCATCTGCCATGCGCCGCCGCGCCAGAAATTGCCCTGCTCGTGATGGCCGCCGGCCTCCGCGATCCCCACGCCGGACGAATAGGCAATCACCGCCTTCAGCGCCGGATGGCCCAGGGTCGACAGTTTCAGCTGGTTCTCCGCCGACGATGAACAGCCCGACATCGCCACGCCGCCGTCAGACCAGTCCTGCGCCGCGATCCATGTCAGCGTGTCCCAGCCATCTTCGGGGGCATTGCCCAGCATGTGCATCTCGCCTTCCGACAGGAAGCGCCCGCGCTCGTGCTGCTGGACAATCGCATAGCCGGCCGCGAGGAAGGCGTCATACTGGTTGCCCCTCAGGCTCAGCTCGCGGGCATAGGGCGTGCGGATCAGCACGGTCGGAAACCGTCCCTCCGCCGCTGGCAGGTAGACATCCGTGTCCAGCCGCGCGCCGTCGCGCATCGCCACCTGAAGGTGTTCCATCCGCACCTTGGCGGCCGGCAGCAGGACGGTCGGTGCCGCCTGGGCTGGCGCGCTCACTGCCGCCGGGGCAGGGGCCGGCGGTGCATCGGCCACCGGGGCAGCAACGGGGGTGGGTGTACAGGCGCCAAGCACGAGGAGCGAGACGGCTCCCAGCGTGCTGATGAAGACGGACGGGGACGATGAACGCATCGGAAGAGCCTCGATCAGGGGATACTCATGGCAATTTCTGCGCGACTTTCTGCCCGTCGTCCAGACACGCTTCAACGGGCCGGGGCGGACGGGAGCCCCGCGTTGCGGCGGGTTGACGTCCGCGCCGCATGGGATAGACTACACATGTAGTCAATCAGGAGATGCCCGATGTCCACCTTCAATTCCACGCCCGCCTGCAGGGGCCGGTTTGCCCGCCGCAGCGTCATTGCGGCTGCCATCGTCCTGGCACCTGCGTTCGCCACGGCCTGCGCCAGCGAACCCGGGACCGGCGAGGCGCTCGCCGGTGCCGACGTCACCACCGAAGTGACAACCGACGGCACGAAGGAGGGGCACAAGCGCATCGTCATCAGCAAGGAGAAGACAATCTCCGTGACAGACGGCGCGCCGGGCACCGACGTGAAGATCGTCGGCGACGTCGACGCGCACACAGTCGTCCGCATCAGCCGTGATGGCGACGAGGAGGTCCACGTCACCGAATGCGCGTCCGGCAGTGAAGGCGGCGAACCCGTGAAATACGAATTCAGGGACGAGAGCGACGATGGCGACCGTGTCGAGGTCAGTGTCATCTGCCTGACCGGCGACGACGCCAGGCCGGAGAACCGCGCGGCTGCCCTTGATGAAGCGATTGCCCGGATGGAGGCTGAAAGCGCCGAGGAAGCCGCCCACCACGCCCGCGCCATCGCCGCCCTGCGCGCCGAACGTGCCAAGCTGGATACGGCAGGCGAATAGTCCGGATGCCGAAATGAAAAACGGCCCTCCGTTTCCGGAGGGCCGTCTGTTCGTACTGGTTGGCTGGTGGCTGGACTAGAAGCCCATGCCGCCCATGCCGCCCATGTCCGGCATGCCGCCACCGCCGCCGCCGGCTGATTCTTTCTTCGGTGCTTCAACAATCGAAGCTTCCGTCGTGATCAGCAGGGCTGCAACAGAGGCCGCGTTCTGCAGGGCAGAGCGGACAACTTTCACAGGGTCGATGACGCCCATGGCAACCAGGTCGCCATATTCTTCGGTCTGGGCGTTGAAGCCGTACGAGCGCGACTTGTTCGACAGGATGTTGTTGACAACAACCGAGCCTTCCACGCCTGCGTTCTCGACGATCTGGCGGATCGGCGATTCCAGCGCCTTGCGCACGATGTCGATGCCGGCTTTCTCGTCGTCATTGAGGCCAACGACGTCGATGTTCTTGGATGCACGCAGCAGGGCCACGCCGCCACCAGGAACAATGCCTTCTTCGACAGCTGCGCGCGTTGCGTTCAGCGCGTCGTCGACACGGTCTTTCTTCTCTTTCACTTCGACTTCGGTCGCACCGCCAACCTTGATCACGGCAACACCGCCAGCGAGTTTCGCCAGGCGTTCCTGCAGTTTCTCACGGTCATAGTCCGACGACGTGTCTTCGATCTGGTTACGGATCTGAGCGACGCGTGCTTCGATGTCTTTCTTCTTGCCACCACCATCAACGATGGTTGTGTCGTCTTTCGTGATCGCCACGCGCTTGGCTTTGCCGAGCATGTCCATCGAGACGTTTTCGAGCTTGATGCCGAGGTCTTCGGAGATGACCTGGCCGCCTGTCAGGACAGCGATGTCCTGCAGCATGGCCTTGCGACGATCACCGAAGCCCGGTGCCTTGACGGCAGCGATCTTGAGGCCACCGCGCAGCTTGTTCACGACCAGCGTGGCAAGGGCTTCGCCGTCGACGTCTTCAGCGATGATCAGCAGCGGCTTCTGCGACTGGACCACGGCTTCGAGGATCGGCAGCATCGGCTGCAGCGACGACAGTTTCGACTCGTGAAGCAGGATCAGGACGTCTTCGAGTTCGACGTTCATCTTGTCTGCATTGGTCACGAAGTAGGGCGACAGGTAGCCGCGATCGAACTGCATGCCTTCGACGACTTCCAGTTCGGTTTCCAGCGACTTGGCTTCTTCAACCGTGATGACGCCTTCATTGCCGACTTTCGCCATGGCTTCAGCGATCATCGCGCCGACTTCAGTGTCACCGTTTGCCGAGATCGTGCCAACCTGGGCGATCTCTTCGTTGGTTTTCACTTTCTTCGAGCTGTGGGCCAGGTCGCGGACGACTTCGGCAGCGGCTTTCTCGATACCGCGCTTCAGGTCCATCGGGTTCATGCCCGCTGCGACGCGCTTCATGCCTTCGCGAACGATGGCCTGGGCGAGAACCGTGGCAGTCGTCGTGCCGTCGCCGGCAACGTCGTTGGCCTTGGAGGCGACTTCGCGCAGCATTTGTGCGCCCATGTTCTCGAGCTTGTCTTCAAGTTCGATTTCTTTTGCGACAGTGACACCGTCCTTCGTGGAGCGCGGTGCGCCGAAGGATTTTTCGATCACCACGTTACGGCCTTTCGGGCCGAGCGTGACTTTCACTGCGTTTGCGAGAACGTCGACGCCCTTGAGCATCTTCTCGCGGGCTTCGGAGCCGAAAACAACGTGTTTGGCAGCCATATTGAGTTACCTCTTTGAATTGGTGGGTATTTCAGGAAAGAGTGGGCAGGCGCGAGTCTAGCTCGCCAGGACGCCCATGATGTCGCTCTCTTTCATGATCAGCAGCTCTTCGCCGTCGATCGTGACTTCCGTTCCGGACCATTTGCCGAACAGGACGCGGTCTTTCGCTTTCACGTCGAGCGGGATGCGCTTGCCGTCTTCACCGAGGGCGCCAGCGCCCACAGCGACGATCACGCCTTCCTGCGGTTTTTCCTTGGCGGTATCGGGAATGATGATCCCGCCCTTGGACTTTTCTTCTTCCTTGACGCGGCGCACGACAACGCGGTCGTGGAGGGGACGAAGTTTCATATTGAGCCTCTCGCTTTTCTACGTAGGTTCGGGTTGAATCTGACACGCTAGAAAAAGGAGCGGAGGCTGTTAGCACTCACCCGCCCCGACTGCTAACGCTGCGCCGGAAATAGGAGCGGTGAGGGGGTTCGTCAACGGGCCATCAGTGAATTTTTTGTTCACCATGTGCCGTTAGGCACTATGAAAACAGGCAATTACGGGGGCGGGAGATGGTTCGTATCGTATATGACGCAGCAGGCAAACCCGTAAAGGTGCCGCCCCTGCAGGATATTGCACAGGCGCGCCCGGAATTCGCCAGCGGCCCGCGGATCTGGGACGAAACCCTGGCGCCGGCCCTGCAGGCACGTGAATCCGACCGCCGCGAAACCCTCCGCCGGGCCTGGCGCAAGACATTCGTGGCGGCCCTCATCCCCGGGCTCCTGCTGGTCGTGGGCGGTATCGCGATGCCGTTCCTGCTCGGCGGCTGGATGCTGATCCTGTTCTTCGGCGTGCCGCTGAGCGTCATTCTGATCGCCGGCATGGACTGGCTGAACATCTACGCGATGAAGAATGCCACCAAGGAACTGGTCCTCAGCGCCGCCTGCCAGTGCTTCGGCTTCACCTATGACACCCTCGCGCCAGACATTGCCCGCGTCACCGATTTCCGCAGCCTCGTCGCCGCCGGGAAGGCGTACAACGCCAAATACGGCTCGCCGGGCGCGAAACCCGGCACGAAAAACAGGAAGCGCGGCGCCCAGACCCGCATCACCACCCCCTTCGGCAGCGCCAGCTTCGGTGCCTCCAATGCCACCGGCCCGGAATGCCCGACCCCCGCCTACGAGGCGCTCGAGGCCGCCAGCCTGCTGCCGGCCCATGATTCACGCCATTTCGAGGACCTGATAAAGGGCGAGCGCGCCGGAGCGGCCTTTTCCCTCGTCGAGGCCAAGCTCGAAACCACCGGCGACAATGGCGGCACGGTCTTCCAGGGTCTCCTGTTCCATGTCGACTATCCCCAGCGTTTCCTTGGCCGCACCCTCATGGCCCGGTCGCGCTGGTGGAAGCGCGGCAAGGCGGCCAAGGCGCTGAAGAAGGTCAGCCTCGTCTCCGCCGAACTCGACAAGGCCTTCACCGTCTACTCCACCGACCAGGTCGAGGCCCGCGCCCTGCTGACGCCCGACCGGATGGAACGCCTGATCGCGCTCGAGCGCCACTTCTCCGCGGGAAAGCTGCGCGGCCTGTTCGAGGATGGCCACATGACGCTGGCCCTCGAAGCCCCGAACCAGTTCGAGGCCGGCTCGATCTTCAAACCCCTCGTCAATCCGGACCGTTTCACCACCGCCCTGATCGAACTCGGCCTCGTCTGCGACATGATCGACGGCTTCCTCACCCGCGACTGGGTGCAGGACAAGCTGTAGGACAGGCGCGCGTTTCTCCGACCCCTTGGAACCTGTGCCATGCTTGGTCCATGTTTTCTCTCGACACCCGTGACCTTGAAACCATCGCGTCGGAAGGCTGGCGGCGGGTCGCCAGCCTGCTCGCTATCGCGCGGTATTTTCTTGGTACGGAGGTCATCCCCCTGCCACGCGGTCTCGCCACCAGCGTGCTGACCGTGCTGAAACCCGCCGAAGCGATGGCTCGCCGCCTGCTGTTCCTGGTCGCGCCATCCCTCTCTGCCTCCCCGGCGACAGCCGGGGCCTCGGGGCATTCGGGTCCGCCGCCCGCCGCAGGACAGGCCGGCCCGCGCCGGGAGGGGCGGATACCCCGGTTCCGCTTCGCCGAACCGCTCGGCCCGGCCCCGAAACCCGCCGGCCCCTGGTTCCGCCGCCTCGATGGCCCGCCCGCTGTGGCAAGGCCGCCCCGGCCCATGCCGCAGCCGGCCACCAGCGCCGCCCTGCTGCAGCGCCTGGCCGCCCTCCAGGCCGTCATCGACGCGCCAGACGCCCATGCCAGGCGGCTCGCCCGCTGGCTCGTCCGGCGCCGCGCGAAATGCGTTGCCCGCCCCGTCAGCTTCAATTTCCTGAAAGTGCCGGGCCTCGCCCGCAAGGATCTCGAACCGGAAGCCAGGGCGGACCTGCGTTTCCTCAACGACGCCGCCTTTGACAAACTCAACGCCGCGCCGGGCTAGGGTTTCGCCCGCGTGTCGTATTTGTCCGCCTTGCGCTCGCCCAGCAACATGCGCTGTTCGAGGCGTCGGCGCAGGGCGGCATAATAGGCTTCCAGGAAGCCGAGATCGGTTTCGCCCGCCGCGGCCTGCCAGCCGATCTTGCCGCGTATCCGCTCGGCCACCTGTTGCTTGATCTCCGGGCTCGACTGCCTCAGCACGTCTTCCAGCACATGCAGTTCGTGGATGCCGTAGGCGTCGGCCTGTTCCGGCGTGAAGGCATAGCGCGATGCCTGCGCCTGCGCTGTCACCACGGCGGTAATGTCGGTCATCAGCGTGGCCTTCGGCGCCTTGATCACCCACGTGCCCGCCAGCAGGTCGCCGACCCGCATCTTGTCCCGGTTGAACACCGGGAAGAACAGGAACACGCCCGACCAGACCAGCCCCAGCAGCGCCATCCACGCGCCCAGCTGGTCGCCGCCCATCAGCAGGAATTGCAGCGGCAGGCCGATCTCGACCTCGCGCATGAAATTGCGCGCCAGCACGGAATCGGCCGTCAGCCGCCCGCCATCGCGTGCCGCGACCCTCAGGCCCAGCGCCCGCTTGCCCGGCGTCGCGGCCTTCTGGCCGATCTCGAAGAAGATGTAATAGAAGTTCCGGACGAAAAAGTAGAACACCATCCAGAAAGCGAAGGCGACATTGGCATTGTCGAAGCCCATCGCGGCCATCATGTAGCTCAGCCCGAGCAGGGTGGCGATGACGATCGCCCACTGGATGGCCATGTCGATCAGCAGGGCGCCGGCGCGCTCGGCAACGGTGGCCAGCTTCAGGTGGATCTCCGCCCCCTCCGGCGTCACCAGGGTGCGCACCAGCTTGCCGATGCGCATCTTCTCGGCCATCCGCGCGCGGCGGCGCTGGGCGGCTTCCATGCTGATGCCAGGCCGGGCAGGGCTGCTTGTGTCCGTCATACCTGGCGCTCCGTCCGGGGCAGGTAGAAATAGGCGCACCAGAGGACCAGGCTGGTCAGCGCGATGGCATAGCGCAGCACGTCGGAATTGATCATCTGACGCCCGAAGCCTTCCAGCAGCGCGGCAATCACCAGCATCACCACACAGCCCATCGCCATCGTTGCCGCCTTCTGGCCGGACGCCCGCGCCGAGGCGATCCGCGTCTTCTGGCCGGGAAACGCCACCGCCCCGCCGATGACGAATCCGGCCGCCCCGGCCAGGATGATCGCAAACAGTTCCGTGACGCCATGGATCAGCAGCCAGCCGGTGAATTCGTACCCCAGCCCCTTCTGCCAGAACACCGCATACATCGAACCGAGGCTGACCCCGTTATAGACCAGCAGCCACGCCGTCGGGATGCCGAACGCAAACCCCAGCGCAAAGGCGAACAGGGAAATCTGGGCATTGTGGTTGAACAGGAAGCTCGAAAACGCCGCCAGCTCGCTCTGCCCGTTCTCGCCTTCATTCGTGTAGATCGTCGAGCGCAGGTATTCCACCGTCGCATCCGGGTTGCGCCCGTCGAAGAAATTCTCGCCATTGAAGGTCCAGAACCATTCCATGTCCTGCAGGCACAGGATGAAGGCCAGCCCGATTCCGGCCGCCAGGCAGAGGAAGGACAGCAGGGTCGGCCACACCGCGCCGCGTACGGCTTCGGGCCAGCCGCGCCGCAGGAAGTCCATGATCCGCTCACCGATTGACGTGCGCGCGCCGTAGACAAAGAAATAGGCCCGCGTGCACAGGCTCTCCAGGTAGGTCACCACGTTCTGGTCCAGCGAGATCGACCGCGCCACCGACAGCGACGATACGGCCTGCCGGTACAGCTGCGGCAGGGCCGTCATCTCGGCATCCGACAGCGCCTTGACCCCGCTGTTCTCGGCGCGCGTCAGGATCAGGTCCAGCTTGCGCCAGTCGGCCTCGCGTTCCTCCCGGAACCGGTAGGATTTGAGCATGTCACCCTTCACAACATGTCCCTCTGCTTGATCTGGAGGTAGCGGGAAATCAGGGCCCCGCCAAACGCCTCCGGCCTGGTCTCGATGATCTGCACGCCCATCCGCTGCAGGCGCCGGAAGACGAGGTCGCGCTCCGACAGCAGGCCGTCGGCGATCACCGCGCGGGTCACGTCCAGGGTCGTTTCCGGCGGCGCATCGACCATCGCCGACATCGCCTCGTCCTCGAACGTGGCGAACAGGATCAGGTGCCGGTCGGTCAGGCGCTTGACGTTTTCCAGCATCAGCTCGGCCGAGATCGTATCGACGAAATCGGAAAAGATGATCACCAGGCTGCGCCGTTCCAGCCGGTTTGCCAGTGTCGACAGGGCCAGCGTGAAATTGGTCTCTTCGCTCGAATAGTCCAGGTTGGCCGCCATGCCCTGCGCCTTGGGAAAACTGCGCGGCCCGCTCAGGAACCCGGTCGACAGGCCGGGCCGGGCATCAAAGCCGTAGAACATCGTCCGGTCGCCGTGGCGCAGCGAGACATAGGACAAGAGCAGCCCGGCATTGATCGCCCGGTCGATCTTCGGCACGCCGCCCAGCGGCTCGCTCATCAGCCGCCCGGTATCGAAGGCGAAGACGATATTGTGGTTGCGCTCGGTGCGGAATTCCTTGGCCAGCAGGCTGCGATGGCGCGCCGAGTGCTTCCAGTCGATCGCCCGCCGGTCCATCCCGCTGGCGAAGTCGCGCAGGGCGTCGAACTCGCTGCCATCGCCGCGTTCGATCTGTGTCTTGATGCCGAAGGCCGCATCGCGCGAGAACAGGCGGATCGCCTCGTCCTTTACCCAGCGCACGTTCGGCGTCACCGGGATGTCCCGGTCCAGCTGCGCGATGTGGCGTTTCTGCACCAGGCCGAGCGGCCCGTTCCAGCGGCTCCACAGGCGCACCAGTTTCGCCAGGCCGCGCCGCTTCGGCGTCAGCGTAAAGGCGTAGGGCCGGGTCCGGCCTTCCCAGCCGCGCAGGCCCTTGGCCGGGAGGGCTTCCAGGAAGTCATTCGTCTCCAGCTGCACCTGTATCCGGCGCGGCAGGGGCCCCCTGGCAAAGCCGAGTGTCACCGGCAGCGGGTCGCTTCCGCCGGCATAGAGCAGGGCCGGCGCGTCCATCGTCACGCCATAGTCGCGCAGCGATGCACCGATCACGGCGTCGACCAGCACCAGGGCGCCAACCCCGACAATCCAGCCCGCGGACATGATCCACAAGGCCGGCGCCGACAGGGCGATCACCAGCATCAGCGGCACGCCGAGCAGCATCAGGAAAATCGCGCGGGGCGTCGGCGAAATCACCGTGGCGCCGCCGTCTGTTCGACAATGCCCGCCAGCGTCTCGTCGGTCGTCTTGCCTTCGATCTCGGCGGCCGGCGACAGCAGGATGCGGTGACGCAGGGCCGGCAGGGCCAGGGCCTTCACATCATCCGGGATGACGAAGTCGCGACCGTCGATCGCGGCCCTGGCCCGGGCGGCGGTGGCCAGCGCCGCTGCCGCGCGCGGGCTCGCGCCGGTCTCCAGCGCCGGGGTCTCCCGCGTCGCCCGGACCAGGTCGACGATATAGGAGATGATGTCATCCTTCAGCTTGATCTGCGCCACGGTCTCGACCGCCTGGTCCAGCTCCTCGGCACTGATCGCCGATTCGATCTTGAACGAGGCCGGCGTGTTCATGCCGGTGCGCGTGCCGTGCTGCGCGACGATGGCGAACTCTTCCTCGCGGCTCGGATAGTCCAGCGTGTGCTTGAACAGGAACCGGTCCAGCTGCGCCTCGGGCAGGGGATAGGTGCCCTGCTGCTCGATCGGGTTCTGCGTCGCGATCACGGTGAAGCGCGGGTTCAGCGGATAGGAGTCCCCGTCAATCGTCACCTTGCGTTCCTGCATCGCCTCCAGCAGCGCCGCCTGCGTCTTGGGCGGCGTCCGGTTGATCTCGTCGGCCAGCAGCAGGTCGGTGAAGATCGGCCCCTTGGTCAGGCTGAATTCATTGGTCTGGAAGTTGAACAGGTTGGTGCCCAGCACGTCGCCCGGCATCAGGTCCGGCGTGAACTGGATGCGCCCGAATTCCAGCGAGATGGATTTCGCAAAACACTGCGCCAGAAGGGTCTTGGCCGTTCCGGGTGGCCCCTCCAGCAGTACGTGGCCCGACGAGAACAGCGCCGTCAGCAACAGGTCGACTGTCAGGTCCTGCCCGATCACGGCCTTGCGCACCTCGCTGCGGATCTTGCCCGCCAGGTCCTTGATGTCACTTGTGTTCATGCGTGCTTCTCCTGAGAATGTCGCGTCGCCAGCGATACAGTTCGCGGGCCTTGGTCATGAGGTCTTCGCGGCTGGTCGCAGCCGTACGAAGGCCGCGTTCGATCTGCGAGAACGTCTTGCCTGATTGGTCCTCCGGTCCCAGCCGGTCGAACAGGGCGGACAATTGTGCTTCCGTCATCGTCTTCGGTGCCGCGATCTCGCGCGCCACCCGTCGCCGCATCATGGCGAGATAGCCGGGCGCCATCCGCGCCTCGCGCCGCGTCATGGTGATCAGCCCCGCTGAATTGTCCGCCAGGGCCTGCTTGCCCAGCGCAATCACGCGCCCTTCGCGGGCCGTCGGGCCGAACCGCACAAGCGCGGCCCAGCCGAGCAGGAAGGCCGAGGCCAGCGCTGCCAGCGTTGCCCCGACAAACGGAATGTCGAACATCATCTTCAGCAGGTTCTCCGACCGCACGAAGCCGTGCAGCGTCGCATCGAAGATGATCGGCTCATCGGCGTCATAGCGCAGGTAGTCCATCAGCTGGACGGCGAACCGGGCATTCTCCCGTTCGGCCAGTCCGAACGTGTTCAGCATGTCCGGGTCGGCGAGGATGTAGATTTCCTGGTCCGGCAATTTCGCCAGCAGGAATCCGTCACCCGTATCGACGATCGGTTCCAGCCTGTCGGAATTCAGCACCTGCATCTTGAGGTCGGGCCGCAGCGCCATCCGCCCGAAGGGGGTGCGCGTCGTGTGCGGCACGTTGATCCGTCCGATCTCGCCGTCAACGTCCAGGGCGCCCAGCAGGTCATTCACCAGCCGGGCAGAGGCAAACTTCGTGTCGCGCTGGCGCTTGCGGTTCAGCGGATTGACGGTGCCGGTCCATTTCGGCAGCACGACCAGTGTCGGCTCCTGCAGCGTCAGCTCGTTCAGCGCCTTTGTCATGCCCCAGGGCGAAGCGGTGATGACCATCAGGCCCCAGGGCCGGTCGGTCAGCTTGTGCTCCAGCCGGGAAATTTCGACCGGGTAATCCTGCGCGTCGAGGAACTGGACGATGCCATTGTAGCCGAGTGCCGAGGTCGAGAACGGGTGGTCACCTGCCTGGTCCTTGTTGCGCAGCTCGGGCGACCAGCCGGCCAGCACCATCACTGCGCCGAACGACACGATCGCGATGGCCAGCAGGATGCCGACCGTCCGTGCCGAGAAGGGAGATGATGTTTCCACGGCCTCGCTCATTCCCAGCCCTCACCAAAGGCAAATTTCTCGTAAGATCCGCGCGCGGTCTTCCAGCCGGCCTCGTCGACATCCCGGCCGCCGAAGAAGCTGTGCTCGACAATCGTGATGATCGGCTTCAAGGCCCGGCTTGCGCGCTCGGGCAGGTGGCGGAGCCCGCCGATCTCGCGCGCCGTCAGCGAGCGTGGCACGCCGCCTTCCAGCCGCTGCTGGATGTCGTCGATCGAGCGGAACAGCAGGAGGTGGACGGCCTCGGCAAACTTGCCGGTCCGGGCCAGTGCGTCGGCCTCTTCCAGCAAGGACAGCGCCTGCGCCGCGTCCGGCCGCACGTCGGTCAGCACGTCGTCCGGATTGTCCACCTTGCCGTCGCCGGACTTGCCGAAGCGCACCCGGATGGCCTCGCCGAACAGGAAGTAGAGGATGCCGAGCCCGGCAACGAAGAGGGCCGCCCAGAAGACGAACTGCAGCAAGGGGCCCAACCGGCCAAGAAAGTCGAAGATCGCCTGCAGCCATTTCGGCGGCGGGTTCTGTTTGCGCGGGATGTCGATTTCGTCGGATTCCGGGCGCTCCAGCTGAAGGTCGCCGCCGGGAATCCTGGGCTGGTTGCCTGCCTCGGGACGCCTCAGTTGCAGGTCGTCATCGCCCTGCGGGCCAGCGGGGCGGTGGCCCGCCTGGCCGGCCGGAAGCGTGGCCTCTGCGCCGCCCGGAGCGGTTTCCGGCGTCTCAGGGTCCGGGCGCTCTGCCTGGATGCGGCCTTTCTTCAGGTAGGCCGCGTGGGCCCGGTCCACCGCATCAAGGTCTGTCTGCACGGCGCGCCCGTCATCGTCGCCTGCTGCGGGGGCTGCCAGCACGGGGAATGCCAGCGTGCAGGCAAGCACGAGCAAGGCTCCCAAGCGGATTGGCAGGCTCATGGCACGCCCCTTCTGGCGCAGGCGTCCCGGCCGCCCACTTTCCCGTCGACTATTCCAGAGGTTGCAGACTGCATCAACGCCCTATTGTCCAATTGCCACGGCGTTGCGATATAGGCCCTCCAAGGCAGAGATGAGGCGAGACATGGACAAGGCTGGGCAGTACCGGGAGATCAAGGCGGAAATCGACAGCGTCGTTGCCGGGGAAACCTCGGTCACCGCCCGCTATGCATCGGCATCCAGCATCCTGGCGCAGGCCTTTGGCCCCCGGTTCTACTGGACCGGATTCTACGAAGTCGACCCGCTGAAAGAGCGCGAACTCGTCGTCGGCCCCTATCAGGGTACGCTCGGGTGCCTGCGCATTCCGTTCGACAAGGGTGTCTGCGGCCATGTCGCCACGACCGGCGAACCGATCATCGTGCCGGACGTCCACGCATTTGCGGGCCATGTCGCCTGCGATTCGGCGTCGAATTCCGAGATCGTGGTGCCGGTCTTCGATGCCAATGGAAAGCTCGCCGCGGTGCTGGACGTCGATTCGACCGAATTCGATGCGTTCGATTCGGACGACCTGGCCGGCCTAGTTGCTGTCTGCGACAGGCTCCTCACCATCTGACGGCATCGGCGAGTCGACGAACAGCGCCACGTCACGCGGGGCGACGATTTCGGTCACCATGTCGATCCGCTTGTTGAGGTTCTCTTCAAGGATGTCGAGCTTGCGGGCCCGCAGCTCGCGGTGCGGCGCGACCGGGTAGTCGAGTTCCATCCATGTATCGGTCTCGGGCGTGTAGGCGGGCCATTCCGGCAGGTCGACGCCGTTCGGGTTTCCGGTGCGCGCGAAATTGGTCCAGTAGGACATCATGATGTCGGTCAGCCGTTCATCGGCGTGCGATACCGGCATCAGCGGCGAATGGCTGTCGAACACGAACGGGATCTCGGCAGAGTGATAGGCGCCGATCGTCTGGTGCCGTGACGGCCAGGTGCGCGAGAAGATGTACATCCATGTGGGTTGGCCGGCGGCAGAATTGTGCCGGCCGATAAAGCGCATGTGGACCCCGAACATGTCGTCGCCCAGCATGTCTTCGGCGCCCTCGTCCCAGGTCTCCAGCGTCTCCATGCCATAGAGCGATTGCAGCGCCTTGGCCGGGTTCGGCCCGAACACATCGGCGAGGGCATCCTCACGGGCCTCGAAGGTTCCCGTCATGTTTTTCGCCAGCACTGTCGGCGACTGGATATCGTCATAGAACAGCGAGCCCTCGTCGGCATTGTAGCCCGCCAGCATCGGCACGCGCGGAACCGATCCGTCGCGGATCGCCTGGCCAATCATTTCAGGCACGACCGCACCATCGACATTCGGCAGGAAATAGCCGGTCAGGTCGCTGCGCGCCTCGGCGCGGGAAATGATCGCGGCCGCCGGGATCGCGCGCAATGTCGCTGCCGTCGCGGCGGGTGGCACCAGGGTCGACATGAATTCCATGCCGACATCTTCGGCGCTGCGCACGCTGACCAACGGCGACTTCTTCAGGTGCAGCGCGTTGTAGCTGCTCGACCCGCTTTCCAGGATCACCTTGTCGAACAGGTCGTGAGACAGCGGCGAGGCCATGATCTCGCTGATCGCCTGCGCGCCGGCGCTTTCGCCGAACAGGGTGACATTCTCCGGATCGCCGCCAAACGAGGCGATATTCTCGCGAACCCATCTCAGTGCCGCGATCTGGTCCATCAGGCCGTAATTGCCGGACGTTCCGTCTTCCTCCGTCAGCGCCGGGTGTGCCAGGTAGCCGAGCGGTCCGAGCCGGTAATTGATCGTCACAAGGACGACGCCTTTTTCGACCAGTCCGTTCGTCTGGTAGAAGCTCTGCGATCCGGAACCGGCCTGGTGCGACCCGCCATGAATCCAGACCATGACCGGCGCCGGCGTGTCGCCGTCAACATTCCCGGAGCGGACGTTCAGGAACAGGCAGGTTTCCGATTCCGGGGGAGTCCGCTGCGCGGCGATGTATTTCTTGGCGAGCATGCGCTTCCACCAGGGCAGGCCGACACCGTCGATGATATCGTCGACAAAGGCGTTCAGGCCGTTGCGCGGCTGCAGGCATTCGGCCCCGAAATTTCGCGCGTCGCGGGGTATTGCGCCCCATTGCGGCGGGATATCCGGCGCGGTCCAGCGCCGTGCCGTCGCGTACGGAATACCGTTGAAGACCTGGATGGCGGGGTTGTCGTGGTCGATTCCACCGATGATGACGCCCTGCTGGATGCGCAGCGGGTCGGCCATTTCCATGGCCGGTGCCGGCTGGTTCAATTTGAACCATCCCCAACCTGCAGCGGCAACTACCGCGAAAAAGAGTACTATACTAAGTCGTTTCATTGCGCGGTTCCCACCAGCAATCCGCAAGAACTATACCACATGAATGGCATTGTCACCGCGACCGTCCCGGATCAGGACAATGTGTCGAGTGTCTGTGTCACCGCTGCAACAAGGTCCGCTGTCGGCTCAATGCCGGCCGCGAAGCGGACAAAGCCGTCCGGTACGTCGTCACCCCAGCGCGCACGGCGTTCCGCGCTCGAATGAACCCCGCCGAAACTCGTCGCGGACGACAGTAGCGGGCAGTCATCAATGAATTGCTCCGCACTCGCCTCGTCGGCGAGTGTCAGCCCGACGATCGGGCCGAACCCCTTCATCTGGCGCATGGCGACCTGGTGGAATGGGTCATTGCCGAGGCCGGGATAATGGACCGACAGGACCGCCGGATGCGATTGCATGGCGCGGGCAACGGCCAGCGCATTGGCGTTCATCCGGTCCAGCCGCAGTTCCAGTGTCTCCAGTCCGCGGTGCAGCAGGTAGGCATCAAACGGGCCGATGATGGCTCCCGACAGGCGCCGGCATGTCTTGATCGCCTCGAACAGGTCTGCGTCGCGCGTCGCGACATGGCCGCACAGCACGTCCGAATGGCCGGCCATCGCCTTGGTGTCCGACATGACCACGATGTCCGCGCCAAGGTCCAGCGGCTGCTGGCAGAGCGGCGTCGCGGTCGTATTGTCTGCCATCAGCAGGGCGCCAGCCGATCTCGCGCGCGCGGCCACGGTGGCAATGTCGCAGACCGCAAGGCCAGGGTTCGATGGCGTCTCGATCTGGACTAGCCGGCACCCTGCCATGTCGGCTGCTGCCATCTCCGCCGTCGGGCAGGTTCGCAGGGTGATGCCCATCGGCACGAACTGGGCGGCCAGCAGGTTGCGCACATTGTAATAGCCATCCGACGGCACCAGCACCGTATCGCCCGGGCGCAGCACGGCCTGGAACACGGACGCGATCGCCGCCATGCCGGACGGGAAAACGACGACCTGCGCATCCTCGAGTATGCCGATTTCCGCCTCGACGGTCTCGACCGTGGGGTTGCCGTTGCGGGCATAGAAATGGCTGCCGTCGGGCGCGCCGGGCAGGTGGAAGGTCGATGTCGCCATGATCGGCAGGGAGACCGGTTCGCCCTTGGCCAGGCGGCCGGTCCGGTGGTGCAGCAGGCGGCTGATGCGGGAAAGGGTGTCAGTCAAGAAGGGTCGCTCCGGTGCCGATCCAATCCCTTAGCGAGGCTTTCGCAGCGCTGTCCAGTCCGGCCCATTCGGTGCGCAGCGCGTCGAGGCATTTTGCCTGGTATTTGAACACGCCCTGTTCGTAACGTCCGCCCTCGATGGTCAGGCTGAATGTCTCCGCGCCTGCTGCCAGCGCATCCGCGTTCGCCTGCAGGAAGGGCAGGTAGGTCTCCCCGGCAATCGCCAGCAGGTCTTTCACCGGCTGACTGATCTCGCCGGACCAGTCGCCCTCGATGCCGCCGGCATCGTCTGCATGGTCCAGCCAGCGGTAGAGGTAAGGCGTCTCGGCGCGCAGCCACGCCATCGGTGTCGGGTCATATGACATGACCTTCAGCTGGCCGTAGAAGGCAAGGTCCGCCAGCGAGATGCAGTCGCCGAACAGGAACCGGGTCGGCCCCAGCGCCATCGCGTCAAGCGCTGCGTTCGTCCGCTTCCAGCTGGCCTCGATCAGCGGCGCGGTTTCCGGCGTGCAGCCAACCAGCGCCATGCGGGAGATCTGCCGCGCGCGAATGCTCTCCGCCGTCTGCTCGATGGCCTCGCGGCCGGCATTCGGCAGCGAGTCGAAGATCAGCCAGTTGGCCACCCATTCGGCATCCTCTTGATAGAACCAGCGATAGTGGAACATCGCCTTCATGAACCACTCGTCGGCCATGTCCTCCAGCAACAGGCAGGCAAAGCGCGCCACTGCGCCGGGCGGCAGCAGCGGCCGGCCCTCCCCCTCGATCGACAGCAGGAAGGGCGTGGAATCATTCGTCCACGTCCCATCCGGCCGCTTGATCACCGGGATCACCGGCGCCTTCACGTTCGGCATCACCTGGCCGCGTTCGGCGACTGTCATGCCGGTCCATGTGTGCGGCAGGCGCTTGGCCCGCATCGCGGCGCGTACCTTCATCGAATAGGGCGAGCCGAGGCCGCCGTGGACTTGATAGCCGCTCATGTCTTTTCTCCGTTCAGCCAGCTTGGCCGCGTCACGATCAGCTCCTGGCACAGGAGGCCCGCGTCGCGGTGGCGCGACATGGATTTGTAATCCTTGTGGTTCAGCATCGCGATGAAGGCCTGGCGTGACGGGAAGTGATTGACCAGCACCCCGTCCCAGTCGCCGCCGCCAATGAAATAGCGCTCGGTCGCGGCCAGCAGCAGCGTCGTTCCGCCGGTTTCCTTCGCCGCTTCGGTGAACGCTTCCGAATAGCGCGCATAGGCGGCCTCGCCACTGATCTCCTCGCCATATTCCGGGTCGCTCGGCTGGTAGGCCGCTTTCACGCGGAATTTCAGCAGGTTCACCTGCGCGATCGGGCCGTCATGGGGGTCGTCACGAAAGGCGCGGAACTGGTCGGCGGTCGGTTGGAAGGCAGGCATGGTTCAGATCGCTCCCGGCGTGGTTTCGATGAGGTCCTGGTGCAGCAGGCCCGCGTCTCTGTGGTAGTGGATCGCGCGGTAATCGTCGCGCTGCGGCATCTCGAGAAACACCCGCCGCGATGGATACCAGGCCAGCGCCACGGCGTCCCAGTCGCCGGTGCCGATCATGAACCGTTGCACCGGGGCGAAATAGACCGGCTTGGCGCCGATCTTCTTGAACACCTTCGACACGCCGGCGCCATAGCGGGCATAGGCCGCCTGTCCGGTCAGTCCCTCGGCAGCTTCCGGCGTTCCCGCGTCGTAGGCGGCCTCAGCGCGGAACTTCAGCAGGTTCACCATGCAGACGGGTTCATCCATGTCGGCCTTGAGGAAGGCGGCAATCTGGTCGGGGCTGGGCTGCAGGGCGGTCATGGCTGTTTCCTCGTTGCGGGGCGCTTGTCCGGATGCTTGCCGAAAAACCGTTCAGTGTAAAACAATGCCGCCGCGTGAAGCCCGTGCTGGACCTCAAGGTCTTCGTAGGCGAGGAAGGCCTCATAGGGCATTTCCACGACCTCGATTTCCTCGTTCGGGTCCAGCGCCTGCGCGTGAGTCTTCGTGCAGCCGGTGGCGAGATAATAGTGCAGCCGGTTGTCCTGCGTCGCCGGGTTCGGAAAGCAGGTGCCGACGTGGATCATCGCGCGCGGCGTATAGCCGGTCTCTTCCTGCAGTTCGCGGCGGCCGGCGGCTTCGGCATCCGTCTCGCCGGGGTCCATCACGCCGCCTGGCAGGCTGGTCAGCACGACGCCGGCAGCGTGGCGATACTCACGGATCAGCACGACATTGCCCTGATCGGTCACCGGGATCAGCGTCACCCAGTCGGTGAATTCCAGCACATGATAGGTTGGCACGATATGGCCATCGTCGCGCTCGCAGCGGTCGGTGCGCACCGACAGGAACTTGTCCTTGAAGGTCTGGTGGCTCTCGAGGGTTTTCCAGGGTTTCATTTTTCTCTCAATATGGTGGATGATCGAGCGTAAGGGGATGCGAGCATGAAAGACAATTCAAACTTCTCGGCTCTGATGCATGCTGTCTGCGTAGGCTTGGGGTATTGCGGGTCGGTCAAGGATGGCCGTACGCTCCACGTTACCGACCTTCTCCCGGCCGCTGGAATGCTGAGCGCCGAGGACTTCGCCAGCTGCGTGTTCCTGGCGGAGGGGATGGCCCCCGACACCAAAAACCATCGCGAAGAAATCATGCAGGCCTTCGTCCAGCACATGGGGGCCGACCGGGTGGACGTCATGCATCTGGACTGGTCTAAGCCGGAGTGAGTGGGCGTTTCTTGAGGTGTCGGTCCAGGAACGCCATCCGCGTCTTCATCAGGTGCACCTGCAAGGCCTCGCCGCGAATGCCGTGGCGCTGGCCGGGATAGGTCATCAGCTCGAACGGCTTGCCCTTCTCCTGCAGCGCGGCCATCAGCCGGGTCGTATTGTCGAAGGTGACGTTGTCGTCGGCCATGCCATGCATCAGCAGCAGGGGTGTTGTGAGGTTGTCGACATAGGGAAACACGCTTGAGGCCTCATAGCCGTCCGGATTGTCTTCCGGCGTGTCCATGTAGCGTTCGGTATAGAATGTGTCGTAGAGGCGCCAGTCGGTCACCGGCGCCCCGGCGGCGGCGGCCGCGAACGTGCCTTCCGGCGCCTGCAAAACGGTCATCAGCGTCATGTAGCCGCCATAGGACCAGCCCTGAATGGCGATGCGGCCCGCGTCCACGAAAGGCTGGCTTTTCAGCCAGTCGACACCGACCAGCTGGTCGCGCACTTCTGGCCCGCCGGTGCGGCGATAGATGACGTCCTCGAACGTCTTGCCGCGATTGGCGCTGCCGCGATTGTCCAGCCGGAACAGGATATAGCCTTCGCGCGCATAGAACTGGTCCGATACGCGGCCCCATTCATTGACCACGGTCTGCACACCCGGCCCGCCATACACCTCGACAATCACGGGATACTGTTTCGCCGGGTCAAAGCCCGGCGGTTTCAGGAGGGAATAGTAGAGGTCTTGCCCGTCTTCGGCTTTCAGCGTCCCGAATTCCGGCATTGAATGATCAGACAGGAACGGCGCATAGGGATGGGTCTCATCCAGCCGGTTCTCCTCGATCCACGCAATCAGCGACCCGTCTGCCTTGTACAGCCCGACCTGCGGCGGTTGGCCGGGCGACGAGGACGCACCGACAAAGGACTGCCCATCCGGCGCCATCGTGATCGCCCACGTCTTGCCGGGCGCGGTGATGCGGGTGGATTCGCCCATACGCATGAACTCGTCCGCATTGGTCCCGGATTTGAGCGTTTCAAAGAACTGTTTCCGATCAACACCAATCCTGTATAGATGCCGTTCAAGCGGCGTGTCCTTGTATCCGGTCACAAAAGCTGTGTTCGATGGGGCATGCGCACCTGCCAACTCGTCGATTGGCCAGTCGCCGTGCGGGAAGAAATGCACTCCTCCACCAGTGAGAAGAACAAGGTGACGGTAGCTGCCGTCACCGTTTTCTGACGTTGTTAGCAGGCCGATGTCCGGAATAATCAAGAAATCAGATCTGAGGTTTACCCAACAGGCCTGATACTCTGCGAGGAATTCTGCGTCGAGCGAGGTGTCAGTTGGCGGCACGCCTTCACCCGACAGTATCTGTCCATCACTGAAACGAACATTTTTCGCTTTGATAAATGTCTGATCTCGATCAACCGCCTGGACCACTAGACTGTCTGAAATCATGTCCACCCGCGCGAGGTACTGGTCCGTCGCCGGCCCCCAATCGTCTCTCCGCCAGTTGATCTCAACCGTCTCGCCCGTCGCCATGTCCCGAACGAACAGGTCCACCACGGCATTCGGCCGCCCGGCGCGCGGATAGCGCTGTTCGATGACCGTCACCTTGTCCGCCTCTATGTCGAAGCGTGGTATGATATCGACCGTGGATTCATCCACGCGCGTATAGGCGACATATTTGTCGTCCGGGCTCCACCAGTAACCGGTGAAACGATGCATTTCTTCCTGCGCCACGAATTCGGCGACGCCATACGAGATGGCCTTGTCCGGTTCGGCGGCGGGCGACAGGCGGGACTCCTCTCCGGTCGTCAGGTCGATCGCATAGAGGGCGCCGTCGCGCACGAAACTGACATGGCGCCCGCCCGGCGACACTTTTGCATCCGTTTCGAACGCATCGCTGTCGGTCAGCTGGCGCACCTGCGGCGTCCCAGCGCCAAGCGTCACCAGGAACAGGTCGCCGCCCATCGGCACCAGGATCGTGTCCGCCGTGCCCCAGCTGTAATCGACGATGCCTTTCGATCCGGCGATGCGCTTTCGCTCGCGCAGGGCCTTTTCCGCTTCGGACAATTCCTCATCGACAGGTTGCAGCAGCTGCGAGTCGACCAGGAGGGCCTGTTCGCCTGTTGCGACCAGGAATTGCCACAGGTCGAACCGGTCCTGCTCGTCCGGACGGCCCTTCAGGAAGGTCACCCGTCGGCCGTCGGGTGAGAATTTCACGCCGCGCGGCGCCGGGCCTGACAGGGAAGGGGATGCATAGAGGCGTTCCAGTGTCAGATCTGTCCGGGATTCAGGCAATGTCACTCTCCGCTCGCTGTCGCGCGCACACTAGCGCCGATCGGGCCGGTGTCATCCCGCTGTACAAAAATCGCGCTGTGATTGTGTTTTTGTGGCGAAACTGTGTTTGACGTCTAGCCAGAATGGCGCGCGTATCTATTGTGAGCGTCATGGAAAATGGGTGGGACTCCTTCGAACAGGTTCACGCTTTGCTTTCCGGCAGTGAGGGCGGTGAAGCGCTGATCAAGGCCGCTGAAGCCATGCGGAAAGCGGCGAACGCCGGTCATGCCGGCGCCGCCAACGAATTCGGTTCCCTGCTGCACCACGGGCGCGGCGTCCCGCAAGACCTCACCGCCGCTCGGGCCTATTACACCCAGGCCGCCGAAAGCGGACTTGCCGCCGCCCAGTTCAGTCTCGGCTTCATGCTGGTGCGCGGCCTCGGCGGTCCCGTCGACAAGGCCCGCGCCCGGACGCTGTTCCTCAGCGCGGCGGCGCAGGGTGAACTCGACGCGATCACCCATCTCGGTGCCATGATGATGGCCGGCACCGGCGGCCCGCAGGAATTCGACACCGCCCGCGACTGGTGGGGCAAGGGCGCCGAACTCGGCGACAGCCGGTGCGCCTTCAATCTCGGCATCGCCCACGCCGGCGGCCATGGTGCGGAGCCCGATTTCGTATCCGCCTGGCGATGGTTCAAGCATGCCGAACACCTCGGCAGTGGCGGCGCCGCGCTGGAACTGGAACGCCTCGAAAGCGTGATGTCGGAAGAGCAGCACAAGGCCGCCCTGGCGCGCAAGTGCTGCTAGGCGGCCTCGGCACCCGTCAATTTTCGCCTGATACCTGCGGGTGACCGGTCCGGCTTGATCTTGGGCCGGGCGCCTGTCATTAGCTGCGCTTTGAAACTCACCCCATTCCAGCAAGGAACAAGGCACGATGGCCGGTCCACAAATCGTCTTCCATATGCAAGGTCTGACCAAGGCCTATCCAGGCGGAAAAAAGGTGTTCGAGAACATCCACCTGAACTTCCTGCCGGACGCCAAGATCGGTGTCGTGGGCGTCAACGGCTCCGGTAAGTCGACCCTGCTGCGCATCATGGCCGGCGAGGACAAGGACTTCCAGGGCGAAGCCTGGGCCGCCGAAGGCGTCAAGGTCGGCTACCTGCCGCAGGAACCGAAGCTGGACCCGACTCTCAGCGTGTTCGAGAACGTCGCCTCCAAATGCCCTGAAAAGCAGATGCTGGCCGAATTCAACGCCATCTCCGAAAAGCTCGGCGAGGATTATTCAGACGAGTTGATGGAACAGATGACCGCGCTGCAGGAGCAGATTGATGCGGCCGACGCGTGGGATATCGATTCCAAGATCGACATGGCCCTGACGGCGCTCGGTTGTCCCGAGAATGACGCGGACGTCTCCGCCCTGTCCGGTGGTGAAGCCCGCCGTGTCGCCATCTGCCAGCTGCTGCTGTCAAAGCCCGACATGATCCTGATGGATGAACCGACCAACCACCTCGACGCCGAAACGGTGGCGTGGCTGCAGAACTACCTGATCAATTTCCCCGGCTGCGTCATCCTCGTGACCCACGACCGTTACTTCCTCGATGACATCACCAGCTGGATTCTCGAACTCGATCGCGGCCGCGGCGTGCCTTTCCAGGGCAACTATTCCGGCTGGGTCGAGCAGAAGGCCAAACGGATGGAGCAGGAAGCCCGCGAGGATACTGGCCGCAAGCGCACGCTGGCCAAGGAACTCGAATGGGTCCGGTCCGGCCAGAAAGCCCGCCAGGCAAAATCCAAGGCCCGTATCAGCGCCTATGAAGACATGGCCTCCAAGGCCGAGCGCGAGAAGGTCATGACCGCGCAGATCCGCATCCCGCCCGGCCCGCGCCTCGGCGGCGTGGTGCTGGAAGCCGAGAACCTGCGCAAGGCGTTCGGCGACAATCTCCTGATCGAAGACCTCGACTTCAAGCTGCCGCCCGGCGGCATTGTCGGCGTGATCGGCCCGAACGGTGCCGGTAAGTCGACCCTGTTCAAGATGATCCTTGGCCAGGAACAGCCGGATGAAGGCACCCTGCGCGTCGGCGAGACGGTGAAGATCGGCTATGTCGACCAGAGCCGTGACAAGCTCGACCCGAGCAAGAACGTCTGGGAGGAAATCTCCGGCGGAACGGACGTGATCGACCTTGGCGGTGTGGAAGTCATGTCGCGCGCCTATGTCGGCGCCTTCAACTTCAAGGGCACCGACCAGCAGAAGAAGGTCGGCCTCCTGTCAGGCGGTGAGCGCAACCGCGTCCACCTCGCCAAGATGCTGAAGGGCAGTCACAACCTGCTCCTGCTCGATGAACCGACCAACGACCTTGATGTGGAAACGCTGCAGGCGCTGGAGGAAGGCCTCGACAACTTCCCGGGTTGCGCCGTGATCATCTCGCACGACCGCTGGTTCCTTGACCGCATGGCGACCCATATCCTCGCGTTCGAGGGCAACAGCCATGTCGAGTGGTTCGAGGGGGATTTCTCGTCCTACCTCGAAGACAAGAAACGCCGTCTCGGCGAAGACGCGGTGAACCCGAAGCGCCTGAAGTTCAAGAAGTTCGCGCGCTAGACGAGGTCGATGTCCTTGACGGTCGGTGACGACACGTCGAGGGCATGCCGGACCGGTTTCGTCCGCACGTCCTCGGCTGCCACACGCTCGTAGAACGGATCGTAGAATGCCGTTGAGACGTCCGGTGCGAACATGCGCTCGGCCGTCAGGCGCGCGTAGCGCCGCATCTGCAGAAGGCGATCAGGCGCGCCGAGGAAGGGCAGGATCGCGGCTAGGGCCGCATCTGCCAGGCGCTCGGCTTCCTCGCCGAAGGCGCGCGCATATTCAGGCTCGCCCCGCGTTTCCGTGGGGGGCTGCAGCCAGTTGCCGATCGCGTCGGTTGGGAGCGGCAACAGGATACCGTTGACGCCGTCCATGACGACCTCGGGGATAGCCTGGACGGCGGTTGCGATGGAGGGCGTGTGCTCGGCCATGGCCTCGATCACCGAATACCCGAATGTGTCGGAGAATGTCGGCAGGAAGCCGAAGTGCGACTGCCCCAGTGCCTTCCGGACAGCCCGATTGGGCAGGCCGTCACGGACCGTCACATTCGGCAGTTTCAGCATGTCGAGATAGGGCTTGATAAAAGTGGGTGAGGTCGGATCGGTCCAGACACTTGCGCCGTATTTCAGCGACGAGATCACCTGGATTCGCAGCGGCAGCTTCTGCTCATGGGCCTTCTTTGCCAGCAGGGCGGCGACGCAGCCGCCCTTCCGGGCAAAGTGGGCACCGACAAATGTAATGGTCAGGTCGTCCAGGCGTCCGGCCTGCAAGCCTTCCGCAAGGGGGTCGGTTGGCGGGCCCATCAGAAGGTTGGGATGGCGGACAAACAGCTTGGCCTCGAGGTCGGCAAGCGCATCCTGGTCCTTTGCCTGGTCCAGGAACTGGCGCCGGGCATAGTGGGACAGGGCAATAATGCGCCGGCACCGGTGGCTCGCGATCTCGCGGCTCATCCAGTCGGTGAAGGCATTGTCGCGTTGAAAACCGAACCGGCGGGGCAGGTGGCTTTCGAAGGAAATGACGTATTTGCGCTCTCCCACCGGAAGGCGGTTGAATGCATGGACGATATCCGCGTTGTGTAGTGGTGCCAGCAGGGCGATGCCGTCAAGATTGCTGTTGATCTTGTCAAACGGTATGAATAGCCGACGATCAATCGTGTGCGCGCTGGTGCGCGGCACAACGAAGGATGTCGGATACCGATCCTTGTAGACAGAGATCTTCATTCTTATTCCTGATTGCAATCAAGCCACTAGACCTGCACCAGGATGCAGGAATCAGGCCGTCAGGGAATTTTGTTCCGATTCTGACCTTCGCCCCGCTTGATGGCACGTTTGCCATCCGGACCCAAATTCCGGGCCAGATTGGCTAACCATGCTGCAGATCAGGTGCGCTTTGATGCCTTCAGGTCGGCTGTCATGCTGTTGATCTTGTTGATCAACGCATCGGCAGAGCCGTTCGACCGGTCGAGCAGGGCAATGAACTGTGCGCGCTGTTCGATTCCCAGCCAAATCAGGTTGCCATCGATGTTGAGGGCAACGTCTACGACCTGGAATTTCCCGTCGCGCTTGAGCACGCGCCAGCGGACATCCATGTCCTTGCCGTCCTGGCGCTTGATCACCGTGTCGACGATCGAATCGGTCGCCGTCCGGTCGACCGAGCCCTCCACGACCACCGCGTTGCCACGATAATCATCCAGCTGGGCCTCATACACGGCCAGCGCGTAGTCGCGGAACGCTGTACGGTAGCGCGCCAGTTCGTCGGGCGTGAACCGGCGGCTGTACTTCCCGATCACGAAATTGGCGACGGCGTTGAGGTCGGTGAACTCGTCCATATACCTGCTGAACGCCTGTGTCCGCTGGGTGGCGTCGAGGGCGGGGTCGTTCAGCGAAGCCAGCACGTCGCTGGCATTTGCCTGGACATATGCTTCGGCTTCTGCATCGGCAAAAGCTGGCGCAGCGCTCAGCGCAAGCGCGGTGATTGCCAGTGCGGTATTACGTAGAAAGGTCAAGAAATCGCTCCTGTTGTCGCCGTCGTTCACTGCCTAGTTGTCATACTCGTCGAAATCCGGGAGATCGTCGTAGGCATTGTTGTTATCCACCTTACCATTACGAATCTCAGCCTGACGCTGAGATGAATAAATACGGCGCAGAGCGACATAAGGTTCCGGTTGTTCGTTCAGGGTCCTGATCTGGTCGTCGAGCGCAACCCTTGCGTTCAGGCCGCCGAGAACGCCGCGACCGATCCGGATCTGGTCGTCGAGGTCGGGTCGGGCAGCAAACTCTGTCCATGTCAGCGGGTCAAAGGCAATATCGACGCCCCTGCCCAGCAGGTCACGCGGATTGGATGGCCCCATGAAGGGCAGGACAAGGTAGGGTCCGCTGCCAACGCCCCAGACAGCGAGCGTCTGGCCGAAATCCTCACGGTGCCCCTTCAGCCCGAAATAGTCGGCTGCATCCCACAGGCCGACAAGGCCGATTGTCGTATTGATCGTGAACCGCAGGAAAGTGTCGCTGGCCCGCGACGGCTGCACCTGGAGCACATCGTTCACGAAAACGACCGGTGCGCCCAGGTTCGACAGGAAGTCGGCGACGCGGTCGCGGCCAAATTCGGGGGTGACCGTCTTGTAGACGGTTGCTGCCGGGCTGATGGCATACTTGTCCACGCCACTGTTGAAAGCGAACACCTGCCTGTTGAACCCTTCGTAGGGATCGTGAACGGCCATCGGATCGGACGGCGGTGTGGAGGCACAGGCGCCGAGTCCAAGCGCGAGGCTTGCGCCTATGAAACGAATTTGCATGAGGAATTTCCCCGATTTGGATTAAGAGCGGTAAATGGAGACGATGACCGGCGGCATCAACTCACAGTTTGGTTAAAATGTACCCCGACGGGTGCGAACATCCTGTCTTGCAATTACATATAAACTCATGTTTATATACTGATATGAAATCAGACCCGGCCATCGTTATCGACCGCTTGCGGGCATCGGGAGAACCGACCCGCCTGCGCATTCTTGCGCTGTTGCGGCAGAAGGACCTGTCGGTTGGCGAACTGGTGCAGATCCTTTCACTCAGCCAGCCCCGTTTGTCTCATCATCTGAAAGCGCTGACAAATGCCGGCCTGGTTGAACGGCTGCCAGAGGGGTCGTTCGTTTTCTATCGCGCGGCGAGCAAGGGCGACGGCAAGATTTTCCTCGATTTCCTGTTCGAGCAGGTCGATGTCGACACGCCTGCCTTCGAGCGTGATTCGGCGCAGCTGGAAGATGTCGGAGTGATGCGCTCGGAGTCGGCCAAGACCTATTTCTCCCGGGTTGCGGGAACCTGGGACACGATCCGGTCGCTGCACTATCCGAACGAGGCGATCGAGCAGAACCTGCTCGCCCTGGCCGGCCCGGGGCCGTTTCGCCGGGTTGTCGACTTCGGCACGGGCACCGGGCGCATGCTGGCCCTGTTTGCGCCCCTCGCGAAGGAAGCCGAAGGTATCGACCTCAGCCACCACATGCTGACGGTTGCCCGCGCCAATCTCGAACGGGAAGGTATCGATGCGGCCCGCGTCCGGCAGGGTGATGTGACGGCAGTGCCGTTCGAGGACGGGACGGCCGATCTGGTGATCATCCACCAGGTGTTGCACTATATGGATGCGCCGGGCAGGGCGATCGCCGAAGCAGGCCGCGTGCTTGTGCCGGGCGGGCGCCTGCTGGTTGTCGACTTCGCGCCGCACGACCTGGAGTTCCTGCGGGCCGAGCATGGCCATCTCAGGCTGGGTGTCCGGCATGACACGATGGCGTCGTGGGCCAGCGACGCAGGACTCACGCTGTCAGCGCCGCGCGTGCTGGCACCGCCGAAGGGCTCGGATCCCGGCCTTGAGGTCAATATCTGGGTGGCCGACAAGCCGGCAGAAGCCCGGGAGGCGGTCGCGTGAGCACATTTTCGATTGCTGATCGCCAGTCAGACGCGGCGCCGTCCGTGTCATTCGAATTCTTCCCGCCGAAGAGCGACGCCATGGCGGCGCGCCTGTGGGAAACGGTGCAGCGGCTGGAGCCGATGGCGCCGGACTTCGTGTCCGTCACCTATGGCGCTGGCGGCTCGACGCGCGAGCGCACACATGACACCGTCAAGCGGATTGCCGGCAGCACGACCTTGCTTCCTGCCGCGCACCTTACCTGCGTTTCGGCAACGAAGGCAGAAGTACTGAGCGTGGCAGATTCCTATGCCGCGGCCGGCGTGCACCACATCGTCGCCCTGCGCGGAGACCCGCCCGAAGGCATGAGCGGCACCTTCACGCCCCACCCGGCAGGTTTTGCGAACTCCGTCGAACTCATTGAATCCCTGTCGGATGCCGGCCAGTTCGAAATTTCCGTGTCTTGCTACCCGGAACCGCACCCCAACAGTCGCGGATGGGACGAAGACCTCGCCTTCCTGAAAGCCAAGCAGGACGCCGGCGCAACGCGCGCCATCACGCAGTTCTTTTTCGAGCCGGACGTCTACCTCCGCTTCGTGGAGCGGGCCCGCGCCCGGGGCATCACGATGCCGCTGGTGCCGGGCATCATGTTGCAGCCCAATTTCGCAGGGCTGAAGCGCATGGCGGGCATGGTCCAGGCCAGCGTACCTGCCTGGCTCGACCGGCTCTATGACGGGCTGGATGACGATAGCGAGACCCGCGATCTTGTCACGGCGACGGTCGCGGCCGAACTCTGCCACAAGCTGGCCGACCAGGGCGTGAACCAGTTCCACTTCTACACCTTGAACCGGGCCGGGCTGGCATTGTCGACCTGCCGCCTGCTCGGACTGAAACCCAAACCCGCGCAACCTGCATGAGGGGCTGACATGAACCGGACCGAACGCATCGCCGCCATGAAGGCTGCCGCAAGGGAGCGCATCCTGATCCTCGACGGCGCCTGGGGTGTGATGATCCAGCGGCGCGGCCTCGACGAGGCCGATTTTCGTGGTGACCGCTTCGCCAGCCACGAAGGCCAGATGAAGGGCAACAATGACATCCTCTGCCTGACCCGGCCCGACATCGTGACGGACCTGCACCATGCCTATTTCGAAGCAGGCGCCGACATTTCCGAAACGAACACGTTCTCGGCGACTACGATCGCGCAGGACGACTACAAGCTCGATGCGGATGCGGTGCGTGACATCAACCATGAAGGCGCAAAGCTGGCGCGCGCGGCGGCAGATGCCTGGACCGCGAAGACGCCGGACAAGCCGCGCTTTGCAGCCGGTTCGATTGGCCCGCTCAACAAGATGCTGTCCATGTCGTCCAACGTGAATGATCCCGGCCACCGCGCCGTGACGTTCGACGAGGTGTACGACGCCTACCGCATGCAGGTGAAGGCACTGAACGACGGCGGTGTCGATCTCTACCTGATCGAGACCATCACCGACACGCTGAACTGCAAGGCCGCGATCAAGGCGATCATGGACCTTGAAGCGGAAGGCATGGACAAGCTGCCGATCTGGATTTCCGGTACGATTACCGACCGGTCCGGCCGCACACTGTCAGGCCAGACAGTCGAGGCGTTCTGGAATTCCGTGCGCCATGCCAAGCCATTCGCGATCGGCTTCAACTGTGCCCTTGGAGCGGACCTGATGCGCCCGCACATCGCCTCGCTGTCGCGGATCGCCGACACGCTGGTTGCCGCCTATCCGAATGCTGGCCTGCCCAACGAGATGGGCCAGTATGACGAGACTCCGGGCCAGACCTCGGGCGAACTGCAGGGCTGGGCCAAGGACGGCATCGTCAACATTCTCGGCGGCTGCTGCGGGACGACGCCGGAGCATATCGCGGCCATCGCGAAGGCCGTTGACGGTGTGAAGCCGCGCAACCCCGCACCGACATCGCATGACATGCGCCTGTCCGGCCTGGAACCGTTCGTGCTGGCGTCATGACCCGACAACAGGCCTGGAATTACGGGCACAGCAAATCCGTGGATGCTTTCAGCGCGGTTGAACACGGCAACCGGCCGCTGGATGCCGGGCGCGGGCGCGTCTGACGGATTGAAAAGGACCAGGCCATGGGCAAGACCTACGACAGACTCGACACCAAGCTGACCGCTTTCATCAAGGCGCAGAAAATGTTCTTCGTCGCGACGGCGCCGCTGAGTGCGGACGGTCTCGTGAACGTGTCGCCCAAGGGGTATGACAGCTTCGTTATCATTGATGACATGACGGTCGCTTATCTCGACCTCGGCGGCTCCGGAATCGAAACGCAGGCGCATGTCCAGGAAAATGGCCGCATCACCATCATGTTCTGCGCGTTTGAAGGCGCGGCCAATATCCTGCGTCTGTATGGCAAGGGCGAGGCCATACAGTTCGACGATCCCCGCTTTGACAGCCTGCTGGAGCATTTCCCGGGGTTCGACAAGGCGCGCGGGATTATCGTCGTGCGCCTTGAACGCATCGCCGACAGCTGCGGCTGGGCCGTGCCGTTCTACGAGTTCAAGGAAGAACGTGACCAGTTGAAGCGCTACACGGACAATCCGCAGCGTGACGCGGATTACTGGGCTGAAAAATACCGTACCAGCAATGCCAGGAGCCTCGACGGGCTGCCGGGCATCCGCTCCCAATCTGACTGACCGGAAATCGAATGACCAAGCAAACCGCGACCTTCATCAATATTGGCGAACGCACAAACGTGACCGGGTCTGCCGTGTTCCGGAAGATGATCACGGCTGGCCGCTATGACGATGCCGTCGAAGTGGCGCGCAATCAGGTCGAGAACGGCGCGCAGATCATCGACGTCAACATGGACGAAGGCATGCTGGATGGCGTCGAGGCGATGCGCACCTTCCTCAACCTGATCGCTGCCGAACCGGATATCGCCCGCGTTCCCGTGATGATCGACAGCTCGAAATGGGCCGTCATCGAAGCCGGCCTGAAGTGCGTGCAGGGCAAGGCCATTGTGAACTCGATCTCCATGAAGGAGGGCGAGGAAGCGTTCCGCACCAATGCGCGCACTTGCCTGTCCTACGGGGCGGCCGTTGTTGTCATGGCATTTGATGAGGCGGGCCAGGCGGATACCGCCGCGCGCAAGGTGGAGATCTGCCAGCGTGCCTACAAGATACTCACCGAAGACGTTGGCTTCCCGCCGGAGGACATCATCTTCGACCCGAACGTCTTTGCCGTTGCGACGGGGATAGAAGAGCACAACAATTACGCGGTCGACTTCATCGAGGCAGCGAAGGTGATCCGCGAGACTTGCCCGGGCTGCCACATTTCCGGCGGGCTTTCGAACGTCTCCTTCAGCTTCCGGGGCAACGAGCCCGTGCGCCGGGCCATGCATTCTGTGTTCCTCTATCATGCCATCCCGGCGGGCATGGACATGGGCATCGTGAACGCCGGCCAGCTCGACATCTATGACGATATCGAACCCGAACTGCGCGAACGCGTCGAGGACGTCATCCTCAACCGGCGGCCTGACGCGACCGAGCGCCTGGTCGACCTGGCTGAAACGTTCCGGGGCCAGAAGGGGAAGGTGCAGGAGAAGGACACGCGCTGGCGCGAGGCACCTGTCGCCAAACGGATCGAGCATAGCCTGGTCCACGGCATCACCGAGTTTATCGAAGCCGACACGGAAGAGGTGCGCCAGTCTGTCGAGCGCCCGCTCCACGTGATCGAAGGCCCGCTGATGGATGGCATGAATGTTGTTGGAGACCTGTTCGGTTCCGGCAAGATGTTCCTGCCTCAGGTGGTGAAGTCGGCGCGCGTGATGAAGGCCGCCGTGGCCTATCTCGAGCCCTTTCTTGAAGAGGAAAAGGTTCGTCTCGGTACGGTGGATGTTTCCAACGGCAAGGTGCTGATGGCGACGGTGAAGGGCGATGTCCACGACATCGGCAAGAACATTGTCGGCGTGGTGCTTGCCTGTAACGGCTATGAGATCATCGATCTCGGCGTGATGGTTCCAGCCGAGAAGATCCTCGAGACGGCGATCGAGCAGAATGTCGATATCATCGGCCTGTCGGGCCTGATCACGCCCAGCCTCGACGAGATGGTCTATGTTGCATCGGAGATGCAGCGGCGCGGGATGACGCAGCCGCTGATGATCGGCGGGGCGACAACGAGCCCGGCGCACACGGCGGTGAAGGTGGATCCTGTCATCCAGTGCGCCCCGGTAATTCATGTTTCGGATGCCAGCCGGGCAGTGGGCGTTGTCAGCGCATTGCTGAGCGCTGAAGACAAGCCCGCGCTGGTGGAGCAAACCCAGGCGCGCTACCACCGGATGCGGGAATCCCGCAAAGGCGGCCCGCCCAAGCCGCGCCTGCCAATCGCCGAAGCCCGGGCGGCGGCCCTGAAGATTGACTGGGACGCATATGAGCGCCCCGAGCCGACGTTTTCCGGTGTGCGCACGTTCGACGATCTCGATCTGGCCACGCTCGCCCGCTACATCGACTGGACGCCCTATTTTTCCGCCTGGGACCTGGCAGGGCATTACCCGGCCATCCTGACCGACAAGGTGGTCGGTGAAGCGGCGAGCGGCCTGTGGCGCGACACCGAGGCGATGATGCAGCAACTGGTCGGCCAGGCCTGGTTCGCGCCGAAAGCCGTGGTGGGATTCTGGCGCGCGAACAGCCGGGTCGACGACATCCTGCTGGAAACCGGCGACACGTTCCACACGCTGCGCCAGCAGATGGTGAAGGACAATGAGCGCGCCAATTTCGCGCTGTCTGACTTCATCGCGCCTGACGGTGACGACTGGATTGGCGGGTTCTGCGTGACGTCGGGTTCGGAAGTGGAAGGTATCGCAGCCGAGTTCGCGGCCAAGGGCGACGATTATTCAGCCATCATGGTGAAGGTGCTGGCAGACCGGTTTGCCGAAGCGACGGCCGAGTACATGCACGAGCGCGTGCGCCGCGAATTGTGGGCCTATGCACCAGACGAGGCGATGGACACGCTTGACCTTGTTGCCGAGAAATATCGCGGGATACGCCCCGCACCAGGGTATCCGAGCCAGCCGGAGCACACCGAAAAGCACACGCTGTTCAGGCTGCTCGAGGCCGAGAAGCGGATCGGGGTGTCGCTGACGTCCAGCTGCGCCATGACACCGGCCTCAAGTGTGTCGGGCATGTACTTCGCGCACCCCGAGAGTGTCTATTTCGCCGTCGGGCGGATCGAGCGCGACCAGGTGGAAGACTATGCTGCCCGCAAGGGCTGGGACATTCGCACGGCCGAGCGCTGGCTGGCGCCGATCCTGAACTATGACCCGCTCGCCGTAAAAGCCGACGCCTGACCGCCGAGATAGGGCAGGGATCGCCGAGGGTGAATCCGGGCGTTTTGTCGGTGAAGTGCCGGAGCCAGTCGGCGTGCCCTGATCCGAGGAATACGAAAAGACGATCTCACTGGTCTGGTAACTCCGAGATGCGTCCAGACGGGCAATCAGGCGCAGGCGCCGTTCACATATTTGGATAAATCGGCATGTTGGCGCTATCATCGCTACTGGTGACCCGCCGCCGAGTCGCATATGACGGTCCACGCAACTGCTCGCCATTGGAGAACTCAGATGAGCCAGAACCGACTTCGCGGCGAGAATGCCAAGATCGTGGCGACGCTTGGACCGGGCAGTCGCTCGCGCAAGGAAATACGCGCGCTGGCAGAGGCCGGCGTGGATGTTTTCAGATTGAATTTCAGTCATGGCGAACATGAGGCCCATCGTGAAGCCCTCGAGGCTGTGCGTGCAGCCGAGGCCGCGACGGGACAACCATTGGCGACGCTTGCAGACCTGCAGGGCCCGAAAGTACGTGTCGGCAAGTTTCCCGGTGGGGCCATGCGCCTGGCCTTCCGGGCCGAGTATGAGCTGGTCGCGGCGGACAGTACGGACCGCGATGACGTTATCCCTGTGCCGCACGCAGAAATCGTCGCCGTGCTGGACGTCGGTGACACGATCCTGGTTGATGACGGAAAACTCATCCTGACCGTGACGCAGGCCGGCAAGCAGCCGCGGGTGCGGGCGGAAGTGCCGGGCAAGCTGGGCGACAGGAAGGGGTTCACGGTGCGCGGCAAGGCGCTGCCGGTTCAGGCCCTGACCGACAAGGACAGACGGGACCTGGCGTTTGCACTGGAGATCGGTGTGGACATTGTGGCGCTGTCCTTCGTGCAGACGGTTCAGGACGTGATGGATGCCAAGGCAATCATCGCCGGCCGGGCGCCGTTGGTGGCGAAACTGGAAAAGCCGGCTGCGATCACGAACCTGCTCGCCATCGTGGAGGCTGCGGATGCGGTGATGGTGGCGCGCGGTGACCTGGGCGTTGAATTCGCGCCGGAAGAGGTGCCCGTGATCCAGCGGCGTATCGTGCGGGCCGCACGGGCGGCTGGGCGACCGGTGATCGTCGCCACACAGATGCTGGAGTCGATGATCGAAAATGCGGCGCCGACCCGCGCCGAAGCCAGCGATGTTGCCACCGCGATCTACCAGGGCGCAGACGCGGTGATGCTGTCAGCCGAGACAGCCGTCGGGCGTCATCCCGCCACGGCGGTTGCGATCATGGCGAGAATTATCCGGGCCACCGAAGACGCGGACGATTATTGGCGCTCGATCGCGGAATTTGATGGCGATGCCCTGGGCCGGAACGGGATCGACGTGGTGGCTGAAACGGCGCAGGCGCTGGCGGCGGCTGAGGGCGCCGGGGCGCTTGCACTGAGGACTGGCGCGTTTGACCGTCTGGCCCGGTTCTCGAGGGTCCGGGGAGCGGCACCCATCCTTTACGGCTCGCTGGATGACCAGCGCCTGCGCCAGGCCTGCCTGCTGTGGGGTGTGCACCCGCAAAGGCTGAATGCCGGCGAAACGACCTGGTACAGGGACCTGATGAATGCAGCGGGCCTGAAAGGGCGTGTGGCCTATGCGCGCTGGGCCGGAGACGACTCCCGGTTCGCGTGGGAAATCGGCATCGGCGCGGGCAGTGATGCACCGGCTGTCACTGACGTATGATCAATTGGCTTTTTCGGAATTCGTATGAGTAGAGCTCGCCCAGAAACGTCATTCCCAGCAGAGACTGTTCCAGTCCCTCGTGCAGCACCATGGCTTCGACGTCCTGGACCTCTACCCGGCCAATCCGAATCTTGTGGAGGGTAACGGCTGCGCCATGAACGATGCCTCCCGCCGTGCGGATTTCCCATTTGAAGTCGAGCTCTTCCGGCTTCAGTCCCATGCGTTGGGCGTCGCGATAGGTAATCGCGACCGTGCTCGCGCCGGTATCGATCATGAACTTCACGCCGGTGCCGTCGACATCGGCAAGGGTCCAGTAATGACCGTCCGATTCGCGATTGATGATGGCCGCGTTGGAAAATCCCCGCGACGACGCCGGTTTGACGGACACCGTTGCGGCGATCGGCGTGGCTGCCTGCGGCGTTTCGGCAGCCCGCAGCTTCGGGACGATGAATATGGCCACGGCACCTGCGATCAGAAGGGCGGCGACGGCCACAGTCAGGCTGCTTTCGACAAGGCGGCTCCGGCTCATCGCTTGCCCAGGTCTTCCAGTCTGGACATGCGTGCGGGCAGATCGGCCATGACCTCTTGCCGCCCGTCTTCCCCCATGGCCATCCATCGACCGATCTCAGGCAATGTACGCGCGCATCCGAGGCAGAGCCCGGTCGCCGCGTCAATCGCGCACACTTTGATACACGGGGTCTTGACGGGTGGGGTATTCATCGGGAGTCAGCCTACTTCATCGTGTGATCAGGGCAAGCATGACACGGCAAGCGGTAACAAATCCTTGTCGTGCAGCCCGGACATTCTCTGTTACTAGATAGCCACAAGTCCAGCCGTACGGATCAGGAGACCAGTTTACGTGAGCACCCCAGACAACAATCAGTCTCCATTGGATGATGTCCGGGACCTCATCCACAAGCGGTTCGATCCGGACGAGGCGGCGGGGAACGAAGTCCGTGCCGCGCTGTTGGGAATGGGCCGCGAGGGTGATTTCGGGCGGCTGGGGCAGGCGGCCGAATGGCTGGCCCGATGGCAGCACCGGTATCCGCCAAGAATCGAGAAGCCCGTGCTGGCGATCTTTGCGAGTGCGCATGGCATCGTCGAGGAAGGCGTCTCGCTGTCGAGCAACACCGATACAATTGCGCATGTCGAGGCCCTGCGGGCCGGTACGGCGCCCCTGTCAGCGATTGCAACGCAGGTCGGCGCTGACATTCGCGTGTTCGAGCTCGCGCTCGAACGGCCGACGCCGAGCATTGCCGAGAACGCCGCGATGACCCAGCGCGAATGCGCCGCGACGATTGCGTTCGGCTTCGAGGGAACTGTCGGAGAGCCTGACCTGCTGGCGCTCGCTGTCGCTGGTGCGGGGGTTGGCACGGCTGCCGCCGCGGTCGCGTGCGCACTGTATGGCGGGTCGCCCGATTACTGGGTGCGTCCCAGCAATTTCACACCGCCCGCGCTGTCGAAACGCCGGATTGAACTGGTCGACCGGGCGCTGAAGTTGCATCGCGGCCATCTGTCCGATCCGCTGGAAGCGCTGTGCTGCCTTGGCGGCCGTGAACTGGCCGCCTGTGTCGGCGCGATCATCGCGGCACGCCACCAGGGTGTGCCGGTCGTGCTGGACGGGTTTGCGACCACGATTGCGGCAGGTGTCGTCCATGCCATTGATCCCGCGGCCATCAGCCACTGCCTCGCGTCGCATACGACACGCCGGCCGGCGCACGAAGCCGCATTGGAGCGGCTTGGCCTCAAGCCCCTGATGGAGCTTGAATTCCAGACCGGTGGTGGGCTTGGATCTGCAACGGCGATTGGCCTGTTGAAAACGGCGTGCGCCCCGTTTATCGCCAAACCGGCCTGATTCAGCGGCCGGTAGCCGCGTGGGAAAGTTGACGTTTACGTGCGCGTCACCTTGCCATGTATACGGTTTGACTGACATAGAGGGAGAAAGTCTCTCAAAAATACCAAACCGGAGGAGTTCGCAGCTCATGAACCTTGATTTTTCGCCCGAGGAGGTCGCCTTCCGCGACGAAGTTCGCACGTTCATCGACGCAAACTACCCGAAGGAACTGATGGAAGCCGGGACTCGTGAAGACCTGACCCGCGAGCAGTTCCTCGCCTGGCACAAGATTCTTGGCAAAAAAGGCTGGTCCACGCCTGCCTGGCCGGAAAAATACGGCGGTACCGGCTGGACCTCGACGCAGCGCTACATCTGGTCTGAAGAGAACGCCCGCGTGGACGCGCTGATGCCGCTGCCATTCGGTGTCTCGATGGTTGCGCCGGTGATCTACACATTCGGGACCGAAGAGCAGAAGGCAAAATACCTTCCGGGGATTCGCTCCGGTGATGTCTGGTGGTGCCAGGGGTATTCCGAGCCCGGCGCGGGGTCCGACCTCGCCAGCGTCAAGACGACGGCCGTGCGCGACGGTGACCACTGGGTGATCAACGGCCAGAAGACCTGGACCACGCTGGCACAGCATGCCGACTGGGGCTTCTTCCTCTGCCGCACCGATCCCGACGCGAAAAAGCCCCAGGAAGGGATCAGCTTCATCCTCGTCGACATGAAGACGCCGGGTATTGAAGTGCGCCCGATCAAGCTGATCGACGGCACCCATGAAGTGAACGAGACCTGGCTGACGGATGTTCGCGTCCCTGTCGAAAATCTCGTCGGAAAAGAGAATGAGGGCTGGACCTGCGCCAAGTTCCTGCTGGCCCACGAGCGGTCCGGGATCGCCGGCGTTGCCCGGTCGAAACGCGGCGTTGAACGCCTCCGGTCGATTGCGTCGAAGGAAATGGTTGACGGCAAGCCGCTGATCACCGCCGATGATTTCGCGCGCAAGATCAGCCAGCTCGAGATTGACCTGACTGCGCTGGAATTCACGGAATTGCGGACGCTGGCGTCCGAATCTGCGGGCAAGGGACCAGGCCCCGAAAGCTCGATCCTGAAGATCAAAGGCACCGAAATCCAGCAGCGCCTGACCGAGCTCACGCTCGAAGCGGTTGGCAATTATGGCGCCCCTTACGCCTATGGCATGGAAGCGGCCGGACACAATGACTACGATGTCGGGCCGGACTATTCGAACTTTGCCGCGGAAACGTATTTCAACATGCGCAAGACGTCGATCTATGGCGGGTCGAACGAAATTCAGCGGAACATTATCAGCAAAATGATCCTCGGCCTTTAGGCACTGAGGCAAGGAGGAAACACATGGATTTCAACTTTACTGAAGAACAGACGATGATCCGCGACAGCCTGTCGAGGATGATCCGCGAGCAATACGATTTTGATACGCGCCGCAAGGTTGTCGAATCGGAAGCCGGTTGGCGGCCTGAAATGTGGGCCAAGTTCGCCGAACTCGGCCTTCTGATGGCACCGTTCAGCGAAGAGGACGGCGGTCTCGGCGGCGGTCCGATCGACGCGATGGTGGTGATGGAAGAGTTCGGCAAGGGCCTCGTGGTCGAGCCTTATGTTCCCAGCGTCGTTTGCGGCGGTGGCTTCCTGAAGCGGAGCACGACGGCGCACAAGGAAGAGTTCCTCAGCGGCGTGATGTCGGGCGAGATGGTGTTCGCGTTCGCGTATGCCGAGCCGCGCGGCCGCTACAACCTCGCGGACCTGGAAACGACGGCGAAGAAAGCTGGCGGCGGATTTACGCTCAACGGTCACAAGGCCGTCGTGATCGGCGCGCCCTGGGCGACACACTTCATTGTCACCGCCCGCACGTCGGGTGACCGGCGCGACCGTGGCGGCGTGACCGTGTTTGTCGTGCCCAAGGATGCCAAGGGTGTATCGACGCGGGACTATCCGACCGTCGATGGACGCCGGGCATCAGAGGTCTATTTCGAGGATGTGTCGGTTGGCGCAGACGCCGTGATCGGCGACGTCGATGGCGGCCTCCCGCTGGTCGAACTCGTGGCGGATGAAGCGATTGCGGCGCTGTGCGCCGAGGCGAGCGGCGCGATGAAGGTCGCACACGCCATGACCGTGGAATATTCGCGCAATCGCAAACAGTTCGGTGTCGCGATCGGCAAGTTCCAGGTGCTGCAGCATCGCATGGTCGACATGTTCATGGAGCACGAGCAGTCGGTTTCCATGACGTATATGGCGACGCTGAAGCTGGGCGAGGACGAGGTGACCCGCAAGAAAGCAGCATCTGCTGCCAAGGTCCGTATCGGCCAGGGCGGCCGGTTCGTCGGCCAGCAGGCCATCCAGATCCATGGCGGCATGGGCATGACGGATGAGCTGGCTGTCGGCCACTATTTCAAGCGCCTGACGATGATCGATTCCGAATTCGGCAACGTCGATTATCACCTCAAGCGCTATACCGACCTGTCGGCCGAGGACATGCCTGTGGCCGCCGAATAGGATCGGTATCGTTTCGAGACATGAATGCGGCGGCTGGGAAACCGGCCGCCGCTTTTCGTTGTGGCGCCGGGATTGCAGGAAGACTAGCTATCACTACCGATTTGGACGGTCATGACGGATATTGCAGGAAACAATATGGACAAGCCGCGCCCCCTCCGGATGGACATGATCGTGCAGCGCCAGCTGGATGTCATGTCGACGGGGAATTCAGCCTATCTCGCCATATTCCTGCGCGCTGTGAAGGCCGCCGGTGTCGATATCCGGATCGTGTTTGCGCCGATGCGATCATTCGGAAACCGCCCGTGGATGTCCGTTCACCCGGTCTTTTCAGACCTTGCGACCGAGATTGTCGTGCCTTCAAGCCTGCGTATCGCCGGCCGTTACTGGTCGCTGTCGCCGCAGGTTTGGGGCCGGTTCCTGGTGCGCATCGGCAAGGCCGTGCTGAACAGGATCGGGGCCCGACCCGTCATCCACTCCTATCTCGGCGACCCGCTGAGGGCTGGTGAGGCGCGGCAAGTGACGCAAATCGTGGCGCGCCGGGGGCCTGATATCGCCCTCGCGGAATACTCGTCCCTGGGGCCGCTGCTCGACGCGCTTCCGGATGTACCGCATCGCGGCATCCTGCTGCATGACCTGTTTTCACTGCGAGCCGAGCAATTCCGGCAAAAGGGCCGGGAGCCCGACTTCACCGAAGTGACACGCGATGAAGAGGCCCAGCGTTGCCGGTCCTCGACAGCCAATTTCTATGCATCGAAGAATGAGATGAGCGTGCTGGCGCCGCTGGTGCCGGGCGCGAATGCCATATGGTTGCGGCCGGACCCTCCACCGTATTCTGCCGGGGATGGAGATCCCAATCCGCATGCCGTGTTCCTCGGCACCCGTCATGCCGGCAATATCGACGCGCTTCACCACCTTATCGACGACATCTGGCCACGCGTCCTGGAACGCGCTCCTGACGCGGTGCTGAAGGTGGCAGGCTCGATCTGCGCTGACCTCACACCGTCGCAGTTGCAGACCGCAGGCGTGCAGCCGCTCGGCAGGGTGGACGACCTTGGCAGTCTCTCCGGCAGCAACGCTGTCGGCCTTGCGCCGACGCGCATCGGCAGCGGCGTGAGTATCAAGGTCGCCGAATACCTCATGCTGGGGATGCCCTGTGTGGTCTATCCTGTCGCCCTGGAAGGGTTTCTGGACTCGCTGGACGACCTGGTCGTGCGGGCTGACGGGCCGGATGCATTCGCGAAAGAGGTGGCCGATCTGATCGTGGACGCCGGTCGGCGAATGCGCCTGTCTGAAAAGGGGCTCGCGGAAACGCCGGAGCGCCTGTCGAACCGCGAACTGATCGACTACTTCCGCGGCCTGCACCCCCGCGCCTGAGCAGTGGCTGGCGCTGCGAACCCTGGTGTCAGCCGCGGACTTGGCGCACGACTTCTTCAGCGATGGCGAGCGAACTTGTAAGGCCCGGAGATTCGATGCCGAGCAGGTGGACGAGGCCGGCGTGCCCGTGGTGCTGAGGCCCGTCTATCCTGAAGTCGGCGGCCGTTTCGCCGGGGCCATGAAGTTTCGGGCGGCAGCCAGCATAGTCCGGGCTGATCGCGCCGTCCGGCAGCCCCGGCCAGTAGGCCCTGACAGCCGCATAGAAGTCGGCCGCCCGTGTCAGGTCGACGGCGTAGTCCACCTTGTCAGGATCGCCATGGCCGAGCCATTCGACATCGGGTCCGAAGCGCATCTGACCGGCAAGGTCCAGAGTGACGTGAACGCCGAGGCCGCCGGCCACCGGGATTGGATAGATGAGGTGCGAGAACGCCTGTGGTGCCTGGCAGCTGAAATAGCTGCCCTTTGCGAGCGTGAATGGCGGCAGCAGGGACGCGGCGTAGCCTTCCATCGCGCCGGCCAGGCGATGGGCATGGAGGCCTGCACTGTTCACAAGGTGGCGGGTCAGGACTTCATAGCGTTCGCGGCCGCCCACCGAGACCCTGAAGCGCCCGTCCGGCTGGATGGCGATCGCGGTGACGGGCGCGTCAAGCACCAGCGCGCCGCCGAGGTCTTCCAGACCGGCCCGCAAGGCCTCCATGTAGGCGTGGCTGTCGACCAGGCCGGTTTCGCCGGACAGGATGGCCGCGGTGCATGAAAGATTGGGTTCGAGCCGGGTTGCCTGTTGAGGCGTCAGTGCCTGCAGGCCTTCAACGTCGTTGGCCCGGCCGCGCGCCAGCAGGGCATCAAGCTGGGCCGTCTGGCCATCATCGGTTGCGACGACCAGTTTGCCGGACTTTCTGTGCGGCAGGCTGCGGGTGGCCAGGTAATCATACAGCAGCCTGCGGCCCCTGACACAGAGCCGGTGGCGCAGGCTGTCGGTGGGATAATAGAGGCCGGCGTGGATGACTTCGCTGTTGCGCGAAGAAATGCCGGTCCCGATATCGCGGGCTGAATCCAGAACGAAGGTTTCGAGGCCGGCCCGTGCCAGCGCCTCACCACACGCAAGCCCGAGCACGCCTGCGCCAATGACCAGTGCGTCAGTTTCATACATGTGAGACGCAGATCCTGGGTGTCATTCGTTCGTTTCTGTTGTGGAGCACGCCAATCGTGCCAGACTTATGCCATTCTGACCGAACCAGGGCGGAGCGGCCAGCTTCGGGACGTCGGTCCGTCGAGGAGGCGACCGGACTTCCACGTTCCGGACTATCTGGAATTGTGTAGTAGGGCAGGGTGACACTTAAGGGTTAACGGTGTAATTTCCGATCCTATCGAAGCATTGCCTAAAGCGGTAGTGAACACAGCGAACCTGAGGGAAAGTGGTATTCCAGCGTCCGGAACGCGCGATGCGTTGTTGGAACTGGGAGCGGCATTTTAAAATGTTCGTGTCTCTTCAGAATGCAGAGAGATCGGGTCGGGGATGACAAACTACATTAAACTCAGCAAATCCAATGCTGTACGGAAAAGTCAGGAAGGGGCTTCGGGGTTGGAGCGCCGTGGCTCCGAGGCGGCAGTGCCGCCGCATGCTGAATTGCGGTTAATTTGCTTCAATCGATTCAAGTCATTTTCATTGCAGGCGTCTACAAGATGCGTGAATGACGCTGTTTCGAACAGACAGTCGTTAACGTCGTTTTCGGGGGCCGCTCTGGCCGGGCAGAACAATACAGAGGCATCAGGGAGTTGGTCTCGACTTTGCATCTCCGGGGGAGTTGACCAAAGCATCGACCGGCTCAAAATTTACCAAGGGATGAAGTAGAAATGTCGAACTTTAAGCGTTTGTGCCTGCTTGGCGCTGCATCTTGCGGAATTCTGTCGATGACGGCCGAAGCGCAAAACGAAAACTACTACAGTCGCGAAAAATATGAATCTGTTCGTGATCGTCCCCAGCCGGCATTCGACCCAGAGCCTATTCGCGTGGGGACATTCCTCGTGCGTTCCAATGCGAATGGGTCGGTGACCTATATCGACAACGTCCTGGCAACTGACGCAGACACGCAATCCGACGTGATCGCGCGGGTCGGCGTCCAGGGTACGGCGCGGACGAACTGGAACGTCCACGAATTGTCCTTCGATGCGTCAGCCTCGCATAATGAATATCTCGATACCGACAGCGAATCGACGAACGATATTCGTGCTGTTGCGCGCGGCCGGTTCGACGTGTCCCGTGACTTTCACCTCGGTGGCTCGCTTTTCGTCGAGAGCGAAGCTGAGCCCCGTACGGACGTCGCAAACTCGGTTGGCCTCGATGCGCCTGTCGAAGTGGTACGCACGGGTGGCGGTCTCGAAGCCACCTACCAGTCTGACCGTTTCCGCTGGAACAATGCAGCTGACTTTGCCGAGCACGACTACAAGGATGGTCGCATCACGGGCTCGGGCTTGCCATTCGACCAGGATTATCGCGATGTGCAGATCACGTCAGCCCTGTCGCGCCTCTCCTACGCGCTGACGCCAAACGTGGCAGTGTTCGGTCAAGCGACCGTTCGCGAGCGTAGCTATGATCAGACACAGACCCTGGGCGGGGTTCAGCGTTCGCGCGACTCCACCGGATATACAGCCGCCGTCGGTGTGGACTTCGAACTCAACGCGCTTGTCCGCGGTGACGTTGCGGTTGGCTACATGCAGGAAAACAAGAAGGATTCCTTCTTCAAGGATGTCGACGGCCTGTCTGTCGATGCAAGGATGCAGTGGTTCCCCAGCCGCCTCACGACTGTCGGATTTTCGGCCGGCCGTCGCGTTGTGGACATCGGCCTGTTTGAATCGCCGAGCGCGTTGCAGACATCGGGCAGTGTCCGTGTTGACCACGAGCTGCGGCGCAACATCATTCTGTCGGCCGACGCCGTCTACTCGTCGTATGACTATCAGGAAATCGATCGCACCGATGATGTCGCGGAATTCGGCGTCACGGCTACCTACAAAATGAACAAGCGCATGCAGTTCGATGCGTTCGCCCGGCACACGAACCGTGATGCCAGCGGTTCGCAGGTCTCCGGTAGCCCATCCTACGATGTGAACGTCATCGGCGTCGGTCTGAGAATTTATCCCTGAGGGGTCCCGGCTTCGCGAGGAGCCTTTCGTAACCAAGTTGGTACAGTGCCTTGAATAAGACCTACAGTCTCGAAATCCCGTCACAAATGGCCGCTGCCTCCGGTAGCGGAATCGATGACATGCCTATTGATTTCAAGGCGTTGGTAGGCACCGTCTACCGACGGTTCTGGGTCATTGTCACGGGATTTACGGCAACACTGCTCGTCGTTGCCTACCTGACATTCACTCAAACGCCGATTTACAAGGCAAACTCGATCCTTCAACTCGACACGAACAAGGAAAACGTGATCGACCTTGGGAGTGTGCTCGGGGGGCTTGCAGCCAGCACAGCCGTGATCGACACCGAAGTGCGCGTGATGGGATCGAAGTCGCTGCTTACCAAGGTCGCGACCAAGCTCAAGCTGTCCGAAGATCCCGAATTCAACTGGACACTCCGCGAGCAGAAGCCAAGCATTGTCGACAACATCAAGGCGCAGGTTCGGTCATGGTCGGGGCATCAGGCCGAAACCACCGAGCCGTATGCGAACCTGAGCGCAGAAGAGCGCGAAGCAGCGATTCTGGAATCTGTCGTTCAGACACTGATGCAGAAGGTGCATGTCAGCCGGATCGGCACAACGTACCTGATCGATGTCGAAGTGACGAGCACATCGCCGGAGACCGCTGCGCGCGTCGCGGATGCCGTGGCTGACCAATACCGTGTGCAACAGCTGGATTCAAAACTCGAGGCGACACGCCGTGCAACGGCCTGGTTGTCGGAGCGCGTCGCAGGCCTGCGCGATGAAGTCGAGGCGAAGGAACGCCGCGTCGAGGAATTCCGTGCAGAAACCGGCCTGCTGTCAGCCCAGGGCGCGACCCTGACCGAGCAGCAGATCGCGTACAACACGAACCAGAAGAGTGTTCTGGAATCCCAGATGAACCGTGCCAGGGCACGGTACCAGAGCATGAAGCGCCAGATCGATAGTGGCGCGGGCATCGACGCGATTGCCGAAGTGCTCGACTCGTCGGTCATTTCCAACCTGAAAACCCAGCGGGCACAGATTCTTCGCCGGGTGGCAGAACTCGAAACCACACTTGGCCCTGCGCACCCTGAACTCATCGGTGCCCGCAACGAAGCTGAGGATATCGAACGCCAGATCACCGCGGAAGTGAACCGGATTGCGACCAATCTCGAAAGCGAGATGAAAGTCGCCCAGGACCAGTTGAACTCGATCAACTCCAATATCAGTCAATCGACTGCGCAATTGCGGGGCAACAATATCAACCAGGTTCGTCTTCGCGAGCTTGAGCGCGACGCCGAGACAAGCCGCGTGCTGTATGAAGAGTTCATCAGCCGGTCGAAGGAAACACGCGAGCAGGACGACCTCGTCCAGGCGGATGCGAATATCCTGTCGACAGCGACAGTTCCAAGTAGCCCGAGCTCGCCACGCAAGATGCTCAATCTCGTGATCGGTGCGCTGCTTGGCGGCATCATCGGTGGTGGCCTTGCGTTGCTTGCCGAGGTCTTCGACATGAAGATCAGTTCGGCGGAAGACATTGAACGCAAGTTCGGCGTGAGTTCGATCGGATCCGTACCGCTGATCCGCAGTACAAGCTTGCTGCCCTTCTCGCATATCAAGCCGGCCGATTTCCTCGTCGATAATCCATTATCAGCATTTGCGGAAAGTATTCGCTATCTTCGTGCGGCGATCGCCTTCTCGGATCTCGACAGCGAGACCAAGACAGTCGCGATCACCTCGTCATTGCCGGATGAAGGCAAGACCAGCCTTACGCTGAGCCTGGGGCGGATGTCGGCCATGTCGGGATCGCGGACCCTGGTCATCGACGGTGACTTCCGGCGCGGCCAGTTGACGGAAGCTGCCGGACTGTCGCCGGAGATCGGCTTTATCGAGCACCTGTTCGGCGCGGGGCAACTGTCCGATGCAATCACAAAGGACCAGCGCAGCATGCTGGATATCCTGCCGCTTTCGAAGTCAGGTCATGTTCCGCATGACGTATTCGGGACGCGGGCATTCGATGACCTGCTGGCGCGCCTGCGGACAATGTACGATCTCATCCTGATCGATACCGGCCCGCTCCTCCTGATGGCAGAAGCCCGTGTCGTTGCCGGCAAGACGGACAAGACGATCCTGGTCATTCGTTGGCGTCGGTCATTGCGGTCGGCAGTGCGTCAGTCGTTGCACCTGCTGAGCACGTTCAACGCCGATCTCCTGGGTATCACGCTCAACATGGTCGACGTATCGCGTCGCCGCCACCACAAGGATCCAGGTTCGACCTACAAGGCTTACAGCAAGTACTACACGATGGAGACAAAGCGGTCGATTTTCAGCTGGGGCCGGAAGTCCGGTTCGAAAGCCGCCCAGAAAGCCAGTTATCCCTCCGTTGTTTCGAATTCGCTGCGTTCCCACGAGCCACAGCAAGAGTCCGTTGACGAGTTTTCGTCGAACTAACGTGCGCACCAACCGGTCCAGCGCCTGCCAGCGGAGTCACGAGTGAAAAATGACCAGGGTTGCATTTTTCGGTCATGATGCGTCTGACGCTGCGGTGCGCCGCAGGGTCCAGGCGATGCAGGATGATGGTCTGGACGTCACGGGCTTCATGATGCGCCGGCGCGAGGATTTCCAGCCGGCCTGGTTGAATATCGACCTGGGCCTGACCCGCGACGGCGCGTTCCTGCAGCGTGTCCGGCGCATCTTCACCGGTGCGAGGATTGCCGCCGCCGCGCGCGACGATCTTGCGCGTGCCGACGTGATCTACGCCCGTAACCTGGACATGCTGGCGTGCGCATTCCTTGCCAAGAAACACGCCGCACTCGATACACCAGTGATCTACGAGAGCCTTGATGTGCACCGTCTTCTCACGCGGAGGGATCCGATTGGCGCGTTCCTTCGCTGGATCGAAAAGAGCCTGTTGCGACGGACCGTGGGTCTGGTGGTGAGTTCTCCCGGGTTTCTCCGAAATCATTTCGAGCCTCATTATCGAGGGCTCTACAAGCCGTTCATCGTCGAGAACCGGCTGGCAGCGGGCAGCGACTTTGGTCCGCGCCCCCAGCTGAGCGACGGACCACCGCGCGTTGGCCCGTTGACCGTCGGCTGGGTGGGGAATCTGCGCTGCCAACGGTCGTTTGATTTGCTGTGTGCGCTGGCCGACGCCTTTCCCGACACGGTCAAGGTGAGCCTGCACGGCCAACCGGCCAGAGGGGAGATCAGCGTTTTCGAGCCCGAGATCGACGCGCGTCCAAACATGTCCTACGCGGGGCGGTACCGCGCACCGGAAGACCTGGCGGATATCTACGCGTCGCTGGACCTTGTCTGGGCCGGCGACTTCATGGAGGCGGGGTACAATTCCGTCTGGCTCCTGCCCAACCGGATTTATGAAGGGGGCTACTACGCGACACCATCGATCGCGCCGGCCGATACAGAGACCGCGGCGTGGATTGAGGCGCGCTCGTGCGGGTTCACCTTGGCAGAGCCTCTTGAATCCACTTTGCCAGCGCTGGTCGGGCAACTCCTCGCGGACCAATCGACCATCGCGGCCTGCCGTAACCGGTTGCTAGAGCAACCGAATGAGGTGTTTATCCAACCCAACGGATACTTAGCGGAGGTTGTGACGCGGGCGCTTGAGGGGGCGTGCGTCAGATGAACATGGTCAAGCCCATCCAGGTCAATGAGAAGAAGGTGCTCGGGTTTGCCAACCTTTACCGAACCGGGCGCAAGGCGCCGGTCTGGGAGCAGGCGCTGGTGACGATCTGGTTCTTTGTGACCTACCTGCCTTTGGATGGCGTTACGCCCATACGTTATCTGATGGTGGCCTATTTCATCGGAATTGCGGGGATGTATTACCGCGATGTCCTGCCGGTTGTCCTGAAGGCCTGGCCGCTGTTCCTGTTGCCGATCCTCGGTCTGCTTTCGTTCATGTGGTCAGACTATCCGTCGGAAGCGATCCGGTCGGGCGTCCTGATGCTGCTGACGCCCCTGACAATCGTTGTGATCGGGGCACGGCTCAACACACGTCAGGTCCTGCGTTGCCTGATGTTCGCCGGCATCATGACGGCCATCTACGCCGTGCCGTCCATCTCCACGTTTGCCATCGGGGGACCATATGGGAGCGGTGCCAAGAACCTGCTCGCCATCCAGATGTTGTTTGCCATGCTGCTCAGCCTTGCAACCGCACTCAATCAAAAGGAATTCCTGTGGATTCGGCTAGTGGCGGCGCCATTTGTTCCGATCTGCTTCGTGTTCCAGTACATGGCACATTCGGCGACGTCACTCGTGTTTGCTGTTGTCGGCATCGTCGGGTTGCTGACGGTGCGGTACTTGTGGATGAGTATCGGACGCATCCGCCATCTGCGCACGTCGATCTTGATGGCTTCGGTGACGCTTGCGCTTACCGCTGCAGTCGTTGTGCTCAATATGCCAGAGAACACGATCGAAGACGACTTCCTCAACATGCTTGGAAAGGATTCTACCTTCTCTGGCCGGTCGGCGATCTGGCGTGAAGCGGCGCTGGTGAGCCAGGAAAATCCGGTCTGGGGCGTCGGGCTGGAGAGTTTCTGGCAGTATGATGTCGGTGCAGCGCAGACATTGAACGAAAATGACTTCAAGCCATTCGGCACGAAGCTGTCTTTTCACAGCTCGTTCTGGGAAGTCCGCGTGCACCTGGGAATCGTCGGACTGTCACTATTCCTGCTGATCATTGGGTGGTGTTCATACCGAACGCTTTGGTCCTGGTTCAGGACACCCACAATGGACACATCCGCCCTGGTCATCACGGCCGTGATCATCCTTACATCCACGTTCACTGAATCGTATCTCTGGAGCACGTTCAATACGTTGGTAAACCTTCTCTATTTCGGCGCGGTTACAACGCTCGGGGCAGGGAAGCGCGTGTTCCAGGGGCGTGTACCTGTCATCATACAAGAGGCGTCCTGATATGATTCGGAGATTGACTGCGTACAGTATGAAGCCCCTCCGAGCGGGCGTGCTGACCTGCATGCTGTTGTCCGGCTGCATGGGCCCGGATGATGCAGCGGCAGAAGCGTGCCTGCCGGGCGCACTTGGCGTGGCGCGCACGTTGACGCTGACACCGGATTCGCCGCCCGTGTCCGCCCAACTCGTCCCCGGCGAAGTCGTCCTGACATTTGACGATGGCCCGGAGCCTGGCCGCACGCGGGCAGTGCTGGACGCGCTGAGCGCAGAATGCACACGCGCGACGTTCTTCATGCTTGGAGGGCAGGCTGAGGCGTCGCCGGGGCTTGTTCGTGAAGTCGCACGCCGTGGCCATGCGATAGGTGGGCACAGCTACGACCACACCAATTTCACCACGCTGCCGCTGGCGGGTGCGATGAAAAACATGAAGCGGGGAAACACCGCGATATCCGACGCACTCGGTGGCCAGGCTGTCAGCCTGTTTCGCTTTCCCTATGTCGCTCTTAACCAAACCTTGTGGGGGGCGATGCAAGAATCGAAGACGATCGTCGTTGGGGTGGATGTGGATGGGGCAGATTGGACAGACATAAGCAATACGGAATCGGTCGACCTCATCATGTCGCGCCTCGGTCAGAACGACCGCAAGGGGGTGATCCTGCTGCACGACCCGTTCCCGAAATCGGACGAGCGGCTGAAACTATTGATTTCACGCCTCAAATCAGAGCACTACCGTGTGGTCGCGCTCGCGCCAGACGCGAACGTTATCAACTGAAATTCTCCCAGAGACGTTGGCACGGGTCTTGCGATTCGCTGGATAAGCAATTGTCTGCAAACTTACGTCCTGCGGAGCCGTACTGAATGTCATCTCGCACGCGCTTCCGAAACATCAGGGATGCGATGGTCCCCTGCCTGCTGTTCGCAGGCGTGTTCGTCGTGTGTGCGGCATCGATCTCCACGATATTGAGACACCGGGCCGGCGTGCCCGAGATGAGCGTTCTGAGCCCGAAACTGGCCGCTTATCAGTCACAGCCGGATGCCTATGACACTCTCTTCGTGGGGACGTCCCGCACGTTCTATCACATCGTTCCGGAAGTGATCGAATCGAGCGCTGCCGAGTATGGCTGTCCCGATTTGCGTGTCTTCAATTTTGGAGTCTTTGGCCTGACAGGGGCTGAGCAAGACTGGCTGGTCGACCAAATTCTCGACGCGGGGCAGGGGCACCTTCGCGCCATCGTCCTGGAAGATCCGCTGCCGGAAGCGCGCGCCACCAGAGAAGCCACAAGCACCCGTGCACGGTTTTTCAACAGTACCGGAAACGCCGGCCGGCGCATCGCCAGCATCATGTCCTACCCAGAGTCGATCGCAAAGAAGGTGTACCGGATCGGCGTACTCGGCTACGGCATGGCTTACGACCTTTCGGGGGTTGGCCGCGCAGCGACGGTGGCATTCCCCGCAGCCGTTCCGGATGTACCCGAAACCCTGAATCTGTCCCAAGACGGGTTCGAAGCCCTGGGGTCGGTCCCGACAGATGATATTCTCGCGCGCCACAAGGATTTTGAAGACAATCCTGCCAAGTTTGCTGATGCACTCGCGCGATATGGAGCGCCCTCGAATGAGAAGGTGGAACCGCGCGCGGTGTATATCGCGAGTCGCATCAAGGCGCTCGAAGCGCGGGGAATCAACGCCGCACTGTATATTTCACCCGACCCACTGGAACTCGATCGTACGCCGCGCGTGGGGGAGGCGGTCCGTGCACTGATGCCGGAAACAACGGTCATCGATCTCAACCGGCCGGATGAGTATCCGGACCTGTTCGAGCGCGGTATCTGGTTTGATTTTAGTCATGTTGGTGAAGAAGGTGCGCGCCGCCTGAGCCGTCACGCCGGGCAGGAATTATGCGAAGGACTGAAGCAAGGTCGCAGGGGCGTAACCGATGCTGTTCGTTGAACTGAGATTTTTCGTCTTTTTTGCGGTCGTTTTCGCGCTGACTTGGATATTGCGGAACAATGGCCAGCGGAAGCTGGTACTGACCGCTGCGTCCTATGTATTCTATGGCCTGTGGGACTGGCGGTTTCTAGGGCTGATCCTGTTTATCACAGTGGTGAGTTACCTTGTTGGCGGCACACGCGCTTGGTGGGCAGACAATGAGGCGAAACGCCGCCTGGCCCTGACAGCAGGTATCGCCAGCTCGTTGTGTGTCCTTGGCCTGTTCAAGTATTTCAATTTCTTTGCGGATACGTTCGCGGAGTTTGCGAGCATCGTTGGCCTGCCTTCAGGGCACGTTACCCTAAACTTGATCCTCCCGGTCGGGATCAGTTTCTATACCTTCCAAGCCATATCCTACATGGTTGATGTACATCGCGGCGATATCGGCACGCGACGCTCGGTCCTGGATGTGGCGTTCTATATTGCCTTTTTCCCGCAACTGGTTGCGGGCCCGATCGTGCGGGCCTCTGACTTTATTCCCCAGATGGCCACGGTTCGGAGATGGGCGGATGTGCCGGTGCGGGCCTGCCTGACATTGTTCCTGATCGGTTTCATCAAGAAGGCGTGCCTTTCGGACAATATCGCACCTTATGTCGACCTGATTTTCAATGATCCTTCAGCCTTTGCCGCGGACCAAGTGATCGCCGGCGTCCTGCTATATGGTGTGCAGATATATTGCGATTTCTCGGGGTATTCGGACATGGCGATCGCTTGCGCCGGTTTGCTCGGATACAAGTTCCCGCCGAACTTTGACTCGCCTTACCTGTCGACAAACATCCAGATATTCTGGCGACGCTGGCATATTTCGCTATCCAGCTGGTTGCGGGATTATCTCTACATTCCGCTCGGGGGGAATCGTAAGGGGGAGATGCGGCGCGATGTGAACCTGATGACCACAATGGTTCTCGGCGGGTTGTGGCATGGGGCGTCGTTCAACTTTGTCATTTGGGGGTTCCTACATGGATTGGCCCTCATGCTGGAGCGCAGTTGGGGAAAGCATGTTGCGAGCCGGATCCCGAGCCTTGGGTGGGTGGGAATTGTTCTGGCGACGGCGGTTACCTATTTTTGGGTCAATCTGGCGTGGATTTTTTTCCGGGCAACGAACCTCAACGAGGCAATCGGCATTGCAAGGACATACCTGACATTTTCGTCGCCCGGTGATGGACGCCTGCCTATCTCAGCGTGGCTTCTGCTCATGGTTCTCGGGGCGGCGCATGCACTTGCCCATCATTTCAAGGCCGACACTTACCTTACCCGGATGAATCCGAACTCATACGCCATCGCTTTTGGCGCATTGTTCGCGGTCGCACTTGCGTTTGTTCCCCTGGGCTACAGGCCCTTCATCTATTTCCAATTTTGAAATGAAGCACAGCGCCCGCCGTCTAGCCGTGGGCGAAGTCTTCAGGATGTCGCTGTAATTCCCGCGAATGCCTCCTGCGAATGGAAGACAGCCAGGCCGGGAACAATCGCCCATCAATCGCGTTTTGGACGCATTCCTGCCTAATTTCCTCGGCAGTCTTGATGAACGCAGGATGAATATGAACGCAGCTTAATCTGCTGTTAAAAGTTGGCCGGTCAATTGAACGCATGATGAGTCCAAATTCAGCCCTTTCTTCGCGCCGTGCAGCGAACGAATACTCCCTCCGCGGGCAGGTGAATGCGGATTCGCGTCAATTCGACGAAGTCGTACACGGGAAATGGCCGGCATGGGTCCGGTTGCTGGTGATCATCGGCCTCAGCGCGTTACTGTGGACGGGAATCATTTCCGGCATTGTCGCCCTCGTCGGCTGAGCCCAAACGATTCGAACAGGACCACAATACCCGGTTTTAAGCCTTGTTTTTGGTGGCGTTTAACGGGGGATTAGGCTTGGAGTTGTAAGGTCGCGCAGATCCAACTCTCGCCCCTGAAAAGTGCCCTAATGTCGTCCAGCCACAGCGCCCAAACCAACACCCGACCGACTGGCCCGGTGCGCCTTTCGGTCGTCATCACCAATTACAATTACGAGCAATTTGTCGGCGCCGCGATCGACAGCGTGCTCAGTCAGGATGTTCCGATCGAGTTGATCGTTGTGGACGACTGTTCGACCGATGGGTCTCGTGAAATGATTGCCGCGTACGGCGACCAGCTGGTCCCGATTTTCCTGAATCCCAATGAAGGGCACGCCGGTGGATGCAATGCCGGTTTCACCCGCACGACCGGCGACCTGGTCATGTTTCTTGATTCAGATGATTTCCTGTTGCCCGGAGCCGCCCTCAAGATTCTCGAGAACTACGATCCGGACGCGGTGCTTTACATGTACCGCATGCGCTATGCGGATGACACTGGCACCCTGTCAGGGCTCTTCCCGTCAGAACGCACGGAAATGGCAAATGGTGACATTTCGCAGCTGGTTCGCGAGGTTGGTCGATACAATGGCACCGTCACAAGCGGGCTTGTGTATGCGCGGGGTGTTCTCGACAAGCTTCTTCCGATTGATCCGGTCGCCTTCCGGACGGGCGCCGAAGGCTATATGGTTGCGGCCGCACCGCTCTATGGAAAGGTTCGCTCCAGCAACGACGTAATTTCCGGTTACAGGCAGCATGCGAACCAGCATTCGAAGTTCGCCAGGGCCTATGCCAAGCGGGCACGATGGTGCCTGGCTCACGATGCGGCGCGCTATGACGCGATCCGGTCTCACGCCGCCAAACTCGGCCTTCCGGTTGCGTCCGACCTCGGTGAAAGGGATCCGGAAAACATCCACGAGCGCCTCGTGTCGCTTCTGTTTGAACCGGAATTGCACCCGGTCGAAGGGGACAGTGTCGCCCGGCTGATAGATCGAGCGGCCGACCTGAACGCCAAGGGCGCGAGCGGGCTGAAGAAGCTGTTCGGACGGCTGTACTGGGGCACGTTCCGCGCGATACCCATGGGATTCAAGCGGCAACTGATGACGTGGCGGGTTGACGAAAAAAGCCGCCCGGCCTGGCTGAAAGTCATCGGGAAGTTCATTTTTCGGCGGCTGAAGATCGGCTCGCTCTGACTGTCCTATTCGACGGTCGGCGAGGTGGGGCTGACAATTCCGCCCGGTGCGCTTTCCGTGTGGTCGGAACATTGCGGGCTTGTATCGCCCAAGGCCTGAAAGCTGACACAGTAATAATATGCTTTCGTACCGTCCTGGAATGTCGGTTCACCGTGCCATGAATACTGTGCCTTGGACCCTGTCCAGATATCCATGATGACCCGCCCCGGCGTGCTCGGGATAGCCTGTTCGGCGGAGGTCACGGTGTGGACAAGTTCGTTGTCGATATACCATCTGACGGAGTCCGGGCGCCAATCGAATGCGTAGAGGTGCACACTTTCTGCCGCGTCGAATGGGAGATCGATATAGATCGAACCATTCGATATGCCGTTGGTAAAGACATTGGCATGCATCCGGCGCGTATCGTTGCCCAGGAATTCAATGTCGATTTCGTCGTGGGGATCCCCGAACGTTTCATCCGTATGAGTGAAGAATGCAGATACGACACCCGAACCTGGCGCCGCCTGCATCACGACCTCGTATCGGCCGTAACCGTAAAACCCGCGCTTCTGGACCTCCGCTCCGGAATTCGGCTGATTGTCCACCGGGATGCGGGTCAATTCGAGTGCCAGTGTTTCACCATCATAGTGAACATTTTCCGGAACCCATCCGACGCGGAAGAAAGTCGATCGAATGGTGAAGTCGGAAACGTACCAGTCCTCGTTGTCGAAACCGGCCTGCAGCGGGAGGAAGAAGGACAGGCCATCGCCCCGGCCGGGGATGACTGATGTCGACTGCAACCTCGATCTTACGTACAGGGCAATCAATGCGGCTGCGACGAGCGCAAGCATCAAGATTGTTAAAAAACCTGCGCGCCTTTTGGTCACCCGTTATCTGTCCTGCAGTGGTTCGATCTGCAGTGTCAGTCCGGGGCAGGCGTTCAGCGGGCGCCCCGGGACAACAACACGGCTGGAATGGTTTGGAACACGATCTTGTTATCACCCCAGAAGGAGCGTGTGCGGACATATTCGATGTCGGTTGCAACACGTTCCGGATAGGAGACGTCGCTGCGGCCGCTGACTTGCCAGAGGCCCGTAATTCCCGGGCGTACAGCGCAGTAATGGCGGAAACTGTCGCCGTACCTCAGGATCTCGTTTTCCACGATCGGGCGTGGGCCGACAAGCGACATGTCGCCGCGAAGGACATTGTAAAGCTGGGGGAGTTCGTCAATCGACGTCTTGCGGATGAATTGGCCGAGCGGCGTGATGCGGGGGTCGTTGGTCAGCTTTTGTGTTTCTTCCCATTCCCGCAGTGCTTCAGGGTCGTTGGCGAGAAGGTGTTCAAGCCGCTCGCGCGAGTCGATCACCATCGACCGCAGCTTGAAGCAGTTGAACGTTTCGCCGTTGAGGCCATAGCGCCGTTGCGAAAAGAATGCGGCGCCGCCGTCCTGCATCCGGATCATGATTGCGAGAACCAGCAGAAGTGGCGCCACGAACAGGAGGGCTGTGCCGGAAACGACGATATCAAACAGGCGTTTGATCTGGGCGTTATCGTGTTTCAGCGATGCTTTGGCGTGTGCAGCGGAATAAGCGGTGGCTTCTGCCTGGCGCGACTCGTTACTTAATCTCAAGCCCATTCTGGTCCCCTAAAAATCTACCTGTGGTATTGCGCCTATGCCGCGTCCACTCGACATATTTGCAAATTCGCTACCACATCAGGCGTCCACGCTTATTGCGATCACTGGAGCCATTGCAATGCTTATACCGCGATTTTGGCAAATAATTAACACTCCGTATGAAATTTCCCCTCACAAGCGAAGTATTCGATAAATATTCATTCATAAAAGGCTTTTTGTCGCAAATTGAATATCAAATCGAGATGGGAGCATTAATAATCGCGCAACGTGTTCGCCACGCCGTTGCCAAAAATGGCACAGTCTGTTGCTGAAAGGGCCGAGAGAATCGGCTGGCGGCTGGCCTAGAAAATGCGCTCGCCAATCCTCACGGTGTCACCTGGTTTCACAACGGTGTTCGTGTTGAGCTGGAACGCAACTTCCTCAGACGAGTCCGCGCCCTTGATGAACACGACCTTCTTGTTGGCCCGATAGGTGAAGCCACCTGCGGCGGCGACGGCATTGAGGACAGTAAGCCCTGAATTATAAGGGTATTCTCCCGGGCGGCCGACTTCTCCCAGGATATAGAAGGGGCGATAGTTGATTACTTCTGCGCTTACCTTCGGTTCCAGGAGGAACCCGTCGGCGAGGCGCGCTTCGATCTTGTCTTCCAATGCCGGCGTGCTGAGCCCGACAGCTTCCATTTGCCCGATCAGGGGCATTGATATGGCACCCGAACCGTCCACGACGAACTGGCCCGACAGTTCAGGCTGTCCGAACACGCTGATGCGGAGTTTGTCACCTGTGCCCAACGCATAGGCAGTCGTTGCCTGAGTCTGAGCCCGAGAGACGGTTGCATCGCCTGCCGTACGTTGCGCCGTGGGGGACGACTGGCAGGCTGTTACAAGCAGGGCCGCTGCGATAGCGGGCGCGAGGAGAAGAAGTCGAAGGAATTTCATAGTGGCGTATCTCCATGCGATTGGGCGAAGGTTTCGCCGGAAGCGTCTCTTATTGGCACATCTACGTCGCCAGGATCGTGATCTCGGTCCCGAACAGTTTCGCTGCAGACAGGCGGCCGCTCAGGAACGCGCCAGTATCCAGTCCAAGCCTGCGATCGTCACGGAAGACCCCTTCTGCCGGCGTATGGCCGTGTACAATCAAATGCGAAAATTGACGATCGTCGTCAAGAAATTCGTCGCGGATCCAGAGCATGTCCCGCACGGACTGTTCGCGAAGGGACCGCTCAGGTCGCAAACCGGCATGGACAAACAGATAGTCGCCAGCGACGTGGTACGGCCTGAGCGACCGATAAAAATCAAGATGCGGTTCAGGCAAGCGCACCCGGAATTCATTCCACAATTCTTCCCACGCCTGTTTCGCGTTGGCCATGGCATCATGCGAACCGAGGGTGCTGCGCGAATTTGGCGCCTGAAACCCATATGAATACAAGGTTTCAGCACCCCCGTAACGAGCCCACTGGCTTCCGAAGGAAGCATCATCAAGAAATTTCAGAAGCGCTTCTTCGTGGTTGCCCATCAGGTAGATCGTGTTGAAACCGGCGAGCCGGTCACCCAGGAACATTTCGATCACGTCCTTCGATTGGAGGCCGCGATCAATATAGTCACCGAGAAACACGATCGTCGCTTTGGTGCCCGCGGGGAGGCTGGCGGCGTCCGCCTCGATCTCCACCATGAGGCGGTCGAGCAAATCGCATCGTCCATGTATGTCGCCAATTGCGTAGATACATTCGCCGTCCGGGGCGCGGGTTACGCGAGTGGGGACGAAGATTTCGGAAGCCGCCGCACTCGATTGTTCGGTGGCCGGCCGTTTCGCGCCGTCGCGAATCCGGGCGCGCAAGGACGTCGCCGAACGGGTGATCCGTCCGAACTGCTCCAAGAAGGACCTTTGCAAAAGTTGCGGTATTCTCGACATGTCGACTTTCTGAATTCGACTTCCTTTATAATGGTTTCCGGCCAAATTCCAATTTTCCTTTGAAGTCATCGCCATTGCCGGGACGCCTGAACCAGGAAGCCGACGGCCCAACTCATATGCATTGTTCCGGAAGCGACGCCGGATAGCAGGCCACACGGCGAACGTTTTGAAATTGCAATGAAAATCGACGCTAGAAGCAGAATGGACACGTATCCGGCCGGCAAGATGAGTGCGGGCCAGAAAAACGGGCTGACAACGAGCCCAAGGACGCTGCCAAGGAACGCAAGGATCGGCAGTGCCTGGCGCACCTTCAGGGGGCGCTTGTGCTTGAACGCGTTCCGGGCGCGGCCCTTGCCATAGTTGAAGTACTGACGTGCCAGGCTGCTGATGGTCCCGCGCGGGTGATAGGCTTTGCGGATGGTGGCATCGAGAAAGATTTTGCCACCCTGTTGAATGACCCGTTCGTCGTATTCCGCGTCTTCATTGTGGGAAAATGTTTCGTCGTATCCGCCGACCGCCCTGAAAGTGGCGAGGTCGAAGCCGGCATGGTGCCCGTGATCGACAAACCCGGATTTGCGACCGCCTCGATGCGCTGAGCCGCCGGACCCGAGCGGTGTGTCGACGATCCAGGCGTTGGCTTTCTCGAAACATGTTGCGCCGACAGCATCCATCGGAATCACGACGGAGCTGGCCTTTGTCCGCGCCAACGCACTGACCACGTCCAATATGAAATCTGGCGGAAAGACCGAATGCGCGTCGCACCTGACCATGAACCGGGTTTTCGCATCGGCAAACTGGACGACGGCCAGATTGACGGCAGCGGCCTGCAGGCGCTTCGGGTTGTGTGCCAGTCGGAGGTTCGGAAACTCCGCCTGGAGGCGCTGGACGATCGCGACAGTGTCATCGGTGCTGCCACCGTCCACAATCGTGAGGGCGACGTCCTGAAGCCGATTGGCGCCCGTCATGAGCGATCGAATGCAGGCTTCAATATATCTGGCTTCGTTCAATACAGGCACCACGGCCAGGATTTCGTCCGGAGAGACCGGCCGTTCCGAACTTTGGGTTTGCTGTGCCGTCATTGTCACGCCAGGGTCCGAGCTTCGTTGCAAAGGTTACCGGTCAGCAAGTCCTGTTCCACTTCGATGACCGGTTGGCTGGCGGGGTGTGTCACGCCTGCAGTTTTGCTATTCTGGCGCGTGAGGTGCGAAAATCGTGATTAACAGTGACGGCGTAGTGCTCCAAGTCCCCGGAAGCCCAGTTTTTTCGTGACCCTACCCTAGGTCAAGCTTGTCCCGCCCTCCCAAGGTTCTAGTGTAGCGCCAGAATTCAATAGACAGGGAGTAGAACGATGATCGGTGTTGTCGCAAAACTGAAGATCCAGGACGGCAAGCAGGCGGAATTCGAGCAGGCTGGCAAAGACCTGATGGCAAAAGTCAAAGCCAACGAGCCCGGCTGTCTGACGTACCAGCTGTACAAGGAAAAGGGGTCGGATACCGACTACATCTTCATGGAGCAGTATGCTTCACAGGATGACCTCAAGGCCCACGGCCAGACTGACTATTTCAAGGCAGCGGGGCCCAAGCTCGGTGCGTGCCTGGCGGGCGCGCCGAATGTCCAGTACTTCGATATCGTAGAATAGAGAGGCGGTCCGGAAATGGATCTCTCGTTCACCACAGAAGACAAGGCCTTCCAGGCAGAAGTCCGCGACTGGATTACCAGCGCGTACACCGAAGACCTGCGCGCCAAGATGGCGATGTCGAAAAATGGCTACCTCGACAAGGCAGGCCAAGTGGCATGGCAGAAGAAGCTCTATGAGAAAGGGTGGGTCGCCCCCAACTGGCCGAAGGAGTATGGCGGCGCCGGCCTTTCGCAGTCCGAGCGCTATATCCTGAACATGGAACTTGCTGCCGCCGGGGCGCCAACGGTCAGCCCGATGGGCCTGGCAATGGTTGCGCCTGTCATCATGGCGTTCGGTTCGGACGAGCAGAAGAAGAAGCACCTGCCGCCGATTCTCGCGTCAGACATCTGGTGGTGCCAGGGTTATTCCGAACCCGGGGCCGGCTCGGACCTGGCGTCACTCCAGATGAGCGCCGTCCGTGATGGCGATGACTATGTCCTCAACGGGTCCAAGATCTGGACCACGCATGCTCAATGGGCTGACTGGATCTTCTGCCTCGTCCGTACATCGAAAGAAGGAAAATCCCAGGAAGGGATCAGTTTCATCGTCTTCCCGATGTCACTGCCGGGCATTACCGTATCGGGCCTGCCAACGCTCGATGGGCCGGTCGAAGGCGAGCAGGAGGTCAACCAGGTTTTCTTCGAGAACGTCCGGGTCCCGATTGCGGACGCGTTGATCGGCGAAGAAAACAAGGGTTGGACCTACGCGAAATACCTTCTCCAGTTCGAGCGCGGCAATGCCTATGCGCCCGGCCTGCGGAACATGCTGAACAAGGCGAAGAAGATCGCGGCAGTGGAATTGAATGGGGGGACACCACTTCTCCAGGATCCCGATTTCGCGAGGAAAGTCGCGCTGCTCGAGATCAAGATCGACGGCTTGAATGCGATCGAGCTGCGGATCTTTTCGGCACTTTCTGCGGGGCAGGCGCTTGGGCCGGAGAGTTCGATGCTCAAATGCCAGGGGTCTGAAACGCAACAGGCGATCACCGAACTTCTCGTGGAGGCCGTTGGCCAGTACGGCGAGCCCTTCGTAGCCGATAGCATGGCGTTGGCGCGCGACGGCGCGAACACTGACTTGCCGATGCCGAGATATGCGGTGCCTGTAGCACCGAGCTATTTCAACTATCGTAAAACGTCCATCTACGCCGGGTCCAACGAGATTCAGCGCAACATCATGGCCAAGATGGTCCTCGGCCTCTAGGCGGGGCGTCGTCAGAAGGATCGATCATGGCGGCAGGAGCGGTGGGCAAACCGAGCCATTTTACGCGGATAGCATTCGGCGTCGGCGGGATCGCTGACGGCGTAAAGAACAATGGCTTCGACTATTTCCTGCTGTTTTACTACAGTCAGGTGCTCGGCGTTCAGGCGTCGCTTGTTGCCGCCGCCCTGTTCATCGCGCTGCTGGTCGATGCCGTGTCAGATCCCGTCGTGGGATACTGGTCGGACAATCTGAGGACGCGCCTCGGGCGGAGGCATCCGTTCATGTATGCCGCGATCGTGCCTGTCGCGGTCGCGTACTTCTTCGCTTGGAATCCACCACCCGGCCTGTCGACGAGCGAGTTGTTCGCCTGGCTGGTCGGCGTGACGATCTGCGTGCGCCTGCTGTTCACGATCTACGAGGTTCCGCAGACGGCGCTCGCGGCGGAACTGACCAGCGATTATGACGCGCGCACCTCGCTGATGTCCTACCGGTACTTTTTCGCCTGGGTCGGCGGGCTGAGCATTCAGATAGCACTGTTGGCCCTGCTACTGACCCCGACGGAGGCTGACCCATCCGGCTTTTTCAACAAGGAAGGCTGGCACACGTACGGCCTATGGGCGGCCATTGTCATCTTCCTGGCTGTTCTGGCCACAACGGCCGGTACACATAGCCATATCCCCCACCTCAAGCCGCCGCCGGCGCAACGCCAGCTGACCATCGGAACAATTTTCCGGGAGATACTGGAGACGGTTTCCAACAAATCGTTCAGGGCCCTTTTCCTCGCGACACTGTTCGGGCTGCTCGCGACGGGTATTTCGGCCTCCCTGAACCAGTACATCAACGGCTTGTTCTGGCAGTTCACGACAGACCAGATCGCGGCACTCACCGTGGCGGTGTACATCTCTGCTGTCATCGCCCTGATCCTCGCGCCGATTGTTGGAAAGACGCTCGGCAAGAAGCGCGGCGCCATCATCGTGGGAGTCCTGGCGTTCACGATCGCGCCGTCTCTTGTGATCCTGCGCTTGCTGGGCCTGATGCCGCCGAACGGGACAGAACTCCTGTTCCAGATCGTCATCAGCGTAACGGTCTTCGACCTTGCGCTCATTATCGCCACCCAGATGCTGATCGGGTCGATGATTGCAGACATCGTGGAAGACAGCGAACTGCAAACGGGCAGGCGGTCTGAAGGCATCTTTTTTGCCGGCATCAGCTTCATTCGCAAACTCGCACAGGGCAGCGGCGTGATGCTGGCTGCGATCATCCTGTCGGTGGCCTCGATTGCGCCCGGGATGAAGCCCGGCGAGGTTCCCGAAGACCAGCTGCACCTGCTCGGGATAGGCTATGCAGCCTCTCTCCTGACCATCTGGATGCTCATGATCCTGTGTGTCTCATTCTACCGGATCAGTCGTGAGGGGCACGCGGCGAACCTTGAGGCACTGGCGGCGCGGTCAGGGGAGGCAGGCGCGGGGCCGAATTCTGACTGAATTGTCATATAGTGACGAATTGCCTCCGGCTCGACGCCGCAATAGAGCCATACTCATGGTCCATTCAATTCCCATGACGAAACACGTATCCAAGCTGCTGGCTGTAGCGGGGCTGGCAGTACTGACCCTGTTGATCCTGGTGCTGTTGCCCCTGTTTGCCGAGGCCCAGCGACTGCCGGAATCGCGCGCGGAAATGGAGCTGTCCTTTGCGCCGCTGGTGAAGCAGACCGCACCGTCCGTTGTAAACGTCTATACGCAAAAGCGCGTCACCTCGCGGATGTCTCCGATTGAGCAATTCTTTTCGGGCGGCGTGGTTCCGCAGGAGCGTATCCAGAATTCCCTCGGTTCGGGTGTGATCGTTGGTGCTGATGGCGTCATCGTCACGAACAACCACGTGATCGAAGGGGCTGAATCCTTCCGCGTTGTCCTGAGTGATCGGCGCGAGTATTCGGCTGAGCTGGTTCTGGCCGACGAACGGACCGATCTCGCGGTACTCAAGATCGATACGGACGGCGCCAGCCTGCCAACGCTTCCCTATGCGGACACGCGCGCTGCGCAGGTCGGTGACCTGGTCCTGGCGATCGGCAACCCCTTCGGTATCGGGCAGACCGTTACGAGTGGCATCCTGTCAGCCACAGCAAGAACGGATGTCGGGATTTCCGACTATGCGTTCTTTCTGCAGACCGACGCTGCAGTGAACCCCGGTAACTCGGGGGGCGCGCTGATCAATGCCAGGGGCGAGCTGGTTGGCGTCAATACCGCAATCTTTTCCCGGTCAGGCGGATCCAACGGGATCGGTTTCGCCATCCCGGCAGAAATGGTGAAGCGCGTCGTGGACGCTGCCATCAATGAGGGTACGTTCGTGCGGCCATGGCTCGGCCTCGCCGGACAGGCCGTTAGCTACGACATCGCGAAGGCACAGGGCCTGACGCGACCAGTCGGTGTGATGGTGACAGAAGTGTACGAGGGTGGTCCAGCCGACAAGGCGGGGTTGCGCCGGGGGGATCTTGTGACCGAAATCGACGGGCGCGAAGTATTTGACGAAAAGGGCCTGAAATTCCTCGCGGCGATCAAGAGCCCCGGTGAGTCGGCGGAACTTTCCTTCCTGCGGGGCGGCAAATCCCTATCGAAGCGTGTCCGGCTTGCTCCTCCGCCGGGCGCAACGGCCGCGGACATCGTCCTGCTGGATGGCGAGAATGTCTTCTCGGGTGCCCGGGTGGTCGAACTGTCGCCGCGGCTCGCCGAAGAGAATGGTCTCGATCCCTTTCAGAAGGGGTCGGGCATTTATATTCACTCGGTCTTGCGACGGTCGATCGCGCGGAACTATTTCCGGCCTGGCGACATTATCCGGTCGGTCAATGGCGTATCGACAAAGTCGGTGAAAGACCTGGAAAAAGTGCTCAAACCGACGACGCGTAGCTGGAACATCGAGCTGGAGCGCAACGGGCACATGATAAAAGGCACAGTGAGCCTCTGAACTGGCGCTCAGCGCGCATGAACGACAACCGGTACGTCTTCATACCCAAGGACGAAGTTGGACAGCACTCGCGTGGGCTTGCCCACCAGTTCAATGTGGTCGAAGCGCTTGAGAATCTCTTCCCACAGAATCCGGAGCTGCATTTCCGCGACACGGTTTCCCATGCACCGGTGAATGCCAAATCCGAATGAAAGGTGCCGCCGCGCGTTCGCGCGGTCGATCCTGAATTCATCGGGCGAGTCGATCGCGGTTTCGTCGCGGTTTCCCGATACGTACCACATGACGACCTTGTCGCCTTTCCGGATCGACTTTCCCTTGAAGGAGACATCTTCCGTGGCGGTCCGACGCATGTGCGCCAGCGGCGTTTGCCACCTGATGATCTCCGACACCATGTTCGGGATAAGTGTGGGGTTTGCCTTCAGCTTGGCGTACTCGGCCGGCGATTCATTGAGCGCCACGATACCGCCCGAAATCGAGTTTCGGGTCGTATCGTTCCCTCCGACGATCAGGAGCATGAGATTGCCAAGCAACTCCATGGGATTGTTGACCATGTCCTTTGTCTCGGGATCATGCGCGAACAGGGATATGAAATCGAATTTCCGGGGCTGCGCGGCGCGTTCCTTCCACAGCGCCGTGAAATAGGCGAGGCATTTGTGAAGTTCGGCTTCGCGGTGCTTCATGTCGACTTCGACGCCAACGGTCTCTGATGTTGTCGTCACATCCGACCAGTAGGGCAGCAGGTGACGATCTTCGAACGGGAAATCAAACAGTGTTGCGAGCATCTGGGTCGTCAGCTCCTTAGAGACATGCTCGACCCAGTTGATTTTTTCGCCGACGGGAAGGGCGTCAAGGATCGCAGTCACGCGCTGGCGGATCAAGGATTCGATGTCGCTGAGTTGCGTCGGAGCGACCGCAGGCTGCACCGCCTTGCGCTGAACGTCGTGAACCGGCGGATCGCTGGCGATGAACATGGGCGTGTCGAAATCGGCCGGTGCATCCCCGATCACAATGTCTCGCCGGGACGAAAACTGCCTGTGGTTCGAGTCCACGGCCACGATGTCTTCGTATCTGGTGATCGACCAGAATGGACCGAACTGGCTCTCCTCGCAAAAATGGACCGGGTCTTCCTGCCTCAGCCTGCGAAAATATTCTCCGTGCCTGTTCTGTTGAAACAGCTCGGCACGAGAGACATCAAGCGTTTGGAGCGGAAGGTCCCACGGGCTTTTTATCCCCTGAGCCTGTTGGTGAAGAGTGTCTGGCACGCGTTCCTCCCGAATTTTCTTTTCGGGAGGGTATGCCGGAAAGGCAAATCCGGGAAGGCTTCAGGCCGCGCCAATGGTTGTGCGGTGCAGCAACCGGTCGAAGCCCTGGTAGCCGCCTGTCGCCATGTGGAGGAGGGAGCGATTGTCCCACATCAGCAGCATATCCGGTGCCCACCGGTGCCGGTACTGGAACTGCGGCTGGGTCTGCCAACGGTAGATCTCGGTTAGAAGATCCCAGGATTCGCTTTCCGGCATCCCCTCGATTCCGACGATATAGCCAGCACAGCCGTACAAGGCTTCCCGTCCCGTCTCGGGATGGACCTGGATGAGCGGGTGCAATTGCTCTGCTTCGGCCTCGGTCGACGGCCGGATATCCATCGACCGTCCGGCTGCATGGTCCTTTTCACCGTAGCTGCCGCTTGGGGCATAGGCGTTCCGGGCGGAGTGAATGGCCATGCGGCCTTCGATGCGCCCACGAAGCGCTGGCGGCATTTGTTCGAGGGCGAGATGCTGGTTTGCGAAGAGCGTGTCGCCGCCTTGCGGCGGTATCGTGATGCCATACAGGCACGTGCCGGCGGGTGGGCGCACCTGGAAGCTCCAGTCGGTGTGCCATGTCTCGGCAAATACGGGCGCCGTTTCGTCGGCGGTTCTCTTCACAGCGATGATGTGTTCGCGGCCCGGGATAGGTGCGATAAACGGATCATCGCCGAATGGCCCGAAGTGGAGCGTAATGCGTTCGAGGTCGTCATCATTGATCTTCTGGTCGGGAAAGGACAGGACATGGTGTTCGAGCCAGGCGTCGCGAATTTGCTCTACAAGCGCGTCCGACAGCGGGTCAGCGAGGTTGAGACCGGTGACGGCGGCACCGAATGGCTGGCCCGAGGGTGTAATTTCCAGTGACATGATGTTTTCCTCCGCCACCATCTTATCATCCTGACTGTTCACGCCTAGGAGAAGTGCATGTCCGATCTGTTTGCCGCTGCCGGCATGGCAACCGCTGCTCCACGCCCGTTGGCCGACCGGCTCCGGCCGGCGACGCTTTCCGATGTGGTGGGCCAGGACCACCTGTTGGGACCAAACGGTGCATTGTCGCGCATGCTTGCTGCCGGGAACCTGTCGTCCATCATCCTTTGGGGGCCTCCGGGCGTTGGCAAGACGACGATCGCGCGGCTTCTCGCAGAGGAGACAAATCTCGAATTCGAGTCGATCAGTGCGATTTTTTCGGGCGTCAAAGACCTGCGCGCCGTGTTCGACCGCGCCGCGAACCGGCGCAGCATGGGCAAGGGCACGCTCTTGTTCGTCGATGAAATCCATCGGTTCAATCGCGCACAGCAGGATGGATTTCTGCCGTTTGTTGAAAATGGAACCGTGACTCTCGTCGGCGCGACGACCGAGAATCCGAGTTTCGAGATAAATGGTGCACTGTTGTCGCGTTGCGCCGTGCTGACGTTGAAGCGCCTCGATACCCAAGCGATGGAAACCTTGCTGGAGCGGGCCGAAGCCCTTGAAGGCAGATCGATTCCCGTCGAAGACCGCGCTCGCGCAGCTATGATCGATATGGCGGACGGTGACGGCCGATACCTGCTGAACATTTCAGAACAGGCGTTTGGTCTCGCAAGTGAACCGGACCGCCTGACGCTGGACGAACTCAGCGCGGCGATCCAGAAGCGGGCACCAGCCTATGACAAGGATCGGGACGAGCACTACAACCTCATTTCTGCGTTGCACAAATCCATTCGCGGATCTGATCCGGATGCCGCGCTCTACTGGTTTTCGAGAATGCTGGAAGGGGGGGAGGACCCGCTTTTCCTGGCGCGCCGCCTGCTGCGGATGGCGAGCGAGGATGTCGGCCTCGCCGATCCGACCTCGCTGATGATTTGCGGAGAAGCCGCCAGGACGTATGAGCGTCTCGGCAGCCCGGAAGGCGAACTGGCGCTGGCCCACGCTGTCATCCACCTGGCCACTGCTCCGAAGTCCAATGCGGCGTACCTTGCCTACAAGTCGGCGCGAGCCTTTGCGCGGGAAACGGGAAGCCTGATGCCTCCAAAGCACATCCTCAACGCGCCAACGGGCATGATGAAAGAGCAGGGGTATGGTGATGGCTATGCGTATGACCACGACACGGAGGAGGGAGTGTCTGGCCAGCCCTACTTCCCGGAGTCAGTCGGGCACCGCACTTTTTATGAACCGTCCGGCAGGGGCCGGGAAAGTACAATTGCGGAAAGGCTGAAGCAAATCGCAACCATCCGCGAGCGGTCCCGAGGCAAGCCATGACCCGCAACAGGCCGGTCCCGGTCTTCTCACCTGAAGACGAATCTTTCGTCCGCAGTCTCGTCCTGTTCCAGGATTCCGATGTCATGGTTTTCAACAAGCCGTCCGGACTTCCTGTTCAGTCGGGTAGCGGTGTCGATCGATCCCTGGACAGCCTGCTTGGTGTGTTCGCGCGCTCAAACGGGAAGCGCCCTCGCCTGGTCCACCGTCTGGATGTCGGCACGTCAGGTATCGTAATCGTGGCGAAGACGAAGCCAGCGGCAGCGTTCCTGTCTGCAGAATTTTCGGAGCGGCGCGCGAAGAAGACCTACGTCGCGCTGGTAGGCGGCGAACTGCCACTAGCGTCAGAGGGCCGTATCGACTTGCCGCTCGTGAAGGTGAAGGAGATGGGGCGCGACCGGATGATCGCGGCGCGGCCGGGACGCGCCGGCGCGCAGAGCGCGCGGACTGGATGGCGAATACTCCAGTCAAATGGTGGCAGTGCCATGTTCGAATTGTCCCCGGAAACCGGGCGGATGCACCAGATTCGAATTCATCTGGCCCACCTTGGGTGCCCCATTGTGGGGGATGGCCTCTATGGAGGTGAGTGCAATGGCAGAGAGCGCCTGATGCTGCACGCAGCAGCTTTGGACATAACGCTTCCGTCTGGCGAGAGGCAGGCGTTTGCTGCGCCTGTGCCTGGCGAATTCGCAGACGCTCAGCGCGCCCGCGGCCTGACTGGTCAGTCAGGTTTGTAGTATGCGCGATACCAATCAACGAATGCCGCTATGCCGGTGCGAACGTCAGTTGTCGGGGTGTAGCCTGTCAATGATTTGAGCAGGCTGGCATCGGCGTATGTCTGCTTCACGTCGCCTGGCTGCATGCCGATCATGTTCTTGATGGACTTGCGTCCAATGGCATCTTCGATCGCAATGATATAGTCGAGCAACCGGACGGGCGTCGCGTTGCCTATGTTCACCAGACGGTAGGGCGCAACCGGGCTGAGCGAGTCGTTTCTGGATGCCGGCTCTCCGGCGCGCGGCGGCACGTCCATCAAACGGCGGATCGATTCGACGAGGTCGTCTATATAGGTGAAATCACGCAGGAGGTCGCCGTGATTGTAGACGTCTATCGGTTCACCGCGGAAAATCTTGTCCGTAAACAGGAAGAACGCCATGTCCGGCCGACCCCAGGGGCCGTATACGCTGAAGAATCGCAGCATGGTGGTCGGCGTGCGGTATAGATGGGAATGGCTGTGCGCGACCAGCTCGCTTGCGAGCTTTGTCGCCGCATAGATGGTGAGCGGGTGAGGAGCCGGGTCGGTTTCCTCGAAGGGGAACTTCTGGTTCGCGCCATAGGCGGAACTCGTCGACGCCATGACGAGGTGCTTGACCTGATGCTGACGTGCTAGATCGATCACGTTAAATGACCCGATCACGTTGGCGTCAATGTATTCGCGTGGGTGGTCGAGGCTGTAGCGGACACCAGCTTGCGCAGCCAGGTGCACGACGATCTCCGGTTCGCATTCCTTGAAGATGCGGGTCATGGCCGCGTCGTCGTCGACGCGCTCGTCTTGCATCACGAACTTCTCAAACTCCGTCAGCCGGGCAACCCGGTCGTGCTTGAGTTTGACGTCATAATAGGGCGTGTAACAGTCCACGCCGGTGACGTCGTGGCCTTCGGAAAGAAGCCGATGGGCGAGTTCTGCGCCAATGAACCCGGCTGCGCCAGTCACTAAAATTCTCATTATGTGCTTCCGAAGCTTTTTGTTCGGCTAGGGTAGTTCCAGTTGAGACACAAGCCGCGAGTTGATACCTGCCAGGACGTTATGACGCCAGCGATCAGGGCTGTGCTCTGGGCAAAGATTGAGCCTCCGCCGTCTATTGGACAGGCTCAATCAGGAAATACGATCGCTACCTTTCGCGAATTCTCGGTCCGACCGCCTGCATCTGGCCCGAGTTCGACGCGTCCATTGCCGCGAGTTCCTCGATCAGGATCTTGGTGCGTTCGTCGCCCGCGATTTCGCTGAGAATACCAGCGACTCGCGCGGTTTCCTCGGATACGCCAAACAGGCCTTCGAGCGCCTCGAATCCGCTCTTGCGGCGCGGATAATAGGTCAGGCGGGGAGTCACGTCAGAATCGATCCCGCCCAGTTCCTTGGCCTTTTCGATAGCATCCATGAATCCGCCAATCTGATCGACAAGTCCCTGCTGGAGTGCATCTTCGCCGCTCCAGACGCGCCCGCGCGCGACGGTGTTGACTTCATCGACGGTCATGCCTCGCCCGTCAGCGACGATGCCGACAAATCGATCATACCCACGCTTGAGCCAAGCCCTGACTTCGGCTTCCTGGGCCTGTGTGAAGGTTCCGGTGCCATAGGCATCAGCGAAGTCGCCGCCAACGCTGACCGTGTCGAAAGTGATTCCGATCTTGTTGAAGGCGCCTTCCAAGGCAAGCTTGCCTCCGAAAATTCCGATAGACCCGGTAATCGTTGAGCGGTTGGCCATGATATAGTCGGCGCCAGTCGAGACGTAATAACCGCCGGACGCGGCCAGCGACCCCATGGAAACGACCACGGGTTTCCCGTCTTCCTGGACCCGTTCGATTGCTCTCCATATCTGGTCGGATGCGGTTGGCGAACCACCGGGGCTGTCGACACGGAAGACGATGGCCTTCACCTTGTCATTCTCGCCTGCGTCGAGGATTGCCCGCGCGATCGCATCCGAAGCGAATCCGGGAGGGCTGGAGAATGGTGACCCGCTTTCGGAACCGCCCGTGACAATCGCGCCTTCACCGCCGACCACAGCGATCAGTGGCGCCTTGAGACTGACGGACGGCGGCGTGTACGCGGCGAGCTCAACGAGTTCCGCACCCTTGCCGGCCCGCTCCTTGGCGGCATCTTCAGCCTCTTCCGGCCAACCTAGCTTGTCCATGAGGTTCAGGTCGATCACTTGCTGTGCTGTCTTCGGACCGCTCTCGAGTGAAGCCTTCACGGCATCGACGGAGAGGCCGCGGTCTTCTGCGATGTCGATCAGTGACACGCTCCAGATCGAGTCGGCGAGTGCCGTCATCGCTTCGCGGTGCGGCTCGGTATAAGACGTCTCATTATAAGTGTTCGGCGCATTCTTGTATTCGTAGAACGGATAAATCTCAGGCGTGATGTCGATCTTGTCGAAGAGGCCTTTCAGGAATTCCGTCTCAAATGTCACGCCGGTTGCGAACAAGTCTGTGCCTGGCTGCATCCAGATTTCGTCCGCCGCGGTAATGGAACGGAGTGCCGATGGGCCGCTCATGCCATACGTGCCCTGGGTGTGGGCGATAATGAATTTTCCCGAATCCCTGAAACTGTGAAAGGCTTCTCTCAACTCTTCCGCGCGGGAGCTGCCGACAGTTATCATGGCGCCGCGGACGTAAAGCCCCTTGACGGCGTCATCTGTTTCAGCGGCTTTCAGTTTCGTCAAAAGGTCAATGAATCCGGGGGTCTGCGAGAATGCCGCAAAGCCTCCGGTCGGGCTTTGGTCGGGAAATTCGGAGTTGAGGTCGAGCGTCAGCACCATCGTCTTTGGCGCTTCAGGACTGGAGTTCGCGGCGCTCGCAATGAGCATGCCGACGAACGTTACCATGAGAAGGACGAATATGATCATGGCGACAAAGGCACCAGCCATGGAAAGGAAGAATGTTTTCATTGGTGCGGAAACTCCATGTCGCGCTAAGCAGATCGCCAAAACCTACCCTTGCCGATTATCGATAAAAAAGTAAAGAGCCGACAACATTCGACCGCAAAAGCATATGCGCGACCGAGGAAGGTGTGCGATATATGCGAAACAATGCCATCGGGTGTTGCCAGCCAACGCAAGAGTGGCTATCTCGCGTCGTCTTGATGGGGTGTCGCCAAGCGGTAAGGCACCGGTTTTTGGTACCGGCATTCCCAGGTTCGAATCCTGGCACCCCAGCCATCTTTTTCCTGCCTTGACTTGGTCGATGTCGAACTTTGTGGCTCGTGACTGTGTTACATGTGTTGCGTTCAATCACCGCGCAGATATTTTCTAAACGAATCGTAAAGCCATGTTGATCCGGCCGTTCAGGGTTGTTAGCGTCCGGGATTGCAATTAAGGGCGTTGCGGACTTGTTGCCAGAATGGCAAGGGTCAAAGCGAGAGAGCGAACAACGCTCCAAAAAGGGCAGGTGTTGGGCATTTTTGCCTTGCGACTTCCAAAAAACTCGGCCGGTGTGTTTTTGGCCAGGCATTGAAACCGGGACATCTTCATTAGCAAGATGCCTGATTGTCGAATTTTCCGCGCAATACCTGCGCGACCGTTTGGAGAGTGAGAGGCAAACCTCATGATGAAATTTCTGTCACCAGCCCGCGGCATTGTTGCCGTTACGCTGATTGCTGGACTGGCCATTCCGGCCCAGGCTCAGTTGCGCGAAGCGCTAAATACGGGCGAGCAGGCCACGAGGCGCGCCGAACAAGTCCAGGAACAGATCAACCAGCTTGACGATGATCGCACCGACATGGTGCGTGAGTATCGCACCTTGCTGCAGCGTCGGGACGCAGCCGAGCTTTACGCCAAGCAGCAAGCACTGGTCGTTCAGAGCCAGCGCGAAGAGATCGAGTCTCTGACCAACCAGCTGGGTTCCATCGATGACATTACGGCGCAGACCGTGCCGATGCTTCTCAGCATGGTGGACGACCTGAAAACGTTCGTCGAAGCAGACCTTCCTTTCAAGAAGACCGAACGTGAAGCGCGCATCGACGGCCTGGTCGGCATCATGCAGCAGCCGGACGTGACTGCAGCGGAACAGTATCGCCTGATCATGGACGCCTATCAGGCCGAAATGGAATATGGTCGCACGATCAGCACCTGGCAGGAAGAAATCGACATCGATGGCAAGCCAACGACTGTCGACATGTTCCTCTACGGACGCGTTGCGCTCGTCTACCTGACACCGAATGGCAAGGCGTCGCGCTACAACCGGACGACGGGCCAGTGGGAGAGCCTCAGCGGCAAGTTTGTTCCCGACATCGCCAAGGCGATCAAGGTTGCCCAAGGCAAGGCGCAACAGGACGTTCTGTTCGCCCCGGTTCAAAAGTTCTCGGTCGAATAGTCGGCGCGATCCTGAAAAAGAGGTATATGACATGTTGAATTTGAAATCCTCGCTGAAGGCTCTGGGTGCGGCGACGCTTCTCAGTCTCGGCTCGATGACCTTCACCGCGCCTGCGGATGCTCAGGCGACCCTGAAGACTGTACTGGACAATATCCGCAAGGATTCCGATGAAATGTCGGCTGCGGACCAGGCCCGCCTGCGCGAGTTCCAGCAAGACAAGAATGCACAAGCTGCCAAGATGACCGATGCGCGGAATGCGCTTGCGGTTGTTGAGGGACGCGGACGCGCACTTGGCGCAGAATTTGATGCCAACGAGGCAACGCTTGGCGACCTTGAGGCCCAGGTATCGGCGCAAGCCGGTGATTTCCAGGAGCTGCTTGGCCAGTTCCGGACCGCCGCTGGTGAAACAATGCCGGAAATCCTGAACTCCTTTGCCAACTTCGACTATACGGGGCGCGTGGAAGGCATCGCCGAGATCGCAGAAGCACGGACGCTTCCAAACCGCCAGCAGCTGGAGCGCCTGCCCAAGGCAATGCTGCAGGAAATGATCGCCCAGTCCGAAGTAAAGACATTCTCCGCGGTCGTGGACGGCTTTGGTCCGGATCAGTCGAATGTTGAAACCGAACTCATGCGAGTGGGCGTGTTTACGGCGGCGACAACCGACGGCAGGAAATTCGTCGAAGTCAAGAAAAGCGACAACGGCGACACGTTCCTGCAGATGTTCAAGCAACAGCCCGCTGGCTCTTATGCTTCGGCCATGGGCAGCGTCATCAATGCCGGCCCTGATCAGTTGGTTCGTGGTCCGGTTGACCCCTCCAAGGGTAACCTGTTCGGTATCCTCGGCGATCTTCCAAAGTTCGCCGACCGTCTCCAGCAGGGCGGTCCTGTGGGTGCTGTGATCGCCACCCTGGCGACGATTGGTATCCTGATCGGTCTCTACAAGATCTTCACGCTCTTCACGATGGGCGGTGCGATGCGCCGGACTGCGAAGACACGGCAGGCTGGCACGGGTAACCCGCTGGCGCGCGTCTTCGAAGCATACGAGACAAACCGGAATGCGGACATCGAGACACTCGAACTGAAGCTCGACGAACAGATCCTTCGTGAGTCGCCACGCATCGAACGCTTCAATGACATCATCAAGGTGTTTGCAGCTGTTGCGCCTCTGCTCGGACTGCTCGGTACGGTTATCGGTATGATCATCACCTTCACCACGATCACGATCTACGGTGCAGGCGATCCGAAACTCATGGCCGGCGGTATTTCAGTCGCTCTCATGACTACGGTGTTTGGCCTTGTGGCCGCCATTCCGCTTCTGCTGATCCACGCTGTCGCTTCGTCGATGGCACGTGGCAACCAGCAGATCCTCGACGAGCAGGCCGCTGGCCTGGTTGCCGAGAAAGCGGAATCCCTGAGCGGGGCAATGGCGTAAGCCATCCCGCTCGTTTCACTCGAGGAGGAGGAACCCGATATGGGTTTTGCAGATTTACAAGCGTTCCTCGATCGTGGCGGTCCCGTGTTGATTGTCATCATGGCAGCAACATTCTTCATGTGGGCATTGATCCTGGAACGTCTGTTCTATTTCAGGTTCGCTCACAAACAGGTGGCCGCGGAAGCGATCGCGGAGTGGCGTTCCCGCTCCGATCGGAAATCAACTCTCGCCCATTGGGTCAGAGACAAGCTCGTGTCCGAAGTTCGGGGCAAAGCCGAGCAGAACGTGCAACTTACAAAGGCCATGGTGGCGTTGGCGCCATTGCTCGGCCTTTTGGGTACGGTGACGGGCATGGTCGCGGTGTTCGACGTCATGGCCATTACCAACGGGGCTGACGCCAAGGCGATGTCAGCCGGTGTGTCGCGCGCCACGATACCGACCATGGCAGGGATGGTTGCCTCGCTTTCGGGCATTCTGTTCACGTCCGGCATGGACCGCCGGGTAAACCGGTCGGTGCAGTGGGTCGAAGATGAAATGGAGATCAACTGATGCGCGGACGCAATGTAAGGTCGCCCGACGAGGCAAACGTTGATCTCACGCCGATGCTGGACGTTGTCTTCATCCTGCTCATCTTCTTTATCGTCACGGCGACATTCGCTCAGGAAGATGCGCTCGGACTTGAGCCACCACCACCACCCGCGCCGGATTCGGAATTGCAGGAACAAATTCCGGCCATTCTCATTCTGATCGACGAAACAAACCTGATCTCGGTAAACGGCCGCCCTACAGACATCGGTTCGGTGCGTGCGAATATTGAACGGGTTCGGGCCGAAACGCCCGAGAGTGCGGTGGTCATCCAGGCGCATCCCAAATCCAAGAGCGGTGTTATCGTTCTGATCCGGGACGCTGCCTATAACGCTGGCTATCAGGACCGGGTTAATCTCGTCCTGTCGGCTGTAGAATAGGAGGAGCGATCAAATGGCACGCAGAAAACGCGTATCCGTCGGCGGCGGGGGATCAGCGGAAGACGATGTCAACCTCACGCCCATGCTGGACGTGGTGTTCATCCTCCTGATCTTCTTCATCGTGACGGCGCAGTTCATCAAGGAGCCTGGCGTTCCCATCGTTCGGCCTGAAGTCGACAACAAGGCACAGGTCAGGCCCCTGGCAATCCTGATCGGGATCGACAAGAACAGCGATATCTACATCGACAAGAAGAAGGTCAATGCTGACGAGATCGGGTTCATTTTCAAGCAATTGCGCGAAGACAACCCGAAAGGTGAGGTCGTCGTTCAGGCGGACGTAGATGCGGAAGCCGAAGTCCTGGTCGATGTCATGGAAACCATCAACAAGATTGACGGTGCCACGGTCATCAACATTTCGGCGAAGCGCGAGTAAGGAGACAGCAAATGTTCAACAGTCCTTTCGTACGGCTTCTCGTCGCCTTCGCGATCTCGATTCCCATTGTCTACCTGCTGTTCATCATGATGAGCTCACTGATCAATGTAACCGAGATCAGGGTCGACAAGGGCGAACAACGTGTACTTGCGGCAATCACGCCGCAGAAGCAGGACAGTGAAGTGAGGACCCGTCAACGGTCCAAACCGAGACGTCTTGATTCTGCTTCCAAACCGCCGCCACCGCCAAAAGTGTCGGCAACAAAGTCGCAGATCAACCTGCCAACGCCCAGGATCGAAGGTGCGGCGCCGACTGAACTGAATCTCGGTCGCATGCAGTCCCTGGCGATCGACCCGGTGGCAATTTCGGACCGTGATGCACAACCGATCCGGCCACCTACGCCGTCATTTCCTCAGCGCGCGGCAGAACGCGGGATTGAGGGGAGCTGCGATGTCCGGTTTGACGTCGACACGCGGGGCAGGCCTTACAACATTCAGGCGAACTGCACGAATTCCATATTCAAGTCTGAAGCCGAGCGTTCGGTTGCGAGAGTTGAATTCGCGCCGAAGATCATCCGCGGCAAAGCTGCAGAACGCAAGAACGTCGTTTATCCACTCGAGTTCAAACTGAACTAGATGGCATGCCGATGACCCATCATGAAAAGGGCGCCTTTCAGCGGGCGCTCTTTTTTTGCCAGTCCGCTGACAGTGCGGTGACATTCCGATCACCGGATTGCGAGCTGGCACAAAATGATATATAGTAACAATTGTTTGATTTGAAAGGCATTGGAGCGCTACGCTCTATTTCCACACCGCGTTTCCCGGTTCGATTCGATCGAGCATTTGCCAGCGTTTCTAGATCGGCAAGCTGTCTCAATCGGGGCGCCAGGGACGCCGACCGGGAGCGTCGAAACCCGGATCGCACGGTCTGGAATGAGAACGATGCCTGAGAGGACCGCGCGCTGTGAAAAACCTGCCTATGCCTGCGGAAGTTCTTGATCCCGCCCGACAATTCCGGTTGATTGGGCCCAACGCCGCAATACGCGGAGAGGAGATGTAACATGAGTATGAAAGCTACTCTCAAGGGAGCGGTGGTCGTCGCACTGATGGCGACGCTTGGAGCCGGGGCAGCACTGGCTCAGACGTGTGAGCAGACTGAATTCTCGTCGAAAACAGGCCAGACCTATCTCGAAGCCGAACAGGCCGCGATGGTGAAGAAGGATTATGCGACGGCGATCAGCAAGTTGAACTCGCTCCGGGCGATGGAGTTGAACTGCTACGAAGAAGGCGCGGTCATCAAGCTGTCGGCTTACATCAAGATCGAGAACGGAGACAGGCGCGGCGCTGTTGAGGACCTGCTGTCCGCCCTGCAAAAGGGATACATTGCGCCTGCGGATGCACCGCAAACCTATTACAACATCGCCCAGATCTATCTTCAGGAAGAAGACCTCGCGAAGGCCCTTGAGTACATGACCAAGTGGCAGCAGGTCGGTGGCAAACCTGACCGGACCCAGAAATGGCAATTGGCCGTTCTGAACCAGCGGGCCGACAAGTTCAAAGAAGCCGTACGTTGGGCTGAAGAAGTGCGCCGCGAAGATGGTGCGAACTTCAAGCAAGAGGTCTATGACCTGCTGCTCTACCTCTACAACCAGACAGGCCAGAAGGCGAAACTCGCCGAAGTTCTGGAAATCCTGTTGGAGCGCAATCCGAATGAACGTAAATATTGGGACGCGATTGCGGGTAACTATTTTGCGGAAAATGAAGAGCGCAAGGCCTTCGAAGTACAGAAAGCCATGTACCTTATCGGTCTGCTGAAGACTGATGAAGAATTGATGCGGATCGTCAACTTCTACAACCGCTTCAACGCGCCTTACCACGCCGCCCGCATCCTCGAGAAGGAAATGAATGCAGGGCGTATCAACAAGAACCTGGAACGGCTCGAACTCCTGGCAAACCTCTATCAGGTTGCGCGGGAGCACGAGAAAGCCATTCCCGTCATCAAGCAGGCTGCTGACGCGGGCGGTGGCGGCGCGATGTACGAGCGCCTCGGCCGGTCCTATGCCGACCTGCAGAAGTGGAAAGAAGCGGAAGAGGCTCTTACCAAGGCGCTTAGCTTGGGAGGCGTCAAGGACCGCGGCAATGCGTACGTCCTGATCGGACAATCTCGCTACGAGCGGAATGACCGTTCTGGCGCGCGTGAAGCGTTCAAGCAGGCCGGCAACAATGCGGGACGAAGCTGGATCGACTTCATGAACTCCGAGGAGCAGACGAAGCGCGCACTGGTATGTTTCGAAGTACAGGCGTCCGTCCTGAACGTTCAGAACGAGGCGAAGATCTGCAAGAGCCTCGCCGTCCTTGGCCCGGAAAACGTCCCGGAATCCTGCAAGACCGTCAAGGAACGTTTGAGCGCTGCCGAAGCCAAGTTCAACGCTACGCCTGAGTGCAAAGGGCAAACCATGTAGCCGAATGAAGCTTGGCTAGCCGAGTGAATTTTTTGGAGAGCCCCGAAGCTGGACAGCTTCGGGGCTCTTTTCTTTGCGGGCGCAGGGCCAAGTACGTGGCGTCCGAATTCTGATCGTAGTGTCCGGGATGCGGTTTCTTCCCGAACGGTGTCCGAACAAAAGAAAGCGCCGAGGCCTGGAGAGGCCTCGGCGCTTTCTTTTGTGACGTCTCTTTGCAGAGAGAAAAATCTAGGAAGCCGACGTCGAAATTCCGAACGCTGTGGGTGACGAAGAACCAAGCGACGAATTCGACTCTGACGAGGTCGAGACAGCCGCAGCCTTGGGGCCCGAGTCCTTCAATGGATCGTCTGCGTGTTTTACCTGGCCCTCGAAAACAGCATTTGCCTGAATCTGCAGTGATGCATGGACGATGTCGCCCTTTACATGGGCGCCCGATTCAAGTTCGACCTTGCGGGCGCGAATGGAGCCGCGGATCTTGCCTTTGACTTTGACAACCTCGGCTTTCACTTCGCCAGTAATGTGGCCTGATGCACCGATCGTAATGTCGGTAGCGCTGACGTCGCCGTCAACGACGCCGTCGATCTGAAGCGCGCCTTCAGACGTCACAGACCCGTTGATCTTCATGTCTGCGCAAATGATGGAAGCTGCCCGCGCAGCCGGTTTCATCGACGCACCACGAATAGCTTCTTGAGCCGGTGCAGGCTTCACGGGCTCTGGCGTGTTGGATTCGGGGGCTTTGTTTTTAGTGAACATGTCGGCCTGCTTTCAAGAATTTTGCTGGATCATATGGTTTGCCGTTGAACCAGACTTCGAAGTGAAGGTGGTCTCCTGTGCTTCTACCGGTCGTACCCATCTTGCCCACCAAGTCACCGATTTCGACAACGTCCCCCTTTTTTACCGTAATTGCGCTCATGTGGCCATAGCGGGACTTGAATCCATGCCCATGGTCGATTTCGACCATCCGTCCATAGCCCGAGCTTGCGCCGGCGAAAGAGACTTTCCCGGGACCTGAGGCCACAATCGGCGCTGCATGGTAAGCTGCCAGATCAAGCCCGTTGTGCCAGCCCGGCCGTTTGCGAAATGGATCGATCCGCATGCCGTAGTCGCTGGTTTGGCGGTAGGGAACGCCAACCGGACGCCCGAGCGGCAGGCTGCCGACGATCTGTTCGTAGTATCTCATCTCTTCGACCCGCGCACGCGTCTGCACGAGCCGGTTGTAGAAGGACGTATCGGCAGCGGAGAGATTTGTCGCGCCCGATGTAAGGTTTGCGACAGACACGAGCGGGCCGCCCATTTCGGCACCCGACATGATGCGGTCGCTGCCGACTGATGTCAGTTGAAGGACGCCGCGGGCGCGATCAGCGCGCTCGATCGCAAGCTCTTCTGCCTCATCAAGAATGCGTTCCTGGTCGAATTTGAGATTTTTCAGGCTGACCCGGGTACCGGACTTGTCGAACGAGGCTGTAATGATTGGCTGGACATGACGGGACTGCCGGTTGTCGGCTTCCTCTATCGATGCCTTCACCAGCAAGCCTGTTCCGTCGCCCTTGAGCGCGGACACTTCCAGGTTTTCATCGCCCTTGAGTTTGTCGAACAGTTCTTCCAGCGCGTTTTGCCGGTCCTCCCATTCTGCGGTCTCTTTCTGGAAGGCGTCAGTGCGCTCTTCAAGCAGGGACCGAGACAGGGCGTCTTTCGCGCGAAGTTCCTGAACCCAGCGCTCATATTTTGCGAGTTCGCGATCATCGGGACTGCCAGCGATAGCGCTTGGGGAACCGCCCAGCACATAGCTGCCGGTCAGAAAAAGTGTCCAGCTGGCAAGCGCTGCTGCGCCTGCAGCGATGATCGCCTGTTGCCAAGGCGAAACGGAAATATACCGGACAGTGCCGCCGCTGCGATGATAAATCTGCCGTTCTGGAAACGCACGATCAAACGCCGCTTTAGCGCTCGCACTCCACTTTGCCATTCACGCCACCCGTCGACTGGAAATCACACCTCATACTGCAATAAACATTACAGCACGTTTCCCAAACCCGTTGAGCATATAAATACTCAATTCGAACTGAGGTGAAAGCCCCACTGAACATAATTCATGCAATTTTTCGCCTAATTGGGTAAACCCCCTGTTAAAGCTCGCGAAATCGGTTGAGTATTGCTGATTATTTAGCTTTCGAATCGGGCCGGATGCTGTCCAGGACGTCTTGCGCATGGCCCTTCACGCGGACCTTGGGCCAAATCCGAATGATCCTGCCGTCGGGGCCGATCAGAAACGTGGACCTGGCGATGCCCATATACGTGCGCCCGTACATGTTCTTTTCGACCCATACTCCATAGGCCTCACACACGTCGCCGTCGGTATCGGCACCCAAATTGATGTCAATTCCGTGTTTCGTTGCGAATTTCTGATGCTTTGACAGGGTGTCTCTGGATATGCCGAGAATCTCTGCGCCGGTCGCCTCGAACTCCTTTCGAGCCGATGTGAAATCGATGGCCTCGGTCGTGCAGCCGGGCGTGTCATCTTTCGGATAGAAGTAAAGCACGAGGTGCTTGCCCTTGAATGAAGAAAGGGAGCGCGGTCCTGCGGTGGTTTCGATAGTGAAATCAGGGGCGTTGTCACCTGCCATCAGTGCTTTGGTCATACAGTACTCCTATGGTGCGGTCGTGTGTCTGTGGCTATATCCATATCAGAAGCCCTACTGTTCAGTCGCCACCGCGTAAAGCTCAAGGAGCGTGCCTTTGGTCCGCCAGACCGCATCCACGATCGTCCTCGAGATTCTTGGCGGATTGATCCTGCTTGTATTGGTATGCGGGGCGCTGCTCGCTGCGCGCCTTGCGAACGGGCCGGTCAAGCTCAGCATGCTGAAAGACGATGTCGAAAAAGCCCTGACTGACGGCCGGCAAGGTCGGAAGGTCGAGTTGGGTGACATTTTCCTGGAATGGTCGTCAGCGGATCGCCGTGTGCTTATCAACGCGCACGACGTGCAGCTGTTTGATGCCGCCGGGGAGCTGGCTGCAGAGGCCGACAGGTCCGACATTGTTCTTTCCGGGTCGTCCCTGGTCCTCGGCAAGATCGAGGTGCTGGGTATGAACCTCGACCATGGCTGGATAAACGTCGACAGTATTACGGACACGAGGTGGACTCTGGCAGGAGACCCGCTGCCCGAAATTCCTGCCGGCGAACTTCCGCAAACACTCGCTGAATGGCGTGCGCGCGCCAACGAAGTCCTGCCCAACGTGCTCCTTGGAGTCGAGCAGGTCCAGTCCAGCATCAGTCTCGAGAGCGTTTCTCTTGAGGATTTCGAAGTGCGCGTGCGCGCGCCAGACCAGTCGCGGCTGCTCACCCTGTCGGGAGCGAAAGGACGGATGACGCGCAAGCCCGACGGACTTTTGTTCGCGCTCTCCGGCCGCGGGGTTGGCAAGGGGCTGCCAGCTGGAATTGCCGTAACTCTGGATACGTCTCAAAATAACGAGCGCCTGCGTGCCGAGTTTGCCATCGCGGAGTGGCCGCTTGCCGAACTCGCTCGCCGGCTTGGCCTGGACGCGGAGAATTTCGAAGGCTTACCCGGAAATCTGGACATTTCCTTTGACGTCACAAAGGAGGCTGGCATCGAACAGGTGATCACCAGTCTTGATGTGGGGAAGGGGGTCCTGCCGATCGGGACAGAGGGAGTGCCCGTCGCCGACCTGAAGGTCCTCTCAACCTATTCTGCTGGTTCAGACGAATTGTCCGCGGATATATCGACTTCCGGGGCCGGGCCATTCAGTGGCGCTGCGCTCATCACGCTCCAGGATGCTTTCAAGGACCAGGCGTTTCATCGGTTCACGTTGGCGAGCCCGACGTTTCAATTCGACTTCACGCCCCAATTCGCCGCACCGGTAGAACTCACGAACGTGGTCGCGACGGGCGAGATCGGTTTGAAGGAACATGCCCTGCGCAGCACGAGTGTCACTTTCACGCGGGGTGAAGACCGGTTGGAGGCGTCCGGATCGATCATGCTGACGCCGGATCGGCAGCCCGGCGAGCCCCGGATTCTCGGATCGCTGGATTTTGCGTCGCCCGGCAACCTGAGCAAGGACACCGTCCTCGCGTTCTGGCCCGTCGGACTGGGTGCAGGTGCGCGGCGCTTTGCGGTCGGGCGCGTGGAAGAAGGCGTCATCACCTCAGCCACCGGGCACCTTGACCTGTCGCGTGACAGTCTTGCCGCCGGGTACCTGAGAGATGAAGATCTCAATCTGGACTTTACCATCACTGGCGGGAAGGTGCGGTTCGCCGACGATCTTCCGCCGGTCGAATCTGCCGGCGGCAAGGGCCATCTTTCAGGCAACAGTTTCAAGGTCATCGTGGAGCGCGGTGAGTATGGCGGCTGGGCAGTCGATGACGGTGTAGTCGATTTTCCGGCATTCAATCCCAAGGGCGTGGACTTCCGTGTTTTCGCCAAGGGGCACGGGCCCGCGCAGAACGTGATGAAGACCCTTGTCGAGTCGCAACTCAAACTCGACTTCGAGCCTGAGCGGTTGAGCGGGGATGCGGAACTGACGTTTGAAATGTTCCGTCCCGCATTGGACAATGTGCCGTATGACAAGATCCGGTTCACGGCCATCGGGTCCATCAAGAACGCAGGTCTGAAGGCGGCGGCGCTCGGGTTCGACCTCACCGACGGGGCATTGAAAGTTGACACCAGCCAGGATGGCATAGCGATTACCGGCTTCGGGCAGCTAGGCCCGACACCCGTCCAGTTCACCTGGCGAGACGGGTTCAACGATGACGATGCGCCCTCCAACCTGTCAGCCACCGCAGTGGTGACGCCAGATGTGCTTAACAGTTTTGGCCTGCTGGGACGCGCCTACCTGACAGGCGAAGTCCCTGTCGAGCTGCAAGCCAAGCTGGGTGGTGAACAACTGGAATCGGCCGAAGCTGCGCTGGACCTCGGAGAGGCGCGGATCGATATTTCTGAGATTGGCTGGGTGAAGCCCAAAGGCGCGCCCGGAAAAGCATCCGTGAGTTACAAGAAAGTCGACGGCAGAATCGAGTCGACTGTCCTGTTCAAGTCCGAGCAGGCTTTTCTGGATATCGCGTACACGCTTGGCGCGGATGACAAGCTGGTTTCGGCCGCATTGCGGCGCGCATACCTTGCGGACACAGCGGATGTCGGCGGGTCAGTGTCCAGGACGGATGATGGGGTGCTCAACCTGAACCTGACGGGCACTTATCTGGACCTGTCCGGGGCAATGTCGGGTCTGGGTGCGATGGGGAGTTCGGCTGAGGGCAACAAGACGCCACTCAGGATTTCCGCGGATATCGAAACGCTCACGTTGCGACCGGGCCTGGACATGCGGAAGGCGAGCGTAACAGCTGAAACCAGCGTGAATGGCATCGCGTTGTTCACTGCCAGCGGAAATGCCAATGATGGCAGTCCTCTGTCGGCAGCATACGATGCCGCAGGGTCCGCCACAGGCGCGACGATCCATATTGTTAGCGGAAATGCGGGATTCATGGCGCAGGCATTCATGGATGTGGATTTCCTTGAAGGGGGAGATCTCGATCTGGTCGGAACACTGCCCAGGGATCAGTCGCCGGCAAAGTTCGAGATTGGAATCACCAATGCGCGCTTGAGAAATGCCCCTTTTCTCACGCAGATATTGTCGCTGGCCTCGCTCCGGGGGCTGGCCGACACGCTGGGCGGTGAAGGCGTCCTGTTCTCGCGTATTGACGTGCCGCTCACAATTTCGAACGGTCGCTATGTCGTCACGGGCGCCAAGGCGCAGGGGCCAGCGCTGGGGCTGACGGCGAGCGGTTTCATGGACGGCAAGTCGAACGCGATTGAATTCGACGGCGTGCTGGTGCCGAGCTTTGGCATGAACTCGGCGCTTGGCGGTATTCCGATCATTGGCGACCTTGTCGTCGGGCGCGATGGCGAAGGCGTGTTTTCGCTGACTTACGGAATTCGGGGTACGCTTGAAAAGGCGAGCGTGTCGGTGAACCCGCTTTCAGCGCTGGCGCCCGGCGTCATTCGAAGGATCTTCGAGAACCCGTCGGATACAAAGATTCCCGAAGCAAAGCCGAGGACGCCCGACGAGCCAATCCCGTCAGAACTGCCGCCCATCCCCGAAGAAACATTCGAATAGGCCAGGCGGCCTTCAGAGCACTTTCAACAAGGCATGACGCTTTTTGCCGGCGGACAGCTTGATCGAACCGTCGATGATGTCGGTGACGCCCAGCGTGGCGTTCGGGTCTGAGAGTGCGGAATCATTGACCCGGGCAGCACCCTGTTTGATCAGGCGCCGTGCTTCACCATTGCTGGCTGCGAGGCCGGCCGCAGCGAATGCGGCCGCGGCAAGCATTCCAGATTCGAGGTCGGTACGGGCGATGTCCACGGTTGGCAAGGCGTCCGCCGTGGCGCCCTGTTCAAACACTGCTGCTGCGGCGGCGGCCGACCGTGCGGCCTCCTCTTCACCGTGAAGCAGGGATGTTGCCGCATTTGCCAGCGCAATTTTGGCCTCGTTGATCTCGGCACCTTCCAGCGCTTCGAGCGCCTGAATCTCGTCGAGGTGAAGTTCTGTAAACAGGCGCAGGAAACGGCCGACATCGCCATCCTCGGTATTCCGCCAGAACTGCCAATATTCGTAGGGGCTCTTTTTCTCTGCGTTCAGCCATACGGCTCCGTCTGCAGTCTTGCCCATCTTTCCGCCTGATGACGTCGTGATGAGGTGGGATGTCAAACCGTAGGCTTCACCACCGGCGACCCGCCGGGTGAGGTCGACCCCGTTCACGATGTTGCCCCACTGGTCAGATCCGCCAAGCTGCAGGCGGACGCCGTAACGCCTGTAAAGCTCAAGGAAATCATACGCCTGGAGCAGCATGTAGTTGAATTCAAGGAATGTGTAGGGCTGCTCGTTGCGAAGGCGGCGGTCTACAGTCTCCTGTTTGATCATGGTGTTGATCGTGAAATGGACGCCATAATCCCGCAGGAATTCGACGTAGCCGATCTTTGAAAGCCAGTCGTCATTGTTGACCATGATCGCGTCCGTCGGGCCGTCACCGAAAGTCAGGAACGGGTCGAACGCCTTCTTGATCCCGGCCATGTTGGCCGCGATCTGGTCGTCTGTCAGCAAGGGGCGTGATTTTTCCTTGTCCGTCGGGTCGCCGACCTTGGTCGTACCGCCGCCCATGAGGACGACGGGTTTTCCGCCCGCCTGCTGGAAATGACGCAGCATCATGATCTGCAGGAGCGAACCGACATGAAGGCTGTCGGCTGTCGCGTCGAATCCGATATAGGCGACGGGCACCCCGGAAGCGCAATAAGCGTCCAGTTCAGCGGGGTGTGTCATCTGCTTGATGAAGCCGCGCGTATCCAGCGTTTTCAGGAATTCCGACTTGTATTCGCTCATGGTCTCGTGTTCTCCGTAGCGCAGGCGCGTAACATGGAACGGGGCAATCTTGAACCATCCAATTCACGATCGCGAACCTGTATGGGTTGCAGGGTTCATGTCAGGGACATCGCTGGATGCGACTGATGCGGCGCTTATCCTGACAGACGGCGAACGCGTTCTGGAGTTCGGGCCGGCTGTTGAACGCAAGTACGCCCCGTCCGAACGGCAAGTCCTGCAGGACGCAACGGATGCCGCACGGGCCTGGAATTGGGAAGGGCCCGCGCCGGAAACGGCGTTCGAGGCTGCCCGCAAGGTGGTGACGCAGACCCATGCGGAGGCGTGGCACATGCTGCGGGATGAGGGCGGGAAGGGGATGATCGCGGCGCTGGCCGGAGTTCACGGCCAGACTGTTCTCCACAGGCGCCCCCAGCCAAGCCGTCCGGGCGCAACGCTGCAACTGATTGATGCCGGGGCGCTACAGGCGCGACTTGGCATTCGGCTGGCTTATGACTTCAGGTCGGCCGATGTCGGCGCAGGCGGGCAAGGCGCACCCCTGGCGCCGGCCTATCACAAGGCGCTGCTTGAGCGGGCTGGTACGGGGACGAGCGCCGTTCTGAACATGGGCGGCGTGGCGAATATTACCGCGCGAATGTCTGACGGGTCCCTGATCGCATTCGATACGGGGCCGGCCAACGGGCCGATCGACGAATGGATTGCGAGCCACGGGCGGGGGACGCATGACGTTGGCGGTGCATTGGCGGCGGCAGGACGCGCGAACGATGGGCGTCTGGCTGAACTGCTGGACCATGCCTGGTTCTCGGAACGTCCACCCAAATCGCTGGATCGCTACGATTTCAATGCCGGCATGGCGCGTGGGCTTTCGGTGGAAGATGGCGCGGCGACCTTGACCGCTTTTTCGGCACGGGCAGTGGCTGCTGGCGTCGCGCAACTGCCGGAAACACCGCAGCGCATCATCGTCTGTGGTGGCGGCCGTCATAACCCGACGCTTATGGCCGCGCTGCAGGATGCACTGCCATGCGAAGTGCTGAGCGCCGAAGCAGCCGGTTGGCGTGGGGATTCGATCGAAGCCGAGGCTTTCGCCTTCCTGGCGGCACGGACGGCCCGCGGTTTGCCGATCAGTTGGCCCGGAACGACGGGTGCGCCACGCCCGATGACCGGTGGCAAACTGCTGCCCTGATATACCCGCAGGTTCCAGGGCAGCGATTGCCGGCGCAGGCGGACCTTAGTCTTCTTCGGCTTCCAGCCGCAGTTTTTCTTCCGCATCTTCGAGCCGCTTGAGAAGGTATTGCTCGCACAGCTCGATCAACTCGTCGCGCTTGTCGACGTAGAAATGGTTCGCGCCCTTGACCTTGGCACGTTCGATAACTTCGCCTTTCTGGACACGCACTTTGGTCAGCGCACGCTCGACGTCTTCCGGGCTGGCGATCGAATCCGCATCCCCGCTGACGATGAGCCCCGACGCGGGGCACGGCGCAAGGAACGAGAGGTCGTAGTGATTGGCGGGCGGCGAGATGGCGAGGAATCCATCGATTTCCGGACGGCGCATCAGAAGCTGCAGCGTGATCCATGCCCCAAAGCTGTAGCCGGCACACCAGACATAGCGGGGGCTCTCGCTGAGGTTCTCGATATAATCGAGGACGTAGGCAGCATCTTCGAGTTCTCCGATGCCCTGGTCGTAGACGCCCTGACTGCGACCGACGCCGCGCGAATTGTAGCGCAGGACGCCGAATCCGGCGCGCTCGAACATCTGGTACAGCATGATCGAGATGGGGTCCTGCATGGTGCCACCCGCTTTGGGGTGGGGGTGCAGTACCAGCGCGATAGGGGCGCCGGGGTATGGCGGCTCTGTGTAGCGCGCCTCAATTCGGCCCTGCGGCCCCGGAATGATCAGTTCTGCCATGACACCCTCGCAGTAGTTTCTCTTGCAAGGGCGCGGTCATAAGCCAAATGGACTGTGAAATGCAAATTTTTCTGCAGGTGCGCACTCAAGCCCGAAGGGTTATACCAAAATCCATGATCTACGCTGACCACAACGCCACGTCGCCGCTACGCCCGGAAGCGCGTGATGCCATGCTTGCAGCTTTCGACATCGGCGCGACAAACCCGTCTTCGGTGCATACGAGCGGACGCGCAGCGCGGGCCGTGGTGGAGCGTGCGCGGGCGCAGGTGGGCGGTGCAATAGGCAGCCGGGCCGCGGACCTGATTTTTACAGGGGGTGGGACGGAATCCGACGCCCTCGCTGTGCAGGGCGTGGTGGACGCGCTGGAGGGACGCTGTACGTTGATCGTCTCCGCCATCGAGCACGACGCCGTTGCCAAGTCGGCAGCCCATTCGGGCGCCATCGTGCAAACCGCGTATGTCACTCCGGCCGGAACGCTGGATCTTGATGATTTGCGCTTGCGGATGGCGCGTTGGGACAAGGAGACGTTGGGCACGCCCGTACTGTGCCTGATGCTGGCGAACAATGAGACCGGGATCATACAACCGGTTGCCGAGGCCGCTTCGATCATGCGCGAAGCAGGCGGGCTGACGATCTGCGATGCCGTGCAGGGACTGGGCAAGATTCCAGTGAATGTCGGTCTCCTTGGTGTCGATTACCTGTCTGTCTCAGCCCACAAGGTGGGTGGCCCGCAGGGTGTAGGTGCCTTGTGGCACCGGGCCGGGGCACCGCTGAAGGCCATTCTTTATGGGGGCGGGCAGGAGCGGTCATTGCGGTCCGGAACCGAAAACGTGGCGGGCATTGCCGGCTTTGGTGCGGCTGCAGAGGCCGCGGTGCGGGATTTGCCCAGATATGCGGCGCTCGCGAAGCACCGGGATGCCATGGAATCGCGCCTGAAGGCCGAGGGTGGAGTCGTTGTCACGGGCGAGGGAAGCCCGCGCCTGGCCGGAACGTCAAACTTCGCGCGGACTGGTTTCAGGGCAGAAACGCAGGTCATGGCGCTGGACCTTGCGGGGGTGTGCGTGTCTGCGGGATCCGCTTGCTCTTCGGGCAAGGTCAAGCGATCTGTCGTGCTGATGGCCATGGGCGCATCTGACGCGGTTGCGGAATCGGCAATCCGTACCAGCTTTGGGTGGAATAGTGAGCCAGCCGATTTTGACGGTGTGGCTGAGGCATGGCTGGAAGCGGCGCGACGAACGGTTTTGAAGGAGAAGGTGTGATGGACTGCTGTGGCGGCACCACCGAACACGACGAGGACTGCGGAGAAGTCCAGGTCAAGGACAGCATTGACGCCAAGACGGTCGATGCTGCCAAGGCCCTGGAATCCGAGAACTATTCGGCGGGTTTCTCGACCACGATCGAAACCGACTTTGCGCCGAAAGGCCTGTCTGAAGAGACGATCCGCTATATCTCGGCAGCCAAGAACGAACCCGAGTGGCTGCTTGAATGGCGCCTGAAGGCCTATGAACGCTGGCTGACCATGGAAGAGCCGACATGGGCAATGGTCCGTTATCCCAAGATCGACTACCAAGCCTATTATTATTACGCGGCGCCGAAGGCCGGGGCGAAATATGCCTCGATTGATGATGTGCCAAAGGAAATCCTCGAGACCTACGAGAAGCTCGGAATCCCGTTGAGGGAAGCCGAAGTGCTGCTGGGTGTAGAGGGCGCGGTCGAAACTGCGGCAGAGGCACGCGAGAAGCCGCGCGTGGCGGTAGATGCCGTGTTTGACTCCGTGTCGGTGGCGACGACGTTTCGTGCAGAACTCAAGAAGGCCGGCGTGATCTTCATGTCGATCTCGGAAGCGGTGCATGAATACCCGGACCTGGTGAAGAAGTATCTCGGCTCCGTCGTGCCGCAATCCGACAATTTCTTCGCGACGCTGAACAGTGCTGTCTTCTCTGACGGGACATTCGTTTACATTCCGAAGGGCGTGCGATGCCCTATGGAACTGTCGACCTATTTCCGGATGAACGCTGAAAATACGGGCCAGTTCGAGCGGACGCTGATCATTGCGGATGAGGCGGCTCATGTGTCCTACCTTGAAGGCTGTACTGCGCCGGTGCGCGACGAGAACCAGCTGCACGCGGCGGTCGTCGAGCTGGTGGCGCTGGACGATGCCGAGATCAAGTATTCGACGGTCCAGAACTGGTGGCCGGGCGATGAGGACGGAAATGGCGGTATCTTCAATTTCGTGACCAAGCGTGGCGATTGCCGGGGCGACCGGTCGAAGATTTCCTGGACGCAGGTGGAAACAGGTTCAGCGGTGACGTGGAAATACCCGTCCTGCATCCTGCGCGGCGATGACAGTGTCGGAGAGTTCTACTCCATCGCCGTCACGAATGGCCGCCAGCAGGCCGATACCGGCACGAAGATGATCCATCTCGGCAAGCGCACGAAGAGCCGGATCATTTCAAAGGGCATCTCTGCCGGCAGGTCTAACAATACCTATCGCGGGCTCGTGTCAGTCAATCGCAAGGCCGACAAGGCGCGCAATTTCACCCAGTGCGACTCGTTGCTGATCGGACAGAATTGCGGGGCTCATACGATTCCCTACGTCGAAAACCGGCGCGCGGACGCGCAGCTGGAGCATGAAGCGACGACAACCAAACTGTCGGATGACCAACTGTTCTACGCGCGGCAGAGGGGAATCCCCGAAGAAGACGCGGTGGCCCTGCTGGTGAACGGGTTCGTGCGGGACGTGCTGCAGCACCTGCCGATGGAATTCGCCGTCGAGGCGCAAAGCCTGCTCAAGGTCAGCCTCGAAGGCAGTGTTGGCTAGTACAGCCGAACAGGAAATCCCGCGTCATCGGTGTTTGGAACGCTGGCGGAGCTGAGGTTTCGGATTGCGCGGCTTACAGGCGTAATCACGCGCTGAGGTGACTGGCGTTGAAGGGTGATAAGGCGCGCTGGATTCGAAAAATTCCGTTTTGAGCGAGATGTCTTGCCGCGTCGACCACAGCACCAGATTGTGCGCGATGTCGCAGGGGCTTTCCCTTTAGTCACGAGAGGCTTACATCGGCTCCATGTTGAAGATCACAAATCTGAGCGCCACTGTTGGTGAAGCGGCTGAGGCCAAAGGCATTTTGAACGGGCTGACGCTGGACGTTCCGGCGGGCGAGGTCCACGCAATCATGGGGCCGAACGGGGCGGGCAAATCGACCCTGTCCTACGTGCTGACGGGCCGGAATGGCTATGACGTCACAGGTGGCAGTGCGACCCTCAATGGCGAGGACATCCTGGCGATGGACCCCGAGACCCGCGCCGCGAAGGGAATGTTCCTGTCATTCCAGTATCCGGTGGAGATTCCAGGGGTGCCGGTGATGACCTTCGTGCGCACCGCTATCAACGCCCAGCGCAAGGCGCGCGGCGAGGATGAAATGTCGGCCCCGGACTTCATCAAGCGTTCGCGCGAGGTCGGCAAGACGCTGAACCTCAACGCTGAGATGCTGAAGCGGCCGGTCAATGTCGGCTTTTCGGGCGGTGAGAAGAAGCGCCTCGAAATCTACCAGATGATGATGCTGGAGCCGAAATTCCTGATCCTGGACGAAACTGACAGCGGCCTTGATATCGATGCGCTGAAGACCGTGGCGGACGGCGTCAATGCGATGCGTGATCCCTCTCGCGGCATGCTCGTGATCACGCACTACCAGCGCCTGCTCGACTATATCAAGCCGGACAAGGTGCATGTGTTGGCCAAGGGCCGGATCATCAAGACGGGCGGACCTGACCTCGCGCTGAGGCTCGAGAAGGAAGGTTATGACGGAGTACTGGGAGAGGCGGCGTGACCACCGCCCTGCGCGATTTCATCAGGAACCCGACAGCGGCCGAACTGGAACTGGTCGCACGTTACGGCATGCAGCCGGAAGATGCGCGGCGTGAACGGGCGTTTCTGGCATTCGCTGAAACCGGGCTTCCGCACCGGCGGATGGAGGCCTGGAAGTGGAGCGACTTCAGGGCGTCACTGAAATCTCTGGACAGGCCGAAGCAGGCCGCGATCCCTGATCCCCTGCCGCATGACGGGGCACTCGTGTTCCGGTTTACTCCCTCCGGGTTCGCCTATCCCAAGACATTGCCATCCGGAATCTCGATGCTCGCCAAGCGCGAGGTTCAGGCGTTCAGTAGCGCAGAAGACCTGCCACTCGGCGCGTTGACGGCGGCTCTGGCGGGTAGCGACAGCAAGCCGGCAACTTTGCTGTTCGAGATTTCAGGGCGCGACCTTCCGCGCCTCCACTTTGTGTTTGAAGGCGCCGGCGAGGCAAGTTTCTCGCGGGTTGTTTTCCTTCTGCGACCGAACGCCGAACTTGTCGTCACTGAAAGCCATCTTGGTGGAGTTGGAATGGCCTCTGCGCTCTCCGAGTTTACGCTGGAAGCCGGAGCGAAGCTGACCCGCACGATCTACCAGCGTAGCGGGCCCGAAGATGCCATCGGCATCGCCAGCACGCTGACGCTCGACGCCGGCGCGGCTGTCACCCAGACGACCCTGGCATTTGGCGCAAAAGTGTCGCGGCTCGAAACCCGGGTCGTTCACCGCCAGCCGGGCGCGCACCTGACCTTGAATGCAGCCTATCTCGCCGGAAAAGGCTTTCACGCCGATATCACGAGCCATGTGCGGCATGGCGCGCCGGAATGTGTCACGCGCCAGCTGACCAAGGGTGCCGTGCTTGATGGCGGTACCGGCGTGTTCCAGGGCAAATTCCTGGTGCCGCGCATCACGGGCCAGCATACGGATGCAGACATGCAGCACCAGGTTCTCCTTCTGGAAGATGGTGCCCAGGTCTTCGCGAAGCCGGAACTTGAAATTTATGCCGATGATGTTCAGTGCGCGCACGGCAACACATCCGGCGCACTCGATGACGCGCAGCTGTTCTATTTGCGCCAGCGGGGCATACCGGAGCGCCAGGCGCGGGGCATGTTGACCGAGGCGTTCATTGCCGAAGCGCTGGAAACGGCTGACGAGACGGTGCGGGACGTCATGCTGGCTGAAGCACAGGACTGGCTGGCATCATGACCCGTCCGTTTGATGTTGCGACCATTCGTGCGGAATTCCCGATCCTGACGCGTGAAATCCATGGTCGACCATTGGTTTATTTCGACAATGCGGCGAGTGCGCAGAAACCCAATGCCGTGATTGACGCGGTGGCGAACCAGTGTCGGACGTCATACGCAAATGTGCACCGTGGTATTCATACTCTGTCGAATGAAACGACCGAAGCCTACGAAGCGGCGCGGGAAGCCGCGCGCGGTTTGCTGAATGCGCCGGATACGGACACCATAATATTCACAAAAGGCGCGACGGAAGGCATCAACCTCGTCGCGTCGGCGCTGGCTGGCACAATCCAGACCGGCGACGAAATCGTGCTGTCAGTGATGGAGCACCATTCCAATATCGTGCCGTGGCATTTCCTGCGGGAGCGGAATGGCGCGGTACTGCGGTGGGTCGGCCTGAATGATGACGGCTCGCTCGACATGGACGCAATGCGTGCGGCCATCGGGCCGAAGACGCGCATGGTCGCGATCAGCCACATGAGCAATGTGCTTGGCACTGTGAACGACGTGACAGAGGTCGCGCGCCTGGCGCATGCGGCGGGCGCACGCGTGCTGGTCGATGGCTGCCAGGCGGCTGTCCATCTCAGCGTTGATGTCCAGGCGATCGGCTGTGACTGGTATGTGTTTTCCGGACACAAGCTGTATGGCCCGACCGGTATCGGCATCCTCTACGGGACGGCGGCGGCGCTGTCTGAGGCGCGGCCATATCAGGGCGGCGGAGAGATGATCGAGACGGTCAGCATGGACCGGATCACCTATAACGAGGCCCCTCACAAGTTCGAGGCAGGTACACCTCCTATTCTGGAGGCGATCGGGCTTGGTGCCGCCATCGCGTGGTACCGGCAGTTCGACCAGGCAGAGGTTCAGGCGCACGAGCACGCGCTGTACCAGAAAGCACGTGACGGCTTGCGGGGCATTAACGGCCTTGCCGTGCACGGCGAGGCCCCCGGCAAGGGATCGGTTCTGTCATTCAGCCTTCAGGGCGTCCATCCGCATGACCTGGCGCAGATCCTCGACCGCTATGGCGTGGCCATCCGGGCCGGCCACCATTGCGCCCAGCCGCTGATGACCCATTTAGGAGTTAGCGCGACAGCCCGCGCAAGCTTTGGCATCTACAATACCGAAGCCGAAGTCGACGTCTTCATTGAGGCGCTGGAAAAAGCGCGCGGAATGCTGGTATAGAGGGTCACACATGGCAGATGACATGACTTCTCGCGACATGATTGACGCATCCGCGCCAGCGGACGCGGCACCGTCGGCGATTTCGCCCGAAGAGCTGAATCGCATTACGGATGCGCTGATTGCTGCCTTCAAGACGGTCTATGACCCTGAAATTCCGGTCGACATCTATGAATTGGGCCTGATCTACAAGGTCGATATCGATGATGACCGCAAAGTGGACGTGGATATGACGCTGACAGCCCCTGGCTGCCCTGTGGCGGGCGATATGCCCGGATGGGTGGAGACGGCCGCGCGCACGGTCGAGGGCGTCACGGACGTCGAGGTGCGCCTCACGTTCGATCCGCCATGGGACCCGTCGCGGATGTCGGATGAAGCGCGTCTCTCACTGAACATGCTTTAATTGAATCGCAGCCCTTCAGACCTTATCTGTTGATCATGGCCAGACGACCCCGCCCCAAACCGGTTACCCTGACTGACGATGCGGCAACGCGCGTCCGGGAGATCATGCAAGAACGCGGCGCAGGTTTCCTGCGCGTTGGCGTGAAGAATGGTGGGTGTGCCGGCATGGAATATGTCATGGACTATGCCATGGCGCCTGAGCCTCTGGACGAAGTCGTCGAAGAGAATGGCGTCACGATCCTGATTGATGCCAAGGCTGTCCTGTTCCTGCTCGGCAGCCAGATCGACTATGAAGTAGCGCCGCTGCACGAGAAGTTCGTATTCCGGAATCCCAACCAGACCGATGCGTGCGGGTGTGGTGAGAGCGTGACGATCGTGCCGGTCGTCGCCTGAGGCGAAGATCAGTCGGTGGCTGTTGCCTCTGTCCGCATACCCTTTGCATTCTCGAAAATGGATTCATCGAATGTCCCGCCATTGGTGACCGGACAGGTCTTGGCGAACATGGTGAAAACGGGATCGACGCCAGGCACGGCGAGATCGTAGGTCTTGTTCCGGACTTTCAGCTGGACGGGATCGCCGCGCACGACGGCGTTGAACAGCCGTTTAGGCACCGTGCGGTTGCGAGGCGTTATCTTTGACGAGTCGGGATGATACTGGAACCGCTCGCTTTTGCGATCGCCTCCGACCGTCAGTTTTCCACTCATCTCGAGAAGCCGCAGGTGTTCCTTCGGGGCTTGCTCGTACGTGTTCTCAGGGTCGAGCTTGATTCCCGCCTGGAGCATCTGGTCGCCCCTGCTTGTTGCCTGGCAACTGAGTTGCAGGATCGGGCCTTCGCCGCCGGATACCGTTATGATTCGGACAAAGCTGAAAAAGTTGGGCGCATCACCGGCGTCTGAACTGTCCACACTCCAGAGCTGGTCGCGTTCCATGACCCAGTGGAGTCCCCCGTCAGTGCCGTGTTCATCCGCAAAGCTGCTGCCGGGTGAGAGGAAGAGCAAGCTGAGGACAAGACAGCTGGCCCTGGTAGAGCGACACGTCATGATCCGCCTCCCGATACGCGTTAAAATAGAAAATCAACACGTATCTGAGGGAGGCGTCAAGCAGGGAATGGGAGACCGTTCGGAGCCTTACTTTTCTTTGCCTTCGTTGCGGCTTTCCTCACACACGCGGGCGAATGCCCTGAAGGCATCATTTGGTTCAGGGAGCACTGTTTCGACGTCTCCGAAGTGGCTGACCGATATTTTCAGGGGGGCGCCGATCACGGCTGCGTTGAAAACCTTGGCGGCTGCGTTGTGTGAACGTGCTTCGATCACATCAATCGCCGGGATGACACGCACTGTTGTTTCATAGGCGTCAGCCGTACCGACCATCACGCTGGCGTTTTCCGAACGGGAGTAGGGCGCATTCTTGGCAAGTTGTTCGGGAAGCGAGGCGGGCTTTACAGTGATCATCGCGGAAAGCAGGCCGTTGGCGCCACACGTCAACAGTGCGGATTGCTGGTCAGTGGCGTCTGAGTAGATCGCGCGTGGCGATGCCTGATCTTGGCCTTCCCACGCTTTCCACGCATTTGCAGAAGCAGGCAGGGCGGCAGTTGTCGCCAAGGCGATGGTGAGGGTGCTGATGCACGCAAGGTTTCGTTTCGTCTTCATGTTGGTCATCCCGATTTGCCCCCGGGACATCCTGAGCCCTTATTGAATAACAATAAAAATATCTCGCGTAAAGATATAATCGTGGGCGCTGACGGGATTTATGCCTGAGATAAGCTGGCGGGGTCTTCGGAGGCGGGTTTGGCGTCGGTGCCGTTGGGTGGGTCGGGGATGAGTGTGGCTCGGGTGGCGGGTCCGCCGCGCGCCTCGGCGACGAGTTCGGCCGTGCGTGCCTCCACGACCTCAGTCAGCTGGGCCATGAACTCGTCCTTTGGAAGGCCGACCGGAATGGGGGAGAGGAATTCGATGACGGCGCGCCCTGGCGTTTTGCGGGTTTCCTGCTGCTTCCAGAAGACCCCGATGTTTGTCGCCACCGGGACAACCGGTACGCCCATCGCTTCGGCCATATGCCAGACCCCCGGCTTGTATCGAAAATGGTGGTCGACCGGAGCGAGGTGGCCTTCAGGATAAATGAGAATCCGGCGGCCTTCCTGGCGGGCAACTTCCATGCCTTCACGCAGGGATTCCGCTTTGCGATCGCCGCCGCCGCAGGTGTCGATGACGATGGCGCCAAGTTTGCGCAGGATGCCGCCGACGAGGGGAAACTTCTCGAGATGGTCGCCGGTCACGAAAGCGAGGTTCTTCACTTCCGGATAGATAAGATAGCCGTCGCCCCAACTCTGGTGCTTGGCCGCGATGATGAAGGCACCATCCGGAAGGTTTTCGCGCCCGCGAACCTCCTTGCTGATGCCGCCGATGAGGCGAAGATTCAGGTTCATCGCACGCGTGTAGCTGCGAATGATCAGGCTGACAGGACCACGCCCGGGCAGGGCCAGGAATGGCAGCGAAACCAGCACGTAGCCGACTGACAGCAGGTAGTAGGTAACCGTGAAGAGGAAACCGCGCATGAGTGTGAGCTTTCTTGAGGCCGGGGACGGCGCCGCGTTCAGCCGGAATGCAGGACAGCGATGATCGCCTTGGTGAAGGCGCTGGCATGCTGGGACAGCGGGCCGGGCAGGCGATTGTAGATCTTGTTCTGTCCAGCCTGCATGATGACACCAAGGGCCATCGCAGCCTTCAGGGCCGGATCACCCTTGGGAATGGTGCCTTCTGCCATCAGGCCGGCGATGATGCGTTCTGTGATCGAGACAGGGTCGTCCTCGCGGCGTTTGTCGTAGGGCAGGTAGCGGTTCAGCGATACGAGGTGGAACGAGAACAGGAGGAAGTCCTCGTCGGCCAGCTGGCAGTATGCTGACACGGCGGCGCCGATCTTTTCCTCGAGCGTTCCTTCAGCGGCGAGGGCTTCCATCATCATCTTGCCAAGGCGATTGTGCGTTTCCATGAACAGGGCAAGCGCCAGTTCATCCTTGCCTTTGTAGTGCCGGTACAGCGCGCCCTCAGAGACACCGGCCTGTTCCGCAATTTCACGGGTCGTGGCCGCGTCCACGCCTTCATGGATAAACAGCTTCAGCGCCGCGCGCTCAATCTTGGGGCGGGCATTGCGTGCGCGCTGCTTCTTGGCGGGATCCTGAACCGGAGCGGTAGATCGGGGCATGCGGTACTCCTTGATTTCATGCTTCATCTAGCATGGGACAGAACTACACGCAAGTGATTAATCGCTCACATTAATGCCTGGTGCTCCCGCCAGAGTATTGGAGGATCTGACAATAAGAGTGATAATAAAAGGCAACCCGGGAGGCCGAACCGATGAGACAATTCCTTGTTCCAATCCTTGTCATCATGGCAAGCGGATCTGCGGCCGCGCAGCAAGAGGCGCCGGCGCCCGTGCCCTGTTCAGGCGAAGCATATCACGCCTTCGACTTCTGGGTCGGGACTTGGGATGTCTATGACGGGTCTGGCAACAAGGTGGGGGAAAACACGATCTTGCCGGAAGAGGGGGGATGCGTCCTCGTGGAGAGGTGGACGTCGACGTCCGGGACGACCGGTCAAAGCTACAATTTCCTTGAGCCGGATTCCGGGAAGTGGCGGCAGGTATGGGTCAGCAAGGGATCAGTGATCGACTATGCGGGTGGCTTGTCACCGGAGGGATCAATGAAGCTTGAGGGCAGGATTCTCTACCATGCGAGTGGCCAGAGCGCGCCTTTTACCGGCGAATGGACGCCGAATGAGGACGGGTCTGTCACACAGCATTTCGAGCAATACAACGCCGCGACAGACACATGGGATCCGTGGTTCACGGGAAAATATGTTCGTAAAGCGCCCGAATGATGCTCGGACGCAGCGGTCAGGCGCTGAGTTCGAACCGGTAGCTTTCGATCACCGTGTTCGCCAGCAGCTTCTCGCACATTTCCTTGACCCGGTTCTCCGCGTCGGTCGCGCTCAGGCCGCTGTCGAGGTCAAGCTCGATCACCTTGCTGATGCGCGCCGCTTCGACTTCCTTGTAACCCATGCGAGTGAGCGTGTCGGCGACCGCCTTGCCCTGTGGGTCGAGGACGCCAGCCTTGAGGGCAACGTGGACAATGGCTTTCATCGGGCAAGGCTCCATAGGTTTGAGTCGCGCATCGTTTAGCTCACTCCGGCAGGGATTGGAACGCGCATGGCAACGTTGTGCGGTGGTTTACTTGCCGCCGGTAAAGCTCACGACATTGTCCGTTTCCCCTGATTCCTTGATGATGCCGAGGCGGCGGGCGACTTCGGCATAGGCTTCGGTCACACCGCCCAGGTCGCGGCGGAAACGGTCCTTGTCGAGCTTTTCACCCGTTTCAAAATCCCACAACCGGCAGCTGTCCGGGCTGATCTCGTCCGCGAGGAGGATACGCGGGACATCACTGTCACCTTCGAAATAGCGACCAAACTCCAGCTTGAAATCGACGAGGCGAATTCCGACTGCGGCAAACAGCCCGGACATGAAGTCGTTCACGCGAAGCGACAGTGAAATCAGGTCGTCATATTCCTGCGGGCCGGCCCAGCCGAAGGCAGCAATGTGCTCTTCCGTGACGAGCGGATCGCCGAGAGCGTCGTCCTTGTAGTAAAACTCGACCATCGGCCGAGGCAGGACCTGACCTTCCTCGATGCCGAGGCGTTTGGACAAAGTGCCTGCCGCAATATTGCGGACGACCACTTCGAGGGGGATGATGTCGACCTTCTTGATCAACTGTTCGCGCATGTTGAGGCGGCGGATGAAGTGAGTCGGGATGCCGACCGCACCGAGGCGGGTCATCATGAACTCGCTGATTCTGTTGTTCAGCACGCCCTTGCCGTCGAGCACGGCCTTCTTCTGCGCGTTGAAAGCCGTCGCGTCATCCTTGAAATACTGGATCAATGTGCCTGGCTCGGGTCCTTCATACAGGATCTTTGCCTTGCCTTCGTATACGACACGCTTTTTTGACATCCGAAATAGCCCTTCCATGGGTGATAGAGGGCAAAAGGCGGGTCGGAATCGCCAGCGTCCCCATCAGCTCGCGACTGTTACGCCAAGTCGCGGTGATAAACAATTATTGCACACACCTGATCTGGCACCCTATATGGCTGCAAATTCTCAGATTACCGCTGAAAGGCCTCTCCGATGAGCACATTTGACGATAGACAACGCGCTGAAGAAGCCAAGTATGCCCTGGACCAGCAAACCCAGTTCAAGGTCATGGCGCGGCGCAACAAGTTGCTGGGCCTGTGGGCGGCTGACCTGATGGGCATGTCAGGCGGTGATGCAGAGGCGTACGCCAAATCGGTCGTGCTGTCGGACCTTGAAGAAGCAGGGGATGAAGACGTATTTCGCAAGGTGCGTGCGGACTTTGACAATGCAGGTGTCGACCGCACGGACGCTCGTATCCGCGAGCAAATGGCGCAGTTGTTGCCGATCGCCCGCGAACAAGTCCTGAAGGACCAAAGCTAGGCGGGTGGCGGGCAGTCAGTACCGTCGGGCCTGCGTTTGCCCGGCGCCACATGCGTTGCCAGCACCAGGCTTTCCTGCATACGAGCGGCAATTTGTCTCGCGGTGAGTGACGCCGTAAGGCAGGTCAACGGCTCGCCATTATCGGCCGCGACAATGACTGCGAGCCCTGTCCGGTCGCCATACCAGTCCCACACTGCGCCGACCTTGTGATGTATCGCGGTCAATCTCAGCGCGTTCGCAAGCTCGGAATCTGCCGCAATGTCCTTGCCGCGCAGGCTGGTCGTGTCGAGCTCCACTTTCTCTGTCGCAGCTGGATCAAACTGATCCATTGCGTCTTCAATGCGCGGATCAAGTACCCGGCATAGCGGACACCATGCAGAGGTGAAGCTGATGATCTTGATTTTCGGGCCCGCCGCAGCTGGCAGGCAAGACAATGCCGCGACGATGCCGAGCGCGATGATTCGTTTCAGCATGCACAGGTCCCGAATTGATCAGCGTCTGGTGGAGATTGCCGTGCTTTCCCGGACAAAGCCAGAGGAAGGCGCGGGCGGACGTGGCCGTTCAGCGCGTCGGAATGTGCGAGATGTCAGCTGTCATCGGGGCATTTTCGATAGGGCGCTGCGGCAGGAACAGGTCGCTGCAGGATCGCGACTCCTGTCCATAGGGCGAGAAGGACACGCAAGAATAATGCGCGGCCGCCCCTGACTCGAAGTCCGGCTTGCCATGCCAGCCCTGCATGTCCGGTTTACCCGTCCAGGCATTGAACACGATGTTTCCTGCCGTTTTCGGAAGCCGCTTGTCACCAGCTGGCGTGCTGTAATACGGCTTGCCGTCCACAAACCAGGTGATGCGGTCCGGCGTCCATTCGAAGGCGTAGACATGGTCGGCTTCCGCCGCATCGAATGGCAGGTCGAACGTGGCAAACTCACCGCGTCGGCCCTTCCGGAAATAGTTGAAGTGAACGCGCGAAGTGTCCTTGCCGAGGAATTCGATATCGATTTCGTCGTGTGCCGTGCCTTGATAGGCGCCGGTATAGGTAAAGAACGAGGAAACCAGCCCCGACCCCTTCGCCGGGCGCATCACGACTTCGTACCGGCCATAGCCATATGTCTTCAGCGTTTTCATCTCTGCGCCGGTGAACGGGCCGGATCTGGACGGCGTGCGGCGCACCTCAAGGTCGGCGCCCTCTGCCGTGTTGGTGATGTTCCTGGGGGACCAGTCACCGCCATAGTGCCCGGTGGGGTTGCTGTAGGATGACTGGTAGAAGAACGCGTCGTTTTGCGCATCACCCAGAAGCGTAATGAAGCCCGGCGACTTCGAGATGACAGGAACCGGCGGGCGGGGTTTGATGAGAATGGTGCGCCGCGGAGGTGCGGGTGAGGGGATGGCTGGAACGGTCTCGGTGGGCCCGACGGTCGCCTCCGGAGCCGGATCATGCGGATCGACAAGTGCAGACGCGAGGACAGTCTGGGCGCTTGGTTCGACGTGTTTACCGGTCGGCGACGGCGTCAGTAACCATATCCCGAAACTGCACACTGCGACGATGGCGGCCACAATGATCGCATCATCACGTGAGGTGCGATGTTCAATAATCTGTTTTTGCTTGTCTTTTTGCAATTCTGCACACGCGTCAAAAGGGTTAATCAATCCCTAAATACGCAAGAATTGCGCCAACGGTCATGGTTTACAACCGCTGGGTCGCAGGTCAGGCCGCGTCGGGGCCGTCTCCATCGGCGGCGTTGAGCGCCTTCATGTTGCGCATCATGAACAGCGGCACCGACCCGATGGGCGTGACGGCCCAGTCAAGCGGCTGGTCATGTGGCTCGGCTGGCACTGAGTCGATTTGCTGCGCGGCAAAGGCCAATGCGCAGGCGAAAGCGCGGCCTTCCGAACGTAGACTGGTCAATGCCGTGTCGTAGTGGCCTTTACCGTAACCCAGCCTGTTTCCCATGCCGTCGAACGCCAGGAGCGGCGTCAATACGAGGGTCGGGTGCGCCTCGGGGGCGTCGTTTGCCGGTTCCGACAGCCCGAAAGGCCGGCGCTCGAGCGGCTCGCCCGGTGTCCAGAGCCGCCATGTCATGCGTCCATCGTCCTCGATCCGGGGCAGGCAAAGTTCTGCCCCGGCGCGCATCAGGCGCTCCATCAGGGGCTTGGGATCGATTTCCTCATTGATTGCGACATATCCCGCGACAACAGGCCCGTAGCGGTCGAGCAGCTTCATGGGGAAGAGGTCAGCCAGCTTTTCAGCGGCGTCCGGGTCGCGGGCCGCCGCTTCTGCGCGGATGGTGCGCATCCGATGGCGCAATTGGGTCTTGTCGGGAAGCTGGGACATGACGCAAGCCTTAACGCGCGAGCCAGCCCGCGTCACGCCTGAATGAGAGTGCACAAGAACCGCAGGCGTCGCAGGGCATATTCACTCCCGTCAACCTAGAGACTAGGTGGGCGCCGGATGAGCCCGGACCACGGTCCGTGCCAGAATGCCAGCTCCCTGACGGAAATTAAGGTCGCCGGAGTTCAGTCCCTTCGCGGGCGCCGCAGCCCTTGTACAAGACCAGATGTAAGCTGCGTGGGTAAACAATGTAAGAGGATTTATTCTGTCGGCAGTGCAACGTCGAACGCGTACAGCAGCGTCCGCTGCCGGTCCGAAAAATTATTGTCCGAAATCAACCAGATACGAAGTGTATCGGGCGCAGTCAGTTCGCCTGCCACGCCTTCGAAATTATCGACCAGAAGCGGGCGTTTCAACTCGATGGCAGGGCCGTCTGCCGCCCAGGTGACGATGTTGCGGCTGCCCCGTATGGGGTCGTAGCTTCGAAACAGGGTGACTGTCATGGCTTTGCCCGAGGGAAGCTGGACTTCATCGAGGCCAACCAGGGAATAGCCGGATGGGTTGCCCGCCAGTTCGCCGGTGAGCCACCCGTAACCGGTGTCGAGCACGACACCGAGCGGCGAGGCACTGCCCCTGAAGCTTTCCAGTCCGTAGTGAAGGAGGCCGGATGGCGAGATCGAAAGCGCCTCAGCACCCTGGTTTTCGTCGATATCACGCCCGTTCACGCTTGATGGCAGGGTGGCAACTTCGGTCGAGCGTGCCGCAGCGCTGCACCGGGCGAGATAGAAAGCTTCGATGCGATGATTGCGCTCGAAGCTGACCAGGGCCACGCCGTTCTTCACGGCGAGACCTTCGGCATCCCCGTCTGCCTTGCCTGATAGTTGCGCGCCATTCTGGTCCAGCATGTAGGCGAGTTCACCCGTGCCGTCGGGCTGGCCGTTCGCCATGCCAATCCAGACGAACATGCCGGTATCCGACACTGCCAGGAGCGCATTGTCTGACCAGGAATCGATGCCCGAAAGGCCCCCGAAGCCTGCATTGTCTGACGTGAGGTGCCATCCACCGGCGAAGGTCGCGCCTGCCGGCAGGACGTTGTCATGGTCCGAGCGGGCGTCGAGCGATACCGGTTCGGCGGTGATATGGATGTCTATTGGCTCCAGGCCGGCCTGATCAGCAGGGCAGGAGAGGTCGCCGAGCCTGTCTGCCGCTGTTTCAAAGCTCCACTGGGCTCTTTCAGCGGATACCGGGTCTTCCGGAAGCGGATTCTTGGGGGCGGCACAAACTGCGAGTGCCAACAGGCTGGCGCATAGGACGAGGGACGTTCTGACGGGCGTGCGCATGCGATCGTGCATCCTGTTATTCGCAAGCCGTTTCACACTTCAAAACGGCGAATGCAAGGCCAATGCTCAAAAACTGCTTCGGCGCCAAAACGGCCTCTGGATTTCGAAAGCGAACCCATCCATGAAACAGGACATGACGCAGATTCCCCTGGCCCGCCGATCGCCCATTCCCCCGGACAGTTGCAACCTGGCAAGCGCCATTGAAATTGTGGGAGACAGGTGGACGCTCCTTATACTCCGCGCCGCGCTGTACGGTGTGAGGCGGTTTGACGATTTCCAGGCCGAACTCAGTTGTCCCCGCACAGTCCTGTCGGGCCGGCTGAAATCTCTGGTCGATGCTGGGCTGCTGACAAAGCGTCCCTACAAGGCACCAGGGAAGCGGGCGCGACCGGAATACACGCTTTCGGCAATGGGCCTTTCGCTGCGACCAATCCTGATTGGCCTGACGCAATGGGGCGACGCGTGGCTCGGGGCCGGTGAGCCACCGCCCATCAGTTTTACCCGGGCCGGTACGAAAGCGGCGATTCGCGCCGCCTTCGTGGACAGCGATGGCAGGGAAGTGAGACCCGACCAGATCCGCACCGTCATTCGCGGATAGTGAGGCTGTGCGGCCGGGTACGGTGGACAGCCGGGCCGCCGCCAGGCCCTGGTTCTGGTGCCGTGCCGGAATTGTACAGCAGGGCCGAACTAAGCTCTTGCAAACGCCTACGTGATGCGCTTTATCACGCCTCTCGGCAGGCCTCCTGCCGGGTACCTAATTCAGGATGCGGGCGTAGCTCAGTGGTAGAGCACAACCTTGCCAAGGTTGGGGTCGAGAGTTCGAATCTCTTCGCCCGCTCCAGAATAGCCAGACAATTCGAGATGAAACAGACCGCGCGTCGCCGTGCGCTGTCTGAGGCCCCGGTGCAGATCGTCGTGCTGGCGGCAAGCGTGAATGCGGCATGGCGGCCTGCGACGCCAACAAGACAGGCTTCCAAAAAGGGACACCAGGACGCCTGGGTCGCGGCACATGGCTTGCACACGAACGCCCAATGATATTGATGCATGAGGCGGCGTGTCGCCTTGTCGAGTGATTTAAGGAGAATAAAGGGTGACGAAGTCGGTTCTGGTTTGTGGTGCGGGTGGTTTCATTGGGGGACATCTGGTCCGGCGTCTGAAGCGCGAAGGGTATTGGGTTCGCGGCGTTGACCTCAAGATGCATGAATTCAGCGAAACTGAAGCTGATGATTTCGTGATGGGCGATCTGCGCGAACAGTCTTTTGTGCGCGAAGTTGTCGACCGCAAGTTTGACGAAATCTATCAGCTCGCAGCTGACATGGGCGGTGCCGGCTATATCTTCACTGGCGACAACGATGCCGACGTGATGCACAATTCCGCGACAATCAACCTGAACGTCCTCGACGCAGCCTACAGGCGCAATTGCAAACGTATCTTCTATTCCTCGTCGGCCTGCATGTACCCGTCCTACAATCAGGAAGACCCGGACAATCCGAACTGCCGTGAGGATTCGGCCTATCCGGCTGCACCCGACAGCGAATACGGCTGGGAGAAGCTGTTCTCCGAGCGTCTCTACCTGACCTATGCGCGTTGCCGCGGCATGGAGTCACGCGTCGCCCGCTACCACAATATCTTTGGCCCGGAGGGCACATGGGACGGCGGACGCGAGAAGGCGCCGGCAGCCCTGTGCCGCAAGATTGCCATGGCAAAATCGGGTGATTCGATCGAGATCTGGGGTGACGGTCTCCAGACGCGCTCATTCCTTTTCGTCGACGAGTGCGTCGAAGGAACGGTACGCCTGACCCGTTCCGGCGTAGCAGAGCCGTTGAATATCGGTTCTGACGAGATGGTGACGATCAACCAGCTGTCCGACATGATTGCCGACATTGCGGGCAAGAAGATCATTCGCAACAACATCCCCGGGCCAACCGGTGTGCGCGGTCGCAACTCGGAAAATACCCTGATCCGCGAAAAGCTGGATTGGGCGCCGAGCCAGACACTGCAGGCAGGCCTCGAAAAAACCTATGAATGGATCGAGCGTCAGGTGCACGCCAACGCGCGCCAGACCGCTTCCGCGTGACCTGTCGGGAGGAGCGGGTTTGCCGCGTCCTCCCGCTACGCCGGCTGCAGATCCTAGGGACGAGCCTAAACCAGGCTGTCGATCACGGATCTGATGCCGGCTTCAAACCCGATTCGCGGCTGCCACCCTGTTGCCGCCGTCAGGGCTGAAATGTCTGCCACGATATCCATGACCTCGTTCGGGCGCACCTCGCCGCGATCGCGGACCGGTTTTGCTGTGCCGGCCGCATTGAGGCAGGCTGCGATCACGTCTCCCACGGAATGCGAGGTACCGCTGCCAACATTGTAGGCGCCGCCGCCTGGCAGCCTGGCCGACGCGACCAAGGCATCCACCACGTCATCAACATGAACGAAGTCCCGGCGTGGGGCGAGGTTGGCTGCCGAAATCTCGGACACGGCCGGATCGACAGCCTGACGGGCAATCGTTGGCACGAGGAAGGGCCCGGACTGCCCCGGGCCGTACGTGTTGAAGAGTCGAAGAATGGTAATGTCCATGTCGAACGTGCGCGCATAGAACCGGCAGGCATCTTCGGCGGCCAGCTTGGAGAAGGCGTAAGGGTTGGCGGGGGCTGGCAAGGCGGCTTCCGAGACCGGCATCGGTGCGTCGGCGGCGTAGACGAAAGTGCTGACAAAGGTCATCGACACGCCGGCCCTGCGACATTTCTCGAGTACCCGCGTGGTGCCGTGCGTGTTGACGAGGTGGAAGGCCGCAGGATCGTTCCAGGAATCCGGCACATAGGACAGCGCGGCCAGGTGGAACACGTGTCCGACGCCGTCCATCGGAATCTCATCATGGAGAAGGTCGCCGCCAGTGGACTTTGAAAAGCCGACGACGTCCACGCCGTTGTTCGCCAGCCGGGCTGCCAGGTGCCCTCCGATGAACCCGGTGTGGCCTGTTACCACGGCTCGCGTGGGCAACGTGCGAACAGGGAGCTGTGTACCGACGTCCATTCTATGTTGGTTTCCTGAAAATCCGGATCATGAGGCTAATTCCTGTCTTGCTGTGGTGACCCGCGCAAGGGCCCCAGCTTGAATTTGCTCCTGTTGGCACACAACCTGGATCACGGCGACGCTTTGCGGTCCCTTTCACACGATGATTGCCCGTTTCGATGGGTGACGCGGGCCGATGTGTCATATACACACGCAAGGTGCGGGGGGTGACCCTGCGGGGACGCATTTATCTTGCCTTCGATCGCATTTTTGTCTGGCGCGAGAGTTGCATCGGGAGAAATGGATGCGCGCCTAGAGTGCGTTAAAGACAGAGCCAGAGGGTAAACATGAAAATTCTAATTACAGGCGGTGCGGGATATATCGGGTCAATCATGGTGCCCCGCTTGCTCGACCTTGGTCACGAGGTCACGGTTCTGGACACGTTCGCCAGCGGCACGACCGAACTCGCTGCTGTGTGTGCGAACGAGCGCTTCACGCCTGTTCGCGGTGATGCCCGCGACCATCGTATCCTTGATGAACTGGTGCCCAAGGCGGATGTCATCATCCCGCTCGCCGCGCTGGTCGGCGCGCCGCTGTGCAAGGCTGACCCGATCGCTGCGAAGACCACGAACCAGGACGCCGTCATTGACGCCGTCAAGCGGACGTCGAAGTCGCAGATCGTTCTTTTCCCTGTGACAAACTCCGGATACGGGATCGGCGAATCCGGGAAGTTCTGCACTGAAGAAACGCCTCTCCGTCCAATTTCGCTTTACGGTGTCACCAAGGTCGAAGCTGAAAAGGCTGTCCTGGATAATGGCAACGGGGTGACCCTCCGGCTCGCGACCGTCTTCGGCATGTCGCCGCGCATGCGTCTCGACCTGCTCGTCAATGACTTCACATGGCGTGCTGTTACCGACCGCGCCGTCGTCATTTTCGAAGGCCACTTCAAACGCAACTACATCCATGTGCGCGACGTCGTGAAAGGCTTCGAACATGCGCTCGAGAATTATGACTCGATGCGCGGCGAGGCCTACAATCTCGGCCTGTCTGACGCCAACCTTTCGAAGATCGAACTTTGTCAGCGGATCCAGGAACAGGTGCCTAGCTTTGTGTACCTCGAAGCGCCAATCGGGGAAGACCCTGACAAGCGCGACTATATCGTTTCCAATGAAAAGGTGGAATCCACAGGATGGCGTCCGGAGTGGCCGCTTGACCGGGGTATCGCCGAACTCCTGCGTGGTTACCGGATGATCCGGAACTCGCGTTACTCGAACGTATGAAACCTGATTCATGATTATCGTCCGAAGCCCTCTGCGCGTATCATTCTTTGGTGGCGGCACCGACCATCCGGCCTGGATCGACCGGGGCGAAAAAGGTGCCGTTCTGTCGACTTCGATCGACAAGTACATCTACATCCAGTTGCGGCGTCTGCCGGCCGTGTTCGACTTCAACTACCGCGTCGCCTGGGGCATGCTGGAAGAAGTGGACTCGATCAATGAAATCGAGCACCCGGTGGTTCGTGAAGTGCTCAAGTACTATGCGGGCGAGAACGAGACCGGTTACGAGATCATCCACAACTCGGACCTGCCTTCGAAGTCGGGCCTGGGGTCCAGCTCGGCGTTTACGGTGTCACTGCTTCACGCGTTCCATGGCAATCAGGAACTGCTGTGCTCGAAACGCCGGCTGGCGAAAGAGGCGATCTTCGTCGAACAGAAATTGTTGGGTGAAACCGTCGGATACCAGGACCAGATCGCGTCGGCGCATGGCGGTCTCAACCGCATCGATTTCAATGCGGATGGCGACTACGATATCACGCCGATCCACCTGACGGGCGCCCGGAAGACCGAGCTTGAAGATTCGATGATGCTGTTCTTTACCGGGTTTACGCGGTACGCGGACGCAATCGAAAAGCGGAAAGTGGCCCAGTTCGGAGACCGGACAAAGGAACTGCGCGCGATCTACGACATGGTCGGCGAAGGTGAGCGGATCCTGACGACGCCGGAATGCAATCTTGCCGAATTCGGCGAGCTTCTGCACGAGACCTGGGTCAACAAGCGCAAACTCGACGCATCGGTGACGAATCCGATGATCGACGAACGGTATGAGGCAGCGCGCCGTGCGGGTGCATTGGGCGGCAAGCTGCTCGGTGCCGGCGGCGGCGGCTTCCTGCTCATGTTCGTGCCGCCGGACAAGCGCGCAGCCGTTACGGAGGCGATGGCTGGCATGGTCCACGTACCGCTCCGTATGGAGCGTACTGGCACCTCTGTCGTCCTCTACGATCCTGATCTCACGTCCAATTATCTTGCTGCTGGTGCCAAGGTTTCCTGAAAATGATTGAAGCAAACGAATCCCGTCCTGCGAATGCCGACCCGGCGATCGCAGCCATGACATGTGGCCAAGGCGATGCGGTCTGGGTGGGTATCGAGCGGGCGCTCGATAACGGACAGGGCTTCGTGTTCGTCACGGACGCCGAGGGTGTCCTGACTGGATTTGCGAGCCTGACGGCGATGCGCGCGTCGCTGATGCAGGGTGGGCACCTCGGCCAGCTTACATTGTCCGATGTTGCCGAACCGTGGGGGACATCTTCCGTCACGCTTGGTGCTGCGCCGGTCCTGGACGACAAGGGGCGGCTTGTTGGAATCGATCATTCCGGCCCGCAACCTTTCCTTCCGGTGTCTGAACCGGATCTTACGCATCGTGAAATGCGCTTTGCCTTTGACGCCTTCCTGTCGACGTGGATTTCGTCGACGGGTGATTATATCCGCCGCTTCGAACAGGATTTCGCCGACAAGGTTGGCATGGCACACGGCGTTGCTACGTCCAATGGTACAGTGTCGCTGCACCTGGCTCTTGCTACGCTCGGGATCGGTGAGGGCGATGAAGTCATCGTTCCCGACCTTACTTTCGCTGCATCGATCAATACGGTGATGCATGTCGGTGCGCGTCCGGTCATCGTCGATGTCGATCCTGACAGCTGGTGCATGACCGCTGAATCTATTGCCCGGGCCATCACGCCGCGTACGCGGGCCATCATGCCGGTTCACGTCTTCGGTCGGCCATCGGAAATGACGGAAATCGTCGAATTGGCGCGTTCTCACGGCCTGTACGTCATCGAGGATGCCGCAGAAGCGCATGGGGCGCAGTATGACGGCAAGCAGGTTGGGTCGTTTTCCGACATTTCCAGCTTTTCCTTTTTTGCCAACAAGATCATCACGACCGGCGAAGGCGGTATTTGCCTGACCAATGACGCCGACCTTGCAGGCCGCATGCGGATGTTGCGAGACCACGGTATGCGACCAGAGCGCCGGTACTGGCACGAAGAGCCGGGATTCAATTTCCGAATGACCAATATGCAGGCCGCGATTGGGTGTGCACAGATTGAACGCATGGATGAATTGCTCGCCATGAGGGCCAATGTGCACGCGATGTACGAGAAGGCGATGGCGGGCATTCCGGGCGTGGCATTTCCGCCTGCAATGTCTCAGCGGGCGCAGCCGGTGACATGGTTTTCATGCGCACAGGTACCTGCCGACAAGCGTGACGCACTGATTGCGGCATGTCGCGATGCGAATATTGATCTGCGGCCATTCTTCAATGGCCTGTCGGCGATGCCTGCCTACCGTCGGTTCGCGCGTCATTGCCCTAACAGCAATGGCCTGTCCAAGACCGGGGTCAACCTGCCGACATCCCGCCGCGTCGATCAGGGCACTGTGGATCGCATTGCGCAGATTTTTGAGAATGTCCTCGGTCCCAAGACCTAGTCAGCCAACACGTGACAAACTGAACAAGCAAAAGCGCTCCTGCCGGGAGCGCTTTTTTTGTCGGTGAGTGCCCGTGAAAGAAGGTGGAGAGACTCAGCCGCGCTCCGGGTTGCGCATCCAGTCCGTTGACAGGAGCTTCTTGTCTTCCGCGTCCAGCGGGCGTCCGGCGGCGCGCCGGTAGAGCGCACGGTTCGCGCGGGCGGTGCGCAGGAAGTCGAAGTCGGAAAGGCGCCGCGTTCCCTTGGTGACCAGGTCCGCGCATAGCGCATCATCCGTAAAAAGTCGTTCAATGACAGCGCCCATATCTGCCGGATCGAAAGGATCGAACAGGAGACCGGCGTCGCCGACCTGTTCGGGCAGGGCGGTGACATTGGAGCTGGCGACGGGAATGCCCTCAGCCCAAGCTTCGAAAATCGGTAAGCTGTTAGCTTCGAACAGGCTGGGCACCACAAGGCACCGTGCCATCTGGTAGAGTGCCCTCAAGTCTTGAGTCGACACAAAGCCGAGGAAGTGGACTTGCGATTCAAGGCCGAGTTCGCGGATCCGCGCGTCCAGTTTTTCCCGGGAAGGTTCGTGGCGCGCGCCGGTCGATACGAGCGGTACGGTCAGTCCTTTCTTGTCTCGCAGCAGGGCCAAGGACTCGACGAGGCGAAGGTGGTTCTTATGCGGCCAGGTATTGTTCGGGTAAAAAATGAACTTGTCCGGCAGGTTGTAGCGCGTCCGGGTCGCTTGCTTGTCTTCATCGCTGACATCTGCGAGCAGCTGCGTCGGTGCTGCTTCGGGAATGACCTGAACCTTGGCCGGGCTAACGGCGAACTGGGCGACCACGTCGTCCTTGATCCATTGTGAGTTCACGATGATTGCGTGCGCCGTGCGGCAGGCGGCCCGATAGATCGTCTCGCGCCAGGCGAGGTCCTCAATTTCGAAGAATTGCGGGTAATGCAGGTGCTGCAGATCGTGCGGGTTGTAGACACTCGGTATGGCGCAATAGGTGAACCCCTGCGTCGGGAAGTGAATGACGTCGAGGCCGAGGCTTTCGAAATAGCCACTTGATAACGGCACGATAGGCCAACCGGCCCGCCCATCACGTCCAGCCAGCTTGTTGACCATGTCGCGCACCGCTCGCAACGTCTTTTTGATTGCGCTTTCAGTGTGAGCCGGGCGCATCTCGAAACGCTGGTTGGGTGCCAGCGGGCTCAGCCAATCCACCTGCGTCTCTGACTCCACGAGCAGGACGTAGGTTTCCGGGCCTTCCAGTTTGCCAAGCGCGGTAATCAGGCTGCGAAGCGCTGTTGCAATTCCGCCGTGAATGCCCGGCTCGACGTCGACCAAGATGCCAACCTTCAATGTAGTCTCCTTTCGGGAGGAAATGGATTTGGACCAGCGCTTCAGTCGCTGCTGCTCTGTGTACCCACGCCGTTGGCCGATTCCATCGTCCAGGGCAATTGTACGCGGATGAGGCCGGCGCGACTGTCCGGAACATGCCCGCCGACCATGTCGGCTGATGCCTCCACCGTAAATGTTAAAACACGGTCCACATTAAAATGTCCTTGCACCATGGGAAAATCTGACCCGACTGACAGAAAGAACTGGCCGATGTTCAGGAAGTTTGCGGGTATTTCGCATGTGCTGATGTGCCGGCCAGCTGGGCGTGCGAGGTCCGGATCGAAGACATCCAGATCCTTGGACGACAGGACGGTTTCACCGCCGCTGCCCACAAGCGTAACACCCAGGCGAAGCCCTTTGGTCGGGCGCAGCGTTTCATAGTCGAGTTCGACACGAATCCGTTCGTTCGTGCCAAACGTGTTGGTGGTCTGGCCCGCGCCATTGCGCGTTCGTACGCCGAGGAGGCGGACAGCGTCGGACCCGGGGGCCGCCGCGGTGTCAAACCGGACGTGTCCGGAATCCTCACCACCGTGTTGCAGATAGCGCGTCACAATACCCTGTGTGGAGCCGATTTCCTTCACATGGCCGCGGTCGAGCCAGATGGTGCGCGGACAGAAGCTGGTAACGGCTGCCATATTATGGCTGACGAACAGGACCGTGCGGCCTTGCTTGGCGACATCTCCCATCTTTCCGAGACAGCGGGCTTGAAACCGGGCGTCTCCCACGGCCAGTACTTCGTCAATAATCAGGATTTCGGGTTCGAGATGGGCTGCGACGGCGAAAGCGAGGCGGGTGTACATGCCGCTGGAATAGCGCTTCACAGGCGTATCGATGAACTTTTCGATCTCCGCGAAGGCGACAATTTCATCAAACTTGCGGTCGATCTCCTTCTTTCGCATCCCGAGGATGGCGCCGTTGAGATAGGTGTTCTCACGGCCGGTCAATTCCCGGTCAAACCCGGTTCCGACTTCCAGCAGGGACCCGACCCGGCCCTGGATTTCGATGCGGCCCTCGGTCGGGTGGGTAATGCGTGAGAGCAGCTTGAGAAGTGTGCTCTTGCCGGCGCCGTTACGGCCGATCACGCCGACGACTTCGCCCTGTGCGACATCAAAATTTATATCGCGGAGCGCCCAGAATTCACGGTTGGCTGTTTCCGTTTCGGATTTCCCTACGAGCGCCTTGACCCCCGCCATGATCTCATCACGCAGCGTATCGTGCTGTTGCCTGGAACCCGACAACAGGTACTGCTTACCAACTCCGGAGACGTGAATAGCGGTTCTGGTCATGCGTTATATGATGTCCGCGAAAGTGCGCTCAGTGGCTTTGAAGTAGAAGAAGCCGGACGGCAGGACGATTGCGATGGTCAGTAGGCCCATGCCGACCATCTCAAATGATGGTGCTGGTGTACCGAGCAAGCACCAACGGAACCCTTCGATGACGGCGACCATGGGATTGAGTTCGTAGAACAGTCGCCACTGTTCGGGCACCAGGCTGGTCATGTACGCGACGGGGGACGCGAACATGCCGATCTGGACGAAAAACGGGATGAGGTACTGGACATCGCGATAGCGCACGTTGAGAGCGGCAAGCCAAAGGCTGAAGCCAAACGCAGCGACGATCGCCATGACAATGAACAAGGGAAGAAAGACCACCGCGAGATTTGGCGCAACCTGGTACCAGACCAGCATGCCGGTCAGGAACAGGAAAGCGAGAACAAAGTCGATCAGCGGTGTAATCGTTGTCGCGAGGGGCAGGATAATGCGCGGGAAGTAGACCTTGCTGATCAGATTGGCTTCCTTGACCATCCCAAGCCCTGACCGGCTCACGGCCTGCGAGAAATAGGTCCAGGGCACGATCGCCGCGAACGCCATCAGCGAATAGGGGACGCCTCCGGTTGGAATTCGCGCGATCCGGCCGAATATGAATATGAACACGATCATTGTCAGTACGGGCTGGATGACGGCCCAGGCTATGCCGAGAACGGTTTGCTTGTACCGCGCGGAAACATCCCGCCAGACCATGAAGAACACGAGCTCACGGAAATCCCACAGATCCCCCCAGGCCATGCTGAACAAACCGCGATCAGCGTCGATAATCGTCTTTTGGGATTCGCTAAGCGGGGCAGCGCTGATATCTTTGGGAAGTCTCTCGTCAGTCACTATTTTCATCCCGAACGGGTTTCAATATTGCGGCGCTGAGTCGGTCTTGAGGTGCGTCGGCACGGAGTGCGCCGCAGGGAATGCGTCGGTCCCACACATTCCTCTCAAGCAAGTCTCAGGCCAAATAGCAAGCCGCCTCACCTGTGCCGCCCACGTATCGCCCAGGGGGCATGGGCGGAGGGAGGCAAGTCCGCGCCGTGATGGTAATCGAACCTGTCAGAATGGAAGACTGTCGCGGTTCCGAAGACTTCCGACAGCTGGTATGGCCTTTGCAATCGTATCGGTGTTTACGTAAGTGTTCCAAGGTCGCACGCTGGTATTGTCGTTCGCACCTTTGGGAGAGGTGGCTCATAAAATGAAACTCGCAGTTCCTTTTGGATTCTATTGCGCCGGTAATGTCGGAGACGAATCCACTCTCCTCGGTTTCGGACGCCTGATCAGGCAGTTCGGTGATGGCGTTGAGGTTGATGTGGCAACCAGCTGTGTCAACCAGGCGCGCAAGGTCGAGCCGTTCTTCCGCTATTACCAATATACCGACGGGATCATGGGCTTTGAGCCCAAGTTGCGGGCGCACATGGCCAGCGGCTATGTCTTCGCTGGCGGCACGCCGATTTCCGACAGCCTCGGGGATTGGCCACTGCGTACGGTGGGCGGCATCCTGGAGCATGCGCACAATTGGGGGAAACCGACAGCCTTCGTGGGTATCGGCGTCGAACACCTGTTTGAAGAGATTTCTCAGCAGAGGATGAAGGAACAGATCATTCCGAACGCACTGGGCTGGAGCGTGCGAAGCGCGAAGGACCGTGACCGCCTGCTGGATCTCGGCGCTGCCGAAGACGACGTGGCTGTGGCCGCAGACATGGCGTGGCTGCTGGATCCGGTAGACCCGGCTTATGGCCGCGAAGTCTTCGAAAGCCTGGGGCTGGAGGATGGCCCGGTTGTGGGTGTGAACATCAATGCCGAGCCGCATCTTATTGCAAAGTCCCCGCAGCTGTTTCGTGAGACCGCTGCAGCATTGGACCACCTTGTCGAACACCATGGCGTCAAGGTCCTGTTCCTGTTTGCTGAAACTCGCGAAGGCGAGACCTTTGACAAGGCGGCTTCAGAAAAGGTTCGGGAGCTGATGGTTCACAAGGACGCAGCGATCATGGGGCCGGACGAGTACCTCATCCCACAACAGATGATGTCGATCATTTCGCAATGCACCACGACAATCAGCACGCGTTATCATTTCTGCCTTTTCTCGGTGCTGCAGAGCGTGCCGTTCGTTGCCATCTCCCGGTCAGACAAGGTCACGGATTTCTGCCAGGACATTGACTGGAAGGCGGACATCGACCCGGCGAAGGTGAGCCGCGAGTTGATCATTGCGCAAGTCGAGCGCCAGCTTGCCGGTATTCCAGAGGAAATGGCTCTGCTTCCGGCAAAGATCGAAGTCATGCGCCGCCGGGCGGAGCAAAACAGTTTTGTTCTCGACAAGCTCCGTGCAGCGGCAGGGGGTGTGGGAGCACAGACCTGGTTGCTCCACGCGGCAGGGCGCGTTGGCAAGAAGCTCGGGGCCTGAATCAGATGAAATCGAATAAGACGAGAGTCCTTGTCATCACGGGCGTGTTTCCACCCATGGCGATTGCTGAAGGCGACCATATTGCCCGTCTCAGCGAGGGGCTGGCTGAGCGCGGTTACGAGGTTGATGTACTGGCAGGCAAGGGCGCCAACGGTGCCAGCGTGAAGGGATGCCGTGTGCATCCCGTCATGGCGAACTGGAACTGGTCTTCGCAGGCGAAGATCCTGCGCTTCGCAGAAGACATGAAGCCGGACATCATCTTCTTCTGGTTTATCGGCATGGCTTTCGAATTCCATCCGATGATCTCGCACGTGGCGACGCGGTTGAAGGCGGTGCTGCCGCAGACCCGGATCGTTACGCAGATTACCGCACCGGTGGGCGTGCGCCCGAAGGAGCATCCATTCCTCACGCGCGCCGGCCTGAAACTTTCCGCGGTCAAGCTCGGCGGCGGAAACATCAGTTATGAATATGGTACACTGCTGCGCGACAGCGACCGTATAATCGCCATGGCTGAACCTCATCTCCAGCGCTTCGCCGAACAGATGCCAGGCCTTGAATCCAAGGCCGTCGTCATTCCGCCGCCGCCGCTCATTCCGATGAGCGCGCCGGGGGAAACCTCGCGCATGAAGGGGCGGGAGATGCTGGGTGTTCCAGCTGAAGCGCCGCTGTTTGCCTATTTTGGCCGCCTGTATGTGGGCAAGGGGCTGGAGTATCTGATTCAGGCTTTCAGCAAGGTACGCAAACAGGTGCCGGATGCGCGGCTCGCGATTATCGGTGGAGCCGCCCCCGACTATTTCAAATCAGGCTGGAGTGTCGACGCACTGCATGAACTCGCCCGCGAAGAAGGTGTGGCAGATGCGATCAGCTGGACTGGAGAATTTCCGTTCGAGACGGATGACGGCTCGCTGTATCTGCGCGCGGCCGACTATGCTGTCTTGCCGTTCACGGAAGGTGCAGCGTTGAACAACAGTTCCATTGCCGCCTGTGCGGCCCACGATTTGCCTGTCATCACGACTACGGGCGATCGCCGCGAGCCTGAATTCATGGATGGACAAAACGTACTGCTCTGCCAGCCGAAGGACGCAGACGCGCTTGCGGACGGCATGCTGCGCGTTCTGAGCGACAAGGATCTCACGAGCCGCCTCAAGGCAGGCTCCGCCGACCTTACGGGGCGTTACTTCAGCTGGAAGGCGACGCTGGACAGTACGGTCAAGGTGTTCGAGGACGCACTTCAGGGTGCCGCAGCGCGGGAAACGGCATGACCCGTGTAAAGCAAGCCCTGTTCCTGGTTGGTGGGAGGGGAACACGGCTCGGTGCCTTGTCGGCGAATACGCCGAAACCGATGCAGGAAATTGCACCCGGCGTGCGCTTCCTGGATATCCTGCTGGAAAACGCCGCGCGGATGGGCTTCTCGGACATTGTCCTGCTTGCCGGGCATCTGGGAGAACAGGTTGAGAGCGCGTACAATGGCCGGACCATTGGCGAAGCAACAATCCGGGTTGTTCGTGAAAGCGAACCCATGGGTACGGGTGGCGCGTTGGCCCAGGCTGCTCATGTGCTGGACGAGACGTTCGTGCTGCTGAATGGAGATTCATTCTTCGACATCAATCTGCGTGCGCTGACCGCCGCGCCGCTGCCAGCGGGCGGGGGGCGGCTTGCCCTTCGCATGGTGGACGACACATCCCGTTACGGTTCCGTGAAACTGGACGGCATGAACGTTGCCGCCTTTATCGAAAAGAACCCGGATGTTTCTGGTCCGGGCCTCATCAATGGCGGCATCTACTATCTGGGGCGCGATCTCGTGGACCGCATTGCGGCACCTTCCTCGATCGAAACCGACGTGTTTCCGGACCTGGTGCGCGAGGGGCGCCTGGAGGGGGTGCCTTTCGATGGCTACTTCCTGGATATCGGCCTGCCTGAAACGCTGGCGCAGGCGCAGCGTGAGACAGCGGCCCTCCGGATGCGTCCAGCGGCTTTTCTTGATCGGGATGGCGTGCTCAACGAGGACAGGGGCTATACGCACCGCGTCGCCGATCTTGCCTGGATGCCGGGCGCGAAATCAGCGATCCGCTTGTTGAACGACCGCGGTTACAGGGTGATTGTCGTGACCAACCAGGCTGGTGTCGCGCGCGGCTATTATGATGAACCTGCGGTGTTGGACTTTCATGCCGCCATGCAGGAACAACTGGCGCCCGATGGCGCCTACATCGATGCGTTCTATCATTGCCCGTATCATGCAGACGGTTGCGTGCCTGCGTTCACAGTTGATAATCACCCGGACAGGAAACCCAATCCGGGCATGCTTTTGCAGGCCATGACAGATTGGTCGGTCGACAAGGCCGGTAGTTTTCTGATCGGAGATAGTACCACCGACATCGAGGCGGCAACCCGGGCAGGGATTCCAGGACACCTTTTTGAATCGGGCGAGCTTGATGTAATCGTGTCAGGAATAATCGACCACCCTTCAGACAAGCCTGCGGATTGATTGCGGGAGGAAGCAAAATGCATCGGGCCATTCCGTTTGACGAAATTCACCGCTGGATGTTCGATACCGCTCTCCCGCTTTGGGCCGATGTCGGGTTCGACGGTCAAACCGGAACGTTTGCCGAGAAGCTCGCCTTCTCCGGCAAGCCGATCGACACGGGCTTCCACCGAACACGTGTGACCGGACGCCAGACGTACGTCTTCGCCCATGCTGCTTTGATGGGCTGGGAGCGTGGCCAGGACCTGGCCGCCGCGGGCGCCAGGAAACTGAACGCCATTTACCAGGGGCCGGAACACGGCTGGCCGCGTACGACAAATACAGCTGGCGACGTGATAGATGGTACACCCGATCTCTATGATCTCGCCTTCACACTGTTCGGATTTGCCTGGCACTATCGGGCGTCCCAAGATCCAGAGTCGTTGGCGTCAGCGCATCGTGCGCTGGATTTCATTGAATTGCACATGCGCGCACCGGTCGGCTTCTGGCATGAACTGCCGCCCAGCGGTTGGCGACTGCAAAACCCCCACATGCATCTGCTTGAGGCATCGCTCGTTGCGTTTGAAGCAAGTGGCGATGAACGGTTCCTCAAAACAGCGAAACAGATTGTAACCCTGTTTCGTGCCCATCTTTTCGACGGCCGCACGCTCGCCGAGTATTTTGACGCTGACTGGAATCGCGCACCCGGTGACGAAGGGCAGCTGGCGGAACCCGGGCACCAGCTGGAATGGGCCTGGATTCTCATTCAGTACGGACGTCTTGCGGGAGAGGACACCTTGGCGCTCGCCGAAGCGCTTGTCGGCTTTGCTGAGGCCCATGGCTTCGATGATCGCACGGGACGCGTCCTGCAAGTCGTGCGTTCCGACGGGACGATCGTCGATGGCGGGTCGCGAACCTGGCCGAACACCGAACGGATAAAGGGGCACCTCGCCCTGTTTGAAGCGACAGGCAGGGATCCGCGACAGGCGGTCGCGACGAGCGCGCGCGTTCTGCTGGATACATATCTTGCGACCGAGGTTCCCGGCCTGTGGATCGACAGGTTCAATGCTGACGGCTTGCCGGAAGCGAGTGATGCGCCAGCGTCGACGCTCTACCATGTTTTTCTGGCCTTCGCCGAAATCCTGAGGTTGCGCGACGCAATCGAGGCGATTGCTGACTAAGCCCGGCAGGGCGTGAAGCACGCCGGCTGAGCGTGGCAAGCCGTCTGTATTTCTGAAATAAATTCATACCCGCTGCCGCGGTGCCTGCCGTCGCAGTTCATTTCGCTTGCCCCGGGAGCGCCAGCACTCTGGCGCTCCCGGAATGGTGCGTGACCTGGTCAACAAAAGCCGACGCGTAAAGCGTTGCTATTGCTCAGGCGCAGGTTCGTCAGTGCCTTCGGGGGCATCAGAACTTGCGGAAAGCCCCATGTTGATGCGTCCGTTCAGGTCGAGCTCCTTCAAGCCCTTGCTGATGGCGTCTGCGATGAGCCTGTGGCCAGCCTCGTTCGGATGGGTGTCGAAGCGTGAGATGCGGTAATCATCCCGGTTGGGCAGGCCATCGAACAGGTTTGCCAGATTGATGGTTTCGAAACCCGCATCCCTGGCATATTGCTCCAGGACCGGCGGCGGCGCTTCGTGTTCGCGGATATCATCGTCCACGCTCGGGACGTAGATCCATACACCGCGAATACCGTCAGCCTCTAGGTCTTTACCGAGCATCTTGTAGACGTTCTGGACAAACTCGAGCCGATAGGGTGCCAGTCGGCGGGAGATTTCTGTATCAGTCATCGAGCTGTTGAGACCCGCCCGAGCATTGATGTCGTCAAGGAACGGCCAGGGCATCGGGACGCCTTGTCGAATCATGCGGGCATGGTGATCGAAGATGGAATCCCTGATTCCCGCGACAAAGAAGACAATGTCAGGACGGAACTTGCGGACCTTCGATTCATATTCCATCACACGTTGGGCCGCGACTTGGCCATCGAACGAGAAGTTCATCATCTCGTATTTTGCGTTAGGGCGAGCCGACTCGTTTTCGAAGTCCTGACGCAGCAGGGATGTAAAGCGCTTGTCACGTTCCACCCCGCGTCCACGGGTCCGGGATGCGCCGAGGATGGCGACGCGATAGGCGCCTTCTGGCTTCGTCAACGGATAGTCGTAGTCATCCATGCCCCACTGGTTGGTGGGCGTGGTGACTCCGGCAGCCGAATACGTAGCGTTCGGAACATATTCGCGTTCCATGTAGGAATCGACGAAGTGGACGCCTTCGTAATCTTCCTGCATCTTGTGCGCCTGACCGGGGTTCTGCATGAAGAATTCCCAGAGTTCGCCATTGAACCGTTGGCTGGAAATCAGGCCTTCATAATAGCCACGCTCCAGCATGATCTGGTCCTGCGCATTCAGCTTCGATGCACCGATATCTTCTGCCAGCTGCCGGGCACCGATGGTGTCGTGCACCTTGGGATTCTGTAGGGCGACAAGGCCGACGGCGATCGCGCCACAGAGAACGATTGCGCCATAGAAATCCTTTTTCTTCTTGGCGAGGTTGCGTTTGACGCGCGGAGCCGGCTTCGCCAGGCCGAAATGGATGCCCAACGTGATCACGCAGAGAAGGATGCCGATCGCAGCGGAGGCGAGCGTGACGCCCCAGTCGGCCGGGGTTGCGGCACTAATATCCGTGAATGCCGGGGCAAGACCCGCCCGGGCGACCATGTCCACCCAGTCATGCGCCGTCGGACTCGTCCAGAACGACCACAGGATACAGATGAACAGGAAGGTTGAGACCGTGCGGATCACCAGCGTCACCTTCGGTGGAATGAAGGCGATCGGCGATGGCTGCTTGCTCTTGGGACGGGCCTCAAGCCAGGTTTGCCCGATCAGCAACGCGCCAAGGATCAACCAGAACAGCACGTCCGGGAGGGTTAAGAGGACCGTACCGGTCAACCAGTACCATTGATAGGCATGCAGTGCCCATGTCGCTATGAACACCGTCGCGATCGCCAGCATGACGCCGGTCATGTGAGGCACGCCCATCTTCTTGAACACCATGTAGGATGGGTTGAAGACCATCTTCTGCATGAAGTCTTTCCAGTAGATGTTGATACGGCGCCAGAAGTCGATGAAGCTGGTCGAGAAGTAGAAGCGCGAGTGCGTTTCAGGCAGATTGTAGCCGAACAGAACGATCAGGCCGACGATCAGGTGGAAGAGGCCCGAAACCTTGAGGTAGAGGCCGAAATTCGAAACCACGTATTGCAGGAAACCAAGTGCGCTGGTGACCTCATTCATGCCGAGGACGTACTCGACGTGGATCAGTCGATAGAGCAGCAGGTGGACGAAGCCGCGCAGGATATAGGTGGCACCGTGACGGTAAATGCGGGTCGCTTCATCATTATAATAGGTGCGCCCATAGGTGGAGTAATCCACAGCGGGAAAGAACGGGAACACGATGTTCGGGAACAGGAAGAAATAGCTCAACCGGTCCCAGATGTTCTTCGGCCCTTTGCCGTTGGAAATGTCGTAAAGATAGATCGCCAGGCGGAACATGAATATCGCAGCGAGAACCGGCAAGATGGCCATCACCCAGCCGGTATAGACGAAGCCGGATCGGAACGCAGCAAGGCCTGCCGTGCAGGCGAGCAGCAGCGCGAGCCGAATCCAGATCGAGACGGGCAGGTGGCATATGCCGATCAGCACGAGGCTGGCGCCGATCAGGCCGACCGCAGCGGGGATGCTGACAACACCGAATACGCCGATGATGGCGACGAGGCCGAGGCCGAGGAAGAATGGGCGGCGCAGGCTGGTCGGCAGATAATGGTTGATGATGAAGCCGGACAAGGTGAGCGGCGCAATGAACTTGTAGAAGGCCGTGCTCTCGATCTCGTAGATACGGATCGCCCAGGTGGTGATGCCGACCAGAAGAACAACTGACCAGAAGCGCATGGTTTCGGCGAAGGTCCGTTGCCCGCTGGCGATTTCCCAAAGGATGCCAAGACCCATGACGCCGCCGAATCCGGCGACGATCAATTTCCCCTGCAGCGAGAAGTTCTCGGCCGCAGACAAGTGGTTTTCTGCGAACACCGCAAAGATCGCGATCGCGGCGATAATGATCAGGACGGAAGGGCCCCATTTGTTTGGAACCGAACGCTCGGCCGTTTCTACGGAATCCGAACTTGATTGTGTCGAGACTTCCATCTCTCTCCCCTTAGGCTACTGTACTGGGCTCCCGACCCCCGGAGCATGTGGCTGGCAACAAAGCAAGTTCCTTGCCGACCGCGGCCCAGCATATGCGACATCCGGTTGATGGAATGCAATGTTTGATCCCAAATATTAATGCTTCGCCTTAAGCGAAGACATCTGCAGGCGAATTTTCGAGTGCTTGGCTAATTTGAGATGAAGCAGGGCTTTCCGGGATGAAGCAATTTTGTGATTAAAAATGCGGCCTTCATCGGAAATTCCGTGAAGGCCGCATTTGTCGACTACGAATCGGACCTGAGCAGGCCCTTGTCGGTCAGTCAGCCACCCTTGGCGACGACCATCTGGGCGATCAGCTCGAGCGTGTCGAGGTGCTCAACGTCCACTTCATGCGCATCGACCGATATTCCGAAAGTCTCTTCCAGGAAGGCGACGAGCTTGAGGCTGCCCAGCGAGTCCAGCACACCATCTGTCACCAGAAGCGTGTCGTCCGTTAGGCTTTCAGGATCTTCTCCTGGCAGGAACTGCGCGACGATAAAGTCCCGAACCGCTTCCTTGATCTTATTCTTGTCCACTATTTTCTCCTATGATAGGCGCGCAATGTGCCGGATTGACCCGAACGTGTAACATGGTGACGTCCGCAGGCAACAACGGGGCCAATCTGCCCTGTGCGAACTTGCCGGGGTGGGAGTAGACCAGCAACGAGGCTTGCCTGTGGCGCCTCGGGAGTGCTGGTACGATTCATGCTTTAGGATAGGTTTCGAATATACGGTAGAGTGGGGACAATCATGCGTCTGGAAGAACTTGTGTCAAATTCGGCCCGCCGGACACCCGGGGCCGTCGCAGCAATATCTTCGGCGGGGCAAACCATTACCTATGCGGGATTGGACGATCACTCTGATCGTGTGAGCGCGGCGTTGCGGGCCTTGAATGTACAAGCCGGCGACCGGGTGGGCCTGTGCCTCCGTAAAACGATCAATGCGCTGGGCGCGGTGTTCGGAGTCCTGAAGGCAGGGGCTGCTTACGTTCCGGTGGACTACAGTGCGCCTGCCGAACGGAATGGCTATATTTTTTCCAATTGCGCGGCAATGGCGATCATTGTCGAACGCGCGGTCGCGGATGAATTGCAGGCGAAGCTTGAAGGTGGTCCCTGGGCCATGCATGAGTTTCCCATGGCGGGCGAAGAGCCGGTGGACTTTGTTGTCCTGGCCCGTGACCGGGCGCCTGAAGACCAATCCGGGCTTGTCGAAGGCCTTGCCTACATCCTCTACACATCCGGTTCGACAGGGCAGCCGAAAGGCGTGATGCATTCGCACAAAACCGCACTCGCTTTTGTGGATTGGGTCTCGGACGAGTTTCAGCCGGTCGCGAGCGATCGATTCAGCTCCCACGCTCCGTTCCATTTCGACCTGTCAATCCTGGACATCTATGTCCCGCTGAAGCATGGCGCCTCCGTCGTGCTCATCAACTCGGAAACCGGCAAGCAACCTGCGCGCCTGCCGGAGCTGATAGAAAAGCATCGGATCACGATCTGGTATTCGACGCCGTCAATACTTCGTCTGATCGTTGACTTTGGCAAACCCGAGACGCGGGATTGCTCATCGCTACGCATCGTGAATTTCGCAGGCGAGGTTTTTCCGACCAAACATCTGCGCGGATTGATGGGGATCTGGCCCAAGCCGGTCTATTACAACCTCTACGGCCCGACCGAGACAAACGTCTGCACCTTTTTCAAGGTCCCAAGCCAGATACCGGATGACGCCGATTACGTGTTGCCCATCGGCAAGGCTTGCTCAGGGGACACGCTCCTCGTTGCCGAGCCGGACAACACGCCTGTCTCGCCAGGGTCACAAGGTGAGTTGCTGGTAAGCGGCAGTTCGGTGATGTTGAACTACTGGAAACTGCCGGAGCACAATTCAGCGGCCTTCACGGACGTGGACGGCATTAAGTGGTATCGCACCGGCGACATCGTGATGGAACTGGCATCCGGCGACATCAAGTTCGTCGGGCGGCGCGACCGCATGGTGAAGCGCCGCGGGTTCCGGGTTGAACTCGGCGAAATTGAAGCAGCGCTACACAAGCATCCTTCCATTCCCGAAGCGGCCGTTCTGGCTGCCGACATGGGGGAAGCCGGGCTCGAGATCCGCGCTTACTATGTTTGGTCGGATGAAGCCCCGCCATCGCTCCTCAAACTGAAAAAGTTCTGTTCGCAGAACCTGCCTTACTACATGGCGCCAGACAAATTCGTCTGCCTGCCCGAACTACCCAAGACGTCGACCGACAAGGTCGACTATCAGCGTTTAAAGGAAATTGCATAATGGACTTCAGCTTCAATGCCGACCAGCGCGCATTGCGCGATCAGATCATCAAGTTTGCGCGAAAGGAATTGAATCATGACGTCGTGGAACGTGACGCGGCGAAGACGTTCCCACGTGATCTCTGGCTGAAGTGCGGGGATATGGGCCTGCAAGGCCTCACTGTACCTGAAGAATTCGGCGGCGCGAATCTCGACTCCCTGACGACGGCAATTGCGATTGAGGCGTTGGGCTACGGATGCGAAGACTCCGGTCTCGTATTCGCAGTCTGTGCGCACCTGCTGGCATGTGTGACTCCCATCTGGAAGTACGGGACGCAGGAGCAGAAGGAGCGTTACCTGCCGGATCTTTGCAGCGGTCGCCGTATCGCGGTGAACGCGATGACCGAACCGGAAAGCGGCTCGGACGCTTTCAATATGCGCACCCGTGCCCGGCGAGACGGCGATGATTACATCATCAACGGCGTCAAGACTTTCAGCTCGAATGGTCCGATCGCAGATGTCGCCGTCGTCTATGCCCGTACCGACGACACAAAGGGATATCTCGGCGGCATCACAGGTTTCCTCGTCGACAAAGGCACGCCGGGTTTCATGCCGGGACAGGCCTTCGACAAGTCTGCCCTTCGCACTTGCCCAATCGGAGAGCTGGTGTTCGAGGACGTCAGAGTGCCGGAGAGCGCCATAATCGGGAAGGTGGGCGCGGGTGGACCCATCTTCAATCAATCGATGGAATGGGAGCGGACATGCCTCGTCGCGGCGCATCTTGGCAAGATGGAGCGCCTTCTTGAGAAGTCGATCGACTATGCCAAGACGCGCTCTTCCTTCGGTAAACTGATCGGCCAGAACCAGGCAGTGTCACACAGGATCGTGGACATGAAGGTGCGCCTGGAAGCGGCTCGCCTGTTGACCTACCGGGCCGCCATGCGCCTTGAGACATCGAAGGCTGTGGGCCTCGATGCATCCATGGCCAAGCTCTTCACGAGCGAAGCCCTGTTGGAAACGGCCATTGATACTGTGCGGGTTCTGGGCGGCTACGGCCTGATGACCGAGTATGGTGCTGAACGGGCGCTACGGGATGCAATGGCTGGTACCATCTATTCCGGCACCAACGACATGCAGCGCAACATCATTGCCGGCTGGCTCGGCCTGTCCAGCATGTAGCGCGCGCCCCCTCGTTACCGGTTCCGGCCAGACGGTCGTGAACCGGTGCGATCGGGATGGCTCATGCGAGCCTAGACTTTACGACTGTCCCAATTGGCCGTCTGGGCGGCCTGCTGGTTGCCCAGACGCGTTCCCATCGCCTTGATCGCGGGAAGCAATGCAATAGTGGCCAGGCTCTGGACCTTGTGGCTGTGCCCGATCAGCGGCAGCTTTCGAACCAGAGGGCGCACGACCCCGTCGCGGTAACGCCAGGTCATCAGCTTCTCATATTTCTTGAAGTATGGATCGGACTCCAGCCCCCATTTCGTCCGGAAATGGTCGAGGCTTTTGCGCTGCCACGCTGGCGACCAGCGAAGAATGAACAGCTTGCGATCCATGGGCTCCACAGGGTGTGTGCGATCTGGATGGCAGAATGTGACAATGGACGAAGGCTCGAGCATGATGCGGCCGCCGTTTGCCCAGACCGTGACGCTGAAATCCACATGGTCCTTGGAGCACGGCATGTTCTCGTCGAAGTCGCCGAAGCGTTCGAATACGTCACGCCGAACGAGAATGCAGTGGACCTCGCAGACCTGGGTTTCGGTGCGCGACAATTCCACTTCGTCGACTCGTTTACCCTGATGGTTCAGGTGCTTGTCGGTGAGGCGGTGAGCTTCGGCCGGACCATTGAAGAAAGCATCGAGGTCGTCCGTAAAGTTCCCGCCAGCCTGGTGAATTTCGGTGTGGAGTGGAACGCCCTGGCAAAGCAGTGGCTGGACGACCTCAGCACCCGTCTCATCCGCACATTTAATGAGGGCTTCCAGCCAGCCTTCCGACGCCATCACGTCATTTTCAATGAAAGCGACATACTTAGTCTGCGCGAGATGGTGTCCCCGGTTGCGTGATTGGCAAGGGCTGAGGAAGTGCTCGAACCGCTCGTAACGAAAGCTGTTTTCCGCGCAGATGCGTTCCAATTCGGATGCGACTCTGGTCGGGCTGCCCGCGTCGATATAGATCAGTTCGAAAGGCGGCTTCGTGACAGCGACAAGATTTTCCAGCGCCCGCACCGCCAGGCTGAAACGGTCGCGGGCAGTCACGATGATGGTGACATTGGGCTGGCTCGGTGTTGAATCGGTCATGTTGCGATCATCCTCAAGGCGTTGTTGTTAACAGGTTCGGCGTTGTCGTTGGCGCGCGCCAGGCATTTCTCATAGTGGCTGACAAGCTTGTCGGTACACTTGTCGAGGCCGTACATGTCTTCGACCTTGCGCCGGGCACGCTTGACGATTGCCGGCCAGGCTGACGGGGCAGCGGTCAGGCGCTCGATTGCGGCACACAGGCTTGAGACGTCGGCCTCATCGGCCATCGCCCCGGTCTCTCCCTCGATGACGAGTTCCGGGATGCCACCATGGTACGTCGCGATGACGGGGCGTCCAATTGCCATGGCTTCCTTGAGCGTATTGACGGGTGCGTCCTGGCCGCCTGTTGCGCTCGTCATGGAGGGTGCAAGGAAGACGTCTGTGCGCCGGATGAAATCTGCGATTTCGGAGTGTGTGCGGGCGCCGTGAAACCTGACGGATTGGCCAAGCCCGAGCGCGTGTGCGAGGGCTTCCAGTTCCGCACGCATGGCGCCGTCCCCTACGATGTCGACGTGTATGCGCGCCGACGACTGCGCCGAGAAGCTGGCGAGTGCGCGCAGGGCTACATGAAAGCCTTTCCGTTCAATCAGACGTCCGACCATGAGAAATCGCAATGCGTTCCCGGCAGGTGGCGACGCAGGCTCAAACGGGAAATTCTCCAACCGGATTCCGGAACCGATCACTTCGATACGGTCACTCGGGCATCCGATCGCCACAGCACGGTCTTTGAAATAGTCACAGTTGGCGATGAAGCTCGCCGCTTCGTCCCAGACGTGGTCATAGACCTGCGGGCCTACTGCATCGACGGTTTCCGTAATGTCATAGCCCCGGAAATTGACGACGATGTTTCCCGACAGGAATCCCGCCTTTCGATGCTTGATTACGTCTTCCGCCAATGTCGCAAACTGGCAATGGAGGATGTCATAAGCACCCGGCCCCTCGATCGCGCTTGCCTGATAGACTGCAGAAAGGTCGGCGAATGTCCGCCGGTAAATGGCCGGGCGAAGGCGCCGAAGTGAGGAAAGTCCCCCATTCTTTGATATTTTGCTTAGCGCCGAAGGGAGTTCGGCGAGCCGTCCGGCACGCGAGCGCGGCCAGCGGGCATTAAAGGTGTGGGCGTCCATTTCATCAATTGCTGCCGCTTCGACGGAGCAGCCCGTCGGCTGAACGTTTCCAAGCCCGAATATGTCGACAGAATGTCCTGCGTCCATCAACGCAGCGGCACTGTTGGCGATGAACGCCTCGGACATCATCGGAAAGGCATTGACGAAGAACGCGATTTTCATTTTCGACCGGCGCTGTGTTTAATGAGAGGTTTATATCGTTGCATAATGTTCTGGATCCCGACTTGGCGCGCTAATTGCTTCTGTCAGACAGAGCAATTCTGGTGCCATGCTCCGGCGCGGCGATCTGGCCGAATCGGCACTGACAGACTGAAACATCAGGGGGACGCATGCCAAATAACGACGTGACTGTCCTGATTCCGACCTTTAACCGATCGGCATTGCTCGTCGAGAGCCTTGAGTCCGTGCTCGCACAGACCCGGCCAGCACATGAAATCATCGTTATAAATGACGGCTCCACCGACGACACGCTTGACGTTTTGAAGCCCTATCAGGGGAAGATCCGCGTTATTTCTAAGTCAAATGGTGGCAAGGCATCGGCCTTGAACCTTGGCATGCGACACGTGAGCGGTGGCCTGGTCTGGATATTCGATGATGATGATATTGCTTCGCCGAACGCCCTTGAGGTTCTAGTTGGCATGCTTGAGGCGAAACCAGGCGCGGATTTGGCCTATGGAAGACATGATCGCTTCAGAATAGACGGTTTCGGAAGGACTCGCAGTTTCGGGACCGGCTACTGGCGGACCTGCGGATCCGACGAATTCCTGGCAGAAACACTGGACGACATGTTTGCGCACCAACAGGGCATGATCGCCCGCAAGGAACTCTATGACCGGGTCGGAGCGTTCAACGAGGAGCTCATCAGGTCGCAGGACTATGACATGTTGATCCGTCTTGCCCGGGTGGCCACAACGGTGGCGACCAACGAGGTCGTGTTCCACCAGCGGCTTCACGATGGTATCCGAGGAACAGATTCAAAACCCGTTCCAGCCTCCAGCCGGGATTCGGCCTGGTCCAGTTTTGACAAGATCATTTTTCAGAAATGCTACCCGCAACTAAGGCTGCACGAGTACCTCAAGAAGGGGCGTTCGGACATGAATCCCGTCATGCACCGGCAGGCTCTGCTTCGCCGAGCGTCGGTCATGGCACGCAAGAAGCTTTGGAATCTGACACTGGCAGATCTGCGTTCGGCCGTCGCAACCAGTCAGGAACCATTGACGAAGGCAGAAATTGCCATACTCCGCGGCGCTTTCTCCTCAAAATACGGGTGCGAAGAAATCCTTCGGGATCCGAAGCTCATTGATGAACTCTGCAAGTTGGCGGCGACGTCGCCCGCAGCGGCGGAAGTCGTCGCCCCGTTGGCACGCGGCCTGAGATGGAAAGTGCGATCCGAGCTATTTGGAATGAAAATTTGGCGATCCGTCAGCTATTTCCTGATAATGAACAAATTGCGGAAGGCCGCCTCGAAGGCTTCCCGTGATTTCAACCCTGAGCCTGCCTCACTGGGGCGGTCCATTCGACGATTTGGGTCCTTGTAATGTCACAATCCTTGCTTCGACGCGCTGGCAAAGCCGTCATCCTCAACGCTCTGGGTAACTGGATCGGATTGATCGGTGGCATGCTGTCGCTCGTATTCATTGCTCGAATCCTGTCGCCGATGGATTTTGGCATCTACGGCATGACGCTGGTCGTATTTGCGATTCCGGAGATTTTCGCCTCGGACAGCCTGAATGACTCGCTCATCCAGCGCCCGGACCTGCGAGACGGGCACGTCAACTCGATTTTCATCCAATCCCTGGTTCTCGCCTTCATTTTCTGGGGCGGTGTCAATCTGCTTGCGCCACTCATTGCCCAAGGGTTCGATGAGCCGGCGCTGGCGCCGATGATCCGGATGTTTTCCATTGTCCTCTTCCTCGGTGCGCTGACTTCGGTTCCCTCCGCACTTCTGCAGCGAGATCTCCGCTATCGAGAGATCACCATCGTGGACGTTATCGGCACGATATCTGCGGCCGTGATCGGTGTGACCCTCGCAATATTGTTGAAAAGCGCCTGGGCACTGGTCTTCATGGAAATATCGCGCCGGGTCATTCGCCTGGTCGCTTTTGCGATACTCGCCAGGTGGCGGCCTTCGTTTCAATCGACCTGGGTCGAGACACGCGAATTGACCCAGTTCAATTCCAGGAACGTTCTTTCCAAACTCGTACTTGCGGTGGACCAGGCACTGCCGCGGGTATTCATCGGTGGTGCATTGGGGCCGGCTGCTTTGGGTATGTACAACATGTCGGTGCGGATGCTGGACCAGGCACGCGCCGCGCTTGTCACGCCGTTCGCCGCCGTCTCGCTGCCGGTTGCATCGCAAGCCCAGAACGACTTGCCAACGCTGCATCGTGCGATGGAGGGCGCAATGCGCCTCGCCGCACTCGTTGTCTATCCGGCATTCATTGGCGCTGCAGTGATCGCGCCGATCGCTGTGCCTTTCGTGTTTGGCGGGCAGTGGGTACCTGCCGTAACCGTGATCCAGATTTCCCTGCTCAGCGGCATCCGCGCGCCTACGTCAGCCTTCAATACAGGCGTGCTGAACGGTGTGGGCAGGGTCGACTGGACGCTCAAGATGTTCACCACAGGTCTCGCCCTTTCGGTCGTGTTTGTCCTGGCGACGATCCAGTTCGGCCTTGAGGCTGTTGCTCTGGCGCTGCTGGTGAAGACATTCCTGATCTGGGCGCTCGGTGCATACGCCGTCAAATCGGTGATCGGATTCCCGATGCACCGCCAAGTCGTTGCAGGTTGGCAGGCATTGGTCGCATCCTTCGCCATGGGGGCAATTGTATGGCTCTGCATGCATCAGCTGCCAGTGGCGATGGAGCCGCTGGTCAAGTTGGCGATTCTGGTTCCCCTCGGGGCGCTGGCCTATATCGGCATTCTGGCAATCCTGATGCCGAGGTTGGCCCTGCGTGCCGTTCAGGCATCGACGATGATCGTGCAGGGGCGCAGGCAGGAAGCCATCAGTCTGGTGAAGAGTGCGGTCTATGCAGGCTCGCAACCGCCTGTTGCTGCAAGCAACGCGGCTACGCCCTGATCCAGGGCGTGTTCTCCGCCGGCTGAACTCGGCACCGGTTCCAGGCCAGCCAGGTGACGGGCCGTGCGCAGTATGAGCGCGCCCATGACTTGCGGAGGCACGGCAATAACAGCGAGTGCGCCAGTGAGGTTACGGTCCCGCTTCATTTCGATCAGGTGCATCCAGGCCCATTGCTTGTGGGCAAGCGTTTTGTGTTCGGCAACGGCCTTGCGTGCATCCGGACTTAGGTCGGGATGGCGCAACAGCTCGATGTCCCGATCCAGGATTTTCCTGAGGTCACTGGCCGCATATTCTTTCGACAGGGAATTGGGGTAGTCCACGGAGAAATATCCGCAGGGATCCACGACGCCGAACCTGGCCCCGGCCACAAGGGCGCGGGCATACAGGTCGTAATCTTCCGACAGGCGCATGCTCTCATTGTAGGAAATGGAGTTCGAACGGAGGAAGCCTGTCCGCATGATCGGCTTCAGATATCCAAGTTCCCGGCGGCTTCCGGTGTATTTGTCGATGTTCTCGCGTGCGAACCGCGCGAGATCGAGCTCTACGAGACCGATCGGCTGATCTGACCAGAGGCGTGAACCTCGTTTCGGGTCGGGGCCTGGATCGACCCGTATCAGGTCATCTGCCAGGAAGTCGAAATGCTTGTCTTCGGCAATCTCCAGCAAGCGTCGCAGCCGATCCTCATGCATGAAATCATCGCCATCAAGGATTGCGATCCACTCCGTCTCGACCATTGATATCGCCCGATTGCGGGCGGCTGACGGTCCGCGGTTCTGAGGTTGGATCAGCAGGGCAAGATTGGGCTCGCTGGCCGCCAGGACCTGCACCTTTGGTACGGTTTCATCGGACGAGCCGTCATCGACGACGATGACCTGTGTCGGCACGGTCTGGCGCAGCGCACTGAGAATTGCTGCCTCAATGGTCGCCGCATTGTTGTAGCAGGGTATGACGACTGTGATTTCAATCATGACTTGCCCACTACATGCCGTTTGCCAACCGTGGCCGTGGAGATTGCAAAATTCGCGCCCGTTACGCCATCATCGCCCCATCCACGACGTGTTCCTGCCCGGTAATGTAGCTTGAGGCATCACTCGCCAGGAACACGATCAGATTCGCAACTTCGTCAGGTCGTCCTGCGCGCCCCATCGGTGTCGATGCCAGTGCAATCGCTTCAGCGCTGATGGCATTGGCTCCCGCCTGCAATTGCATCGCTTCCACTTGTTCTGCCGGCAAGCCGTCCATCATGCCGGTGATGGACTTCTGCCAGATCGGCGTATCGATGATGCCGGGATGGACAGAGTTTACCCGGATCGGAAGGCCCAAACGGGCACATTCGACAGCCGCGGCCTTCGTGAACAGCCGGACGCCGCCCTTGCTCGCGCAATATGCGCCGAGGTTCGCCGAGCCGCGTAGCCCCGCGACCGACGAAATGTTGATGATGGACCCGCCGGTCTTCTGCATTTCGCGCATGGCTGCACGCGTACCAAGGAATACGCTGTCCAGATTGACCGACATCTGCTTTTTCCAGTCAGCGAGGCTGAATTCCATGATCGCGCCGCCGATCGCGATGCCGGCATTGTTCACAAGGATTGACGCAGCTCCCAATTCAGTCCGGCAGAGGCCCATTATGGCGTCCCAGCGCGCTTCGTCGGTAACGTCCTGAACGGCCGCGTGGGCGGTGCCGCCTGAGCCGGTGATCAGCGTTGCAGTGTCCTTGGCGCCAGCTTCGTCCAAATCAGTCGCAAGGACTGACGCGCCTTCTGCCGCCAGGCTGACCGCGGCCGCCCGGCCAATGCCGCTCGCAGCGCCGGTAACGATCGCGACGCGCCCCTCAAGTGATGCCATGTTGTGCTCCCGTGAATATTATCTGCAGCCTCGCTGCTGCTGCAACAGGGGCACGGCTTGACGCTGCCGTCAATTTGGTGTTTTACCCGCCCCTTATCTACGGGGTGGTGCGGAGCCGCCGTTGAAATCGTGGGCGTGATCGAACATCGCCCACCGGCCCGCGCTGAAAACGAGGTACTACCATGTCACGTCGCCACAGCGCGAAGTACAAGATCGACCGTCGGGTCGGCGAAAATATCTGGGGCCGTCCGAAGTCTCCCGTCAACAAGCGTAACTACAAGCCTGGACAGCACGGCCAGAACCGCCGCAGCAAAGTGTCCGACTTTGGTATGCAGCTCATGGCGAAGCAGAAGCTGAAGGGCTATTACGGCGATATCACCGAGAAGCAGTTCTCACGTGTGTACGTCGAAGCCAGCCGGATGAAGGGCAACGCAGCCGAGAACCTGATCGGCCTGCTCGAATCACGCCTTGAAGCGTTCGTGTATCGCGCGAAGTTTGTTCCGACGATCTTTGCCGCCCGCCAGTTCGTCAACCATGGCCATGTCACGGTCAATGGTCGTCGTTGCAATATTGGATCGGCTCGCCTGAAACCGGGTGATGTGGTCCAGATTCGCGAAAAGTCGCGCAACATTGCCCTCGTACTCGAAGCGCTCGGCAGCCCGGAACGCGACCTCCCGGAATACGTGGACGTTGACCCCAAGGCGATGTCGGCGACGTTCGTCCGCGTGCCGGAACTGGCCGACGTGCCCTATCCGGTCCAGATGGAACCGGCGCAGGTGGTCGAATTCTACTCGTCCTGATGCACTTGTTTTTCTTGTAGTTTTAGAAAGGCCGCGCCAGACTGGAGCGGCCTTTTTGTATTTGGAGCCTCCCACATGCCGATACCCAGCATCAGCCAGGTGCGCCGCACACTTATCGTCCCGCATGGGAAGCCGTTCGACCTGGCCGCGCGGGACACAGGTGACCGGTCCCTGTTCGAAGACAAGGAAAATGCGAAAACCAGCCTGAAAAAGGACGCGGCGGTCATCAATGAATTGAAGGACAGGCTGTACGCCGGGAAGAAGCGGTCGGTCCTCGTGGTGCTGCAGGGAATGGACACTGCCGGCAAGTCCGGGACGATCAAGGGCGTGTTCGCCGACACGACGCCCCTCGGCATGGAAGTCAAGGCGTTCAAGGCGCCAAGTACGAACGAACTCGCCCGCGATTATCTCTGGCGCGTCCATGATGCAGTGCCGCGGAAAGGCCATATCGGCATTTTTGACCGGTCCCACTACGAGGACGTCCTGGTCGTCAAGGTGCGGGGGTTCGCTCCACCTGAAGCGATTGCCGAGCGCTACGCCCAAATCAATGCCTTCGAAAAGCACCTCACCGAAAATGGTGTTGTCATCGTCAAATGCATGCTGAACGTTGGCTATGCAGAGCAGGGCATCCGGCTCCAGGAGCGCCTGATCGAACCGCACAAGCGGTGGAAATTCAATCCGGCCGATCTGGAAGATCGTGCTTTGTGGTCAGACTTCATGGCTGCCTATGAGACGGCCTTGTCACGGTGTTCCACACGCCATGCCCCCTGGTACGTGATTCCGTCCGACAGCCGTTCCCGGCGAAACGCCATGATCGCGCGGCTGGTACGCGGCGCGCTGGAAGACATGGACCTTGAATGGCCGGACCCGGGTCACGATGCCGGCGACTTCACGATCGTCTAGTGGAAATTCGTCGAGCCGCCTGAAACCGGGTTGTTGGCTTCCCGGTCAGCCGGATTGCCATAGATGTCGACCGAACCGCCGCTGGATGTATGGCTGTGGGCTGCTTCACTGGCATAGGCGCTGGCTGACCCACCGCTGCTCGCATTCGCGGCAACTTTCCGGCATTCGACCTTTCGAGCCTGTGCATTGCCGCCGGAATTGGCAACAATCTTCATCGACCCGCATTCGCCATCTGCAATGATCGAGGCGCCACTGGATGCATCAATGGTCAACAGCTCCGCCGCCAGTCCGCTTGCCTTGATGCTGGATCCGGAGCTCGCTTCGATTTCCCGAAGCGTCGGCGCCGAGATGCGGACTTTGGCTTTAACGTCATGGCGCCAGTTTCTCATCGTCTTCTGGGATACGAAAAGGCGCTTGCCGTCCTGGCGGAGCTTCATGTCGTCCGGACCGCCTTGTTCGAACTCGATCTCGACCGAATATTCAGGCGCGGCAACGAACGTGACGTCGACCCCTGCCGAGATGTCGAGCTCGTCAAAACCGGAATAGTTGTAGGTTTCCGTTGTGCCCGCGAGGGCATGCAGGGGGGCGAGGAGGGCGAGGGTGAGGGCCGCTAGGAGTGGCTTGCGCATGCTGGACGTCCTTGTCTTGGGTTAGCCGTTGAAGTCGATATCGCCGCCGCTGGATTCCTGGACATCGCGAGAGGCCGGGTTGCCGTGCACGGAAATATCCGCGCCACTTGATGCGCGGGCCTTGACGGAACCTGAAAGCGACGTGGAGATATCGGCGCCGCTGCTGGCCTGGATGTCACCCGAGACGCAGTCGAGATCATCCGCTTCGACGTCGGCGCTCGAGGACGCCGAGATATTGATGTCCTTGCACGTGCCGCTGATGATGACGTCAGCGCTGGACGATGCATCGATCACGACTTGCGCGGTGTTCGCGGCGGTCACCTCGACATCCGTGCTGGATGAGGCCTCAAGGTCCAGTGATCCACCGCCGACGGCGGCCCTTATGTCCGAGCTGGACGACGCATCCAGCGTCAGGGACTCCGCAAGAAAGGCGCTGGCGTCGAGGTCGCCGCTGGACGATCCGCGCAGGTCTGCCGACGCGGCAGTTCCCGAAAGCGAGAGGTCGGCACTGGATGAGACAGACCCCGAAAAAGCGTTGCTGGCGATCCCCGTCGCGTCGAGGCGGGCGGACTGGGACGCAGCCGCGCCGTCCAGCGCCGGCGCGGTGACGCGCACGGTGTAGGTCGGGACCCGCTTGCCGTTGATCTTGATGATTTTCCGGCCGTTCTTGACGTTGACCGAGACGTTTCGTGCCCAGCCTTTCTTGTCGCGGAGGCTGTTGCGGCCGAGGTTTAGCTCGGAGCCCTCCTGCTCGATGTAGATATCGCTGAAGTCGCCGTCGTCCTGTTCGACGATAATCGAGGGCACCGGGCCGGTCTGGAATTCGACATCAATCGGACCACGGGCATTGATGGATGAAAAATCACCCGCAGGGAATGACTTGGTTTCGGCGAGGGCCAGCGGTGCCAGGAGGGCGGTCGTGGCCAGCAGGGTCAGGACAGGTTTCATCATGATGAGGCTCCAGTTCGATCTGGCGCCACTAAATATATCGAATTACGATATGTCAACATATTGTTTTTCAATATGTCAAAAATCGAAATGAAACAGGGCCCTGAAATCAGGCGGGCGCGCCGTAGAGGTCGTAGGCGTCGGAATCCGTGATTCTGACTGAAACGATATCGCCGGCTTTGAAGTTGGCGGCGCCGGTCAGGTGAACAATGCCATCAACTTCCGGGGCGTCTGCCTTGGTGCGGCCGATCATTTCGCCCGGTTCGTCACCGGGGCCGTCCAGGATGACGTCCTGGAGGGTGCCGACCTGGCGCTTTGCGCGGTCGGCGGAGACCTCGGCCTGCGTTTCCATGAAGCGCTCCCAGCGGGATTGCTTGACCTCGTCCGGAACGTGCCCAGGCAGGGCGCGACTGTCGGCGTGGGCGACGTTTTCATAACGGAAACAACCGGCGCGGTCGATTTTGGCCTCGCGGACAAAGTCGAGCAAAATTTCGAAATCCTCTTCGGTTTCGCCCGGGAACCCGACAATGAAGGTCGACCTGATGGCAAGATCCGGCACATCCCGACGCCATTGCTGGATGCGTTCAAGGACGCGGTCCTGTTTGGCGGGGCGCTTCATGGCCTTGAGGACATTTGCCGAGGCGTGCTGAAACGGGATGTCGAGATAGGGGGTGATCAGGCCTTCGGCCATCAGGGGGATGACCTGATCGACGTGGGGGTAGGGGTAGACGTAGTGCAGGCGTGTCCACACGCCGAGGCTGCCGAGGCCCTTCGCAAGATCAAGGAAGCGAGTCTCATAGGCGCTGCCTCGCCATGTTTCAGGCTTGTAGCGCACATCGAGGCCGTAGGCCGACGTATCCTGGCTGATCACCAGGAGTTCCTTTACACCGGCGCGGACGAGTTGCTCTGCTTCGGTGAGAACATGGTGGATGGGGCGGGAAACCAGGTCGCCGCGGAGTTTCGGGATGATGCAGAAACTGCAGCGATTGTTACAGCCTTCGGATATTTTGAGGTAGGCATAGTGGCGCGGCGTGAGGCGCAGGCCAGCTTCCGGAACGAGGTCCATGTGGGGGTTGTGTGGGGGTGTCAGGTGCGTGTGGACCGCCGCCATGACGTCTTCGTACTGATGCGGCCCGGTAATGGCGAGCACCTTGGGATGGGCCTGCTCGATCACATCGGGTTCAGCGCCGAGGCAGCCGGTGACAATCACCTTGCCATTCGCCTCGATGGCTTCACCGATCGCTTCCAGGCTTTCGGTGCGCGCACTGTCGAGGAACCCGCACGTGTTGACCAGAACCAGGTCTGCCCCGGCATAGTCGGGCGCAATCTGGTACCCTTCGGCGCGCAGGCGGGTAATGATCCGCTCGGAATCCACAAGCGCCTTCGGGCAACCTAGCGAGACGATGCCGACTTTCGGCGCGGAAGTGCGAGTTGTGGTGATGGTCATGGCGCGCGCTTTAGCACATCGGAACGGGTTTGCGAGCGGCTTGTATCAGCCGCCATGCCTGTTCGAACGGCTAACCGGACGTAAACAGGCGCGCTGAAATTCTGTCGACCTGCTTTTTCTAACCAAAACCCAAGCCGTGTAGGGTGATGGCTGGAGGCGGCAGGAGGAATTCATGGCTTGGTTCGGCACAGGCATTCTGTATTGGCTGGCTTCGGCCGTGGGCCTGTATCTGGTGGTCTACGTGCTGCGCCAGTGGCGCAAGTCGGCGCGGGCCTGCTATCCCATGCCGTTCCGCCGGCGCAAAGGATACCTGATGGGCCTGTTGTTCAGTGTCAGCGTGATGATGGTGCCGCTCGGCCTGAGGCCGGACTCTTGCGCTGGATGCATCGACAGTGCATACGCAGTCCCGGACGGGATATCCCGGAACTGAAGCGCGTGGCCCGCCGGCTGCGAAACCCCGTCGAATCTGGTAAGGTGTGCGCCTGACTGCGGGGGGACACGCCAATGACGGACAAACCTGATTTCAGGAAATTGAGGCGCCTGCAGTTGATCGCCCTGTTGGCGGGCCTGGTTGTTTTCGGCGTGTCACTTTGGCTGATGGGGCAATTGCACCGGCCGGAATTGGCACCATTCGTCATGTGCTTTGCGTTCGCGAGCATCACATTCAGCGGCCTGTTCTATTTCGGCGCGCTGCTGACAGAGGGCTCGCTGCAGAAATACATCCTGTCCGACGATACGGTCATCAAGGGCGAGTCCGTGGAAATGGTCACGCGAACCGAGACGACCGGCGATCCGCGGATCGACAAGTGGATCGGTACCTACGCCTTCGCGCGCAACCTGTTTGGTATGTCGATTATCCCGCTTGTCCTGCTCGCGGGCCTGTTTCTGTTCGGGTGAAGTCAGGCGGCTTCGATTGCGACGCCCTGTTCGGTAAAGAAATCGCGGAGTTCGCCGCTTTCGAACATTTCCTTGACGATGTCACACCCGCCGACAAATTCACCCTTCACATACAGCTGGGGAATGGTCGGCCATTGCGAGTAGACCTTGATGCCTTCACGCACGGCGGCGTCTTCCAGCACATTGGTCGATACGTATTCGACGCCGAGATAATCGAGCATCTGAACGACGACCGACGAGAATCCGCATTGCGGGAAGGTGGGCGTGCCCTTCATGAAAAGCACGACATCGTTTGATTTGACGGCTGTTTCGATAGCATCGAGCGTGGTCTGGTCAGTCATGTTGAGGTCCTGGATAGCGCATTAGCCAGACATGTGTGGTGCGGAGCGGCCCGCGTCAAGCAGGCCGCCCCGCTGTGCGACTATTCGACTGCAGGTGCATCCCACCCGCAGGTCTGGTCCTTGGTCTCTTCCTTCAGGTAGGTCATCAGCGGATCGAAATACTCGACAATTGCGCTGCCATCCATCTCGCGTGTGCCCGTGAACGATTCCAGAGCATCAGGCCAAGGCTTCGATGCGCCCATTTCCATCATCGCGTTGAAGCGCTGGCCGACTTCCTTGTTGTTGTAGATCGAACAGCGGTGAAGCGGGCCTTCCCAGCCAGCCTGCTCGCAGGCTGCTTTGTGGAACTGGAACTGCATCACGTATGACAGGAAGTAGCGCAGGTAAGGCGTGTTGCCTGGAATGTGGTACTTCGCGCCCGGGTCGAATGCGCCGGCGGGGCGTTCGCCTGGGGGCACGATGCCCTGCAGTTCGAGGCGTTTCGCCCACCATGCGTCATTGTAGTCTTCCGGTGCGGTCTTGCCCGACAGTACATCCCAGCGCCAGCCGTCGACTGTGAGCGCAAATGGCAGGAAGGCGACCTTCTTGAGGGCGACGTTGAGAAGGAGCGCCGTGTCAGCGTCTGCTGGCGGCATTTCGCTCTCATCGATCAAGCCGATCTGCTTAAGGTATTCAGGGGTGATCGACAGCCCGATGAAATCGCCAATGGCTTCGTGGAAGCCGTCATGGGCTCCGTCCTTATAGAGGAAGTCCTGATCCTTGTAGGCGCGCTGGTAGAAATTGTGTCCGAGTTCATGATGGACCGTGTCGAAGTCTTCCTCATTGACCTCGGTGCACATCTTGATCCGCACGTCGTCCATGTTGTCGACATCCCAGGCCGAGGCGTGGCAGACCACTTCGCGATCCTCGGGCCGGGTGATCATCGAACGCTCCCAGAAGGTTTCTGGCAGCGGCGCAAAGCCGAGTGACGTGAAAAACGCCTCGCCGGTTTTCACCATCCGGATCGCGTCATAGCCCTTTTCGCCGAGACGCGTGGTGAGATTGTAGCTTGGACCGGGTGTGTCCGTCTTCACGACGTCATAGATCGCGGCCCAGTCCTGGGCCCACATGTTTCCGAGCAGGTCGGCCCGGATCGGCCCTGTAGCAGGCTGGACATCGTCGCCGTATTTTTCATTGAGCTTCATGCGCGTGTAGCAGTGCAGCTCTTCATAGAGTGGTTCGACCTGGCTCCAGAGCCGGTCAACTTCCTGTTCCATCTGTTCCGGTGCCATGTCGTAGTTCGACAGCCACATCTGGTCGAGGCTTGGATAGCCGAGTTCCTGCGCCCCTTCATTGGCAATCTCGACCATGCGGGCATAAGGCGCCTTCATCGGCGGCGAAACCGTTCGCCAGCCTTCCCAGACGGCCTTGAGCTCTTCCGGATCGCGCGACGTTTCAATGATCGTCGACAATTCATCAAGCGTCAGGTCCTTGCCCTTGTAGTTGAACTTGCCGGTGCCATACGTGGCGTCCAGGTCGGTGGTGATCTTTGACAATTCGTCGGCCGCTCCGGGTGTCGAGGGCGCGGGGATCGTGATGCCGCTGCGCAAGCGCTGCATCTTGCGCGCGAGTTCCGGCGGCAGCGTGTCGATGTCGAACTGCTTGGACTCGTTGGCCAGGGAAACGGCCAGTTTCGTCGCTTTGGCGCCGGCTTCGGCTGCCGCAGCGTTGGTCTCATCCGTGATGTTCGTGGCCTGGGCCCAGAAGACCAGGCTCGCTTCGTCAGACATGTCCGACAGTTCCTGCTCCGCGCGCGCCATGAAGGCGGTGGCGTCAGCAACCTGATCCGCTTCAGGCGGTGCTTCCGTAAGTGTGGTCGTTGTGACGTCGACTGCTTCCTTGGGGGCGGCGCAACTGGCGAGCGCGATGGTCAGCGCAATGGCGCTCGTGGCGAGTGAAAGACGCAACATGGGTTCCTGTCTCCTTGAATTTGCTTTGTCCTTTCGTGGCAGTTTCCGGCGGCAGGCGTCAATCTCTGAACGGAGAAAAGAATGATTGGTTCTTTCAGGGTTCAGGCTCTATGTATGCGCCATCGAATGGAGTCTCCCGACATGAACGATACGCTGTCCTACGTCCTGAAAACATCGACGAACCAGATGCTTGGCGCAATGCGCGCCAATCTCAAGAAAGCGGAAGCGCATGCCCGCGCCACGGATGTCGAAGACGCTGTGTTCCTCGCCGCCAGGCTCTATCCCGACATGCTGCCGATGGGCCGTCAGGTTCAGATTGCCTGTGACAATGCCGCGCGCGGGGCAGCGCGCCTGTCTGGTGTGGACCTTCCGGAGTTTCCCGACACGGAAACGACCTTTGCAGAGCTGATGGCGCGGTGCGATGCGGCGCTTGCATTCGTCAACTCGACGGATGACGCGAAGATCAATGCAAGCGAAAGAGAGACTCTCCAGATCCCGCTTGGCCCGCAAACCGTGCCGATGGAGGGGCGCCAGTACCTCACATCGTTCGTCCTTGCGAACATGTTCTTCCATGTATCAATGGCGTACGGCCTGTTGCGTCATCAAGGCGTTGTACTTGGCAAACGGGACTTCCTCGTCGCCAGTTAAGGCGCAGACGGCGCCCTCGTCTTCAGGGCGAGGGCGTGCAGTTCGCCGCCCATCGTGCCCTTGAGCGCGGCATAGACCAGCTGGTGTTGTTTCACCCGCGTCAGGCCGGAGAACTTCTGGCTGACGATTTCGGCCTGCCAGTGATTGTCGTCGCCGGCGAGATCAGTCAGCGTGATCTCGGCATCCGGAAAGGCGTCAGTCAGGTATCCGAGCAGATTGTCGCGGGTCATCGCCATGGCAGCGTCTCCTCAATTGAGCTAGGCAAATGGGCGCAGGCTCGTTCAGGGTCAAGCTCGGAGAACGGACACCGCGGCAATGAACAGCAGGAAATCGTGGATCGTTACAGCATTCCTCGGTCTTGCCGCCGTGCTTATCGGCGGGGTCCTGTTGTCGCTCGACCACGAGAGCGAAGCGCCAAGCCTCGTCCAGTACCAGGCGCATTATATCGACGCCGGGGCCATGCTGCGCCTGACCGAGACGCTGTCCAGCGACGCGCTGGAGGGCCGGGCAACGGGCACGCGCGGCAATGAAGCGGCGCGCGATTTCATTCAGAAGCGCTTCGAGACCCTGGGCCTGAATCGGTACGGCACCAGTTTCATTCACCCGTTCACGGCAATGCCCGACGCAGATGACGCAATGCCTGTGAATGGTGCCAATGTCGTCGGATGGATCGAGGGCGACAGTGATGGCCCGGCGCTGCTCATCACGGCGCACTATGATCATCTCGGAATCATCGATGGCGAAATCTACAATGGTGCAGACGACAACGCGTCCGGGACGGCAGCGCTTGTCGCCCTGGCGCACTATTTCTCGCACCACAAACCGGTGCACGACATTGTCTTCGTAGCACTCGACGGAGAGGAGGTCGGGCTGCTCGGAGCCCATGCTCTCGTGGCAGATTCAAGCGTGCCGATGGGGCGCGTCGCGCTGAATCTGAACTTCGACATGGTCAGCCGGTCGGACGCTGGCGAGCTTTATGTCGCAGGGCCGTTCCATTATCCGTTCCTGTTGCCCCTGGTCGAGCGTGTCGCGGCAGAGGCACCAGTGATGGTGATTCCCGGCCATGACGACCCTGCGCTTGGCGTGCAGGACGACTGGACGACGCAATCAGACCAGTCGGTCTTCCGTGACATCGGGATTCCATTCCTGTTCTTCAGCGTGGAAAACCACGCCGGCTACCATCAGCCGAGCGATGACTACGTGAACATCACGCCAGATTTTTTTGCGCGGGTGGGCGATACGCTTGTGATGGCGGCGCTGGCAGCAGATGCCGAACTTGATGTGATTGCCGGTGAGACGGCCGGCGACTAGTCGACCTTGTTCATGTAGCCCGGAAGCCAGCCTTCGTGCGCGCTGCGTAGTTGTGCGAGCGAAACGCGGATTGCCTCTCCGGCACGCACGTTGGTCGAGAACGTGATCTGGCCGTTGGCGCCATCGGTCTCGACGCTGCCGATCATCAGGACGGGCACGTCGGCCCGTTCATCCGCCATTTCGTGAAACCGGTTCTCCTGACCCGCTTTCACGGCGAGCAGGTAGCGGCCCTGGTCCTCTCCGAACAGGAACGGGATCAGGTTGCCCCCGGTGCGGCCGAGACGCTCCATGCCGACATCGAGAGTCAGGCCATGACCCGAACCAAGCGCAAGCTCGGCGGCGGCGCATGCAAGCCCCCCATCGCTGAGATCGTGAACGGCGCTCACGACACCACTCTGGATCAGCGAGCGCACGAACGCGCTGTGACGAATCTCGGCTGCCAGGTCAACCGGCGGCGGTGCGCCGAGTGCCTCGCCGGTGAGGCCGAGTTGCTCGCGCGCGTAGAGGCTCGCGCCCATATGCCCCTCGGTGCTGCCCACGAGCACGAGAATGTCGCCGGGCTGTGCGCCGCGCAAAGTTGCAACATGGTCAAGATCTTCGATGAGGCCGACACCGCCGACGACGGGCGTTGGTGGAATGGCGACGCCATCAGTCTCGTTGTAGAGTGAGACGTTGCCGGACACGACAGGGAAGTCGAGCACGCGGCAGGCTTCCGCCATGCCTTCGATCGCTTTCACGATATAGCCCATTGTCGCGGGCTTTTCGGGATTGCCGAAATTCAGGTTGTCGGTGATCGCAATGGGCGTTGCGCCAACTGACGAGAGATTGCGATAGGCTTCCGCCACCACCTGCTTGCCGCCTTCATACGGATCGGCCGCAACGTAATGCGGGTTGCAGTCGGAACAGATGGCGAGCGCCTTGTTCGTGCCGTGAATGCGGACGATGGCCGCATTTCCCATGCTCTGGCTGCTGTCGATCGTGTCGGCCATCACGTGGCGGTCATACTGTTCCCAGATCCAGCGTTTGGAGGCCATGTCAGGGCAGGACATGAGTTTCTCAAGGATGGCGCCAGGGTCTTCCGGTGCCAGGTATTTCGAGATGTCGAGCGCCGCACGCCTGGGTGGCTCAACCCATGGCCGGTCGTAATTGGGCGCATCTTCGGCGAGCGGCGCGACCGGGATATCGCAGACGACCTGGCCAAATTGCGTGAGCACGAGGTGGCCGGTATCGGTGGTTTCGCCGATGACTTCGGCCGAAAGATCGTACTTGTCGAAGATGGCCTTCGCCATGTCGATCTTGTCCGGGAAAAGCACCATGAGCATGCGCTCCTGGCTTTCCGACAGCATGATTTCGTAGGCGGTCATGCCCTCTTCACGTTGAGGTACCTTGTCGAGGTCCATGACCACGCCAATGCCTTCGCCGTTGACGCCGCCGCTGGCTGCCATTTCGACGGACGATGATGTGAGGCCAGCCGCACCCATGTCCTGAATGGCCTGGATGGCATCGGTTGCCATCAGCTCGAGGCAGGCTTCGATCAGAAGCTTCTCCGTAAACGGATCGCCGACCTGCACGGTCGGGCGCTTCTCTTCGTCACCCTCGGAGAATTCGGCAGACGCCATGGTCGCACCGTGGATTCCATCCCGACCGGTCTTGGAGCCGACATAGAAGATGGGGTTCCCGGCGGTGGCACCGCGCGCATAGAAAATCTTGTCCTGGTCGGCGATGCCAACGGCCATCGCGTTGACCAGGATGTTGCCATTGTAGCCCGCATCGAACTGGGTTTCGCCCGCGACCGTAGGTACGCCGACGCAATTGCCATAGCCACCAATGCCCGCGACAACGCCCGCAACGAGGCTGCGGGTCTTGGGGTGGCTCGGGTCGCCGAAACGCAGGGCGTTGACCAGCGCAATCGGCCGTGCGCCCATCGTGAACACGTCGCGCAGGATGCCGCCGACACCGGTCGCTGCGCCCTGGTAGGGCTCGATGTAGGACGGGTGGTTGTGACTCTCCATCTTGAAGATGGCGGCCTGACCATCGCCGATGTCGATCACGCCGGCATTTTCGCCGGGCCCCTGGATGACGCGGGCGTTTTTGGTCGGGAATTTCGACAGGTGCCGCCGGGACGACTTGTACGAGCAATGTTCCGACCACATGACGGAATAAATGCCGAGTTCAACGAGGTTCGGCTTGCGCTCAAGGCGCGTGACGAGGCGTTCCCACTCGTCGGCCTTGATGCCGTGTTCGAGGCCCTGAGGCTCGTCCTGGGTCGCTGTCAGGTGGGCGAGTATCGTGGATTTATCTGGCATTCGGGCGCTTTAGCCGCAAAGCGCCCGAGTCGCCAGCCCGATTGTGCTTACTCGGCCGTTTGGGCGGCCTGCCACGCGGCACCTTCAGATTTGGCCAGGTCGACGAGATTTCCCATCGCCAGGTTCATGTCGACGAGATGGAGGCCCCAGTCAGCGACAACTTTGCCATCGAACACGAGATCGCCGGGAATGTCGTCGGCGCGCGGGTCAGCGGGGTCGGCATTGATCGATACCGCCAGCCAATCATGTGTGTCGTTGGATTGGCATTCGGCCGTGAGGAGGCCGGGCAGCGTAACAAAGGGCGTATCGACGGCGACGCCATAATCGTTGGGCATCATACGTCCGAAGCTTTGGCGGGGCATGAAGGCCCTCAAACTACCCTTACCGGCACCGAGGCCGGCTGGATTGGTACAAACGGCGCGTTTGCCGTCCTGGGCCTTGCCAAAAAAGGAATCAACCGACGGCGGCGTGGGTTCGCGGAAACTGGCAAAGCTGACGAGGCAGCCAGTTTGCGCCTCAGACGTGCAGACCGGCAAGCCGGATGCCAGGCCGGTGGCGGGATCGACGACTGTTTCGTAGCCGATGGCGTGGACCGCGACGAGCTTGTCCATGGCGGGAGACCCGACAATATCCTTTTCCAGCATTTGGTAGATCATGCTGGCACCCTGGGAGTGGCCGACCAGCAAGACACCGCGCCCCTTGTTCTCGTTGGCGAGATAGGTGTTCCAGCTGGTGATGACGTCTGAATAGCGCATCTCGTCATTCGCAGCTGTCTGGCCGGTCATCATCTGCTTCTGCAATTCGAGCAGCGTGGTTTGCCGGTACATCGGCGCGAATAGACGGCACGCTTCACCGTAGCGGGCGAACTGGTTGGCCACGACGTTGAGCTCTTCCGGCCCGGCATTCGTGTCACTGTTGGGTGTCGTATCGAATGAGACGGTAGGATAGATGTAAAAGCAGTCAAATGCGGGTTCGACGGCTGGTGTGAACGCAATGGGTGTGGTCGTACCATCGGCCGCAACGGCCGTCGCGGAGAGATCTATCGCACAGGCGTCATTTGCCTTGTCCGGGTGGCACAGCCAGTTTGCCATGTCGGCATAATCAGTGTGTTCGAAATCCGGAGCTTCAGCGGCTGCCGGTTCAGGCGCGGGCGCGTCTTCAACCGTCACCGCATCTCTGGAACAGGATGACAGGACGAGTACGGCAGCGCCGAACATCAGCGTTCTCAACATGGGCAGTTCCTTGAGTTTTCTGTTTGGCGAGGAGTGCTGTCAGATTCCGAGTGCCTTGTCGATTTCTGAAAGGTGGCGGGCCTTGTCTGCGTCGTTGAGGAAGGCGCCGGTGAAGCTGTTGCGGGCCAGTTGCACCAATTGATCGTCAGACAGGTCAAGGGCGTCCGCTATGGCCTGGTAATTCTGGTTCACGTAGCCGCCGAAATAGGCCGGATCGTCGGAATTGACGGTCACCAGCAAGCCGGCCTCAAGCTGGGCCTTGAGGGGGCTCTCCTTCAGGTCGCCAATGACGCAAAGCGAGAGATTGGAAAGGGGGCAATTCGTGAGGGGGATCTGCGTGTCACGCAGCGCGGCAACAAGGGCAGGGTCTTCCATCGAGCGGTTGCCATGATCGAGACGGTCGATGCCGATGTCCAGCAGAGCCTCACGCACGTAATCTGGCGGGCCCTCCTCTCCAGCATGCATGCACAACTTGAAGCCCAGTCGGCGGCATTCGGCGAAGAGGCGCTCGAATTTCAACGGCGGATGGCCGACTTCGGAACTGTCGAGGCCGACACCGACAAACCTGTTGTGCCACGGCCTGGATTCTTCCAGCAAGGCGAAACCGTCCTCTTCGGAGAGGTGGCGCAGGAAGCTCATGATCAGTTTCGACGTGATACCGAGTTCCTTTTCGCCGCGCTCCAATGCGCTGAGGATGCCGTCGGTGACGGTTCCGAAGGCAACGCCGCGTTCCGTGTGGGCCTGCGGGTCGTAGAACATCTCGACATGGCGCACATTGTCGGCTTTGGCGCGGTTGAGGTAGGCCCAGGTGAGGTCGTGGAAGTCCTGCTCGACGCGCAACACGTTCATGCCCTGATAGTAAAGGTCCAGAAATTCCTGCAAGTTCGCAAAATTGTAGGCCGCCTTTGCCTGTGCCAGCGTCTTGAAGGGAATGTCGACCCGGTTGCGCTCGGCGATTGCCAGCATCATTTCCGGCTCGAAACTCCCCTCGATGTGCAGGTGAAGCTCGGCTTTGGGCAGCTTGGCGATAAGTGCGGCACGATCAGTCATTCAGGGCCTCCAGGAGCGGTCCGATGTGGGGTTGGTAGTTTCTCCAGCGACCGGAAGACCGGGTGTAGAGCGGCTCCCGGACTTGCCAGACACTTGCGGTCTTAACGGGAGCGCGACTGTTTTGGAAATCGAGACAGGCCGGGTCATAGGGCAGGCCAAGAAAATCGAGGACCTTGCGCACTTCGGACTCGGGTGCCGCCACCAGGGCGTCATAGTCGACATCGTGGATATTGTCCGGCGCGATGCGTTTCCAATGGCGCATGAGGCGCTGGTATGCGCGGTATTGATGCCCGAGATGTGCAAGGTCCGTCGCGTGGGCCTGGTCATGGCTGAGATGAAGGAAATAGTTCGACAGGCACGTGTCGCGCGCGTCGCGCACCGTGTGCAGGATGCGGGCGTCCGGAAACAGGCGGAGTATCAGTCCGATATGGACGTAATTGTCAGGGCGCTTGTCGGTGACGAGGCCGCTGGCCGCTGGCAGGCGCTGCCGCAGGCCGTCCAGGTATCTGGATCGCAGCGTCGTCGCTTGCGGCTCCGTGAGATCAGCAAGGCGGGCCGGGTAGGGCGCAAGATCGTGCCGCGCCATGCTGGACAGGAGTGGCAATTCCCCGGCGGTCGTAACGTCCGGATGGGCCGAGAGCACTTGTTCCAGCAAGGTAGAGCCTGACCGGAACTGGCCGAGAATGAAGACCGGCCTGATCGTATCAACCGGCCCGGTTCGACGACGCTCCGGTGGCGGCTGTTCGATAAGTTCGGCGACGTAGTCGTCGTGTTGTGATGGGATGTAGGCCGGGATGCCGTCAGGCCGCCCGGCGCTGCTGAGTCGGTTGGCACTGGCGTAGACTTCGAACGCCCGATCGTATTCGGCGGCCTGGTCAAGCAGGCGGCCGAGGGCGAACCCGACCGTGGCGCGCGTTTGGGGTGGCAGGTCCTGCCGCGAAAACGCCCTTTGCAGGCGGGCAATCAGCGGGTCATCGGCTGTTGCCATGCGAGTCGCGTTGGCGAGACGGGCGAGCGTTTCCGGTTCGTCAGGGTATTGCGCCAGGATTCCGGAATATTGCGCGATCGCTGCGTCGCGTTGCCCGAGGTCTTCCAGAGTATTGGCGAGGTTGAAGCGAGCCTGCACGTAACGCGGATTGGCAGCGAGCGCCGCGGCATAGCTGGCCTGCGCGCGTTCGGGATCCAGCAGGTCATCGGCATGGATGACACCCATGTTGAGGTGCACTTCCTCGGGCTGCCGGATGCCCCGCTTCAGTGCGCGGTCATAGGCCTCCAGTGCGCCCAGCGGATCACCGACACGGCGCAGCAACCAACCGAGGTTGTACCAGCTGTCGGGCAGGTCCGGCGCCCTCTTCAGCACCCAGCGATAGCCAGCGATGGCATCGTCGAACCGGCCCGCCTGCCTGGCCGCCGACGCGTCCGCGAGGCGCTTGGCGATTTTCGGGGGAAGGGAAGGGGCTGTCATTATTGACGCTGTCTTAGCGCCCGCTGCGGCTGCTGGCCAGTAAGGTCAGGCGGCGCTCATCAGGCTCTCGAACACACCCAGGCCGTCGTTACCACCCTCATGGCCACCCACTGCCCGTTCCGGGTGGGGCATCATGCCCAGCACGCGGCCATTTTCGCTGAGAATTCCGGCGATATCGCGGGCGGCACCGTTCGGGTTCTCGCCGGAGGCATAGCGGAAGGCGATGCGGCCTTCGCTCTCGATCTCGTCCAGCGTCTCATCAGAGGCAAAATAGTTGCCCTCATGGTGCGCGATCGGGAACGACACGGTGGGTGTTCCTGCATATGCGCTGGTGAAGGCCGTATTCGTACTTTCGATGGTCAGTGTCTGTGGGCGGCAGACGAAGTGGAGCGATGCATTCCGCATCAGCGCGCCCGGCAGCAGGCCCGTCTCGCAGAGGATCTGGAAGCCATTGCAGATGCCCAGAACGTAGCCGCCACGCTGCGCGTGCGCGACCAGCTGTTCGACCACAGGGGAGTTCGCTGCCATGGCACCGCACCGAAGATAATCGCCGTACGAAAAGCCGCCGGGAACCATCACGAGATCGGTTCCGGGCGGGATCGTTCCGTCCTTGTGCCAGACCATTGCGGGAGCCTGCCCGGTGACCCGCGCAAGCGCATCATGTGCGTCCCGGTCGCAGTTCGAACCCGGAAAGACGATAACAGCTGATTTCATGGCGCTCCTTTAGCAGGGAGTCGGTAAAAAAGGGAATAGTTAGTATGTGCGGCAGGTGAAAATCAGCCCGAATCCGACCGATCCGGATTGTCGCCCCTGATGAACGCCATATCGATGCGCCGTTTCAGGGCCCAAAACCCGGGGAGCTTGAGGGCCAGTCCCCACTTTTCCGCAATGGCGGCACGCCGCCCGAGACTGACAAGTTTGAGATAGTCTTTCTGGGGGACATAAGTCGCCAGGTCGCTGCCTTCAGCCAGCCGGCGAACCTGCTCTGCCAGGACCTTGCCCTGGCGAACGGCGAAGACACCAGCTTTTGGCAGGGCTGCGTGCGCGAGGTGGGCCGTGTCTCCACAGGCAAACACGACCGGGTGACTGACGGAGCGAAGCGTCGCGTCGACTTCCACAAAACCATGCTGCAGCGCGAGCCCGGACCCGGCGATCCAGGCGTGGGCGGTTGCGCCGGTGGCCAGCGCGACAAAATCCGCATCGACGACCTGCCTTGATGTCAGGGTCAGTTTCCCCTGTTCCGCCTTGACGACGCCTTGTGACACACACGTCCGGATACCGGCGCGTTTCAGTTCAGTCCGGAGGGCCGACCGAAGGGAAAGGTTCGCTCCTGGCAGGATGTCTTCTGCCTGGTCGATTATCGTTACTTGCGGGGCGATATCGGCAGGAATGCTACCGAGCCTATGGTGCATCGACAATGCGAGTTCTACACCGGCAAGGCCGGACCCGATCACGGCGCAGGTCGGAGCGCGCCGCCCTGACTCGACTTCGGCGACAAATTCGAGCCAGGCGTCGGCAAACGCGCCCAGCGGTTTGGCCGGCACTCCCAGGCGGCGCAGGCTCTCGGGCGACTGGACAGCGGCAATTGCGCCGACGTCCAGTGATGCAAAATCGAAATCGAGCACAGCGCCCGTGTTGGTGACCGCCTGTTGCCGAATGGGGTCGAGCTGGGTGACCGCCGCCTCCAGGAGCGTGGCGCCGGCTGCGCGGCAGAGGGGCGACAGGGGCACCGAGAGGGCGTCGCGGGCCCAATGGCCTGCCACCATGCCCGGCAACATGCCGCTATAGGCCGATGTGTCGTCCGGATTGACCAGGCACAGTTCAACGCCTTCGGCGGGGTGTCTTGCGAGGTGCCTGAGCGCGACAACGTGGGCGTGTCCTCCACCGATCAGGAGGATGCGGATCATGTCGCGCGATTGCCGAAGGCTGCGGGCCACCAGGATTGCAGGCTCGCAGCGATGGCGTGGCACGTGTCGGCGGCGGCGGGCGGTGCACGGAACGCGACGATGGCGGAGCCTTCGAGCGCGCTTTCGTCTTCGGGGTCGATGGGCCAGCGGGCGCCGGCGATGATGCACTCTTCGAGACCGCCGAGGTATTCCCCGAATTCCGCCTCCCGGCCGTCGCGGAAAAGCGGCAGCCAGAGAATGAGGATGCCTTGGGGCCAACGCTTGAGCGCGCGCGGGGTCCACAGGGCCAGCGCGTCAATATCGCGGGTTGTCTCGTAGCTCGGGTCGACGAAGCAGACCATCTGTTCGCCGGCACGGGGAGAAAGCTTCAATGCCCCCGAATACCCGTCGGCCTGCTTGACCTGGACGCGCTCGTCCGCGCCAACGGATTTCGCCAGAGCGGCAAATTCCGCTGGATGCTTTTCGAAGAACACCATCCTGGCAGACGGCGGCAGCAATGCCTGGGCGAGGGCGGGTGAGCCGGGATAATCGGTCTTGCCGCGCCGGTCGACTTCCGCGAGCCAGGGTCTCATGGCCTTGGGAGCCTTGGCCGCCTGCAGCAGCTGGACACCCGTAACGGCTTCTCCGCCCTTGCGGGCCTGTTCGCCGGTCAGGTCGTAGCGTCCGCGGCCGGAATGGGTCTCGACATAGAGAACCGGCTTTGGGCCGGCGCCGATCTCGGTGAGCAGCGCGTGCAGTACGGCATGCTTCAGGACGTCGGCCCGGTTTCCCGCGTGATACCCGTGTTGATAGGAGAGCATGTCCTCGGCTTTCGGTGCTGGATATGACTAGTCCCGAACGGCGCATGGCGCCATCCGGGACCAGTTCAGGCGTTCGGTTTGCTAGTTGGACGCGAGGGAGTCCTTGCGCACTGCTTCAAACTCGTTTCCGGGGTACCAAGTCGGCCAATCGGTGGAGTCGGCAATGCCTTCTCCGACAGCGAACAGGGACTGGATGTCCTGCGTGAAGCCGGCGAGGTCCCAGCTGTCGGAATATTCATCCATCGGCTTGTGGTAGCGCTCTGCGGTATAGGCCGCCGCTGCGGCCTTGCCGGCTGCGATGCCACCCTCGACCTTGTCTTCGCCGCCATCAGCATAAAGCATTGGCACCCCGCGCTTGGCGAGAGAGACGTGATCTGAGCGGTAGAAGTATCCCGCTTCCGGCTTGCCGTCCGGCTTGATGACGCGGCCCTGTGCATCAAGCACGGCTTTCAGACGGTCCTCAAGTTCCGATGCGCCGTAGCCGATGACCACCATGTCCTTGGTCAGGCCGATCGGCAGGGCGCCGTCCATGTTGATACCGGCGACGATCTTGTTGAGCGGAACGGTCGGGTGCTCAGCGAAGTATTCCGAGCCCAGCAGCCCGGATTCCTCGAGCGTGACAGACACGAACAGCAAGGACCGGTCATGGGGTTGTGCCTTGAAGGCTTCTGCCATTTCCAGCAATGCGGACACGCCGGTCGCATTGTCGACGGCACCATTGTAGATCTGGTCCTGATAGAAGTCTTCGCCAGGGGCCCCCGTCTTCTTGCCGGTTTTCTTGCCGAGGTGATCCCAGTGAGCAGTATAGAGAACGTATTCATCCGGCGCAGTCGTGCCGGGCAGAACGCCGATCACGTTCCGGCTGTCCAGGTTCTCGATCGTCTGTTCGATTTCTCCGGTGGCTTTCAGGCCAGTCATCGGCACTGCCTGGAAGCCGCGTGTCTTCGCGGCAGTCTTCATGTCGTCGAAGTTCAGGCCAGCCGAGGCAAACAGCTTCTGAGCCATGTCACGGGTAACCCAACCTTCCATCAGCGCCCGATCGGCACCGCCGTCCGCGCGAACGAGATCGGACTGCGCGCCTGACCAGGAATTCTTCACGACATCCCAGCCATACGCAGCCGGCTCTGTCTCATGCACGATGATGGCGGCGGCAGCACCGCGGCGTGCCGCTTCTTCGAACTTGTAGGTCCAGCGGCCGTAATAGGTCATCGCGTTCCCTTTGAAGAGATCGGGATCGCCGGTGGCAAAGCCGGGGTCATTCACGAGGATGATCACAGTCTTGCCGGTGTAGTCCTGGTCACCGTAATCGTTCCACTGGTATTCCGGTGCGTCGATGCCGTAGCCGACAAAGACAACGTCAGATGGGGCGAAATTGATGGTGTCGGAATCCTGGTGCTTGGTCCAGATGACCACATCTTCTTTCAGGACGGTCGGCATCTCGGTGCCGTCCGGAGCGGTGAATGTCAGAAACGACTGGTCCGGGTCGATGGTCTGGTTGACCATGGCGACCTTCTGGAAATAGGTGCCGTCGTCGCCGCCGGGCTGCAGCCCGACCCGCGCCATTTCTGCGCCAACCCAGGCGGCGGCCGCCTCGCCGACAGGGGTGCCCGGCCCGCGTCCTTCGAATGTGTCGTCCGCGAGTGTCTTGATCCGCACTGCGAGGTCTGAAGCGGTGATGTCTGCAGTCGTGTCAGTGGGCAGGGGCAGGAGCAGGGCTTCCGACGTCGCGGGCGGCGTGGCGGCCTCGGGCGGTGTATCGGCTGGGGCGTCCGCTTTCGGGCCACCACAGGCGGCCAGTGCCAGGATTGAAACGGCAAGAGCGATTTGTTTCATGGATCAGCCCCTCCAACGGGCAAGTCGTTTGGTTTGTGTCAGGGTCTGGCACGGCAGGCGATGGGCTTCAAGACTGTGACATCCCGCTACTCAAGCAATAAAGGCGGACCCTGCTTCCAGGGCCCGCCTTCATGTCGTGTATTGAAATGCGCGTTATTCGCTGGCTTCGGCGGCCTCTACAGCAGCTTCTGTCGCGTCTTCAGCAGCTTCCTGAGCGGCTTCAGCCGCGTCCTCTGCAGCGTCGGCAGCCGCTTCGGCGGCGTCTTCAGCCGCGGCGACAGCATCTTCGGCAACGTCAGCAGCAGCCTCGGCGGTTACGACGACCTCTTCCGCTTCAGCGACGTCAGCTTCGGCCGCATCGTCTGCAGCTTCGGCAACGTCAGCCGCAGCTTCAGCCTCGGCAGCGGTGTCGGCAGCAGCCTCAGCCTCTACAGCAGCAACGGCAGCCTCTTCTGCGGCCGGCGCGGCTTCGGCAGATTCGTCAGCCGCAGCTTCAGCGACCTCGGCGGATGCCTCAGCAGCGGTAGCGTCAAGGCTGGCAGCCGTCGCAGATTCGTCTGCAGTCGGCGTCTGGCAAGCGGCGAGAATAGCAACCGAAGCAGCAGCCCCGGCGAGTAGTTTGAAGTTCATGGATACACCCTCTCTTTGACATTATCGTCATGTGTGCGGCGAGCCCCCATCCCGGAATTCGCCTATCCGGGGGGTGTCTTTCAAATGTGGCAATTTCAGGGCAGCGGGATCCACTCGGCGTCATCTCCGGGCACGGTCGGAAACAGTTCGGTCCCACCCGCCTGCGTGGCGCGCGTCCATTCCTGTTTGGCGGCCTCGATGCGCGCCTTGTCGGAAGAGACGAAGTTCCAGTCGATGTTCCGTGGGCCATCCATAGGCGCTCCGCCGCAGACGACGGCCTTGGTGCCCTCGCGGAGCGAAACCGGCACGTCTGCGCCGGGTTCGAGCACAAACATGAAGCCTTCACTGACCTCCTCGCCGTCGACCATGGCGGCCCCGGATACCAGGTAGAAGGCCCGCTCGGTTGCGAGGCTCGCGGGCAGGACGATGTCCGCGCCCGTTTGCGTTTCGACGGCGACGTACAGAATTCCCCAGGGAAATTCGACAGGCGACGAATGGCCCCAGGCCTCACCGGCCAGGACCCGGATGTCCGCACCATCCAACTCGAACTGCGGCAACGAGTCGGCAGCATGGTGGACGAAGGCCGGCGCAGTTTCTTCATGGCTGTGGGGCAGGGCGACCCAGGTTTGCAGGCCATGCATGCGCTGGCCAGCGGCCCGTTCCGCCGTGGGCGTGCGTTCGGAGTGGACGATGCCGCGGCCAGCGGTCATCCAGTTCACAGCGCGGGGGCGGATGACTGTGTCACTGCCGAGGCTATCCTGGTGGCGGATCGCGCCTTCGAACAGGTAGGTCACCGTGGCCAGGCCGATATGCGGATGGGGCCGCACGTCGAACCCTTCGCCGGGCGCATAGTCCACCGGACCGAAATGGTCGAAGAAGATGAATGGTCCAACCATCTTGTGGGCATGATGGGGAAGCACCCGGCGCACGCGAAACCCACCACCAAGATCGTGGGCGCGCGGTTCGATCTTGCGAAGTATTGACTGGCTCATGTGATTTGGGTCCTTTCCTGTGCGGTATCCAGCACCAGATATGACATCATGGCCAGCGATCTCCAGTCTCATCTTGCCCGAATACGGGCCTGCACGCTTTGCGCGGCAGAAATGACACGGGCACCGAATCCGATCGTGCAGGCCAGTGCGACAGCGCGGGTGCTGGTCGCAGGTCAGGCACCGGGAAACCTGGCGGACGTGACAAGAAAACCGTTCAATGATCCGTCCGGCGTCAGGCTGCGGGACTGGATGGGCGTCACGGAGACGGAGTTTTATGATCCAGCCCGCGTCGCGCTGGTGCCGATGGGCTTCTGCTTTCCCGGCTATGACGCCAAAGGCGGTGACCGCCCGCCGATGAAACGCTGCGCCGAAACCTGGCGGGCGGGCCTGCTGGAGCGCCTGTCAGGGGTTCAGGTGATGATCCTCGTCGGCAGCCATGCGCAGAAGTGGCATCTCGGCCGCCGGGCAGGGAAGTCCCTGACTGAAACGGTCAGCAACTGGCAGGCATTTACAAGTGAGCGAATATTCACTACACCACATCCAAGCTGGAGAAACACTTCATGGTTGAAGCGCAATCCCTGGTTCGAAGCCGACGTTATCCCGGCCCTGCGGCACGCCGTTCGGGACGCCTTGGACTCCTGACGCTTTTTCTTGCGGCGCTCTTGCTGGCAAGCTGTGCTCACCCCGTGACCCAGGGACCGCAAATGACGATCGAACCCGTGAACCCGCATTTTGATACCGATCAGAATGTGTTCATCGCTGCGGATGGTGCGCGGCTGGGCCTCACTGTCTGGCCCGCCGAGGGTGTTGATGCGCCGGATCATGTGGTGGTCGGCGTCCACGGCATGAACGATTATGCAAACGCGTTCCACATGGCGGCACCTTATTGGGCAGCGCACGGGGTGACCACTTACGCTTACGACCAGCGCGGATTCGGGCGTTCGCCGGGCCGGGGCATCTGGCCGGACGAAGAACTGATGCGCGAGGACCTGCGCACGGCCGTCAGCGTTGCACGCGCGCGCCATCCGGACGCGGTGATCACGGTGGTGGGAATTTCGATGGGTGGGGCCGTCGCAATCAGCGCCTTCGGGTCTGACGAGCCACCGGCGGCCGACCGGCTGATTGCGTCCGGGCCGGGGCTGCGTGGCTGGGGGGCGATGAATCCGGTCTACCGGGCAAGCCTCTGGGCTTCGACACACACGCGACCGGGATGGGTGGTTCGTCCGCCCCGCAAACTCGTCAGGATCGAGCCGTCAGACAATGACGAGATGCTGCGACGCACCTGGTCTGACCCATTGATGATGCCGCATAACCGGATCGATCAGGTCTATGGCGTGGTCAGCCTGATGGAGACGGCCCATGCCAGCGCTGCCCGGTTGCCTGCCAGCGTGCCGACCCTGCTGTCCTATGGCGCGAACGACTATGTCATTCCGCCAGCCGGCGTGAAGCGGACAGCAAGGGTGCTGCCGCCTAGCGTGCGCACGGTGTACTATGCCAACGGCTACCACATGTTGCTGCGAGACCTTCAGGCAGAGACCGTGCAAGCGGACTATCTCGCCTTCATGCGCGATCCGTCCCAGCCGCCACCCAGCGGCGCCCCGAAATGGCCATGGCGCTGAAGCGCGCATTCCACAGCCCAAAGCCTCTTGCGGACAGTCGTGCGTGGACAAATATAGGGCGTTCTGCCAGTTCTTTCAGAACAGAGAATCCCGATACTGACCCCCGAGGCCTGATTTCATGACGAATTCGTACCAGACTGCCCTGAACCTTGTTCCCATGGTGGTGGAACAGACTAGCCGGGGAGAGCGGGCGTTCGACATTTTCTCGCGCCTCCTGAAGGAGCGAATCATCTTCGTTACGGGTGGAATTGACGACAGCATGGCCGCGCTGATCACGTCACAACTGCTTTTCCTTGAGTCGGAGAACCCGAAAAAAGACATCGCGATGTATATTAACAGCCCGGGCGGATACGTCTCTTCGGGGCTCGCGATTTACGACACGATGCAATATATCCGGTGTCCCATTTCGACCGTTTGCTTCGGCCAGGCCGCCAGCATGGGGTCCCTGCTGCTCGCTGCGGGCGAACACGGCATGCGGACCTGCCTGCCGAATGCGCGCGTGATGCTGCACCAGCCATCGGGCGGATACTCAGGCGTTGCTACAGATATCGAGCGTCACGCCGAAGAAATCATCGATCTCAAGCGGCGTCTCAACAATATCTACGTCAAGCATACCGGCCAGGACTATGACGTGATTGAGCGCAAGCTCGACCGGGACACGTTCCTGACCGCGGAAGAGGCCGTCGAATTCGGCATCGTCGACAAGGTATTCGAACGGCGCGCCAATGAGGATGAAAAGTAGGCCTGCAGGCCCCCATCAATTGCGGTCTGCCTCTTGCAGGGTGGGCCATGGCCCTTATTGTCATATTAAGAAACCGGGTGAGGGCGCTTAAAGGCCACGTTAAGCCTTACCCGGCATTGAGGACAGCATGACCAAACAAACCGGCTCAGGCGATTCAAAGAACACCCTCTACTGCTCTTTCTGTGGAAAGAGCCAGCATGAAGTGAAAAAGCTGATTGCGGGACCGACGGTATTCATCTGTGACGAGTGCGTCGAACTCTGCATGGACATCATTCGCGAAGAGAACAAGACCGCCATGGTCCGTTCACGCGAAGGCGTGCCGACCCCGCAGGAAATCTGTGACGTGCTGGACGATTATGTCATCGGCCAGCGCCACGCGAAGCGCATTCTCTCGGTCGCCGTGCACAATCACTACAAGCGTCTGTCGCACGCCGGCAAGACGGATGGCGTCGAACTGTCGAAGTCCAACATCATGCTGGTCGGCCCCACGGGCTGCGGCAAGACACTGTTGGCGCAGACACTGGCGCGCATCCTGGATGTGCCATTCACCATGGCCGATGCGACGACACTCACCGAAGCCGGCTATGTCGGCGAGGATGTCGAGAATATCGTCCTCAAGCTGCTGCAATCGGCTGACTACAATGTCGAGCGCGCCCAGCGCGGTATCGTTTACATCGATGAAATCGACAAGATTTCGCGCAAATCGGATAATCCTTCGATCACCCGCGACGTGTCGGGCGAGGGTGTCCAGCAGGCGCTGCTCAAGATCATGGAGGGTACGGTTGCGGCCGTGCCACCACAGGGCGGCCGCAAGCATCCGCAGCAGGAGTTCCTGCAGGTCGACACGACGAACATCCTGTTCATCGTTGGGGGTGCCTTTGCGGGCCTCGACAAGATCATCACCTCGCGCGGCGAAAATGCCTCGATCGGCTTCGGCGCCGCACTGAAGGATCCGGAAGCGCGTGGCGTCGGCGAGATCCTGCGCAACACCGAGCCGGAAGATCTTCAGCGTTTCGGCCTGATCCCGGAATTCATCGGGCGCCTGCCCGTGATTGCAACCCTGGAAGACCTCGATGAGAAAGCCCTGATCGAGATCCTGACCCAGCCGAAAAATGCCCTGCTCAAACAGTACCAGAAACTGTTCGACATGGAGAATGTGCAGCTGACCTTCACGCCCGAGGCGCTGACCGGCGTTGCGCGCAAGGCCATCGGTCGCAAGACCGGCGCACGCGGCCTTCGCTCGATCATGGAGTCGATCCTGCTCGATACGATGTTCGAACTTCCGAACCTTCGCGGTGTGGAAGAAGTCGTCATCAATGGCGAAGTCGTTGAAGGCAATGCCGAGCCCCTCTACGTCCACGCGAAGAAGAGCCAGCCCGAAGCCGGCTGAGCCGAGCATTCCAATTCAGACTGATGAAGCCCCGGACCCGCCGTCCGGGGCTTTTCATTTTTGAGCGAACCGTCTTCAGAAAAAGAAGAGGCCGGCACCCGTGATGGTGCCGGCCTCCTGATCACGTGTCCAAAAGGTGAGACAGCTCAGACCTTGTAGTACATTTCGAATTCCACCGGGTGAGGGTGCAGTTCGTAGCGCATGTTCTCTTCCATCTTGAGCTCGATGTAAGCGTCGATCTGGTCGTCATCGAAGACGCCGCCCTTGGTCAGGAACTTGCGATCTGCGTCGAGCGCGGCAAGCGCTTCACGCAGCGAGCCGCACACCTGGGGAATCGATTTGGCTTCTGCAGGCGGCAGGTCGTAGAGATCCTTGTCCATGGCATCGCCGGGATGGATCTTGTTCTCGATCCCGTCGAGGCCCGCCATCAGCAGGGCTGCGAAGGCAAGGTAGGGGTTTGCCGCCGGGTCCGGGAAGCGCGTTTCGATCCGCTTGGCTTTTGGATTCGAGCCGAACGGAATGCGGATCGACGCCGACCGGTTACGCGACGAATAGGCCAGCATGACTGGCGCTTCGTATCCGGGGACCAGGCGCTTGTAGCTATTGGTCGACGGGTTGGTGATCGCGTTCAGCGCCTTGGCGTGCTTGATGATGCCGCCGATGTAGTAAAGGCACATGTCGGAGAGGCCGGCGTATTTTTCGCCGGCAAACAGCGGCTTGCCACCGCCCCAGATCGACTGGTGAACGTGCATGCCGGATCCGTTGTCCTTGAACATCGGTTTCGGCATGAAGGTCGCCGTCTTGCCATACGATGCCGCCACATTGTGGATGACATATTTGTAGAGCTGCAGGCGGTCGGCCATCACGGTCAGGGTCGAGAATTTCAAGCCAAGCTCATGCTGGGCCGGCGCCACTTCGTGGTGGTGCTTTTCGGGGTCGAGGCCGATGTCGAACATGACCGACAGCATTTCGCTGCGCATGTCCTGTTCGGAATCGACCGGCGGAACCGGGAAGTAGCCGCCCTTGGGGCCTGGCCGATGGCCCATGTTGCCCATCGGGTATTCTTTGCTTGTGTTGATCGGCAGTTCTGTCGAATCGAAACTGTAGCCGGTGCTGTGCGGTTCAACGGACCAGCGGACGTCATCGAAGACAAAGAACTCGGCTTCGGGACCAAAGAACACGGTGTCGCCGACGCCGGCTGCCTTGACGTAGGCCTCGGCCTTCTTGGCGGTCGTGCGCGGGTCGCGGTTATAGGCCTGGCCGGAGACCGGATCGAGCACGTCGCACATGACTGCCAGCGTGGTCTGCTGGAAGAACGGGTCGATCATGGCCGAGTCCTGGTCAGGCATCAGCAGCATGTCGGACTCATTGATGGCTTTCCAGCCAGCGACCGACGAACCGTCAAACATCTGGCCTTCGGAGAAGAAGTCGTCGCCGACCATGTTCTTGTGAAACGTCACATGCTGCATCTTGCCGCGCGGGTCGGTGAAGCGAAGGTCGACGTATTGAACGTCCTCGTCCTTCATCAATTTGATAAGCTTGTCAGCCATTGGAATTTGCCCTTCAGGAATTGTGTAAGCAGTTTCGCGAACTGGAGTGATACAGGATTAAAGTGCTGCGTCACCTGTCTCGCCGGTACGAATGCGGACGGCCTCGAGAATCGCCGACACGAAGATCTTGCCGTCGCCGATCTTGTCGGTGTGTGCGGCCTTCTTGATTGCTTCGACGGCTCCATCAACGGCGCTGTCTGCAAGCACAATCTCGATTTTCAGTTTGGGAAGGAAATCCACCACATACTCTGCTCCCCGGTAGAGTTCCGTATGGCCCCGCTGGCGGCCGAAGCCCTTGGCTTCAAGTACGGTCATGCCCTGCAGACCGATCTCCTGGAGGGCCTCTTTGACATCGTCGAGCTTGAACGGTTTGATGATTGCTTCGATTTTCTTCATGGTTCATGTCTCCAGCCGCTGAATGGGTATTGGCTTTCGGTAAGCGCACTCACGGCCCTAGGCGAGTGCAACCTGTGTAATGTGGCATGCGATCAGAACCGGTGGTCAATTTTTGGACACCTCTGCCTGTTTTATGAGCGGTGCGCGCAACGCTTGCGCTGGAAATAAATGACGCTTGCGTCACTTTTCTGGTGAGCGGCGATGTGGTATTGATCGGTAAACAGCAGAAAGAGTGTGGCCACTCATGATTGAACCATTTGTCCATCCGGCTCGCAAACCGGCAAAATTCCGGCCGATCAGGGCATGGAAGCACATGCAGAACCTGATCGCCGACAAGGAAGACACCGAACAGGTCTTTCACATTATCGAAGCGCTGAACGGGAAGTCCCTGCAGAAGAATTTCAGGGAATTCGCGGAAAGCAAGGAAGGCCAGGCGCTTCTGGCTGAAAAGATTCACCTGCCGCCACGCCTCGACGACCACGCCTGGATTCGGGAACTGCCCGCCGGCACGGTCGGGCGCGCCTACGTGGATTTCATGGAACGCGAAGGCCTGACTGCGCAGGGACTTGTCGACGAGAGCGAAAAGTTCTCCAGCGCGCTGCGGGATTTCGACGATGACCTCAACTGGTTTGGCAACCGCCTTCGGGACACGCACGACCTGTTCCATGTCCTGTCCGGCTATGGCCGGGACGCGCTTGGCGAAGCGAGCCTCCTGGCCTTCTCCCACAGCCAGCAGCCCGGCCTGGGCATCATTTTCATTTCCTTCATGGGCACGCGCCAATTGCTCAAGCACCTGCCCAAGGAAGCGCGCGTGATGGATTGCTTCTGGGAAGGCAAGCGCAATGGCGCGGCGGCGTCGAAGATCATCCGCGAGGACATCATCGCTCTCCTGCACGAACCGCTGGACAGCGCCCGTGAACGGCTCGGCATCGCCAGGCCCGACGCGTACTACCGGGCCCTCGACATCTGCGCTGACATGGGAATCGCGGCCAGCGAAATTCAGGTCGCCGCGTGATCTTTCTGGTCAGGCACGGAGAAGCCGCCGCGGGCTGGGGAGACCATCCGGACCCCGGTCTGAGTGATTTGGGACAAAAGCAGGCGTCTGCTGTTGCCGGTGAACTGGCACGGCTGGGCGCCACGCAGGCCGTCACGAGCCCCATGCAGCGCTGTCGCGAGACGGCGAGGCCGTTCGAGCAGGCGCAACAGGTCGTCGCGACCGTGTCGCCTGCTGTCTCTGAGATCGTTACGCCAGAAGGTGTTGGAGATCGTGTCACGTGGCTGAGAAACCTGATGGCCGGAACCTGGGATGCCGGGGCTGACGATTTCACGGCATGGCGCAGCACCATGGTGGATTTCATCGGAGGGCTGCCGGACAACACGGTCGTGTTCAGCCACTTCGTTGCAATCAACGCGATTGCCGGCATGGTCGCCCAGGATCCGCGCGTGGTGATCTTCCGTCCGGGGCATTGTTCGGTCACTCGGCTTGAGCGCCGGAACAATGTGCTTTCCGTCGCTGAATATGGGAGCGAATCCGCAACCCGCGTGTTATGAGATCGCCCCATGGGCAGACCAATCATTACGCCAGCGGAGATGACGGCGGCTGAACAGGCCGTATTCGACGCCGGCACCGACAGTTTCGATATCATGACCCGCGCGGGAATTGCCGCAGCGGAGTTCCTTCATGCGAGATGGCCTGAGGGAACAATCCAGGTGCTGTGCGGCCCGGGCGGCAATGGCGGTGACGGTTTCATCGCCGCTGCGCGGCTCGCCAAGCTCTGGCGGACGGTCGAGGTTTTCTGCCTGGTGGATCCATCCGCGCTGACGGGCGACGCTGCGAAAGCGGCGGCGCAATGGCAGGGGGGTGTTCGCCCGCTGGAGGCGGCGCTTTCGGCACCCCACGACCTTGTGCTCGATGCCCTGTTTGGTGGTGGCTTGTCCCGTCCGCTGGACGGTGTCCCGGCGGCGCTTGCGACCCGGGGCGGGCGTGTCATCTCGATCGACGTGCCATCCGGGATTGACGGCCTGACCGCGAAACCGCTCGGTGCCTGCTTCCGGGCAGATGGAACGATCACGTTTTCGGGCCTGCGTCCGGCGCATGTCCTGCAGCCCGGCGCGGCCCTTTGTGGCGTGGTGTTCGCTGCGGACATCGGCGTTCCGGCCCAGACCCAGGCCGTAGAAAACAGCCCGCTGATCTGGGGCCCGGCCATGCCGCGGCCAGGCCCGGAAGGTTACAAGCACAAGCGCGGACACCTCAAAGTTGTCAGTGGCCCAGCCGCGTCGACCGGAGCGGCCCGCATGGCTGCACGGGCGGGCCTGCGTGTTGGCGCCGGGCTGGTGACGGTCGTGTCCGGTCATGGGGCCATGTCGGTGAACGCCGGGCACCTGACCGCCGTGATGCTGGAGGAAGCCAACAGTGCGGACGACCTCGCCGCGGCAATCCAGAACGCCCAGGTCGTGATCGCCGGCCCGGCCGCCGGAATCACGCCCTCTACCCGTGCGAATGTCGAAGTCCTTCTCAAGGGTGCCGCGCGGGCCGTGCTCGACGCTGACGCCCTGACCGTTTTCGACAGCCACCCGGCAGAATTGTTCAAGCGCCTGCGCCCCGACGACGTCCTCACGCCGCACGTGGGTGAGTTCCGGCGGCTGTTCGGCGACCTTCTCGACACCGAGGCCAACAAGATCGAAGCTACCCGCAAGGCTGCCGCAAAGGCGGGCTGTGTGGTGCTGCTCAAGGGGGCCGACACCGTTATCGCGGCCCCTGACGGGCAAGCAGTCGTCAATACGCACGCCACGCCATGGCTTGCCACGGCCGGGTCTGGCGATGTGCTGGCGGGTTTCATTGCCGGCCTGATGGCACAGGGCATGGCGACGCTTCCGGCCGCCGCAATGGGCGCGTGGCTGCACGGGGAGGCCGGGCTGCGCGTCGGCGCCGGCCTGATTTCCGAGGATCTTGAAGCGCAGGTGCCGAATATTCTGAGTGCGCTGCATGGCGAACGCCGGTGAATCGCAGGGGCCTGGTGCTTTCCGGTTGATGCGGCCGGGCCGCTCGCGTAGGAACCTGCCAGCGCGGATGTGGCGGAACTGGTAGACGCACTGGATTTAGGTTCCAGCGCCGCAAGGCGTGGAGGTTCGAGTCCTCTCATCCGCACCATGGTCAATTGGACGCTGCATCTGTCGCATAGTCTGCGTGGACAGGCGCTTTGTGCTATGACATAAGCCGCGCCTTCAGACAGGTATCAATAGCCTACCGCGTGCGTTTTTGCCTCGCGACCCCAGAAAAACGGATGACACACCCATGGAAGTTACCCAGACCAAGGCAGAAGGTCTTAGCCGCACGTTCGAAGTGAAGGTCTCGGCAACCGAGCTGAAGGCGAAGCTGGACGCCCGGATTGAGGAAATCCGGCCGCAAATGAAGCTCAAGGGGTTCCGTCCGGGCAAGGTGCCGGCCGCCCATGTGCGCAAGATGTTCGGCCGCGACCTGATGGGCGAACTGGTCAACAAGCTGGTCGATGAGACCAACCAGAAAGCCCTTGAAGAAAACGAACTTCGGCCCGCTGGCCAGCCCAATGTCCACCTCGAAACGGACATTGAATCGATCGTGAAGGGCGAGGCAGACCTCTCCTACCACATGCATGTCGACGTGATGCCGGAATTCACCCCGGTGAACATTGAAGAGATTGAAGTCACCCGGCCGGTCGCTGAGATCGAAGATGCGCAGGTGGAAGACGCTCTTGCCCGCATCGCCGAGCAGAACCTGAAATACGAGCCACGTGGCAAGACGGCGAAAGCCAAGGATGGCGACGCGGTTGTCGTCGATTTCGTCGGCAAGGTCGACGGCGTGCCATTTGAAGGCGGCGCAGCCGAACAGCAGTCCATCGTACTCGGGTCGAACCGGTTCATCCCGGGCTTCGAAGAACAGCTCGTTGGCGTGAAGACAGGCGAAGAGAAAGAACTCGTCGTGACCTTCCCGGAAGATTACCCGTCCGCTGACCTGGCCGGCAAGGAAGCCGTGTTCGACGTCACGGTCCACGAAGTGCGCGCCCCGAAGACGCCCGAGATCGACGATGAATTCGCCAAGGGGCTCGGCCTTGACGACCTCGAACAGCTGAACGGCCTCGTGCGCGACCAGTTGAAAGCCGAATTCGCCAGTGCCTCACGTGCCAAGGCCAAGCGCGACCTGCTGGACAAGCTGGACGATGCGCATGACTTTGACCTGCCACCCAACATGGTGGAGCAGGAGTTCGGCCAGATCTGGCAGCAGCTGCAGACCGAAATGGATGCCGGCCGTGTGTCCGATGAAGACAAGGCGAAGTCGGAAGACGAGCTGAAGGACGAGTACCGCAAGATCTCCGAGCGCCGTGTGCGTCTGGGACTGGTTCTCGCGGAAATCGGCCGCACAGCCGATGTCCGGATCACCGAGCAGGAAGTGAACCAGGCGCTGATCGCAGAGGCCCGCCAGTATCCGGGCCAGGAGCGGCAGGTTGTTGAATTCTTCCAGAAGAATCCCGAAGCCCTGGCGCAGCTGCGTGCGCCGATCTACGAGGAAAAGGTCGTCGACTACATCCTCGGGATCGCAAAAGTGACCGACAAGACCGTCTCCCGGGAAGAACTTCTCAAGGAAGACGACGAATAGGGCCTGACAGCCCATTCCAAACGGTTTCGCGCCGGGCCTCAAACCGAGGTCCGGCGCCTTTCGTTTCAGCTGGCCGCTGCCCTTCTGGTAAACGCTGTGTTAACCGGGCTCGGCGAAGTTGATCAAAACGAATCTCCAAGGAACCGATTCAATGAGCGTGCAGAGCATCCGTCCGCAATTGACCGAACAGGACATCGAGCGCCTGATGCGGGGCGACACGCCGGAGCAGCGCGCGTCCGTTGCGCACCGGGTGTGCCGGCGCATAGCGCTCGATGTGCTGAGCGACCGCGAGAAAGCGTTTGCTGATGAAATCATGGCGATCCTCGCCGAAGACTCGGCAGACCTGGTTCGGCGCACCCTTGCGGTCACGCTGCGCAATTCCCCTGTGTTGCCCCGCGAAATTGCCCTCAAGCTTGCCCAGGACATCGAAGCAGTCGCAATCCCGGTGCTCCAGGATTCACCTGTCTTCACGGACGAGGACCTGATTGAACTGGTTCTCGCTGTCACGGCCGCCAAGCAGGCTGCCATCGCCAATCGCGAGTCTCTTTCGATCACGCTGACCGAGGTGATTTCGGAGCATGGCGCGATCGAGGCTGTCCAGGTGCTGTCGGCCAATGAGGGCGCAGAATTCAGCGACAAGGCCTTCGACGACACGCTGCGGCGCTTCGGCAGCGACGAAGTGGTCCAGTCGGGCCTCATCAAGCGGGAATATATACCGACCCATATCGCCGAGAAGATGGTCTCGCTGGTATCCGGGCAATTGTTCGACCTCCTGGTCAACCGCCATGAGCTGCCCGCCCAGATGGCGATCGACCTGGCAGGCAGTGCGCGAGAGCGGGCGACCATCGACCTGGTGGAACAATCCGGGCGCACGCACGACCTGCCGCGCTTTGTCTCTCAGTTGAACCTCAACGGCCGGCTCAGCCATTCGCTTATCATGCGGGCCCTGTGCTGCGGGCAGATGCCGTTCGTGGAACATGCGCTGGCGGAACTGTCAGGTGTCGGGCACCAACGGGTCTGGCTGATGATTCACGATGCCGGCCCACTGGGGCTGCAAGCCGTGTTCGACCGGGCCGGCCTGCCGCGCAAAATGCTGCCGGCGTTCCGTGCCGCCGTGAATGTATTCCACGAAACCAGCCACGATGGTGGCCCGAACGACCGCGCCCGCTTCCGGGCGCGCATGATCGAGCGTGTGTTGACGCAGTTCCAGGCTATCCCGAAAGAAGACCTCGAGTACTTGCTCGACAAGCTCGACTATTATTCCGAGATCGCGAGCAAGGAAGACCGCGACGAGGCGTTCGACGCCGCTTAGGCGTCTGCCTTGGGCCGACTCGCTGCATGGATGCCGAGGTCTGCGAGGTATTCGCCGTCGCGCCAGTGCGCATGTTCCGCGACGATCAGGATGCCCGAAGCATCAGCGACTTCCACAATTTCCACCAGGTCCGGATTGGTGTCGATCGCACGCGCGTCGATCCGAATCGTGTCGACCAGCAGGCGCAGGGCGTCATTCATCGGTGTTTGCCAAGACCGGCGCATGTCGATCGCGATCCGGAAACCGTGGCGGCGCAGCAAACCGACGCGGCTGACATAGTCGGTCACGCCGCCGGCAAAGGCTGCGTCAGCGAATTCAAGACAGATTTCCTGCTGGCAGAGCGAAGTGCGCCGGATGGCAGCATCACACGCGACCGCCGTGTTGGAGTGCGCCAGGGCTGCCAGTGGCGCCGGTACGAGGATCGGACGATGGCCAATCGACTGGCCGTGAGTGGCCGAGGCCACGCGGACCAGCTGGTCGGACAGCCATTTGGCAGGGTTCGAATCCGGCAGGTTGCCTGTGACAGGGCCGAATGCCGCGCGTTCCTCGAACTGGACAGGCGATTCGCAGATCTGGCCGAGCGGATCGCCGCTGAGCAGGTGCACGACCTGGTGGAAGCGGAAAGCCGGGGCAGGGGACAGGCGGCTTTGATGGTCGAGCGGTGAGTGAACCTGGCGCATACGGGTCCGGTGTCCTTTCAGCAGTGATATGTCTTGCCTTCCCTAACGGCCACAGTTGAAGATCACGCGCAGACAGTCAGACCTATTTTTCTGAAATTTGATCAATCGAGGTTACCAAGATGACCAATGCCCCCTCCGAACCGCGCCTGTCGGCGACCGTTCTGATCATCCGGGATGGTCAGGCGGCGCCCCAGGTCCTGATGGTCAAGCGGCATTACGAGATCGATTTTGCGGCCGGGGCGCTCGTCTTTCCGGGTGGCAAGGCCAGCGAGGAAGATTCAGAGTCGGGCTGGGATGCTTTCACAGACGGGGATTTCGGCCCGGTCCAGCAGGATGCGCGCATCGCAGCCGTCAGGGAAGCCTTTGAGGAATCGGGTTTGTTGCTGGCCCGCCATGTTGCCAATCGCGGCCCCGGTGCACCGCTGGTCGGCCCGGACATTTCCTCCCGGTTGGCACCTCACCGGGGCCCTGTTGATCGCCGCGAAGAGAGTTTCCTGGAACTGATCCGGCAGCACGAACTCGTCCTTGCGCTCGACAGCCTCGTCCATTTTGGCCACTGGATCACGCCGGAAATGATGCCGAAGCGTTTCGATACACACTTCTATCTCGCGCCAGCGCCGCCTGAGCAGATCGCTGCGCACGACGGACGCGAGACAACCGATGCCGTGTGGCTCGGTGCGGACGAGGCGCTGGATTTGGAACTGGAAGGCAAGGCCACGATCATCTTCCCGACGCGCATGAACTTGCGAAAGCTGGCACGGGCGACGTCAGTCGCCGATGCGGCAAGCCGCTATGCCAGAGAGCCCGTCGTCAGCGTCCTGCCCAGGGTGGGCAAGGACGAGACGGGGCAGGCCTGCCTCATCATCCCTGAGGAAGCCGGGTACGGGCAGACGATCGAGCTCCTGTCGCGCGTGAACGTCTAGGTCAGTTGCCTGCGGCGTTTGCGGCAACCGCGACCCGGCGCTCGAGCGCGTCGCACACCGCGTCGGCAACCGATTGCGCAGACTCACCGCGCCCGACGGACCCGAATGCGGCCCGGCAGGCCTCGATATGCAGGTTTATCAGCGCGGAATTCTCGCCCGGGCGTGTGTCTTCAAGCAGGGTGCAAAGCGATCCGCAGAGCCGGGATATTGCCGGATAGCCGTAGGACGGCGCCGCGCCCCGAATATTGTGGGCGGCCGTGAAAAGCGCGCGATAGCATTCCGGATCGCTTTCGGATTCCTGCGCTGCCTGCCAGGCCGCGATCAGGCGCCCAAGGTCCATGGACATCCAGGTCTCGAACTGTCCGGCGAGCGAATCCATCGCTGCTTCCGCCTTTGAGGCAAGCGCATCGGCGTCGAGCACCGTTTCTGCCTCGTCTTCAACAGGGGCGACAGGCTTGTGGATCTTGATCACCCGCGAGATATCGGGCGTCTGGGCCTGGTTGGCATTGCTGTCGACCGAACGGCCGTCGGGCAGGATCTTGCCAAGGAGTTTCCTGAACATCGGTCGTCCCTTTGTTTACAGGGACTTCCTAAATCGTAAGCCTTAAAATTCTGCTGACAAACGGCTTTGGCCCTCAGAAAGCGAACTGTTCCCGCAGGATGCGTTCATCGAGCGCATGGCCCGGATCGAACAGCATCGTCAGGCGCTGCGCGCTGTCTTCCTGTACTCGCACGCTGACGATGTCGCGGACCTCTTGGTTGTCGGCGGCCGCCGCGACAGGCCGTCGGTCGGGCGCAATGACGTCAATGTCCACGACGGCATCGTGGCGCAGCAGCGCCCCCTTCCAGCGCCGTGGACGAAACGCGCTGACGGGAGTCAGGGCCAGCAGGTTGGCCCCGATCGGCAGGATTGGCCCGTGCGCCGACAGGTTATACGCCGTCGAACCGGCAGGCGTCGCCACCATCACGCCGTCGCAGGTCAGCTCCTCCATCCGGACGCGGCCGTCCACCGTGATCTTCAGGCGTGCCGACTGGGCAGTCTGCCGGATCAGGGATACTTCATTGATGGCCAGGCCCTTGTGCACCTTGCCCTTGATGTCCCTGGCTTCCATGCTGAGCGGCACGAGCGTGGCCTTCGTCGCGGTATCGATGCGTTCGATCAGGTCATCTTCGCTGTAGTCATTCATCAGGAAGCCGACCGTGCCGCGGTGCATGCCGTAGACCGGCTTGTTGTCGTCGAACCGCCGGCGCAGCGTGTCGAGCATGGCGCCGTCGCCGCCGATTGCGACGATCACGTCAGCATCCTGTTCGGGCACCTGGCCATAGCGACGCCGCAGGTCCGGAAGCGCGGCCTGGGCTTCCGGGCGCTTCGAGGCATAGAATGAAAGGCGGGGCAGTGTCATCACGCCCACATGTCGACGGCGTTGGACGCGCCGTCAAGGATTTCCCCTCCGTTACACCGCGGGCTGTCGCGTGAATCAGCGGTTTGGTGACGCGGGTGTCAAGTTTGACTGGCATCGCGGGCCGTAATCCGTTAGTTTTGGTGAACCAATGGAGGATAGACAGATGGCAGACGGCGCACAGGACATTCAGGTTCGCAATTCGGTTTCCGCGGAAGAGTGGCAGGCGCGCGTTGATCTGGCAGCGATGTACCGGCTCGTCGCGCTGTACGGGTGGGACGACATGATCTTCACCCATATTTCCCATCGTGTGCCCGGCCCGGAACATCACTTCCTGATCAATCCCTATGGCATGCTGTTCGAGGAGATTACCGCGTCGTCCCTCGTCAAGGTCGATCTTGAAGGTAACGTGATCCAGGAAACCGAGTATTTCATCAATCCGGCCGGCTTCACGATCCACTCGGCCGTGCACGCGGCGCGCGACGATGCACATGTGGTGATGCATCTCCACACCGATGATGGCGTCGCTGTCTCGTGCCAGAAGGAAGGCCTGATGCCGCTCAGCCAGACGTCCATGCTGGTGCGCCATGACCTCGCCTACCACGACTATGAAGGCGTCGCGCTGGACCTCGGCGAACGCGAACGCCTTGTGGCGGATCTCGGCAAGAAGAGCACGATGCTGCTCTACAATCACGGCACCATGTCCGTCGGTGGCACGGCAGCCGAAACCTTCCTGCGGATGTTCTTCCTCGAGCGGGCGTGCACGATGCAGGTCCGGGCGCTTTCGGCCGGACGGGATGGCGTGATTGTCGCGCCACAGGACGTTCAGGATGTCGTCAAGGGCCAAAGCAACCCGGAAGGCACGAAAGTGCTGGCCAACCGCCTGGCCTGGCCTGCGCTGCTGCGCCGGCTGGATCGCCAGTCGCCCGGTTATGATTCCTAGGGTGTCTGTCAGGATGCGACAAAATCATCCTGTGGGCGGGTTGGAGGTTACCTTTTTGCGCCCGCGGGCTTAACTAGACGCCAGATATTGTAAAGGCAGTCGTCAGTCATGAAACATCTTAAGGCATTTGAAGACGCGCTCGGCGAGATTCACGGCGAAGGTCGCTATCGCGTCTTCATCGACCTTCACCGGCACCGCGGACGTTTCCCGAAAGCGACTGCGCGCTTTGAAGACGGCGAACGCGAGGTCACGATCTGGTGTTCCAACGATTATCTGGGCATGGGGCAGGACGATGACGTCGCCAACGCCATGCACGAAGCCATCGACAGTTTTGGGGCCGGGTCCGGCGGCACGCGCAACATCTCGGGCACGACGCGGTATCATGTCGAGCTGGAAAAGGAATTGGCGGACCTGCACGGTAAAGAGGGCGCCCTGTTGTTCACATCGGGCTACGTCTCCAATGAAGCGACGCTTTCGACGCTTGGACGTATCCTGCCTGACGTGATCATCTATTCCGACTCCCTCAATCATGCGTCGATGATTGAAGGCATCCGGCGCTCCGGCGCTGAGCGGCGGATATTCAAGCACAATGACATCGATCACCTGCGAGCGCTCCTCGAGCTGGATGACCCGGCGCGTCCAAAGTTGATCGCATTCGAAAGCGTCTATTCAATGGATGGCGATTTCGGACGCATGGAAGAGATTTGCGATCTGGCCGATGAATTCAACGCGCTGACCTATCTCGACGAAGTCCACGCCGTGGGCCTCTATGGCAAGAACGGGGCGGGCGTGGCGGAAATGCTCGGCCTGGCAGACCGGATCGACATTATCGAAGGCACGCTCGGCAAGGCATACGGCGTGATGGGCGGCTACATCGCCAGCCATACGACAGTCATTGATTCCATCCGGTCGATGGCGTCCGGTTTCATATTCACGACGTCGACATGTCCGGTCATGGCCGCCGGTGCGCTGGCCAGCGTGGCCAAGTTGCGCACCGACGAGGGCAGGCGCCTTCGCGCAGACCATCAGTCGAAAGCGGCGCTCCTGAAGCAGAAATTCATGGACGCGGGCCTGCCGGTCATGCCTTCGCCATCCCATATTGTTCCGCTTCTCGTGGGCGACCCGGAGCGCTGCAAGGCGTTGTCCGATACCCTGCTTTTCGATTTCGGTATCTATGTCCAGCCGATCAACTATCCGACCGTCCCGCGCGGCACGGAGCGTCTGCGGTTCACGCCGAGCCCGGTACATGACGAAGTGATGATGGATGAGCTCGTCGCCGCCATTCTCGCGGTCTGGAAACAACTCGGGCTGGAGCAGGCGGCCTGAGTCGGGTCTGTTTCACCGGACTGCTTTGAATACTTTACCGGTTTCTACTTTTTCTTGCCGAGTCCAATGTCCTTGGCGTGCTGGGACCGCAGTTTTGCGTAGTTGGGCGCGACCATGGGATATTCCGCCGGCAAGCCCCAGCGCGTGCGATATTCTTCCGGTGTCAGGTCGTAGCGTGACCTGAGATAGCGCTTGAGCATCTTCAGCTTGCGACCGTCTTCCAGGCAGATCAGGTATTCAGGCGTGACAGATTTTGCAATGGATACAGCGGGTTCCGGCTTTTCAACTGCCGCGGGCGCGCCGCCTGACAGTTCTGCAATTGTGAGATGAACCGACTTGATGAGGTCCGCCAGCCCGTCAGCTGCAACTGTATTGTTTGCAACGAAAGACGACACGATCTCCGCAGTCATTTGCAATACGTCCGTGTCGTCTATCTCGCTCATTTCATACCGCGCATGTTTGCTGTAACCGAAGTGTCTCTACCAAGAAAACAGAACTCGACAAATCGAGTTACCATATAAATCCAAGTAATTCCCCGCAATATTTGATACAGGACTGCAAGATTGAGGCAAGTGATTCATTGGAAGAAGAACCGATGGTCGTGGTTGCGGGCCGACCGTGGGCGGCGTAAAGACCTAATTACCCTGACATTAGGAGATTCTCATGGCGGATACGGCAATTCCGGCGCAGTTCGATACGGGCGGCTTTTTCACGCAGTCATTGGCCGATCGGGATCCGGAACTGTTCGCAGCCATTGAAAAGGAAGGCTCGCGCCAGCAGCAACAGATCGAGCTGATTGCCTCCGAGAATATCGTCTCACGCGCAGTGCTGGAAGCGCAGGGATCGATCCTGACGAACAAGTATGCAGAAGGCTATCCGGGCCGGCGTTACTACGGTGGCTGCGAGTTCGTTGATATTGCGGAAAACCTGGCAATCGAGCGTGCGAAGGCGCTGTTCAATTGTGGTTTTGCCAACGTGCAGCCGAATTCGGGCAGCCAGGCCAACCAGGGCGTGTTCCAGGCAATGATCAAGCCGGGCGACACGATCCTCGGCATGAGCCTCGATGCAGGTGGTCACCTCACACATGGCGCCAAGCCCAACCAGTCCGGAAAATGGTTCAATGCGGTTCAGTATGGCGTGCGCCGCGAAGACGACCGGATTGATTTCGTCGAAGTCGAACGACTCGCCAAGGCGCATCGTCCGCAGATGATCATTGCAGGGGGATCGGCTTACCCGCGCCAGATCGACTTCAAGAAGTTTCGCGATATCGCTGACGAAGTCGGCGCGATCTTCCTCGTCGACATGGCTCACTTCGCAGGTCTCGTCGCAGGCGGCGCCCACCCGAACCCGCTGGACCATGCGCACATCGCCACGACCACGACGCACAAGACCCTGCGCGGGCCACGCGGTGGCATGATCCTGACCAATGACGAAGCGATCGCCAAGAAGATCAACTCGGCCATCTTCCCGGGCATCCAGGGCGGCCCGCTGATGCATGTGATCGCCGCCAAGGCTGTTGCATTCGGTGAAGCCCTGACGCCTGAGTTCAAGACCTACGCCGCACGGGTCATTGCCAACGCGCAAGCCCTCGCAGCGGCCTGCAAGGCGGGCGGGCTCGATGTCGTCTCCGGCGGCACGGATACGCACCTGGCCCTGATCGACCTGCGGCCGAAGAACGTCACGGGGCGCGATGCAGAGCAGGCGCTGGAACGCGCCTACATCACCTGCAACAAGAATGGCGTGCCGTTCGATCCGCAAAAGCCGACCATCACCAGCGGCATCCGTGTCGGCTCGCCGGCGGCCACGACACGCGGCTTTGGCGAAGCGGAATTCACCCAGGTCGGCCAGTGGATCTGCGAGATCATGGACGCGGTGGCCGGCGGCGAAAGTTCATCCACCGAGGACAAGGTCCGCGCGGAAGTGAAGGCGCTGACGGCGCAGTTCCCAATCTATAACGGTCTTGGAGCCTGATCCATCTTGCGTTGTCCATTCTGCGGCTCCGAAAACACAGCAGTCAAAGACAGCCGGTCCGCCGAGGACGATACGGTCGTCCGGCGCCGCCGCGTGTGCGAAAGTTGCGGTGCCCGCTTCACAACCTTCGAGCGCGTGCAGTTGCGCGAGATCGTCGTAATCAAGCGCGACGGCAAGCGGTCCGTGTTCGAGCGTGACAAGCTGTCCCGCTCGATATCCATCGCCGTCAGGAAGCGGCCGGTTGATCGTGACCGGATCGACCAGATGGTTTCGGGAATCGTGCGCAAGCTGGAAAGCGGTGGCGAACCGGAAGTGCAATCGTCGGAAGTCGGCGAACTCGTGATGGAGGCGCTCAAGCGTGTCGATCCGGTCGGGTACGTCCGCTACGCAAGCGTCTACCGTGACTTCAAGGACCCGAGTGACTTCGCGCAGTTCATCGAGAAGACGGCCCTCGAAGAAGAAGATTTCGAGGACACATGAGTGGCGTGAGGATTACCCTCAAGATCGCTACGTCGCTTGATGCGCGCATCGCCCTGTCGGATGGCACCAGCCAATGGATCACCTCCAGCGGTTCGCGTGCACGCGCCCACGAATTGCGGGCGGCCCACGACGCTGTCCTTGTCGGCATAGGGACAGTCCTGGCTGACGACCCGCTGCTGACCGCCCGCACCGTGCCGATGCCCAAGACCCAACCCATCCGAATCGTGGCCGATTCCTCTGGCCGCACACCGAAGAATTCGCGGCTGGTCCAGTCCCTGTCGGCGGGCCCGGTCGTCGTGGTCACGGCAGGCCAGCCGCAGGACATCCTTGCAGCGAGCGGTGTCGCCATCTGGAAATGCGGCAACGGTATCCGGGTCGACGCCAATGCGTTCGTGCAACGGGCCGAGGTGGAGGGCATAAGCACCATTCTCCTTGAAGGCGGTGGTACGCTCGCGGCGTCGTTTGTCCGGGCGGGTCTCGTCGATGAAATTGCCTGGTTCCGCGCCCCGATCCTGATCGGGGGAGACGGCCTGCCAGCCCTCGGGAGCCTCGGCCTGTCCGATCTTGCCGGTGCGTCACGCTGGCGCCCTGTCGCAACGGAACGGATTGGAGATGACGTTCTGGATACTTATGTTCGAAATTAGCATAAGTCCCAGCAGGAAAGCCTAGCCGGATGTTCACAGGTCTCGTCACGGATGTCGGAACGGTCCGCCGCGCGGAAGTCCGCAATGGTCTGACACGGTTCGAAGTCGAAAGCGGCTACCCGCTGGACGCCATCGCGATGGGGGCGTCAATCCTCCACGCAGGCGTCTGCCTGACGGTTGTCGACAGGGGGCCAGGGGATCGCGGCGCATGGTTCGCCGTCGAGGCCGTTCCGGAAACCCTGTCGAAGACCGTCCTCGGTGAATGGACCGTCGGCTCGCGCGTCAACCTCGAACAAAGCCTGAAGCTGGGCGACGAGCTGGGTGGCCACTTCGTGTTTGGCCATGTCGACGGTGTGGGCGAGGTGGTCTCGATCGAGCCGGAGGGCCAGAGCTGGCGTCTCACCATTCGTCCGCCCGCTGCCATCGCACGCTATTTCGCAACCAAGGGCTCGGCCGCGATCAACGGCGTTTCGCTGACCGTCGCTGCCGCTCTTCCGAATGGTGATTTCCAGCTGGCGATCATTCCCCACACGTGGAACGTCACGACCCTTTCGGAATTGTCAGCCGGTTCCCGCGTCAACCTTGAGATCGACATGCTGGCACGCTATGTGGCGCGCATGATGGGCGCCGACGCGCCGGAAGGGCCCTCCCACAATGTCTGACGAATTCCAGCACGCGATTTCTTCTATCGACGAAATCATCGAAGAGGCCCGCAACGGCCGCATGTTCATACTTGTCGACGCCGACGACCGCGAGAACGAGGGAGACCTGATCATCCCGGCAAATTTTGCGACGCCGGAGCATGTCAATTTCATGGCCCGTCATGGGCGCGGCCTGATCTGCCTCGCAATGACCCCGGAGCGTGCCCGTACGCTCAACCTGGATCCGATGACCCGCAACAACCGGGAGAGCATGCAGACTGCCTTCACCGTCTCGATCGAGGCAAAAGAGGGTGTCACCACCGGTATTTCCGCGCATGATCGCGCCCGCACTATCGCAGTCGCCATCGATCCCACTGCTGACCACGATGACATTGTCTCTCCGGGGCACGTCTTCCCGCTGATCGCGAAGGAAGGCGGCACGCTCGTGCGCGCCGGGCACACTGAAGCGGCGGTCGATATCTCGCGCATGGCGGGCCTCTACCCGGCCGGCGTGATCTGCGAGGTCATGAAAGATGACGGTTCCATGGCCCGCTTGCCGGACCTCGTTGCATTCTCGCAGTTCCACAACCTGAAGATCGGCACGATTGCGGACCTGATCCATTGGCGCCGCGAGAACGACCGCTTCCTTGAGCGCCGCGTCGAGTCTGTCCTGAATTCGACCTATGGGGACGGCTTCAAGACGGTCTGCTTCCGAAATGCGCTCGACAATTCCGAGTACCTCGCGGTCGTTCACGGTGAAATCAAACCGGATTCGACGACGATCGTGCGGGTGCATCAACCCGATGTGCTGTCGGATATCCTTGGAGAGACCGGTCCACGCCAGGGACTCGTTGAAAAGGCGATGCGCATCATTGCCGAGGCCGAAGCGCCAGGTGTCATCGTCTTCGTCAATACCATGCACCCCAACGCGCTGGCCCAACGCCTCGGGCTGAAGTCCGAAACCCCCCGCGATCCCTCGGCGCCCCTGCGCGAATACGGTATCGGTGCTCAGATTTTGCGCGAACTCGGCGTCCGCAAGATGATCTTCCTGTCCGATACGCAGCCCACCCGCGTTGCAGGGCTTGACGGATACGGCCTGACCATAGAGGGCTGGCGCCGTTTGAACGAGGAGACCAACTGATGGCGGACCGCGTACTCATCGCTATTTCGCGATACTACAAGCATATCAGCGACGAGTTGGAGCTTGGCGCAATGGAAGCGCTGAAAGCCGCCGGCGCCAAGGTAACGGTCATGGAAGTGCCCGGCGCTTTCGAATTGCCCGGCCTCATCGCCATGGCGGCCGATAGTGGCCGATTTGACGGCGCTGTGGCACTCGGCTGCGTCATCCGCGGTGAGACATCCCACTATGACTATGTCTGCGGCGAAAGCGCTCGCGGCCTGATGGACCTCATCGTGCAGCGTCGCCAGGCGATCGGTTACGGTATCCTGACGGTCGAGAACGAGGACCAGGCCTGGGTGCGCGCCGACCGCAAGCAGAAGAACAAGGGCAAGGATGCGGCAGAAGCCTGCCTTGCCATGATCAAGTTCCGCAAGGAACTCATCGGTTGAGCCAGCAGAAAATACCTTTCGAAGTCATCCGTGCCCGCAGGGCAGGCGCACGGCTGGCCGCTGTGCAGGCTCTCTATGAAATGGAACAGACGGAAAAGTCTGCCAAGGCGACGATCCGCGCCTTCATGGAAGATCGCCTCGGCATCGGCCCGGACGAACAGCCAGTCGAAGAAGCCGATCCCGACCTGTTCAAGGCCATCCTGAATGCCGTCATCGAACATCAGGCCGCCATTGATACCGCGATCCTCGCCCGGCTGGCTGACGGGTGGAAACTCACCCGCCTCGACGCGACAACGCGCGCCATTCTTCGCGCCGGCGCGGCCGAATTCATTGCGCATCAGGAATTGTCGAACGCGGTCATTCTCGATGAATATGTCTCACTGGCATACGATTTCTTTGACGAGACCGAGGCCAAGTTCGTCAATGCCGTGCTGCAGAATGTCGGCAACGACCTGCGCGCCGGCTCAACTGCCTAACCGGCTTCTCGGGCCCAGGCCCGCACGTCTTCCACAAACAGGTCCGGCGCTTCCATCGCAGCGAAATGACCGCCGCGCGGCATGTCTGTCCACCGGGTGATATTATAGGCGCGGTCGCACCATGTGCGCGGCGGCGCCGCATAAATCTCCTCGCCCGGAAAGTTGGCAAATGCCGTCGGCGTCTCGCAACGGACACCCTCCGGCAATTCGAGTCCGCCCTCCTGCAGGAAGGCATTGTAGTACCAGACGCTAGTCGCGATCGCGTCATTGACCAGATAGATCATCACGTTCGTCAACAGTTGGTCCTTGCTGTAGACACTGAACAGGTCGCCGTCCTTGAGGTCTGACCAGCCATGGAATTTCTCGATGATCCAGGCGGCTGTTCCCATCGGCGAATCCATCAGGGCCATGGCCAGCGTCTGCGGCTTTGTCGCCTGTTCCATGAAGTAGGCACCACCGGTTTGCATCGCGGCCTGCCGCTCTGTCAGCCAGTTGACCTCTTCCTTGTTTGGTGGAGTCGCGGCCGATGGCCGGAAGCCGATCATGTTCAGGTGGATGGCCTTGCAGCCTCCCTTGCCGTCGACCGTGCCATGATCGAGTCCAATCCAGGACGTGACCAGCCCGCCCCAATCGCCGCCCTGGGCCAGGTAGGTCTCATAGCCGAGCACGTCCTGCATCAGCGTGTTCCACAGCTTCGCTGTCGCCCGCTGGCCGAGGGGAGATGCCGGCTTTTCGGAAAAACCGTAACCGGGAAGTGAGGGGATAACGAGATCGAACGCATCTTCCGCCTTGCCGCCATGCTTGCTCGGAAAGGCGAGGGGGCCGACCGCTTCCCAGAATTCGTAGAACGATCCGGGCCAGCCATGAGTCAGCAACAGGGGCCGCGACCCGCCGGCCTCTCCCACGACGTGGATGAAATGGATTTCCAGGCCGTCGACGTCGGCCTTGTAGCTGGGATAGCGGTTCAGGTCGGTCTCGGCAGTGCGCCAGTCATAGCCGCTAAGCCAGTAGCGCTGCAGGTCCTTCATCACCGGCGTGGACATGCCATAGGCAAAGCCCTGCTCATTGGCGGGCGCCGGAAACCACGTGTAGTTTTCGACGCGTTCCCGGATCGCCTCGATCTTGGCGTCAGGAACCTCGATCCGGAACGGTTTCGCTTTAGGCATGGGGCGTCCTCCTCGGAAGACACCCTAAGCCCGAGCCGGGAAACATGCGAGATCGACGTTACGTCAGGTCAGACCGAAAAGCTGGTTCCGCAACCGCACCCGGCCGTTGCGTTCGGGTTGTTGATCCTGAAGGCCGCTCCGATCAGTTCGGTCGAGAAATCGATCTCCGCGCCGTGCAGGAATTCGAGGCTCATTTCGTCAATCAGGACGTTTGCGCCATCGCGTTCGATCACCACGTCGTCAGGGTTGGCGGCGTCGGCAAAGTCGAACTTGTAGGAAAAGCCGGAACATCCGCCGCCCTCAACCGCCACGCGCAGGAAGGCTGCGCCGCCTTCTTTCGCCAGAATCGCGTTAATCCGCTTGGCAGCGGAGGCCGACAGGGTCACATCAGGGGCTGTAAGGGTACTCATACCACACAAGATAGGGACTAATTGGCCAATGGAAAAGAGAGCAGTGTTTGCGACGCGCTTCGAAGACAGTCGGGGCCGTTTCTTTTCCGAGGCGCCATCGGCCACGCGCACGCCGTTTCAGCGTGACCGCGACAGGATCGTTCACTCCACCGCTTTCCGCAGGCTGAAGCAGAAAACACAGGTGTTTGTGGCCCACGAGGGCGATCATTACCGCACAAGGCTGACCCATTCTCTGGAAGTGGCGCAGATTGCCCGCAGCGTCGCACGCACCCTGCACCTGGACGAAGACCTAGCCGAAGCGCTGGCGCTTGCCCACGACCTCGGCCATCCCCCGTTCGGCCATGCCGGCGAAGACCAGCTCGACGCCTGCATGAAGGGCTATGACGGCTTCGACCATAACGCCCAGACGCTGCGAATCGTCACCAAGCTGGAAGTGCGCTACCCGAACTTCGAAGGGCTCAATCTCAGCTGGGAAATGCTCGAGGGCCTCGTGAAGCACAATGGCCCCGTGACCGGCCCGGACACGCCCATATCCAGCCTTCCTGCCGCTTTCCGCGACTTTCCCTACCTGGCGGACCTCGAGCCGGACCAGTTCGCCGGACCCGAGGCCCAGGTCGCCGCGCTGGCTGACGACATTGCGTACAACAACCATGACATCGATGACGGAATCGCGTCCGGCTTGTTCGTCATCGAGGACCTGATGGGCATCCCGGTGGTCGGCGACGCATTTCGCGGCGTGCAGCTTGAATACCCTCACCTCACCGACCGGATGGTGACCTACGAGGCCGTCCGGCGCCTGATCGGCATCTGGATCAATGACCTGATTGGCGAGACAACGCGCCGGATCCAGCTGCAACGGCCTGCCAGTGCCGCAGAGGTGCGCGCATTGACCGAGCCGCTGGTGGCCTTCTCGCCGGAACTTGAGGCCCGCCAGCGCCCGCTCAGGGCATTCCTGCACGAGCGCATGTACAAGCATTACAAGGTCAACCGGATGCGCAGCCAGGCCAAGCGGATCCTCGCGGACCTGTTCGACATCTTCCTGGCTGAGCCGGAAACCCTGCCGGATCCCTGGCGCCAGGACGCGACACAGGTGATCGGTGCCCGCAGGGCCCGCATCGTGTGCGATTACATCGCGGGAATGACCGATTCGTTCGCCATCGAAGAACATCGCCGCCTGTTCGACCCGTCAGGACTCCATTGAAACCCGCCCGATGCTTGGCAGTTGTTAAGCAACGGCGCCTGCTGCGCACTGCAAAACGGCTGTAATCTTCAAGCGTCATTAACGAAACGCCCTCTAATATTAACCTCACGACATAATTCTGAGGGAAATATTCCATGGGCAAATCTCGCACAGGAAGCGGCAACTACGCTCCATTTGACGATGATTACCGGGGATTCGAGATCCGCGACGATGAAACGGCGCGCGGACCGCTCATCCTGGCCCTGGCGATTGGCGTCCTGCTGGTGTTCGGCGCAGTCGTCTGGAACACCTATCGCCAGGGTGTCCGGAGCAGTAGCGCAGGCATCCCCAGCGTGATCGCCGACGCCCAGCCCTACAAGCGGACACCCGAAGACCGGGGCGGCGTCGCGGTTCCTGATACCGACAAGCGGTTCTACGACCAGATGGACGCATCGAACCGGCCTGCCAGCGACACCTCCGATATTGCAGGCGGACCGAGCGATATGCTGCAGGGTGGGCCGCCAATAGAGCTGCGCCCGGGCCTGGATTCGTCCGCGGCTGCCGGCACCGACCCCGATAACGGCATGCCGCTTGATGTGGCCGACCAGGTGCGTGAACTGGCTGATCTCGACCGCCGGCCCGCCGAATCGGATGAGGACATTGCAATTGCGGCGGCATCGACCGTGCCGACGCCAACGCGCACCTTGAACATGACGCCCACGATCACTGACCAGCAGTTTGCGTTTAGCGCAGACGGGGCGTTCCTCGTGCAGATCGCGGCGTTCCGCTCCGAAGAGGCCGCCGAATCGGCCTGGCGCAAGGCTGCCAGCGAACGACCGGACCTGTATCGCGGGTCCGGAAAACATATCCAGCGTGCTGATCTTGGTGCGAAGGGTGTCTTTTACCGCTTGCGCGTCGGCTCATTTGCCGAGAGATCAGAGGCAACAGCCTTCTGCGATGCCCTGAAGGCTTCCGGCGAAAATTGCATTGTGGTGACCGGATAGTGATCAAAGCCTGTATCCTCAGCGTCTCCGGACCGGAGCTCACACCCGACGAGCGGGCGCTATTGTCAGCGCACACGCCCTGGGGCGTGATCCTCATGGGCCGGTCTTGCGTGTCCAGGGTGCAGGTCCGCCAGCTCGTTGATTCGATCTGGGACGCCGTCGGTCGACCCTGTCTCGTCTTCATCGATCAGGAAGGTGGCCGTGTGGCCCGCCTCAAGGCGCCGGAATGGCCACTGTTTCCTCGCGGCGAAGACTATTCCATCCTCTACCGGCAGGATCGCGAACGCGGTCTGGAAGCGGCTTGGCTGGGGCATCGCCTGATCGCTGCCGAACTCAGTGCCATGGCGATCCATGCCGATTGTGCGCCTGTCGTCGACCTGCCGGTCCCGGGCGCGCACGACATCATTGGCGACCGGGCATTCGGCAACGATCCCGAGACCGTTGCCGCGCTCGCGGGCGCGGCCCTGAACGGCCTCGCCGACGGCGGTGTTGCGGGCGTAATCAAGCACATACCCGGGCATGGCCGGTCCATGGCGGACAGCCACCTCGAATTGCCGCGGGTCACCGCAGGCGAGGCCGAACTGGCGAAGGATTTCGACGCCTTTGCCCGGCTCGCTGACGCGCCGATGGCGATGACGGCCCATATTTCCTATGACGCAATTGACGCCGGTGTGGCGGCAACACTGTCGCCAAAGCTGATTCAGGGGGTCATTCGCGAGCGAATCGGATTTGATGGCCTGCTGATGACGGATGACCTGGGGATGAAAGCACTCGGCGGAAGCCTGACCGACCGCGCGCATGGCGCGATTGCGGCCGGCTGTGACGTGCTGCTGCATTGCTCGGGCTTCCTGAAAGCGCCGGACGACATCCTCTCCGAAATGCGCGAAGTCGCTGAGGCGGCGCCGGTCCTGGCCGGAAAGCCGCTGGCACGCGCTGAGCGCGCAGAAGCAATGGCGGCCAGCGAGAAGCCCTTCGATGTCGCGGCCGGGTGGGCCCGTTTCGACGAGCTGTTTCCAAACTTCCGGGCGGTCGCATGACGCCCGAGGTCATCTCCATCGACGCGCTGTCGGCTGACGCGCAGGACGCCGAAGCGGAAGACATCTTCCGCGTCGACGTCGACGGCTATGAAGGGCCGTTGCACCTGCTGCTTGAACTGGCCCGGCGCCAGAAAGTGGACTTGCTCCATCTCTCGATCCTCGATCTGGCGGTCCAGTACCTGGGGTTTATCGAGGACGCCAAGTCAAAGCGGATCGATCTCGCGGCCGACTACCTGCTGATGGCGTCCTGGCTGGCTTTCATGAAATCCCGCCTGTTGCTGCCCAAACCTGAAAAGGCGGGTGATGACGAGCCAAGCGGCGAAAAAATGGCAGAGCGGCTGGCGTTCCGCCTCAAACGCCTCGAGGCGATGCGAGTCGCGGTGAAAGAGCTTGAGGCCGGACCCATTCTGAACAATGTCATTTTTCTCCGCGGCCGGCCCGAACAGCCGCGGATTGTCAAACATACCGAATTCAAGGCCTCGCTATACGATCTGACGCAGGCGTTCGGCGGGATCCGTGACCGCAAGGAAAAGGCAGCGCCGCACCGGATCGAGCAGCAGTTCGTTCTGCCGCTGGAGCTTGCCCGTACCAACCTGCGTGCGTTACGCGCGCAGTTGAACCAATGGTCCAGCCTTGACGACATCCGCACCTGCATGACGGATATCGATGCCGATTTGCCGCCGCGGTCAGTCACTGCCAGCGTGTTTTCTGCTGTGCTGGAGCTGACACGCGACGGAGAGATGGATGTCCGCCAGGACGCCCACTTTGCGCCACTTTACCTGCGTAACGCAGGAACCACCTCGGGGGAGGTCACAGATGCAACCGCTTGAGAAGTACCAGATGACGGATGAACCACTTGAAGAGACGCGGGACCCGATTGCCCAGCTGTCCTTCGCCTACAAGCGTTCGGAAGCGGCCCTTGCGGGCAGCGCGGACGAAGCCTTGTCGGAAGGTATCCGGCGCGCCGAAGCTGTCCTGTTTGCGGCAGGCGAGCCCCTCTCTGCGGAACAGATTTCCGAAATTCTGCCACACGGCGTTGAGTCAGGTGAAGTATTGATGGCCCTGCGCGCCAGTTATGCGCAACGAGGCGTCAATCTGATCGAGGTCGCCGGGAAATGGCGGTTCCAGACAGCGCAGGACCTTTCCTATCTCTTCGTCGAGGAACGCCAGGTGCAAAAGCGCCTCGGCCAGGCCGCGCTCGAAACACTCGCCATCATCGCCTACGGCCAGCCCGTGACACGCGCCGAGATCGAAGCTGTTCGTGGTGTCGCTGTCGCCAAGACGACCATCGACACGCTGATGGAAGCCGGCTGGGTCAAGATCAAGGGGCGGCGCAAGACCCCGGGCCAGCCAATGACCTATGGCACGACTGACGCATTCCTCGAGCATTTCGGACTCGAAAGCCTCGACACGCTGCCCGGCAAGGCAGACCTTGAAGCCGAAGGGCTCCTGTCGGACGTCATTCCATCCGGTTTCCAGATGCCGGACGAGGAGGCGCTGAACGAAGAGCACACCTTGATCGAGGATTCTGCTGACGTCGAATCCGTCGACTCCTTTGTCACCGACTACATGGACGAGGCTGACGAGACCGTTGCCGAGCCGGAAGCTGAAGAAAACGCGATCACAGAGGGCGAAGCAGGGCAGGTGCCTGAACCCGAAGTGGCTTCCGAAGCGCTCGACGAGGCTGACGATCAGGACGATGAGGGAACCGTCAGCGCATTCACTTACCTGCGTGCGCCTGAAAGAGCCGCTGAAGAGGAAGACGACTTCGACCGTGCATCGGTCAAGGCGGCGGTGATCCGGCTCGCAGCCCAGCCGCGGACGCCTGATCGCCCAATGGACGACTGGGACGACGAGGACTAGGCCCCAGCACCCGGCGGCTTCAGGCGGAAACACCGTTCATTGTCATACAGCCCCAGCACGTCATCTTCGGACGTGCCGCGTCCGATATTGTGGATGATGTAAGGGTGGCCCATCGGGGTCAGCAGGTCTGACACGATGCCGATATGGGGCAGGTTCCCGCCCAGGCGCATCGTGTACAGGTCTCCTGCGCGCCAGTCGGCCAGCCGGGCAGGGACGGGCAACTCGGTTCCATGCCGGCGGAAATAGGTTTCAAGATTGGGAACCCGCCGGTGATCGATGTTCCGGTCCGGCCGACTGAGCCCCCACGTCTTCGGATAAACAGCAAACGCAGCGGCCATGTCCCTGTGCACCAGGCTCTGCAGGTCGAGGTCGAAGGCATCCCGATAGGCACGGACGATGACATCCGTGCACACGCCTCGCTCGCGGGGGACGTCCCCGTCCGGATAGGCAAGGCTCACATAGGCGGGGTCGTAATAGCGCGTCACGCCGATCTGGCTGCGCGCTGCCCGGATCAGCCGTGTCTGCCATGGCAGGACAGTCTGATCGAACCCGCTCGGGACGAGCGGAAGCGCGAGAAGGCCGGAAAGAGCAGCGCGGCGCGTGATCATGAAACCAGCAGACCATCGCGATGCGGCAGCAATTGGACGAAAATACAGCAGGCCCGGCCCGAAGGCGCCCACGGCACGCCCTTGCCACGCCCACGGGCGCTGGCGAGTTGGCCCGGGCGCACACGCCCCCCACCCTTGACGCCCCCTCAGAACCCCCGCAGGTCCGCGATTTCGTCCACGCTCGCACGCTCCGCCCGAAGCGTGTTGACCGGATGCGACCGGTCTGGATGGCCGACAGCCATTCCGCACCACACCATTTCTGTTTCGCCGAGCTCGAAATGGGCCTTCAGCATGGGCCTCAGCACACCCCAGCACTCCTGCATGCAGGTGCCCCAGCCGCGTTCTTCCGCCAGCAGGGCCAACGTTTGCAGGTACATGCCCGCGTGGCCCCACTGGCCGTGTCCCATCCGCTCGTCGATCACCAGGAACAGGCCGACAGGCGCACCGAAGAACTTGAAATTATTGGAAAACCAGGCAATCCGGGCCGGACGGTCGCTCTTCGGGATGCCCAGGGCTTCATACATCATTTCGCCCACGCGCCGCCGGCGCGCCTCATGCGGTTCCCACAGGTCTTTCGGGTAAATCGGGCGGTCCGTTGGCTGGCCTGCATGGTTCTCCCGCAGGATCGGCGCGGCCTTGGCGATCACCTCGTCACGCGCGTCTCCGGTCACCACGATCACCCGCCAGGGCTGAGTGTTTCCTCCGGATGGCGCGCGCTGGGCCTTGGCTAGCCAGTCGCGGACCTCCGCCTCGTCCAATGCATCAGGCGTGAAGGCCCGGGTCGATATCCGTTGTTCTACGGCCTTGGAAACATCCATGAAAAAACCTCCCGTCTGGGTTCGACGGGAGGTCTATCAGGCTTTGCGCTAGGACAGCAAAGGCGCATTACTTCGGATGGCAGATCACCGGCATCCATGTGTAGCCCTTCACGAATGCACCCGAGGTGAGCGAAGGTTCGTCCAGCACTTCGATATGGCTGAAGCGCTCCATGATCTCCTGCCACAGGATCTGCAGCTGCAACTCGGCGAGGCGATTGCCGACACAGCGGTGGATGCCGAAGCCGAACGAAATGTGGCGGCGGGCATCCTTGCGATCGATGATATAGTCGTTCGGACGGTCCCAGAAGCGCTCGTCGCGGTTGCCGGAGACATACCACATGGCGATCTGGTCGCCTTTCTTGATCGTCTTGCCGTGCATTTCCACGTCTTCGGTCGCCGTACGGCGCATGAAGGCCAGCGGTGTCTGCCAGCGGATCGTTTCGGACACCATGTTGGGGATCAGGGACGGATCAGCCTTCAGCTTCTCATACTCGCTCGGGAACTTGTTCAGGGCATAGACCGACCCGGTCATGGAATTCCGCGTCGTGTCGTTACCGCCGACAATCAGCAGGATCACGTTTCCGAGCAGTTCCATCGGTGTCATGTTGCGGGTCTTCTCACCATGCGCGAGCAGGCTGATAAGATCGTTCTTTTCCGGCATCGCGCCGCGTTCCTGGAACAGGCCCATGAACGTGGTGAGACATTCCATCATTTCCCTTTTCCACTGTTCCTCACCACCGGGACAGATGTCGGGATTGTTCATGTTGGTTGCGACGTCCGACCAGCGGGTAAGGTCGCGCCGGCGCTCGAACGGATAATCGAACAGGGTCGCCAGCATCATCGTGGTCAGCTCGATCGAGACACGGTCGACCCAATCAAAGGGCTCACCGACAGGGATCGAGTCGAGCAGGCCCTGCGTGCGCGACCGGATCAGGGATTCGTATTCCTTGAGCATGTTCGGCGCGACAGCAGGCTGGACAGTCCGGCGCTGCTCGGCGTGACGCGGTTCATCCATGGCGATGAACATTGGCATTTCGAAGTCTTCGAGAGGTTGGCCAAGCGTGATGCCGCCGTGTTCCCAGCTCGACGAGAAGCGGGCATGGTCAATATCGATCGCCATGATGTCTTCATAGCGGGTCACCGACCAGTAAGGTCCGGCGAAGCTGTCAGGCGTGAAGTGAAGCGGGTCTTCATTGCGCAACCGCTCAAGGCGATCCCAATACTTGCCCTGGCGCCAGATCTCCGGATCGATGAAGTCAAAAGTCTCGATATCCAGCGACGACGCAGGCGGGACGGGATCCCCGACCCGGAGGTAGCCCGGGTGGAGCGGCTCGCGGTCCGACACCTTCGGACGTTTGAGTGCGGGATGTTCGATGGACTGTGCTGTATCGGCAGCCATGGTTTTTCCTCCGATACTGCCCACTGCGGGGCAGCCAAGTTGAATTGCAAACTACAATTACCATAGCCGGATTTAAAAAACCATGACGCCTGCGTCATTATTTATCAGTTAGGATGGATAGCGTTCCGATCTGGCGTTGATGAGGGCGGCTCTCAGCGCCTGAGCAAGCGATTTCCGCTCCGGAAGCGTGAGAAATCGGCCGATGACATAGGCGGTGCGTCCATGTTCGATGCGAAGCCAGCTGGACGGGAGCAGGGGCTCATCAAGCGCCACCCGCGCGAATGCAGAGGGAATCTCGGCGCGCTTGGTCGTGCCGTCCGCCTTGTGGTGCTCGAGTGTCAGGGTGCGTGCCGACACGGTGACGCGTGTTTCTTCCCGCTGGCGGCGGAATGACCAGCGAAAAGCGACATAGATCGCCAGTGCGTCCAGTCCGTAGAAGCCGACGACAGGCAACGCGCCCATCGACGCGAAGAGCATTCCGTTGATGAAACTGACGCAACCCACAACCAGCATCACGATCGTGAAGGCCCTTTGGCTCATCGACCGGTTGGGTGTCAGAACGGCATCAAAATAGATGATATCGCCTTGTTCGGCCATCGTGGAAATCCTGGTACAGTCTTGCGTTGTGCACAGTCGGACTTAGACAGTCCGGGCATGGTCTCAACAACACCTCCCGTCCGCAAGAAGAAACGCGCGAATCGCACCTTTGGACGGCAAAAGGCCGCGGAACTGTACGAGGCGCTGGCGCAAGACCGCCCCGACCCGAAGACGGAACTGAGGTTCAGCAACCCGTTTACGCTGGTTGTCGCGGTCGCGCTGTCAGCTCAGGCAACCGACGTCGGTGTAAACCGGGCAACCGAAAAACTGTTCGCGGTCGCCGACACGCCTGACAAGATGATCGCACTCGGCGAAGAGGGCGTAGCGCAATACATCAAGACGATCGGCCTGTGGCGCAACAAGGCAAAAAACGTCATAGCCCTCAGCCGGATGCTGAACGAGACATTCGGTGGCGAGGTGCCGCGATCGCGCGAAGCGCTGATGCAGCTACCGGGCGTCGGTCGCAAGACGGCAAATGTTGTTCTCAACGAGGCATTTGGTGAACCGACGATCGCCGTCGATACGCATATTTTCAGGGTGGCTAACCGGACAGGACTTGCGCCCGGAAAAACCCCGGACGAAGTCGAACAGGGCCTGGAGCGGACAACTCCGGACGCCTACAGGAAAGGTGCCCACCACTGGCTGATCCTGCACGGGCGCTATGTCTGCAAGGCGCGCAAACCGGAATGCTGGCGGTGTGTGATTTCGCCCCTCTGCAAATTTACTCCCAAGACGCCCGATCCTGCATCCGTCTCCGGGCTGGGCCCGAAGGCGCCGAACTGACGCTGCCCGGCGCAGGGCGAAACCCCTGAGCAAACGCCGCAAAAAGCAGCGGCAGGGTTGTCTGCTGGCTGCGACGCCTATTGTGTCCCCCATCAATTTACCGAGGGAGAATCAGACCATGGGACAGTTCACACGATGGTTGCCATCAATCGCTCTGGCCGCGGCGTGTGCGGCCATGCCATTTTCGGCGGCAGCGGAGGAAGTTGACGGCTGGAGCGGCGAGGCGTCGCTTTCAGCAGGCTACACAAGCGGAAACAGTGAAGCCACCGACGTCGGCGCAAGCATGGACCTTGCGAACAAGAACGGGCTCTGGACGTACAATATCGAAGCGAACTTCGACTATGGCGAACAGGACAGCATTGAAAGCCGCAATCGGGTATTCGTGGCCGGCAGCGTCGACAGGCAGGTGAGTGACAAGGCGTTTGCGTTCACACGCGCGTCTTACGAAGTGGACCAGTTCACGGGTTTCGACAGCCGCTCGTTCCTCGGCCTCGGACTCGGCTACCACGTCTTTGATTCCGAAAGGCTTACCTGGACTGTCCGCGGTGGGCCCGGCGTGAAAATTGACGAAGTAAAGCGTGTGATTACCACGGATGCGGTCGGCGCCGCCCTCATCATTCCTGCAGAGACTGAAACATCCTTCGGTGCAGTCGGACGTTCGGAGTTCAGCTATGCATTCAATGACAACGTCAAACTGAGCGATGCGACCGACATCATCTACAGCGGAGAGTCGACGCAGATGAGAAACATCATCGCGCTAACGGCCGCCCTGTCGGAGAAGATATCGGCCCGGATGTCGTTTGACGTCCGCTACGATACCAACCCGCCGGACGGCTTCGAGAGCACCGACACGGCGACAAAGATCGCGCTGGTCTACGGATTCTAGGACACAGCCGGAGGCGAACGGACTCGGCGCTATCTCAAGCGCCGGGCCATCGCCTCGGCCAGCCGGTCGCCGAGCTCAGGACCTTCGACCGGGTAGAGGTAGGGCTCGATCAGTTCAAGCTCCATCAGAAGCAACGCGCCGTCATTGCCGCGCAGCATGTCGACCCGGGCGTAGAGGGGCGGTGATTCCAGCTTTCCGAGTACGTCGCGGGCCGCGCCGAGGTCTGCTTCGGTTGGCGTGATCGCCGTTTCGATTCCGCCATAGGCCGACTGGATCCGATAGTCCCCGGATGCCGCACGCTTGACCAGCGCGTGACTGAACACGCCATCAACAAAGATGAAGCTGAGTTCGCCTTCATCCTGGATCGTGCTGAGGAATGGCTGCACCATCATCGGGTGCGGCATGTCCGGCACCGGCGCGCCGCGCGCCAGGCGGTGCTGGTCCTTTGCGCCTGCGCCAATCTGGCGCTTGAATACCAGATCGTCGCTGCCGAACGTGTCGAAAGCCCCAGCTGCGACATCGGGTGACATCCGGTCGACCCACAAAGTCGGGATCAGTCGTACGCCGCGCGCTTCGAGTTCGCGAAGATAGGTCTTACGGCTGTTCCAGCGGACCAGCGAAGGCGAGTTGAGCAGTCGGGTCAGGCCTTCGATCCGTTCCAGCGTGTCGAGGAATTCCGCTGAGCGATCCCAGTAGTCCCACGTCGTTCCGATGATGGCGGCAGCATAATCTTCCCACCGTGCGCCTGGATCATCCCACGATACGTCCGTCACCGTCATGCCGAGACGGGCGAAAGCCGGCACAAGCGCCGTCATCATGTGGTCGTGCTCGAATGCATCGGTGCGCCGGGTCGGAGAGCCGGGCAACGTGTCTGAGCAGGCCAGATAAGCAATCTTCATGGCGGCTCCTTTAGCATGCGCGCCTGTTGCGTCCAGAGCGTCAGTCTGGCAATCGACGGCCTTCGCAAATCTAGGGGCCAGAAGAATGAACCCAACTCGCTTTGACGTCGTCGGGCTTGGCAATGCAATTGTCGACGTACTGTCCAGTACAGATGACGCATTTCTTGCCAAATGGGGCATTCAGAAGAATGCAATGAACCTCATCGACGAGCCGAGGGCCGAGGCCCTGACGGCCGCAGCGGTCGACCCTATCCTCACATCAGGTGGAAGTGGTGCCAATACGATCGCAGGCGTAGCGAGCTTTGGCGGTGCGGCTGCCTATATCGGCAAGACGGCGGACGACGAGCTTGGCCGTCAGTTTCGCGCGGAAATGACAGGCGCAGGTGTCCCGTTCGCAACCCACCCCCTCGTCGGCGGCCCGGCCACGGCTCGCAGCATCATTTTCGTGAATGATGACGGTGCGCGCAGCATGAATACATTCCTCGGCGCCTCGGTTCTGTTTTCCAAGACAGACGTGGACGAGGATATCGTTCGGGCCGGACGGATTCTTTATCTGGAAGGCTACCTCTTCGACAAGGACGACGCCAAGACCGCCTTTGTCTACGCGTCCGAAATCGCGAAGGCGGCGGATCGCCTGGTGTCGCTGACTCTGTCGGACAGTTTTTGCGTAGACCGCCACCGCGAAAGCTTTCTCCATCTCGTGCAGGGACACGTCGACATCCTGTTCGCGAATGAAGAAGAGTTGCTGTCGCTTTACGAGACCCGCGATTTCGACGAGGCAATCGCGCGCTTGCGCGCCGATACGTCCATTGCTGCGGTCACGCGCAGCGAGAAGGGGTCCGTCGTCATCGGAGACGGCGAACCTATCGCCATTCCGGCCGAGCCAGTGTCGAAAGTGGTCGATACGACCGGCGCCGGTGACCAGTACGCTGCAGGGTTTCTTTTCGGTTATGCCAGGGGGTTGCCGCTCGCGACATGTGCCCGCCTCGGGCATATCGCGGCAGCTGAAGTCATCAGCCATTTCGGTCCGCGCCCCGAAGTTTCGCTGGCAGACCTGGCGCTCGCGGCAGGTATTGAAGCCTGATCGAAACGGTGCGCCAGGGCAATTGCGCATGCCGCTTTGGAACTTCCAGAAAATCAGTCTATCGTCTGCCGCATGAAATGGTCTGATCTATCGAGCAATTGGTGTCCCGTCGCCCGCACGCTGTCGGTGCTGGGGGACCGCTGGACATTGTTGATCCTGCGCGACTGCTTTCTGGGCATGTCGCGTTTCGAGCAGTTCGTTGAATCGAGCGGAATGACCCGGCACATTCTGGCAGACAGGCTGAAGCGCCTTGTGGAGGCAGGAATCCTCGAACGGAAAGCTTATTCCGACAGCCCGCGCCGGTATGACTATGTCCTTACCGAAAAAGGCCAGGAAATAGGGCCGGCCCTGATGACATTGCGCGACTGGGGCAAGAAGCACATGCCGGTGCGACGCGCCACATCATCCTGAAAGCGCCTGAACGCTCAGAGAATGAATTTTGACAGGTCAGCGTTCCCGGCAAGGCTGGCAACCCGCTCGTTGACATAATCGGCGGTGATCCTGACCGTCTCGCCGGCACGGTCCGGCGCGTCAAAGCTGATCTCGTCCAGCAGCCTTTCCAGCACCGTCTGCAGCCGCCGTGCGCCGATGTTTTCGACGGAATTGTTCACTGCTTCAGCAAGGTCCGCCAGCCGGTCGATCGCGTCCTCGTCAAACTCCAGCTTGACGTTCTCGGCGTGCATGAGGGCTTCGTATTGCCGGATCAGGCTAGCCTCCGGCTCGACCAGAATCCGGCGCAGGTCATCGCGTGACAGCGGTTCAAGTTCGACGCGAATCGGCAACCGGCCCTGAAGCTCCGGCAGCAGGTCCGATGGCTTCGAGACGTGAAAGGCGCCGGATGCAATGAAGAGGATATGGTCTGTCTTCACGGCGCCTCGTTTTGTCGACACTGTCGTGCCTTCGATCAATGGCAGCAGGTCGCGCTGAACGCCTTCACGGCTGACATCGGCGCCGCCTCGGTCCTTCCGCGCTGCCACCTTGTCGATCTCGTCGAGGAACACAATACCGTCCTCTTCAACCGCCGATACGGCCTCACGCACGATGGTATCCTCGTCGAGCAAACGGTCGGCTTCTTCCTCCAGCAGGGGACGATAGGCGTCCTGAACCGTCGTGCGGACACGCTTTGTGCGCCCCCCCATCGCCTTGCCGAGGATTTCCGACAGGTTGATCATCCCCATCGACCCGCCTTGTCCGGGGATGTCCATCATCTGCATAGGATTGGATGATTCGGAGAAATCGATATCGATCGGCTTGTCGTCCAGTTCGCCGGTGCGGAGCTTCTTGCGGAAGCTCTCTCGTGTCGAAGGCTGGGCGCTTTCGCCCACCAATGCGTCCAGCAGCCGTTCTTCGGCCGCATCGCGCGCCTGGTCTTCGACCCCGGCCCGCTTCTGCTCTCTGACCATCCCGACTGCGGCTTCGACGAGGTCCCGAATGATCTGTTCCACGTCCCGCCCGACATAGCCGACTTCCGTGAATTTCGTCGCCTCGACCTTCAGGAACGGCGCGTTGGCAAGCTTGGCGAGGCGGCGGGACACTTCCGTCTTGCCGACCCCGGTTGGTCCGATCATCAGGATATTCTTGGGTGTGATCTCGCCGCGGATGCCTTCAGGCGCCTGCTTGCGGCGCCAACGATTGCGCAGGGCGATTGCCACGGCACGCTTCGCGCCGACCTGCCCGACAATATGGCGGTCCAGTTCGGCGACGATTTCTCGGGGTGTGAGGTTCTTCATAAGCTACTTCCAGGCGGGCGCAGTCCGCAGGGCCGAAACCGCGCGGACCCGGCGCGGTCAGGTGTCGAGGGTTTCAATCGTGAAATTCGCGTTGGTGTAGACGCAAATGTCGGCCGCAATCTGCATGGCCTTCCGGCCGATCACTTCGGCGGCGTCTTCATAGTCGTACAATGCCCGTGCGGCGGCGAGCGCATAGTTTCCGCCCGACCCCACCGCGACAACTTCGTGTTCCGGTTCAAGCACGTCTCCGGCCCCCGTAATGACCAGCGTCATGTCCTTGTCGGCCACGATCAGGAGGGCCTCCAGTTTCTGGAGGTATTTTTCGGTACGCCAGTCCTTTGCAAGTTCAACAGCGGCACGCTGCAACTGTCCCGGGTGGCGCTCAAGTTTGGCCTCGAGCCGCTCGAACAGAGTAAAGGCATCTGCCGTTGCCCCCGCAAACCCGGCCAATATATCGCCACCGGCGATCCTGCGGACCTTGCGTGCATTACCCTTCATGATGGTTTGGCCCATCGAGACCTGGCCGTCGCTCAACATGGCCAGCTTGCCTGCTTTGCGTACCGCGAGAATGGTCGTCCCGTGCCAGATTGCTTCTGAATTCGTGGATATTGTCATGGTGTCAGATGTGGCCGATCCGCATCGCTGGCGCAAGGTTTCGCAGGCCATATGTCTTGCTTTGGAAAACTGTCACAGAAGTGTCGCGCACCATCATTAAGGGGAGGACACGAACAAGGGGTATGAGACGAGATGGTGCAACAGCTTGGCCACTTGCCCATGGGCTGGTTGATGCTGGCCCTGCTGGCGATGATGGCATCGGGCGCCTTCTTCGTCGGCCGGGTCCAGGCAGAGCGTTTCAGCGCGGCGGGATCCGGGCGTTTCCACTCCCGTCCGAACTATCATGGCTATTATGTCGCAATGTGGACCGTCGTGCCTGCGTTGGTCATGGCGATGGCCTATGGCCTTCTTGGAGACGACATCGTCCGGGCACTCCTGCGCCGTGAACTGCCCGCCAGTTTTTCGGCCATGCCGCCGATCGAACTCAGCGTATATCTCGACTCGATTTCCCGCGCGGCCTCACAGGGCGGTTTCTCGGGCTCAGATCGGATTTTCTCCGCGATCACCAACCGTTTCCTTGAACTGCAGGGCGTGATCAAGACTGTCACCATCGGACTGACGACGCTGTGCGCCGGGTCGGGATTCCTACTCGCCCGTCGCCGGGTCGCGCCGGGCTTTCGTGCCCGCAACAAGGTCGAAGGCGGCATGGAAGCCTTCCTGTTCCTGTGCGCCGCGGTTGCGATTGCGACCACGGTCGGGATCGTGGCGTCGCTCCTCTATGAAAGCCTGAGGTTCTTCGCCCAGGTGCCGATCTGGGATTTCCTTCTCGGCACGCGCTGGAATGCACAGACCAGTGCAGAGTTCGGCGCACTACCCTTGTTCTTCGGCACGTTCATGATTGCGCTGATTGCTATGCTGATTGCCGCACCAGTAGGCCTCTTCGCCGCGATCTATCTTTCCGAATATGCGGGCCCGCGCGTGCGCGGATCAGTCAAGCCTATCCTGGAGGTCCTGGCGGGTATTCCGACTGTTGTGTACGGATTCTTTGCACTCCTGGTCGTTGCCCCGACGATCCGCACCATCGCGGTCTGGATCAATATGACACTCATCAATGCTGGCGTGACGTCGGAACCTTTCCTCGCCGCTCAACCGACGAGTGCCCTGGCCGCCGGGCTGGTCATGGGAATCATGGTCATCCCATTCGTGTCATCCCTGTCGGATGACGTGATCAATGCTGTGCCGCAGACGCTGCGGGACGCGGCCTACGCCATGGGCGCGACGAAATCGGAAACGGTCAAGCATGTTGTCCTGCCTGCCGCGCTGCCGGGCATCATCGCTTCGCTGTTGCTGGCAGTTTCACGCGCCATCGGTGAAACCATGATCGTGGTGATGGCTGCAGGGCAACGGGCCCGGATATCGGCCGACCCGACAGCTGACCTTACCACCATAACGGTCCAGATCGTGGCATTGTTGACCGGCGAGACCGAGTTCGACAGCCCGAAGACCCTTTCGGCCTTTGCATTGGGCCTGGTGCTGTTCGTGATCACACTGATCTTCAACCTCATCGCGTTGCGTGTCGTGCAAAAGTATCGGGAAAAGTATGACTAATCTCAGCGCCGGCCCCTTTCGCAATGAAAAAGCGCTGGCACGCCTGCGCAAGCGGCGCGCCGCAGATACGCGATTCCGCCTGTACGGGCTGTCGGCGATCGGCTTTGCCCTGGCGGCTCTTTCGCTGCTGGTGTTTTCGATCGGCGCCCAGGCCCTTTCAGCCGCGACATACCATGTCGTGAAGTACGATGTGGTGCTTGACGCGGCAGTCATCGCACCGAAAGGCAAGGACACGCCTGACCAGATATCCCGGAATGTCGATGGGTTCTATTCGCTGGTGCGGGAAAACCTGAAGGATACGTTTCCTGACGCGCGTGACGATCGCCGATCATCCAGGGAACTCGGTGAACTCATGACACGCTTGGCCGTGCTGCCCACCGCTCGGAAAGTTGCAGACAATCCGACGCTCATGGGCCAGAAAATCACGATCACGGCGCCGCTCAATGATGACCTGGACCTGTATCTCAAGGGCGCCGCTTCGCCGCAGAAGAAAGTGAAGCTGGGGAAGGTCGTATCCGTCGAGGCCGAAACGGGGAGGACCTATCGGCTGGCCGGCCCCGCCGCTTTCAAGGTGATCGAATCGCTGGTTTCCGCAGAACGGTTTGAAGTCGGCGACGCGGTAGACCGGCAGTCCATCCTGCTTACGACAGGGGCCACGACCGGCAAGATCAGCGACGTGACAACCGACAGCGCAGTCATAGACCTCCTGACCGGCAATGCAGACGACTTCAAGGGCGCGACGCCGGTTGCCCGGTTGATCGGCATCCCGCAATCGGAACGCAACGTGACCGACCAGCAGATTGCCTGGACACTTGCGTTGAAGGACATGGGCCGCATTTCGCGCGTCCCGCACCTGAGCCTGCTGACGCATACAGACAGCACCTATCCTGAACTGGCAGGCGCGCTGGCTGCAATTGTCGGCTCGCTTTTGACGATGTTCGTCACCGCGTTCATCGCCGTTCCGATTGGCATTTTCGCGTCCGTGTACCTTGAGGAGTTCGCGCCTCGTAATCGGGTGACCGAAATCATCGAAGTGAATATCAACAACCTTGCCGCGGTGCCTTCCATTGTCTTCGGCCTGTTGGGCGCCGCCGTCTTCCTGGGCTTTTTCGGGTTGCCGAGATCGGCCCCTCTCGTTGGCGGCCTGGTGCTGGCCCTGCTGACGCTGCCGACGATCATCATCGCATCGCGCGCCGCCCTGAAATCCGTGCCTCCCTCGATTCGGGCTGCGGCACTGGGCGTCGGCGCATCGAAGATGCAGTCGGTCTTCCATCATGTTCTGCCTTTGGCAGGCCCCGGGATATTCACGGGAGCAATTCTCGGAATGGCGCGCGCGCTTGGCGAAACGGCCCCCCTGTTGCTGATCGGGATGGTCGCGTTCGTGGCTGACGTGCCTTCGGGCCCAACCGACGAGGCTACGGCCCTGCCGGTCCTTATCTACAGCTGGTCAACGAACGCCGAGCGGGCGTGGGAGCCGATGACAGCGGCCGTGATCGTGATCCTCCTGATGTTCCTGATTGTCATGAATGGTATAGTCGTGCTGTTGCGACGCCGATTTGAGCGGAGATGGTAATGGAAAGTACAGTGACGAGCGCACCGCCTGCGACGAGTCCAGGCACACAAGCCAACGAGCCTGAACGCCTGACCTTTCCGCGGATCGAATGCCGGGACATCAATGTGTTCTATGGTGACAAGCAGGCGATCTTCGACATCTCCCTTCCGATCCCGGACAGATCGGTCACGGCGCTGATCGGTCCGTCAGGATGCGGAAAATCCACCTTCCTCCGCTGCCTCAACCGGATGAACGACACGATTGAATCGTGCCGTGTCGAAGGCCAGATCATCATGGACGGCGAGAACATAAACGACGCAGCCATCGACCCGGTCCTGCTGCGCTCACGGGTCGGCATGGTCTTCCAGAAGCCGAACCCTTTCCCGAAATCGATTTACGACAACATCTCTTACGGTCCGCGCATTCACGGATTGGCGGCCAGCCGGGAAGATCTTGATGGAATGGTCGAAAAGAGCCTGCGCAGGGCGGGGCTGTGGGAGGAGGTCAAGGACCGTCTCACGGCACCAGCCAACAGCCTGTCCGGTGGCCAGCAGCAGCGCCTTTGCATCGCCCGGGCGATCGCGGTCCAGCCCGAAGTCATCCTGATGGACGAACCCTGCTCGGCACTCGACCCGGTTGCAACGGCGCGGATCGAGGAACTCATAGATGAACTTCGAAAGCGCTATTGCATCGTCATCGTGACCCACTCGATGCAGCAGGCCGCCCGCGTATCGCAACGCACGGCATTCTTCCATCTCGGAATTCTCGTTGAAATGGGCGAGACCGACCAGATTTTCACCAATCCCCGCGAGCGCCGGACGGAGGATTACATCACAGGTAGATTCGGCTAAGGGTTTTCCATGTCAGATCACATCGTATCCGCCTTCACCGACGAGCTGGACAAGCTCGCTGCCGACATCCTTCGGATGGGCGGCATCGTTGAAACAATGATCCTGGACGCCTCTGCTGCGGTCGACGGGAATGACCTGGATCTCGCACGCGAAGTGGTCGCGCGTGATCCGGAAGTCGACCAACTTGAAGCCGAGATCGAGCGCCAGATCGTCAGCCTGATTGCACGGCGGCAACCCATGGCGCACGACCTGCGCGCGGTATTCGCGGCCCTCAAGGTGGTCGGGGAACTCGAACGGATCGGAGACCTCTCGAAGAACATCGCCAAGCGCACGCAGCGTCTCGACAAGATCGTCGGCCCGGCCATGCGCCGCGGTATCGTCCGGATGGCGAGCCCGGTATCGCGCCAGCTGAACATGGTGCTCGACGCCTATGCGACAGGCAACGCCGCCGCAGCGAAAGCCGTGTGGGAAGGCGACGATGACATCGACCAGCACTACAATTCGCTCTTCCGCGAAATGCTGACCTACATGATTGAAGATCCGCGCACGATCGGGGCAGGGGCCCACATGTTGTTCATCGCCAAGAACCTGGAACGGATCGGCGATCACTGCACGAACATTGCCGAATTCGTTTACTTTCAGGCCACCGGCGACAACCTGCTGTCTACCGAGCGGCCCAAGACCCCCCAGATTGACGGCTGAATGCCGCTCGTGAGGAAGACAACATGAAACCATTTGTGCTCATCGCGGAAGACGAAAGTGCCGTCTCCGAGCTGCTCCTCTACAACCTCCAGAAGGAGGATTATGAAGTTGCCATTGCCGCTGACGGCGAAGAGGCGCTGATGATGATCGACGAGCGCGCGCCCGATCTCATCCTGCTGGACTGGATGCTGCCCAAGGTCAGCGGCATCGAAGTGTGCCGGCGCATTCGCAATGGCGGCGCCAATCCCAACGTGCCGATCATCATGCTTACCGCACGTGGTGAGGAAAGCGACCGCATCCGCGGTCTCGATACCGGCGCGGACGATTATGTCACCAAGCCGTTTTCGACCACTGAGTTGATGGCGCGGGTCCGCGCCGTGCTGCGGCGCATCAGGCCCGGCCTGAAGGAAGACAAGATCACGGTCGGGGACATTGTCATCGACCGGGTTGCCCACCGCGTGATGCGCAACGAAGGCGAAATCCATCTCGGTCCTACAGAGTTCCGCCTGCTCGACTATTTCATGCAGCATCCGGGGCGCGTGTTCTCGCGTGAACAACTCCTCGATACGGTCTGGGGCTCTGACGTCTATGTCGAGGCCCGCACCGTCGACGTGCATGTCGGGCGTCTGCGCAAGGCGCTCCGCCAGGGCGGCGGCGAGGATCCCATCCGCACCGTCCGCTCTGCGGGCTATGCCCTGCGCGGCGCCTAGAAGAGTTCCTTCAGGAAAGTCCTGAGCGAAGCAAAGCTGCGGCGGTCTGCATCAGCATTGTAGACTACGCCCATATTGGCATCGTTTGCACCCAGCGTGGTGAATGCATGCATGGATTGTCCGTGGGCGTGCAACTGCCAGTCTGCACCTGCCGCGTCCATTTCCTTCGCGATTGCCAGCACGTCCTGCGGCGTCGCCATCGGGTCCTGCCAACCGTGCTCCATCAGGACCTTGGCGGTGATCTTCGGTGATGGCAGGTTATCTGCTGGCATGAACAAGCCGTGGAACGAGCAAACGCCCAGGATATCCATCCCCGCGCGCGCCATGTCGAGGACACTCAGCCCACCAAAGCAGTATCCGACGGCGGCCGCCTTGCCAGCGTCAATGCCCGGCTGCGCCTTGGCAGCCGCCAGGCCGCCCGCCAGGCGCTTCTGGAGTTCAGCGCGATCGCCAACGAGGGGGTTCATCAGCGCCTGGTTTTCTTCAATTGTCGTGCCGCGCTTGCCCTTGCCGTACACATCCATGGCGAACGCGGCATAGCCGAGTTCATCCGCAATCAGGTGGGCCTTCTGGCGTTCATTCTCGTCGAGACCGGCCCAGGCGTGCGCGATCACGACCACAGGTACGTTCGTCTTGTTCTTCGGCATGACAAGGAAACCCTCATAGGGCTTGCCGTCCACACTGTAATCAACTGTGCTCATCGCGATTTCCTCTCTCTTGCTGGTTTCGATACACGACATTCGACGGCCGGATTCAAGCCTGGCACCGATTAGTATGCGCTTTCTAGACTTTCTCCCTATTCCTGTCCCCATAGAGGCAATCAAACAGGAGAATTCCGATGGCCAAGAACAAGGCGAAAGCCAAAACCAAGACCCGTGCCAAGGCCGAAAAAGTCGGCAAGGCGATCGAAACAAATTCCGCCGACATGGCGCACAAGATCTGGCTTGCTGGCGTTGGCGCCTATGGCCGGGCCTATGACAGCGCGCTCGCCGGTGCGAACGTCCTGAACCACCAGTCTGCCGAAGTCTTCGAAGACCTCGTCAAGCGCGGTGCAGAAATCGAGACCGATGTTCGCGCCCGCCTCAGCGGTGATGACCGCGTCCTCAAGGCTGGCCAGCAAATGGCCAAAGCTGCGGCGACGGCCCGTGGCTTCCAGACTCAGGCCCGCGATCAGTTCGAGGCCCGTATGGAACGCATGCGCGACCTGCTCGGCGTCAAAGGCCTCGGCACCAAGGGCGAGAAGCTCTACAAGAAGCTCGACAAGCTTGAAGACGAAGTGTCCGACCTTACGGCGAAGGCCAAGTCGTTTGCAGGTGACGTGAACCTGAAGGCGCGCCTGGCTCGTCTGACGGCTGAAATCGAAGCTGTCGCCGGGGAGACTGGTACAGAAGTCGCCAAGACAGCCAAGAAAGCTGCGAAAAAGACATCTGCGGCTGTCAAACAGGCCGTCGCTGCCAAGACCGAACCCAAGGCAAAGGCGAAGACTGCCGCCGCTGACGATCTGTCCAAGATCACGGGCGTTGGTCCGGCCATGGTGAAAAAGCTCGCAGCTGAAGGCATCACCACCTACGCGCAAATCGCTGCGCTGAAGAAGGCAGAGATCGCTGCTCTCGATGACAAGATCGTCGCGCGTGGTCGCATCACCCGGAACAACTGGGTGAAGCAGGCGAAAGCCCTGATGAAGTAAGGCTGCCGGAACGTGACGGGTGGCTTCAGAAAGAAGCCGCCCGTTTCCTCAGGCCCCGGTCGACTCGTAGTGAGCGATCATCCGGGTCAGGGCCCCGAACCCGGCCTCACCCATATAGGGAACAATGAGGCACATCACCTGGAACACGGTTTTGTGGATCAGGGCAGGGCCATCGTGAACCGCGTTGCCTATGCTGTCATTGGCGAGCCAGAAAGTGATTGTCATCATGATCTGGTCTGTCAGCGCGGATTGCAGGCGAGGGTCCATGCGCAGGATTTCGTCTCGTGCCAGGTCCCCGAGGACGCGCTCCAGCGTGTTTCGCTTCTCGGACATCAATGCGCGAAAGCGGACAGCAAGGTCGGGATAGCGATCAAGCAGAATCCCGAGGTCGCGATAGAAGAACCGGAAGTCGTAGATTTCCTCAAGGATGATGTAGAGATAGATCCAGTTGTCCTCGATCGACGTGACGCCGCCCTTGGACCCTCTGAGGATCACACGCATTTCGTCCTCGAACTGGTCGTACAAGGCTCGGATGATCGCGTCCTTGCCCTTGAAGTGATAGTAAAGGTTGCCGGGACTGATTTCGAGCGCGTTTGAAATATCGACAGCCGTTTGCTGTGCTTCGCCTTCATCATTGAAGAGAAGCAAGCTGACTTGAAGGATACGATCACGTGTTTTCATGTTCCGACTTGCAGTTTGACACGCAATTATCACTATGGAACGAATTTTGTTTCAAAGTTTGAACGTCTGTCTTTCCGGAATGGAAAGAGAATATAGTTAAGCCGGCACCGTGGATCCTTCTGTTTGCGGAAGACCGGCACACAAAGGGATGATCGAAATGCCTACACCCCAAGAAGAGATTGCGCAGAACGCCGCTCAGAATACGACCGCCCTGAATCCCTTGCTCGGGGGGATCAATCGGCAGGAACTGGTAGGCGCCGTGGCGATGATGCTCCGGTCGACGATGACCAATCCCGTCACGACCGCCAAGACGGCCGGCAAGATCACTGCCGAGAATGCGAAAATCCTGCTCGGCAAGAGCGATCGGGAGGCTGACCGCAAGGATCGGCGTTTCAAGGATCCCGCCTGGCAGCACAATCCCTTCTACAAGCGCGGCATGCAGGCCTATCTGGCGACGCAGGACCACCTCAATGACTGGGTCAGCGAGCTCAAGATGACCGAGTTGGAGCACGCCCGGGCAAAATTCGTGATGGGCATGATTACCGACGCGCTCGCGCCCACCAACACTTTGCTCGGCAATCCCGCCGCGACGAAACGGCTTGTCGACTCCGGTGGCATGTCCCTCCTCAAGGGGCTGCAAAATCTCTACACAGACATCACCAAGAATGGTGGCATGCCATCCCAGGTCGACAAGCGCCCGTTCAAGGTCGGCGAAAACCTCGCGACATCCAAGGGGGCGGTCGTCTGGAAGAACGAGCTGCTGGAACTCATCCAGTACGCACCGATCACAGAAAAGGTGCACAAGACACCGATCCTGATCATTCCGCCGCAAATCAACAAGTTCTACGCAAACGACCTGACGCCGATGACCTCGATCATCCAGTTCCTCCTGGCGATGGAACTGCAGCCCTTCATCGTTTCCTGGCGCAATCCGACGCGAGAGAACGCGGAATGGGGCCTGTCTGATTATGTCGACAGCCTTGTCCAGGCGAGCGAGGTGATCCGGAAGATCACCAAGTCGTCGAAAATCAACGTCGGTGGCGCCTGCTCCGGCGGCATCACGACCGCGACGTTCGCCAGCCTCCTCGCCGCCGCCGATGACAAGCGCATCAATTCCCTGACATTCATGGTTTGCGTTCTCAATCCAGAGCGTGACGACAGCGACCTTGGCCAGATTGTCTCGGACGGCAGCCTCGAAATTGCCCGCAAGTATTCGCGCCGGAAAGGCATCCTGAAAGGCGACGATCTCGCCCGGATGTTTGCCTGGATGCGCCCGAACGACCTGATCTGGAACTATGTCGTCAACAACTATCTGATGGGCGAAGATCCGCCTCCCTACGACGTCTTGTTCTGGAATAATGACACGACCAACCTGCCGGCCCAGCTGCACTCCGACTATCTTGACCTCGGAATGACACAGCCATTTGCCAATCCCGGCACAGTCGAGGTTGCCGGCCACATGGCAGACCTGACAAAGGTCACGTGTGACGCGTTTGTCGTGGCCGGGCTGACCGACCACATCACGCCGTGGAAGGCCTGCTACCGCACGCCGGCACTGCTGGGATCCAAGAATGTCGAGTTTGTCCTGTCGTCCAGTGGCCATCTCCAGTCGCTGATCAATCCGCCCGGAAACCCCAAGGCCAAGTATTTCCGCAGCTCCGACATCAAGCCGACTGCAGATGAATGGGCCGCGACAGCCGAAGAACAAGCCGGATCCTGGTGGCCGCGCTGGGGCGAATGGCTCAAAGAGCGTTCCGGTGCACTGAAGGCTGCGCCGAAAGCTTGCGGCACCGAGGCATTCCCCCCACTTTATCCGGCACCAGGCCGATATGTGTTCGACGAATAGGGCAGTCCCGTCCTCCCTGAATCGCAAGGAAATGTTCAATGGCTGCAACTGAGCCGCGCCCAAGGATCACCATGCAGGACGTCGAAGGCGTTCAGCTGCGCACCGCGTTCTGGCCGGCAAAGGTCGACGCGGGCAATCGCGCGCTGCTGTTCTTCAACGGCATCGGCGCAAATCTCGAGCTGACGAACGCGCTCGGCGACATGTTTCCTGACCGCGACATCATCACGTTCGATGTGCCCGGTGTCGGCAAGAGCCCGGTGACGCAATGGCCTTATCGGCCATGGATGCTCGCCCGCTGGGCCCGCAAGCTGCTCGACCAGTTCCACATCGACGAGGTTGATGTGATGGGTGTTTCGTGGGGCGGGGCCCTGGCCCAGCAATTCGCCTTCCAGTACCGCAACCGCGTCGGAAAGCTGATCCTGTGTGCCACCACGGCCGGCATGACGATGATCCCGGGCAAGCCGGCATCTCTGTCGAAAATGGTCGATGCCCGCCGGTACACTGATCCGAACTACATGCGCGACAATTTCGCGACGCTCTATGGCGACGAGGCGGACGCCCAGGCTGGCAACCATATCGACAACCTGATGGCGCCGGACCCGAAAGGCTATGTCTACCAGCTGCTGGCCTTCCTGGGCTGGTCGAGCCTGCCGTTCATCCGCTTTCTCAAGATGCCGACCCTGGTCATGATGGGTGACAAGGATTCCATCGTCCCGCTCGCCAACGGGCGCATCCTCAAGGTCGCATTGCCGAATTCACGCCTGCATGTCGTCGAGGGCGGCGGGCACCTCTTCCTGGTCACCCGCGCTGCAGAGACGGCCGCTGTCATCAAGGCCTTCCTCAACGAACCGGTTGAAGCCGAAGCTCGCGCGGCCGCCTAGATCGCCATCAGGTCTTCGGCCTGCTTCTGGACGGCGGCATAGTCGATCTTGCCAGTGCCGAGCACGGCGATGGCGGCGACATGGAACACACGCCGCGGCACGGCCAGCTCCGGCACACCGTGATTCTGCGCCCAGGCGAGAATGTCCTCACGGTTGCAGGCATCGGTATCGCTTAACAGGATGACCTGTTCACCCTTGCGCGGGTCCGGCAGCGTCACCGCCGCGTGCAGGTTGTCCGGCCATACCGCGCTCGCACAATTCTCCACCACCGCCAGCGAAACCATCTCGCCGCCAATCTTGGCGAACCGCTTCACCCGGCCCATGATCCGAATGAATCCCTCATCATCGATCGCAACGATGTCGCCGGTATCGTGCCATCCGCCCTCGGGCCGCTCGAGCACGCCGGGCCGGGAAGGCCGCAGGTATCCCAGCATGATGTTCGGCCCGCGAATTTGCAGCTTTCCGCCTTCGGGAATGCCGTCAACCGGGATCAGCTTTGACTCCATGTCCGACATCAGCAGGCCGACCGTTCCTGGCTTGTTGCGCTCCCACTGGTTTGCCGCGACCACGGGCGACGCTTCAGTCGCGCCATAGCCTTCAAGGATTTCAATCTCGAACTTGCGGCGCACCAGCGCCCGTGTCTCGTCCTTCACGCGCTCTGCGCCACACACGGCAAGCCGTACGGAGTCCATATCGCCTTCCGCGCCGGTCCGCGCGTACTGGGAAATGAACGTATCCGTCGCGAGCAATATGGTCGATCCGGTACTGCGTATACGTTTCACGATCTCGCGCGGCTGCAGCGGCGTCGGATGGAACATCACCTGGATGCCCGCGACCAGAGGCAGAATCGCCCCGACCGTCAGCCCGAAACAATGGAAGGTCGGCAGCGGATTGAACAATCTGTCCGTATCCGGGCTCAGGCCGATATGCGCCCGCACCTGCTCGACATTCGCCATCACGTTTTCATGGCTGAGAACGACACCCTTGGGCTCGCCTTCGGTGCCGGACGTGAAAAGGACCACCGCGGGCGATTTGTAGCGCGCCTGTTTCCGGAACAGCCCCGGCATGACGGGGCCGAGCGCGGCCGCGATCTTGTTGCCGACAGTCAGGCTTTCGCGGACGTCCTCAAGGTAGACGATTTCGACAACCCGCCCGAGTTCCTCGATCAGGGTCTCCAGGCCGCCCAGTTCCACGAACTTCCGGGCGGTGACGATCCGCTTTACTTCAGCCGCTTCCATCGCGGCCTTGAGGTTCCGCGAGCCTGCGGTGAAGTTCAGCATCGCCGGAACACGCCCAAAAGCGCTGATGGCATAAAACGCGATCACGGCGCCGGCGCCGGTTGGCAGCATCACACCGACCGCTTCGCCGGCTTTCGTGCCCTTCTTGAGGGCAGACCCCAGGCCGAAGGATGCCCGGATGATTTCCTTGTAAGTCAGCTCCCGCTCATCGCCATCGACGACAATCACCTTGTTCGCACCAAATTCCCGTTTGGCGCGCATGAGGGCCGCAAAAAGGTCTGTTCGGGTGCGTGATGGGCGGTAGGGGATAGGGGATGGTATTGCGACGTTAATCATCAAGGGCCCTTGTGACGGCGAAGCCTCCGCTTCAAATCTTGTAACATTTTGTCACGTACGGGCCCCGGCGCAACACTTATTGCAAGTTTGCATATGCACTCTGCACTGCATTCTCCTTGATGAATCAGCAGCGGACGTCCATCTTCCCGGAATGACAACGATCATCGACCTCAGCCCATCGGGCCGCAAGCATCGCCACCCGGAAAAGCAGGCGCGTCCGGATACTCCCCTCATGCGCAAGCCGGACTGGATCCGCGTGAAGGCGCCGACATCGGCTGGTTATGCCGAAACGCGGGAAATCGTGAAATCGAAAGGCCTGATCACCGTGTGTGAGGAGGCCGGATGCCCGAATATCGGCGAATGCTGGGAGAAGAAGCACGCGACCATGATGATTCTGGGCGACGTGTGCACACGGGCCTGCTCCTTCTGCAACGTGTCCACCGGCAAGCCGATGGCAGGAGTCGACGCCGACGAACCCCGGCGCGTCGGTGACGCTGTCGCCGAAATGGGGCTTGAGCACGTCGTCATCACCTCCGTTGACCGCGACGACCTGGAAGACGGCGGCGCAATGCATTTTGTTCAGGTCATCGCCGCAATCCGGGCCGCATCGCCCGGCACCACGGTCGAGATCCTGACTCCCGACTTCCTGCGCAAGGACGGCTGGGAAAACCACGTGATCGACGCCCGCCCGGACGTGTTCAACCACAATCTCGAAACCGTGCCGCGCCTCTACCACAGCATTCGTCCCGGTGCCCGCTACTTCCACTCCCTGCGCCTGCTGCAAAAGGTCAAGGATCGTGACCCCTCGCAGTTCACCAAATCCGGCCTGATGGTTGGTCTCGGCGAAACCAAGGAAGAGGTTTTGCAGGTGATGGACGACATGCGCTCGGCCGACGTCGATTTCCTGACCATCGGCCAATACCTGCAGCCCACGCGAAAGCATGCGGCGATCGACCGTTTCGTCACGCCTGAAGAGTTCAAGGCGCTGGAAGAAATCGCGCGCGCCAAGGGGTTCCTCATGGTGTCCGCCACGCCTTTGACGCGCTCCAGTTACCATGCCGGCGAAGACTTCGCCCAGATGCGTGCAGCGCGCGAAGCCAAGCTAGCGGCCCTCTCGGCTTAGCATGCCTCGCTTTTCGAAATCGATGCGCGTGCCTTACTCGCCCGCGCAGGCATTCGATCTTGTCTCCGACATTGCCAGTTATCCGGACTTCATAAAATGGATAACGGCGATGCGGGTGTCGGGGGAGCAAGTTGACGAATCCGGCGTCCGCCACATGCGCGGCGATGCAGTTGTCGGTTTCAAGGGATTTGTAGAGCGTTTTTCGACCGCCGTGTCAGCCGACAGGGAGCAGGGTACGGTTGTCGCGTCGCTGATACAGGGGCCGTTCCGGAGGCTGAAGGCACAATGGCGCATCGAACCCCGCGCCCAGGGCGGCGCGGATATCGCGCTGGAAATAGACTATGAATTCAAGAATGTACTGATTGCCGTGCTTGCCGCGGCCAACCATGACACGGCCGTCAATCGCATCATGTCTGCTTTCCTTGATGAGGCGAAACGGCGTTACGCGGTCACGCCTAGCGCATCTGCACCTGAATGAGGCCGAGCGCAGATTCCACTGCTGCCATCCGCACTTCAGACCGGCCGATCTCGCCCACCTGGATCATTTCGTGAACCACCGCCCGGTTCTCTCTGGCACACGCGACATGAACCGTACCGACCGGCTTCATCCGCGTCCCCCCACCCGGCCCGGCAACGCCCGTGATAGCCACGGCAATGTTGGCGCGGCTGGCTTCCAGCGCCCCCTCAGCCATCATCCGCGCCACGGGCTCTGACACGGCACCATAATCGGCGAGAACGTCGCCGGCGATGCCAAGGATCTCTTCCTTCGAGCGATTGGAATAAGTCACGAACCCGCGCTCGAAGACCGTCGATGAGCCGGGAATGTCGGTGAACAGGGCGGCGAGCAGGCCGCCGGTACAACTTTCGGCCGTGCATATCCTGAGACGCGCGCGTTCGGCATCGTCAAGGATCAGCATTGCGAGATTTCGGATACGATCTGGAAACATCATTGCAGCCTAGCGCGGCCCGGGTTTCGGCACCAGCACCGCAATTGCTTCTGCGGCAATACCTTCACGTCGGCCAGTAAATCCCAGGCCTTCCGTTGTCGTGGCCTTCACGCTTACGGCCGTCAGCGGCAGGCTCAGCAGGGCGGCAGTCCGCGCTCGCATGGCCTCTCGGTGAGGCTTCACCTTGGGACTCTCGCAGATGATCGTGATGTCGCAACTCGTCAGCACATACCCTTCGGCTTCTGCCAGCCTCACGGCCTCGGCAAGGAATACGGCGCTGTCAGCGTCCTTCCATCGCCCGTCCGATGGCGGGAAATGGTCGCCGATATCTCCCAGGGCAACCGCACCGAAGATCGCGTCCGTCAGGGCATGCCATCCCGCATCCGCATCCGAATGCCCTTTCAGCTGCGCAGTGTGCGCAATCTGGACACCGCAGAGGGTGACATGGTCGCCAGGCTCGAACGCATGAACGTCGAAACCCTTGCCGACACGTGGCACGGATGCCGCCGGGGTCATCAGCCGTGCAACCATTTCGAAATCCTCCGGATAGGTGATCTTGTGGAGCAGGGGGTCACCGGGAATCAGCTTGATACGGCCACCTGCCGCCTCCATCGCGGCAAGATCGTCGACCAGGTCGTCGCCCGCAGCCGCCAGCGCATCCCGGATTGCACCCAGCCTGAACGCCTGCGGGGTCTGGACCCGGAACAGGCCATCCCGGGCCACGGTGACAGTGGTTTCGCCCTTCACCATCTTGAGCGCGTCGGGCACCGGCAGGGCTGGTGCGACACCGTCCGCGTCCGCCAGGGCTTCGAGCAGGGCCGTGATCATTGCCTGGCTGATGCCGGGCCGGGCTGCGTCGTGGATCAGGACCGGGCTAAGCGCGCCTGAATCGATGCCGGCCAGGCCGTTCCGCACCGACTGGGTCCGGCTGTCCCCGCCATCCACCCGCTTCACACCCATGCCGCCCCCATGGGGCATCACCGCTTCGTCCCCCACAACCACCACCTGACCAATGCCGGGGTGTGTCAAAAGAGCCTCAATTGACCAGTCGATGATGCGGCGACCCAACAGGGTTTCCAGCTGCTTCGGGCTGGCGCGGCCGCTGCGTTTCCCACGCCCGCCCGCAACAATGACTGCAGTTGCCAATTCCATGTCCAGCCTTGTAAGCGGGGCCGCGAAGTCTGGCCATAGGCTTTCGGAGCCATGCCTTTTTGTGCAAGTGCGCGTCTTTTGTGCACTTGCGAAGCGATCAAAAGTCAGAACAATAGAGATATGACTGTTTTTGAGGCACCCAAAGTCTGGCTCGCGCCCATGTCCGGCGCGACCGACGCCCCCATGAGACGCCAGGCCGTACGCTTCGGCGCGCCAGCTGTCGTGTCCGAGATGGTCGCCTCGGAGTCCCTTGCTGCTGAGCGCCCGGATGTCGTGCGGCGCACCTGCCGGCACGATGGGGCAGGATACTGGATCGTCCAGCTGGCTGCCCGGCGCCCAACCGACATGCTCGCCGGAGCGCACCTGATGCGGGACGCCGGCGTCGACGTGATTGACATCAACATGGGCTGTCCATCGAAGCAGGTGACCGGCGGTCAGTCAGGCTCGGCGCTGATGCAGGATATTCCGTTGGCCACACAGATCATCGAAGCAGCGCTTGAGGGCGCTGGAGCGACGCCTGTGACCCTCAAGATGCGGCTCGGCTGGGATGAGCAGAGCCACAACGCACCGGAGCTCGCACGCGTCGCTGAATCACTGGGCGTCAAGATGATAACGGTGCACGGTCGCACCCGCTGCCAATTCTACAAGGGCGCAGCCGACTGGGCGGCCGTGCGGGCCACCGTTGATGCCGTCTCGGTTCCGGTCATCGTCAATGGCGACATCACCAGTTCCGAAGACGCGCACGCAGCACTTGCTGCGTCAGGCGCGCATGGCGTGATGGTCGGTCGCGCCGCGATGGGGCGCCCATGGATCGCCGGAGAGGTCGCCGCGAGCCTGGCAGGCCAGGCATACGAGCAACCTGATCTCGCCACCCAGGCCGACAGCCTCGAAGCGCAGGTCCGGGATTCAGTCGCTCTTTATGGTTCGTCATTGGGCGTCCGGATCGTTCGCAAGCACGTGTCAGCGGCCATCGACACAGCTGCCCTGCCTCTCGACGATTCCCACCGCCGCCAGTTGCGCGCCCAGCTGTGCCGGATCACGGATCCAGACGAATTGATACGGGCGCTCAACACGACATTCCTCAAACCCCAATTGTTCGAGGCGGCATGACGATGACTTCCTTGACCGCCTTGAGACCTTCCATGCTAGGTGATCTGTCCCCTGTGGCGCTTGTGCTGATTGATGCGCGCCGGCGCATTCTCGAAGCGAACCCGGCTGCCGAATCCCTGCTGAAAATGTCGCGCCGGGCGCTTGCAGGGCGGCCGATGAGCGAAGTCATCTACCATGACTCACCTATCTTCGAACTGATCGACCGGGCAGATCGACAATCGGGGGACATCATGGCGCCGGGTACGCCGATTGCCGGCCCGGGCATGCATAATGGCATCATTTGCGACATCCGGATCAGGAGCGCCGACGATGGCACGTTCGTATTGGCGCTTGCCGAGACGCCGTCCCGCGAATCCAGCGATTCTGTCGCTGGTGCCGCCGGCTTTGGCCGGATCCTGGGGCACGAGGTCAAGAACCCGCTGGCGGGAATCATCGGGGCGGCACAACTCCTCGAACGTCAGGGCCAGGCGGACCAGAGTGAGTTGCTCGACATCATTAAGGACGAGGCCCGCCGCATTGAGCGCCTGGTGAACCGGTTGTCCGCGTTCGAACTGTTCTCCGCACCGCGCATGCAGGCCTTCAATATCCACGCCCTGCTGGACAAGATCATTGCTGCGGAGCGCGCGGCGATCGGCGCCAATGTCTCCTTCAACCGTGAATTCGACCCGTCACTGCCAGATGTTATCGGCGACGCCGATCACCTCCAGCAGGCCTTCCAGAATATCGTGCGCAATGCGGCTGAAGCGGCGATCGACAACGGGTCACATGGCTCGGTCACCATCAGGACGTCCTATGCGGCCGGTCTCTCCATGAAGCAGGCGCGCCGCGGCGCCGGCCTGCGCAAAGCGATGATGGTGTCGATCGAGGACGATGGTCAGGGCATTTCGAGAGAGCGCCAGGCGACGATCTTCGACGTATTCCAGAGTTCCAAATCAGGAGCACGAGGGCTGGGTTTGTCCATCGTTAGCGAAGTTGTCGCCGCTCATGGCGGGCAAATCAGAGTGGACAGCGAGCCGGGCGCGACCCGGTTCACAGTATTACTGCCCTTGGGCGATGGAGTAGATCATGGCTGAAAAAACCGTCTTGTTGGCGGAGGATGATGCGAGCATCAGGCTCATCGTGAACCAAACGCTGGTTGCGGCAGGCTATGACGTTCGCGCCACGAGTTCGACCGACGCGCTGGAGCGATGGGTACGCAATGGCGAAGGCGACGTCGTCGTGACGGATGTCTATCTTGGTGACGTCTCGATTTTCGACCTCTTGCCGTCCATGAAGCTTGCCCGCCCGGACCTGCCCTTCATTGTCATGAGCGGCCAGAATACGATCCTGACCGCCGCGTCAGCGGCGGAGCATGGCGCGTTTGATTACCTGCCCAAGCCGTTCGACATAGACGTGCTCTCCAGCCTGGTGCAGCGGGCTCTCAAGACGTCGCCAAAGACATCGAGCCGCTCGATCAATCCCGAGGCCCAGAAGGCCATCAGCGACGCAGGCCTGCCCCTGATCGGCCGGTCGGATGCCATGCAGGAAGTCTACCGCATCATCGCCAAGGTCATGAATACCGAACTGACGGTCCTGATCGAGGGCGAGAGCGGCACCGGCAAGGAACTGGCGGCTCGCGCGGTCCATCAACTGGGGGCCGCGAAAGCGGGGAAATTCGTGGCGCTGGATCTCGCAGCTCTGCCGGCAAGCGAAATCAACCGCGAACTGTTCGGGCTCGATGGCGAGGGCGGCGCGGTTCACCTCCAGGGCGGCACGCTCTATCTCGACGAGATCGGTGACCTTCCGGCGGAAGCGCAAACGCAGCTGGTCAAATTGTTGCGGGATTCAAGCGGTGCGCGCCTGATCGCATCCACGCGGCGCAACCTTGGTCGGCTTGTGGAAGAGGGGAAGTTCCGCGAAGACCTGTACTATCGGCTGAACGTCGTGCGCCTGACGATGCCACCCTTGCGCCTGCGGAAGGAAGACATTCCGGAATTGGCGCGCGCCTTCCTGATCCGGGCGCAGCGCCAGGGCCTGTCCGCCAAGACGCTCGACAAGTCCGCACTTGATCTTCTCACGGCCTATGACTGGCCCGGCAACGTGCGGGAGCTTGAGAACCTGATCTTGCGCCTCGCGGTGCTCAGCCCGGACGAAGCCATAACGCTGCGTGACGTGGAACGGGAACTGCGCGCGGGCGCCCGTGAACAGAAGGGGGCGAGCGCCGGGTTCGAAAAAGACGTCGAAACGCTCTTGCACCGCTATGTCATGGGCGACCTGATCGCCGGCAGCGATTCAGAGGATTCTGCAGTGTATTCCCGGGTAATTGACCAGGTCGAACGCCCCCTCATCCGACTGGCCTTGTCGGTGACGTCCGGCAACAAAGTGAAGGCTGCCCAGCTTCTCGGGATGAATCGCAACACACTGCGCGCCAAGATCAATGCCCTTGGAATCGCAGAAGACTGATTGACGGCAGGCGAAACTGTGCTTTTAGTGCACCACTGTTGCTGTACCGACACGAAAGCGTGTCGTAAATGCAACGGGCCGGGGTGGCCGTTACAGAGCGTGGTTGATTGTCGAATACCTTAAGTCAGCAAGCGACAAAGGCGAGTTGGGCTCTGTTCGAGGGGCTCTTCATCATCGCGGCCCTGGTAGCCGTGTTTGCGACCTTTATTGCCATTTCAGGTGTTGACCCGAACAATCCGGGCGCCGGCGCCACGCCTTGGCTGTTGGGCCTGAACTTCATTGTGATCGTCGTGCTCGCGATGATCGTCGTGCGGGAATACATGTCGATCCAGGTCGGCGGCCGCGGTGAGGGCAAGGGGCGCCTCGCTCGCCGATTCGTTCTCCTGTTCGGCTTTTCCGCCCTGATCCCGGCCATGATCGTCGCGCTGTTCATCGGTGCATTCATTACGCGCGGACTCGACAATTGGCTCGGTGAGCGGGTCGACACGATCATGGAAAAGAACGCGCAGATATTCCAGGACTATGTCGACAATTTCGAATCCACGCTGGATGTCGATGTGAGGCTCGCTGCCCTCGATGTCGAGAATTTCGCGAAGGACGTCAAAAAATCGCTCGCCGCCAGCGGACAGAACGATGAGATCACCGCCGAAAACCTGGAAAAGGATGCGTCAAAAGCCTTTACCGAGGGGCTTCGGTCAGAGCTTGGTTTTCGGGAATTCCTGACCATCGCGGTGCTCGGATCCGACGGGGTTGAGTTGATCGCGGAGCAAAGCGTCCAGCAACCCATCCTCGTGCCGCCCCCGCAATCGGCATTCGAAGAGGCCAATACCGGCAACATCGCAACAACGCTGTATGAGAACCGCGGTATCGCCACAGCCCTGATTCGTATCGAAGAGCCCCTCGATGGGTACATCTACGCAGTCAAGAACTTCGACAAGAATGCTCTGGTGCAACTGAGGGAAGCGGAAGCGGCCCTGGCTCAATACAATAACGCCAAACGCCGAAGCGGGCGGCTTCAGTCGTTCTTTGCCATCGGCTATACGCAGATTGCTGCATTGATCCTCCTGCTCGCAGGCCGGCTCGGCCTGGAGGCGGCTGGCAGGATCACCGGTCCTATCGGGCGTCTGGCCACCGCTGCCCATACGGTGCGAGACGGGGACCTGACGGTAAGGTTGCCAGCGTCTGGCCCAAAGGATGAAGTCTACGCCCTGACCAATTCCTTCAATGCGATGACTGAACAATTGTCGGAACAGCGCAATGCGCTCATTCGCGCCCGTGAGGATTCCGAAGATCGCCGGAAATTCGTCGAGACTCTCCTTGCCGAAGTCAGCGCTGGAGTCATCCGCATGGACGGTGACATGATCATCACGCTGGCAAATCGGTCGGCGGCGAGCGTGCTCGGAGTGGCCGAAATTGAGCCTGGTACGTTACTGGCAGACGTTGCGCCCCATTTTGAAAGCTATGCCCGCGACACACTCGAACGGGTATCGCAGGTCGATGCATCGCTCGACCTCAGCATCAATGGCGAGATTCGGCATATCCGTTTGAAAACAGCGCCGGATCCAGCGGGCGGTTGTGTGTTGACGTTTGATGACACGACCCGCCTGGTCAACGCACAGCGCCAGCTTGCCTGGCGCGACGTTGCGCGAAGAATCGCCCACGAAATCCGGAACCCACTGACGCCGATCATGCTTTCCACGGAACGAATCCGGCGCCGTTACGCCGACAAGATTGACGACAGTGACGGCGTGTTTGACCGCTGCATCGAGACGATCCTCCGCCAGGTCGGCGACATCGGACGGATGGTTGAAGAGTTTTCTTCCTTCGCACGAATGCCCAAGCCCAATGTCGCGCCATTCAACATGCGGACACTGCTCCAGAGCGCCGCATTCTCCCAGAGCGTGGTGTCGCCAGATGTCGAATTCGACTTCGAGTCCACCCCCGAAGCCATGGCCTTTCGCGGAGACGAGCGCTTGCTCGGCCAGGCCTTCGGAAATCTTCTGCAAAATGCCGCCGAAGCAATCGAGGGACTGCCCGAGGAATCCGAAACCAAGGGGCACATCCGGATCACACTGACCGATGATGCCCGTGGCGTTGAGGTGGCGATTGAGGACAACGGTCCGGGCTTTCCCTCCGATGTTCGCGACCGCCTTCTGGAGCCTTATGTTACCACCCGAGAAAAGGGCACCGGTCTGGGACTTGCCATCGTCAATCGGATCATCGCTGATCATGGCGGGTCGATTTCACTGCAAAACCGCCTTGATGGCATGCGGGGCGCGCGTGTGCGCGTGTGGCTGCCACGGTCGGCCCCTGTTGCATTGTCGGCACACGACGACGCGGTAACCGACGACGAAGACTCCCACCAAACCGTCCGAACATCCGAAGAAGTAGAGGAACCGGCACCATGGCGTTAGACATTCTGGTCGTAGACGACGAACCTGATATTCGCGAGCTTGTCGCCGGCGTGCTAAGCGACGAGGGATACTCCGTGCGAACCGCAGAGACAGCCGAACGCGCGATCGAAGAGGTCCGTACACGGATGCCCCGGCTGGTCGTTCTGGATGTCTGGCTGCAAGGCAGCCAGATGGACGGCCTCTCGGTCCTGAAATACCTTAAATCGATTGACCCGCTTTTGCCTGTGATCGTCATCAGCGGTCACGGCAATATCGAAACGGCCATCGCGGCGATACGGCGGGGCGCCTATGACTTCATTGAAAAGCCGTTCAAGACGGACAGGCTGCTGCATCTGATCGAGCGAGCGATCGAATCCGCCGCGCTGAAATACGAGAATGCGGCACTGCGCAACCGGGCCGGTGAAGACGAGCACTGGATCGGCAACAGCCAGGCTGCCGCAAACCTGCGCGCCTCGATCGAAAAAGTCGCACCGACAAACTCGCGCGTCATGATCAATGGACCGGCTGGGGTCGGCAAGGAATTGGCGGCCCGCCTGATTCATCGCAGCTCGTTGCGGGCAGGTGGACCTTTTGTTGTCGTGAACGCAGCAAGCATCGCTCCCGACCAGATGGAAACAGCGCTGTTCGGCGAAGAAGACCAGCAAGGGCGGACGATCCGCGTGGGCCTGTTTGAAAAGGCTCACAATGGCACGCTCCTGCTCGACGAAGTGGCGGACATGCCGCTCGGAACACAGAACAAGATTCTGCGTGTACTGACTGAGCAGCGATTCCAGCGGGTAGGCGGTCGCTCGGACGTTAGCGTCGATGTTCGCGTGATGTCGGCAACGACGAAGGATCTGAAACAGGAAATTCTGGACGGAAACTTCCGTGAAGACCTGTTCTATCGCCTCAGCGTCGTGCCGTTGCGGGTTCCATCCCTGGCAGAGCGCCGCGACGACATCGTCGACCTGGTCAATTACTTTACCGACCGCATCTCGGACTCTTCCGGCCTCGTGCCTCGCGCGTTCTCCGCAGAGGCAATGGCCGTACTCCAATCGATGGACTGGCCGGGCAATATCCGGCAATTGCGGAATATCGTCGAGCGTATCCTCATCCTGTCTCCTTCTGATTCCGACCGGGCGGTCAGCGTGGACGAGTTGCCACGGGACTCCGGATCAGGCGTGACACAGACCTCGAAATCCGGGTCCGCAGAACTCGTCGGGCTCTCACTTCGTGATGCACGCGAACAGTTCGAACGGGAATACCTCGCGCTCCAGATCACCCGATTCAACGGAAATATCTCGCGAACCGCAGAATTCATTGGTATGGAACGCTCTGCATTGCACAGAAAATTAAAGGCTTTGGGCGTAGCTTCCGGCCTTTCTCGTCAAGACGGCTGAGTATCCGTCGAAAGGCAGTAACAAATGCGCGTTCTGATATGCGGCGCAGGCCGTGTCGGACATGGAATTGCCCGCCGCCTGGCGCGTGAGAAGCACGATATCACGATCATCGATGAAAACGCGGATCTCGTGGATCAGGTATCGACTGATCTCGATGTCCGGGGCCTTACAGGCCATGCCGCGCATCCGGATGTCCTCAAGCGGGCAGGGGCTTCAGACTGCGAAATGATCATCGCGGTCACCCATTTCGACGAAATCAACATGGTGATCTGCCAGATCGCCCACACCCTGTTCTCCGTTCCCTACAAGATTGCGCGGGTGAGGGAGCAATCCTATATCGACCCGGCCTGGAAGAATATCTTCTCCCGAGAAGGCCTGCCCATCGACATGGTCATATCCCCCGAGATCGAAGTCGGCGAAGCAATTCTCCAGCGGTTCCGGACACCTGGTGCCGTGATGAGCGCGACTTTCGGCAAGGGGCAGGTCAAGTTGCTCGGGCTCGAAATCGACGATCAAAGCCCGCTTCTTGATACGCCGGTCGATCAGATGCGCGGCTTGTTCCCCGACCTGTCGGCGCGCATCGTTGGCATCGGGCGGGGCGATTCCGTCCGCGCGCCACGGTCAACCGACGTCCTGAAGCCTGACGACCGAGCCTACATCGCGGTCCTCGACGAGCATGCCGACCGCCTGACCTCGATCTTCAATCGCCACAATGAGCGGCTCGACCATATTGTCATTGTCGGCGGCGGAAATGTCGGATTGTACGTTGCCAAGACTCTCGAACGCGAAAGCAACATCCGAATACGCTTGATCGAAAACAGCGCGCTCCGGGCCGACGCGGCCGTCGCGGAGTTGAAACGGACGATTGTCATTCAGGGAGACGGTCTCAACCCGGATATCCTGGCTGAAGCCGGCGCCCCGAAAGCGGACTTTGTCATCGCGATCACCAATGATGACAAGACGAACCTCCTGATCTGCAATCTGGCCAAACGTGCTGGCGCGAAGCGGGCGATGGCGCTCGTGAATGCGACCGAACTGGCCGGACTGGCACGCGACATGCGCGTTGATGCCGTACTGGACCCTCGCGCGCTGACCGTGTCCCAGATCCTTCTGCGCATGCGGCGCGGCCGCATCCTGGGGCTGCAATCGATCGAGGACGGACTTGCTGAAGTCGCTGAAGGGGTAACGCTTGAATCGTCGTCACTGATCGGCAAGACGCTCGGTTATCAGGACCTGCCAGACGGCGTGACGGCAGCAGCGATCGTGCGGGACGGCGTTGTCCACATGGCCGGTCCGGACGTCACCGTGCGCGCCGAGGACCGCCTCATCGTGTTCTACGAAGAGAGTATGGTGCGAAAGGTCGAAAAGTACTTCCGCGTCAGTCCAGACTTCTTCTGATTCCATGAATTACGCTTCGGTTGTCCGCGTTCTCTCTTTCATGATGCTGTTCCTTGCGGGCGGGACCCTTCTCCCGGTTGTCGTCGCCGTTTATGCAGGCGAACCACGGCAGGTATTTTCACTCCTTGCGACGGGATTGGGCATTGCCGTACTGGCCAGCAGTATCCTCCTCCTGACGCCAAAGCCGAGGCGCAAGTCCCGTCCTTCCGATGCGCTGGGGGTGGTGATCCTGTGGTGGTTCACGGCGCCGGTCGCTGCCGCGCTTCCATTCGTTCTGGGCGTGGCTGATAACTCGGTGCTTCACGCCATCCATGAGGCGACAGCGTGTCTGACCACAACAGGCCAGTCCGTCATTGAATTGGGAGACGATCCCTGGCCGGCCAGCCTGGTTGTCTGGCGCGGTGTCCTGCACATCCTGGGTGGGCTTGCCACCATCGTGACGGCCGCGAGTGTCCTCGCTGCGCTCAACCTTGGTGGGCCGGGAATTCACCGCACGATCCTGTTCACGCTGCCGGAAACCAGCTTCTTCGATGCGGTGCCCCGGGTTACCCGGTGGGTCGCTATCATGATGGCGGTGTGCATCCTCGGCTTGATTGCAGCACTGATCCTTGCGGGCGTGCCGTTTCCGCGCGCCGTCGAGGATGCCATCAGCGCCATCACGACGGGTCTCGTCGCGCCAGATAGCGCAACCCGGCCCGCCCTGCCGATCGTTGGCTCCATCGTGCTCGCCATCGGTCTCATCGTTGGCGCGCTGGGCCTCGCCGTCTGGCTGCCCTTGCGGGACCGTAGGATCAAGGCAGCGCTGACAGACCCTGAAACCGTCATGTTCATGCTGCTGATCCTGGTCTTCGCTGCAGTGATCCTGCCTTTGGGCCTGGGCATGCGTGACAGTATTTCCTGGTCGCTGACGGCGTTGGCCACTTCCGGCATAGCGCTGACGGATACGCCGGTGCGCGACATAATTCCGCTGCCCATCTTCGTGTTGCCTTCCCTGATTGGCGGATCCGCCTTGTCGGCCGCCGGGGGCGTCAAAATAGCCCGTCTCATCGTTCTCGCGCGTCGCGCGGGACAGGAATTCCGTCAACTGGGCTACCGGCGCTCGGTCCTTGGGTTCCAGTTCAGGGACCGGGAACTCGATGAGCGCAGCGTCATTGGTGTTTGGGTCTACCTTATCGCTTATATTGTCGCCGTCTTCGCGGTCATGATCGGGTTTTCGTTCCTGAATCTGCCGTTTGAATCGACCATCCGGCTGGCAATCGGCGGACTCACCAATTCGGGCGCGCTCCTCATCGGGCACACTGACCAACTGGGCGATGGCCCAACCAGTCTCCTGATTTTCAGCATGTTATTGGGCAGATTGGAAATTTTGGCCCTATTTCCTGCGCTGGCCCCAAGTTTTTGGCGGGGTTGAGCAGTGTTCGCACTTGCACAATCGACACAATCCATTTAGCTCGCGACACATAACAAGAACAATAGCAGCAACGGCCCGATCCCATGTCTTCAGAAAAAAAACAAAACCTGCAGGACACGTTCCTCAATGCTGTCAGGAAATCCAGAACACCTTTGACAGTGTTTCTCGTCAACGGTGTGAAGCTTCAGGGGGTCGTTACCTGGTTTGACAATTTCTGTGTTCTTCTCCGCGGCGATGGCCGCCCACCGCAGCTTGTATACAAGCACGCGATTTCGACGATCGCGCCAAGCGCGCCTGTCCAGCTATTCGACGAAGAACTTGAAGGGGAATAGGTCCATTTGAGTGACAAGCTCATAGACCGCCTGCCGACACCGGAGATTGCCGGTGCCGTCATCCCTTGGTTCACACCTTCCAACCGTCCCACAGAAGATCGCCTGATCGAGACTGCGGGCCTGATCGAAGCGCTCGGGTGCGAACTCGCGTTCCTGCGGGCAGACCACGTGCGCAACGTGAATTCTGCCATCCTGTTTTCGGGCGGATTGCTCGACCGTTTTGCCGAAGACCTGGAAGCGCACGATTGCACGATCGCGATTGTGGACGGAGCCCTCACGCCCGTTCAACAGCGCAACCTCGAGCAGCGCCTCGGCGTCAAGGTGATCGATCGGACCGGCCTGATACTGGAGATCTTCGGCCTCAGGGCCCGCACGCGGGAAGGCCGCCTTCAGGTCGAACTCGCCCGGCTCCTCTATGAGCGCTCCCGTCTCGTGCGCACGTGGACACACCTTGAGCGTCAGCGCGGCGGCGGCGGCTTCCTGTCAGGCCCAGGTGAGAGCCAGCTCGAAGCCGACCGGCGGATGCTGGACGACAAGATCGTGCGATTGCGCCGTGATCTTGAAGACGTCCGTCGCACCCGCGCCGTGCAACGCGCCGGCCGCACCCGCTCCGGCAAGCCGGTCATCGCGCTCGTCGGTTACACCAACTCAGGCAAGTCGACTCTGTTCAACCGCCTGTCTGGCGCAGACGTGTTCGCGAAGGACATGCCGTTCGCCACGCTGGACCCGACAATCCGACGGATCGACCTGCCGACGATTGGGGAAGCTGCCTTGATTGATACTGTGGGGTTCATAACGGACCTGCCAACCCACTTGATCGACAGTTTCAAGGCAACGCTGGAAGAGGCGATGCAGGCCGACTTGCTCGTCCATGTGCGCGACAGGTCCAGCACATCGGATGCGGAACAATCCGGCGACGTCGCAATCGTGCTTGAGCGCCTCGAAGCAGAGACCGGCCTGCCGCTGCCACCCATGATCGAGGCCTGGAACAAATCGGACCTGCTATCTCCTGACAGGGCGGCCGCCCTGGCGCTGGCCGCATCGACGGCGACCAATCCACCCGCCGTGCTCGTGTCCGCAAGGACCGGGGCTGGCATGGAAGATCTGTCGCGGCAGATCGAACGCGCCTTGTTACGCAGCGCGCGGGAATGCGGTGTCACTCTCGGAACGCAGGACGGGCGGGCCCGCGCCTGGCTCCACCAATACGGGGAAGTCAGGACAGAGTCCGTCCTTGGCGACGGCCGCGTGGCGATCAGCGTGCGCCTGCCAATCGAACGCGTCGGCCAGTTCCATACCGAGTTCCCGGATATCGAAATCGACAGCTAGGCCTTTTCCGCGCGTTTTACGCGTTGCCAGTAGGATTCCTGCTCATCCAGCGTCAGCCCGGCAAAATCCTCACCATTGTCCGACGCAGTCTGCTCCATGGCCTTGAACCTGCGTTCGAATTTTGCGTTGGCACGGCGCAAAGCGACCTCCGGATCAATCCCGAGGCGCCTGCCGAGATTGGCTGCCACGAACAGCAAGTCTCCAACCTCGTCCTCGATGTCGTCACGATTGCCTGACGCGATGGCATCTTTCACTTCCTGGGTTTCTTCGATCAGTTTGTCGAAGATCGGCTCTGCTTCAGTCCAGTCAAACCCGACCCTCGCGGCGCGTTTCTGCAATTTCTCGGCCCTCAGCAGGGCGGGGAGGGCAAGCGCCACGCCATCAAGCGCGCTTGGTGTGTCGGGATTGCTCTGCTTGGCGGCGCGTTCGCGTGCCTTCATGACTTCCCAGGCCGTTGTCTGTTCGTCCGCCGATCGACCGTCTACACTTTCGAAAACATGCGGGTGGCGGCGCACCATCTTGGCGATGATCGCGTCCGCCACATCGGCAAAATCGAACAAGCCTTGTTCGCTCGCCATCTGGCTGTGAAACACGACCTGGAACAGGAGATCACCCAGTTCGTCTCTCAACTCGGCCATGTCACCACGATCGATGGCATCAGACACTTCGTAGGCTTCTTCAATCGTATAAGGCGCAATGCTCGCGAAATCCTGCTCAAGGTCCCACGGGCAACCGCCGTCGGGGTCGCGCAACCTGGCCATGATCTCCAGCAGTTCACCCAGCGCTTCCGCTGGCCGTGAATTCGGTTTGGTCTTCGATTCGTCAGGCATCAGGCCTCCACATTTGGCCAACCGCATCAGCGCAGGGTCAGGCCACCATCAACGATGATTGTCTGGCCCGTCACATAGGCTGCGAGCGGCGATGCGAGGAAAATGGCCACACCCGCCATGTCGCCGGGCGTCCCCATTCTTCCCTGCGGGATCGAACGCAAACTGGCTTCGAGCCGTTTCGGGTTCGCCGTCGTCACCTTCGTGAGCTTGGTATCGACAAGGCCGGGGGCAATGCCGTTGACACGGATGCCGTCCGTCGCCCACGCAGCACCGAGGGTCTTCGTCAGACCGACAGCTGCGTGCTTCGAAGCGGCATAGGCCGGGTTGCCGACGGTCGACCCGAACCCGGCAACCGAACTCACGATGATCATCGCACCGTTCGCGCGTTTCAGCTGAGGATGGAACTTCATGGCGGTTGCCATGACCGAGTTGATATTGACGTCCATCACCGCATCCCAACCGGGGCGTGCGAACTCTTCCCGCTTGTAGCGGACGGTGCCCTGACACTGAACAAGGATGTCGAGCGACTCAAAATCGGGAGAAAGCGATTCGACAGAATCAATGTCGGCGACATTCACCTGCCGGTAATGCAGGCCGGAAAGATCTGAGCCATCGGCGGCATCATAATCTTCTGCGCGTGCGCGCGTGCCCCAGACATGAACGTCTGCACCGCGCGCCAGGAACGCATGCGCGATGCCGTTTCCGATGCCGCTCGAGCCGCCAACGACAAGAACGCGTTTCCCACTGAAATCCAGATCCGGCATGCCCGTTTCTCCAATGTCCGCTCCACACTGGCGGTTGCTGCTGGCGGCTTCAACCGCCTTCGCCCGAATTGATTGACTTTCTTGTCACGGCGGGAGACCTGAGCCCACGCAGAATCATTTCCCAGTGTAATCGACCAGCCCTCTGGCGGTACTACCAGCTTGGAACAGGAGTCATGAGCGATTGATGGAACGGGCGGTGCTCATTGGAGTGGATTCGCGGGACGGCGAGCTGCGGGCGTGGGCGTTCGATGCTGACGGGACCGTCATCTCACACGCGACAGCGCCGTTCGCACCGGCGCCCGACAGCGACAGCGCAACAGCGCTGGTCACCACATTCCTGCGTAACAACCTGCCGGGCGCAGACCGGATCCCCGTTGTCGCGTGTGGCAACCTGGACACCGGTCCGGGCCAGGGGACGGGGCATTTCGTCCAGGTCCCAATGCTGCTGAATGACCTTTGCGAATATCTTGATCTCCGGGACGGCATTCATGTTGTTCCGGGCTTGAAGCGTCTCTCTCCCCCCGACATCCTGAATGGCGAGGAAACCCAGCTTTTCGGTCTCGGAGACCTGAGTGGCGATGTGTGTATCCCCGGGATGCACACCCGGCACATTTCGCTTGAACAAGGCCGCGTCCTCGACTTTTCGAGCGAGATGACCGGCGAGATTCACAAACTGCTGCTGGGGACGGGCGCGTTGGCGCTGCGGCCCGGCATTGAGCAGAAGTTCGACATGGCAATCTTCCGGGATTGGGTCGAACGCTCGCTGGATACCGACGATGCGGCATCACCCTTTGCTGTCCGGGCTGCCCGTCTGATCGGCACGCTGCGGCCTGAACACCAATCCGCTGCCTTGTCGGGCCTGCTCATTGGGGCGTGCGTCGCGGCGCACTACGATCCCGGCGATGATGTGCTCCTTGTCGCTGACGGGCACCGCTTCGAAACCTATGGCATGGCCCTTGATACCCTGGGCGCGAGCGTGGAAGAGTATTCGGCGATCGAGACCCTGCAGGACGGGCTTTTTGAGATCGCAGACGAATCAGGGCTGCTAGACACATGAACCCACAATCAGGACAGGCCCCAACGCCTGGGGCAGACACATGCTGATGACGCCGGAATGTGTCGCTCCGACAGGCTGCGCACTGGGTGAGGGGCCCGTCTGGAGCCCGTCAGAGGGCTTTCTTTGGTGGGTCGACATCAAGCGGGCCAAATTGCACCGCTATAATCCAAGGACAGGCAATACCCGCCGCTATGACCTGCCCATACGGGCGTCGGCGCTGGCGCTCCATGACGGCTGCCTGTTGATGGCGGGCGATCAGGAAATCGGGCTCTACGACCCGGCAACCGAGGGCTATGAACGCTGGTGCACGCTTTCAGGTGAACCCGAAACGAACCGCACGAACGATGGTGGTGTCGCGCCTGACGGCTCGTTCTGGTTCGGGACAATGGACGACAAGGAGCGCGAGGCAACCGGTAGCTATTTCCGGCTCGGCGCAGATCGCCAGGTCAGCCCGGTTCGGCTGCCATCCGTCATGGTGACCAACACGATGCAGTTCTCGCCGGATGGGCGCACATTCTACACGTGCGACAGCGCCGAGCAGGAGATCCTGGCGTTTGACCACGATAGCGAGACAGGCACGCTGACAGGCCGCCGCGTGTTCGCGACGACGTACGAATTCGGTGGATTTCCGGACGGGTCAACGATTGATTCGGAAGGCTGCCTGTGGACCTGTTTGTGGGACGCATCACGTGTTGTCCGGTTCCTGCCCGACGGAACGGTCGATCAGGTTGTCACACTCGCCGCACCGCGCCCGACAAGCTGTACATTCGGAGGTCCGGACATGCGAACTCTGTTCATCACGACGGCCCGTGCGGGTTTGAGTTTTCCGGTATTGGATTCCCGCCCGCTTTCCGGCAGCCTGTTTGCTGTGACGGTTGACGTTCCAGGCCTGCCACCACGCGAATTCGGGAAGGGGTGAGCAACCAGCGGGGCTTGCGCGTGGCGGAGGCAGGCCTTGCAACCCGCATTTTTCAGCCTCACATGCCTTCACAAGAGCAAGTATGCACTTTAACCGTGGACGAGGCGGGTCAAAACCGCTAACTCCCCGCCTTTCAAGAAAGTGTCGAAATGGCCGACAAGGACAAAAAGAAACGTATCGGACCGATAACCTTCTCGCGCCAGGTGCGTGCGGAAGGAAACAAGGTGACATGGACGACTCGCCCGGAAACCATTCAGGCGTCGATATTCGTGATCATCATGTCGGTTCTGATTGCACTGTTCCTGTTCCTGGCCGACACGCTGATCAGCATGGCCGTAAAATTGATTACCGGTCTGTAGATGCAGGTCGGCCAACTAGTATTCAAGGAGCGCGAAAGCCCTATGGCTGAAGCCAAATGGTATATTGTCCACGCTTATTCCAACTTCGAGAAGAAGGTTGCATCCTCTATTCTCGAGCAGGCAGAGCGGAAGGGACTTTCCGGCCTGATCGAGGACATTCAGGTTCCAACCGAGGAAGTTGTCGAAGTCGCACGGGGCAAGAAGAAAACCGTCGAGCGCCGCTACTTTCCAGGCTACGTGCTGATGAAGGCCCAGATGACCGACGATGTGTATCACCTCGTGAAGGACACACCGAAAGTTTCCGGATTCCTCGGGTCTGATGGCGGCAAGAAGCCGTTGCCGGTGCGCCAGCGCGAAGTTGATCGCATTCTCGGAACCGCAACTGATTCGGCGGAAGAGCGGCCACGTCCCAAGATTTCGTTCGAAATTGGCGAGCAGGTGCAGGTCAACGACGGCCCGTTCCAGGGTTTCGAAGGCGCTGTCGAGGAAATTGATGAAGCGAACGGGCGACTCAAGGTCACCGTTTCCATTTTTGGACGAGGTACACCGGTCGATCTGGAATTCGACCAAGTCGCAAAGATCTGATCCCCAGTATTCGCAGTTTCAGCCCCGGTGGCGCTTGAATCCACGGGAAATGGGCTGTATCTCCCAGCCTTAGGGCCGCCTTAGCTCAGTTGGTTAGAGCGCTGGTTTGTGGAACCAGAGGTCCTCCGTTCAAACCGGAGAGGCGGTACCATTTTCTTTAACATTTCAACGGGTGCGACGAATTACCGGGCAGGGTTTGACTGAAGCCAAGCAATCTGTTGCAATTGCGCCGCGGTGGTAGAAAAATACCATACGTTTGGGTGCTGCGACTTTTGAATTCGCTCGCGGTGGCTAAGAAAAAAGTTTAACAGGAACCATGCGCGTTGTAGCGCGTATGAACCTGCGGTCGAGGACAATCCCGTCCTTCGGCACAGAAAGGGGATCGAGTATGAAGAAAACTCTTATGTGCGCGACAGCCGCGGCCGCATTTGCGTCTGCTGGACTTGTCGCTCAGGCAGAGGAAGGCTGGTACGCCCGCGCCGATGCAGAATACACGTTTGACGGTCGTCTTGACCATGACCCACAGGTCCAGGACGTCGTTGGCTCCATGGGCGGCAGCTCAGACATTGATGAAATGTGGGGCGGCAATGTCGGGTTCGGTTACGGCCTCGACAATGGCATCCGCATCGAGGGTGTCCTTGGTTACAATAGCGGCGATCTTTCGGTGCCGTCCAACTTCAACGGCCTTCTGCCGCTGACTGGACCCAATCCGAACGGGTACCTGCAATCTGTCGATTTCATGGTAAACGGCATTTACGACTTCAATCGTGAAGGCGCATTCCAGCCCTACGTCGGCGTCGGTGTCGGCGCGATCCGGGCAAACGCCAAGGCAAGCAACCTGTCTTACGCCTCGGCCACTGAAGTTGCGTCCGCGAATGGTTTCAGCAGCAAAGAGACCGGCCTGGCCTATCAGGGCCTTCTGGGTTTCGGCTACAAGTTGTCCGAGCGCCTGACGATGGACGTCGGCTACAAGTATTTCGTTGCTGAAAAGCTTGAATTCGATGGCATCAACGGCGGTGTCGGTTACGACGCTGACATGAGCAGCCACTCGGCAACGGTCGGCCTACGTTATGCGTTCGGCGTTACGCCGCCGCCTCCGCCGCCACCACCTCCGCCACCACCGCCTCCGCCACCACCGCCACCTCCGCCGCCACCTCCTCCGCCGCCGCCACCACCGACGACTGAGACAGCTGCGCCGGAAATCGTGTGTTCCGGTCTCAACCAGAACTTCGTGGTGTACTTCGAGTGGGACAAGGCTGACCTGACGAGCCAGGCTGCTGCCGTTATCGATCAGGCTGTTGCCAACATCACCGGCGGTGCCGGTTGTGCTCCAAGCGCAGTGTCGATCGCAGGCCACACCGATACGTCGGGTGCAAGTGCATACAACGCCCGTCTGTCGCAGCGTCGCGCAGACGTCGTGTCTCAGGCACTTCAGTCCCGCGGTGTGAGCCCAACGATCATCACCGAAGAAGCCAAGGGTGAAACGGATCTGGCAAAAGCGACACGCGATGGCGTTCGCGAGCCTCTGAACCGTCGCTCGGTTGTGGCAATTACCGTCCAATAACCGAACGCAATTCCAATAATAGGACGGCCCGGCAAATTGCCGGGCCGTTTTTGTTTGTGCTGACCGTATCGACAGGCTTGCCCAGTTTCGCTTCCTATGAAACCAAGTGAGCATGAACGACTTGTCCAAACTGTCACCCGAAGACGAGGCGTCACGCGAACGCCTCCTGTCTGAAGCGCCCTCCATGCAGGCGCGAACCCGTGCCTGGTCCGACATGAACACAGGCAGCTGGAATGTTTCAGGGCTGAAGGCGTTTTCCGGCCATCTTGCGGATGCGTTCTCGGAGCTTGATGCCGATGTGCGACTCGCCGAGGCACCCGGATTCGAATCGATCGACGCCAAAGGGCAGGTTGAGACGATCCACACCGGCCCCATTCTCCGCGTGTCGTCCCGCCCTGCAGCGCCCATTCAGGTCGTCCTTTCCGGGCACTATGACACCGTGTTTCCGCCCGGCACTTTCGAAGGCGTCACCGACTTGGGTGATGGGCGCCTCAACGGCCCGGGACTGGCTGACATGAAAGGCGGGCTGTGTGTCATGCTCGAAGCCCTCAAGGCGTTCGAGGCAGGCCCTCTCAAGGACCGGCTCGGCTACCAGATCGTCGTGACACCCGATGAAGAGATCGGGAACCTGGCAAGCGCGCCGTCATTGACTGAAGCAGCCCGCGCCGGCGCCCATATCGGCATGACCTATGAGCCGGCCATGGATACGGGTGCCATGTCAGGCGGCCGCAAGGGTTCGGCCGTATTCGACATTGTCCTCCATGGTAAGGCCGCCCACGCCGGACGGGCAAAAGAGGAGGGGCGCAGCGCGCTCGAGGCCGCCGCCGAACTGGTGGTCGGGTTGGAATCCCTGAACGGCGCGCGCGATGGCGTCACCGTGAATGTCGGCAGCATCGATGGCGGAAGTCCGGTCAATATCGTGCCTCAACTGGCGATCGTCAGGTTTGGCGCACGTGCCCCGGATGGCGCAGCAGCCGACTGGACGGTCAGCCAGGTGCAGCGCCTGTTAGACCGCGCAACCGCGAGAGATGGCATCACCGGGCACCTCCATGGCGGATTCTACCGGCCACCAAAGCCCCGCAACGCCGCGCAGCAAGCCCTTTTCGATGCCGTCCACGCGACCGGCCAGTCGATCGGCCTCGATCTCGAATTCATCGACACGGGTGGCGTCTGTGAAGGAAACAATATTTTCGCTGCCGGCGTGCCCAATGTCGATACATTGGGTGTCCGCGGCGGTCGCATTCATTCCAATGAGGAATTCGTGGTCGTGGAGAGCTTCGCAGAGCGCGCTATCCTGTCGGCATTGTTGCTCAATCGACTCGCAGACGGGCGTCTCGACGGAGCCCGTATCAAGGCGATGATGGAGCACTGACATGGCGGCAAACTACGTCATGCGTCCATCGCGGCTCGACGACTTCGACGCGCTGCTGCAATTGGCGCAGCTGTCCGGCCCGGGCTTCACCAGCCTGCCTGTCGATGAGGGCATCCTGAAGGAGCGTCTCGAGAAGTCGGAACGCGCCTTCTCCGGGCGACAGAAGCGCATCGACTACGGCAAGTACCTGTTGATGATGGAGCACCTGGACACGGGCGAAGTTGTCGGATGTTCGGCCGTCAAGGCGGGTACCGGGATCGACCAGCCATTCTTCAATTATCGGGTCATCACCCTCGCGCAGGCAAGTCACGCTGCTGGCAATATGCGCTTTGATATGGATGCGTTGATCCTGACCAATGAATATGTCGGCTACACCGAGGTCGGCACGCTGTTCCTGAAACCCGAGCACCGAGGCGGCGGGGCGGGGCGCCTTGCGGCGCAGTCGCGCTACCTCCTCATGGCTGCAGCACCGGACCGCTTCAGCGATCATGTCCTCGCAGAACTCCGCGGCGTTGTGGACGACAAGGGGCGTTCGGAGTTCTGGGAATGCCTCGGCCGGCATTTCTTCCGCATGGATTTCACGGAAGCAGACAGGCTCTCGGCCACTACCGACAACCAGTTCATTGTCGACCTGATGCCCAAGTATCCGATCTATGTCGACCTGCTGCCTCCCGAAGCGAGAGAAGTGATTGGCCGCTGCCACTCTGACGGCGTCGGCGCCTACAAGCTGCTCCAGTGGGAAGGCTTCCAGTTTGATCGCACTGTCGATATTTTTGATGGCGGACCTCTCGTGGCCGCACAGCGGCGACATATCCGGACGATCCAGGAAAGCCGCGTCGTGACACTGGAGCCCGGACGTGTGGCGGGCGACCCAGCGACCCGCCAGGGGCTTGCCGCGACCAATTCCTTGCCCGATTTCCGCGCCTCACTGGCAGAAGTGCTGATGTCGGAAGATGGAAACGTCGCGACGATCGACCCGGCAACAATCGAAGCACTTCAATTGAAAAGAGGCGCCGAAGCGCGCGTCTGGTTACGGAGCTGAACATGGCAGACGGCGTCTATATCGACGGCAAATGGTCGAGCGGAAACGGAGAGCGTTTCACCAACAGGTGCCCGGCCACGGGTGAAGTTGTCTGGGACGGGCAGGGGGCGGATGCCTCCGAAGTGGACGCAGCGGTCAAGTCGGCGCGCGATGCATTTGGCCATTGGGCGCACCTGCCACAGGGCGACCGCACAGCCGTGCTGGAAAGGTATGCTGACGAGGTCGGCAAGCGTGCCGATGCCATCGCGACGACGATCAGTCGCGACATGGGAAAGGCGCTGTGGGATTCCCGGGGCGAAGCCGCCACCATAAAGGCCAAGGTCGCCGTTTCGGTCGCAGCCCAGGTTGAGCGCGCCGGATCGAAATACCAAAGCGCCGCATTCGGTTCGGCGCATCTCACGCACAGGCCGCACGGCGTCATGGCCGTGTTTGGTCCATTCAATTTTCCGGGTCACCTGCCGAACGGCCATATCGTTCCAGCGCTGCTCGCGGGGAATACGTGTGTCTTCAAACCATCCGAGCAGGCGCCGGGCGTCGCCGCCATCCTCGCGGACGCGTTTGAAGCGGCGGGCCTGCCACCCGGATGTCTCAACATCGTGCATGGCGGACGTGAGACGGGTGGCGCACTCTTGAACGCCCCCATCAACGGACTCCTGTTCACCGGTTCGGCCAAAACCGGTGTGGCCTTCCACAAGCACTTTGCGGGTCGACCGGAAGTCATGCTTGCCCTCGAAATGGGCGGCAACAACCCGCTGATCATATGGGATCCTGCCGACGTCGATGCGGCGGCGGACATTGCGGCGCAGTCCGCGTTCCTCACCACGGGGCAGCGTTGTTCATGCGCTCGCCGGGTCATTCTTCCGGAGGGGGCTTTCGGTGACGCGGTTGTCGACGCCATCGTCGCGCGGGCTAAAAAGCTGAAGATCGGCGCCTGGGACGAAGAAGACATATTCATGGGGCCGCTGGTATCGGAAGATGCCGCTGCTGCCGCGACCGATTTCCAGATGATGCTCTCCAAGGCTGGGGGAAAGCCCCTGCGCCGTCTGAAACGGATGGATCGCGGTGGCGGGTTTGTCACTGCTGGCGTGATCGACGTCACGGACGCTCATCATATCCCCGATGAGGAACTCTTTGGTCCTTTGATGCAGGTCATCCGGGTCAAATCCTTCGATGAGGCAATCACCCGGGCAAACGCGACCCGTTACGGCCTCTCGGGCGGCCTCGTCTGTGACGACGACGCCCGCTGGGTTCAGGCGCATCAGCAGATGCGTGCAGGCATCCTGAACAGGAACCGGCCGACCGCCGGCGCCAGTGGTGCAATGCCGTTCGGCGGCCCCGGCCTGTCCGGAAATTTCCGTCCCGGTGCCTATTACGCAGCAGATTACTGTGCCTGGCCCCAGGCGAGCCAGGTGTCCGATACTGCTGTGCGCATGACCGCTCAGGGCTTCCCGAAGTGACGGCCCACGAAGTCAATTTCGATGGCCTGATCGGACCATCCCATAATTATGGCGGTCTTTCAGACGGCAACCTTGCCAGCGGGAAGAATGCCGGAGACATTTCGAACCCGCGTGAAGCAGCGCTGCAAGGTCTCGAAAAGATGCGGACCATGCTGCGCGCCGGTCTGGTGCAAGGCATAATTCCACCGTTGCCCCGGCCCAATTTTGACTTGCTGGTGTCAGCAGGCTTCACGGGAAGCGACTCGCAGATCATCGCGGCCGCGGCGCAACAGGCGCCCCACCTCTTGAAGGCCGCCTATTCAGCCAGCAGCATGTGGACCGCCAACGCCGCCACGGTGTCGCCATCCGCCGACACCAGCGATGGCCGGCTTCACCTCACCACCGCCAACCTGTCCACCATGCTGCACCGCAGCCTCGAGCATCCCGACACGACTGCGACGCTGGTCTCGATCTTTCATGACGAAGCCCGTTTCGGTTTGCACGCGGCCTTGCCGATGCATCAGGACTTTGCCGACGAGGGCGCAGCCAATCATGTCCGTCTGTGTGCAGAGCATGGGTCTGCGGGCGTTGAACTTTTCGTGTTCGGGCGCATGGCGGGCGAAAGCCTGATCGGATTCCCGGCCCGCCAGACACGCCTGGCGAGCGAGTCCATTGCGCGCGGCCATGGCCTCGACCCGGCTCGAACTGTCTACGCCCGCCAGTCGCGGGCTGCGATCGATGCCGGTGCGTTCCACAATGATGTTGTGGCAGTCGGCGCGCTCGACACATTGTTCTTCCATGAGCTTGCATTTGAGAACGCCGAAGAGACTCTGGCTGCGATCCGGGCTGCCGCCGGTGACCTGTTCGATTTCAAGCCGCTCATGGTCCCCGACTCGGCGGTGCCGATCCAGGATGCCATCAGGTCTTATCTGTTCAATTCGCAGCTGCTGAAGTTTCCCGGGGAAGACCGTCTGGTCCTGGTCGCGCCACTCGAGACGCAGGAAATGGAATCCACTCGCTCGTTCTGCGACGCCATGGTCAGCGGCAATGGCCCGATCGGGCGCGTCGACTATGTCGACGTCCGCCAGTCGATGCGCAATGGAGGTGGCCCGGCCTGCCTGAGACTGCGCGTCGTCATGACAGCGGCTGAAATCGACGCGTGCCATCAGGGTGTCCTGCTCGATGAAGCCGCGATCGACGAACTGCAGGATGTGGTGCGCGCATCCTATCGTGATCGCCTTGCACCCGCAGATCTCGCAGACCCCGCCTTCGCTGACGAATGCCGGCAAGCCCGCGAAAGCCTCCTGGCGGTCCTCGATCTCGACGCGCTGGCCTAGAACGGAGCAGGAAGTTGATCACACTCTACGATTACTGGCGATCATCGGCGGCCTATCGCGTACGCATTGCGCTCAACCTGAAGGGCGCCGCCTACGAAAGCATTCCGATCAATATTGCCCCGGGCAAGGACGAGCAGTTTGCCGAGTCCTACGCGACCATGAACCCGCAGATGCGCGTCCCGGCGATCATTGTGGATGGTCATGTTATCGGCCAGTCGATGGCGATCATGGAATGGATGGAGGAAACGCTTCCGGGCCCGTCGCTATTGCCGGAATCGCCGCTGGACCGCCTTCGGTCACGGGCCTTTGCCAACGTGATTGCCTGTGACATCCACCCACTCAACAATCTTTCCGTGCTGAGCGCGCTGCGTACTGACTTCCAGGCAGATGATGCGGCCGTTACCCGATGGTACCAGGACTGGATACGGCGCGGGTTTACGGCGCTGGAACTCACGGTTGCCGATTTGCCCCGGACGCCATTTCTCTTCGGCGACCGCCCGACGTTTGCTGAAATTGCGCTTGTGCCTCAGGTCGCCAATGCCCGCCGGTTTGACCTGGATTTGTCGGAATTTCCGCGGCTCGTTGAAATAGATGCCGCAGCACGGCAGCTCGATGCCTTTATCCGCGCCGCGCCCGAGAACCAGGCAAGACCCGCCACTTAGTTCTCTTCACCACGGGCTTCCAGTTGCTCGTCTGTTTCGCCGGGCCTGCGAATGTCGATGATCTCGACTTCCTCGAGCGCCCCCAACGGTTCGGCTGTTTTCGCAACATTCGCTTCCAGCCAGTCGGGGAAGGCAGCCAGCTGTTCTCCTCCGATCGGTGCGGGTTCGGTCACGATGATATTTCCATCCTGGCGCCCGATTTCGACAATCGGCTGGCACGCGTCTCCCGTCAGGCGTTCAGGACAGAAGGGCGCAATGCCTGCGCCGGACGCCACGGCCTGGAACTGGGCACTGTCACCCTTCGGCCGGGTGAGTCTGAGAAACCCGCCAAATCGCTCTCTCAAGGCAGCGTCAGTTTCCAGCTCACGCAGCATGGAGGCGGGCAGGGGGTGCTCCGTGGCGATCACGAAAGCCCGGCCACGATTGTGGGTATCGAGGTAATTCTTGAACGCTGCGGCGAGATCGGGCGCCGACTCTCCGGCCCGATAAAGTGGGGCATAGACAGGGCCAACCGGCGCAAGTTCCTGAGACAGGCCTCCTGCCTGGTGGCGGGCCCGTTCGACATCACGTGAAAGCTCGGATTCGGATTTGGCCGCGAGGTCCTGCTTCGGTCCGACCAGGAACACGTCAACGCCCCATCCGCCCATCCACACCGCTGGCGGAACCTCCGCCGGCGTGGCTGCCCAACTATCCAGCGCGCGATAATCGAATGCCGGCAAGGCCATGGCGGGACGCTGGTCGAAAAAGGTTCGGTACGCCCATGGGCCGAGGCCGATTCCCAGGGCAACAAGGATCGTGAAGACGAGAAGCAATCGTTTCATGGGTATCCCTGCACGATTGAAGGCCTTCAACTGCGCGGGGCGCGCGCCGCTTTGAGGCCGGAATATTGAGGCTGGTCGATAGACAACTGGGCGATTGTGGTAGTTTTGAGATGTTCCAGCAAGCCCGGCGTGCTGATTGACATCGATCCGGTCCGCAATTGTTCGCACAGAGTCCTGTTCAGGGATTGAATGGAATCGCCCGCCTGGGTGCCCAGGAGTGCCTTTAGGCCAGCAAGTTCTTCTGCCTCTGCCGCAGGCCTCTGCTCGATTTCCCGCAACAATGTCGAGAGAACATTCGAGGCCACCCGTGCATAAAATGCCGCGTGGCCAGTCAGCTGCGGCGCGGCAGTATCGTCGATGAAGGACTTTACGGCAGAGATCAGTTCGGCAGGAGAGGGCGCATCGTGCATCTCAGGACACCTTTTCGAGCAGGTTCAGCAGGTCGATCTCGGTTTCCGAAACGCGCCGGCCGATCGCTGCGCGCTCCACGCTGGCATCTGCACCCGAGCGGAATGCTTCATACATGATCATGCACATGATGCCCCATTTCAGGCTTCCGAGCGTCTCCCACCAGTCGATCTGTCGGGTATCGAACCGAACACCACCGGCCTCGGCATAGGCGTCCAGCAGGGAATCGAGGTCTCCAAACCCGCCAACCCTGTTCTCGATCTGGCCGAACCGCCACGAATTGACGCAGATCCAGGCAATATCCTCGCGCGGGTCACCCACATGCGCGAGTTCCCAGTCCAGGACCGACGCCAAGCCCTCTGGCGCAACAATCAGGTTGCCGAGCCGGAAATCCCCATGCACCAGAACTGCAGGCTGCGGCGCTGGCGGATTGGCTTTCAACCAGGCGAGGGCCAGTTCAAACACCGGCCGAGGCAGGTCGAATGCCCGATAGATCGCCTCATACTTGTTGATCTGGTCCAGCCCGTTGCTGTGGGGCAGGGCCGGCAAGGAGGCCAGGTCCGCAGCATGAATGCCAGCAAGCGCCCGTCCACACTGCGCAGCCAGCACAGGCCGCGCTGGCGCATAGGCATCATCCCGAAGGATTTTCCGCCCGAGCGTCTCGCCATCGATTCGTTCCATGATGAACGCTTCGCCGAGATCGGTGCCGGGATCAGATACGCCAAGAACGGCGGGAACTGGCACACCAGCCGTGGCTGCCGCAGCCAGAAGGGCCGCCTCTGTCGCCAGGGACACCGCTTCCGATGACCGCGCCATCGCAACGCCGCCCGGTGCCCGCCTGAGAATCAGCCTGCGGCTGGTGCCCACTCCGGAGACTTCGAAGGCCCAGGTTTCCTGGCTGGCACCGCCAGACAGGCGTTTGAGTGCCTCAATACGGGATTTAGGGCCGAAAAGGCCCTTGGCCCATCGCTCGAGGGCCTTTTCAATGTGGTCTGCACTTCCCATCTTCGCCACAATCGCGCGGAAGATGTGACTCGCCAAGGTCTTACCTTGAGGAACGCAGCGATAGAATAATCGGAGATACTGAATGGCTCGCAAGAAAGACCCGGATATGGGCAGATTGCCGGGGGAGGCCCCGCCGACACAAAGCTTGTTCGGCTGGCTGCGAGGCCGTTTTTTCGCAGGCATGGTCATCGCGGCGCCGATCGCGGTCACATTCCTCATCCTCCAGTTCCTGATTGGGGAAATCGACAAGCGCGTCGTGCCGCTGATTCCTGCGGCCCTGAATCCGGAAACCTACCTGAAATATGCTGTCCCGGGCTTTGGCCTGATCGTGCTCGTTGTCTTCCTGACAATCCTCGGTGCGATCACAACCAACCTGATCGGCCGCTCGGTTGTGGGAATCGGTGACCGCGTCCTCAGCCGGGTTCCGATTGTCCGCTCGCTCTATTCCGCCTTCAAGCAGCTCGTTGAAGTGTTCGCGAAGGACAATACCGACCAGTTCAGCGAAGTTGTCCTGATCGAGTATCCGAAGCCCGGCACGTGGTGCCTCGGCTTTGTGTCTTCGGCGGCTAGGGGAGAGATCGGTGCGGCCCTCGGCCATGAGTTTCTCGGCATTTTCGTGCCGACGACGCCAAACCCGACCTCGGGCTTCCTGATGTATGTCCATGCAAAGGAAGTCATCCGCCTCGGCATGACGGTCGAAGAGGGCGCCAAGATGATCCTGTCGGCGGGCCTGGTCGTTCCGGAATTTCCGCCGGCCGCGAAACCGGAAGGCGGATCAGGCTCCCGAAACCGCACCATCGTCGGCAAATGATCAGCCTGCGCTGCTGGCCACGCGCGGAGTCAACAACTCGCGCACCAGCCTGAGCGCCTGACCACGCGGACCGGCCAGATCCGGATCGCCCTCGACGACAGCGCTTGTGTCCTTCTTTGCGATCTCCAGCAGGTCGGCGTGCCTCGACAGGTCGATGATCCGGTAATCGGTTGCGCCGGCCTGACGCAGGCCCAGCATGTCGCCTGGGCCCCTCAGTTTGAAATCGGCCTCGGCGATTTCAAACCCGTCATCCGTGCTGCGCAGCGTTTCCAGCCGCTCGCGCGCCATGTCGCCAAGCGGAGGGCGATACAATAACAGGCAGAACGAGTCGCGGTCACCGCGTCCGACACGCCCGCGCAGCTGGTGCAATTGGGCCAGGCCAAAGCCCTCAGCCCGCTCAATCACCATGATGGTCGCCTCGGGAACGTCGACACCCACTTCGATCACGGTCGTGGCGACAAGAATCTTTGTTCGCCCGGACCGGAAGTCTTCCAGCGCACTATCCTTGTCAGCTGGCTTCATCCGTCCGTGCACCAGGCCGACAGGAACGGCCAGCCGGTCTTTCAGCGCTGCATGCCGGCCAACAGCTGTGGAATCGTCATCATCCACGTCCACCTTCGGGCAGACCCAGAAGGCCTGCTCGCCCCGCTCGACCGCGCGACCGACCGCCTCCACGACATCATCGATCCGTGTGTCGGGGATGGCACGTGTCTCGACGGGTTTGCGGCCTTCCGGCTTCTCGTCCAGGATGGTGACGTCAAGGTCGCCATGAACGGTCTGCGCCAGCGTTCGGGGAATGGGTGTGGCGCTCATGACCAGCATGTGCGGCGATGTGGCCTTGCCGACCAGGCGCATCCGGTCCTGCACGCCGAAACGGTGCTGTTCGTCGACGATGATCAGCCCGAGATTCTGGAACGATACCGACTCCTGGAAGAGTGCGTGTGTTCCGGCGACGACCTGGATGGTCCCGTCCGCCAATCCCAGCAGCGTGCCTTCGCGGGCCGCGCCCTTGTCCCGGCCAGTCAGCGCCGCCACGGAATAGCCGAGCGGCGAGAGCAGCTTGTCCAGCGTCTCGTATTGCTGGCGCGCAAGCACTTCGGTGGGCGCCATGAACGCTGTCTGGAATCCGCCTGCCGCCGCCTGCACAGCTGCCATCGCGCCCACCAGCGTTTTGCCCGCCCCGACATCCCCCTGCAGCATGCGCCGCATCGGAGACTGGCTCGCCATGTCTTCGGCTATCTCTGCCACCGCCCGTACCTGCGCCCCGGTCTGGCGATAGGGCAGCGTCCGCGCAAGCCGCCCCTGCGCCAAGGGGGCCTTGGGGACGGATGCAGCGATCCGGCGCTTGCGGCTGGCCCGCGCCAATGCGAACGCGGACTCACGTGCGAGGGCCTCGTCATAGGCCAGCCGGTCACGCGCGCGCTGGAACGCCTCTTCGTCATACTCGAGGGGGTTGTGCAGCCCCTGCAGCGCCGCCTTGAACCCAACCCACCCGCGTTGCGCCACCAGGTGCGCGTCTCCCCATTCCGGCAGGTCATCCGGTACAGCCGACAAGGCCTGCAGCGCAAAGCCATGAACCCGCTTGTTCGTCAGGCCGGCCGTCAGCGGGTAGATCGGCTCCACTTCGGGTGGCGGCTCACCTCGGGCCGGATCGACGATATAGTCGGGATGGGTCATCTGGCGCTCACCCTTGAAATCCTCGATTCGCCCGGACACGATCCGTGTGGCGCCCAGCGGGAACTGGCCCTGAAGCCAGCGTCCGTCAGCCCGGAAAAAGGCGACAGTCAGGAACCCTGTCCCGTCAAACAGCTGGATTCGATGGGGGGCCTTGTCGGAATAGGGCGCGTGATAGGCGTGGACTTCGCCCCGCACGGTCGCGACTTCGCCAAAAACGATCTGGTCGAAACTGTCACGGACGCGCCGGTCGACCCATCGCTCGGGCAGGTGCAGCAACAGGTCCCAAACCGCTTCGCCGTCCACAAGTCGTTCGAGCACGGGCTTCAGCTTCGGGCCGACGCCCGTCAGCGTCTCGAGGCCCGCAAAGAGTGGAAACAGTCGCTCATCCCGCATCAGCAAAGACTAGGCGGGCCCGCTCGTGTGTACAATGCAAGTTTGCGAACCCTGCCAGACGCCTGTATCCCTCTCTGAAAGCCAGCGGAGCACGTCATGGAAACGAGAAAGCGGAAACTGAAATTCCGGGCCTGGCGCCGCGGCTTCCGGGAAATGGATCTCCTGATGGGATCCTTCGCCGACAAGCACATCGCCGCCTTTGGTGAAAGTGAGCTCGACGAGTTCGAACGCCTGCTCATCGTGCCGGACTGGGAAGTTTATGCATGGCTGATCGGGCAAACGCCCATCCCTGACAATCAACGGGGTCCGGTGCTGGACCAGTTGATCGCTTTCCGCTACGCCGCGCAGGCCGGTTGATCCTTTCGACCGCGTATCCACGCAACCCACGCTATCCCAAGGGTCAGGATGACTCCCGTTGACCTTCTCAAATCCCTGAGCGGCCCTGCCAGCTTTGCTGGCGCACCGTTTGGTGCCGACATGATCGCGTTTTGCGGCGCTCTGTCGGCGCGTGGCGGAGTCGGACTCTACGTCGCCCGTGATGACAAGGTGGCGAGCACGGCCCGCCGGCTCGCCCAGTTCATTGCGCCCCGACTCGATTGCATCGAGCTGCCGGGGTGGGACACGCTGCCCTATGACCGCATCAGCCCGACGCCCGGTGTCGCCGCACGCCGCTGCGCCGGTCTGGCGCGCCTTGCGCGCTACGATGCCGCGCAGGGGCCACTGCTGGTCATCACGACCGCGACCTCCATCGTGCAGCGTGTTCCGCCCGTGTCGACAATGCGGCGGGCCTCCTTTTCCGTTTCGACAGGACACACTGTCAGCCAGAAGGACCTGACGGACTACCTGTCGATGAACGGCTATGTGCGGGCCAGCACCGTCCGCGAGCAGGGCGAGTTTGCCATTCGCGGCGGGATCATCGACATATTCCCGCCGACGGCTGGCGAACCGTATCGCCTGGATTTCTTCGGGGACGCGCTGGAAACGCTGCGAACCTTCGATACCGAAACCCAGCGATCCACCGGGGATGCCAACTCGGTCGCTTTCGCGCCCGTCAGCGAACTCCTCTTCGATGATGACATTCTCAGCGTTTTCCGTGAACGCTACCTCGCCACATTCGGCCCGCCATCCGGCGACCAGATGTACGAATCGGCCCGCGCGTCGATCCGTCGCCAGGGTGTTGAAGCCTGGTTGCCGCTGTTCCATGACCATCTCCAGACCCTGTTCGACTATGTCGGGCCGGATTGCCTGATCGGGTTCGGGCACCTGGCGGGCGAAGCGGCCGCAGAGCGCCTCGCGCAGGCACTGGACTATTATACGGCGCGCCTTGAGGCCGCCGACGGTGACCCGCACAGGGCCAAGGTTCTGGAACCCAGCGCGCTGTACCTTGAAACGCCGGACCTCGAGCAGCAATTGGCGACGCATGCCGTTGTCCGGTTCAGCCCGGCCGAAGCGACGGGCGGCGCATACGACATTGGCGCCCGGATCGGCCGGGACTTCGCGCCAGAGCGCCTGCGGGCGGACGAGAACGTGTTCGAGGTGACGATCGCTCACGCGCGTGCCCTCTACGCGTCGGGAAAACCCGTCGTGCTGGCGGCCTGGTCGACAGGCTCGGCAGATCGCCTGATCAACGTCATGGCGGACCACGGGCTGCCAAACCTCGCGCAGGTTCACACGCTCGAAGCCGCCCGCAAGACTGATTTCACGGTTGTCGAACTGCCGCTCGAATCCGGCTTCGTATCGCCGGAGATCGCAGTCATCTCCGAGGCGGACATTCTGGGTGACCGCCTGGCCGGGCCGCGCAGGAAGCGGAAATCCGCCAGCTATATCACTGACGCCGCAGCACTGTCCCAGGACGACCTCGTGGTCCACGTTGACCACGGCGTCGGCCGGTATATCGGCCTGAAGACACTCGACGTCACCGGCGCGCCCCACGACTGTCTCCAGCTTGAATATGCCGGCGGAGACATGATTTTCCTGCCGGTCGAGAACATCGATCTCATCAGCCGGTACGGGTCTGAGGACTCCGACAGTCAACTCGACCGGTTGGGAGGCGCTGGCTGGCAAACGCGCAAGGCCAAGGCCAAGAAGCGTATCCTCGAAATGGCGGCCGAGTTGATGGCGATTGCTGCGGCCCGTGCGCTGAAGCGCGCCGACGCACTCGCGGCGGGGCAGGGGCTGTATGAGGAATTCGCCGCCCGGTTCCCTTACGAGGAAACTGATGACCAGTTGAATGCCATCGAGGACGTTTTGAGCGATCTTGCGTCCGGCAAGCCGATGGACCGCCTCGTCTGCGGTGATGTCGGTTTCGGAAAGACCGAAGTCGCCCTGCGCGCTGCCTTCATGGCAGCCATGAGCGGAAAGCAGGTCGCCGTGATCGCACCGACCACGCTGCTCGCCCGCCAGCACTACAAGACCTTTACCGAACGCTTCGCGGGTTGGCCCCTCAAGGTGCGCCACCTCTCCCGCCTCGTCGGTCAGCGCGAGTCTGTCGAAACCCGTGACGGCCTCGCAGATGGCAGCATCGACGTCGTCATCGGCACGCACGCACTGCTGGCCAAGGGGATGGAGTTCAAGCGGCTCGGCCTGCTGATCGTGGACGAGGAGCAGCGCTTTGGCGTCAAGCACAAGGAGCGCCTCAAGGAGCTGAAGGCCGATGTCCACGTCCTGACCCTGTCAGCAACCCCCATCCCGCGCACCCTCCAGATGGCGCTCACGGGCATCCGCGACCTCTCCATCATCGCCACGCCACCGGTCGACCGCCTCGCTGTGCGCACCTACATCACGGAAGAAGACACCGTCACGTTGCGCGAAGCCCTGCTGCGCGAAAAATACCGCGGCGGGCAGGCATTCTTCGTCGCGCCACGGATCCAGGATCTCGACAAGCTCGAAAAGTTCCTGTCCACTCAGGTGCCCGAAGTGTCATTCATCGTTGCCCACGGCCAGATGGCGGCAGGTGAACTCGAAGACATCATGACCGCGTTCTACGAGGGCAAGTATGATGTCCTTCTCTCGACCACGATCGTCGAAAGCGGCCTGGACATTCCACGCGCGAACACACTGATCATTCACCGCGCCGACATGTTCGGCCTGGCCCAGCTCTACCAGCTGCGTGGTCGTGTCGGTCGATCGAAGCTGCGCGCCTACGCCTATTTCACGACACCGAAGGACCGCATCGTCACCGAGATGGCCGAAAAACGCCTCAAGGTCCTGCAGTCACTCGACTCTCTGGGTGCCGGGTTCCAGCTCGCCAGCCACGACCTGGACATGCGCGGGTCAGGCAATCTGCTCGGCGACCAGCAATCCGGCCAGGTCCGCGAAGTCGGTGTCGAACTCTACCAGTCCATGCTCGAGGACGCCGTAAAGGCCCTTCAGGCGGGTGCCCACGACGGCGACGACGTGGTCGACGATTGGTCGCCGCAGATCAATCTCGGGGTCGCCGTCCTCATTCCGGAAGACTATGTCGAGGATCTCACGATCCGCCTGTCGCTGTACCGACGGCTCGCAGACATCAGCACCCCGGCGGAACGCGAATCGTTTGCCGCGGAATTGATCGACCGTTTCGGACCGCTGCCTGAACCTACGCGGCAATTGCTGGAAGTGACGGCCATCAAGGTTCAGTGCAAGGCGCTGGGAATCTCGCGGCTGGATTGCGGCATCAAGGGCGCCGTGTTTGCCTTCCGGCCCGACACCGTCATGGACCCGGCCAGATTGATGGAACTGGTGCGCACCCGCCCGAGCACGCTGAAGCTGCGCCCGGACTCCAAGCTGGTGCATTCCGGCCTCGGTGGCGAAGCCGAGCGCCGTCTCGCCGGCGTGAAAGCGTTCCTCAAGGAACTTGAGGCCGTCGCAGGCCACGTGGCGGCCTAGGCGGCGTCGAGACGCATGAACGGGCCTGACAATCCGGCCCCCAGCAGTGTCGTCGGCGTATGGTAGGCGCGCTTTTCCACAACACGCCAGTTAAGCACCAGGCCGGATAGCGCCGGGTGAGCAGCGACTTGCAGCGCAATGCGGCCAGCCAGCCGCGCGGCGCCTCGATAAGGCGTGGACGGCATCGAAACCACAATCGTTCCGGCCGCAACGACGGCGGCAGAATCTGTATCGCGAAGCATCGGCTTGAGGCAGCTGCTCAGCGCCTTCAGCGTTTCAATATCGGTCTTTCGGTCTCCACCGAGCTTCAGCGTCATCACCGACAGCGGTGTTTCAAACTGTTCGGCAAGGCGCATCTGGCGCGCGAGGTGGATTTCGATGAATCTTCGAGAGAGCAGGCCAGTCGCGAGATCGGTCATTTCTGATGTGAGTGATGGCCCCGGCAAGACAGGCATTTCGGCCTGATAGCGCCGCGCGAGCGACTCGATCTGCGTTGCCATCGACCCGACGTCTCCGGCAAGGTCGATGATCTCGTCAGCCGAGGCGACCAGGTTCCCTGACACGCTGTTCAGGTCGACGCCAGGATCCAGGATCGCAAACACGGGTACGCCACCCAGCAGGTCGTCCGGCAAGTCCATGCCCACCGGCAGGTCTGCCCGGGATACATCCACGAGAGCGGCCACAAAGCGTTTGCTCGCCAGGTAGTCGCGGGTCGTCTTGCGGGTCAGCGCGGCCGTTACGGATACGCCCCGCAAAGTCAGCGCCCCTTGCAGCGACAGGAACAGGGGAGAGCCCACGCCCAGGTAAAGCAGGCTGGGCGATGCGTCCGGGTCGGTCATGGCCAGCTTGGCGCCAAACTGGCTGGCCGTCTCGGCGCGAATGGCGAATTCCCGCTGCCGCGCACCCCGCCGCGCCAGCGCTGACAGGCGCCCCTTCAGGAGGGTCAGGTCCCGGTCGCGACGGATCGTGATCGCGTCCGTGAGGGCCAGTCCGGTTTCGGCGACGTCCAGCACGGCCAGCGGCCGCGTGAGCCCGGCCATGCACGCTCGGGCACACCGCGCGATCACCTCACGTGGCACGCTCGAAATGTCGACGAGCAACGGATCTGTGGAGTTGAAATCCACTTGCGCACTGGCAGGGTAGGGCCGCATGCCACCCGACCGCAAACGCGACATGATCATTTCCAGACGCGGACTTGTCGCCGCAATCTCGATGGGCGGGTCGAGATATGACAGATCAGACATATGAGACTCGCTTGGCCGCCGTCTGGACGACGTTGGGACACCCCTAGCTTTTGCGCCTCCGACACTTAATGTTCCGCTAAACCGGGCCGACTGGCCGTACAGATTGGGAGAATATGATGGCGAGTGGCCCCTTGGATGGTGTGAAGATTGTCGAGTTCGCAGGGATTGGACCCGGTCCATTCTGCGGAATGCTGCTGTCGGACATGGGCGCGGACGTGATTCGAATTGATCGCCCGGGCGATGGACGGCCCGGACGGGCCGCCGACGTCATGAGCCGCGGGCGGCGCTCGATCAGTCTCAATCTGAAAGACCCGGCAGACGTGGAAGTGGCGATGAAACTCATCGAGAAGGCCGATGGCCTGATTGAAGGGTTCCGGCCCGGCGTCATGGAACGCAACGGCCTCGGGCCGGATGCGGTGCTGGCACGCAGTCCAAAGCTGGTCTACGGGCGGATGACGGGTTGGGGCCAGTTCGGCTCTCTGTCCCAGGCCGCAGGCCATGACCTCAACTACATCGCCCTGACGGGGGCGCTTCACGCAATGGGCCGCAAGGACGAACGGCCCAGCCCACCGCTCAACCTGGTCGGTGACTATGGCGGCGGGGCACTCTACCTCGCCATGGGCCTCCTGGCCGGCATCGTTAACGTGAAGAATGGCGGCGAGGGCCAGGTTATCGACGTTGCCATGACCGATGGCGCCGCATCGCTCTCCACCATGTTCTTCGGCATGAAGGCCATGGGCATCTGGACCGACGAGCGCGAATCGAACCTGCTCGATGGTGGCGCGCACTTCTACGATACCTACGAGTGCAGCGACGGAAAATGGGTGTCGATCGGCTCCATCGAACCCCAGTTCTATGCCTTGCTCCTTGAAAAGGGCGGCATCACGGATCCTGAATTCCAGGCGCAGATGGACCGCTCCAAATGGGGGAGCCTCAAGGCAAAGCTGATGGCACTCTTCAAAACCAAGACCCGGGATGAATGGTGCGCCATCATGGAAGGGACCGACATCTGCTTTGCGCCCGTCCTGTCAATGGCCGAAGCGCCAAGCCACCCGCACAATGCCGAGCGGAAGACCTTTGTGGAAGTTGAGGGTGTCGTCCAGCCGGCACCAGCCCCCCGCTTCTCCGCCACGCCCGCCGAAATACAGCGGCGGCCGGCCGGCGTCGGCGAGCATACGGATGAAATCCTACGCGACTGGCAAGTGAGTCGCTGATGAGCGCCCTTCCGGGCACCACCGGACGGCGCCGGATCTACCTGATGCGGCACGGGTTCGTGGACTATACGTCCGAAGCCGTGCGCATGGCGCGTGATCCGTCGGTTGCCACGCTGACCCCGGCGGGGGAACAGGAAGCCCTGGCTGCCGGTGTCGCCCTGTCGGATGTCCATTTCGATCTGGCGATTTGCACCGGCCTTATCCGCACCCGGCAGACGGCAGAGATCGTGCTTGCCCAACATCCAAACGCGCCGGTCCTGGAGGAAGAGCCTCGTTTTGGTGAGCTTCGGTCCGGGCAGTATATTGATTTCAAGTCCGCTGAACATCTCGCGGCAACGATGACGTTCCTGTTCGAACAGGCCGGGGAACCGGACGCCTGTTTTCTGCCAGGTGGCGAGAAATTCGCTGATGCGCTGGATCGGATCCTCGAGGGGCTCAGTGACCTTCTGACACGCCCGGACTGGGCCAGCGCCCTTGTCGTCGCGCACGAAGTGGTCAACCGCATGGTCCTGGCGTCTGTCGTCGGGGCGCCGCTTGGTGCCAGCGCCGGTTCGAACAGGATACAGGCTGCATAAACATTATCGACTTCGACCTTGTGCCCGACGCCAACGGAAACCGGACAAGAATCGAGCGCGGCGTGATCAAGGCAGTCAACCTGACACCCGCCAACTACCTCAAGAACGGCATGAATCTCCGCAGCCTCGAGGCCATATTCACCCAACCCGAGCCACCCGCCTGAGTTCGCGTGACACGCGATTTTTGGCGCCGCAGATCAACCTGAACGGAACATAACGCCACCCCCCGGCTCTGTTCAGGTTTACTTCGCTATTAACCGTGATGTCGGCCCTGAACCATCCAGGCTATTTGCCAAGGCGATGGGGCGACGTCCTTCTTGCTTACCTGGCCGCCCTTCGGGGCGGCCCTTTTCTTGCGCAGTACAATAATGCAGCTAAGGTCGCGCAATCGAGACAGATGGCGAGGGCTGAAATTGAAACGAATCATGACGAGCGGGCTAGTTCTGGCGCTGGTGGCCTGTGCGCCCAAGGCGCCGCCTCCCGAGGCCGTGGCCGCACCCGATCCTGCAGAAACAGCTGCCGAACTGCATGAGCGCTTGCTCGTCATGGATTCCCACCTCGACACGCCCGCCAATTTCTCGAAGCCTGACTATGATATCATGGCTGACAACCCGACCCAGCTTGGTGAAGTCCAGGTCGACTTCCCGAAAATGCAGCGCGGCGGACTTGATGGCGGATTCTGGGTGACGTTCCTGCCGCAAGGCCCCCTGGATGCGGCCTCCTATGAGGCGGCAAAGACTGCCGCCCTCAAGCGGAATGACGAAATCCACGCCATGGTCGCTGCGCATCCGGACACGTTCGAACTCGCCTATACCGCCGAAGACGCTGCCCGGATCGCAGCGTCGGGCAAACGGATTGTCTTCCAGTCCATCGAGAACAGCTATCCGCTCGGCACGGATATTTCGATGGTCGAGACCTTCTACGATCGCGGTGTTCGCATGATCGGCCCAGTCCATTTTCGCGACAACCAGTTTGCTGACAGCGCGACAGACCTCTCGGCAAACGACTATGGCGGCCTCAGCCCGCTGGGCCAGCAGCTTGTGCGGGAAGCCAACCGGCTCGGCATGGTCCTCGATGGCTCGCATGCCGCCGATGCGACAGTTGACGACATGATCGAACTCTCGACGACACCGATTATCCTGTCACACACGGGTGCGAAGGCCATCTATGACCACCCGCGCAATGTCGACGACGCCCTGATGCAGAAAGTCGCGGATAATGGCGGCGTCATCCAGATCAATGCTTATGGCGGCTACCTGGAATTGCTGGAGCCGACACCTGAGCGGCAGGCGGCCCTCGACGCGCTGGCGACCGAATTCGAAGGCGAGACAATCGCGACCGCCGATGCCGAGACCCGAGACCGGTACATCGCACGCATGAAAGAGATTGACGCGGCCTTCCCACCGCCGCGCTCCACCTTCGAGAAATTCATGGAGCACATGAACCATGCGCTCGAACTGGTCGGGCCGGACCATGTCGGCATGGGCGCCGACTGGGATGGCGGCGGCGGTGTCATCGGGATGGAGGACGTATCCTTCCTGCCGAAAGTCACGGAGCGGCTCCTCGCGGAAGGCTATTCCGCAGAGGATATCCAGAAGATATGGAGCGGGAACTTGCTGCGCGTGCTGCAGCAGGCCGAGGCCAACAAGGAAACCTCCCCAGCGCAATAGGGCAGGGGCGGGAACATTTCACTGGTTTGGTGAGGTTCATGCCTTGCAAAGCCTTGCCGGCGTCTGTAAGAGGCCGGTTCCATTTCACGCGCTGAAAATGCGCAACAATCCGGATACCTGTCATGGCAGTCCCCAAGAGTAAGATTTCCAAGTCCCGTCGCGGTCAGCGCCGCTCGCACGACCGGCTTGCGATGAACACCTATATCGAAGACGCCCAGTCGGGTGAGCTTCGCAGGCCGCACCACATCGATCTCAAGACCGGCGTGTATCGTGGCCGCCAGGTGCTCGAACCGAAGAGCGATATCTAGTCAGGTTGCGCAAATGCGCGCACATGACTAAGGGTTTCAGCGCCTCCCGCCACCCGGCAGGGGGCGCTTTTCACATCTGACGCAAACAAAACCACATACGAGGGGCCACGGAACGCCATGAGCGAGATCATCGACATTCACGCACGCGAAATTCTCGACAGCCGGGGCAATCCGACGGTGGAGGTTGATGTCACCCTTGATGACGGTTCAACAGGCCGGGCTGCGGTCCCGTCGGGCGCCTCGACGGGCGCTTACGAAGCCCACGAGCAACGCGACGGCGACAAGTCCCGCTATGGCGGCAAGGGCGTTCTCAAGGCAGTCGATGCCGTGAACGGCGAGATCTACAATGAAATCGAGGGCATGGACGCAACCGACCAGCGCCTGATCGACATGATGATGATTGATCTCGATGGCACAGAAAACAAGTCGCGCCTCGGTGCCAATGCCATTCTCGGTGTGTCGATGGCGGTCGCAAAGGCCGCTGCCGAGAGCTCGGCCATGCCGCTCTACCGCTATATCGGGGGCGCCAATGCCCGCGTCCTGCCGACTCCGATGATGAACATCATCAATGGTGGCGCACACGCAGACAACCCGATCGACATCCAGGAATTCATGGTCATGCCGGTCAGTGCCGAAAGCATGGCCGACGCCGTCCGCATGGGCGCGGAAGTCTTCCATGCGCTGAAGAAGACGCTCCACAGCGCCGGGCACAACACGAATGTCGGCGATGAAGGCGGCTTTGCCCCGAACATTGGCTCAACGGACGAAGCCATCGGCTTCATCATGAAAGCCATCGAAACGGCCGGTTATGTCCCCGGCGAAGATATCGCACTCGCCCTCGATGCGGCCTCCACCGAATTCTACAAGGACGGCAAGTACAACCTTGCAGGCGAGAGCAAGATCCTCGGATCGGAAGAATTCGCCAAATACCTCGCTGATCTCTGCGGGCGCTACCCGATTGTCTCCATCGAAGACGGCATGGCTGAAGATGATTGGGACGGATGGGTCGCCCTTACCGAAATGATCGGCGACCGGGTCCAACTCGTCGGTGACGACCTGTTCGTGACCAATCCCGAGCGGCTTTCCACCGGCCTCCAGAAAGGCGCTGCCAATTCCATCCTCATCAAGGTCAACCAGATCGGCACCTTGTCGGAAACCCTGGATGCCGTCGAACTCGCCCATTTGCACGCCTACACGGCTGTCATGTCCCACCGCTCCGGCGAAACGGAAGACACCACAATTGCAGATCTCGCGGTCGCAACCAATTGCGGGCAGATCAAGACGGGCTCCCTGTCGCGCTCGGACCGGATTGCGAAATACAACCAGCTTATCCGCATCGAGGAAGAACTGGGCCCGATCGGCATCTATGCCGGGCGGTCGCGCATCAACGCCGCCTAGCGCAAACGTGCGGTTAACCAATCGCCGCTACAGATTTCGGCCATGGTATCCCGCCTCGAAGCCTTCGGGCTCAGCGCTCTTGTGCTCTATTTCGCCTACCACGCCTTTGCGGGGGAGAAGGGGCTTGGCCGTTGGTCGGACGCTCAGCTGGAACTTGAAGACAGGCAGGCTGAACTGGCGGTCCTGGATACCGAAATCAGCCGGCTGCGCACCGACATTCGGCGTTTGACCCCCGGATCCGTCGATCCCGACTACGTGGAGGCCCTTGCGCGCGACAAGCTCGCATTTGTATACCCAAATGAGATCGTTCTGATCACGCCGGAGCGTAGCGTTGCAAAATGACATAGATGTTCTGACTTGTCGCTGCGTAAGCACGCATACATAAGACTGGAAGGGATGGAGCATCTGATGGCAACAAAACCAAAGAGTTCAAAAAAAGCACCCGCTAAGTCCAGCAAGGCGGACATGCTCGAATATTATCGCGGGATGCTGCTGATCCGGCGCTTTGAAGAAAAGGCCGGCCAGCTATACGGCATGGGCAAGATTGCCGGCTTTTGTCACCTCTATATTGGCCAGGAGGCTGTCGTCACCGGCATGCAGGCATGCCTCAAGGATGGCGACCAGGTCATTACCGGCTACCGTGACCACGGACACATGCTCGCCTGCGGCCTCGACCCGAAAGGCGTCATGGCAGAGCTCACCGGACGCTCGGGCGGCCTTTCCAAGGGCAAGGGCGGCTCCATGCACATGTTCAGCCGCGAAAAGAACTTCTTCGGCGGTCACGGCATCGTCGGCGCCCAGGTGCCGATCGGCACCGGGCTCGCATTCGCCAACAAGTACAAAGGTGGCGACAACGTATCCGTTGCATATTTCGGGGATGGCGCGGCCAACCAGGGGCAGGTCTACGAGGCCTTCAACATGGCGTCGCTGTGGGACCTGCCGGTCATCTACGTCATCGAGAACAACCAGTACGCGATGGGCACAAGCGTGGCCCGGGCATCTGCCGAAGTCGAACTCTTCAAGCGCGGCATCAGTTTCGAGATCGAAGGCGAAGCCGTGGATGGCATGGATGTGCTCGCCGTGAAGGAGGCCGGTGAAAGGGCCGTGAAATACGCCCGGTCCGGCAAGGGACCCTACATTCTTGAAATGAAGACCTACCGCTATCGCGGCCACTCGATGTCCGACCCCGCCAAATATCGCAAGCGCGAGGAAGTTGACGACATTCGGTCCCACCACGACCCGATCGAGGGCCTGAAGGCGCAGTTGGTCGAGGACGGCCATGCAACCGAGGATGAACTCAAGGATATCGACAAGGAGATCAAGGGAATCGTGAAGGACGCTGCAGACTTTTCGCTGGAGAGCCCGGAACCGGACCCATCAGAACTCTGGACAGATGTCCTGCGCGAAACGGAGACTGCATAGATGTCCGTCGATATCCTGATGCCAGCCCTGTCGCCCACCATGGAAGAGGGCACGCTTTCGAAGTGGCTGAAGAAAGAAGGCGATACGATTTCGTCCGGCGATGTGATCGCCGAGATCGAGACCGACAAGGCGACGATGGAAGTCGAAGCCGTCGATGAAGGCGTCCTCGCCAAGATTCTCGTCGCCGAAGGCACCGAGGGTGTGAAGGTCAACGCCGTGATTGCCGTTCTCGCAGAAGACGGCGAAGACGCCAGCAGCGTGACGCCCAAGGCGAACGGTGCAACGTCGCCTGCCAAGCCTGAAACCAGCGATGCCGTCGCGACGCCTGCCGCCGCCGAAGATGCGCCAGCCACGAAAGGCGAGGAGTCAGCGCCCGCCGCGCCGGTGCGTTCCGACCCGTCGATTCCCGACGGCACCACCTTCACCGAGACCACCGTGCGCGACGCGCTGCGTGACGCCATGGCCGAGGAAATGCGCCGCGACGAAACGGTCTTCGTCATGGGCGAGGAAGTTGCGGAATACCAGGGCGCCTACAAGGTCACACGCGAACTGCTGCAGGAATTCGGCGCTCGCCGCGTGGTCGATACGCCGATCACCGAGCACGGCTTTGCCGGCCTCGGGGTTGGCGCCGCCTTTGGTGGCCTCAAACCCATTGTCGAATTCATGACCTTCAACTTCGCCATGCAGGCGATGGACCAGATCATCAACTCCGCCGCCAAGACGCTCTACATGTCCGGCGGTCAGATGGGGTGCCCGATCGTGTTCCGTGGCCCCAACGGCGCAGCGTCTCGTGTCGGCGCCCAGCACAGCCAGGACTACGCTTCCTGGTATGGCCATATCCCGGGCTTGAAGGTTATCGCGCCGTATGACGCCGCCGATGCCAAGGGCCTCCTCAAGGCCGCCATCCGCGACCCGAATCCGGTCATTTTTCTCGAGCACGAACTTCTCTACGGCACCAGCTTCCCGGTTCCGGACCTTGATGATCACGTGCTTCCCATCGGCAAGGCCTCGGTCAAGCGGGCCGGGTCCGATGTCACGCTCGTTGCCTATTCCCGCATGGTCGGCTTTGCGCTGCAGGCGGCGGAAGAACTGGCAGGGCAGGGGATCGACGCCGAAGTTATCGACCTGCGCTCGATCCGGCCGCTCGACACGGCCACCGTGGTCGACAGCGTCAAGAAGACCAACCGGCTTGTCACGTGCGAGGAAGGCTGGCGCTTCATGGGCGTTGGTGCGGAAATCGCCGCCTCGGTCGTCGCCGATGCCTTCGACTATCTCGACGCGCCACCCGCCCGCGTCCACCAGAAGGATGTGCCGCTCCCCTACGCCGCCAATCTCGAAGCGATGAGCCTCCCCAGCGTCGCCGACATCGTCGCAGCAGCCCGCAAGGTCTGCTACGTGGACCAGGAGTAGCGCCATGAGTATCAACATCACCATGCCCGCACTTTCTCCCACGATGGAGGAAGGCACGCTGTCCAAATGGCTCGTCAAGGAAGGCGACACCGTCTCATCCGGTGACATCATTGCCGAGATCGAGACTGACAAGGCGACGATGGAAGTCGAAGCCGTCGATGAAGGCACCGTCGCGAAACTCCTCGTCGCCGAAGGCACAGAAGGCGTAAAGGTCAATGCCGTGATCGCCGTCCTGGCGGAAGAGGGGGAAGACGCTGCCGCCATCAAGGTGCCCACGCCATCCGCCTCCCCGGCAAAAACCGGGGCGTCGGGCAATGGCGAACCAAAGCCTGCCCCCGCACCAGCGAAACCAGCCCCCGCGTCCCCTCCGCAGGCACCAGTGGCTCCGAAATCCCAGCCTGTCGCGTCCACAGCCGTCTCCGGAGACCGGATCAAGGCAAGCCCTCTCGCCAAGCGCATTGCCGGCATGAAAGGCATCGACCTTGCCGCCCTCAAGGGCACCGGCCCACGCGGCCGCATCATCAAGCGCGACGTTGAAGGCGCCAGACCTGGCGCAAGCGCTGCACCGCAAGCCGGTGCGCGCCCGACGGGGTCACCTGACGGACTGATCCTGCCGCAAGTCCTCGACGACCGCATCTATGCGCCCGACAGCTATGACTTGAGGCCCCTGGACGGCGTCCGCAAGGTCGTCGCCAAGCGCCTCACCACCAGCTTCATGCAGGTCCCGCACTTCCCGCTGACGATTGATCTCGAACTCGACCACTTGCTGGCCAGCCGGACGGCAATCAATGCCGCTGCGCCGGATGGCATCAAGGTCTCCGTCAACGACCTGTTGATCAAGGCTAGTGCCATGGCATTGATGGACGAACCTGATTGCAATGCATCCTATACGGATAACGGCATTGCCTATCACAAGCACGCCCACGTTTCGGTTGCAGTCGCGATTGATGGCGGCCTGATTACGCCGGTCATCTTCAATGCCGAAGGCAAGGGCCTCGCCGACATCTCCGTGGAAATGAAGGATCTCGCTGCCCGCGCCCGCGAGCGCAAGCTGAAGCCTCAGGAATATTCCGGCGGCACGTTCAGCATTTCCAATCTCGGCATGTTCGGCATCCGCAACTTCGCCTCCATCATAAACCAGCCCGAAGGCATGATCCTGTCCGTCGGGGCCGGTGAGAAGCGCCCGGTCGTCAACGCCAAGGGCGACCTTTCCGTCGCAACTGTCATGAGCGTTACGCTGACCTGCGACCACCGCGTCATCGGCGGCGCCGAAGGCGCCAAATGGCTGCAGGCTTTCAAGCGCTACGTCGAAACACCCGAAGCAATGCTGCTTTAGCCGGCATCACCCTCGAACGTGCAAATGGGACAACAGACTATGAAACGTACCGGGCTGATCCTAGGGCTGACACTGCTGGCGGCATGTTCCGCGCAGACAACCGAGCCTGCGAACGAAACCGGGGCCGCCACAGTGCCAGGACCGGTTGTTCAGTTCGATCCGGACAGGCTTGCGGCCATTGCAGATGTGTTTGCCACGGAGCATGGCATGATGAACCTGTGCGGTGATGACGTTCCGGTGCGCCTTACGTTGTTCATGGCCGAGCTTGGCGCATCAACAACGCCGCCCGAGCTTGTTGCGAGCCTGACGGCCGCCAATGATGCAAAAATCGAAGAGCTGCGCGTCGCCGAGAAAGAGTACATCTGCACGCCCGAAATGTTCGAAAGCCGGGAAGCCAATTCAATGGCTGCGCAGGACGAATGGAACAAGATGCGAGGTGCAGAATGACCACCCAATACGACCTCATCGTTATCGGCTCCGGCCCAGGTGGCTATGTCGCTGCCATCCGCGCCAGCCAACTCGGCATGAAGACGGCCATCGTCGAACGCGAAGCGCTCGGCGGTGTCTGCCTCAACTGGGGCTGCATCCCGACCAAGGCATTGCTGCGCTCAGCCGAGGTCATGCACCTGGCCAAGCACGCTGAAGATTTCGGCCTGAAGATCGACAAGGTCGGATTCGATCTCAGTGCCGTCGTCAAACGCTCGCGCGGCGTTGCCAGCCAGCTATCGAACGGCGTGAAGTTCCTGATGAAGAAGAACAAGATCGACGTCATCGAAGGCACCGCCCGCCTCGAAAAGGGCACGCCCGCCCCGAAGGTCATCGTCAAGGACAAGGACGGCAAGGACACCACGCTCCAGGCCAAGCACGTCATGCTCGCCACTGGCGCCCGCGCCCGCGACATCCCACAGGCCGGCCTCGTCGCCGACGGCAAGCTGATCTGGACATACCGCGAAGCCATGACGCCTGACATCATGCCCAAGCGCCTTCTCGTCATCGGCTCCGGTGCCATCGGCATCGAATTCGCCAGCTTCTACAATGAGCTTGGCGCCGAGGTCACCGTCGCCGAAGTCCTGCCGCGCATCCTGCCTGTCGAAGACGCTGAAATCTCTGCCATGGCCGAGAAGGATTTCAAGAAGCAGGGCCTCAACATCATCACCGGCGCCAAGGTCGAAAACCTGAAAGCCGGCAAGACGACCGTCACCGCCGATATCACCAACAAGGACGGAAAGAAGGAGTCGAAGGAATTCGACCGCGCCATTCTCGCCGTCGGCATTGTCGGCAATGTCGAGAATCTCGGCCTCGAAGCGCTCGGTGTGAAGGTCGAGAAAACCCACGTCACCGTCGACGGCTTCGGCAAGACCGGCGTGCCCGGGCTCTACGCCATCGGCGACCTCACCGGTCCGCCCTGGCTCGCCCACAAGGCCAGCCATGAAGGCGTCATCTGCGTTGAAGCCATCGCCGGCAAGGGCAAGGACCACGTTGAACCATTCGACGCCTCCAATGTCCCAGGCTGCACCTATTCCCACCCACAGGTCGCCAGCGTCGGTCTCACCGAAGCGGCCGCCAAGGAAAAGGGCTACGACATCAAGGTCGGCCGCTTTCCCTTCATCGGCAATGGCAAGGCCATTGCCCTGGGAGAAACCAATGGCATGGTCAAAACCATCTTCGACAAGAAGACTGGCGAACTCCTCGGCGCGCACATGATCGGCGCAGAAGTCACCGAACTGATCCAGGGCTATGTCATTGCCCGTCAGGGCGAGCTGACCGAACAGGACCTCATCCACACCATCTTCGCCCACCCAACCATCTCGGAAACAATGCATGAGGCCGTGCTGGACGCCGAGGGCAGGGCGATTCACATCTGAAACGGGCCATGCACCAAACCGTAGTGGGGCCTCGCGTGGAAAGGCCCTCTGCCTCGCCTGCCCCCATCGGGCTTGCCCGCAGGCGCCGCTCACTGGTACGCAGGGGCCGGCAATAATCGTCTGGAGGAACCACCGCGTGCTGCGTTACCTAGTTCCCGCCCTCACTGCAGGGCTGATCGCAGCCTGCAGCCCCGCGCCTCAGCCTGAACCGGAAACCGTCATGCCTGCGCCCGAGGCCTCGATTGTCCTGCCTGAAGCCCGCGATGGCGTCGTCACCGACCGTTTCGCGCGCATGGCACTCGAGTGCATCCATCGCGAATACCCGAACAAGATCAGTCACGTCATGAACAGTGATGCGGACGCCGCCACACCGCGCCGGTTGCATCCGGCCTTCTATGGCTGCTTCGACTGGCATTCCTCTGCGCACGGTCACTGGTTGCTCGTACGCATCGTCAATACCGATCCCGACACGCCATTCCGCGACGCCATCATTGCTTCGCTCGGCCAGAGTTTCACGCCGGAGAACGTCGCGGGCGAGATCGCCTATTTCCAGGCAGACGACCGGGCGAGCTTCGAGCGCCCCTACGGCACAGCCTGGTTCCTCCAGTTGATGACCGAACTGCGCCAGTCAGACCTTCCTGAAGCCGCAACATGGGCTCGCACGTTGGAACCGCTGGAAACCTTCATCGTCGGCGAAACGTCCAGCTGGCTGTCAAAACTCGCCTACCCTATCCGTATCGGCACGCATAACCAGACGGCATTCGCTTTCGGCCTGATGCTCGACTGGGCCAAAGCCAAGAACGCCGGCGCCTTCAATGCCCAACTTACGCAGACAGTCCTCGACTTCTATTCAGGCGACGTGAATTGCCCGCTGGCGTACGAGCCATCAGGCGAGGATTTCCTGTCGCCATGCCTCATGGAAGCGGACCTGATGCGGCGCGTCATGCCTGCAGACGACTTCGCCACCTGGCTCTCGGCGTTCCTGCCGCAAATTCCCGAAGACGGGTCGAGTGACTGGCTGCAACCCGGCGTCGTCCTCGACGCGACCGATGGAAAACTCGTCCATCTCGATGGTGTGAACCTGTCGCGCGCCTGGGCGCTTGAAGGCATCGCCAGCGCGCTACCTGACGGCGACCCACGCACGCCTTCGCTGCTTGCGACAGCTGCGCTCCACAAACAGACGGGCATCGCGGCTGTCAGCGATGCGCATTATGCCGGTGGTCACTGGCTCGCAAGCTTTGCGACCTATCTCGAAACGCGCCGCGGAATCGACACCGAATGAAACTGCCCATCGGCCCCGGCGCTCTCGTCGCAGCGGCTTTCATCGGGCCTGGTACGGTTACAGTCTGCACGCTGGCCGGCGCAAATTTCGGATTCGCACTTGTCTGGGCGCTGGTATTTGCGACGTTCGCCACGATCATCCTGCAGGACATGGCCGCCCGCCTTGGTGTAATGGGCCGGGTCGGACTCGGCGAAGCACTTGTTTCCGGCACGGAGAATCCCTGGCTCAAATGGGGCGCTGCCGGCCTCGTCCTGACGGCCCTTGCACTCGGCAACGCCGCATACGAAGCAGGCAACCTGTCAGGCGCGGCCCTCGGGATAGAGGCGCTCGCTGGTGAAGGCACGGTACAGCGCCGGTGGATCATCCTGCTGCTTGCCCTGATCGCGGGCACGATCTTGATCATTGGCCGCTACAAGTTGGTCGAACGTGTCCTTATCTCACTGGTCATGATCATGAGCCTCGCCTTTGCAGGCAGCGCGATCCTCGTGCGGCCGGATATCGCCAGCCTTCTCTCCGGCATCATTCCGCGTGTCCCGGAAGGCGGCCTGCTGACGGCGGTTGCGCTGATCGGCACCACGATCGTTCCCTATAACCTCTTCCTGCACGCCGCCGCTGTGCGCGAGCGCTGGCCAGTCGCCAGCGATCAGGCCCTCGGCGAAGCAACCACGGATACCCGCGTGTCGATTGGCCTTGGCGGCCTGATCTCGATCCTGATCCTTACGACCGCAGCCGCCAGCCTGTTCGGCAGCGGCGCGCAAATCGACAGCGCAGCGGGCATGGCAGACGCCATTGCGCCGACCTACGGTGCGGCCGCCAAATATCTGGTTGCCATTGGATTCTTCGCCGCCGGGCTCACATCCTCCATCACGGCGCCGCTGGCCACGGCCTATGCGCTCAGCGAAATCGCCCGCCAGCCGCGCGGAGGTCCATTGTTCCGCGGTGTCGCGCTTGCCGTGCTGGTCATTGGCACGGGCATCGCACTGCTGGGCCTGCGCCCCGTTCAGGTCATCCTGGTTGCGCAGGTGGCGAACGGATTGCTGCTCCCGATCGTGGCAGTGTTTCTGCTGATCGCCATGAACCGCCGCAGCCTCCTTGGTGATCACGTCAATGGACGGGTCGCGAATGCGCTGGGCGTTCTCGTCATCCTGATCACGTTCGGGCTTGGCCTGCGCATCGTGCTGCGGGCCGTGGGGGTGTGGCCGTGACGAAAGCGATCTGCCTTAACGCTGACATTGGCGAAATGCCCGGCGAACCCGGCCGGGCGCTCGACCGCGCCATGCTCGACGTGGTCACCCGATGCAGCATCGCATCAGGCGGTCATGCAGGCGACGCGCAAAGCATGGCTGCCACGGTCAAGGCAGCAGACGCCCGCAACGTCCTGATCGGCGCCCATCCATCCTATCCTGACCGCGAAGGCTTCGGCCGGCGTGCAATGGCCATGGACGCCGACGCCTTGCGCGACAGCTTGCTCGAGCAGGTTCGTGCGCTCGCATCCATCGCCCGCGAGCGTGGTCAGGCCCTGTCGCACCTCAAACCTCACGGCGCACTCTACAACACCGCAGCCCGCGACGCCGGGATTGCGCGTGTCGTGGTGGAGGCCACGCTACGGTCCCGCATAGACTTGTTGATCGGCCCGCCACATTCGAAACTTGCAGCTGCCGCCGCTGACAGCGGACTCCCGTTTCTGGCCGAAGGCTTCGCCGACCGGACGTACGAGGCGTCTGGAGACCTCACCCCGCGTACTGAGCCGGGCGCCGTTATCGAAACCGACGCGGACCGGATCCGCCAGGCCCTGCAGATCGTCGAGACCGGCACTGTCACCACTCGCACCGGAGAAACACTCCAGCTGCCCGTCCGCACGATCTGCGTGCATGGTGACACGCCCGGAGCCCTCGCCAGCGCCCGCCATATCCGTTCGGCTCTGGAATCGTCCGGAATTGTTGTCGCGCCCGTCGAGCCATGAACGAGCCAGATATTCTGTTCAGCGGTGACGATGCGCTCCGGGTCCTGCTCAGCGACCGGGCAACGCGGATCGCGCGGGCAAGCCAGCTCCGCCAGTCGGGTGACTGGCTTGAAGTCGTGCCGGGTCGCCAGGACGTGACGGTGCAGTTCGATCCCATCCGTCTCACGCCTGCCGAGGCCATGGCGCACCTCCGCCTCACCCTTGCCACACCCCCACCACCCACGCGCCACGCCACACGGACGATCGACATTCCCGTCCGTTTCGGCGGTTCTGACGGCCCGGATCTCGCAATGATCGCAGAGAGTCTGGGCGTGACCGAGCCCGATATTGTCTCGCAATTGCTGGCCCAGCCGCTGCGGGTCGACATGCTGGGGTTCACGCCGGGATTCGCTTACATGACAGGCCTTGAAGAGCATTATGTGATTCCGCGCCTTCTGCAGCCACGGCAACAGGTTCCAGCAGGGTCCATTGGACTTATAACCGGCCAGTGCGGCCTTTATGCGCTCGCAGGGCCGGGTGGATGGCCCATCATCGGTCGCGCGCTTGCCAGCCTGTTTGATCCTGCCTCCGCTGATCCCTTCATCCTGCAGCCGGGCCTGCAGGTTCGGCTTGTGGACAGCAGCAAGGCATGAGCCTCACGATCCTCCAGCCCGGCGCCCAGATGACCCTGCAAGGCGCCCCCCGGATCGGCACCCGCCACCTCGGCGTCCCGGCGAGCGGCCCGGCTGACCCACTGTCCATGGCGCTGGCCAACCACCTGGTCGGAAATGCCTGCGACGCTACCTGTATAGAGATCACGTTCGGGAACGCAGCTATCCGGTTCAACACCGCAGCCAGTTTCGCGCTGACCGGCGCGCCCGCTGCAGCAGCGCTTGCAGGTCGCGCCATCGCACCTCACACCGCTCATACTGCGCAAGCGGGAAACGAACTCAGGATAGACGGCGTGGGGCAGGGGTGCCGAATATACCTATCCATCGCCGGAACGTTGGCTACCAACGCCTTTCTGGGCTCGACGTCTACATACCTGCCGGCCCGTCTCGGTGGCCACGAAGGCCGCGCATTGAAACCTGGAGACCAGATCGCCATTGCAGCGCCGCGCAGCGCACCAACCATTGAAACACCTGCCGAATTTCGTCCGATCTGCAGTAATAGTTACGCATTGCGTGCGGTTGAGGGGCCGGATTATGTCGCCAGCCAGTCTGGCATATGGGATGAAACGTTCACCGCCACGCAACGCGCGAGCCGCATGGGGCTGGAGCTTGAAGGCCGCTTTCCGGATCCTGCGAGCGCGTCCGACATCCCGAGTTCCGCCGTCTTTCCGGGGGCGTTGCAGTTGCCGCCCGGCGGACACGGCTTCCTGCTGCTGGCCGACGGTCAGACAACAGGCGGCTATCCGCACATCCTCCAGGTCGTCCGCGCTGACCGCCACATCCTCGGACAGATCAGGCCGGGTGATCGTATCCGTTTTCTCCAGCGCACACACGCGCAGGCGACCGAAGCGCTCCGCGCCAAACAGGCACTGCTGGCAGGCTGGCTACCGGAATTCAGCCTTTAAGAAAGGGAGGAGGGGGGCTTGCGGGACGGGTGGGAAGTCCTAACGGTTTCCTAATCGCAATCTTCGCGCACCCACACTAACAGCGGCAAATCTGGACCGTGAACGTCGCCGGAACGCGATGACCGACAGGCCGGTGGCTCGGGTGTTGCTTGAATGCGCCAAGGGTGCCGAGGACATTCTATCCTTGAGTCGCATAATCATCATTATGGGAAAAAATATAGGCCGGTAGTCAGGCCGAGAATGGCAGGACCATGCCATCATATCCAGGTTCAACGCCCTGTGGCAGCTCCCTCACCAGCGTCTGGTAATCCATGTCCACGTGCATGTTGGTAAGCACAGCGCGCGTCGGTTTCAGCTCGGCGATCCATGCCAGCGCCTGGTCAAGGCTCGCGTGGGATGGGTGCTCTGTGCGGCGCAGCGCATCCACCACGAGCGTATCGAGGCCTCTCAGATGGTCCATGGTCGCGTCTGGTATGCCATTCACATCGTTGCAATAGGCCAGCCCCCCTATACGGAACCCGCAGCTGCGGATGCGTCCGTGCTCCAGGTCGACTGGAAGCAATTCCACAGGCCCGCCGTCCCCTGAAAGCGTGAACCGCTCGTATGGCACAATGTCGGGCTCGGTCTGCAGGATCGGCGGATAGCCGCCCATGCCCTTGAAACAATAACCGAACCGCCGATCGAGGGATTCCCGCGTGGCCTTGTCCATATATGTCGGGATGTGCCGACGCATCCGGATGACGAGTGCCCGCACATCGTCGATACCGTGCGTCTGGTCGGCGTGGTCGTGCGTGTAGACAAGTGCGTCCACGTGGGTCACCCGCGCGGCCAGCAATTGCTCCCTGAGGTCAGGAGAGGTGTCGATCAGGATCCGCGTGATGGCGCCATCCGGCCCGAGCCGGTCGAGCAAGGCACCACATCGTGTCCGCCGGTTCTTGGGCTCCTCCGGGTCGCACAGGCCCCAGTCTCCGCCAACGCGCGGCACGCCGCCCGACGAGCCTGTTCCAAGCAGTGTCAGTCGGTACCCGGTATCGGTCATGCTGATACGCCCGCAAACAGTGCAACAGCGTTCGCTTCGGTAATCTTGATTACATCCTCGACGGGCAGTTGCTTTACCGCAGCTAATGCTTCGGCCACATGCACGAGATAGGCGGGCTCATTGCGCCGGCCCCGCATGGGCATCGGCGTAAGAAAGGGACAATCGGTCTCGAGGATCAGGCGGTCCATTGGCACCTCGGCGATCACCTCCCGCACTTCATTTGCACTCCGAAACGACAGGATGCCCGACACGGACACGAACGCGCCGAGCGCCAGGCCCCGTTTCGCGAGGTCCAGGCCGCCAGTGTAGCAGTGCAGCAGTGGTCGGAACGCGCCCTTCGCATATTCCTCTTCCAGGACGTCTGCCATCATCGCGTCAGCTTCACGCGTGTGCAGGATCAATGGCAGGCCGGTTTCCCGCGCGGCTTGGATGTGTTTTCGCAAGCTCACCAACTGGTCTTCCTGCGGGCTGTAGCCGTAGTGAAAATCAAGACCGGTCTCGCCTATCGCCACCACATTGGGATCGGTTGCCGCGTCCGCCAGATCATCAACCGTGATATTGGGAAAGTCCTTCGAATGATGCGGGTGGACGCCGACGGAGCACCAGATGTCATCATGCGCCGCCGCGAGGGACCTGACGGCCGGGAAATTGTCGAATCGGTCGCAAATCGCCAGGAACCGCCGGATACCCGCTGTCCTCGCCCGGTCGAGGACGTCTTCCAGATCGTCCGCAAAAGCGTCGCCGTGGAGATTGACGTGTGTATCAAACATGCGGTGACGCTTAGCCTTGGACGGCTACGGAATAAAGGCCCGCGATCACCTTCGAGACAGTCTGCGATGGCTCCATGTTCAGCCTGTCCGCCTCACCGAGCAGGCGCGATGTTTCCAGCCAGGCGCTAGCTGCCGGGGCGTCGGTCTCTGCGCGGTCCGCCAGCCAGCCGAGCACTTCTTCGCGAAAGGCCTCGAGCGCCACTGCGTCTACATTCGCTGCCTGCACGGCGGCCGTCAGCACCGCGTCCGTCGGCTTTGGCATCGCCCGCAGCAAAGTCCGCGCCGCGCTTGCCGCTTCCATCCCGCTCTGACTCGACAGCCTGAGTCCCAGCCCGGGTCGGCCGCGCGCAAGCCCGGCCGCTTCCTTGGGTGCACCAACGCTTTCGAGGACTTGCCGCGTTTCATTATCCGACAGCGCCGACAGCCGGAGTGTCCGGCACCGTGACCGGATTGTTGGCAGGATCGGCTGGGATCCGTGATTGATCAGAAACACGATGCTCGACGGTGGCGGTTCTTCCAGCGTCTTCAGCAAGGCGTTCGCGCCGTTCCGGTTCAGTTCGTCCAGCGCATCGATGATGCCCACGCGCCAGCCGCCAAGCGCCGGTTTCAGCGTGAAGAAGTGGTTCAGGTCGCGCACCTGGTCGACCGTGATGTCCTGCCTCGGCTTGCCCTTGTCGTTCAACTCGATCTGGACGGTCCGCTGATCCGGATGCCCGCCCGCAACACATTTCTGCATGACCGGGTCATCCGCACCAGCGTTCAGGGGCTCACCGGCCGGCCCCCGGGCGCCGAGCATGAACGCCGCGAGCCTGTGGGCCAACTGCGCTTTCCCGATACCTGCCGGCCCCTCGATCAACCAGGCATGATGCAGCTTGCCGGTGGCCTGCGCAGAAAGAAAGGCGGCCTGGGCCGCGTCATGGCCGATCAGGGGCAATGCGATATTCATGCGCCCTGGCCCCTGGCTGCCAGCAATCGGTCGAGTTCCGTCCATGCTGCATCTGCCACTTCGTCAGCGGGGCGCGACGCGTCCAGCAGCCGACACCGCGCTGGCTCGGTCCGCACAAGCTCAATGAAACCCGTTCGGACCGCCTGATGGAAATCGTCCGGCCGGACCTCAAACGCATCCGAGGCCCCAGGGCGACTCTTTCGCCGGCCGGCCGTCGCATCAAGCGGTGCGTCCAGCACCAGCGTAAGGTCGGGCACATCCTGCGCCAGCACCGAACGCTCCATCGCCTTCAGGAAATCCATCGGCACACCGGCGCCGACGCTCTGATAGACCCGCGTGGAATCGGCGAACCGATCGCAGATAACCCACTTTCCAGCCGCCAGCGCAGGACGGATCAGCTTGTCCAGGTGATCGGACCTCGCGGCATTCATCAACAAGGCCTCAGCCATCGGCGACCAGGCTTCACTGCGTGGAGGGTGCAGCGCCAGTTCCCGAACGGATTCGGCAAGCGGTGTGCCGCCCGGTTCTCGGGTCTCCACAACTTCGATGCCATTGGCGGCCAACCGTTCGGCCAGAGCGTGTTGCAGGGTTGATTTGCCCGTGCCCTCGCCACCTTCGAGCGTGATGAACCTGCCGCGCGATATGTCAGCCATCATTGCCGGAAATCATCGCGCTCAATCCTTCGACCGCGCGGCCAAAGAAGCCGAGCTTCTTCACATCGGCTTCGGCGATCACCGGCGCTTCGACGGGAGGGCGCCCTTCAAGCGTCACAACCAGCTTGCCAACGCGATCGCCTTTCTTGATTGGCGCCTCTAGCGGCTTCTCGAGGACGATTTCTGTCTTGGCTTTCTCGAATGCAGCCTTGTGGCCGGCGATCAGCATCGGTTCGGCGAGGGAAACGGGAACCAGCCCTTGCTGTCCCAGCCACACTTTTTGTTCCGGTAGTGCAACGGATTCCGGTGCAATCGTTTTCAGTTCATAGCTCTGGAAAGCGAGACGCATCATGCGTTCGCCTTCCGACGCCCGGGCCGCCTTCGTCGGGAGGCCGTTGATGACGATGATCCGCCGGACACCATCCCGGACCGCCGACGCCGTCAGGCCATAACCCGCTGCTTCCAGGTGTCCCGTCTTCAACCCGTCCGCACCGGCAACCTCAAGCAGGGGATTGCGATTGGGCTGGGTATACTCGCGCCAAGAATAGGAAGGGTCATCATACCATTCATAATATTGTGGGTAGTCTTCGATCGTCATTTTCGCGAGGCGCGCAAGATCGGCCGCCGAGATGACATGGCCCACAGCTTCGAGCCCGGTTGCGTTCAGGAAATTGACCGACTTCAGGCCCTTTTCATGCGCCAGGTCCGTCATGCGTTTCGCGAATGCTTCCTCTGATCCGGCCAGGCCTTCGCCCAGCACGATGCAGGCATCGTTGCCTGACATGATGATGACACCGTGCAGCAGTTCCTCGACCGTCGGTGTATCCTTGGGCACAAGGCCCATCGTCGATGTGCCAGACGGAAAGCCGCCGCGACGCCAGGCATCTTCACTGACGGTGAGCCGGTCGGTGAGTGAAATTTCGCCCCGATTGATCATGTCGAAGACGAGATAGGCGGTCATCATCTTGGTCATGGATGCCGGGATCATCGGCTCGTCGCCGTTCTTGGAGAACAGGATTTCACCCGTCGTGTAATCCATGATCACCGCGTGAGACGCAGGCGTATCAATGATCTGTGCCGTTGCCGGCGTTGCGACCAGGGAAAACAGACAGGTCAGGGCGGCGAGAATTAGGTTCCGGCGCTGCATGTATTGACGGCCTCCAATGCAATTGTTGGGGATCCGGAATGAAATCCGGCCCTTTTCCCCACTATAGGGGAAAAAGGGCCGGTTTGTGGTCAGCGTCAATGGGTTCAGCTGTCGCGGAGCGTTACTGGTCGGTCACGACGCGGGCGCCTGAAACTCCTCGTGACGCCAGTTGATCCTTCATCGTCACTGCCGGCAGGCGGCCATCAAAGGGGCCGACCCGGACCCGGAAGTAGTCTGCACCGTTGACGCGGGCCGGTACGATCACGACTGGCAGTCCCTGTCCGAGTTGGGCCTGCATGTCCTGAGCATTGCCGATGTCGGTAAAGGAGCCAACCTGCACAAAATAGTCTCCCGCCGCGCGCGACGGTGCTTGGGTGTAGGTGGGCATCGCAGACTCGGCCGGAACCGAATACTGAGCCTGGACGGGCTCGGCATAGGTGCTTTCAGGGGTATAATTCGCCAGCGTCAGGGTCGCAGCAGGCGGGTTGTAGGCTGTTTGCGTTCCGGACTGGCCGCCGACCGGTGCCGGACCCAGGTAACGGACGCGCACATTGGCCTTCCCTGCCCCGCCAAACCCAAGAACGTCTGCTGCCTTGCGGGATACCTGGAGCATCGCGCCATCTTCAAACGGCCCACGGTCGTTCACCCGGACCACGACTTCACGTTGCGTGTCCATGTTGATGACCTGCACGAGGCTGGGCAACGGCAATGTCGGGTGCGCGGCGGTCATGCCGCCTTGAGTGAAGGTCTCGCCATTCGCGGTGGGAAGCCCGGCAAATTCGTCGCCGTAGACAACGCCCACTCCAAGCTCGTCGAATACCGGCGTGGCTGAAGGCGCGACCGGATAGGCTGCGGCAGGCGTGACGCCTGGCCGTTGGACTGCGCCTGCTGTGCCCTGCCCCGCAGGCTGGTCTTGTGGCGCGAGAGCGGCAAGCGCCACAGATTCAACTGGCGCAGGAAGGCGCGGTGTCATTTGTACCGGCTCGGTCATCTGGATCGGCGCAGATTGTTGAGGTGCAGCCGCACTGGCGTACTGACGCGGTGCGGGGGCGGATGCAGCACCCTGCCCTGGATACTGGAACACGATCCGCGCGCGTTCCTGGCCTGGCGCCGGCATGGCCGTCCTGACTGAACTGTTTGCCCGGGCATCCGGTGCCTGGCCGCCTTGCCCAGCAAACACGATTGGCGCGGGTGTGCGCTTGCCGGCAGATGCAGGCAACGCAACGACGAGCGCGACGGCACTGAAAGCCAGGAACGTGATGATGTGTTGGGATGTGAATTTGCTGGTCGAACGCATTACGTGAAATCTACCTCATTCTGCGGCTCGGGAACGGCGTAACGGCGTTCCCAACGCGGCTTTTCTGCCGCGATCGACAACATGGTTACCAGAACTAGGTGGATGCCCGATGAACCAGCCCGGACAGATTCAGGCGATCCGGCAAGGTTGCCTTAACGGTTTGACACCCGGCACTTGCAGACAAAGGCCCTTGCCATGGCGCGCGCCATGGCCGAAACACTCCCGCGCCGGAGGAGTGGCAGAGTGGTTGAATGCGGCGGTCTTGAAAACCGTTGAGCCTTCGCGGGCTCCGGGGGTTCGAATCCCTCCTCCTCCGCCATGATGCTGGTGCAATACATTGTCCTTGAATCGCATTGCGTGCGCGCCATAACTTGCCTCCGCGCCACCTGCCCCACCCTGCCGGACAAAAAGAGATCGATTTTCGATTAGTGCGGACTTCGGAAAGGTTAGTCGTTGCCGGACGCCACGCACAGCAAAGCGCAATGTCCCGTTCTTCATTTTGCTGGTTTCGCCTGGACAATGTCTCGTATCGCAAAATGTCGGAGCGTCCTCGTTCGATGTGGACAGTGCGGATGATGACGGTTCATTGCCGCTCCCCTTGCCGACCATCGGTTAGTCGAATAACGGACCTCATGCTGCCCAGTATTGCAATCTTCGATGACTTCTTGCGAGAGCCGATGCGGGCCCGAACAGATGCACTGAGATTGGGTTATGATCCAAAGCGCAATCACGGGAACTATGCAGGACTGATGTCAGACAAGCCTTTGGCGATCCAAGGGCTCGTCGAATCGGTATCCAGCCGCGTCGGCGCACCATTGGAAGCGGCGGCTGGAACGGCGCATGCTCATTGCCGCTTGACCTGCAAGGGCGACAAAGGGCGAAGCGGCGTTCATGTCGATCCGTGTTACTATTCCGGCATCTTGTTTCTCAATGCGCCATGGCACTCCAAGGGTGGAACGGATTTCTATACGCATCGACGGACAGGGCTGGACGGAGTTCCTAAAAACCCCATCGACCTTCTTGCTGCAGGCTACAATCATCCCGATGCGCTGATCGAAGACGTTGTAAACAAGGATACGCTCAGACCCGAAAAATGGCATCGCACGCTGCGCATCCCGATGAAGTTCAACCGTCTGGTATTGTTTAGTCCATGGCTTTTCCACAATGCCGGTCCCGCGTTCGGAAATAGTCCAGAGGATGGCCGACTCGTCTGCCTGATGTTCTTCAATCGAAAAGCTGGCGAGGTCAGCGCGAGCTAGGTGGCGCCCCCTCGTTGGTGGCGCTTGGTAACCGCTGCCCTGGTCCGCGCGATTATTCTTCGATCTGGGGTTGCTTCCCGAATCCTTTCAACTTACCAGAAATTAATGTTCGGGCGTCGGTTCCCGACGTCCTGGAGGGGCACGCAATGAAAATTATTCAAAAAAATCAATCGCGCGGATCGTTGTTGGGCACTGTTGGGGCGTCAGCTGTCGCAGTTGCTTTGATGGCGCTTCCCGCATCAGCAATTGTCCCGAACGATAATCAAACATCAGAAGATATCGTCGATACGTCACAAGATGTGAACGGTGTCGGCATGTTCTTTCGGAATGACGGCTTTGTGTGCACGGGAACATTGATAAACCCCCGCACGGTCTTGTTCGCTGCGCACTGCGTGAACGATCGGCCAGCCAGCGATTACGGGTCAACCATACAGTCTGCGTGGTCCTTCCGGGCGAATGCGCTGCCAGGCTTTACCGACTGGATATCAAACAGCTTTGGAAGCAACCCGGACCTCTTCGTCTACAACAATAATCAGGTCATCTATAATCCCGATTCACTAGCGCGACCGGGGGGGTCTGGATTTCTCGAAGGAGATATCGCCCTGTCGTCATTGGATGCGCCGGCGGCCAATATTCCGACCTGGGCACTCCTCTTTTCCCCGCTCGATACGCCAGCCTCGATCGATCCCGTCACGGGCACCGGCTACCACGTGAACATCACCGGTTACGGCCGTACTGGTAGCGGCACAACCGGCGCGGATATCGGGGTCGATTGGCGTCGGCGCGCTGCAGAGAACATGCTGGGTGCGCTTACCTCATTCGATGACCGCAATACATTCCTGTTCGGAGATCCGTTCGGCGACTTGCCGCAGAATCTCTACAGGCTCGATTTTGACGACCCGAATGACGCGGACCCTTTCGATTTCAACTTGTACCGCGATGAAGCTTTGGCGAACGAGGGCACGACGGCCGGTGGAGATAGTGGTGGCCCGCTGATCATCGATGCAGCGAACAATAGCGGCTTTGATGAGAATGTCGTGATCGGCGTATTGTCGGGCGGTTCGCGATTCTTCGGTCCTCAAGTCTTCAGCTCCTACGGTACCGAGAACTTTTACCAGCCGCTGTTCTATTATTGGGACTGGATCGCAGCCAACAATCCTTACCGGTATGTCGGTGCGAATGCCGGAGACGGGAACTGGGAAGACGCCAGTCATTGGGCCAGCCGCCTGGACCCCACCTACCGCATCATTGATGCGTCTGGTGCCGTCGTAAATGGTACGCCGTCCAATCCAGGCGCGGGGCTCGTGGGTGACGAACCAAGTTTCGGAGTGGTTTGCTTTGATCCTCACCCTCGCGGCGAAGGCGTGGGCGACTCCTGTCAAAACCTGGGCACAGGCGATCCAGAACCGATCAGCAACCCGTCCATACAGTCAGGTATTGGCCAGCTCCAACAGGATCTCGATAGCAATGGGCTCATCGCGGTATCGATTGACGGTTCCGTCGGCGCCGAACAGCAAAGCGGCATTGGTACGGCCGACCTGTCGTCCCGGATGCGGGTAGACCTGGAGGATCAACCGCAGGCCGGTGGATACTCGGATGACGCGCTACCCAGCCCGACCATCGATAATGGCCTGGTCGGCGCAACTGACTTTGTTCCCGACAACATCGATCCGGATATCCTTGCCGGAATCAATGCGCGCTACTTCGACGTAACGCTTGCAGAGGATGGCACGACAACGCTCACCTCATCAGTCGTGATCGACCGGTTGACGGTCGCAGGAGGCGGCGCGGCCCTGGATGTCGCCGCGTCGGGCAGCCTGACCAGCCTGATCGATGTCATGCATGTCTCGGGAGCGGTGAATGTTGATGGATCTCTCGTGACACCTGGGGATTATCTCAATATCGGCGGCTTGTTGTCGGGTTCAGGCACAATAACCACCCCCTTCCTGACAAACATCGCTGGTGCGATAGCGCCGGGCGGTCTTGGGGCAGAAGGTCAATTGACGATCGATGGCAACCTTGTCCTGTCGTCCGGGTCAATATTGTTGATTGACGTCTCGGCAACAGGCAATGACGTGCTTGATGTTTCGGGCGATGTCTCGCTCGGAGGAATCGTCGAGTTGAACGGTCCCGCCGCTTACGGCGATCAGTATTCCATCCTGACTTATGACGGCACTTCTTCCGGTGCATTCAGCAAAGCAACCGGTCTGGGTGCTGGTGTGCTTCAAGCGTTGTTTACCGATGCTGACGGCATCGTCCAGCTGAGCATCGATGCCGGGTCGTTCCTTGATTTCCTGCCAGCGGCACCGACTGGCGTCCAACTTTACTATGCGCAGTCCCTGGATGGCGCGCGGGGCACCTCCTATTCTGACTTGAACGAGCTTTATGCCATCATCGATCGTCTCGGACCGACCGATCTTGCGGCGGCTTTTGACGCGATTGCGCCGAACGACGCGATAATCGCTGGTCAGGGGAACATTGCGATGGGTGACGCGCTCGGAAAGCGGCTTGACGCACGGCTGCGTCAGGTTCGCAGAGGAGAGCGGGGATTCAGCACACAAGGGTCTGCCGCTGGGGTAGAGGTTGCTTCGCTCGACGCGATGTCGAGCTTCTCCCTGATATCGAGCCAGCTCGCCGCCGCCACGGCAAGCGAGGCGTCAGAAGCGCGTCCGATGAAGGACGGATATGGTGGATTCGCCAATATCGACTTCTTTACCGGCGATGCCGACTCGGGACTGCCGGGTAGGAAAGCTGATGTTGAAGGGTTCGCCATAACAGGCGGCATAGACAAGACGATCGGCACAGATGCCATCATTGGCGGTATGATCAGCTACACTTCGTCCGACAATACGCTGGGATCCGGAATGGGTGATGCCGAGATCAGCGGAGCTTCCGTTGGATTGTACGGATATGTGCCATTCGAGAACAGGTTTTTCATCGATGGTCATATCAGCTTCGGCACCTATTCAGTTGATACGTCTCGGACGGCCCAACTTGTTGGAGGGACACTCGCGGCGGCGGGCGATACTGATGCTGACCAGCTTTTGGTCGGTGCAAGCGTTGGCCGCGAATACCGGCTCGATAACGGGCTTAATATCACGCCGTCAGCGAGCCTCCTGCATGCCAACTATGATATAGATGCGTACACAGAAAAAGGCGGCGCTATCGCAATGAACGTGGCTTCGCGAGACTTGACCAGCACGCAGCTGTCTCTCGGTGCGGTGTTGGATTGGGAGATGGGTCAATCTGGCGGAATTCGACCAATGCTCGGCGCAGCTGTCGTCCAAGACCTGGATGCGGGCCATGACGTGGTCTTCGCGACGTTTGCCGGCGCGCCGACCGCATCCGCTGTTCTATTCGCGGGACCTGACCGCAGCCGAACCTGGATCGATCTCGAAGCCGGCCTCGATGTAAATGTCTCGGAATCAATCGTCGCAACATTTGCGGTGAAGCAGACTGTTAACCGCGATGAGCTGTCCCAGACTGTAATCGGGGCCAGTGCGCGACTCAGGTTCTGAGGTTTGTCGTGATGCACGGCGAGGCAAGACCAAGCGGTCAGCCTCGCCGGTTCACTACCGCTTATCGTACTTGTTCACGAACAAGTCGGCTTTTCGTTGTCTTGCCTGAGAATGCACCGACAAGGGTGTCGCCGTTTTCTGATTGCCCACTCCAGGCAGCAACTCCATGCTGATCAACTAGCGTAAGCTGCCCGAAGCCGAGATAGATCCAGGTTTTCGGCGGCTCGCTGTTGAAGGGCCAGTCTGACAACAAGTCGACGTCTCCGGTCGCTGTTCCTGAACGCTGAAGCAGTCTGACATTGGCTGTCTGGGCAGCGCCGTCCGACACGATGGTCCACTCGCCCGTAATGGTCGCTGGTGCCAGGTCTGTAGAGATGCCACCTATCGGCACGCTTGGTCCTGGTGACGACAATCCGGGGGTGAGTGCATCCCGGCTTGCCGCTTCCGGTACATTGGTAGATGTCGTGGCCAGATCGTCTTGCTCCGTTTCCTGCCCGGTTACCGGGGCTGCGAGCATATGATCGCTCTCCTTCCCGGCACTGCTTTGCGTGCACCCGACCAATGTAATCGAAAGCAGGGCGCCAAGCGAACCATCAAGTTGGCGAATTATTCTCGGTGTTTTCATTGGGAGACGCTACTACACACCGGCGCTTGATCGCAAATGTGCGCCTTTGAATCGGCGGGCGATAGTCTCCGCCAAATTCTAACAGACCTGTCCAACCAAGATGGCCACCTCGTCGCTTGCAACGCGACCACTGTCATCACGGGCAATAACTTTGACGGTTTGGTAGTCCACCCCGCATGCCTGTGTTGCTATCGGTCTTGATAGTGATGCGCCAGTGCCGACAGTCACCCCGTCAACGATCCAGGTATAGGTGGTGTTGGCAACAGCCTGGCCGTTGGCACCGGCTGCGATGGCAGTCATCGAAACGGGCGGTGTCGTTGTGCCGTTACCGCTTGCCGAAAGATCTGGACCAATGGAAAACCCGTCTTCAGGCGTCAGAATTTCAACAGTGAAGCGAACCTTTGGAAGCTTAAAGCAAGTAGCAAAGCCAGTCAGGGTCTGCGACGCGCTCTGGGAGCCGAATATGCCGCTCACAGTCCAGCCACCAAAATCGACAAACGGATTGGTGTCATGCGATATGACATCTCCAGACGGTCCAATGACAAGGTCGTCTTTGTAAGACTTGGTGGGATGACCGGGGTTTGAGCCTTGCGTGTCAGGTCCAGCGACATCGCCCGCGGGCGTCGTCCCAATTGATTGGGGCTTTGCGAGAATGGGCTTTGACGCACGCAAGGGGCTGGCAGACTTTGCTGCTTTTGTCGGTGATGAACCGGTCTTTCGCGGATTGGCTTTGGGTGTAGTCGTAGATGGTCTGGTTTTGCTGGGTATCTCTCGCTGAATGATCCTTGGGCGGCTATATGAATGGCTCTCTATGATCTGGTGTGGAACGAACAGATCAGCGTGACCTGTGCTGTCCCCGAAATTGTAGCCGCCGCTCAAGGCGATTTCGCCCGCAGGACATTGTAGTGTCCTTGGACCAAGGCTGCTGTAGCCGAAATCGGTTCGGCTCGGGATGTTGCCACTGATGACGCTGCCGCTTTTTATCTGGTCCGTGCCGATATTGGGATTTGTGCAGACGGCAAACGTCTGCAGTGTCGGACGAGATGGCGGTTCGTCCCATTGAATTGCGTCGATTGCCGCACGCCAGCCACGCGCCTCGCCAGAGGCATTCTGGACAGGCAGGAAAGATGACAGCCATGCATTGTAAATGCCTGAATGAGCCTTTGTGGCGCTGGTGCGAAAGCCACCGCCCGTCAAAATGGTTGCACCGGGGCAGACAGCCTGGCTCTCGGCGCGAAAGAACCGACCGTCACCGTCGGGCTGAGACCGTATGATGCCGGACGAAATGGTTTGTGCTGACGCTCCCGTGCTTTGAATGCAATAGGCTTCCGCACTGACATAGCGCGCCGTTCCACTGGGGCTGTCATGGCTACCGCTAACGGTCCAATCCTTGCTGCCGGAGGGGTAGTTGCCTTCCACACTCAGTGCGTCATCGGCATTCAGTTCAGGGTGTGAGAGCTTGTATCCACCACCCAGACGGATTTCGCCATCCTGGCAACTTGCCGTAATGCTAAACGGTCCACCTGTGGACTCGACCCCCTGCTTGCGCAGAACAAGACGATCATTACCCGGGTCTGCCTGTACTGTGAGCACTGGAAACACCAATAGACTACAGACGATCATGATCGCCCCTGATCGGGTACGAAGTCGGTTGGAAAATTTGCTTTGTTGATGACGCATTGCGGGAAATTTGATCATGGAGCCGCTCCATTGGATTGGCGGGCAAGTTGAGTTTGAATACAATCCTCGTATCGAGGCGTACGACGTGAGTGATTATCATGCCTCTTCCGAGATGACCAATCCATGGGGTGATGCCGGTCTAATGCGAAGCCGTCTCCAGTATTCTCTTGAGATGGCGTTCGGTTCCTGGCGTGCATGAGCACGTCCAATTGTATGCTATCGGACAAGGTTCTGAGGTATTAGGTCGGATCATTGTCCAATGGAAAAAGAC
>NZ_ARYK01000002.1 GCF_000685275.1 Hyphomonas johnsonii MHS-2
TGAGCCACCTCACAGGGGCAGATTTTTTCGCGAGACGGGTATTCGAACCGAAGGTGCGGCCGCGGCCAGATTTGCGCGTCTCGACCGGGCTGCGTGTGAGCCGTTTGGAACTGTTCTTTGGCTTTGGCGAACATTTACGAAACTCGATTGCAGGCCCCCCCTCCTCCGCCATCATTCGCGACACGATCGCGCTCATGGCATGCGCAGGACCTCGGCCGGAGACCGGGACAGTGTGGCCAGTCCCACACCGGCACCTCCACATGCGGATATGATGACCGTCGCGGCCAGGATGCGCCCTGTTTCCAACCAGGGGACTGTCCACGTCGCTTCAAATGCATAGATGACAATGGGATAGGCCGCGCCGATTCCGATGGCTGATCCGATCAGCGCCGCCGCAGCCGACGCCAGCGCGAACTCTGTTGCATACAGGCCCAGTATCTGTGACCGTCCGGCCCCGAACACTTTCAGCAACGCCGCCTCCGTCCGCCGCTTTCGTGCCATGGCTGCAAAAGTCCCGAACAGGACCAACAGGCCGGATAATGTCACAATGCCCGCAGCCGCATTCACCGCCACCGCAATTTGTGCGAACAGGCGCGCGGCCGTCTCCAATGCCCGCCGGGTCTGGAACACGACGACTTCGGGCATGGTCTTGCCGAGCGCCGCCACGATGTCCGCTTCAACACCAGGTGTCGTCTTCGCGATGGCGACGTAAGAGGGATTGGCTGCTTCCAGCGTACCCGGCGACAGGACAAAGGCGATGTTGGAGCCGATGCTGAATGTGCCCCACTCCACCTTGCGCAAGGATGCGACCGTCGCCGTCACGTCGCGCCCGAACACACGAAAGCCGATCTGGTCGCCGACACCGATCCCAAGCCCTTTCGCAGCATCCTCCTCGACTGACACGAGCAACGGGCCGGCATGGTCTGTGGGCCACCAGTCGCCGGCCGTCAGGAGCGTTTCCGGTGGCTTGGCCGAAAGGTAGGTGATCGTGGTTTCTCCCCGCACCACCCAACGCTCGGATTCGGCAACCTCCTCCTCGATCACCGGTGCGCCTTTCAGCATTGTCACGCGCGCCAGGATAAAGGGCGCTTGCCTGAAGACGTTCGCATCATCCGTATCAATACCTTGTTCCGCAATGAGCGAATCAAACGTGTCGATACGATCAGCCGGTATCTGGGAAAAAACGACCGACGGCGCATTGGACGGGGCAGTCTCGCTGATCTGGCGGAGCAGGTTCGCCTGCACGGCCGCAACAAGGGTCAGCAGGGCAAGTCCAAGCCCCAGCGCCGGCACAACAGTCGGAGCGAGTGAACCCGGACCGCCCAGGTTGGCGAGAGACAGCCGCCACATGCCTGATGCTGTTCTCGCCGCAAACCGTGAGATCTTCTTCACCACGATGGCCGTGCCGACCAGGATTGCAAGCGTCACGGCCGCGCCGCCGAGAATGAGTGCTGTCAGGCCAGGCCGATAGCTTGAAACCACCGCCAGGACACAGAGCAAGGCTCCGGCACTCACGGTTGCGATCCGTTCTGTCCATGGCACGGCGCTGCGTTCGGTATCCGTAACGCGCCGGAACAGGGCGGACGGACGTGTCGCACGGGCGCGCCCGATGGCGGGCAGCGCAAACATGGTCGCCGCCAGCAAGCCAAGAAGCAGCGCCTTCAGCAAAGGCGCCGGGTACATCCCCAGCGCCTGAGGAAGGGGAATCGAGCTTCCTGCGAACCACGATAGCAGGTAGGGTGCCATCGCACCCAGGACCATGCCGGCCGACGCGCCGACCAGGGCCAGGATGCCGAGTTGCAGCATATAGGCTGCGCGCAAGGTCGACGCGTCGGCGCCAAAGACCTTGAGCGCAGCGATCGACGAAATCCGCGTCTCCAGGAATGAACTCGTCGCCTGCGCGACCCCGACCCCGCCCGCGATCAGTGCGGCGATACCGATCACGGCGAGAAAGCTGTTCAGGGTTTTCAGCAGGGATTTCAAACCATCAACGGAGTCTTCCGGGCCGCGAATGCGCGCCGTTCCGGTGCCAAACTCGTCTTCAAAGCGCGCCTGGACCTCGGCCAGCGTGTCGCCCTTGGTGAGGAGGACACGCAAGCCCGACCGGAACAGTTGGCCGGGCGTGAGGCGTTCGACCTCGACGAGAGCCTGCAGGCTGACAATGGCTTCCGGTCCGAAGGTCCCCGGCGTGCCGATACCATCGGGCAGGCTGTCGAGTCTGGCTGTCACCACGGCGTCGACCGGGCCCAGGCGAACCTGGTCTCCCACTGCGACCTGGAATTCATCGAGGAAAGACTGGCTGACTGCGATGCCCCACCCGCCATCCTGCCTGAGCAGTGCTGCGCCAAGCGTTTCAGCTCCGCCCGACAGTCCAGCAGCCCCCAATAGCGGATAATTGTCATCGACACCGCTGACATCGACCTGCCGCCGAATATTATTGGCCGTTCCCATCACATCGAGCGCGACTGTTTCGGATACCGGGCCGAGTGCGTTGACAAAGGCGCGCTCTTCGGGCGTGGCGCGGCGCTGGGACGTCGTGAAGATGGCGTCAGCGCCGAGCAATGTCCGGGACTCTGCGTTGAGGCCGCGCGTGAAGACCTCCGTCACCGAGCCGGCAGAGGCGATCGCAGCTGTGCCAATCGCGAGACAGGCGAGATAGATCCAGAATCCGCGCAATCCGCCCGACAGTTCGCGAACTGCGAGCTTTCCCGCGACCCAGTTCATACGATGCGCCCGTCACGCATATGGACAATGCGCGCAGCCCTGGCTGCCAATTCGTCATCGTGCGTCACGATCACCAGCGTGGTGGAACCCTCATTCGTGAGATCGAACAGGAGGTCGGCAACGCCGCGTCCCGATTCAGCATCGAGATTACCCGTCGGCTCGTCGGCAAACACAAGCGCCGGATCGCTCGATAGCGCGCGTGCGACCGCCACGCGTTGGCGCTCGCCACCCGACAATTGTCCGGGATAGTGCAGGCGCCGACGTGAAAGCCCCACCCGGTCCAGCCAGTCATTCGCCCGCGCGCTGACCCGGTCGAGCCCTGCAATCTCCAGCGGCGTGCGCACATTGTCGAACGCCGTCATGGTTTCGAGCAGGTGAAACGACTGGAACACCATGCTGACACGCCCGCGACGCAGCCGCGCCAGCTGGTCCTCGCCCAGTGACTCAATCCTTTCGCCGAGAAGTGAAACCTCTCCCCTGCTTGGCTTCTCCAGTCCGGCGGCAACCGAGATAAGGGACGATTTCCCGGAGCCGGATGGCCCGACGATCGCGACACTGCCACCCGGCTCTACCGCAAGGCTGACACCTTTGAGGACGTCGAGCGGCCCTTCAGCGGTCGGGAACGTCAGCCAAACGTCTTTCAGCTCCAGCGCATGCGTCATTCAATCCGGCCTTTCGTCTTGGCGCGCGACATTGTCAGATGCTGGCGGCCTGTCTATCGATAAGTATGATGTCTTTCGTGGCGCCCAGAAAACAAGGCTCGCACTGGCGACGGCTCGTTTCCATGCTGGCTGGCGCGGTGCTTCTGGCATCCTGCGATCCAGGGCCCAGCCCGGAACATGCCTCCCAGACGGTTCCAGCGCCCGTAGCCGAAGCGCCAACCGACGGGCCCGTCGTAGTCTTTCTCGGCGACAGCCTTGTCGCCGGATTTGGCCTTGCTGCCGATGAAGCCCTGCCCGAACAGATCGCGGCCATATTCAAGGCCGACGGCGTAAAGGCAAAGGTCGTGAATGCCGGCGTATCCGGCGACACGACGGCCAACGGGCTTGCCCGGTTTGACTGGAGCGTGGCGAATGCCGACGCCGATGTCGTGGTGGTGGCTCTCGGCGCCAATGACTACCTGATGGGGATCGATCCCGAAATCACGCGCAGGAACCTGACCGCAATCGTGCAGAAGGCCGTGGACGACGGCATCGCCTGCGTTCTGGTAGGCCTTCAGCCCCGCAGCGCCGTGGAAGACGGCAGTCGCGATGCGGCATTCGCCGCGATCTATCCCGACATTGCGACAGCATTCGGGATGCAGCTTTATCCGTCACTGATGAGCGATGTCGAAAACCAGCCAGAGCTGCTTCAGGCGGATGGTCTGCACCCAACCGAACAGGGCGTAAAGATAATGGCCACCCGGCTGGCCGCGTTCCTGGACCCGATCGTCCGGGCGTACGATTGAGCCGCACACTCCCGCTATCCGGCACCATGCCAGGCTGAGTTCCCGTAGCAGGCAATAGAGAGACGCCCTCCTGTTTGACTCAAATGCTCGCTTCCAAGGCTGGCAATGGGCCGGAATGCTACAAATGCACTCAATGCCGCCCACGGTGTTGCGTCTCCGCTGGCGGCAGTTGCAACTCATTCGTTTATCGTGCGTTCTATCCAGTATGGGAGGCAAACCAGAATTTTTTGACGAAATGCGACAGGCGGACGCGTCGGCCCGGCCCCCCTATTCCGACTATTGCGACTGGCTCGAAACGGTCAGGATCAACGACCTCCAGAAAAAGTCGCGCGAGGCTGAGACCTTTTTCCGGCGCACCGGCATCACCTTCAATGTGTATGGCCAAAAGGACGCCGACGAACGGCTGATACCTTTTGACCTCGTTCCGCGCATTATCGACGCCAGGGAATGGCGCCAGCTGGTCAAGGGCATCGAGCAACGCGTGAAGGCGATCAACGCCTTCCTGCACGATATCTATCACCGTCAGGAAATCCTGCGTGCTGGGCGCATCCCCGAACACCTCATCTCCCAAAACGCCGCGTTCCTTCCGGAAATGATCGGCGTTACGCCTCCTGGCGGGGTCTACACGCACATCGTCGGGGTGGATCTCGTGCGAACAGGTGCGGATGAATTTTTCGTTCTCGAAGACAATGCGCGCACGCCGTCGGGCGTCTCGTACATGCTCGAAAACCGGGAAACGATGCTGAAAATGTTCCCGGAACTGTTTTCCCGCATCAAGGTTCAGCCAATCAGCAACTACCCGGCGCTCCTGCGGCGCTCACTCGGAAAATGCGCACCTGCCAGGTCCACCGGACAGCCAACTGTCGCCGTCCTCACCCCGGGACTCCACAACTCAGCCTACTTCGAACATGCCTTCCTCGCTGACCAGATGGGCGCAGAACTGGTCGAAGGGCACGACTTGCGCGTCGTGGACGGGCGCGTCGCCATGCGCACGACCCAAGGGTATTTCCCGGTCGATGTCCTTTATCGCCGGATCGATGATGAATTCATTGATCCACTGAATTTCAATCGCGACTCAATGCTCGGCGTGCCGGGCATCATGGACGTCTATCGCGCCGGGGGGATCACGCTGGCCAACGCCCCTGGAACCGGCATCGCCGATGACAAGGCGATTTATTCGTACATGCCCGATATCGTGGAATTCTATACCGGTCAGGCTTCCATCTTGAAGAACGTGCCTACCTATCGCTGCTCCGAACCGGACACGCTGAAATACGTCCTGGAGAACCTCGAAGAACTTGTGGTGAAGGAGGTGCATGGCTCTGGTGGATACGGCATGCTCGTCGGCCCGGCCGCCAGCAAGCGTGAGATCACCGAATTCCGCGCGAAACTGACAGCAAGGCCCTCCAACTATATCGCGCAACCGACGTTGGCGCTCTCCACCGTGCCCGTCCTCACCCGCGCCGGTCTGGCGCCCCGCCATGTCGACCTTCGTCCCTACGTCCTGGTCTCGCCGGACAGTATCGACATAACGCCAGGCGGCCTGACACGTGTCGCGATGAAAGCCGGTTCTCTGGTCGTCAATTCCAGCCAGGGCGGAGGCACCAAGGATACGTGGGTGCTGGAGGAATGACCGCATGCTAGGCAAGACCGCAGGCGGCCTGTTCTGGCTCTCCCGTTATCTCGAGCGCAGCGAAAACACGGCCCGGCTCGTCGAGGCTGGCTTCCGCATGGCCCTGACACGCGCCGCTGCTGGCGAGGATGAGTGGGGATCGGTCATGACAACGGTCGGCTGCCTCGATGCGTATCTTGCCAAACACGAGACAATCACGCCGAACACCGCATTTGACTATTTGCTGCGTGACAAGACGAACTCGATGTCTGTGTATTCGGTGATGCGGATGGCACGCGACAACGCTCGTGCGACGCGCACCGCCCTGACACGTGAAGTTTGGGAGGCTGTGAATGACGGCTGGATGCTTCTCAAGGACATGCTCAAACGACCGATTTCACAGACTGAACTGCCGGCGGTACTGGCCAGTGTACGCCAGCAGAGCGCGCTTGTTCGCGGCGCCCTGCAGGGCACGATGCTGCGGAACGATATTTTCAGCTTTTCGCGGATGGGCGCGCTTATCGAACGTGCCGACAACACAGCCCGTATCCTCGACGTCAAATATTACGTTCTCCTACCAACCGGTGCGCCGGTTGGTTCTTCGCTCGACAATGTCCAGTGGGAGATGATCCTCCGGTCCGCGTCGGCTGAACGCTCGTTCCATTGGCTGAACCCGGGCAATGCGAGTCCGAAGGCGATTGCAGAATTTCTCATCCTCGATGAACGGATGCCGCGGTCACTGGCATTCTGCTATGACGAACTCATCACCTGCCTGCGATGCCTGTCCAAGGACTATGGCGACACGCGCAGTTGCCACGCTCTAGCCGAAAAACTCGAAGCCAGGCTCACCAACTTCACGATCGACGACATCATCGACAACGGCCTTCACGAATTCATCCGCGATTTTCTCCGCGCGAATGCCGCTTTGGCGGCGCAAATCGAAAGCGATTACAGGTTCTACAAATAAGTCATGCTCCTCAAGATCCGCCACTCGACGCAGTATTCCTACGACCAACCCGTTCCGTACGGGCTGCAACAGGCCCGGCTTACGCCGAAGGCCTGCGCCAGCCAGAGCATTCTCGACTGGCGGGTCGATATCGAAGGCGGACGGGAAGAAGTCGCCTTCGATGACCAGCATGGCAACCGGGTGCAGCTCATCAGCCTGGATGAGGACGCGCAGCAGATTTCCATTGTCTGCTCAGGAGAAGTCGAAACGCACCCGACAGCGGGAGTGGTCGGCCCCCACACAGGCTTTGCCCCCCTTTGGTACTACAAGCGCCAGACCCCGCTGACACACCCCGGCAAGCTGATCCGCAAGCTCGCCGCAGACCTGGCCGACAATAACGACAGTATCGCCCGCCTGCACGGTCTGTCCGCGACCATCCGGGAAGAAATGACCTATGAAACGGACCGGACGGACAGTGGCACGACCGCCGAAGACGCGTTGAAAAGTGGCCATGGCGTCTGCCAGGACCATGCACACACCTTCGTCAGCGTCGCCCGGATCCTCGGTTTTCCCGCACGTTATGTCAGCGGCTACCTGATGATGAACGACCGCATTCTTCAGGAAGCGAGCCACGCCTGGGCGGAAGCATTCGTGCCCGACGTCGGCTGGATCGGATTCGACGTCTCGAACGTCATATCCCCGGATGAAAGATATGTCCGGATCGCCATCGGTCTCGACTATGACGAGGCGGCCCCGGTGTCAGGTGTCGTGTTCGGCGACGGCGCTGAATCACTGCTTGTATCCCTCCAGGTCCAGCAGTAACGCTCGGGACCAGAATGATGGATCGTATGGGACTCACATGACGTATTGCGTTGCGTTGCGCCTCGATCAGGGCCTGCTGTTCATGTCCGACACGCGCACCAATGCGGGCGTCGATAACGTGTCCACATTCCGCAAGATGTTCACCTGGTCAGTCGAGGGTGACCGCGTGATCACCATCATGACGGCCGGCAACCTCGCAACCACCCAGGCCGTGATCAGCCTGCTCAACGAGCGTTCAGTCGTCCCGGCAGACCGCAAGCAGACCCTGCTCGCCGCGCCAACCATGTTCCAGGTCGCACGGCTCGTCGGTGACACGTTGAAGGAAATCATCCACTCGCAGGCCGAGGACGGCCAGAACGCCGAGAGCACCTTCGGCGCCACCATGATCGTGGGCGGCCAGATCAAGGGGATGGATCCGCGCCTCTTCCTCATCTACCCCGAAGGCAACTTCATCGAAGCGAGTGATGAAACACCCTTCTTCCAGGCTGGCGAGACGAAGTATGGCCGCCCGATCATTCTTCGCGCCTTCGATCCCGCGATGAGCTTCGAAGAGGCCATAAAGCTGCTCTACGTCTCGTTCGATTCCACCCTGAAAGCGAACCTGGCGGTCGGCATGCCACTCGATATGCATGCCTACGAGGCCGATACGTTCGAAACCGGGATGCAGCGCCGGATTCCGCAGGATGATCCCTATTTCCAGTCGATTTCGACCGGCTGGGGTGAGGCGCTGCGGGCCGCCTTCATGCAGCTGCCGGACTTCACCTTCTGACATTGCCTGTCCCGACGCTTCACTTTTGATCTCGGAGCGTGCAAGCCCTTGGGGCGACATCAAAACAGGTAATCAGAGGTCACGAATGCTCGAAGGTCTGAAAGTTATTGAATATGCCACCTACATGGCAGCGCCCGGCGCGGGCTGCATCCTGGCGGACTGGGGCGCCGACGTCATCAAGATCGAGCCGCCCGGTGGAGACCCGATCCGCGCCTTCTTCCGCTCGATTGGCACAGACCTCCAGGACAACCCCGTTTTCGATTTCGACAATCGCGGCAAGAAGTCGATCATCGTCGACACCACTACGGCGGAAGGCCAGGAAATCGTCCGCAAGTTGGCGTCTGACGCCGATGTCTTCCTCACCAACGTTCGCCCCGGAGGGCTCACCCGGTCCGGGATGGACCATGAAAGCCTCCGCAGCCTCAACCCGAAACTCGTCTATTGTTCCTTGACCGGCTACGGCCTCGACGGTCCCGACGCCGACCGCCCCGGATTCGACATTGCCAGTTTCTGGAGCCGCACGGGCGTCGCACGGCTTACCATTCCAAAGGGCGAGGCTCCCTTCCCCCTGCGCACCGCGTTCGGTGACCACACAACCTCCATGGCGGCTGCTGCAGGCATCTGCGCGGCGCTCGTGGAGGCCCAACGTACCGGCAAGGGCCGGCTCGTCGAGGCATCCCTGTTCCGCGCCGGTCTCTATGCCATGGGATCCGATTTCGCGATCCAGCTGTTCTTCGGACGCATTGGCTCAACCAAGGGCCGGACCGAGCAGATCGTGCCGATCTCGAACTTCTACAAGACGAAAGACGATCACTGGATCTGCACCGTCGCCCGGCAGGGCGATGTCGACTGGGTTCCGATGTGCAAGGCAATCGACCGCGAAGACCTTGCGGATGATCCGCGCTTCGTGAAGGCAAAGGGACGTCGCCAGCATATGGCGGAGGTCATCGCCATCATCGACGAGGGGTTCGCCAAATTCACGAGAGACGAAATGGCGGCCCGCCTGGACGCCAACAAGCTGGCCTGGGCGCCCGTCCAGACACTCGCGGAAGTCGCCAAGGACCCACAAGCCTTCGCAGCTGGCGCCATTGTCCAGACCCCCAGCGCGAAGGGCGACGGCACGACCTATTCGGCCCCTGCGTCACCAGTGCGGTTTCCGGGCGCTGACGACGGCCCGAAAGGCCCATCACCCCTGCCCGGCCAACATACGCGAGAGGTCCTCGCCAGCCTCGGCATCGATGAGACGCGCATCCAGGCCATGCTCGATGCTGCCATCGTCGCCTGACCCAGCCTCCCGGCCGTCGCTTGCGCCTCGTCCGGCAATTGATAGAACCAGACTCTAAACAGAGGAGACACGCGAATGCGCGACGTCCATCATTTCATCAATGGCAAGCAGGTCGCCGGTACGTCCGGCCGCTTTGGCGACATCTACAATCCGAATACGGGTGAGGTTCAGGCGCGGGTCCAGCTGGCGAGCGAGGCCGAGCTTGGCGCGGCCGTTGAGAGCGCGAAAGCGGCGTTCCCGGCCTGGTCGATGATGAACCCCCAGCGCCGCGCCCGCGTCCTGTTCGAGTTCAAGCGTGTGCTCGAGGCGAACATCAATGAACTGGCCGAACTCCTGTCATCCGAGCATGGCAAGGTCGTGGCAGATTCCAAAGGCGACGTGCAGCGCGGCATCGATGTGGTCGAGTTCGCCTGCGGCATCCCGCACCTGCAGAAGGGTGAATATACCGAAGGCGCCGGTCCCGGCATCGACGTCTATTCGATGCGCCAGCCGCTCGGCGTTGTCGCCGGCATCACGCCGTTCAACTTCCCCGCCATGATCCCCTGCTGGATGTCGGCCGTGGCGATTGCCTGCGGCAACACATTCATCCTGAAGCCGTCCGAGAAGGATCCGTCGGTTCCGTTGCGCCTGGCGGAACTCTTCATGGAAGCCGGTGCCCCTGAGGGCGTGCTGAACTGCGTGCAGGGCGACAAGGTCTCGGTCGATGCGATCCTCACCCACCCTGACATCAAGGCTGTCAGCTTCGTCGGCTCGTCCGACATCGCCCAGTACGTCTATGCAACCGGAACGGCCCACGGCAAGCGCGTCCAGGCCATGGGCGGGGCCAAGAACCACGGCATCATCATGCCCGACTGCAACATGGAGCAGGCGGTGAAGGACATTGTCGGCGCGGCCTATGGCTCGGCCGGCGAGCGCTGCATGGCGCTGCCGGTGGCCGTCACCGTCGGCAAGAAGACCGGCGACGAGTTTGTCGAGCGCATGCTGGACGCGGCCCGCGGCCTGAAGGTCGGCATCTCGACCGATACCGAGGCGCATTACGGCCCGGTCGTGTCGGCTGCCCACAAGGCGAAGATCGAATCCTATATCCAGATGGGTGTTGATGAAGGCGCCGACCTGGTGATGGATGGACGCGGTCACACATTGCAGGGCCACGAGAACGGCTTCTTCATCGGCCCGTCCTTGTTCGACAATGTGAAACCGCACATGCAGTCCTACAAGGACGAGATCTTCGGCCCGGTGCTGCAGGTCGTACGCGCCGAAACGCTGAAGGAAGCTGCCGGGCTCGCATCCGACCACCAGTACGGCAATGGCTGCGCCATCTTCACCTCGAATGGCCGGGCCGCGCGCGAGTTCGCCGCGCAGGTCAATGTCGGCATGGTCGGCGTCAACGTGCCGATCCCGGTGCCGGTGTCCTATCACACGTTCGGCGGCTGGAAGCGCTCGGCCTTCGGCGATACGAACCAGCACGGGCCGGAAGGCGTCCGGTTCTGGACCAAGATCAAGACCGTCACCCAGCGCTGGCCCGAAGGCGACGAGATCGGCGACCAGGCCTTCATCATTCCGACAATGGGTTAAGCAATATGGCAAACTACACCACGATCACCTTCGAGCATGGCAACCGCGTCGCCCTTGTCACGCTGAACAGACCCGACAGCCTGAATGCGCTGAACCAGGAAGTCATGAGCGAAGTTGCGCATGTCTTCGCGGAGATCGACCGGAACAAGGACATTGCCGTCAGTGTCCTGACGGGTGAAGGCCGCGCGTTCGCCGCCGGGGCCGACATCAAGGAAATGGCCCCGCAGGGCTTCTCGGACATGTATGTCGAGGATTATTTCGCTGGCTGGGACCGGTTCGCTGCCAGCCGCAAGCCGGTCATCGCGGCCGTCAATGGCTTCGCCCTTGGCGGCGGCTGCGAACTCGCTTTGATGTGCGACCTGATCATCGCGTCGGACAAGGCGAAGTTCGGCCAACCGGAAATCAAGCTCGGCGTCACGCCCGGCATGGGCGGCTCAATCCGCCTCACCAAGGCCGTTGGCAAGGCCAAGGCCATGGACATGGTCCTCACCGGCCGCATGATCGATGGCACAGAGGCTGATCGTATCGGGCTTGTCTCCCGCGTCGTCCCGCATGACACGCTGATGGAAGAAGCTATGAAAGCCGCGAAGGAAATCGCGTCCTACTCCCTGCCGTCCCTGATGGCCGCCAAGGAGATGGTCGGGCGCGCCCTCGAACTGCCCACAACCGAAGGCGTCCGGTTCGAACGCCGCCTGTTCCAAGGCCTGTTCGGAACCGAAGACCAGAAGGAAGGCATGGCTGCCTTCACCGAAAAACGCGCACCTGTATTCAAGGACCGCTAGGAGAGTCTTATGACACGCATCGCTTTTATCGGTCTCGGCAACATGGGCGCCGGCATGTGCGCCAACCTGGCCAGGGCCGGCCACGCCGTCCGCGCCTTTGATCTCAACAAGGCCGCCATCGCCAACGCAGAAAATTCTGGCGCCAAAGGCGCAGCCAGCGTCGCGGAGGCCGTCGGCGATGCCGAAGTCGTCGTGTCGATGCTGCCGGCCGGCAAGCATGTTCTCAGCGTCTATTTCGATTCCGACGGCGTCGCGGCCCATGCGCCGAAGGAGACACTCTTCCTTGATTGCTCCACCATCGCTGTGGAAGACGCGCGTGAAGCGGCCAGGCGGGCTAAAGCAGCCGGTTTCGCCATGATGGATGCCCCCGTCTCCGGCGGCACGGCCGGCGCTGACGCCGGCACGCTGACCTTCATGGTCGGCGGGCCGGATGACGGGTTTGCGCGCGCGAAACCGCTGCTCGAGGCGATGGGCAAGAACATCTTCCATGCCGGCGGCAGCGGAAACGGACAGGCCGCCAAGATCGCCAACAACATGCTGCTTGGCATTTCGATGATCGGTACGGCCGAGGCCTTCAACCTCGCCGAAAAGCTCGGCCTCGACGCGCAGACCTTTTTCGACATCTCGTCCGCCTCGTCGGGCCAGTGCTGGTCGATGACCTCCTATTGCCCCGTTCCAGGGCCTGTCCCGGCCTCCCCCGCCAACCGCGACTACAAGCCAGGATTCGCCGTCGCCATGATGCTGAAGGACCTCCACCTCGCTGCCAGTGCGGCAAAGGGGGCCGGCGCAGACATCCGCCTCGGGGAACTCGCTGAAGCGATCTACACCCAACTCGACGAGAAGGGCTTCGGCAATCTCGATTTTTCAGGCGTCATCAAGGATGTGCGCGGCGAAATCTAGCGCCCCTTGAACTCCGGCTTGCGCTTCTCGAGGATCGCGTTGACCCCTTCAATATGGTCCTCGGTCTCGTGCATCAGCGCTTGGGCTGCCGCCGACATTTCCATGATCGTGTCATAGGACGCGGTGTTCGCCTGCCGCATCAGTGTCTTGGAAAGCCGCAGCGCCTGCGGCGGTTGCTGCGCGATCCGGTCGGCCAGTTTCATCGCCTCGTCCATCAACTGGTCAGCCGGATAGATCTCGGACACGAGCCCCCACTCTTTCGCCGTCGCCGCATCAATCACGTCTCCGGTGAACAGCAGCTGCGCCGCCCGTGAAGCGCCGATCAGGCGCGGCAGCAACCAGGCGCCGCCGTCCCCCGGAATCAGGCCGAGCTTCAGGAAAGTCACGCCAAGCTTGGCATGGTCTGCGGCCAATCGGATATCCGCCATGCACGCGACATCACACCCAAGACCGATCGCCGGGCCGTTGATCGCCGAAATCAGCGGCACTTCCAGATTGTAGAGCGATCGCACGATGACGTGGATATTGTCCCGATACCCGCCCCTTATGTCGTAAGGCGTGCCGCCAAACGCGCCGGACCGCTCCTTCATCGCCTTCACATCGCCGCCAGCCGAAAAGGCGCGCCCTGCCCCGGTCAGCACCGCGCACCGGATCGATTTGTCCGCCACGACTTCCGCGCACACGGCGGCGACGGCCGGGCCATCACCCGCCTGCCCCAACGCGTTCATCATGTCCGGCCGGTTCAGCGTGAGGAGCGCTATGGGTCCGCGTTTTTCGAGGAGGAGGATCGACATGCTTATTTTCCCTGCATTAGTTGATTTGTTCGCAGTGCTGGCAGGCACCACCCTGTTTGTCCACCGTACTGGCCAAATCTCGGGGCCGACGCAATTGCGCACATTTCACCACCGTCGCGATCCTGCGAGACTCTAGCCCTGCGCCGGCTCAGCCAGCCATCATTCCCACTCGATGATGAACAAGCGATGCATCCTTTAGCAAATACTGTGGATCTCAAAATGCTGTGGATATTTTTTACCTTCAGCGGGCCCGAGAACAAATTTGGATGGGGTTTCAATCCTGTAGCCTACGTACTGTGTAAGATCGAAAAGACTTTGCCACATACCGGAAACATGACTGATCCTTCATTCCAGCGAGGCCCCTGACCACCAGACAAGGCTTGAACTGTTGTCCTGACAATGGGGAACACAACTGAAGTCTCGCCGAATACACATTGGTTTTGGCATTTTTACGAGGTGATACTGCGAACTAAGTTTTCGCGAGTAGTTTCATGGATGAAACCGACAAAACACACGCCGCCCGGTCGTTGCCATTTCTGACTTTGGACAACAGGGACTTCTGGACAGGCGGCGCAAATAATCGTCTGCTGATCTATCGGTGCAACAGCTGCGCCTACTATGTGCACCCACCAACTACATTCTGCCCACGATGCGAAAGCAGGGACGTAGGCGCTCAGCCCGTTTCCGGCTTCGGTACAATTTTCAGCTTTACAATGAACTACAAGAAGTGGTTTCCTGGTCTTGATGTCCCTTACATCATTGCCTTCGTGGTTCTTGAGGAACAGGACGACATCCGTCTGGTTTCAAACATTGTCGACTGCAACCCCGATGACGTCCGTATCGGTCAGCGCGTCAAAGTCCGGTTCGAGCAGGCGTCCGACATCTGGGTGCCCCTGTTTGCGCCCGTCGGCGATCTGTCATGAAGTACCCGGAGAAAAACGTCGCCATTACCGGCATTGGCCAGTCCCGCATCAGCCGGGATGCGGGCTTTTCCCCGCTTAGCCTGACGCTCGATGCTGTACTAGAAGCGATTGCCGATGCAGGTCTGGAACGGTCGGATATTGATGGCATGTCCTGCTGGCCGGGCGACTATCAGGATGCGAGCGGAATGGCACCGGTTGGCATTCCCGCTCTGCAGGATGCGCTTCGGCTCAAACTCGGCTGGTACTCCAATTGCCGGGAGACCGCAGGCCAGTTCGGCGCGATCTTCAATGCGATCGCCGCTATAAGCGCCAATCTGTGTCGCCATGTCCTGATTTTCCGGACGATGTACCAGGCAACCGCCAGGAAAACGAGCTTCGCCAACGCCAGCTTCCAGCCGGGGGGGCGCGCGTTCTGGCCATATGACTGGTTTGCCCCCTACCACGCCTATGCTGCAGCATCGCAGCAAGCCTTGTACTTCTCGCGCTACGTCCATGAATCTGGCATCAAGCCGGAGCAGGTCGCTCAGATTGCACTGATCAGTAGGCAGAATGCCTCACTCAATCCCGCCGCGATCTATCGCACGCCTATTACGCTCGACGACTATTTCGATGCGCCGATCATTTCTTCGCCGCTGAAGCTGTTCGATTGTGACGTGCCCATCGACGGCTCGACCGCGATCATCTTGTCCCGGGTCGACTGCGCACGCGACACGCGCAATCCCCTCACTCGGATTGAGGCAATCGGATCGAGCATGCAGTATCGCAACAGTTGGACGCAACTTGACGATCCCGCCACCCAGGCCCTTCCCGGCGTTGCCGAGATGATGTGGGGGCGCACCGATCTATCCCCTGCCGATGTCGATGTGGCCGAACTCTATGATGGATTTTCCTTCCATACGATCAATTCGCTGGAGGCCCTGGGGTTCTGCCCGAAATTTGAAGCGGGGGCTTTTATAGACGGCGGATCTCGAATAGCACTGGACGGGGAATTACCGATCAACACGAATGGCGGTGCGCTTTCGGCGGGCCGGATGCACGCTTATGGCCAGGTCCATGAGGCGTGTGTGCAGCTATGGGGACGCGGCGAAAGACGACAGGTCGCTGGCGATCCTCGTGTGGCAGCCCTATCAACAGCAGGTGGTCCTCTGGCCGGATGCTTCCTTCTCGTCCGCGACGACTAGTCCGTCAGACGCATAAGATGAGCAATGCACCATCCACGCCCTCGACGATTTATGCGCTCTCGGCGCCGCACAGCGCAAACCGGAATTGGTACTTTCCAATCCACTGACCAATAGATCAGACTTGAGGCTAGGCAGATTGAAAGCGGAGCAACCATGCGATTCAAGGATAAAGTAGCAATTGTCACCGGCGCGGGTCAGGGCATTGGCGCGCATTATGCCCGCGCGCTCGCCGAAGAAGGCGCAGCCGTGATTGTTGCAGAAATCAACGCCGAAACAGGCCAGAAGGCCGTGGACTCGATTGCTGCTGCTGGTGGAAAGGCGCTGTTTGTCGAAACCGATGTGAGTTCTGAAATCTCGACCATTGCGGCCGCTGAGGCGGCTTGCAAGGCATTCGGCGGCATCGACATTCTGGTCAACAATGCTGCGATCTTCGCGAACATGAAGCGTGCGACGTGGATGGATGTCGATCTCGACTACTACAAGAAATTCATGGACGTGAACATGAACGGCATCCTCCTGATGACCCGGGCTGTTCACAAGTCGATGGAAAACCGTGGCGGCGGCGTCATCCTCAACCAGTCCTCCACGGCAGCCTGGTCTGCAGGGGGATATTACGGGTTGGCAAAGCTCGGCGTAAACGGACTGACAATAGCGCTCGCGAAGGAACTTGGTGCGAGGAACATCCGGGTCAACGGTATTGCACCGGGCCCGACGGACACTGAAGCGACACAGAACAATGTTCCGCCGGAAGTCCTGAAAATGCTTCTCGCCCAGATGCCGCTGTCCCGCATCGGCAACACACAGGACATCATCAATACAGCGCTCTTCCTCCTGTCGGAGGATGCGTCATGGGTGACCGGCCAAACCTGGTGTGTCGATGGTGGCCAGGTGCTTCGGCCTTAGCCTGCCGAGCTTTCAGAGCTTTCAACAACACGCAGCGCCGGATGTACGTACGAGAGCCCTATTCATCCTCGTCGATAGACAAGATGCGCTCCGGACAGGCCCGCACGGCACGTTTGGCGAGGACTTCCCGGCCCGCTGCCACATTAATCTCAGGCGTTTCAAGATAACCCTCGTCATTCAATTCGAATAGCTCCGGAGCGACCGCAGCGCATCGGGCATGGCCCGCACAGCTTTCGATCTTCGCCTTGATTTTCATGTCATGATCTCCTGCTCTGTCGGCACCTGACAGGGAGGCACCCGTTGAGGGCCTCAAACTGACTCAGGATCGCCCGCCGCGACTAAGGCGAATACTTTGTTCAGCGCCGCAGAACCGCCATAGACCAAAGCGAGCAGCGAAAATACGATTCCCCTCGAGCATTCGGCAGAATGATCGCGAGGATACGCCATGCAAGTTGATCTATCGGGCAAACGGGCGCTGGTGACAGGCTCGACGAGAGGTATCGGCCACGCCATCGCGAGGCGCCTCGCCAAAGGCGGGGCCTGCACCATCATCAACGGTCGAACCGAAGCGGCGGTGCTTGCCTCGACTGACGAGATGCAACGGCTGGTTTCGGCTGGCATATTCGAGGCCACAAGCGGCGCAACCTGGCGCGCCGACTGCGGCAACCTCACCTCGATCTCCTGACTCCCAAGCAGATGTCCTTGAATGAATAAGCCGGGCCCTGGCTTCAGCCAGCGTGTATGAGGATGCTCTTGGCGTAGGTGAACTCTTTCAGCCCTTCAGCACTGTTCTCGCGCCCAAATCCTGATCGCCCGATGCCGCCAAAGGGGGCGTCGGAAAGCATTGTGCCGGCGCCTCCATTGATCGCCACGCCACCTGTTCTCATTTCCAGAGACATCTCATAAGCCTTGCCGGCATCAGCTGAAATCACCGCCCCCGCGAGGCCGAACTGACTATCGTTTGCGAGGTTGACCGCTTCATCATCATCATCGAATCCCATGACCGCAGCGATAGGCCCGAACACTTCCTCTTGTGCGAGGCGCGAGCGATTGTCGACGTTGTCAAAAACGGTCGGTTGTACGAAGAAGCCGCGCTTGAGGCCTTCCGGTCGACCGCCTCCAGTAACGAGGCGAGCCCCGGACTCGCGCCCCAGATCGAAATAAGTTTCAACCCGTCTACGCTGGGATTCGCGGATCAGCGGGCCCATCATTGTCTTCGGGTCTGACGGGTCGCCAATTGTGATCGATTCCACGATCTCCTTTACCCTTGCGACATAAGCCTTGCGGACAGAATTGTGCACGATGTGGCGGGTCAGGATTGCGCAGCCCTGCCCGCAATGGCCCGTGAAGCTGCCGACGCCGATCGCCGCGGCCCTGTTGATGTCCGCATCGGCCCGGACGATGAAGGCGGACTTGCCGCCCAATTCCATAATGACCCGCTTCAGCGTCGGTGCGGCCTGGGCCATGATGGAGGCTCCCACCTGATCTGATCCGGTGAAGGTGATGAGATCGACGCGCGGATCAGTGGTGAGATCGCGGCTCACATCAAGCCCCCCTGTCACGATGTTCAGCACGCCAGGCGGTAGTCCAGCTTCACGCGCGATCTCGCCCAGCAACAGCGCCGAAAAGGGCGTGAAGGGCGACGGTTTCAGGACAACGGAATTGCCCATCAGCAAGGCGGGGACAATTTTCACGACATTCAGCATGAACGGGTAGTTGTAAGGGGTGATTGCCGCCACGACGCCGACCGGGTCGTATTTAACGATGCCCGTGCCGAGCACAGTGCGACCGTCCGCCGTTGGTGTCAGTTCTGGCGCAGTCATCCAGGTGAAGTCGCGCGACGCGGCCTCCAGATAGTACCGAAAATGCTTCATCGGCAGGCCATACTGCCCGAAATTCGCGAGCCCGACCGTCGAACCGGCTTCGGCAATCAGAAGCGCAACAATGTCCTCACGCCGTCGCTCCAATGCATCGTAAAAGCGCACCATCGTCTCGATGCGCGACGTCAGCGAAAGCTTGCGCCAGACACCGGACCGAAACGATTCCTTCGCAGCCGTAAGGGCTGCATCGAGTTCTTCCGGGCCACCGACGCAGGCTTCTCCGATCACTTCTTCAGTCGCCGGATTGATGACGGCTTCCCGTCCCCCCGACGCCGACGACAGATATTCCCCGTTGATGAAAAGGCGATCCTCAAGCTTCAAACTCACTATCTTCTCCTTGCGACCTGCGAACACGCGCGACGTTGACCAACCGATCACTTGCGGGTGGTTCGATGAATGACGGGCAGATCTTCTGTCGGCGCCCGGCTTCGAGACCTTGAATCGCTTGTGGTCTGTACAAACAAACGTTGATCCTAACGAAGACCGATCCTTGCCCGATGACAATGTCGAAGCTTGCAATCAGCTAGGCGAATTTCCCGTAAACAGCCGCACTTCCGCACTAGTCGCGTGAAGTTTGCCAATTCTATTGTTCAACTATCAGAAATGTGAGCAGACACCATGCAGACCGAACCCACGATTCCGCAAGCACCGCCTCACATTCCGGCCGAACTGATCGTCCCGTTTGACTTTCGCTCCGATGAGGAATTTTCCAGGGATCCGCACAACCGGCTGGACTCGCTTCGGACAGATCATCGCGCCTTCTTCACACCTTTTCCACGGGGCATGGGCGGTCAAGGCGTCTGGGTGTTTACGCGCGCCGACGACATTCGCGCTGTCCTGCAGGATCCCCAGACATTTGCCAGCGGCGGCCTGAGACCTTTCGCGAAAGCGATCGGTGAGGACTGGACGCTCATCCCGGTGGACCTCGATCCCCCGCTTCACAGCCAGTTCCGCACGCTGCTTAATCCAACCTTTTCGCCGAAGTCGATGAAGAGCATGGAAGCGGTCATTCTTGAGCGGGCCGATGAAATGGCGGCGGCTCTCGCCAGCCAACAAAGCGTCGAATTCATCACGGAATTTGCGCGCCCCTACCCCGTCAGCATTTTCCTCGAACTGCTCGGCCTACCTCTCGACGAAATGGATCACTTCATCGAGATTGAAGAGAATATCCTGCACAATTCCGGCGACGCCCAGATTGCGGCGATCCGGCAATTGCGGGACTATCTGTTCGGCCAGATCGAAGACAGGCGCCGTAACCGCGGTGACGACCTGATCAGCTTCGCTGTTTACTCCGAGGTTGCTGGCAGTTCGCTCACGAACGACGAGGTGATGGGAATCTGTTTCATGATGTTCATCGGAGGCCTGGATACGGTCACCAGCACACTTGGCTACCATTTCATGCATCTCGCCAGACACGCTGAAGAACAGCAGCGCCTGCGGAACGACCCATCACTCATTCCTGGCGCAATCGAAGAATTACTGCGCGTTTACAATGTCGTGACGACGGGCCGCCGGGCCACGCGCGACGTCGAAATCGCCGGCGTCCAAATCCGCGAAGGGGACATGCTGGCCCTGCCAACGTCTCTCGCCTCCCGCGACCCGAGGGAATGCCCGCACGCTGCGAAGGTCGATCTTGATCGCGAGAGCGCTCGTCACAGCGCGTTTGGGTTCGGGCCTCACCGTTGCATCGGGTCGCATCTGGCTCGACGCGAACTGACGGCCGCGCTCACCGCCTGGACCACGCGCCTTCCGGTGTTTCGCCTGAAGGATGGCGCGGAACCGCGAAGCTCAGGCTCTGGCGTTATCGCGCTGGAGTCGCTCCCGCTTGAATTCATCTGATACCGATGGAACGGCCTGCTCGTCCTTGTTGGTGAAAGGCCCGGCGGTCATTGCCGCATCTGACTTGATTCGAATCTCAGATAGTGCCGCATGTCGAGCAAGGTCTCGTCATCGAGCTCGCCAAATTGTGGCATTCCATTCCCAAGCAGCGCACCTTCACGCACAATTGCCGCAAATGCCTCGTCGTCCAGTATCGTGCTCGAGGCACGCAAATCTGGCGCTGAACCGGCTGCGACGCCGCCGAGACCGTGGCAGTGTGCGCATCGGCGACCGTAAGCGATAGCGCCAGCCATCAATGGACGGGCTCCGATGTCAAAGTCCGGGTCTGTGATCGCATTCAGCGAGATCGGCTGCCGGTCAGGCAGGTTGGCAGTACCATCAAGCGCGAAAACAAGCACGCGGCGGGACATGTTCCGGTAGTCAATATCGATGTCTTCGAAGAACGTTCCGAGGGCGGCTGCTCCGGTACTGCTGCCCGTCTGGACGGCGATGAAATCCCGTCCCGCGGCGGAAAACGAAACGGGCGGCGCAAGGATCGGTGCCTTTGCGTCGAATGACCAGACAAGGTCGCCTGTCGATGCATCATACGCATTGAAGGTCCCGTTGATTTCGCCTTGGAAGACAAGGTCACCTGCGGTCGCCATCACGCCTCCGCCCGTGACACCGGTCGTCGGCACTTGCCACGCGAGAGACTGGTGAACCGGGTCCCAGGCCGTCAGTGCACTTCTCGACGGATTTGTCTCGTCCCAGACCGGCGCAGCCGACATGCCTCCGTCAGCTCCAAACCCCGGATAGCGCTCCCAATGTTCTGTTTCGATGCCGCCGCTTGAGACGCGCGATCCTATGAAACTGGTCGGAATGTAGACCAGCTCGGTTTGCGGGCTGAACGCCATCGGCATCCAGCTATGCGCGCCAAAGGTGCCAGGGAAAAGATCAAAACTTTCGCCATCCGGATATCGGGCTGCTGGGTCTTCGACCGGTCGTCCCGACTCTGGATCGATCATCGAAGCCCAAGTCGTCTTCACGAACGGTTTTGCCGAAATGAAATCGCCATTCGTTCGGTCGATGACATAGACGAAGCCGTTTTTTGGCGCATGCAGGAGGACATCGCGCGCTTCACCATCGATCGTGAGCGATGCCAGGGCGATGTCCATTGACGCGTTATAATCCCACGTCTCGCCCGGATTGACCTGGTAATGCCATTTGTAGGTGCCAGTCTCCGCGTCCAGGGCCACGATTGAGGCGAGGAAGAGGTTGTCACCTTCGCCCGCGCTGCGAATCTTGTGGTTCCACGGCGCACCATTTCCGACGCCGAGATAGACCGTCGTATGATTCTCATCATAGGTGATAGCATTCCAGACAGTGCCGCCGCCGCCATAGCGCCACCATTCGCCGTTCCAGGTTCCAGCAGCCATTTCCATCGCGTCGCTTTCAAAACCGTCAGCGGGATTTCCCGGCACTGTATAGAACCGCCAGAGCTGTTCGCCGGTGTTGCCGTCATAGGCTGTGACATATCCACGGGCATCGCTGACATCTGCGCCGCCATTGCCGATGATCACCGCGCCATCCAGCATGCGCGGCGCACCCGTGATATAAAGCCCGGTTTCCGGATCCAGCGTGGCAACCGACCATAGCTGCTTGCCGGACTGCGCATCGACGCAGATCAAGTCGCCATCGACGGTGGCCGTATAGAGCTTGCCTTGCCAGTAGGTGATGCCGCGGCTGCCCCAACTGCTCCTGAGAGCGCGGCCGGCTGTCTCCAGGATCTGCGGATCAAACTGCCAGATAAGATCGCCCGACGCCCCATCAAATGCTGTGATTTTACTTCGACCCGTTGTGACGTACAGGATCCCGTTGACCGCGAGTGGTTGCGAAACGGAATTTTCCCTGTCGAGGTCATACGACCATAAAAGTCCGAGCCGGTTTGCGGTGTCGAGATTGATCTCACCTGCCGGGCTGAAATGCTGTTCGCCCGATGGGCCACCATAGCCCGGCCAATCAATAACTTCCGCGAGCCCTGATGCCTGTTCCCCGACCGCCGGCCCCGCATCTGGCGAACAACTGGATACACCAAAGAGGACGCAACCGGCGAAGCAGAGAAGGGAAATATGGCGAGCGATATGGGTCATGTAAAATGGTGCCCCGGGGCTACATGGTGGACCGAGCGGCCGACGCCTTCCGGCGGCAAGCCTCCGCATTAGAGAGCATTGGCACCCCCCGCCCTGAAATGCTGATCTTGCACCTCCCTGCGTCAGAGAGACATAAATGCACTGCGAGCTTCGGTGCGCAGTCAGCGATTGCTCGGCTCATTTCCGCTCGGAATGAGGCCCTCGACATCAGGAACATCGCCGGGCTCATTCTCCGCTTTCAGGTACCGGCAAGCCAGGAAGAGAAACAAGGCTGCCACAACGTTGATAGACGCGCCAATCGTCATGGCAACGCCAAGCGACCCCGCCACATCGCTCATCAGACCAATCGCGGCCGGCCCGACGCCCACACCGACAAGATTGGCGAGCATCCAGTATGTACTGCTGACCGTGCCGTGCATGCTTGTGGGCGAGGATGCGAGGACCACAGCGGTTACCTGACCAGCCCAGCCCCCCAGGATGACGCTGAGCAGGATGACAAAGCCGATCGCTGCTGGCTGTCCGGGCACCGATGCAAGAAGCCAGCACACCGGCAGGGACAAACATAATAGGAGAGCGGGAAAACGGTAGGTTCGAGAGATTTTGTCGCGCGCCAACGCAGGTGTCGCAAACCCAGCGACCAGAGAGCCGACTGTGTTGCCACCAATGGTTGCCAAAGCCATGACGATCCCGGTCTCGCCAAGGCTGAACTCGCGCACCCGGATCAGGAACGGGCCCATCCACGTAATAAGAGACGCGTGCGCAAGAGACGCGCAAGTTCCGGCAATCACAGTGAACAGCAGCGCCCTGTTCCGCGACATCTCACGGACAACCGCGCCGAACGATGGTTTCGTAGCGCCGACATTTGCAGCCGCGCGCCGTGTCGGCTCCTTGATCGTCGTCAAGACCAGCACGCCGAAAACGAAGCCGGGAATCCCGGCGATGAGAAAGACAGCGCGCCAGCCATAATACTGCGCAACAAAGCCGCCGACCAGAAAAATGAGCCCGGTTCCCAGGCCCATGGCCAGGTAGAAGATCCCCATGGCCGTGGGCAGTTCCTTGCGCTCGAAAAGGTCTCCGATAATCGAAACACTCGCTGGTGGACCGCCCGCTTCGGCTGCACCAACGCCAATGCGCATCAGTAAAAGCGATACGAATCCGGTCGACAGCGCTCCCAATGCGGTCAGACCACTCCACACCGTCACCACAACCGCGATCAGCCGCACACGGTTGGTGCGATCAGTGAGCCACCCCATTGGCAGCGCGACCAGAGCAAGCGCGCCCGAATGCGCCAGTCCCGACAGCAAACCGAGCGCAGAATCCGAAAGACCGAACTCCTGCTTTATGGGCTCGATCAGGACAGAAATTACCGCCCGGTCAATGTAATGGGTCGTAAAGATCGCAGTCAGGACGAATAGGACATACCAACGATAGGGACCTTGTCTGGTCTGCATTTCGTTCGCCCTTTCGCAAACCCGCGGTACGGAGATCCGATTGTTGGAGACCGGGGGAGCGTTGCTCGCGACCGGACGCCAATCACGAAGCAATTGGTTGGTCACCCTAGGACGTGCGCCTGACAGTCGGCTAATGTGGATCAGAAACAATCGATGGACATCATGGCATTAACGCCAAGCCCGATCGAAGCTTAAAGTCCTAGTGCCGGACAATGAGGCTGGACCGCAGCGCCCAATCGCGTTTCCCGGTAAATCCCTCGCCGAGGGCTCGTTACGACTAGTCAGTTCTCACCGGAGGACTGACGCAAGGAGGGTCCGGAACCACACATGCTCACAGGCAAGAAGATCGTTATTACCGGCGTGACCGGGAAGGCCGTCGAACCGATCGCGCGCGCATTGGCTAGCGACAATGAGGTGTACGGCGTCGCGCGCTTCGCCGACCGCCGCGACCGCGACCGGATCTCGGCGGCCGGTATCACCTCCTGCGCGGCCGATTTCGAAACAGGTGACTTCTCAAACGTTCCCAAGGATCCCGATTTCATCCTTCACTTCGCCTGGATGCGAGCCGGCCTTGATGAGCTCGACAAGGCGATCGCGGTCAATGTCGTCGGGGCGGGCCTGCTTCTGCAACATTGCGCCAGTGCCAAAGCCGCTCTGATTGCGTCCTCCATGGGCATATATTCCGCGCACGATGACCCTCACCACAGGTTCAAGGAAAGCGATGCAGTGGGCCGGGCCAGTTCAGCCTATGCTGCGACTAGCCCGGTGACCAAGCTTGGCCTCGAAGCCGTCTCCCGATTTTGCGCGCGCGCCTTCAATTTGCCAGTTACAATAGCAAGGCTGAACACGGTTCTGGGTCCGGTTACCGCCTATCACGGTCATTTGTGCCGAAACGTCATGAACGGCGTAGAAACCGTCTTGCCGGGCAATCCGAACCTTCACTCACCTATCCACACAGACGACATGATCGCGCAAATCGAACCGCTTCTCGAAGCCGCCACCATTCCCGCATTGACCGTAAACTGGTGCGGAGATGATACCGTTTCGTCGCAGGATTCGCTGGATCAGATCGGAGTGGCATATGGTCGACCGGCCCGCTACCGGTCAGAAACCAAAGACGGAGTGCCACAGGGCAATGCTGCAGATTCGGCGCTTCGGCGCAGCATAACAGGCCCTTGCAAAACGTCATTCGCTGAAGGATTCGCCACTTTGATCGACGAGATCGGCAGCAGCGAAAGACCATAACCAACCCAGATAAAGGCGACGTCCAGAACCGAAACCATCGCAATTTCGAGACCATGCGCATCGCTTTTCAGCCACAATAAAAATGGCATGAATGCCGGGGTTTCAACGGGCCTGAACTACGGCCAAGTATACGTGGACAACTTGCTTTTTCCGTCGCTTCCGGATTGTCGGTCCGGGCAAGCGCAACTCACCCGCCGCAGCAACAAGACGTAAACCTGTGAGGACACCATGCAACAGATCCTAAGCCCCTCGCCCATCTCCGAAAAAGCAGCGAGCTTTTTGAAGCGGACGCAGCCCTTGCTGATTGATGGAGAATGGACACTCGGCAGCGGGTCTAAAACCCTGGCCGTCTTCGATCCTGCATCGGGCAAGCAGGTCGCCGAGAGCGCAGACGCCTCAGCCGACGATGTGAACAAAGCCGTGGCCGCCGCGCGCCGCACATTTGACACCCGCGTCTGGTTGGACATCGACCCGACAGACCGCGCAAAGATTCTCTGGAAAATTGCCGATATAATCGACAGCCGTGCCGCCGACATCATCGAAATAGAAGTTCTGAACCAAGGCATGCCCGTCTATGTCGCTCAATGGACGCTTGGCATGTCAGCGAATGTGTTCCGCTATTACGCGGGGTGGGCCTCCAAGATTCAGGGCATCACCACCAATCTTGATACGCCGACCCGAAATTTCCACGCCTACACCATCCGCGAACCGATGGGCGTCGCCGCCTTGATCGTTCCGTGGAATGGACCGTTCTACTTTGCCTGCGCTAAACTTGCCGTGGCCCTCGCCGCGGGCTGCAGCTGCGTGTTGAAGCCCTCAGAAGAGACACCTTTGACTGCCGTGATGCTGGGCGAAATTTTGATCGAGGCCGGCGTGCCCGCTGGCGTTGTCAATATCGTACAGGGCTTGGGAGACGTCGCAGGCGAAACGCTCGTCGACCATCCTGATGTCGACAAGATCGGCTTCACAGGATCGACCGCTGTCGGCAAGAAGATTGTCCGCTCGTCGGCCGAGACGCTGAAGCATCTCACGCTCGAACTTGGCGGGAAATCACCGGTTATTATCTTTGATGATGCAAATATCGAAAACGCGCTCGCCGGTGCGGCACAAGGCGTCTTTCAGGGCTCAGGACAAATGTGCGTGGCTGGCTCGCGCGTGTACGCTCACCGCAAGGTCTACGATGAAGTCGTCGAGGGATTGAGCGAGCATGCCCGGAGCCTGAAACTTGGCAGCGGCTTCGACCCATCCGTCCATCTCGGCCCTCTAGTGTCGGCCAAGCAGCTGAAACACGTATCCAACCTGCTCGAGAGCGCAGAGCCCCAGGGCGCCGAAATCGTAACCGGTGGCAAGCGATGGGGAGATGAGGGTTTCTTCGTCCAGCCCACCGTGCTCGCCAACGCACCCGCGACGTCGCGGGTCATGCGGGAAGAAATTTTCGGACCGGTTGTGGCGGTGACGCCCTTCGATGACATCGACGAAGTGACGAGCTGGGCCAATGACACCCATTATGGCCTGGCCGCAGCGATCTGGACGCAGAACGTTACCACCGCGCACACCATGGCACGCCAGATGAGGGCGGGTCAGATCTGGTTGAATTGCCAACTTGCCTCGGACCTTTCAATCCCCTCAGGCGGTTTCAAACAATCAGGTCTCGGCAAGGAGCACGGACTTGAAGGTCTCGATGCGTACCTGCAAACGAAATCGGTCTTCCTGAAGCTCTGACCTTCTGGTCCATCGGGAGGCACCTCCACCTAGTTCGACACATCGTCAGGGTATTTGCCAATGACCGCCGCAACACAATCAGGAGAAGCTACCACAATCCCGCGTGGGCTGGGGTGGATACTGAGCTATCGTGCCGAGCTCGATCCCGATCGGCCCTGCTACACGATTGGCGACACGACGCTGACGCGGCGCGCGCTTGAATCGCAGGCCAACCGCATGGCCAGGGCGCTGATGGTCCGGGGTGTGAAGAAGAATGACCTCGTTGCGATCTGTTTACCCAACAGCGCGGCACATCACGTCTTCGCCTTTGCCATCTGGAAAATCGGCGCCACGCCAATGCCGCTCTCTCCAAGATTGCCCGACAATGAATTGCGGGAAATCCTCAAGCTTGCCGCTCCCGTTCTCCTGATTGGCGGCGATCGCGGCGTCCTGGCCGGACTGGCCGTGCTGCCCGGAGACTTCATTCCCGACCCGGCGCTGTCTGACGCCTCCCTGCCCGAAGCGATCGCCTCAAGCGTCAAGGCGATCACGAGCGGAGGCAGCACCGGTCGCCCGAAGATCATCGTTGATGGCAGACCGTCCACACAGCTGCCGGACGAACCCAGCCCGTTCCTCCAAATCAGGCTCAATGACGTCATGCTGCATCCCGCGCCGCCCTATCACAGCGCCGGATTCATGCAGATGAACTGGGGAGTTTGCTGGGGTGCACACGTCATCTGTATGGAGAAATTTGAAGCCGAAGACTGGTTGCAGCTAGTCGAAAAACACAAGGTTCGCTGGGCATATTTGGTGCCCACCATGATGAGCCGGATCTGGAACCTGCCCGACAGTATTCGAAGCCGGTACGATATCTCGTCACTTGAAGTCGTGATCCATATGGCATCGCCATGCCCGGACTGGCTGAAGGCGTCGTGGATCAACTGGCTCGGGCCAGAGAAGATATTCGAGGTCTACTCCGGATCCGAAGGTATCGTCGCAACGCTGATTACCGGCACGGAGTGGCTCGACCATCGCGGCTCGGTCGGAAAACCCGCCCAGGACGTCCGCATCGTCAATGAAGATCAGGCGGTCCTGCCTCAGGGCGAAATCGGCGAGGTTTACTTCCGGATGCCCGCAGGCAGGGCCGCATCCTATCGCTATATCGGCGCTATGGCGCGAAAAATCGATGATTGGGAAACCCTCGGCGACATGGGATATCTCGACGAGGATGGATATCTCTACATCGCCGACCGTCGCACGGACATGATTGTCAGTGGAGGGGTCAATATCTACCCGGCTGAGATTGAAGCTGCGCTGGAATCCCATCCAGCGGTTCTGTCCAGCGCAGTCGTCGGACTTCCGCATGCTGATTTTGGCCGCGTACCACACGCCATCATCGAGTTAGTGCCCGGCGCAGAAAAGCCGTCGTCGCACGAAATTGAAACTCATTTGACAGCGCGCCTAGTGCGATACAAACTGCCGTATACGTTTGAATTCAGCGCCGCTCCGCTGAAGGATCCTTCGGGCAAGATGAGGCGAAGTGCCTTACGCGAAAACTGCGAGACACGCCTTATTCAGGGCCAACAGTTTCAGACCTGCCGGGCACCTCGATAACTATCCTTCGTCCAGGGTTTTTCAAGCTGCACGAGACGCAGAACGCTCGCGTGAACATGCTCACCAGTTGAGCCCTCCCTGCAGCAACCCTTCAGTGATGACCGGCCCATTTTGCTTCGAACCCAAGCACATCTGAGCCGTCGCCCTGCAGACTGAGCGCCGGACGTCGCTTTCCTGCCAAAATGCCGTTTCGAACCAGATAAACCGCATAAATGCTAAGGCCTTTGCGCCTTCCTAAGCAACAGCATTCCGTCCAAGTTGACGGTGCGGTGACCTCAAGCCCAATGACTGGAAAACAGCTCAGGGAGAGGCCCCCAATAGGAGGAATGGGTCAAATGAGAACTATTTTATTCGGATGTGTATCGGTCAGTGCGCTTGCTTTCTCAAGCTTGAGCGCACCCGCTTTTGCTCAGGACTCTGATGTCGACACGGTCCCGCCACAACAAACCGAAGATGGGACGCGGTCCTTGAACACTGTCTTGGTGACGGCCCGACGCCGCGAAGAGTCAGCGCAGAATGTGCCGATCTCAATAACGGTCTTATCGGAAGATGATCTTCTCGAACAATCCGTCTTCAACGTTAAGGACCTGCAGAGCACCGCGCCCAATGTGTACATCGGGCAAGGTGGGGCTTCACCAGGCGCCCTTGCATTCGGCATTCGTGGACAGTTCCAGAACGACGTTCTGACAACGCTCGACCCTTCGGTCGGTGTGTACGTCGACGGAATTTACTGGGCTCGATCGCATGGCCTGAACGCCAACCTGCTCGATATTTCCCGTATTGAAGTCCTGAAGGGACCGCAGGGGACCCTGTTCGGACGCAATACGACCGGCGGCGCCATCAGCATCTCGACGGGCGATCCGAACTATGATGGGATCAGCGGTCATGCTCAGGCCCGGCTCGGCAACTACAATGAGCGCGATGTAGAGTTCGTCGGCAATTTCCCGCTCGTCAACGACACCGTCGCGCTCAGACTGGCCGGGGCCTTCGCCAAACATGACGGCTATTTCGACAACACCAATTTCAATACCGAACTCGGCGAAGAGAACACGTCCAGCTTCCGAGCGAAACTGCGAGTCGACCCGACGGACAAGCTGTCAGTTCTCCTGTCGTACGAGTACTTCGATCTGGATCAGGCGGGCGCGCTGTCCAATCTCGAATTCGCGCTGCCGTTTCCCGCTGCCCCGGAGATCATCGCGGCATTGTCGACGGGCGGTTGCCTGCAGGGCTTCGATCCGACATGTCCCGCACCCTTCGTTCCGGGTTCGCAGACATTCGGTCAGTATGCCAATGATGGCCTGTATAACTCCGCGCTCAATGTCGATGACAATCAGACCGTCAATACGGAGACAATTTCTGCGACAGTGACCTATGATCTCGGCTTCGCGGACCTGAAATATATCGGCGCTTACCGCTCGATGGAGTCCGACACCGGCCGCTTTGACTATGACGGCACACCGTTCACCATTCTTCACCCACAACAATTTGCGGCCACAGATCAACGAACGCACGAGCTTCAGTTGAATGGGCAGTTGTCCGATGGGCGGGTCGACTACACGCTCGGGGCCTTCTACTTCGAGGAGGAAGGTGTGGACGGCAACGACACGATCGCGCTCCCAATGCTCAATCCCAACAATCCGACGCAGACGCTCGGCGACCTTGAGGGCGAGAGCTGGGCGGTATTTGCTCAAAGCTCGGTGGAACTGACCGAAGCGCTGTCAGCAACCGTCGGCATCCGGTATTCTGAAGACACAAAATCCCTCGACCTCAAGAGCCGGTCGGCAGGTGTTTGTTCGCTGAGTGTCGGCGAACCTCCCGTCCGGTTGTCTCCGACAGATGATTGCGTTGTCTCGCAGTCGAGAACCGACGATGCGGTCAATTATCTGCTCAGCCTGGAATACGACTGGACCTCCGACTTCATGACTTACGTCAAGACGTCGAAAGGATACCGAGCGGGCGGGTTCAACCTTCGTGGAACGACCCCCTTCACCTATGGCGGTTTCGCGCCGGAGGAGGTTATCGACTACGAATTGGGTCTGAAGTCGCAGATGTTCAACAACCGGTTCCGGCTCAACGCCGCGGCCTTCTATTCAGACTACACCGATATCCAGCGCAGCGTCCTCGTTCCGAACGGCGTCGGGGGTGTGGCCACAACCACTATCAACGCAGCCGCCGCCGAAATTTATGGCATGGAAATCGAGGCCACGGCCCTTCTCACGGACGAGCTTGAAATCAATGCATCGGTCGGTATCACCGAGGCGGAATACACCGAGTTCACGTCGCAATGTCCAACGCCTTATCCGACCACAGCGGTCGTTCCCTGCGTCAACGGGACCTTCGACCGTTCGGCCGAGAAGTTCGAGAGAACGCCGCCCTTCACTGCCGGCGTCGGCATCACGTACTCGAAACAGTTCTCGAGCGGACTCCTGACGCTCCATAGCGACTACTACTACCAGGATGATATCTACGATGTCGGTGTCACGCAGACCCTCACGCCGGACTATGTCCAGTACATTAGCCAGAAAGGGTATGGCCTTCTGAACGCTCGGGTTCAGTACAAGTTCGGCGACAGCGGCTTCTCGATTGCCGCATACGGCAAGAATCTCACCGACGAGGAATACACAGTATTCCAGCTTGATCTCGCAAGCGCAGGGCTCGGCTATTTCATGAACAATCCAGGCGCTCCGAAGACCTATGGCGTCGAAGGACGCTGGGAATTCTGAAGTCCCGCGACCGCAGCCGGTTGAGCGTAACCGGCTGCACCCTCCTCCGGCAGTGGTCTGGCAAGACCACGCTTACCTTCGGCGGCCTCGTGCCGCCGACTTTTTAGGCGGTCGCAATACTCTGATCGCGCAGCTGCGTTCGCAGGCCTGACCAGCAAAGGGAACTTGAATCTTGAATATCGACAACGGCACCAGAGACACCGTTCAGCTTTCAGAGCGGATTTCTGCATTCATGGCGCAGCATATCTACCCCAATGAGCGTCGGTACTATCTGGAGGCTGAGCGCCTTGGCCCCTGGAAAGAGTATCCGGTCGTCGAAGAGCTGAAGGCGGTAGCCCGTGCAGAAGGATTGTGGAATCTTTTTCTACCCGCATCTGAATCAGAAAGTGGCCTCACCAATGCACAGTACGCCCCTCTCTGTGAAATCATGGGAAGAAGCCTGTTTGCGCCTGAAGTCTTCAACTGTTCAGCGCCCGATACCGGCAATATGGAGACAATCCTACGGTATGGAACTGACGCGCAAAAACAGACCTGGTTAAAGCCTCTACTCGCAGGCGAAATCCGCTCGTCCTTCGCAATGACCGAGCCCGAAGTGGCCTCCTCAGATGCGACCAACATCGCCAGCTCGATCGTTCGCGACGGCGACAGCTATGTTATCAATGGCCGGAAGTGGTATACGACCGGCGCCACCGACCCGCGCTGCAAGATCATCATTTTTATGGGCAAGAGTGCGCCCGAGGATGAAAATCCCTATACGCGGCAGTCGATGATTCTCGTTCCGCGCGATCACCCGGGCGTTCGGGTCGTTCGTGCCATTCCGGTGTTGGGGTTTTACGGCGTTCCCGACCGCGCCGCCGAAGTCGTATTCGAGAATGTCCGCGTGCCTGTAGAGAACATGTTACTGGGAGAAGGCCGCGGCTTTGAAATTGCCCAGGGGCGTTTGGGCCCCGGGAGAATCCATCACTGCATGCGGCTTATCGGTCTGTCAGAACGCGTGCTGGAGCGTATGTGCAGGCGCGCCGCCGAACGCCGTCCATTTGGCCGAACACTGGCAGAGCAGACCGTCACGCTCGAACGTATTGCTGAATCGCGCATCCTGATTGATCAGGCCCGCTTGCTGACCCTCAATGCGGCTCAGAAGATGGACAGCGTCGGCAACAAGGCCGCCAGGCAGGAGATCGCGATGATCAAGGTCGCGGGCCCCAACATGGCGCAGCAAGTCGTCGACTGGGCCATTCAGCTCTTCGGCGGCGGTGGCACGAATAACGATCACCTTCTCTCTGCAGCCCTTGCAACTGCCCGGCTGCTCCGGCTGGCTGATGGGCCTGACGAGGTCCACCGAAACCAGATTGCGAAACTTGAACTGCGCCGCCACGAAAAGACTGACCCCGCCTTCACAGGGGGAGACGCGAGCGTACTGTCGCTCAAAGAGGTGATACGCAATGACCGCGAAGGCCTGTGGCCAAGTCCCTATGAACGGGCCGATTGAAGCGCCGCCCCCGCTGTCTCGCGTCAGTCGCTGACAGCAGGATCCTCTGATGGGTTCGGGACCGGGAATTTCAGTCCCAGCACCGTCACCACGACCAGCATCATCGCCGAGATATATACGCTTGTCGTTAGCCCCGACATGTCTGCGACAAGACCCCAGATATAGCTGCCGAGCGACACTCCGCCGAATGCAAACATGTAGTAGGTCGCAATGCACCGTCCCACGAGCCGCTGAGGCACATAACTCTGGATCGCGATGTTGATCGTCGACAATGAGCCAACCCAGCACGCGCCGGCTAGCACGGCGAAGGGCAAGGCCAGCCACAAGACGTTGGACGATATAATCCCGGCCATTCCGATGGCGAAACCGAAACTGCCAATCGTGAAGACCTTCTGCATACTCATTCGCCTGCGTGCCTGGTCCGCGATGATCGCGCCGGCAATCGACCCGACACCGAGGGCCCCAAGCAACAAGCCGAATGTAAGCTGTCCGCCGTGCAGGACGTCTTTAGCCACCAGTGGCGCCAGCGCCCAGATCGATGACGACATCAGGCCAAAAAGACTTGAACGGATCAATGTCCGGCGGATCGCCGGCTCGCGCCACGCATAGTCAACGCCGAGCGCGATCGAATGTCGGATGCCCCGCACTGTTTCGTCGCGTTTGAAAACGGGTCGCCAGTTGAGCAACACGAAGATGAGCGCGGTGTAGGACACGGTGTTCAGGAAGAAATTTCCGGTAGGCCCAATGGCTGCCATGACCAATCCGCCTATGGCGGGCCCGAGGCTGCGCGCGAGGTTGAATCCGATCGAATTCAGCGCAATCGCCGAGGACAACAGGGCGACCGGAACCTGGTCCCGCAGAGAGGCCTGCCAGGTCGGCGAATTGACGGCCGTGCCTGCCCCGATCAGGAAGGTAAGGCCTAACAGGGAAAACGGCGTGATGTGGCCAAACGCCGAGAGCACGGTCAGGATCGCGCTGACCACAAGCATCAGGCACTGGGCTGACAGCATCACCAGACGCCTGTCAAATGTGTCAGCCGCCGCGCCCGCAAATAAGGCCAGCAGCATGATCGGAATGGTCGTCGACGATTGCACGAGCGCGACCATCTGCGCCGAATCCGTGAGCAATGTCATCAGCCAGGCTGCCCCGACAGCCTGGATCATGGTGCCAAAGTGCGCGGCAAGATTGGCAAACCACATATTGCGGAAGACCGGATATTGCAGCGGCTTCAGGGTCGATATCATCCGGCGGACTTGATCGGGTGGTCGTCGTCAAACAGAGCGCGCATCCCGGGCTTGTCGAATTTCATCGACGGCGTCCGCGGGAGTGTCGCAACGATCTTGATCGCTATGGGCACCTGATACGCGACGAGCTTGTTGCGAAGATGGGCAAGCAGAATCTCTGCAGTCGCCTCAGCGCCACTGTGCAACTGGACAATTGCAACAGGCACCTGGCCAAGCCGCGCATCTGCCAGCCCAAGGGCAAAGGCCTCATCCACGGCGTCATGTTGCTTGAGAGCGTCGGTAATAATCGTCGGCACGATCTTGAACCCACCTCTGTTGATAGCATCATCGGCTCGGCCGTGAATGAACAGGCAATCATCGTCATCAATCGAGGCAAGATCTGAGGTGCGGATCCACTCCGGACCAACCCGGTGAACACGGACTTCAAGAACGCCTTCCCCCGCTTTTTCGCTTCCTGTATCCGGATCGACAATGCGGAAGTCGGCGACGTGGCGGCGCACGCGCCCTACGGCCCCGTTTTTTGCCCGGCCATACTCGATCCTGTCAACAAGTCGCTCATTGGCAATCGCGCCGCAATATTCGGTCGCGCCGTAATTGCCCAGAACGTGGACGCTATAGCGCTTCTCGAACTCCAGAACGACAGCCGGGTCAGGTGGCGCTGAACCCGTCCAGACGGCCCGCAAACTCTGGAGCTCGTCTGCACCCGGCGCTTCATCGAGCACCATCTTCATCATCGCGGGCGGCAAGCCGGCGATTTGGTGCTTGTAGGTACTGATAGCCTGAATCCACTTTTTGGGATCAAACTTCTTCAGCAGGATCAGCCGCCGTCCGGTGATACCGACGCGCGCGATCGTCAGCGCGCCCGTGATATGCGCGAGCGGAGAATACTGGATCAGAGGTGACGGTTTCAGGCCGGGCCTACGTTCTTCACCGAACTCCCGATTGATCGTGTCTGTCTCGACGACTGAGGCGAACAGCGTGTCATATCGGATCGGGATACGTTTTGGCTTGCCACTGGTCCCGCTCGTGCCGATCAGCAGCGCACAATCTTCCGATTCAGGTTTCGCCTGCGCGGTGCAGTGCTGCACCAGATGCGGCGCGCGCCCTTCCAGGGCGCCAAGATTGATTAGTGGAAAATTGTTTTCCTTGGCCGAACGGGCCAAGCCGAGACCATCGAAGTCCTCCGGCTCAGCCATCATCAGGCTCAGGCCGAGCTGCGCCACGTCTTCCGCGATGGCTTGTTCCGTCTGGAACGGATTGATCAGCACCACACAATAACCACCTTTTAGGAGGCCGAGAAAGGCTGCGACAGATTCCGGATGATTGCGCGCGACAAGTCCGATCCTGGCTTGGGCCGGTGCGCCCGTCTCCTCGATCAAGAGGTCGAGACGCGAAGCCAGCGCGGCCAGCGCGCTCCATTTCAGCCAGCATCCATCAACTTCGACCCCGTCCAGATCCGACAGGTTCTCAAATGTCTCGGCGATGCTTTCTGAAACTCGGTTGGACATGGGGCTACCTCCGGACGCGCCTGAAAGGCTGACGGCTTCTGCCGCCAAATTCAGGAATTTCTGCTGCGAGGTTAAACGCGCTTTGCGCTCTTGGTAAGGGACAGGAGGCTGGTGTTTCGATGCGATATTCTCCGCTGTCATGCATCGGAATCACACCAATCAAAGCTTGAATGGTCGCAGGCGTATTTAAGTTCAGTCCGCTCCGTGGCGCAGGGCGCCGAGCCCGGCTCACTCCGTCTGCTCAAATGCCAACCAGGCTTGATCCTGCCCAAGCAACGCATCTGGACACTCTGTGAAGTCTTGAGTGGATCCAACGTTTCTCAGCGCCTTGTCAGCCCGCTCAGGCTGCCAGGCCCAGCACCCGCCGAACGGTCCGGTTCGCCGGCCAAGCGCGTCGAGATCCACTGTGCGTCCGTTTGAGATAAAGATCGCACGGCGTAGAACCAGCGCGGCTTCAGCTTCATCCTTCGGCAGTGTGTCCTGCGTCCAACCGGTGAAGCCGGCGCCGAGGGATAGTCCGGAATATGGCGGCGGTCCCTTCACGGCGTAGCCGTCCAGCTCCCATTCAAGCACCAGGACACCATCGCGCCTCAGCCTTGCGCGGCGGGTCTTGTCCGGTGTCTTGTCATCAACTTCTGCGTCGTACTGGCGGAACGGCGTGCCTTGCGACAAGGCGGCGACCGCCAAGCCCGCGAGATCGATCATGTGTGTGCATTGGAGGCGCGCGTCCGTATGCTTCAACACGCTGGCAGAAGCAGGATCGAGCGCCATTCCCTCAAGCTCCGTCAGCCTTTGACTGGCCTGCCCGCAAATCATTGTGGGCGTTCGAAGGGACTGGGTCGTCGTCCGCTCCACATGGCCATCGCGCGACAGGACGGTAACGCGGAAATGGTGGAAGTCGTCCTCGACAACAGCCCGGGCTTCGGATGCCCCCGCAGCGATCTTCCGTATCGCTACTGCAGTTCGTCTACGCAAAACGCCCATTACTGGTCATGACCTGTTTCTGTGAGAGCGCCCCGCCTCAAGCGCCGCACGTGATTGGAATGAGCGCGCCATTGATACGGTGCGCCGAGTCTGAAAGCAGGAAACCGACAAGGTGTGCGATATCACCGGGAGGTATCCAGTCTAAGGTGTCCGAGCCGGGCATACCATCGTGATTGGCTGGCGTGTTGATAATACTTGGCAGAATGGCATTGGCCCAGCCTCCGGATGGCCTGATCTCCTTCGACAGCGTCTCGGTCAGTTTCTTCACCGCAGGCTTGCTGGCCGCATAAGGCCTCATGCCTAGATCGGCCTTCGCTGCGCCCGCTGCGCCAGTGACAATCGTCAAACCCTGTTTCGTGTGATCGGCCATCATCGCCCCCTTCCAGAGACTACTTCTTTTGACGGGCCCACTCGCGCACCGGAATAAAATCGGGCGCGGCTGATGCCCGGTGGCGCAGCCAGTTGGCGCCATCGACGACGAGCGTGTGGCCCGTGATGTAGGACGCAAAGGGCGAACAGAGGAAACATGCCGCCCATGCCAGCTCCTGAAGCCGTCCAACCCGGCCCGCAGGGATTTGACGACCACGGTCAGTCGACCAGCTTCCCTTCATGTGGGCGACCGTGTCCTCGTGAGGAAACACGCCAGGTGCGATCGTGTTGATGCGAATCTGGTCCACAGCCCATTCAACAGCGAGCGTCTGGGTGAGGCTGTTTACAGCGGCCTTGGCGGCGGCGGAATGCGCTGAGCCCGGCCCGCCGGTCCAAGCGAATGTCGCGCCGATATTGAGAATGGCGCCTTGGCCATCTGCGGCCAGCCGACGTTTGTGAAACTCCTGCGCGCAGAAGAATGTGCCATCCATGACAATCTGCGTCACAGCGCGCCAACCATTCGGCGTTATGTCTTCGGCTGGCGCCATGAACCGGCCAGCGGCATTGTTCACCAGCACCGTAACCGGGCCAAGCTTGCTCTCGATCTCGTCGAACGCAGCGGCGACATTCTCTGGATCGCGAATGTCGAGCGCAACGCCGATCGCCTGCCCGCCCAACGCCTCGATCGCAGCGACGCCGGCATCGCGGTGTTCGGTACTCCGGCTCGCGATCGCAATCCGGCCACCAAGGCGGGCGAACCCTTTTGCCATGGCCTTGCCCAGCCCTGTCCCGCCACCGGTGACCAGGATAACGTCATCCTTGAACGTGTCAGGCGGCAGGAAGGCATGGTTTTCGGGAAACGGCTCCGGGAGAGACATGTCAGCTTCCTTTGAATTCTGGTTTGCGTTTTTCAGCCCGTGCGGCCTTCGCCTCCTGGCGATCGTCCGTCTTGTAGAGCGCCGTGATGGCGATGAGCTCTTCCCGAATCCCTCTCCGAATGGACTCGCCCTGCAGCCCGTCGATGAGCATCTTGGCCATCGCAACATGGATCGGTGGTCGCGCGGCAACCTTCGTCGCAAGGTCGAGTGCAAATGCGTCAAGCTCCTCATCGGGCACGACGAAGTCGACGAGGCCCCATTGCAGGGCTTGTTGCGCGCCGACGGCTTCGCAAGTCATCAGCATGTATTTCGCTCTCGATGCGCCTGCGAGCGCTGCCGTGATGACCGACCCGCCGCCATCGGTGATGATGCCGTGATCGATTTCAGGCAGCGACATCCGAGCGGTTTCCGACGCGACCCGCATGTCGCAATGCAACGCGATCTCGAACCCGCCGCCAACCGCATGACCGCGCAACGCCGCGATCACGGGCTTCTGGCTGTCGATGAGGTTGAATTTCCGGCTCTGGCTTTTGCTAACATGTTCAAAGTCGCTCACGCCCGCAGGGCGGACCCCCAGCGCTGCCGTATCCCGGCCGCTGCAGAAGGACTTGCCTTCGCCGCGCAGAAGGATGGACCGGATTCTACGATCGTCCTGAGCTCTGACAATGGCATTGGCAAACGCGGCACTCATTTCTGAATCCATCGCATTGTGCTTTTCAGGCCGGTTCAGGCTGATAACCGCGACCCAGCCCTTCGTTTCGTAACGGATGCCGTCCATACTCTCTGATATACCTTTCACTTCGTGCCGGCTCACCTGGGCTCCAGAAGCCGGTTGAGGATCTCACTTACCTCAATCACGCTAGTCGGTTGTTGGAAGCCTGTCTCGTCGGTGACCTTGTCCCAATTGGCGAGCAGGGATTCCGCCGTCACATTGTCGGGCATCGACCAACCTTCTGTCAGGCCAATGAAGCACCTCGAGAACCAGCCCGCTCCGGCCATGAAGATATCGCCATTTGCCGGGCAGTCGCGGTGCGCAAGCAGGGTCGCGATCGGCGCCACCTTGTCTGGCGCTTTCGGGGCGCTGGGATCGTCGGAAACATTGTTGGTCAATCGGGTGCCCGCAATCGGCGCGAGTGCGTTGACCTTGATACCTGAACGCTCGCCTTCGATCCGCAGCGATCTCATCAGGCCGACCAGCCCCATCTTCGCTGCGCCATAGGCCGTCTGGCCGAAATTTCCGAGCAATCCGGATGCTGACGTCGTCAGAACAATACGTCCGCCATTCGGGTTGTCCTTCATGGCGACGAAAGCTGGCTGCGACACGTTGATGCCGCCCCATAGATGGACGTCGACAACGGCCCGTGCATCGTTGAAATCGAGCTTAGCAAAACTACGGTCGCGCAGGATGCCCGCATTGCAGATGACGCCATCGACACGTCCCCACGCATCAAGGGCTGCTTGTACAATCGCCTTACCGCCTTCTTGTGTTGCGACGCTGTCGAAATTTGCGACAGCCTCGCCGCCTTCAGCCCTGATAACGTCGACTACTTGGGCCGCCGGGCTTGCATCGGCGCCGTCCCCGGCGGCCGAACCGCCAAGGTCGTTGACGACGACACGGGCGCCGCGCCGGGCCAAGTCGAGCGCATAGGAGCGCCCGAGTCCGCCGCCCGCGCCGGTGACGATGACGACGTCTCCGTCAAAATTCAGCGGCGTCATGATTTTGCCTTGCCAGAATATTCTGCTGCGGCCTGCATCATCGCGGCACCGCGGCGCGAAAGCTCGGCGGGCGGGGTCGGCATCGTCACCGCCCCGAATGCGTGTGAGGGCAACATCACTTTGGCAAAGCCCCTGGTCGTCTCGTCGCCACGCTGGTTCACGCCCTTGAGGGCAATCTCGACAACTGGCTGACCGTTCTCGATACTCTTCCCTGTCACTTCCCCGGAGATGATGTGAAAATCTCCGACGAAGTTGAACTGCCGCAGATCGACACTCAGCTCCGCAAGCCAGCCATCATCCCCCATCCAGTTGGTCACGACGTGGGACAACCACGCAAACCGCATGATCGCATAGTCATAACCGCCCGGCAGGCCGAGGTCCTGCGCCCGGCGATCATCCCAGTGGACACGCTGTTGGGGTTGCGGAACACCCCAGTCGTCCGGTGTGTAGAACGCAGCAATCTTCTGGCGCGCCTTCCAGCCATATCTCAGTGGCCCGATATTGTATCCGTCGGCCATGCCTGTCGCGATATGGCGGCTGATGACCTCGACCATCGACAGCGGGCCCTTGGCAACAGGCGTCAGCGCTTCGCCAACCTCGACGTCTTCATGATACCGGCGTTCGGACCCGCGACGCATTTCAGCCGCATAGACCTCATCGATCCGCGCAATATCGTCCGGCGTGTAGACGTGCTTTTCGCGGTCAGCATACTTGCCCTTTTCCTTCGATCCGCGGCGTTCGGCATTGACGCAGGAATGCTCGCGCGTCGCGATTGGGGCTCCGGACCGATCGACATAAAGCGACCGATAGGAATCGATGACGCTCCGCCCGCCCGAAAAGCTGGATTCCTTCACCTGGATGTCCGAGGTGGTGTACTCTTCATAGGCAATATCGCCCTCGAAAACCGGCTTGTAGAAAGACCATGTGGTCGACGCGAGATACTTGCCGACGCCCCTGAAAAGACCTTTGAACAGCGGCTTGATATCTTCCGGATACGGTGGCGTCTCATTCTCCCCCATCGTCTGGATAAAGAGCGGATGAGCGACAGGGCCACGCCAGCGCGACTTGGCCGCGTAGACCGGATCGTGCCAGAGTGGATTGTCGTCTCCGACTAGGCCAAACGCAAAATGACGCATCGTGTCTTGCGATGCCCGCACATTGAATGTCGGTACAAACCGGCGTTGTGGAATCCCGATTTGCTTGCGGGCGCGCTCAATATCTTCGTCCGTGATCGTGCCATCTATGTCTCGCGCTGCAGGCGCCGCTATATCTGCCATGTTGAACCCTTTGTATCTTGATCAGAGGTCGTATTTGTCTTGGAACATCTTTCGAAGCGCAGGCCGGTCCACCTTCATCGAAAGGGTGCGCGGAAGGCTTTCAACGAATTCGAACGCGACCGGCACCATGTACGCGGCCATCTGCTCGCGTCCGAAAGCATTCAGCTCCTCGCTGGTCGGCTTCGGCGCATCTGACGACGGCTCGATGATCGCGATCGGCACTTGCCCGAGACGCGCATGCTTGGCAGCCAGAATGCCGACCTCGCGCACGCTCGGATGCAGCCTCAGAACCTCTGCAACCTTGTCAGGCAGAACCTTGAAACCACCGCGATTAATCGCCTCATCGACCCGGCCGTGCAGGTATAGGAAACCCTCCGCATCGATTGAGGCGAGGTCGGTTGTGCGAATCCAATCCGGGCCCGCGCGCGGCGTTTTGAGATTAAGGATACCAATCTCGCCAGCCGGAAGATCTTTATTGGTTTCCGAATCGGTAATCCGGACTTCCATGTCCGGTCGCATCCGGCCCACGGAGCCACGCTTGGTTTGACCATGGGCTTTGTGATCAGCCAGCGACCAACCAGCGATGCCGCCCATGAATTCCGACGCGCCATATTCGACCAGAACCGGAACGTTGAAATGGTCTTCGAAGCGCTTTTGCGTCTCCGGATCTAACGCAGCCGTCCCGCACCGTATTGCCATCAGACTGGCAAGCTTTTCCGGCGGAACATCTGCCTCAAGCACCATGGTAATCATCGACGGTACCAGGCTGCTCACCCGCGTCTTCGTGCGCTCGACGGCATCAGCCCACGCTTCCGGCGTAAACTTGTCGTGCAGGTCGATCGGTCTCGCCTGGTTGAGCGACAGGAGCGCGCCCCACATCCCGCCGGAATGCGAGAAGGTGGTCTGCAGGATCGCTGGCGACCGTTTCACCTTGAGGGGTTCAGCAGCCTTATTCTTTTCCGACCGGGCGCCAAGCTGCATGGCTTTCGCGAAAGTCACGGCCGGGACAGGGATCCGCTTTGGCTCACCAGTTGTGCCACTGGTCAGACGCTCTGCGACAACATCCTGTCCTAGCGACCGGAACGGTCCTTTGCCGAGCGCTTCGAAGCCGGGCACAAACCGTACCGGATCGTCCGCGCCAATTTCGAGCACCAGACCGACCGCGCCGACATCCTTCATCGCCGTCTTGAGTTCGGGCGTAAAATCCTGCGCGACGCCGACCACGACGCCCATATTGAGCTGGCGCTGCTGTTCAGCAGTTTTCTCGGCAGGCTGATGCGGATTGAGCGGGGAAATACAATGACGCGACTGGATAAGGCCAATCAGCGCGCCAACGAGCGACGGTTCGTTTCGCGCGAGCCATCCGACGCAGGCGAATTCCGGCAGGCCCAGGGCCTCAAACTTTTGGGCAAGGCCGTCCGCGATAGCGCCCAGCTCACCCCACGAATAGCCCTTGCCATTGAAGCGCACCGCTTCGCTTTCCGGATCCAGTTTCGCCAGTGAAGCGAAATGGGCCGCAATCTGTTCTGCTGGTTTGATCTCGGTCACAATCGCACTTCCATTTCTGACGCTTATTCACAATTTACCTGTCTTGCAACATAAGCGAGTGTCATCCGAACGGTTATTGTGAATCCCGCATCGCCGAGTTAAAAATTCACAACTGAGTGTGATCCTGACGGAAACTTCTCCAGCAAAGCCAACCGGTGAGTAAGGTCCGTATCGCCAATTCGGTCCATAAAATGACCACGCTTCACAAAAAGATGCGGCGTATGCTCACCTGTGAAGCCAATTCCGCCATGGTTTTGAATGTTCGCGGCGCCATTGTTGAACAGGGCATTCTTGCTGGTCATGCAGGCCGCATGAGCCTGATAGGCTGCATCAGCGGCCTGGTCTGCATGGGCCAGCACCGCGAACGCCGTCTGACTCCACGCCGAAACGGAAGCCGCGAGCATGTCGGCGCAGCGGTGCTTCACTGCCTGAAATGAGCCGATGGGCTGGTTGAACTGGTGCCTGACGCACGCATAGTCGACCGACATTTGCGTTGCCGCCTCCGCCGCTCCGACCATATATGCTGCAACAAGCAAATTCACACGCCGGCACAGCGACGCAGAATCCACGCCGACACACCCCTCAGCGAACTCAGCCCGTTCGAGGTCAAGCGTCCAGTCCATACTCAGCACGTCTCGCCGCACCGTGAGGTCATTGGCGGCAAAAAGTCCAATGCGGTCCCCCCGGCACAATAGCATCAATGCCGCGTCCCGGGAATCAATGAGATGCCAATCTCCGTGGAGGCTTTCGGCGGCTGCAGTGATACAGGCTCCGGCCCCGACCGCCGTCTCGCCGCTCATGATGTCGCCAGCCAGTGACAGATTTCCCGATGTCAGCGCCACATGCGGCGCGACCATCCCCATCAGGAGAGAAGGCGAGAGAAGCACGCGACCAAATTCGCGGGCCACCAGCGCTTCTTCGGCAATCCCATATCCGACACCGCCAAATTCTTCAGCGACGCCGATGCCGAACACACCAAGCCCGGCAAGTGCGTGGCGCATAGCCCCGTCCTGGCTCACCACCACCTCGCCCGGCGCCGTGAGCCGTTCGATCGGCGCATTGTCGGCGAGATACGACGACACGCTGTCGATGATCTGTTGCTGTTCGTCAGATGGCTGAAGATCAATCACAGTCTTGGCCCCCTCGGCAGACCGAGAACGCGTTCCCCGATCAGATTGCGCTGGATGTCCGACGTTCCGCCGCCGATCGTGCCCGCGAAGGAGCGCAGGTAAAAGAAGACGAGGCCCTCCGCGAGCGTCGTCTCCAGACCGTCACCGCCTAGTATATCCATACTCAGCTTGCGCGCCCGCTGGGCAACTTCCGAATAGATCAGCTTCACGATAGACCCTTCCGGTCCCGGATTATTTTGACCGGCTCGCGAGATCGTCGCATAGGTCATTGATCTGATGGCGGCTGCGTCCGCCCGGAGCGCAGCCAGGCCGGCGGCGATGCTCGGATTATCGATCATCGAACCAGTTCCGTCGGCCCCGGGACGGCTTCGGGCCATGTCGATCAGCATCTCGATCAGCTCACTGTTCTGGATCTGGTCGGCGATGAAACCTGTGCCCCGCTCAAAGCCAAGCGTCGCGTTTGCGGTTGCCCACCCGTCGCCGAGCTCGCCGACAACATTCGACAATGGTATCCGCACATCATTGTAGAAAACCTGGCAGAAATGGTAATCTTCCGCCGAGGTCATCGTGCGGATCGGGCGGAGCTCAATTCCGGGCGTGCTCATGTCGCAGATGACCCAGCTCAGCCCGCGATGACGTTCAGACCCGGGCTCAGTGCGCAGCAACAGCTCCTGGTAATCGGCATGCTGGGCATAGCTCGTCCAGATCTTGGATCCATTGACCACCAGACTGTCGCCATCAACGACTGCCTTGGTCGAGAGGCTGGAAAGGTCCGACCCGGAATTGGGCTCCGAAAACCCCTGACACCAGACCGCCTCCCCCTTCAGGATTCTGGGGAGATGATGCTGTCTTTGCTCCTGCGTACCGCACGCGATCAACGTTGGTCCGGCATGGCTGAGGCCAACAAAGCAGCACCCCGACCTTGGCGCCCCGGCGAGTGCATATTCCTCATGCCAGATAAGCTGCTCCATCAGGCTGGCGCCGCGGCCTCCAAACGCCTCTGGCCACGCAATGCCGGCCCATCCGGCTTCATATTGCCGCCGCTGCCAGTCGAGATCGAAGCCGCGCACTCCTTCTCCCGCAAATGGGCGGGCTGTCTTGGGAACATTGCTCTTCAGCCACTCGCGGACTTCGGCCCGGAACGCTGTTTCTTCTGGTGTTACTTCAATCTTCAACGATCAAACCACTTTGCCTGCTTGGTGCGCATGGATTCTGTTTTGGCAGCCGCCTTGGCAACGCTCTGGTTGCCTCGACAGCACCGCGACGGTTCTGCGGGCGCACTTCCCTGTCTGACACCAGTACAGCATCGCACGAACCGAGCGTCTTATGCGTTTCCACGACCGATCCGCAAAATAATCCACATAGACTTGCAACGGGTGGCTGAGGACGATGCGCCTTGTCATTCAACATGCTGAGTTATTCGATTATGCGCTCCGATGAACAAGAACAGCTCGACCGCACGGTGCGCCGTCTGGTGTCCGATCGGAGCGCCGCGCGCAAGGCGGCGGAGAACGTGTCCGGGACCGATCCTGAATTGCTGTCACAGCTGGGGGCGCTCGGCCTTCTCGGCATTTCTCTCCCCTCGGACATGGACGGTTCCGAACTCGGTCTGGCAGAAGAGTGTATCGTCGTCGAGGCGCTCGGCGAGCAGGTCGCGCCTGTTCCGATCGTGTCGATCTACCTCGCCTGCCACATACTTTCTGCCTGCCCGGACGCAACCGACGTCGCGGCAGCGCTCGCAAGCGGCCAGACCGTAGCCGGCCCGCTCATCAATGCGGATGGCAGCTTTCCCAATGCCCTGGTCACGCCCGGCATTGAATGCGCTACGCACCTGTCATCGGATGTGCCGTTTGCGTTTGAGGGCACGAGTCTGACGAGCTTTCTGGTTCATGCCGATGACGCCTGGTGGGTGGTCGATGCGCATGGACCGGGGGTCGAACGAAGCGACCTGAAAAGCCTCGACACCACGCGTCCGATGGCAAGGGTCAAACTCGTCGAGGCCCCGGCCAAACGGATCGGCTGCTTCCCTCCGGGCGACCTCCAGAAGATCGCCCAATGCCTGATTGCGGCAGAAGCAGTGGGCGTCGCTCAGGGCGCGCTTAACCTCATCACCGAATATGCGTTGCAGCGAGAACAGTTTGGCCAGCCGATCGGCCGGTTCCAGGCGATCAAGCAGAACCTGGCCAACTGCCTGCTTAAACTCGAATCCGGCCGATCCAGCCTGTGGGGCGCGCTCCGGTCAGTGGCCGATGGTGTTCCGGACGGTGCCGCCTCTCATCTCGCCAAGGCCGCCGCCACCGAAGCAGCGTCTTTTGCTGCCTCCGAGTCTGTTCAGATGCATGGCGCGATCGGCTGCACATGGGAGCATGACCTTCACCTGCTGATGCGACGCAGCAAGCATTGTGAAATCAGCTTTGGTTCGCCCTCCTCCCACTTGCAGCGCCTCGGAGAGAAGGCCCTCGAACTGTATGGCGCAAAGCGACGCAAATCTGGCTCGAGCAACAAGCCCGAGCAGGATATTGGCTTCGTCCCCAGTCAGGCCGACGCCGATTTCCTCATCGAGTTCCAGACCTGGCTCGACGAACACGCCCCGCCCGAAAAGATATCACAGCTACGCCGCGCCGATCTCGCCGGTCGCCGCGCCTGGCAGGCAGAGATGGCTGAAGGCAATTGGGCCGGCATTCACTGGCCCGTGGAATATGGCGGCCGGGCTGCGAGTTTCACCCAGCAAGTCCTCTACTATGCCGAGCTCACAAAGAGAGGCGTGCCGCCACTCCCGGGGAACCGCGGGCTGATGCTGGTCGGCCCGACGCTTTTCACGCACGGCACCGACGAACAGAAGAAACTCCTCGAGCCGACGCGGCGCGCCGACATCCTGTGGGCCGGCGGCTTTTCCGAGCGGGGCGCAGGGTCTGACCTCGCTTCACTTAGCACCAGAGCGGTCGTGGACGACGAGAAGTTGGTCATCAACGGCCACAAGATCTGGACGTCGCAAGCCCAGTATGCCGACTGGATGTACGCCCTTGTCAGAACCGGGCCGCAGCACCCCAAGCGCGACGGCATCAGTGTCGTCGTCTTCCCGATGGATGCGCCCGGCGTGGAAGTCAGGCCCATCCGCCGCAATAATGGCGACTATCATTTCAACGAAGTGTTCTTCAACGATGTAACGATCCCGCTCAGCAGCCTGATCGGCCCGAAGAATGCCGGCTGGTCGGTCAACCGGACGACCATGCAGGGCGAGCATCTCACCAATTTCCTCGGCGCCCATGCCAGCCAGGCGCGGACCATCCGGCGCATCGCCGGCATGCTACAACAGCGAGAGGCAGAAAGCGGCCTTGATGTCGGGCTGCGCCAGCGCTTCAACACGCTCTGGTCGACGACCCAGATCATACACCTGCATGGCTTGCGCAACGTCGCCCGGTTCACCAGCGGCGCTGACGTCGGCAGCGAGAGCTCAATCACCAAGATTGTCGGCCAGGAAAACGAAAAGGCGATGTTCGAATTCCTCATCGATGTGATGGGGAGCGCTGGCCTTGAAGAGAGCATCTGGACCTCGGCCTATTTGTCGACCCGTGCCTCGACCATCGGCGGCGGCACCAGTGAAATTCACCGCAACAAGCTCGCCGAGCGCGTATTGGGCATGCCCCGCGATCTTTGGGCCGACGAGGAAGTCGACATCGCGCAAGCCGCAGAATGATTAGCGGCACTCACCATGCCTCAAACGACCAGACCGCATCACTTTCAAACAATTGGAGTAAGCAATGACCGACACAGACCCCGCGCTGCCCCTGCCAGCAATGCCTTTCATCAAGGTTGAGCCGAACGGTGTGGCACGTCTCGAGTTTCAGAAATGCACGGCGTGCGGCGCGTTCTCGCTCGAAACAAATCGCATCGCCTGCGGCAAGTGTGGCGCACGCGGCAGTTTCGTTGCCCACCAGCCCGAAACGACAACAGGCACCTTGCACTCTTACTCGATCGTGCATCGCAGCTTCCCTGGCGTCGCGGTGCCGTTCGTTTCAGCGATTGTCGACATGGACAACGGCCCCAGCCTCAAAGGCAATCTGCGAGGCATCGCGCAGGACCCGGAAAGCATTTCGCTCGGTATGGCGGTCAACGTCGTGCTCGATGACGCCCTGAACCGCAAGGATGATCAGGGCAACAGTTATGTGTGCCACTTTTTTGAGCCGATTGCGGCGAAGTAGGAGCTAGAGATATGAGCGACGTTTACATCGCCGGCATCGATATGATCAAATTCGGCCGGTACCCCGACAAGACGCCCGCCCTCTTGGGCGCTGAAGCCGTTCTCGGCGCGTTGGACGATGCCGGTCTGACCATCAAGGACGTCCAGGCCGTCTATTCGGGTTGTGTCTTCAACTCCATGAACGGTCAGAAGATCCTGCAGCAGGTAGGCGCTTTCGGCATTCCCGTAACCAATCTCAGCAACGCGTGCGCAACGGGCGCGACAGCGGTCCGGGACGCATGGATGGCGATACGCTCGGGCGACTATGATGTCGTGCTGGCGGTCGGCGTCGAGCAGATGACCGGCATGGGCATGCTGGGTGGTCCTCGCGCGAGTGCGATTTCGACTGAAGGCCTTATGGGATCGGCCTCAATGCCTGCAACCTTTGCAGAAGCCGGGATGGAATATGCCGCCAAGTATGGCGCCACCTTCGAGAACTTTGCCAGCGTGGCGGTCAAGAACCATCACCACTCGACCTTCAATCCAAAGGCGATGCTTCAGAAGGAAACGCCGCTGGAAATGGTCATGGGCGCCGAAATGATCGCCTACCCAAACACCAAATTCATGTGTTCGATCAATGTCGACGGGGCCGCTGCGGCCATTCTCGTCTCGGAACGCAAGGCAAAAGAGCTCGGGCTGGGGCGCGCGGTCCGCATCCGGGCATCCGCGCTTGCTTCCGATCCGTGGCAGGAGCGGAACCCGCAAATGCCGGACATCAATTCGGCAACGCGCCTGTCAGCCCAGCAAGCTTATGAAATGTCGGGCATCGACCCTTCCGATCTCGACCTAGTCGAACTCCACGACTGCTTTGCGACGGCCGAACTGCTCCACTATGAGAACCTGCAGCTGTGCGGCGAGGGTGAAGCCGTTCGCCTGCTGGAAGATGGAGAGACAGCGATTGGCGGTCGCATTCCGGTCAACCTGTCGGGGGGGCTCCTGTCAAAGGGGCATCCGATCGCCGCGACGGGCATCGCCAATCTCTATGAAGTCTGCACCCATCTGCGGGGCGAAGCAGGCCAACGCCAGCAACCCGGTGCCAAGATCGGTCTCGCGCATGTTGTCGGCCTCGGAACGTGCAGCGCTGTGCACATCCTGGAAAAAGCATAGCGGCGCTCGCGACCGGACCGGCTAGTCCTTCACAGGATTGGCCGGTTCCGCGTCAGCGCTCGACGTGCGTTTCAAAGCCGCGTGCTGCGCGTGAAAATCAGTAGCCCTTGAAGACCGGCGCGCGCTTTTCCTTCAGCGCGAGCATGGCTTCCTTGGCGTCTTCCGTCTTTGAACAGCGGATCATCGCCGACGCCTCGAGCGCGATGACATCGCCGAGGCTATGGTCAACGGACGCCCGAATGCAGCGTTTCATATAGCGAAGCGCGACCGGCGGCGCGGCGCAAAGCTGCTCGGCCACCCGCAACCCTTCGACCATCAGACTATTGGCGCTAACGATCTGGTTCAGCAATCCGCACGCCTTGGCCTCGGCCGCGTCGAGCTTCTGGTTCAGGAACATCAGCTCGCACGCCTTTGCTGGGCCCGAGATCTGGGTCAGGAAATAGGTCACCCCATAGTCACCCGACAGGGCGAGCCTGGCATAGGCCGGCACCATCGAGGCATCAACAGAGCCGATCCGCATGTCGCAGGCGAGCGCCAGCGCGAGGCCCGACCCTGCTGCCACGCCATTGACCAAGGCAAGCGTCGGTTTGGGCATCTCGTGAAGGAGCTTGTTGGTGGCGGAGCGAGCAACCATCTCGTCAGTTCGCTGCTCCTGGGAAACCGGGCCGCCCTGCCCTCGCGCGCCGCTCGTATCACCGCCTGAACAGAACGCCCGACCTTCCCCCGTGATCACCACAACCCTGACGTCTTTGTCTTCCGCCGCTTCGCGGACCGCGGCCTGGAGCGCTTCATGCAATTGCGGAGACAAAGCATTCAGGCGCTCGGGCCGATTGAGTTTGAGCAGCGCGGTACCACCGATGCGTTCAGTGATAAGGACGTCCTGGCTTGAAATCTCAGCTGTCATGGCGCGTCTCAGTGCCGGCTCAGAAGGAGGCAACCGGCAAGCGGGCCTCCGCCTGCTGCCGCGACACCCACTTCTGGATTGCCGGGAACCTGCCGGTCTGCCCCTTCGCCCCAGAGCTGGATGCAGGTTTCCCACAACAGGCCAAAGCCATGCAGGCGTCCGCCCGACAATTGGCCACCACCCGTGTTCAAGGGAAGTTGGCCGTCGCGCGCAATACGCTCGCCGCCTTCGACGAACGGGCCGCTTTCGCCGCGTTTGCAGAACCCAAGTGCTTCAAGCCACAACAGCGTATGAATGCTGAAACCATCATAGACATTGGCTACGTCGACATCGGTCGGTTTCAGATCGGTGTGCGTCCACATCAACCGCCCGGCATCCAGCGCCGGCATACCTGAAAGCGGCTCGTACTGATCCCAGCTATTGCGGCCAAACGCGGCAGCGCCCATCGACTCGATCCGAAGCGGCGGCTTTTTCAGATCTTTGGCGGCTTCCATCGACGACACGATCACGACAGTCGCAGCATCCGTCGGTGCATCGCAATCATAAAGACCAAGCGGATCGGAGATCATGCGCGCGTTCATATAGTCGTCATGGCTCATCGGATCGCGGTAGGCTGCATAGGGGTTCAGCATCGCATTACGCCGAGCATTGACCGCGACCCAGCCAAGCTGTTCCTTCGTCGTCCCGAAATCATGCATGTGCCGACGCGCCATCATCGCTTGCGAATTGACCGGCGAGAGCGCGTTGAAGGGCCGCTGCCAGGCGTAAGGGCCCACGATGCGGTTCGCGGCGGCGCCCCGCTCAGGCTCAGTGGATTTCGATTTGCGGACCGAATACTCATTCAGCGTCCGATAGCAGAGCACATGGCGCGCCTGCCCTGTCGCAATTGCACCCACCGCATTGATCACAGAGCTCAGCTGGCCCGGCCCTTCGATCAGGCCGCAATACCAGCTAAGGTCACAGCCCAGCGCCTCTTTCAGCTCAATCACGCCGATCGGGGACATGCCCGGAGACGGAGACTTGCTGGGCCAGGTTGCGATACCATCGATATCTGCCGGCGTAAGGCCCGCATCATCGAGCGCCTGAAATGACGCCTCCAACATCAAATCCATGATGGGCCGTGTCGCCTTTCGGCCGGGCGCCGCCAATCCCACGCCGGTAATCGCCGCCCCTCTGAAGCCATTTGCCATTCTAACCTGCCTCTTTCGTCTTCATGATCGTGGAAATCACCATCACGGCGCCATCGATGAGCCGGCCTCTTGTGATATCGCGGCCAGGTGGCCGCAGGCGAATGACCGCGGCGAGCCGTTCGAGCATCCCCATCAGCACGGTGACAACGGCAAGGACCGGCGCTTCCGGAAAGCCGAGCATCGGGCCGTGACCCGATTTGAATTTTTCCTCGAGCGCTGTCATCATCGGCCTCAGCATGGTGGCACGGGCCTCGCGAAAACGCGGCTCTCCTTCATCGGCTGCCAGATTGCGAATTCTCAAGACGGCATAGTGCTTGTCCCAGAACGAAAGGTACGCCTTTACCAAGGCGCGCACACCGGGCTCCGGCGCCGCTGTGTCGATGGCATGAACGAGGCTTGGAAAGTCTGGGAGCTGTCCATTCAGATCTTCCAGCACGGCCAGCACGGCCTCTTCGACATCGGCAAAATAGATGTAGAACGTCGCTGGCGAGACAGACGCCATGTTCGTGATGTCCGAAACGGTCACGGCGCGCAGAGAGCGGCTTTCAAGCAGCCGGTTAGTCGCGTCGCACAGCCGCTTACGCGTGAGGACAGATTTTTCCCGTCTTGATCGCGGCCGGTTTTCGCGGCCACGAACAGGAACGCTTTTTACCTTGCGCTCAACGGCCTGCTTCCCTGTCGGTGCAGAGCCCTCGGAATCAGACATGATTGGCCCCGTTCGCTTTGTTGATGTGAATGGTCATTCGGCTACCTCATTTCGCAAACCTGCGACTATTTTGTTTCGGCAAAAATCTCGGATCTCTACCGGACTGAAACCCAGCTCCTCCAGACACTGCGCTGTGTGCTCCCCGAGGTCCGGTACACCACTCTGCGGCAAAGCGGGCTGCCCGTCGAAGAGCCAGAACGTGCCGACCATGTCGACCATTCCGAACTTCGATTGATTGAACCGCGCGACCAGGCCTTTGTCCAGATTGGCGGGATCTCCGAAAAACCTGTCCCGATTGTCCGTCCTGGCTTCGGTCGCCGCAATTCCGCAATCGTCGGCGAGGCCAAGAGCTTCGGCGACGGTCAAACCGGCCATGTAGTCTTCAACGCCGCTGACACTCGTTTGTCTGCTATGCTGCTGCAGGCTGCTGCATGTGTCGGGTACATCGCTGGCGAAAGCGACCCAGCCGTCCATGCACCGATAGAGGCGTCGGGTCGAAGATACGCCCATTTGCTGCTGGTCCAACCCCGGATAGGGCGTCAGTGACCCGTCTTCGAGCACGATGGTTTCACTCACTGTCATCAGGCCAGCGCCGAGAAGCGAGGCGCCGACCGCCTGGCCTCCATGCCCATTGTCCCTGTGATAAAGGCCGAGCAGCGTGACAAAGAGGCTGGCGAGCGCGCATTGATGATCCATCATGCCGAAGCGATGCCACATCGGCTGGTTGCCTTCGCCCGCGCCCTCAAATTCCCAGCCTGTCTGGGCCTGGAACAACTGGTCATAGCCCGGCCAGTCCTTCCGGGGGCCCTTGGGTCCGTACGCGCTGACATGACAGTAGATGAGTTCAGGATTGATGGCTGACAGCGTCTCGTAATCGATGCCGAGCCGATGCGCCGCAGGAAGCCGGATATTGTGGTGGACGATGTCGGCCCATTCCGCGAGGCTGGCAATGATGTCGGCCGCCGTTTCGTGCTTCAGGTCGACGGCGAGCGATCGCTTGCCTCTTTGGCAGCCAAAGAAGGCGCCATCATTGCGTCGCAGCGGGTCGCCCGTGAGACCTTCAACCTTCACCACATCTGCGCCGAGGTCGGACAACATCATCGTTGCGAACGGCCCGGCAAGGAAAGCCCCAAAGTCGGCCACTTTCACGCCGTTCAACGGCAATTCCTCGGCCGCGCCTCGCGAGCTGGAAATGCAACTTCCCGCTCTTTCGCTCGACCAGTCGCCATCGCGCCATGGCGAGGCGAATGCAGCGGGACGGAAGGCGCGCATTGGCGGTTCGATGGAGACCGGAGCGCCCGGTTGCCGCGTCTTGCCAAAGACCGGGTCCTCGACGTCGATGACATAGCCATTCAGGATGGCTTGTTCGTCGCCATAGATATGCCCCATCGGCACATCGGGCTGCACGGCCACGTCGGCGGACCAGAGATCCGCGAGCCAAACGTCGCTTGGCCGGGACTTGAAGATGAATTTGTTGGCGCCCCAGTTCGGACAGATGTGATCGCCTTTTTCCCCTGCATTGAGGTCCGCGATCCGATCGGCTCCAAGTTCCTGCAGGGCCGCGCTCATCAATGGCGCGTGGTCCGGCGTGGACTTGACGTGGATCCACACCCCGTCCGAACATTCGAACTGCGGGGACCGAATGGATTTCCCCATTGAATTGGTAAATTCCGGCGTCGCCCGTTCCGCCTTGCGCCACAACATCGCGCTCGGCGCGAGTGCGCCCTGAACGAGGCTCGTTGAGACGCCGCCAACACCTCTTCCGCGCCGCTTCTGTATGAGACGGGCCAGCGTACCGATGGCGGCAAGATAGGCGCTCCCCCAACTGCCGAGCGGAAACCTCAGATAGATAGGGCCATCCCGAACACCAGCCTGCTCATCCATGAGTCCCGCCTCGGCAAGAACCAGCGTATCATCGACCGGTCGGTTCTCAAGCTTGTGGCCGGCCGGCCAACTACCAATCTCGGTAATGATCAGATGAGGATGCCTGTCCTTGATGGCGCGGGAACCGAGCCCGAGCTTCTCCCGGTCATGCGGCGTCATATCGGTGAGCAGAATATCTGCTTCGGACAGGAGATCCTGCAACGCCTGCACGTCTTCTGGCGCACCGCAATTTCGCTCCAGTCTCCGCTTGCTGCGATCCCAGACAGCGAATGATGCCAGTTTTTGCCGCCGTCCTGTCCGATCCCCATCAATCAGAACGACATCTGCGCCCGATTCAGCCAATAGCAGACCTGCAAACGCAGCAGCGTGGCCTTGAGACCACTCCACAACCCTGATCTTGCTCAGAACGCCTTCAGGCTTGGACATTTCGGCTGTTGCTCCCGCAATGCATCATCATTAGTGAAGAACTATCACATTATTTTGCGATTGAAACCAGCATGCTTAGAAACCACCTACCCGTTATAGATAAAGATAATTTTGAATTCTGGACAGGCGGTGCGTCTGGCAGGATAATCATAACGCAATGTCAGAATTGTAGCCTCTATATTCATCCACACTCTGACATTTGCAGACGCTGCTACTCACGCGACCTGGCGCCCGCCGCCCTGTCTGGCCGTGGCGTCATCTCAACCTACACGATTAACCACCAGGTCTGGGAGCCGGGCCTCGAGACGCCCTACACCGTCGCCATCGTGACGCTCGAGGAACAGGATGGTCTGAACCTGACGACCAATATCGTGAATTGCGACCCTGCGGACGTCCGTATCGGTATGCCCGTCACCGTCGTGTTCGAACAGGTTGAGGATGTCTGGCTTCCCCTGTTCGAACCTTCGCCAGCGCGCGCGTAATTGCACCGCTCGTCTGCCGCCCCATCAAACTCGGAGACACCCATGCCAATCAAGTACCCAGAAATCCTGGACCTCAAATCCTCAGGGCAAATCAAGGAATGGACCCGTCAGGATTCGATGCTCTACGCACTCGGTCTTGGCCTGGCCTCAGACCCGCTTGACGCGCACGAACTGCCTTTCGTCTACGAAAAGGACCAGAAGACGATGCCGACCATCGCGGCCATTCTCGTCCGCGGCCTTGGTGTCACAGTCGACGCACTTGGCATCGACTACCGGCTCTCCGTTCACGGCGAACAATCCATCATCTGGCACACGCCGATGCCGGCACACGGCCGAATCCGGGGTGAAGGACGCGTCCTTTCTGTCTTCGACAAAGGCGACAAGGGCGCCGTGGTCAACACTGAAACCATCCTGATCGACGCTGAAACCGATGCACCTCTCGCGACCGTCAGGGTCACATCCTTCGCGCGAGGCGATGGAAATTGCGGCGCCCCGAGGGACGGCGCACCGGCGCCCCATCCGATGCCGGAAAGGGCCCCCGACAAGACCAGCTCCATTACGACAAGGCCCGACCAGGCCCTGCTCTACCGGTTGAGCGGCGACTACAATCCACTGCACGCCGATCCAGCCGCAGCGAAAGCCGCCGGCTTCGATCGCCCGATCCTCCACGGTCTGTGTACTTATGGGCTGGCAGCGCGGGCCATCCTTGAGGCTTATGGCAACTTCAAGCCGGAGACGCTCAAGGAACTGAAAGCGCGCTTTTCTGCTCCGGTCTTTCCCGGCGACACAATTACTTTCGAACTATGGAAATCAGGAACGGAAATATCCTTCACGGCGCACGTGAAGGAGCGGAATGTGACCGTACTCAAGAACGGCCGCGCCGTAATAGCAGGCTAATCGCCGATCAAACCGTCTTGAAATGGGATGTCGGGCCGGTCAACAAGCCGGCCCGAATTCGTCTCTCTTATGCCGCCTCTTCCTGAGGCACGCTGGTCGAAGCTTTTGCGCGCTTCGCCTTCGGCGCTAGCGCTTCTGCCGTCTTCCAGAAGTGCGATACCGTCGCGCGTGGCGGCTCATTTCGGCGAACCAGCGCATATTCCACGATCGGTGTGCGGCCCTTCAGAGGGACGTGCACGAAGGACGCGTCCACACCAGGATCGCTGTGCGGATAGCTGAAGCTGATAAACGGTAGCCGCTGCTCATGCGCCAGATGAGCGATCGCCTGCGCGCCTTCCGGCACGATGATGGCCTCGACGCCCCGGCCGATGATCGGCGCGTAGATGCAGTCGTAGAATTCCTGATTGATGCGGGGATTGGTAACCGGAATCTTCCGCCCCTTCAGATCATCAAGTGAAACACTATCGAGGCTCGCCAGCTCATCCTCTTTAGGAACCAGCAGGCTCACCCGGCTCGAATGGATGATCAGGGACTCAAGGTCCGACAATTCGCTGAACAGCGGAATGAGCGCAAAGTCGATCAGGCGCTTGCGCAATTTCGAGATCAGTCTCGACGTATAGTTGCTCGTAATCTCGACGCTGACACGGTCGTGGCGCTCTTCAAACTGGGTGAAGAGCTCACGGCGCTCAGGCACCCAGTAGGTAAACGGATTAACGCCAACCTGGATAACCTGACTGTGGCTCTTCATCATGTGCTTCGCCTTGTCGAGACACTCGTCACTGGCGACTTTCAGGAGATAGGCCTCTTCATAGAGCATCTCACCTTCAGTGGTGAGACGGACGGACCGCGTGCTGCGAACGAAGAGCGGAAACCCAAGCCGCATCTCCAATTGCTGGATCTGTCTTGAAAGCCAGGGCTGATCCACATGCAAGCGTCTCGCGGCCTTACTAAATGACAGTTCTTCAGCAACGGCGGCAAAACGAATAAGTCTGTCTATCTCCGACATCATTTCCTCCCAAGGATTGCAGATTATACTTTTTCTGTTGTTTTCCTGAAGGATAGCCTGTCTCAAACGCACTGAATTTGCAATGGTCTTGAGAAAATACACATAAGCAAACTTGAAAAAAATTCGAATAATCAGTGACGATGCTTCATAATTCGATTTCATTTCGCTGAAAAATCGCCCCCCGAAGCGGGCTCAAACATGACAATGGAGAGAAAACTCATGGGCTACAGCACTATTCTTTTTGACGTGTCGGACGGCATTGCAACGATCACGCTCAATCGGCCGGAGGCCTATAATAGCTTCACCCGGGACATGGCGAACGAGTTCGCCGACGTGTGGAGCCGTGTCCGCGACGACGATGCCGTCCGGGTGATCGTTTTGCGGGCCGCGCCATGCCCGGCATTCTGCTCTGGCGCAGATGTGAAGGGCGGCCCCGGGATCACACCCTATCGGCTGCCGGAGTCGCGCCAGAAACCGTGGCAGATGGATGACCCCGCAGAATCGCTCGGGCCAAAATCCAACAAGGTCTGGAAGCCGATGATCGTCGCCGTCTCAGGCATTTGCGCAGGCGGCGCCTTCTACTTCTTGAACGAAGCTGACATCATCATCTGTTCGGACGATTCAACCTTCTTCGACCCTCATGTGAGCTTCAACATGGTATCGGCCTGCGAGCCGGTTGGCGCGCTTGCAAGAATACCCCTGTCGGAAATCCAGCGAATGGTGCTGCTCGGCAATGAAGAACGCATGTCGGCAGAGACCGCGCTTCGCATCAGCCTCGTGACTGAGATCACCACCCGCGATGACCTTTGGGACCGCGCAGGGGCGTTGGCGACATCGATCGCCAACAAGCACCCCGTCGCGATTGAAGGCTCTGTCCGTGCAATCTGGGAAGCGCTCAGCCTTCCGCATCGGGAAGCCATGGAAAATGCCCTGATGTACACCCAGATTGGCAATCCGATCGCGATGGCCGGAACGGAGCGAAAGCTCGGTCAGAAACAGAAATACCAGATCAGATAGCACCGGCGCGGCCTGGCCGGCAACGGGACCGGTCAGGCCTGCATCGCTGCATCAACGCCCGCTAGCGCTGTATTCACGGCTTCGATCTCAAGCATTTCATCAAGACTGCAAGTCGGCGCGGCATTGAGCGCCGCCTTGGCAAAGCGCAGCGCCGTTACAGAGCTCGAAGCGAACTGCGCAGCGAGCACAGAAACGTGCGCCTTCAGCCCATCATCGCTGACGACTTCATCGACAAGGCCGAAGGCCAATGCGGCCTGAGCGTCAAAGCGTTCGCTCCGCAGGTACAGCCGCTTGGCCTTGGCAGCCCCCAATATCCTGGTCCAGAACCACGTGCCGCCCATGTCACCGGGCAGGCCGACCTTCACGAACGCAGATGTGAGAATCGCAGCCTCTCCCGCAATCCGAAAGTCGCACGCGGCCGCGAGGCTCAAGCCCGCCCCGGCCGCCGCGCCATTGACCATCGCGATCGTCGGCTTCTCCATATCATGGAGCATTTTCGATATCTGTGAAGACGCCCGAAGATACTCGATCCGGGCCTCCAGCCATTCGCCGGCTGTCTCCGACTGCTCTGAGGCGGCGGCCTTGAGGTCCTTGCCAGCGCAAAACCCTTTTCCTGCACCTGTCAGCACGACGCATTTCACGCGCCGGTCTGACGCCGCTTCGACCACGCGCGCTTTCAGCACGTCATAGAGTTCCGGCGTGACGGTGTTCAGCCTGTCGGGCCGGTTCAGCGTCAGCCATTGCACCCCATCGACCAGTTCGCTCAGGACAGGTTCAGCGCCTGTGGCTATTGATTGCCCTGCGGTCATGAGGTCGGGATCTTGTTAAAGGGCACGGTCTTGTCGACGCGAATATCGCCCGGCAGCCCCAGAACGCGTTCTGCCACGATATTCCTAAGCACCTCATCAGTGCCACCCGCGAGCCGTCCGCCCGGGCTCATCATCATGGACATCTGGTAGACAGCGCTTGCGATGGATTCTTCAGCGTCGCGCACGCCGCCCCATTCCCCCTGAACATCCATCATCTCCAGCGCCACAGCCTGCGCCGTGTTGGCCGAAACGAGCTTGCTGATCGAGGACTCAGGTCCGGGCGTTTCGCCGCGCGACAGGGCTGTCAGCGTTCGGAACCCGGTCAGATCGACCCCCTTCGACGCAACATACCACTCGGCGATCTTCTCCCGGAATGCGCGATCCTTCGAAGCGGGCTGGCCATCCAGACCGGTGACGCCCGCTGCGGTTTTCATGGCGTCGCGATACGTCGGGCCACTCCCCCCGCCAATCGACAGCCGCTCATTCATCAATGTGACGAGCGACATTCTCCAGCCATCATCAACCTCTCCGATGCGCTGGCTGTCATCAACCTCCACGTCGTCAAACCACACCTCGTTGAACATTGAGCGGCCGGACATCTGTTTGATCGGCTGCACCTTGATGCCGGGCGAGCGCATGTCGATCCAGAACATGGTCAGGCCCTTGTGTTTGGGCTTGTCCGGGCTGGTACGCACCAGCAGCAGGCCGTAATCGGCAAAATGCGCGCCGGACGTCCATACTTTTTGGCCGTTGACCGTCCACTTGTCGCCGTTCCGGACGGCACGCATCCGGAGGCCTGCAAGGTCAGACCCCGCACTGGGTTCAGAAAAGAGCTGGCACCAGGCCTCTTCACCCAGAAGTGCCGGACCAATGAAGCGTTTGGTCGCCTCGGCACCGAGCACCTTCATCAAGGTTGGAAGACACATGCCGAATGTCACATCGAAATAGCCACGCGGGACGTCGTATTTCGCTTCTTCCTGGTTGTAGATAACCTGCTGGATGGACGTCCCGCCGCCGCCGCCGACCTCTTTTGGCCAGGTGATGCAGGCAAATCCACCCTCGAACTTGGTCCGCTGCCAGTCGCGCGCGGCCTGCAGTTTGCCCTCATCGGTCGGCAGGCTCGCAAACCAGCCCTTGGCTGGGCCGTTGGCCTCCAGCCAATCGCGGGCGGTCTTGCGGAATGCGGCTTCTTCGTCTGTATCGTCGAAATCCAAGAGAGGCCCTCTGCTCATATCTGCTGCGTCAATTTCACGACCTTCAGCGTATCGCAGGCGCAGCAAAACCCCAGCCCTCGACAGATGCGTAAATCGGAAGTGACCGGAATGTTTTGGCCTAACCTACCAAACCGATCTGCCGCTACGGTGACGCGTCTATTAATCGAGCGGCACGGGGTGATCAGCGCATGAATTTCGACTTCTCAGAGGACCAGCAATTCCTGAAAACAGAGGCGCGTAAGTTCCTTGATGCAGAATGCCCGCCTGACCGCGTCCGCAAGAGCCTGGAAAAGAATGCAGGGGCCTTCGATGCCGATCTCTGGCACAAAATCATCGACATGGGCTGGGTCGCGGCTGGACTGCCGGAAGAGTTCGGTGGTCTCGGTCTCGGCCGCGTTGATGTTTGCGCCATTGCCGAGGAACTCGGCCGGGCTTGCGCCCCGATCCCGTTCAACTCCACCGTCTTCGGATTCGCCGAGGCCGTTCAGTGCGGCGGCTCCCCCGAGCAATCTCAGGACTGGTTGACCAAGGTAGCCGCCGGTAATTTGATCGGCTGCCTCGCCCTATCCGAACAACCCGGTCCGCTCAATTTCGAAGCCATCGAAACCACTTATGAAAACGGCAAACTGACGGGAACAAAGGCACCGGTCACCGATGGCGCAATCGCCAATGCGGCGATTGTGCTCGCCCGCCATGACGGAAAGATCGGCCTGTTCGTTGCGTCGCTCAATGGCGTCGAGGCCCAGCCTCTCGAGAGCATCGATCAGAGCCGCGGCGTTGCCCGTCTGGTCTTTGACGGAGCACCGGCTGAACCGCTTTGCACCGGCAGGTCAGGCGAAGACCTTTTGCGCCGCGTCCTGCAAGGCGTCGCCGTATTTACGGCGTTCGAACAGCTAGGCGGCGCAGAGCGTTGTCTCGACATGGCCCGCGATTTTGCACTGCAACGCTTCGCGTTCGGCCGGCCGATTGCCGGGTTTCAGGCCATCAAGCACAAGCTCGCCGACATGTATGTGAAGAATACGCTGGCGCGCGCGCATGCCTATTACGGCGCATGGGCGCTGGCGGGCGACAAGGCAGAGCTGCCGCTCGCCGCTGCCGCTGCCCGCGTAGCGGCCTGTGACGCCTACTGGTTCGCATCGAAAGAGAACATCCAGACCCATGGAGGCATGGGCTTCACATGGGAAGCGGACTGCCACCTCTACTTCCGGCGCGCCCGTCATCTCGCGCTGGTGGGCGGCTCGGCACGCGAGTGGAAAGAGCTGCTGGCCACCGCCATCGAGCTGGAAATAGCGGCCTGACGCGTCCTGCGCACAGGGCCCACCATGCAGCTCAGGCCACAGGAGCCACATCCTCCTCTTCGCTGAGATTCCGGCAGGCCAGGTAGAAGAACAGGGCAGCAAACACGTTGATGACCGTCGCAATCGCCATGGCCGCGCCCAGCGAGCCCGCCAGATCACTGATAATACCGATCACCAGCGGACCAAGGCCCACGCCGACCAGATTGGCCATCAACCAGTAAGTGCTGGTTGCCGTGCCGCGCATGGATGACGGGCTGGCCGTCATCACGATCGCCGTGACCTGCCCTGACCAGCAGCCCAGAATGACACTCAGCAGGATCGCGAACAGGATGCTCAGCGCGACGCTGTCGACGCCGACCATGAGCCAGCAGGCTGGTAGCGACAAAAGCAGCATCAGCGCTGGAAAGCGGAAGAACTGTCGGACCCGGTCGCGCGCCATGACCCGCGTCATCACGCCAGCGAGCAGCGATCCCAGCGTTTTCCCGCCGGCCGCTGCGACCGCCATCACAAGGCCCGCTTCGCCGAGGCTGAGGTCACGCACCCTGATCATGAATGGCCCCATCCAGGTCAGCAAGGCGGCCTGGGCGAGGGATGCGGATGTGCCCGCCAGAATAATGAACAGCAGGCCCTTGTTCGTGGAAAGGGCTTTCACAACCTCCCTGAGGTCCGGCGCCTTCTTCGTCCCGTCTCCGGTGGAGCGTCTGCGCGGTTCACGCACGGTGAACAGGAGCAGCATGCCGAGGAGGAAACCGGGAATACCCGCGATCAGGAAAACTGCGCGCCAGCCAAAGAACTCGGCAACATATCCGCCGACGAGGAAGATCAGTCCGGTTCCAAGCCCCATGGCAAGATAGTACACGCCCATCGCCGTAGGTAGTTCGCGGCGCTCGAAGAGGTCGCCGATAATCGACACGCTAGCGGGCGGCCCCCCGGCTTCAGCAGCCCCGACACCCATCCGCATCAGCAGCAGTGACCAGTAGCCGGTTGCGAGGGCGCCGAGAGCCGTAATGCCACTCCAGATCATCACGACACTGGAGACCATGCGGACCCGGTTCGTGCGGTCGGTGAGCCAACCCATGGGAAGCGCGAAAAGGGACAAGGCGCCCGAATGTGCGAGGCCGGACAACAGGCCAAGCGCCGAGTCCGACAGGCCGAACTCTTCCTTGATCGGCTCGATCACGACCGACATCACCGTCCGGTCAATGTAATGTACGGTGAAGATCGCTGTGAGCACGAACAGGACATACCAGCGATACGCGCCTCGCGTGGGAACCGAATTGAGGGCACTGTCCGCCTGCTTAAGCCGCTTCGAGGTGTCCGACTTCACTTCGTCATCCATGCGCATTCCTCTTTTTCAGGATCATCGACGCCCGCGAACTTCTACACTCCCGCCCAGACCACAACAGGTTTGGGCCAGTCTTGGTGCCGACGTACTTGGCCGACGCCACCGTACGCGCCGACCCTGAACATCGCTAATGGGACTCTCCAATAAGTGAACTCCGCGATCACATAATACGGACCCGGGAGCGGCCGCTATGGTCCGTCTCATAAATAAAATCTGGCGCATCGAACCCAGGGTCTGCACGCTCTTCCGGTCCATTGGGAGAAGGTTCAAGACCGCTCAGTCGTCTTCGGTGAATTGCCCAGACAAAGGGAGAGTACCGTGCTCAAAGGCAAGAAAATACTGCTGACTGGACTGACCGGACAGGTCGGCGGCGCGTTCGCTGACCAGCTGGCGCCGCACAACACCGTGTGGGGCCTGGCGCGTTACTCAAGCCCGGGATCGCGCGAACGAGCCGAGCAAGCCGGCGTAAAGACCGTCTCCGGTGATTTTGCAAAGGGCGAACTCGATGAAGCACCGGACGACATTGATATCGTCGTCCATGTCGCCGCCAATACGAAGCCGGGAAGTGCGGAAAACGGCATGCTCCAGAATGCGGAAGGCACCGGCCTGCTGATGCAGAAATACCGGCACGTCAACGCCTTCATTTTCGTCTCGGCAAGTGGCTGCTATCTCGATGATCCCGACCCTCATCACCGCTACAAGGAAACGGACGATGTCGGCGGCACCACGCCCTTCGCCCCAAATTACGGACCGACGAAACTTGCCGCCGAAGGCGTTGTCAGGACGCTTTCGCGGATCAACGGAACACCCACGACGATCGCCCGGCTCGATGTGTCATATGGCGGGCCCTATGATGACGGAGGCCTTCCCGGCCACCACCTGGATTCAATCATCGACGGGCGACCTATCCTGCTTCCGAAAGGGCGGCCCTGCCTTCATTCACCCATCCACGAAGACGACATGGTACGCCATCTCGCCGTCTTCGCCCGCGCGGCCAGGTCACCAGCGACCCTTGTGAACTGGGGCGGCCCTGAAGGCGTGCTGGTTGAAGACTGGTGCCGGTACATCGGAGAGCTGGTCGGACGCGAACCGATCTTCGAATATGGTCAAGGCAAGACGCTCTGGGGTCGTATCACGGATCCCGACTATGGGTCCTCGCTCGGCATGGAATGGCAGGTGAAATGGCAAGAGGGCATGCGCCGGATGGTTGAAGCACGCCGCCCCGACGCCCTCGTCTCTTGACCCATCATCAAACCCACTAGAACAGAAAGGCTGAATTATGTTGGATCCCAGCGTGCTGAAGCAGAAGGCCGTCGATCAGACCGGTCTGGACGAGTTCGGCGACGAACCCATGGAGGACGGCCTCGCCGTCTTTTGCGACTCCTTGCGAACCGAATCCGGCCTGTCGCAAGCGCGGCTGAAACAGGCCGAGGCAAGCATCATCGCAACCCTCAGCGAGCGGCTGCGCATCGAAGCCTGCCTGAAGCAACATCCGTCCATCCTCGACGAGCGGATTGAAGCGCCCGTCTTTGTCGTCGGCTTGCCCCGCAGCGGCACGACCGCGCTGTCACAATTCCTGTCGGAAGATCCACAGATGCGGTCGATCCGGCGCTGGGAGTCGGCGCAAGTGACACCGCCGCCCAATGCGAGCGAGACGCAAGACCCCCGAATTGCCGAAACGACCCGCGCATTCGCTGCTCGCGACGCCGCCCTGCCGGCCCTGAAGACGATGCTGGCCGTTGAGCCGTGGGACCCTTCCGAACACGGCGTCCAACTCGGCCTGACTTTTCGCAACCTCCAGCTTCCAAGCTTGTGGCCAACCCCCAGCTACACGAAGTGGCTGCAGGACGCCGATAAGCGGCCGGCCTATGCCTATTTTGCCAAGGTTCTGAAGCTGTTGCAGTGGAAAACGCCGGCACCCTGCTGGAACCTCAAGAACCCGCCCGACATCTTCTCACTTGATGCGATCGCATCGGTCTTTCCGGATGCCCGCTTTGTCTGGGCTCATCGCGACCCTACCTTGAGTGTCCCGTCGGTCTGCAGCCTCGTCTCGACCATAAGGGAAGCCAGTGGCGAATCCGTCGACAAACTGGCGCTGGGCCGGATGCAGCTTGAATTCCAGTCCGCAGGCGTCAAAGCGGCCATGCAGGCGCGTGACCAGCTCAGCGACCGTACATTTGTCGATGTCTGCCAGAAGGATCTGGACGAAAACCCAATCGCCACCTTGCAGGCCCTGTATGACGCGGTCGGCCTGGACTTCACAGATATTTACAAGGCGCGCCTGCAATCGCGCCTGAAGGCCCGCCCCAAAGGCAAGCACGGCGCGCATACTTATACGCGGGACGAATTCGGTCTGGAGGCGCCGGAAATCCGGTCCGTATTCAAAGACTATATCGACCGCTATCACTGAGACGGACGGCTGGCGAACCTAGCTTCGCCCCTGCCCTTCGATCTGTGTCCAGCGGCCTTCCCTGTCCCGGTGCCATCCGCCTGCCGCCATCGTCCCGCCATCGACCGGGAGCGTCACGCCGGTCATATAGCTCGCCATCGGCGAGGCGAGGAAAGCGGCTACATCACCACATTCTGTGTCGAGGCCTTCCCGGCCGAGCGGAATGAGCCGGTTCATGGCATCTTCGGCGTCGTCAGACCGCTTGAGCCAGGTCGACGGATCGACCGGCCCGGTCCGGTTGCCGCGCCCGCCTGGCGTAATCGTGTGATCCGGTGCGATTGCATTGACCCGGATGCCGTCGCGGGAAAATTCCAGCGCCATGGACTCGGTAAAGTTGATCATCGCCGCCTTGCAGGCGGCATAGACCGCGTAGCCCGGCGCCGCACGCATCCCCTCAATGCTGGTGACATTGATAATGCTGCCACCCCGTCCGCCGCGAACCATGATCGGCACGGCCGCTGATGTGGCCGCCAGCATGCTCACAAAATTTATGTCGATATGACGCCGCCAGCTTCTTTCGCTCTGCTCGAGAAAGGCCTTGCCCGCCACCCCGCCAGCATTGTTGACCAGAACGTCAATCCGCCCGAACGCCTCGTCAGTCTTTTCGACCGCTGCCCTGATCTGGTCAGTGTCCATGACGTCCGTTGGCAGGGCAATCGCCTTGCGTCCGAATTCACGCGCGCGTTCAGCGGTTTCCTCAGCGCGTTCAGGAATGATTTCGGCGACCGCAATGTCCGCGCCCAGTTCGGCAAGCCTGAGGGCAATCGCCCGGCCGATGCCACCGCCACCACCAGTGACCAGCGCCACCTTTCCGCCAAAGCGCAGCCGGTCGAACGGATCCACTTTCCCGCCTGTTTGCGAACGGGCTGTCATGGTGTCGGCAAACCGGAAAGCGGCAGGAAAGACGGCAGGGCCCCATTGATCGCCTGTCCTTCCGGAAGCACCCACCTGAAAGGCGAAGACACCACCCGCCGGGCGAAACGCCAGCCAATGTCGAGGCGCACGCACTCATCCTGGTAAACACCACACACCCATTCAACAGGCTGTCCGGTCGGCTGTTTGAGCTCGGTAAACCACCACCGCGCCATGGCCGTGTCACCATTCACTTCGACGACGCCGGAATGCGTCATCTGGAACAGGAAATCCCGTTCTTTTTCGACCAGTCGCCTGAACCGCTTTTCGAGCTTGTCCCGCCCGACCACCGGTTCGCCTGCCGATGGCGCCTCGAGCTCTCCGTCCGGCGCGTAGACTGCGGCCATGCCAGCACCGTCCCGACGGTTCGCCGCGTCCGTATAGGCGGCGGCGAGGCTGCGTATCGCCATTTCGTCTGATTGTAGATGCATGCTTGCAAGACTCCAGTCTGGTTCGCCCATTTCGGGCCATTACGATCATTCTGCGCAGTCCGCCGGTCTCTATCCACCCCCGCATTTAGGCGAAAACGGAGTGGCCGCAGGTCAATGCGCAATTCCCACGCTGCCGCCGAAGCGCTCTCCTGTCTGGAGCCCCTGACCCGGATTTGGAGACCTGCCCTCATGCCTGAAAACAGCTTTGATATGTCCGGAAAGACAGCCATCATCATCGGTGCGACGCAGGGCATGGGTGCCCAGATCGCCGAAGACATTGCCGCCAGTGGCGGCCAGGTCATCATCACCAGCCGGTCCCAGGCCGCCTCGGACGCCAAGGCAGAAGAGCTGAACGCAAAGTACGCGAAGGGTAAATCCATCGCGGTCGGCAAGGCAGGTGACCTGTCAATCAAATCTGACCTTCAGGCCATCGTCAACACCGCGATCAGTGAATTCGGCCAGATCACAACGCTGGTGATTTCACCGACCATCCGACCCTTCTTCGGTCCGTCCATCGAGACGACGGATGAAGAGATCGACGAACAGTTTCTCTACATTTTCAAGAGTCGCTTCTGGATTTCCGCGATGTGCATTCCGCACATGCACAAGGCGGGCGGCGGTTCCGTCGTCTATATCGGGTCGGGGTCGGCCTTCGAATCCACGACAGAACGCTCGGTCTATTCCTGCGCGCGCGCCGCCGAAGTCCAGATGATGAAGAATTTCGCGGCAGAGTTCGGGCGCGACAATATCCGGTTCAACATCATCTCCCCTGCCCTGATCAAATCCAGCGGCGCTGAAGCCCTGTTCAAGGACCCTGCCGTACTCGAGCGGTTCGAAAGCCGACTGCCGATGAAGCGCCACGGCCTTGTCGCGGAGATTTCCCAGAGCGCGATGTTCCTCGCCAGTGATCTCAGCTCCTTCACGACCGGTTGCGTGGTCCCCGTTGATGGCGGGCGGAACCTGCATTGTTCATCCAACGACCTGACGTCGAGTTTCACGCCTGACAAGGATAACCGTCATCGTAACCCGGCGGCGGCAAAAGCATGACCGGTAATAGCGGCCGCGTCGGCTTCATCGGCCTCGGCAATCAGGGCGCCCCGATTGCCTGGCGCATTGCCAGAATACGCCCGCTTTCAGTGTGGGCGCGGCGCGAAGCCAGCACGGTAGTCTATCGCGACGGCGGCTGCGCGGTTGCATCCAGCCCCGCAGACCTCGCCAGCCAGTGCGCCATTATTGGCATTTGTGTCGTCAATGATGACGATGTCCGCGACGTGTTGATGCGAAGCGACGGCGTGTTTGCCGGGGCGGCGCCTGGCACGATCATCTGCATTCATTCAACCGTCCTTCCCGGCACGATGGTCGAGCTCGACAAGGAAGCCAAGGCGCGAAAGCTGAAGCTGCTGGACGCCCCCGTGAGCGGCGGCCCTGACGGCGCAGAATCCGGCACAATGTCCATTCTGGTCGGCGGCGACATCGAGACCCTCGAAGCGGCACGCGAGGTTCTCGCCTCCTTCGGTTCGAACATCTTCCATATGGGTGCCACCGGAACAGGCCAGGCCGCCAAACTCCTCAACAACAATCTCTGCTTTGCCAACACCGCCACGGCCGTGCACGCCCTGCTGCTCGCACGGGAATTCGGCATCGACCAGCAGGTTGCAGCCCGGGTCTTTGCGGCTTCCTCCGGGGCGAGCACCGGCCTACGGCTCATCATGAACAATCAACAATTCAGAAAGGTCACCGGCGCCTCCAGCAATCTTCGCAAGGATATTCACCACCTCGCCGAATTTGCAGACCAGCAACAGGTCAGCGAGAAAGCCCTTCTCGACATCGCTGCAGCGACACCGGACCTGCTCAACGAGTATGCAAAATTCCGCAAGGATTTCTAAGGCCGTGACTCGCTGATCAGCCATTCCTGCCCGGTCGGCTAAACAGCCCGATTTGTCTTGTCCAGAAGACCTCAAAAACGACAGCGCCTCCGGTCCAATTTCGCAACTGCCCGGAGGACGCTGTCAGGGTTCGAGTTACGCACGCGCATGAATGCGTAACTAACGGAGGTACTCTTTCGGTTCAGGCGGGCGCCGCCTGACCAATCATTGAAGCGCGCGTTTTCCTCAAATCCCCGCCGAGAACATCGATCGTGTGCGCGCGCTTGAGATAGACGTGGGCGTCTGTTTCAGCCGTAAAACCGATAGCGCCGTGTACTTGGATGTTTGTCGCGCCATTCTTCAGCGCAGCATCCACCGCGACAAGCTTGGCCGCCGTCGCGTGGTAGAGCGCATCGGACCTGTTTTCCGCAACAACCACAGAGGCAAAATCGACCTGGCAGGACGCGACCTCGGCCGCAATCGCCATGTCGGCGCACTTGTGCTTGACCGCCTGGAACGAGCCGATCAGCTTTCCGAACTGTTCGCGCATCTTTGCGTAATCGACGGCCATGTCGAGCGCCGCCTTTGAAAGACCGGACGCATAGGCGGCCGACAGCAGAAGCGCTCTGGGTCTATGGGCATTGGATGAGGCGACACTGGACAGAGGCTGTGCATTGCGCAGGGTCGCGCGGCGCAGAAGATTGTGACTGTCCATTCCGGGGCAAGATTCACCATCCTCAAAGGCAGACGCAGGCAGAAGATAGGGACCGTCCGGCGCCAGCACGACGATCAGCTCAGCCTCGCCGGCTTCCATGAGATGGAAGCTGCCGCTCAGACCATTTTCGGAAGTTATTGCCCCGCGAGGGTTGGCAAGACCAACTCGGATATTGCCGGCGACGATCTCGCTCGCCCTATTCAAATTCGACTCTGCCGCCAGATGCGCGCCGAGCGTAATCCCGAAAATCTCTGTCGAGACGAGGTTCCGGCCATATTCGCGGAAGACCAGCGCTTCCTCGACAGCCCCAAGCCCGATCCCGCCATCGTCTTCAGCCAGACCAAGACCGAGAAATCCAAGCTCTCCCAACTGTGGCCACAGGCTGACATCCGGATTGCCAATCTGGCCGTGCTTGTCAGGCCGAAGCCGTTCGACCGGTGCGAGGTTCGACAGGAAGGCCGCGACCGTATCAACGATCTGGACCTGTTCGTCTGTTGGCAGCAAATACATGTGACGCCCCTTACCGTGGCAGGCCGAGCACACGCTCGCCGATGATGTTGCGCTGGATCTCGGACGTACCGGCCGCAATTGTGTTGCTGTAAGACCGCAGATAGGGCCGGACCCAGGGGTCATTCGTATCGGGAAGCTCAAGCGCATCTTCACCGATGACGTCGAGCGCGATTCGCCTGATGCGCTGTTGCAACTGGCTGAAGAAGGCCCGCATCAGGGACGCTTCCGAGCCTGGAGGCCGGCCACCGGCCGCGCGGGACGCAATCGAATAGGTCATCGCGCGAACAGCAGCGGACTCGGCGCGCAATTGCGCAAGCCGGGCGCCGATTTCGTCATGCTCAAGCGCGGACGCGCCAAATCGTTCGCGCGCCATTTCAACCAGTTTTTCGACCACGACATTATACCGGATCTGCTCAGACATGCTCGCCGTGCCTCGCTCGAAGCCAAGGGTCGACATGGCAACTTTCCAGCCCTCATTCAGCGGGCCGACGACATTGCTCAGCGGAATGCGGACATTGTTATAGAAGACCTGATTAAAATGATGATGGCCGGGCGCGGTCATGATCAGGATCGGGCGAAGCTCAATGCCCGGCGTGTTCATGTCGCAAATGACCCAGCTGATCCCCTTGTGTTTGGGAGCAACCGTATCGGTGCGCACAAGCAGTTCCTGCCAGTCGGCCAGATGCGCCGAACTCGTCCAGATCTTTGAGCCATTGACGACGAGATGATCGCCATCGACGATCGCGCGGCAACGCAGGCCGCCAAGATCGGACCCGTTATTCGGCTCTGAGAAGCCCTGGCACCAAGCCACTTCACCCTTCAAAATGCGAGGAAGGTGATACTGCTTCTGCTCATCAGTGCCCCAGGTCATGATGGTCGGCGCCGCATGATTGCAACCGACAAACAGGAGCTCCGCGTTGGGGGCCCCGGCTCTGGCATATTCCTCATACCAGATCAGCTGGCGGGTCAGGCCAAGGCCGCGACCGCCATACTCTTCCGGCCAGGACACACCGGCCCATCCGCCATCATATTGAAGCTTCTGCCAGGCGAGGTCGAATGCCCGCATACCGTCATCGGACGGCGGACGCTCCTCGCGTGGCACATTGTCGTGCAGCCAGTCGCGCGCCTCGGCGCGGAAAGCTTCGTCTTCCGGGCTGAAATCTAGGTTCATGAGGTTCGTCTCCATACAGCCGCAAAAATTTGCCGCCCAGGCTGGCGGGCCATGAATATTGAAACTGTACCCTGAAGACATGTCACCCGATGCGCTCATGCGAACTCCGTCACGGCCCATGCCGACTTCCCTTAAAAGATGCCGCATAAACCCACTGACTTTCATCCCCACTCGTTTCAGACTCGCGACAACCGCAGCGAATAGCTGCCCGCGGAAAAACTGAGGAACAGGCAATGGGTATTCTGAACGGCAAGGTAGCAATCATAACCGGCGGCGGCGGCGGCCTCGGTCGGGCCTACGCCCATGCATTCGCGCGTGAAGGCGCAAAGATTGTCGTCAACGATTACGGCGTCGCCTCGGACGGCGGCGCGCCTATTTCCACGTCCGCAGACAAGGTGGTTGAAGAGATCCGCGCCGCAGGCGGTGAAGCCGTCGCCAATGCCGCCGATGTCGGCACGGTAGAAGGCGGCGCCTCGATTCTTCAATCGGCCATGGAGGCGTTTGGCGGCGTCGACATCCTCATCAACAATGCCGGTATCCTGCGCGACCGCACGCTTGCCAAGATGGACGAGAAGGATTGGGACGACGTCATGCATGTGCACCTGAAGGGCACGTTCTGCGTCACCCGTCCGGTCTTCACCCAGATGAAGGCTCAGGCCAGAGGCGGCGTGATCGTCAACACAAGCTCGACATCGGGCCTTCAGGGTAAATTCGGACAAGGTAATTACGGCGCAGCCAAGGGCGGCGTCTGGGGGTTCTCCAATACGCTCACCCTTGAAGGCGAGCGTTACGGTATCCGCGTGTGGACGCTTGCCCCCGCTGCCGATACCCGCCTCACGGCAGCCGTGACCAATGAAGACTACAAGGCCGTCTACACGCCGGACAAGGTCGCCGAAGTCGTGCTCTACATGGTCAGTGACCTGTCAGCGCCGCAGACCGGCAAGACGATTGTGGCCGGCGGCGGCATTGTCCGAGAAGTGAGACTGGAAAACGGCCCGGGCTACGTCCCTACGCCAGATTTCTCCGCCCATGATCTCGCAGAGGCTGTTGAGTCCGGTAAGGTCATGCTGCCAACCCGCCAAGCCAAGAGCCTCATGGCAATCGACTGACCGCCAGGCGAGAGATCAGAAGTCCGTGCCGCCATCAATGTTGATGATCGCACCGGTAAGATAGGCAGCGCGTTCGGAGAGCAGGAAGGCCATCAGCTCTCCGGCCTCGGAAGCCTGCCCCGGACGACCGAGCGCGACCGGCATCTTGAACACGTCGTGCATCAGGATGCGAGTGGCCTCTTGCCTCGATACGGCCTGACTGGTCTCGATCTCTGAGATGCGGCCGGCGACCCTGACCGTATCGAAAGCCCCGGGACAGACGCAGTTCGCGCGGATTCCGTCCAGCCCATATGTCTTCGCGACGTTCTTGGTCAGATTAATGACGGCCGCCTTCATCGACGCATAGGGAAACAGGAAGCTCTTGGCCGCGCGCGCAGAATAGGCCGCGGTGGTCACCACCGTTCCGCCCCCGCTCTTGATCATCAGCGGCGCAGTCGCCCGGATGGCGCGGACATGCCCCATCAGGACGTCCTGAAAGTTTGCCTCCCAGTCATCATCGTCGACGTCTTCGATGGTGCCATTGCGGCCGGTCAGGCCCGTGGTGACCAGCAGGCCGCGCGGGGTGCCCATGGTTTCGGCGATCTTGCTGATAACCGCTTCGATTTCTCCCGGCTTTCCACCATCGGCCACATAGCCCGATGCGGTGACCCCGTAGGTCTCAGCCAGCCCGGCCGCCGCCGCATCAATATCGGCGCGAGACCGGCTGACGAGCGCCAGTTTCGCACCGTCCGCCGCCAGCACCTTGGCGGCTTCGAGCCCCATGCCGCGCGATCCGCCGAATATGATGTAGAGCCTGTCTCTGACGCCTAGATCCATGGGCCGCTCCTAGTGCTTGTGGATAATCGAAATGTGAAGCGCCGGATCGCCCGGCACCTCGCCTGCCAATGTCTGGATCGCCCGTTCAACACCTTCGATCGGCACGCTGTGCGTGTGCATCAGGTGGACCGGATAGCGCTTTTCCTCGACGAGACGGATGGCTTGCTGAACGCCCCAATGGCTGGACGAAAGCGCCCCGATCATCTCGATCTGCTTCATCAGCAGTTCATCGATCGGAAACTGCGGCATGTCCTTGTGACCCTTGATGCCGCCCAGCACGATACGCCCACCATTGCGCACGGCCTTGATCGCGTCGGTGACGGGCTGAAACGCGTTTGGCGTCGTGTCGATGACAAGGTCGACGCCCCGGCCAGAAGTCAGGTCCGCGATGGCTTCAGCGACGTCCGTCTCTTCGGCGATCAACGTATGGGTCGCGCCGAACTGGAGGGCGATCTCCAGTTTGAACGCATCGCGCTGCAGGCCCGTGACGATGATCTGCGACGCGCCGGCATCTTTCGCCGCCAGCACACTCGCCAGGCCGCGTTGTCCGCCACCAAGGATCAGGACAGTTTCGCCAACCTGCAACTTGCCGAGGCGGATAACCCAGTCAAAGCCGGCCGCGAACGGGTTGAACAGCAAGGCGTCCTCAACCGACAAATCCTCCGCAATAGGGTAGAGCCGGGTGCGAGGTTCGACTTCCATATAGCTGCCATAGCCGCCCCAAAGACCGGACCGGTCATTCAGCGAGCGAAAGCCGTAATAGAAGGCATCGACGCATTTGGAACCGTTCATGCAGGATGGGCAGACCCCGCAAGGGGCCACACCATGCACCGCCACACGGTCACCTTCCGCGACGCCCCAGCGCCGGGCGCCGTCTGCATCAAGACTGTGGATCCGTCCCAGGATTTCATGACCGGGAATGACCGGAAACGCCCCGATACCGGCCTTGGCCGTGCCGCCCTTGTACTGCTCGATATCGCTGCCGCACATGCCGCAACCTTCGACCTGAAGGATGGCGCCGCCCGCAGGTGGCGCGTTCGGCACCGCCAGCTCGCGAAAATCGAACGTCCGGTCGGCAACTAGGACCGCAGCAGTCGCCCTCATCACCGCTTCTCGATCTTGAAGCCGGCCTCTTCCCGATCCCAGGTCGCTGCCGTGCAGCCTTCGTCGCGCAGCACGTATTTCAGCACGCGGCCAACCGGATTGCGCGGCAAGTCAGACCTGAATTCGATGTATCGAGGGACCGCAAAATACGGGACGCGGTCGGCGCACCATTGGCAAAGCTCGGCTTCCGACACCGGATCGGCGTCCTCCCGCATCACAAGCGTCGCCTTCACTTCATCCTCGGCCGTTTCCGAAAACACCGCATGAATAGCGACGTCCGAGACGGCCTCGTGCTGGCGGAACGTCTTTTCCAGTTCGAAGCTGGAGATATTCTCGCCGCGGCGCCGCAAGTAATCCTTCTTGCGATCGACGAAGAAGAAATACCCATCCTCATCGAACATGCCGATATCACCGGTATGCAGCCAGAGGTTCTTCAGGACCTTGAGCGTATCTTCAGGTCGACCCCAATAGCCCTCGAACATGATGTGCGGCCGGTTCGGACGAACGACGATCTCCCCCGCAACACCGGGCGGAAGCTCCTCATCATTCTCGTCAACAATCCTGACCTCGAAATCATCATTGCGCTTGCCGGACGATCCGGGCTTGGCATACTCGTCATCGTGCAGGCTGGTGACGACGCAAGCTTCTGTCAGTCCGTAGACATTCGAGCCGGCGACTTTGACACCGAACCGCGTCTTCCACTTCTCCTGGAGTTCTGCCGAAAAAGGTGAGCCGCGAATAGCGCGGAGCTGTCCGTAGCACCGCTTGCTCGCTTCGGTGTCAGGATGGTCGGCAATGAAGGACAACATCGAGCCAAGGAGGTTGACCAGCGTCGCGCCGCTGCGCTCGATCTCGTCCCAGAACTTGCTGACTGAAAAGCGCGGAAAGAGAGAGGCGCGCGCGCCGACCATCGCGGAAGCGAGCACGGTCGACGCCAAGGCGTTCAGATGGAACAACGGCAAAGGCGACCAGTTGACGTCATTGCTTGTACGGTTGCCATTCTCGACTGATTGGCGCGCCAGATTGCAGATGAAATTATGGCTGATTATGCAGCCCTTGGACGGCCCGGTCGTGCCACCTGTATAGATCAGCATCGAGACGTCGCTGAACTTGTTCTCGTCAGCGAGCTTCGTATTTGCCCCCATCACATCATCATAACGGCGGACGTCCAACTTGTCGGATTGGGGTGTTTCCTCGCCGCGTTGAACCACAACACGAAGGCTCGGCAGCTCGCCCGCAATAAGTTCGATCCGGTCGAGATAGTGCGGCTCGACAAACACGACCTCTACGCCCGCATCGCCATATTGATGGCGCAGATACTCGCCCTTATAGGCCGCATTGACCGGGACGAAGATCGCGCCGAGCTTGTTGACCGCGAACCAGATCACGACGGTCTCGACGCAGGTGTCCATCAGCAAGCCGACACGGTCGCCGCGCTTCACACCGAGCGCTTTCAGCCCGTTCGCCATCCGCGTGGAGGCAGTGTCGATGTCTTCATAGCTGTAGATGACACCCGAGAAATCGAGGAAGGTCCGCTGGGCATGATTTTCCACGGCCTCAGCGAGGACGTTGGTCACGGTTTGATGAATTGGTTTAACTTTATCGGGTCTGTGCAACACTTTGAATTCCTTGGGTCGGATGTCGTTTGTCCAGTCGGGCGGGGTTGAGGCTCAAGCCGTGGAACAAACCCGGGCAAGCTCCGTCGATCGGAGCAAGCCTCGGGAAAGTCGTTGAAGCCGGGCTTCCATGCGCCCTGGCTCAGGTGGTGGACAGCATCTTCTTCACGTCCCCGGACGTGACAGGTTTGCCCTTCTCAAGCCGAGGGGCCAGTCCGCCCATGCCGGCGCGTTCTTCGACATCGACGCCCTTCTCACGGGCAAGTTTGCGCAAGGCGCCGACCGTGCAGTTCTTGCGCCCGCCCATGCCTTCAAAGGGAGAGAAGGAGAAATCGCGATTGGCGTTGATGTGCGTGATCTTGTCGATCTCTTCCTTCGGAATGTGCTTGACCGCTTTCCAAAGCATCTCCGGCGCACGCGGCCACTGGGTGTCCGAGTGAGGATAGTCGCATTCCCACGTAATGTTATCGATGCCGATTTCATGGCGGTTCTTGAGGCCGAAATCATCCTCGATGAAGCAAGTTATGAAGTGCCGACGGAAGATCTCGGTCGGACTGTGGCCGCCCATATTCAGGTTCGTCCACTGGCCATGCTGGCGTACCGTGCACTCTGCACGTTCGAGGAAATATGGCACCCAGCCAATGCTGCCTTCAGACAGCGCGATTTTCAGCTTCGGATGATCTTTCCAGAACGAAGCGAAGAGCCAGTCAGCCGCCGAATTTGCAATGGATATTGGCATGGACGTAATCCACGCGCTAATGGGCGAGAGGTCCGAAGCGTGGTCTGCCGACGCGCCCGTGCCGATATGGGCGCAGATTACGACGTTAGCTTCTTCGCAAGCTGACCAGAGCGGCTCCCAGTACGGGTCGTGCAGGCTGGGCAGGCCGATCAATGCCGGATTGTCGGTAAAGCTGATGGCGTGAACGCCGAGCTTCACCATCCGGTCGAGCTCTGCAAGCGTCAGTTTGATGTCCCAAAGCGGCAACAGCGCAAGCGGGATGATCCGGTCCGGATAAGGGCCAGCCCAGTCGTGCATGTGCCAGTCATTATAAGCCTGGATCGTCGCAAGGGCGAGCGCCTTGTCGTCCTGGCGCATAAAGCGAACACCCGAGAAGCCGGGAAACTGTGCGAAGTTCAGCGAGCCAAGGACGCCGTTCGCATTCATGTCATCAATGCGAGCGTGAATATCGAAACAGCCCTTGCGGAGATGATCGAACGACATCGGCTCGTAACCGTACTCGGTCTTGGGACGCCCAACGACGGCATTGAGGCCAAGCCCGGTGACCTTCTTGTCTTCGATGACCCAAGCCTGCCCGTGCTCGGTATTCACGACGCGCGGGGCGCGGTCCTTGAACTTCTTGGGCATGTGCCGGTCGAACATGTCGGCAGGTTCGCAAACGTGGTCATCCACGCTCACCAAAATCATGTCATTCATTTCCATCGGTTCTATCTCCCTTGGCCCTCATCTCTCGATGCAGTTTTGTGACGCACCTTCATTTATCATGCTGGCACGTTCTTGCCCACGCACCGAAATCATTTCGTTGGCATTTTGCGCGCTGGGGCGATGCTATTCCCCCACCCGAAATGTCTGGCTTCGCATCAATCTGTCGAAGCCTCGCTCAATTTTTGAGCGGCATCGTGAACGGAATTCTGAAGGACGACTGCCTTGCGCAGCGGCTTTGTCGCCAACACCAGCAACAGGACGCCTCCGCCGCCAACGACGGCTGCCGTCGTGGCGATGCCCTCGCCGAGATAGGCTTCGCCACCGTAAACATCCGCGAGAATCGCCACGATGAGCGGCGCGCCGCCAATTGCGAAGAGGCCGACAAAGCAGGTCTGTAGCGCGACCAACCGCCCGTGCAGAGCTGACGGCGCGAAGAGTTGCACCGCCGTCACCAGCGGGCCGAAGCTGCTCGCGGTAAACCATGCGACGGCGTAGAACAGGATGAACCACTGTTCGCTCTTCATCAGAAACGCGGCGACGATGAACGGAATGCCGATCACTGTTGCGAAACTGAACACACGGTAAGCGGCATCATTGTATCCCTTCCGGTAATACCGGTCGCAGACATAACCCCAGAAGATATTGCCAACGCCGCCAGCGGCGGACCCGGCAGCGAGTGTCCAGCCGATGCGCTCATGCGACCAGCCGAAGGTGCGCCCGAGATAGGCCGGGCTCCAGGTAATCAGCGAATAGGCAAGAACCGCAAGGAGCGCGACGGCGAGAACATGCGCCGCAACCAGTCCGGGATTCTGCATGACAAATCCGGAAAAGCTGACCTCTTTTGCAGCCTTGGCCTTCGCGGCCGCGGCAGCCATCTGCTCGACCGTCCGGTGCTTGCGAATGCGGGGCAGGAAGAATGCGAGAAAGGCGAGTGCGATACCCGGCAGCCCCGTTGCGATGAACGCGCCCTGCCAGCCCTGGATTTCCCCGACGAAGGGCAGATCAATCGTACCGAGACGGGTCAGGGCACCAATCAACATCCCCCCGAAAATCAGGGTCAAGACTGCGCCGATATTCGCGCCGGCATGATAGACACCATTCGCGAAGGCCAACCGGTCCCGCGGAAAGGTCGCCGCCAGAAGCGCATAGGCCGCTGGCGGCAGGAAAGCCTCGCCAAGGCCGACCCCGCCCCGCGCGACAAACAAGGTGGTGAAATCATTCGCCAACCCTGAAAAGGCCGCTGAAAACGACCAGAAAGCGACGGCAAAAAAGAGGACGGTCTTGATTTCGAACCGGTCGACGCACCAGCCGGCGACAAGCACGCCGGTGATGTACATCGACGAAAATGCGATGCCGTTCAGCACACCGAGCTGGACATCGCTCAAACCCAGATTCGCGCCGATCGGGTCGACCAGCAGCGAGAACATCTGCTTGTCGGCGAACGACATGAGGTAAAAAACGATGAGAACGCTGAGGGTCACGATCGCAACAGCGGAAATCGGTGTTTTCAACCGCTCCGTGCGTGACCCAGATTGGGTGCTCTTGTCAGGTGCGGCCACTTCAGACATCGGCGTTTCCTCTCCAGTGTTGAGAATGAACTCACGCCCTTCCCTGGCTCGGGGTTGGCGCTTCGGAAATCTCCGGGATTGCATCAGAGCGCGCGGCGCTCGTGAAAGGACAATTGAGAACGCGCCGACACCAAAAAGTCATCAACACGACCTAGGTGCCAGCGCGATTTTCTCAGGAATGTTTGGACGGGCACATAACAGTGCCGGCCTTATTGTGCGCCGAAGCGGTAACGGGCCTCTACACCGAAGGTCGCCGGGTCCCCGACATAACCGATATTGTATCCAAGGTTGGTGTCGAAAGCGAGGAAGCCAGTATAGTACTTCTCGTCTAGGATGTTTTTACCGAAGGCCGAAATATCCAGATTATAGTCGGAGAGGTGGTAGGATATGCGGGCCTCAAGTAGGCCGAAACCTTTCTGGGTGACGGTGTTGGTATTGATGGCCTCTGACCGGAACTCGACATCGTCGCGCCACCGCCATGCACCGAAGATGCTGAGATCATTGCCGCCCAACGGCACCGTGTATTTTGCCGTCAGCGAATACTGAAGCTCAGGTATGGCGAACTTCTCGTCTGTCCGATCACCCAAGATCGCATCCTGCCACTCTTCATAAGCGGCATCGACATAGCTGAGCGAGCCGCTGAACTCGAGATTGTCGGTCGGGACCACCCACGCCTCGATTTCACCGCCATAGACACGCCCTTCGGCGGCATTGGTGACGAAGGTCGCGAGATTGTTGTTGCGGCTGACCGTCGTGCTGCGCTGGATGTTCTTGTACTCGGTGTAAAACGTCGCCGCATTCAGCCGCAGCCGACCATCAGCCAGATCGCTCTTGAAACCAACTTCGTATTCCGTCGCTTCTTCAGGCTCGAAAGGTGAAAAGGTGATCGGATCGCTGCTGCCCCGCACATTGTTGCCGCCAGCCCGAAAGCTGCTGGCAGCCTTCACGTATATCAACAGATCTTCGTTCGGCTTCCAGTCAAGGCTGGCGAGGTAGGACGGTTGGGCCGCATCCGTATTGAAAGTCGCTGCACACACTCCCGGCGTATCCAAAAGCTCCGGTGGCAAAGTGCAGCCCCCACCATTCGCATTGCGGCTGATCACTTCCTGTTGGGTTTCGGAATAGCGAACACCGCCCGTGAGCCTGAGTGTGTCGGTCAACTCATATTCGGCCTGTGCGAACACCGAGATATTCTCATTCGTCGCAGAATAGGCCGTCATGCTCGGGCTGTTGGGATTAATCGCCGTCAGCTGCGGCGTGGTGCTGCCCTCGCGACCGTCTTCGTAATTGTAGAAGGCGCCGACGATCCAGAACAGGCGGTCATCAATGTTGTCAACGATGTGGAATTCCTGCGTGAAGCTGCTGGAATAGGTAAAATTGTTTGGACGCAGCAGGTCAAACTGAGTCTGGGCATAATCCTGGATGTCGTTGCGGCTGGTGTCGCGGTAACCGGTAATCGACCGCAGCATGACAGAGCCAATATCGACCTTGAGGTCAGACGATCCACCCCACAGCTCCAAGTGTCCGGACACCGGTGTTGCGCCATTGGTCTCGTAGAACCCGCCGGTATTCAATGCGGAATCCGAAAACGCATTGTAGGCCGCTGTAATCCCCTCGACCGTTGCTGGCAGGCCGAGTTCGACGCGCGCCGCCGTCACAACCGAGTTCAGGGCATTGCCCACGCGCAGCGTGTTGGGATCGATGACGAGGTCATTGACATGAACGACCTTGATGACAGATCCGGTCGTCTCCGATTCCGTCCAGTCGGCCGTCGCGAGCCATTCGATATTACTGGTCGGTTCCCAGAGCAGCGAGGCCCTGGCCGCCTTGTCATTCGTCTCGCCAAGGTTCTGGCCAAGGGCGTTCTGGCCGATGCCGTCATTCTGGGACGATTTGCCGGCAAGGCGGATAGCCATCTTGTCAGCGATGATCGGCAGGGTGACGGCGCCGGACACTTCAACCGTATTCAGATTGCCTGCCACGGAGTCGACATAGCCGCTCAGACCATCAAAATCGGGACGCTTTGAATAGACCAGCAAAGCGCCGCCCGTCGTATTCTTGCCGAACAGTGTGCCCTGTGGGCCCTTCAGCACTTCGATCCGTCCGACATCAAACAATGCTGCCCGCAGGCCGATTTGCCGTGGCCGGCTGATTTCGTCGACATAGACAGCGACGGAAGGATCAGTCGTGAGAAGCGTGTCAGCCTGGGTCTGGCCGCGGATGCCGACATTCGCAGCGCTCGGTCCACCCGGTCCGCTCGCGAGGTAGAGGGAGGGGGCAAATCCTTGAAGGTCACGAATATTCGAGATCGCCGAATCTGCGAGAACGGACTCATCAATGACCGTAATGGCCAAAGGCACGTCCTGCACACTTTCATCGACGCGGCGCGCCGTGACGGTGACCGTCCCGAGCTTCCTCGACGCATCTTCTCCGACGGTATCGCCTGCAACCGCCACCGCCTCCTGCGCATTGGCCGGCATACCTGCGGAGATCGCCGTCACCGAAACCGCGGTCAAAGCCGCAATGATTATTGAAACCTGTTTCATAATTCCTCCCCTTAGTACCTTTTTGGTATCTGCTTTTGATTTGCCTTACTCAGACGTCAGGTCACAAGCTACTCGGCAAGAAGGACTAAGTCGTAAAAGTGATGATCCCTCATAACAACGAGTATGCAGGTCAGCAATTGAGGATGAAAGCCTGTGAATTGATGTGTTTTTCCCTGCCCCCCATCCCGATAAGACCCAAGAGCCGGAAGTCAGGACTGGGCGAACCGGCACAAACATGCCGAAGAGAATATTTTTATTATAAACATCATATACTTACATGAACTCAACGGGACTCGACATGCGCGCAAGAGCGGGCCAGTCAGTGAGAGCCGGGCGGGAAGTGTTATGCTGGATCGGAGGCCATTGTTGACGCTTACACCTAGGATTCCCGACGAACACCCAGACAAAATCATCGTCACAAAATATAAAGAGGGAGGACTCTGATGGAACGCTACTGTTTTATCATCATCACGGTGGGACCGGACGAAGAAGACGACGAATATCGAGAATGGTACGAATGCCAACACATGCCTGATGTCCTGGACGTGCCTGGCTTTGTTTCAGCCCAGCGCTTCCGGCTCCAGAAGGCGCACGAGAACATGCGCCAATACCTGACCCTGTTCGAAATCGACACCGATGATCTGGATGCTGTGATGAAAGAACTGCGTCAAAGGGCCGGGACGAACCTCATGCCACTCATAAAGGGCGCTGGCCAACAGACCATCAATCGCCTGGTGGGTCGTGCGGTTACGCCCTTATTAACCAGCGCGCCCTAGCCCCGCCGCTATTCCCACTCGATGGTTCCGGGTGGCTTGCTGGTCACGTCATAGACAACCCGGTTCACGCCTTGCACTTCGTTGATGATGCGCGTTGCGACGCGGCCGAGGAAGGCGTGCTCGAACGGGTAGTAGTCTGCCGTCATGCCATCGGTCGACGTTACGGCCCGCAATGCGAGCACGGCTTCATAGGTCCGCACGTCTCCCATCACGCCCACCGTGTTGACAGGCAGGAGCACGCTGAAAGCCTGCCATATCTCGTCATACAGTCCCGCCTTCTTGATCTCGTCGATATAGATCAGGTCAGCCTTGCGCAGCGTATCCGCCTTTTCGCGCGTGATCACACCCGGAATGCGGATCGCGAGGCCCGGCCCGGGGAACGGATGGCGCCCGACGAACGCCTCCGGCAGGCCGAGTTCACGCCCCAGCGCGCGCACTTCGTCCTTGAACAATTCACGCAGCGGCTCGACCAGTTTCATGTTCATGCGCTCTGGCAGGCCGCCCACATTGTGGTGACTCTTGATCGTGACGGATGGCCCGCCGAGCGCTGAAACGCTTTCGATCACGTCAGGATACAGCGTGCCCTGCGCCAGGAAATCCGCCCCACCGATCTTCTTCGCTTCGGCCTCGAACACATCGATGAACAGGCCGCCGATGATCTTGCGCTTCGTCTCCGGGTCCGACACGCCGTCCAGCTTGCCGAGGAACAGGTCCGACGCGTCCACATGCACCAGCGGGATATTGTAATGCTCGCGGAACAGGCTCACGACCTCTTCGCTCTCGTTCGCCCGCATCAGACCATGATCAACATAGACGCATGTCAGCTGCTCGCCGATGGCTTCATGGATCAGCACGGCCGCGACGGAGGAATCCACGCCGCCCGACAGGCCGCAGATCACCTTGCCCTTGCCCACTTGCGCGCGGATCTTCTCGATCGCCTCAGCGCGGTAGGCAGCCATCGTCCAGTCGCCCTTCATGCCGGCCACGCCGTGCGTGAAGTTGCGCAGGATCTCGCGCCCATGTGTCGTATGCACGACTTCCGGATGGAACTGGGTGCCGTAGAAGCGCCGCTCGGGGTCGGCAATGATCGCATAGGGCGCACCCGGCGACTTAGCGATGACACCGAAGCCCGGTGCCATCTCGGCCACATGGTCGCCGTGGCTCATCCAGACCTGCTCCTGTTCTCCGCTTTCCAACAGGCCTTCAAGGAAGGGGTCATCGACGACTTTCTCGATGAAGGCGCGGCCGAACTCCCGGCTCGTCCCACCTTCGACCGTGCCGCCCAGCTGGTGCATCATCACCTGTTGGCCGTAGCAGATGCCCAGAACCGGAATGCCCGCCTCGAATATGGCCTTGTCGGCCATCGGGGCATTGTCCCAGTATACGCTCGACGGACCACCCGAGAGGATGACGGCCTGCGGCGCGTAGGCCTCGAGGAACGCCTTGTCGACCTTGTTGAACGGATGGATTTCGCAATAGACGCCGCTCTCACGCAGGCGCCGGGCGATAAGTTGCGTCACCTGGCTGCCGAAATCGACGATAAGGGCGCGTTCGTGTCTTTGCTCTGTCATGGCGCCGTTTAGCTGAGTCCTGCGCTACCGGGCAAGCCTGAATGCCGTCCGACTCGTCGGAAACTGCAGGTCAGACATAGGATTCACCCGCCTCGAACCGGTCCCGGATATCCGATATGCGGTTATACGGGCTTGCCACCTGGTAATGCGGTGGATCCCGATAGGTCCGCCATGCTCCACCCCATTCCAGGCCATCAACCAGCGCATGTCCGGCAAGGTCCCGGTAGGCCTGGGCATCATGTGTGGCGCTGCCGTCCATGTAGCGGCCACCTTCGAACAGGGCGACATCCCAGGCAATTCCGAAATTGTGGTTGCTCTGGCCACCCTTGGCATTCGTGACTTTCGGCCCCGCCCTTCCCCATCGCCCCCGGGCGTAAAGATCATCCTGTTCAGCATAGGTGCGGGTTCCGGAGATTATCCGGACTGTGAAGGGAAACGCGGCAGCGTTGGAAAGAAAGGTGCGCGCGAAGTGTTGCGCCCGAATGTGCAGACCCGCGATATTGCGCTCCGATCGCTCGTCAAACACCCCAAGCTCCGTCTGCAGGGCTGCGCTTGCCGCCATGAAGGCCTGATCTGCCGCCTCAGTGTTCCGGCCCCAAATCCCATCCAGCCCGTTCGGATCAAACCCCGAAGCCTTCAGCAGTCGCTGCCGGAACAGCACCTCCTTTTTCGTCAATTGAAAGCTCATCCTGGTCCCCTCAGCAGGCTGGCCGGTCCCGCTCGGTCACCTCTTCAGGATACACGACTCTCTGCCAGGTTGCACGCGTCTCGGTCGCTTCTCACGTCCGGTGGATATTGACCTTGCCTGCCGCATTCGGCCATGTCGGGGCATGACCCCTGCCGCAACTCTCGACGCCCGCAAGCGATCCGCCTTCGAACATGCCCGCGCCGGCCGCCTCGCCGACGCGGCGGCCGACCTGCAGTCCGTCCTGCGAGAGGCCCCGCGGGATATCGGCGCGCTTCTCCTGCTTGGTGACGTCCTCCACGCCAGCGACAAAACCCAGGATGCCAGCCGGGCCTATGGCAGCGCCCTGCAGGCCGTGCAATTGCATGAAGGTCCTGTGCCCGACGGGTTCCAGGCAGGCTTGCAGCGCGCCTCGACCCGTCTCGGCGAATATGCCGGCCAGTACGAGGCATTCATCGAGTCCCGCCTGCCGACAGCCGCGCGCTCTGCCCGCTTCGACCAATCGGTCAGAATCCTGCTCGGCAAGTCCCAGATATACCTGCAGCAACCCACCAAGTACTATTTTCCGGCCCTGCCGCAGATCCAGTTCTACGACCGAACGGCGTTCGCATGGGCTGACGGTCTTGAAGCCAAGACACCGGCAATCCAGCAGGAATTGCGGAATGTCCTCGCTGACCATGCGGCGTTCCGCCCCTACTTGGAACGGGACGAAAGCCGACCGCATGTCAAAAGCCATGACCTGGTTGGAAATGACGACTGGAGCGCGTTCTACCTGTGGAAAGACGGCGCTCGCGTCGAAGAAAACTGCGCCCGGTGCCCCGTCACGGCGGCAGCATTTGATGAATTGCCCCTCGACTACCTGCCTGGCCAGGCGCCCTCGGTCCTGTTCTCGCTGTTGAAGCCGGGCGCCCACATCCCGCCTCATCACGGCCTCATCAACACGCGCCTGATCTGTCATCTCCCTGTGCTTGTGCCCGGTCCGGCCTGGCTGCGGGTTGGCAACGAGACGCGTCACTGGAAGGAAGGCGAGCTGCTCGCTTTCGACGACAGTATCGAGCATGAAGCGAAGAACGAGGCAGACCAGACCCGTGTGGTGCTGCTCTTCGATATATGGCGTCCGGAACTGTCGATGCAGGAGCGCGAGGAAGTCACCAAACTGCTGGGGGCAATTTCAGCCTATTCGGGGTGACGACGGGACAGCCCGCATTCCCGGGGCCCTGAATCGCTACCCGACGGCACACCATCCCTATTCTTCGTGCTTGCGCGCCGCTTCACGCAGCCGGGCGAATATCTCCGCCGGGTCATCCGGCACGGACACGTCCTCCGGCGAAGGATAATCGTCGTCGTCTTCCGGCTCGGCCTCGATCGCCAACGGCTCGTCCGTTTCGGCCACGTCATCTTCGGCTTCCGGGCTGTCGCTTGGCAGTTCTGTGTCGCCTTGTGTCTTCAGGCGGCCGAATACGGTTTCACCACCGACCACGGTCTGCCCGGGCCAGACCAGGCGCCCGACGCTCGCGGGTACATAGACATCGCACCATCCGCCAAGCCTGCGCGTGCCAAAGGGACGGCCGAGGCGTACAATGTCGCCTGCTTCCGTCGTCAATTCCATGCGCGGGCCGAATCCGCCCGTTGCCAGCCTGACGCCCACCTGTTGCCCGCGGCTTTCGAACGTCAGGTACGCGATCGACAGTCCGTCATCGTCCGGCCGCATGGCGAACAGGACGCCAGCTTCTCCCGCTTGCACGATCAGCGACTCCAGGCTGCCTGCAATCGGGGTGTAGAGCTTGTTGGTTGCTGTTGGTGCTGATGCAATGCGAATGCGCGTCGCACGGGTTTCGTTCAGGCGCAATTCGGAAGGTGGCTCGACGCTTTCAATGGACACAATCACGCCATCGCATGGCGCGACCACGCCGCTGGCCATGTCTGGCGGCGTTCGATGGGACCAGCGCGCAGCAAAGATCGCCAGGATGACACCGGCAAAGCCGATCCAGAACAGCGGCCCCCATATTGCTCCGAGCAGCAGCGCCACCAGCAAGGCGCCCAGTGCAGCTGCGACGCCCTCCCAATCTATCCCGGCGGTCATCCAGGGCATGCTTTTGCGATCAATGTCTTCAGGCATTCCAGTGGCCCCTTCCCCGGGCAAGAATTACTCGGCGACCAGCGCCAGATCGGCATTTTTGGCCTGCCGGTCCCACATATCAGCATATTTGCCGTCTTTTGCCAGCAGGCTCGCATGGTTCCCGCGTTCAATCACCCTGCCCGCTTCCAGGACGAGAATCTCGTCGGCGGACTTCACGGTCGACAAGCGGTGGGCCACCATCAGGGTCGTGCGTCCCTCGGCGGCCTCCTCCAGGGCGTCCTGGACGGCGGCCTCGGTGGCACTGTCCAGGGCAGATGTTGCTTCGTCCAGCACGAGGATCGCCGGGTCTGACAGGATCACACGAGCAATCCCCACGCGCTGCTTTTCGCCGCCAGACAGTTTCAGTCCGCGTTCACCGACCCGCGTATCCCAGCCATCGGGCAGGCTATCGATGAATTCGAGCAGTTGTGCCCGGCGGGCGGCATCGCGCAGTTCCGCCTCGGAAGCGTCTGGCCGCGCATAGCCGATATTGTAACGGATCGTATCATTGAACAGGACGACGTCCTGCGGCACGAGCCCCAGCGTCTTGCGGAGCGATTCCTGCGTCAGGGTGCGAACATCCTTGCCGTCGACCAGGACACGCCCGGAATCGACGTCATAGAATCGGAACAACAGCTTCAGCAGCGTGGACTTGCCGGCGCCGGACGTGCCAACGAACGCGATCTTGCGTCCGGGAGCGAGGTGGAAACTGACATCGCTGACGCCCACGGCCCGGCCCTCATGCGAAAAAGCCACGTTCTCGAAGGCAACTTCACCGCGCGGCGACACGATATCCACAGCGTCCGGCGCATCGGAAATGTCCGCCTTCATCGACAGGAGCCCGAACAGCTTCTCGAGGTCGACCGCTCCCTGCTTGATCTCTCGCCACGCCCAGCCAAGGATGTTCAGCGGTGCGTACAGCGACAACAGCATGAGCATGACAGCCGTCAGGTCGCCGATCTGCATCTTGCCGCCGATGACGTTCCAGGCCGACAGGACCATCACGGCCAAAAGGCCAAAGTTCATGACCAGCGCCTGCACAGCATTCAGGATGTACATGCTGCGGACGGTTTCAACGTAGCGGTCGTTATAGGTGCCCATCGCGGTGTCGAAACGGCCTGTCTCGCGGCGCTCGGCTGCAAACGCCTTCACGGTCTCGAAATTGGTCAGGATATCAACCGCCATCGCCCGGAAGTGCGTGTCGGCCTCGTTCATGCGCCGCCGCTGGCGCACCCGCCATTCGGTGATGATCACGGTGGCGACGACATAGATTATGATCGTTCCGATCGCGATCAACGCAAGCCGGTAGTCATACGCGATACCCAGCGCGATCGAGGCGAGGAACAGGCGGATGAAGGTCGGCCCGATATTGAAGGCCAGGAAACGAATCAGGTAGTCGATCGCTCCGGCGCCGCGCTCAATGACCCGGTTCAACGCACCTGTACGCCGGGTCTGATGGAAATTCAGGGACAGCAACTGGGCGTGCCCGAACGCATCCACGCTCGCAAGCCGCTGGGCATCCTGGCTGACGGGGGCGAAGAAATAGTCACGCATCTGGGGCATGGCCGCCGCCAGGAAGCGCACACCGATTCCGATCGCCAGCCACATCGCCGCAGCAGCGAAGGCAGCCGGCTCGCCCGGTTCAGGCGCAGCCTGGTTGATCGCGTGCCCAAGCACCAGCGGCGACACGACTTCCAGGACGGACGCGCCAAGTGTCAGTAATACGGCAATCGCCATGACGGGACGCCATTTGGCAAGTTCGGGCCGCGCCAGCAGCTTGAGAATCCGCAGGACCGAGACGCCAATGCCGCCATCAGCGCTATCGATCTTGTCGTGATTGCTGGGTGTGTCTGTCGTTTCTGTCATTCCGGCCATATGGGACGGAATCGGGTGAAGACAAAACGGCAATTGCGGTCGGGGAAATCCAACAGCCATTGGAACTGGCATTCCGGCGTGGCAGTCGTTATCTCTGCGCGTCGTTTTGAAAGCCGGAAATGCCATGAAGAAGCTGAAATCAATTTGCGTCTATTGCGGGGCCTCCGATGCCGTCGGCCCGGGCTATATCGCCCTTGCCGAGGAACTCGGCCGCGAGCTGGCAAAGCGCGACATTCGCCTCGTCTATGGCGGTGGTGGCGTCGGCCTGATGGGCGCCTGCGCACGGGCGGCGCATGAATCAGCCGGCGACGTGCTGGGCGTCATGCCACGCTTCCTGCTGCAGAAAGAGCGCGTTTACGAGGATGTCGAGCACAGGATCGTCGAGGACATGCACACGCGCAAGCAGATGATGTTCGACGAATCAGACGCCTTCATCGTCCTGCCCGGTGGTATCGGCACGCTGGAAGAAGCCGTCGAGATCCTGTCATGGGCGCGACTCGGGCTGCACGCCAAGCCAATGGCGTTCCTGGACGAGGATGGCTTCTGGGAACCCTTCTTCGACCTCATGGAGAAGATCATCGATGGCGGTTTCACGCCGGGCAGCTTCAGGTCGCTACTGGTTCATTCGGACTCGCCGGAGACAGCGATCGCGGCCCTGGAAGACCGCACCGTCGTGATCAGCGACTGACACCCTGGAAGCCCTGGACATCCTCGGCAGGTTTCTTGTTGAGGTCCATTCCCAGCGACAGGACAATCGCTGATGCGATGAAAATCGAGGAATACGTCCCGATAAATATACCCCAGATCAGCGCGAAGCTCATGCCGCGCAGGACGGGGCCACCGAGGAAGAAGATCGCGAACAGGGCCAGGAGCGTCGTACCGGACGTCAACAGCGTGCGTGACAAGGTCAGGTTCAGCGACTGATCGATCACCTGCCGGTCGGCCATCTTCTTGTATTTTCGGCGCTCCTCGCGGACGCGGTCAAACACGACGACCGTATCGTTCATGGAATAACCAATGATCGTCAGCAACGCCGCGATGGTCGTCAGGTTGAATTCCAGTTGCAGCAGCGCGAAGACGCCAAGCGTTATGATGACATCGTGCGCAAGCGCGGCAACGGCCCCGATGGAGAACTGCCACTCGAACCGGAACCAGATATAGGCCAGCATCAGCACCAGCGCGGCAACCAGCGCCATGATGCCCGATCTAAACAGCTCTCCGGATACTTTCGGGCCGACCGAATCGTCCCGCAGGAAGTCTTCGTCCGTCAGTCCCAGCTTGTCCTTCAGTGTCTCTGCAACAATGTCATTCGTGACCTGCTGGGCCCGTTCGGCCTGCGCCGCCGGGGCGAGGCTTGCAAATTCGTCGCCCAGCTTCGACGGATCAGCCGCACCGAATTTCACCACGACAATTGACCGCGCGTCGGTGCCAACGGCGCTGTTGACTTCGGCGGGAAATGGCATGGCGGCGCGCACGGACTCCACCGTGACAGTATCGGTCTGCTGCAGCTCCATGACGGTGCCACCGGCAAAGTCGACGCCGAGGTTCAGTCCACGTGTGGCAAGGAAATAGATGGAAGCCGTGATCATCAGAACGGACAGGAGTGCGCCACCGATGCGCAGGCTCATGAACTTCAGGTTCGTGGTTGCAGGCCAGTACTTGAGTAGCATTGTCTCTTCTCCTGATGGCCTAGACGGCGAGCTTGCGCGGACGGAAGCCCTTGAGCCACATGACCGTGAGCCACCGTGTGATGACAAAGGCCGTGAACACCGACGTGACGATACCGATGGCCAGTGTCACGGCGAATCCCTTCACCGGCCCCGAACCGAGCAGGTAGAGGATCGTCGCGGCGATGAAGGTGGTGATATTTGCGTCCAGGATTGTCGACAGCGCCCGTTCGTAGCCAGCCTGGACGGCGGTCAAGGGCGACCGGCCGGCCCGGTGCTCCTCCCTGATCCGCTCGAAGACCAGCACGTTGGCATCAACTGCCATACCAATCGTCAGGATGATCCCCGCAATACCGGGAAGCGTCAGCGTCGCGCCGAGGCCCGACAGTCCGCCGACGATCAGGACAATGTTCGCCGACAGCGACGCAACGGCAAAACAGCCCATCAGGCCGTAAGCGATGATCATGAACAGGGCGACCAGGCCGAGGCCGATCAGGGATGCGCGAATACCGGCGCGGATCGAATCCCGGCCAAGCGTGGCACTGACAGTCCGCTGGTCCAGGAACTGGACCTTCGCCGGCATTTCACCGGCCTCGATGATTGCAGCCAGGTCCTGGGCCTCTTCGAGCGTGAAACTGCCGGTAATGCGGACGCTGCCGCCGGGGATTGGTTCATTGATGCGCGGGGCCGACATGATCGTACCGTCAAGGACGATGGCGAACAGCTTGCCGGAGTTCAGGCGCGTCGTCTGGTAGAATTTCGAGGCACCGTTTCCGTTGAGGCGGAAATTGATCTGCGGCCGGTTGCCGTCGTCATAGCCCTGGCTTGCGGTCGCGATGTCAGATCCCACAACTTCCGGAATGTCACGTACCAGCAGCGGGCCGGTCTCAGGCCCGGTCAGCAGGTGATAGCCGGGTTTGACAACGCCGGCTTCGGCTGCAGCAATCGAGGACGGACTGCTATCGACCAGGTTGAAAGTCATTCGTCCGTCGCGGCTGAGCAGGTTTTTCAGGCGTGTCGCATCCGGCTCACCAGGCGCTTCAAGGATGATGCGGTCATTTCCCTGCGGCGTGATCGAGATTTCGCTGACGCCTTCCGGGTCGACCCGGCGCCGGACGATGGTCATCGTCTTGGCCAGGGCGCCTTTCATCAGGGCCTCTTCGGCTGTCGCCGGCACCGAGACCTTGATCAATTGCGGACTTGCCGCTTCGATTTCATAGGTCTTGGCGCCGCCGATCGCGCCCTCGACGCTGCCATTCAGCTTTCGGATCCGGGTCACCGCGTCATCAATCGGATAATTGCCATCGGCATCGGGACGGGTCAGGCGGACATTGAGTGTGCGGCCATCAACTTCCGACAAGTGGCCGATCAGGGGCTTGCCGTCCTTGTTGCTGAGCGCATTGCGCACATCGATGGCGAACACTTCCAGCCGGTTGGCAACAACCTCGTCCGGATTGATTTCCATCATCAGGTAGACCCCACCCTGAAGGTCGAGGCCAAGATTGACGCCATTCTTCGGAAGGAATCCCGGTGCGCCGGACATGTTGACGAGGTTCGGGAGCGCCATCAGCGTCCCCCACAGCATGACGCCAAGGATGAGGCTGATCTTCCACGGTGGAAACTGAAGCATGAATTCGTCCTAAAATTACGCTGGCAACGGCTAGTCGTTCGCGGCGACAGGCTCGTTCTTGCCGCGCACTTCAACGACCATGGCCTTGATGACGCGAACCCGCACGTTTTCAGCAAGGTCGACTGTCACTTCTGTTTCGCCAACCTTGGCAACCTTGCCGATCAGGCCGCCGGACGTCACCACCGTGTCGCCACGCTTCACGGCTTCAACCATCTGCCGGTGCTTCTTGGCGCGCTGCTGTTGCGGGCGGATAAGCAGGAAATAGAAGATCAGGACAAGCGGCAGGAAGAACAGGACCTGCGTCATCACGCCTGGTCCGGCCGCTGGTGGGCCCTCCTGCGCGATCGCTGGCAACGCCAGGGCCGCAAAAACGACAGACATGGCGGCGATTCTCTTCGGCATGGTGATCCTCTCCCTTTAATCATGGTACGCGGTACGGACCCGGAGGGCTATCGCGCGAAAGTCATGCCCCTATAGCTGTGGCCGCGAACCTTGGCAAACAAGCCCTGCAGCGGCGCGAATCGACGTTCAAAGCGCCTTGGACGTCCCTTCGACCAATGCAGGAAGCGGGTGAGCGATCGCCAGCCTCTGTCGTGACCCGTCGGCCTGTATCCGCAACAGATGCTGCGTAGCGCCCGTCGAGACCGGCGCAATGAGGGCGCCTCCCTTTGCCAGCTGGCCAAGCAGCAGGTCCGGCACGTCCGGCACAGACCCTGTCAGCAGGATCCGGTCATAGGGTCCGCGCTCCGGCCAGCCGTTCAATCCGTCGCCGCACCGGACCGCGACATTGCCCAGTCCGAGGTCCAGCATGCGCATCCGCGCGGCGTCGCACAGGCGCCGGAACCGGTCCATTGCGAAGACATCAGCGCCCAGCTGCGCGGCAAGCGCTGCCGTATAGCCGCTGCCCATGCCCACCAGCAGGATGCGCGCTTCCCTCACCTGCCGGATCTCAAGGGCCTGCAGCAACTGCCCGGTGACTGCGGGGCGCGGAATGATCTGCCCGCACGGTATCGGCAAGACGCAATCCTCGAACGCCAACCGTGCCAGCGCATCGCCATCCACAAAGGCGGCGCGGTCGATCGTCTCCATCGCTTTCAGGACGCCGTCGTCAGTAATCCCTTCCTGCCGGAGATGCAGGACAAGCCGCGCGGCGCGAAAAGGGTCTGCGATCAGCTCTGCCATGACTCGCGGAGCTTTTTCAGGAACGCCTCATGCGTCAAGTCCACATGCAGGGGCGTGACAGAAACAAAGCCGTCATAGATCGCCCGCAAGTCGGTCCCCGCGTCGGGCTTCGACAGCTTTCCCTTGTACCCGATCCAGTAATAATCGTTGCCGCGCAGGTCTTCGCGCCGGTCGGTATGGATGATCGTCTCGTCGCGGGCCCCTTGCCGCGTGATCTGGATCCCCCGGACATCTTCCGGTTCAAGGTCGGGGAAATTCACGTTGATCACCACGTCCTTGGGCCAGCCGAGATCAATCAGCGGCTTCAGCGTGCGTGCGCCCCAGGCCCGGGCGGTATCCCATGGCAGCGAGCCACGCTCACGAAAACTCTGCGCCTGGCTGAGGGCGATCGAGGGAATGCCCAGCTGCATGCCGAACATGGCCGCCGCAACAGTGCCGGAAAAACTGGTATCCTCGGCAAGGTTCTGGCCCCGGTTGACCCCGGACAGCACCAGGTCCGGCGCATCCGGCATCAGGTCCTGCATGGCCAGAAGGACACTGTCCGACGGCGTGCCGGCAATCGCCCAGGCCTTGGCGCCAACCTTGCGGGTGCGCACCGGCTGGGTCAGCGAGATGGCGCGCCCCTTGCCGGACTGTTCCTCTTCCGGCGCGGCGATCCAGATATCGTCACTGAGTTCCTTGGCGATGTCTTCCAGCACCGACAGGCCCGGCGCGTTGATCCCGTCATCATTGGTGAGGAGAATTCTCACGCGATGGTCTCCAGTCCGCCCATGTATGGGCGCAGCACTTCAGGCACGGTGATGGAGCCGTCCTCGTTCTGGTAGTTCTCGATGACAGCGACCAGCGTGCGGCCGACGGCGAGGCCGGAGCCGTTCAGCGTGTGGACGAATTCCGGCTTGGCGCCGGCCTCCTTGCGGAAGCGCGCATCCATGCGGCGGGCCTGGAAGTCGCCGCAATAGGAGCACGAACTGATCTCTCGATAGGTGTTCTGGCTCGGCAGCCAGACTTCGAGGTCATATGTCTTGCGCGCCCCTGCCCCCATGTCGCCGGTGCAGAGCAGCATGCGACGGAACGGCAGGTCGAGGCGTTTCAGGACTTCCTCGGCGCAGCCTGTCATGCGCTCGAGTTCGGCGAGGCCGGCTTCCTCATTCTCCACGATGGAGACGAGTTCGACCTTGTTGAACTGGTGCAGCCGGATCATGCCCTTCGTATCGCGCCCCGCGCTACCGGCTTCCGAACGGAAGCAAGGCGTGTGCGCAGTGAAGCGGAGCGGGAGACGCGAGGCGTCGAGGATCTGCTCGCGGACAAGGTTCGTGAGCGGGACTTCGGCGGTGGGGATCAGAAAGTGTTTCGATTCTAGTTCTTCAATTTCAGCCAAAATCTTGGCGTGGTCTGCACCATACCTGTCGATGAGATAGTTCATCGTCTTTGCGTCGATGCCGGTGACCGTAAACAGATCTTCTTCGAACTTCGGCAGCTGGCCAGTCCCAATCAAAGCTTGGTCTTTCACCAATAGCGGCGGGCTCACTTCTTCATAGCCGTGCTCACCTGTCTGCAGGTCCAGCATGAAGGCGGCCAGCGCGCGTTCCATGCGGGCGAGAGGCCCACGCAGGGCGACGAAGCGGGCACCGCTCATCTTCACGGCAGAATCGAAATCCATCTGCGGGAAACCGGCATCGCTTTTCAGCGCCTCGCCGAGATCGGCATGGTCTTTCGGATTATTGATTCGTTTCGGCTCGCCCCAGCGGCCTTGCTCGACATTGCTCTCTTCGTCCTCGCCTTCCGGCACGTCGGCCAGTGGCAGGTTGGGCAGGCCCATCAGGATGTCGTCCAACAGCGCCCTGGCGGCGGCCTCCTGTTCACCCGCAGCCTCGATCGTGTCCTTGGCTTCGGCGACGAGGGCCATGAGACGCGCGGCCTCTTCCTCGTTCTTTTCCGCCTTCGCCCGTCCGATCAGCTTGGAATTCTCGTTGCGGACCTTTTCGGCGTCCTGCTTGTCGGTCACCGCTTTGCGCAGGGCGGCGTCATGCGCGTGGATCTGGTCGACAATATCGCCCAGTCCCGGCTTGCGGCGGTTCCAGGCGGCGCGGAAAGCGTCCGGATTGTCTCGGATGGCGCGGATATCGAACATGGGGCAGTCCTGAATGTGGGTTTGCACCTGCGTCTAATGCCCCACGCGGGCCCCGTCCACTGGCCGCGGTGCCCGAAGGCGCGTTTCAGGGTGGATGTCCCGCGTGCGGGCCTAGGCCTGGCCGGTCGCCTGAACGGTTGGCACAGGCTGCTCCGCCTTCACCGGCATCCGGCAGATCACCTGCGCGCCCTTGCGCTTTTGCGGACGCACATCAATGCACGGTTCGATCGTGCTCAGACGCATCATCAGCACCGCATAATTTCGCAGGCCGAACCAGGCCGCCACGCCCTTGCGCGGCACCGTCGTGAAGTCCGGGATGGCCGACAGGGCCTTGATGATCTTTTCGCGCGAAATCGGCTGGTCGGGCGTACGGGCGCCCAGGTTCATCACGATCTCTGCGGCGCGGGTGAGGTGAGGATGCGTGTCGTCAGACGCGCCGCTCTCCACATCCATCTGGTCCATCACCGCTTCGCGCACCTTCATCATCAGCGGCGACCGGCGCTCCTGCACCAGGCGGGGCGCGGCGACCACCGGGGCCGGGCTGCGCAACCGATACCATTTGCGCTTGGTGCGTTCATAGTCACACGCCGCCTTCAGGGCAGACATGTGCACAACCGCGTCGGCGTGCTGGGAATACAGCTCGTAAGTCGGGTCCGTCTCCTTGCCGGCGGTCACGACGCGCAGGCCGGGGGCCTGAATCCGATTCACCACAGGCACGAAATCCGAATCAGTCGTCAGAACGATGATCTCTTCAAGATCCTTTTCCTGGAGGGACAGCGTGATTGCATCCATCGTCAGCACGATGTCGGCAGAACTCTTTCCCGCCGAAATCTTGCTCTTGGCAAACGCCCGGCAGTTGAAGACTTCGAATCCGGCCGCCTCGAAAGCAGGCCTGTGTATATCGTGTTGCAGGTTCCAGTAGACGCGCTTGGTCAGGAACTTGCGCCGCCTGTGCCGTTCAGACAACGCACCGTCGGCCAACCAGAGCACCCAATTGTCGATATTCTCGCTGAATCCGGGCCCGGTCGCAGCGTAAATATTGTCGAAATCGACAAGGAGAACGCTGTTGACGCGTGGCAAAGGATTCTCCTTTATTCGCTGCTGGGGCGAATCCCGAATCTTCTACATCCAGCGTTGGTTTGCAACAGCGCGACGCAGAATTCCACCTATTCCGCTGCGTCTGTGGATTCCCGCTCGGCTTCCTTCTTCTCGATCAGCTTCACGCTGAAGATCGAGATTTCATAAAGCAGGTAGACCGGACCGGTCAGCAGAAGCTGGGAAATAATGTCCGGTGGCGTGAAAATCGCGGAGAAAGCCAGGATCACGACGATCGCATACTTCCGGCCGGAGATCAGCGTCTGCGCCGACACGATGCCGATCTTGCCCAGCAAGGTCAGGATCACCGGCAACTGGAAGGAAATCCCGAAGGCCAGCATCAGGGCCATCACCAGCGACAGGTATTCCGACACCTTGGGCAACAGCTTGATCGTTGCAACGCCGCTGTTGATCTGCTCCTGCGAGATCGAGAACCGCGCCAGCATGGGCAGCATCAGCACGTAAACGAACGCGGCGCCCAGCGTGAACAGGATTGGTGCGATGACGAGGAACGGCCAGAAAGCGCCGCGCTCCTGCTTGTACAGGCCCGGCGCAACAAAGGCGTAAGCCTGCCAGGCAATCACCGGGAACGAAACGAAAATGCCCGCGAACAGGGCCAGTTTCACCTTGGCGAAGAAAAATTCCATCGGCGCGGTGAAGATGAGTTCCAGCGGTGCACCGCGCAGCGCTTCTGCCTTGGCGGCGAATGGCGCGAGCAGGAAGTCATAGATGGGCTGGGCGACAAAAAAGCAGCCGAGCGACGCAACACCCAGGACTGCGAGTGACAGGATGAGGCGCGAACGCAGCTCCGTCAGGTGCTCCAGCAGGGGCGCCCGGCTGGCTTCCACTTCGTCGAGAATTTCGGGCTGTTCATCCTTGGGTGGGGTCGTATTCACGCAGCGTCGTCCTTGGACTTGGGCTGCGCGTCAGCCTCAGGGGCTGGTGCCGGTTCCGGGTCGGGCGCGGCCTGTCCGGATTTTTTCATGACGGCGGAATTGATCTCGCCTTCCATATTGGCGAGGTCCGCCTGGGCGTCGGTCATGGCATTGCTGCGCTTCAGGTCTTCGATTTCCTTGCGCAGGTCTTCCAGCTCGCTCTGGCGGGCAATGTCCTCGAAGGCGGCCTGGAATTCACGCGCCATGCCGCGCGCCTTGCCAACAAACTGGCCAAGCTTGCGCATCATCATCGGCAGGTCCTTCGGGCCCACAATGATGAGCGCCGCCAGGGCCAGAATGAGGAGTTCGGAAAAACCGACGCCGGGCAGCATTATGCGCCCTCCACCAGAAACACTATGACGAGACTTTCGACTCGTCTTTCTTCGGGGTCACGTCGACGAGGTCTTCCTTGTCGACGGCCTTGGGCTCGTCATCATCCGCGAGGCCCTTGCGGAACGACTTCACGCCCTTGGCCATATCGCCCATGATGGAAGAGATTCGGCCGCGCCCACCGAACAGCAGCAATGCCACCACAATGACGAGGACGATCTGAAGCGGTCCGACTGAGCCCATGGGGGCCTCCTGAATGCTGGTTTCGCCGTGCAACATAGCCATGCGTTCCGGCTGGAACAATGGGGCGAAGCTGTTAAAGGAATGCAGATGCGTATCGCCACATGGAATGTCAACTCGATCAAGGCTCGCCTATCCACCGTGCTGGAAGTGCTCGGTGCGATAGATTGCGACGTCGTCTGCCTGCAGGAACTGAAATGCGAGACCGACGCATTTCCCTATATGGAGCTTGAGGAACTGGGCTGGACCTGCGCGGTCCACGGCCAGAAATCCTACAATGGCGTCGCCCTCCTGTCGAAATACCCGCTCGACGACATCCGCAAGGGCCTGTCGACGATGGAAGACGACCAGTCACGCTATATTGAAGCGCTGGTCATGGCCGACAGCCCGATTCGGGTCGGCGGGCTGTACCTTCCCAACGGTAACCCGGCACCCGGCCAGAAATACGATTACAAGCTCGAATGGATGGAAGCACTGGAAGGGCACGCGCGCGACCTGCTCCGGCAGGAAGAGGCGTTCGTGCTGTGCGGTGACTACAATGTCATCCCCGGCGTCAATGACAGCTGGGACGAGACGGTCTGGGCTGCCGATGCCCTCGCCCTTCCCGAATCGCGCCAGGCGTTCCGGCGCCTCCGGAATCTCGGCCTGACGGACGTGTTCGACACATGCGACGGGCGAGCGCACCAGTACACGTTCTGGGATTATCAGGGCGGCGCCTTCCAGAAGGACCACGGCATCCGCATCGACCACATCCTCTGCTCCCCGCAGGCGGCCGATCGGCTGTCCGGTGTCGAGATTTTCCGAAAGGCCCGTACGCTCGACAAACCGTCGGACCACGTGCCTGTCATCGGAATCTTCGAGGACTGACGTCTATTTCGCTGGCGTGCACGACCGGTTGTAGTCGGCAACGTCCTGGTTGAACTGGCGAACATTGGCGTGCAGGGCAAATTCGGCCTGCGCAAACGCGCGACGCGCCGCATCGAACCTGGCCTTGGCCGCGTCAGCGGCCTGCGCATTCGCCGCAGACGCCAGGCGCAGCACCTGCGCGTCCTCATACGCCTCGCCCTCGGCCTCCGCCGCCTCGGCCAATGCATCACGCTGTTTCGCGGCCGCATCAATCTCGGCCTGTTTCGGCGCAAGAGTCGCCTTCATCGCCTGGCAGCGCTGCATCTGCTGGGCCGGCACCGTATCGGCCATCGCTGGCAGTGCGACAAGCAACGCGGCGGATGCAAGGAAAATGCGGATCATGCAGTGGGCCTCTTCTTCTGACTTGCCTGCTTAATGCGGCATCCTTGCTGAAGCAAACCTGAATGGACCCGCCACATCCCGGCCCTAATTGACGTTTGGGGGGGCCGCACACGAGTTCCGAAAATTCATGATCAAATGCTCACTTCGCCGTATTTCAGCCATGATTCGATGGCCATTTGTGATTATTCGCTCACTATCGGCGTTTTCACGGAGACATGCCATGACTGCACTCAACCTCGACTCCCCTGTGACGCTCGACCAGCTTGTCGCGCCCCTGGAAATCCCTGCAGAGCTCTGCCACGCCCGCTGGGCCCCGAAATGGACCCTCGTCCTGCCAATCGCAATGCTGGCTGCGTTCACCGTTCCGGCGCTTCCTCTTGATGGAAACGCCCTTCCCGCGCCCGCCCCGACACAGGCCGCCTGACATCCTGGCGGGATCAGGCGCCCATGCCCTGATCCCGTTCACGGCGATTGGCCATGACGGCGTCGATGATATTGAAGACGGCGGCGAAGTCCTTCAGCAGTTCACGCACGCGCTCGGGATCATCCAGGCGTTTGAACATGCTGCCGGGCTCGAACAGGTCGCTGCCCTGAAGCGTGATGAACAGCTCTCCCTCGTCAAAGCAGCATTTCAGCTTGCCGCCATGAAAGGCCTTTTCCATGTCGACCAGTTTCTGCATCAGGTCCGGCGTCAGCAGGAAGCGGCTTTCGACCTGGTCGGTCGTGTAGACCTCGAAGATCTTCTCGAATTCCGGATCCTCCAGCGCGGCTTTCTGCATGCCTTTCCCGCCGCCAAAGCGGTTGAAAAAGCCGGCGTCGCGCGTGACCAGTGTGCGCCCATAGAACGTCTTGTCGAAGGCAAAGCGCAGGCACTGGCCCCGGAACACCGTCACCCAGTGCGTCCGCGTCCGGCCCTTGGCGTCAGTCGATTGGCGGCGCTCTTCCAGGTGGGCCTCGAACAGTTCAAAATCGACGCCTTTGCGCTGGCCGGTCACGAGGTCTTCATAGCTGTCGCGATCCCAGGCAGGCACGATGCCGATCTCGCGAAGCTTGTGAATCGAATCGACCTGGCCCGGTTCCGCGTTGAAACCCAGCTCGAACTGGCGAGCGACCGGCGTGACCAGCAGGGCCTTCGCCTCCTTGCCAAGGTGGGCAAGGTCCCTCCCGCCCCACCAGACAAAGCTGAATCCGACGATCGCCCCAACGAAGGCCAGAAACGGCATCTTGGCCACGAACAGACCGAGCAGGACGCCGAGAACACCGACGGCGCCCCCGACATAGCGGGCCTGCCTGGCCTTTGCGACGGCAGCAATCCGGTCGCCCTCACGCGCCTGCAGGGCCGGCCGTATCTCGTCCTGGAACACCCGGGCGAAATGACCGAACCCCTCCGGCAAACCGGACAGGGCATTGACGATCTCCGGTTCGACCGGGTCGGGGTTCCCGCCGGGCAGGTCGGGCGTGTGGTCAGTCATGCGGCGCGGGCCTCCAATGGCAAAGCCCGGATACTAGACTGACCCGGACCGGCGCTGAAAGGCCTCAAATATCGGCGTAGACGTGGCGTTCGCCATCGAAGCCCGGATGCGTCACCGCACCCTCGTGTGCGGGGCCGACCAGTTTCGCGAATTTCTGCAGCGCACCGGAGCCATACATCGTCTTGCGGGGCTTCCAGTTGCGCTTGCGATCTTCCAGTTCTGCTGGCGTCAGGCGAACGTCGATCGTGCCTGCAATGGCATCCAGGACAATGATGTCGCCATCCTGGACCAGGCCGATCGGGCCGCCGTCAGCGGCTTCGGGGCCGACATGGCCGACGCAGAAGCCGCGCGTGGCACCACTGAAGCGGCCGTCCGTGATCAGGGCCACCTTGTCGCCCATGCCCTGCCCGTAGAGCGCCGCCGTGGTCGACAGCATCTCACGCATGCCAGGGCCGCCTTTGGGGCCTTCATAGCGGATGACGAGGACGTCGCCTTCCTTGTAGTCGCGCTCGGTCACGGCCTTGAAACAGGCAGCCTCGCCATCGAACACACGGGCCGGGCCGGTGAACTTGAGGTTCTCGAGCCCGGCAACCTTCACGATGGCACCGTTCGGCGCCAACGATCCCCAGAGCCCCACGACACCGCCATTCGGCGAAATCGGGTCAGACGCCTCGCGGATCACTTTCTGGTCCTTGTTGAACACCACGTCCTTCAGGTTTTCGGCAACCGTCTTGCCCGTGACCGTCATGCAGTCGCCGTGGATGAGTCCCGCGTCATAGAGCGTCTTCATCAGCATCGGCACGCCGCCGGCCTCGCCAAAATCCTTGGCGACAAATTCGCCTCCCGGCTTGAGGCTGGCAATATACGGCGTCTTGGCGAAGATTTCGGCAACGTCCTTCAGGTCGAACTGGACGCCACACTCATGCGCCATCGCCGGCAGGTGCAGGCCGGCATTCGTCGACCCGCCGGTTGCGGCAACCACCACGGCGGCATTCTCGAAGGCCTTGCGCGTACAGATGTCGCGCGGACGGATGTTCTTTTCAATCAGGTGCATCACCGCCTTGCCGCTTTCGGCGCAGTATTCATCGCGCTCAAGATACGGCGCCGGCAGGGCCGAGGAGAGCGGCAAGGCGAGGCCGATGGCTTCCGACACGCAGGCCATCGTGTTGGCCGTGAACTGGCCACCACACGCGCCGTCACCGGGACAGGCAAGCTTTTCGAGGGCGTGCAGCTTTTCTTCCGTCATGTCGTTCGAACCGGCGGCATTGGCGCCAACGGCCTCGAACACATCCATCACCGTGACATCCTTGCCTTCGAAACGGCCGGGCAGGATCGACCCGCCATAGATGAACACCGACGGCACGTTGAGGCGCAGCATCGCCATCATCATGCCCGGAAGGGACTTGTCGCACCCGGCAACACCGACCAGCGCATCATACGAGTGTCCGCGAATGGTCAGCTCGACGGAGTCGGCGATCACTTCGCGGCTGACCAGCGACGACCGCATGCCTTCATGCCCCATCGCGATGCCGTCCGTGACGGTGATCGTGCAGAACTCACGTGGCGTCCCGTCAGCGGCCTTGACGCCCTTGCTGGCAGCATGCGCCTGGCGCATCAGCGCCGTATTGCAGGGCGCCGCCTCGTTCCAGCACGACGCCACGCCGACGAAAGGCTTCCTGATATCCTTGGTCGAGAGGCCCATCGCGTAATAGTATGAACGGTGCGGCGCGCGCTCGGGCCCTTCGGTCACATGGCGCGACGGCAGCTTGGATTTGTCCCAGGTCTTGGTCATGTCAGGTCTTTCGTGAAATCAGGTCATCGCACTAGCGCGCAAAGCTAATGCGGAAAAGGGGCTAATCGTCACCCCTGCTGGTAATTTCTGCCTCGGCTTTACCGTTTCTCGTCCAAGGCTTGCTTCATTTTCTCAAACGTCGAGCGCTGTCATGTCATCCGTCGACAGGCTGAGCGCAGCCGAACGCAGGATGTCCGTCAACTGGTCGACCGACGTCGCGCTGGCAATGGGGGCGGTTATCGACGGCCGTGCCATCAGCCATGCGAGGGCAACCTGTGCCGGTGTCGCGCCATGCCGCGCGGCGACCGTATCCAGCGCTGCAAGCACCTTGGGACCGCGCCCTTCCAGGAGGGGCTTCATCTGGCCACCACGCGGGCTTTTCTTCAGGTCCGCTTCAGTTCGGTACTTGCCGGTGAGAAACCCGCTCGCCAGCGAGAAATAGGGGATCACGCCAAGCCCTCCTGCAACACACACATCTTCCAGCGCGCCTTCGTACTGGTCGCGGACAAGCAGGTTGTAGTGCGGCTGCAGCACCTCGTAGCGCGCCTTGCCGTCGCCGGCCGCGCCGAGCGCCGCCTTGAGGCCCGCCCCGTCATAGTTCGAACCGCCCACGGCGCGCACCTTGCCTGCATCGATCAGGCGCTGGTGCGCCTCCAGCGTCTCGTCAATCGGCGTGTCCGGGTCGGGGGCGTGCGACAGGTAGAGGTCGATATGATCCGTCTGCAGGCGCTTCAACGAGGCCTCGCACGCCTCCACGATATAATCGGCCCTCAGGCCCTTGCCGCCCTCGCCCATGTCCATGCCGACCTTCGTGATCAGCAGCGTCCTGTCGCGCTTGCCATGCGCGGCAAACCATTCGCCGATCACCGTCTCAGACTCGCCCCCCGAATGGCCGGGCACCCAGCGCGAATACACATTGGCGGTATCAACCGCATTGAAACCGGCATCGATCAGCGCATCGAGGATGTCGAACGATGTCTGCCTGTCGGCCGTCCACCCGAACACGTTCCCGCCGAGCACCAGCGGCGCCGTCTTCAGGCCGGACTTTCCCAAGTCTCGCATCTGCATCTATTCGTCTCCTTCCGGCTCGGCCCGGAAGATCGCGGTGCTTGCGCCCTTCGCGCTGATCTCTCCGCGATACATGCCCGCAGAATTGAAGACGAAGTCCACATTGCCCTCGCCGTCCATGACGATGACGCCGCCGTCCCCGCCGAGCGCCGCCACTTCATCCAATGCAACCTGTGCCGCCTCGCCCACGGAATCGCCGGCCAGCTTGACCCGGTCGCAGATCGTCTTGGCAACGCCGACGCGGATGAAATACTCGCCGTGGCCGGTCGCAGAGACAGCGCAGACGCCATTCTCGGCATAGGTGGCGGCGCCGACGAGGGGCGCATCGCCAACCCGGCCCGGGGTCTTGGCTGTCATGCCGCCGGTTGTGGTGGCAGCGGCCAGGTTGCCATGGCTGTCAATCGCGACAGCGCCGACCGTACCGTGACGCTCAGCTGCCGTCCGCGTGCGCTCTTTCAGCACGTGTTCCAGCGATTTCCGCCGCCGCTCGGTGTCGAAATGGCTGTTCTCCACCATCTCGAGGCCCTGCGCTTCTGCAAAAGCGTCCGCACCCGGCCCCGCGAACATCACATGCTCTGACCGGTCCATCACGGCCCGCGCGGCGAGGATCGGGTTCTTCACGTGCATCACGCCGGCAACGGACCCGGCATTGCGGTCACGTCCGTCCATGATCGAGGCATCGAGTTCATGCGTGCCATTGGCTGCAAAGACAGCGCCATAGCCGGCATTGAACAGGGGACTGTTTTCCATCGGCAGGACGGCGGCCTGCACCGCATCCACTGCACTGCCGCCGTCGCGCAGCACGGCTGCCCCTGCCGCCATCGCCTCATTCAGGCCGGCCACATAAGCGGCTTCCTGTTCAGCCGACAGGTTTTCACGCAGGATCACCCCTGCTCCGCCATGTATCGCGAGGTGCCATTCCTGCGGCGCGGACTCTGGCTCCGCGACAGCAACATGCGTCGCGCAGGCGCCCAGAACGGCGGCTGTTGCCGCGACAATAGCAAGGGTTTTCAGCGTCATCATTGTCTCCAGTTTTCTGGAAACAGGATGGACCCATTATCTAGAGCCCTTCAAGGCTTTTCCGCGCCGCCTTCAGTTTCTCGCGGCGCCCCGACCATTCGACGATGCGTTCGCGGTTCTCCTCGACGATCTCGACCGGCGCTTTCGACACGAAGGCTTCATTGCCGAGCTTTTTCTCGGTCGCCATGATGTCCTTGTCGAGCTGGGCGACTTCCTTGTCGAGCCGCTTGCGCGCTTCGGCGACATCGATCTGGTCGGCGATGACCAGCGCGACCACTGTCTCTCCCACCACGGTCGACACGGCACCAGTCGGCAGGGTGTCGGTGACCGCGATAAGTTCAAGCCGCGCCAGGCGCTTCAGGATGTCCTCGTGCCGGATGGCGCGGTCTTCGATGACAGGCCCGGCACTGACCAGCGAGATCGGAATCTTGGATCCGGCGGGCACACCAAGGTCGCTGCGCAGCGAGCGAATTTCCGAGATCAGGTCCAGCACCCACTGTATTTCGGTATCGGCCCCGGAATCCCGCTTGATGTCATAGTCCGGCCAGGACTGGTGCATCAGGAAGCCCTGCGCCTCTACACGGCCTGGCGCACGGCGTTCCCACAGTTCTTCGGTCACGAACGGCATGAACGGGTGGAGCAATTTCAATGTCTCGTCGATCACATAGCCGCAAACATCGCGCGTCTCCTGCTTGGCGCCATCATCCATGCCCATCAGCAGCGGCTTGATCAGTTCGAGATACCAGTCGCAGAGTATGTGCCAGATGAACCGGTAGAGCGCCGCGGCAGCGTCATTGAAACGGTATTCCGCGATAGCTTTCGTCGCCTCTGCCTCGCAGGCCGCCAACTCGCCGAGAATCCACCGGTTCACCGGGCTCGTCACGCTGGCGAAGTCGACCTCGCCGGGCGCACCGCATTCGTTCATTTCGGCAAAGCGCGCAGCATTCCACAATTTGGTGGCAAAGTTACGGGTGCTTTCGACCGCCTGTTTCGAGAGACGAATATTGCGCCCCTGCCCGGCCATGCGGCCCATGAAGAAGCGCAACGCGTCGGCGCCGTATTCATCGACCAGTTCCAGCGGGTCCATGGCATTGCCCTTGGACTTCGACATTTTCTGGCCCTTCTCGTCGAGGACGAGGGCGTGGATGTAAACGTCCTTGAACGGAACTTCACCTGTAAACTCGATCCCCATCATCATCATCCGGGCGACCCAGAAGAAGATGATGTCGAACGCCGTGACCAAGGTGGCGGTCGGGTAGAAGGTTTCCAGTTCCGGCGTCTTGTCAGGCCAGCCCATCGTCGAGAACGGCCAGAGCGCAGAGGAAAACCATGTGTCGAGGACGTCGTCGTCCTGCTTCAGCGTCACGCCCTTGCCGGCCTGTGCCTGCGCCTCTTCTTCGGAATGCGCGACGTAGATTGTGCCATCGTCCGCGAACCACGCCGGAATCCTGTGCCCCCACCAGAGCTGGCGGCTGATGCACCAGGGCTGGATGTTGTCCATCCAGTTGTAATAGGTCTTCTCCCATGTCTCGGGCACGAACCGGGTCTTGCCTTCTTTCACCGCCGCGATGGCAGGCTGGGCCATGGTCTTGGCATCGACATACCACTGGTCGGTCATCCAGGGTTCGATGACCACGTTCGAGCGATCGCCAAAGGGCTGCTCGATCTTGAGGTTTTCGATTTCCTGCAACAGGCCCGCTGCCTCAAATGCCGCAACAACCTTCTTGCGCGCATCGAACCGGTCCTGCCCGCGATAGGCTGACGGGATGCCGGCCGCATCCGCGTCCTCGCCATCGACGATATGCGCCGTGGCATCGAGAATGTTGAGCGGCGTGTGCCCTGCCCGCTTGCCGACTTCGAAGTCGTTGAAATCGTGTGCCGGCGTGATCTTCACCGCGCCCGAGCCCTTCGTCGGATCAGCATAGTCGTCCGCAATGATCGGCACCCGGCGCCCGACAATCGGCAACTCCACGAACTTGCCGACAAGGCCGGCATAGCGCGAGTCTTCCGGGTGCACGGCGACGCCGGTATCGCCAAGCATGGTCTCGGGCCGTGACGTGGCGACAACGATATAGTCGCGCATTTCCGACTCCACGACATTGCCGTCTTCATCCTTGATCGGATGCAGGTACGTCACACCGTCCGCCAACGGATAGCGCAGGTGCCAGTAATGGCCCGCCACTTCGCGCTGGTCGACTTCGAGATCCGAGATTGCTGTCTGGAAATGCGGGTCCCAGTTCACAAGGCGCTTGTCGCGGTAGATCAGGCCCTTGTCGAAGAGTTCAACGAACACCTTGGTCACGGCGCGCATCATGTTGTTGTCCGGGTCGTTGCGGTCGCCCATCGTGAAGGCTTCGCGCGACCAGTCGCACGATGCGCCGAGGCGCTTCAGCTGGCCCACAATTGCGCCGCCGGATTCTTCCTTCCATGCCCAGACGCGGTCAACGAATGCGTCGCGGCCCAGGCTGGCGCGGCTTTCATTCTTGCCTTCCGCGGCCATCTGGCGCTCAACCACCATCTGCGTCGCAATGCCGGCATGGTCCGTTCCCGGCTGCCACAAAACGTTCTTGCCGCGCATCCGCTCGAACCGGACCAGCACATCCTGCAGCGTATTGTTCAGCGCATGGCCCATGTGCAGCACGCCGGTGACGTTCGGCGGCGGGATGACGATGGAATAGGCCTGCGCGCTGGTATCGCCGGAGGGTTTGAAGCAGCCGGCTTCCTCCCAGGCCTTGTACAGGCGGGCTTCGGCTTCGGCGGGGTCGAATCTTTGGTCGAGCATGACAGCGTGTGGTTCCGGTGTGGGTATGGGTAAAAAGAAAAGGGCGCGCCTGTTACGGCGCGCCCTTCCCTATAACGAATTTGTCGGGTGAGGCTAGCGCGCCATGCGGGCGATGCGCTGTACCTCTGCTTCGACCTTTTCCTCGACGATAGAAGCCAGGTTGGCATCGAGCCATTCCTTGATCATCGGCTTCAGCAGTTCGCGGACCAGGCCGCCGATGGTGTTCTCGTCTCCAAGTTCCATCCTGGATATCAACTTGCCAAGCGAACCGGCAGCGGCATCAGCCGTCTGGTCGTTCGTCAGGACGGTTTCCTGGTAACGCGCGGATGCGGGCATTTTAGTCTCCATGGGAGGGGGGGTGTAAGGTTCCGGCGTGGGTTCGGGTTCAGGTTCGGGCACCGACACGTGGACAGGCATGGCGTCGTGCGCGTCCGTGATTTCACGAACCGCGCCCAACACGTCCTCGAACGAGGCACCAGCCGACGAATCGTCAACATCAAAGCTGCTCTCCTCGACGGGCTCAGCCTCTTCGATCACGAAGTCGTTGTCCGACTCCTCTTCAAACATCGCCTGGTCGATCTCTTCTTCGGCAGTCTCGAAGCTCAGGTCATCAACGTCATCATTGTCGGCCAAAGTATCAACAGGATCGTCCTGCACGACAGGCGTTGGCGCACCAGGTCGCTTGGCCGTCGCAGCGTCATCTTCAGAGATGATCTTGCGAATCGACGCGAGGATTTCCTCCATCGTCGGTTCTTTATGCGCTTCATTGGCCATTTCAGCCCCTTGCTCTCAAACCCAGTAGAATCGTTATGAATTATGGCTAAGGCGTAGCGGTTAACAACCGCTTGATGACATTAACCCTATTCATAATCCGACGCAAAGGCCGGCGCGACGTGCTTATCAAGCTGTCCGGCCGCGCGCAGGAGACGATACGCCGCAACGTAAGCGTCGCGCTCGGACTGGACGAGCGCCAGCCGCGCTTCGAACAATTGCTGTTCCTGGTCCAGCACATCCAGCGTCGTGCGCACGCCCACGGCCAGCTCTTCCTGCGCCCCGGCATAGGCAATCTCGGCCGCATCGACCTGACGGCGCGACGCCTCGATCGACCGGAGCGACGCCGAATAGCCGTACCAGGCCTGCGCCACCTGGGCGCGAACCTGCCGTTCCAGCAGGTCAACCCGGTTGCGGGCCTGGTCGCGTTGCAGGCGTGCGGAGCTGACCTGGCTCTTGATCAGGCCGCCGGACAGTAACGGGATGGTCCCCTGGGCGACCGCGGAAACGCTCGTGTCGCGCTGGTCGGAGTCCGACCCATAGGTTTCCTGAACGCCGGCACTGCCGACAATACTCAGCTGGGGCCTGTATTGCGCCCGGGCCACCTTGATCGCTTCATTCGCGGCGCGCTCGCCATGACGGGCGGCCTTGATGTCGGGATTGTTGTCGAGCGCGATGAGCACCGCCTCGTCAAACGATGCTGGCAACGGCGGAATCGGTGGCGGAGGTACAAGATCGCCGGGCGCCTTCCCGATCAGCAGTTCGTAATTGGCTTCGCTGCCCTCCAGGGTGGCTTCCGCACCCGCGAGAGCGGCCTTGGCGCCTTCCTGCCGGGCATTGGCAAGCGCGACATCGGTCCGCGTCACCACGCCGACGTCAAACCGGTCGTTCGCGGCGCGGACCTGTTCGGCGTTCACGTCGACATTATTCTTGCGGATTGCCACCGTTTCGCGATCCTTGCGGACGTCGACATAGGCCGTCACGACGCTGAGGACGAGATCCTGCTGGACTGCCTCATACTGCGAATCTGCAGCATTTATTCCGGCTTTGGCCTGACGAATGCCGGCGCTCACCCCGCCGCCGGTATAGATTGGCTGGACAGCCTGCACCTGCGCGGTGGCCAGCGACCGGTCTCCCAGATTGAAGGCAAACGGCGACGTCGTATCGATATACTCATAGCCCGCACTGCCGTTCAGGTTGACCGTCGGTCGGCCCCGCGACCGGGCCTGCTCGAGGCCCTCTCGGGCCAGGTCCGTCTCCGAACGCTCCAGGTCGATCTGCGGGTTTGTTGCAAATGCAGATGCGATCGCATCCTCAAGCGTATCGGCGACAGCGGGCGCCCCCGGCAGCAGGGCCAAAACGGCAGCACCCATGAGGCAACGAAACCTGACACTCATCCTGAGCTCCTTGATGACTCACAGTTCAGGGCTCCGTATAAGCCCTGAATCAGCACTAGTGAACACTGTTCACTTTTCTCGAATCTTAATTTCCGTCGGCAGATTGTCGCGCGCGCTAGAATACAAACGCCCGTTTGCGATTGAATTGCTCGAACTTCGGCGGCCAGGCATCGAACGCATCACGTGCCGCAATCGACTCGCCTGCCCGCGTGAACACCGTACCGCGACCCGTGCCTTCCTGGTCCTGCACCACGGCCACCAAGCGGCCACCATCGCCTAGCTGCGCCGTCCAGGCGGCCGGGACTGATTCGACCATGCCGCACACATAAATCACGTCGAACGGCGCCTGGTCCGGCAAGCCGGCTGCCAGTTTGCCTTCGACGGCAACCGCCCGGTCGAGGTTGAGCGCTGCGAACCGCTCTGCCATCGCATCGACCAGCTGGGTCGACTCTTCCAGCGCGATGACGGTTTCCGAGAGGTGGCTGATCAGGGCGGCCTCGTATCCGGCGCCAGCACCCACAACCAGTACGATGTCGGTGGGCTTGATATCGGCCAGCTTGATCAGTTTGGCCGTATCGCGCGGGATCCACAGCGCGCGGCCTTCGGAGGTCGCGATCTCGAGTTCCGAATAGGCCACCGACTTGCGGGAATTGGGCACAAAAGCTTCGCGGGGCGTGCGCAGGAAGGCCGACACGATCGGCGCGTCCGCCACGTCATTGGGGCGAACCTGACTGTCCACCATGATTTCACGGGCTGCGTCAAAATTCATGCGCGCACGCCTTCCTTCCAGTCAAACACTTCTTCGTCCGCCCTTTAGCATGGGCCACGAACGGTGCAATGCGCGATAAACGCACGGGCAGTGAAAAGGCAGATTGAAAGGCACAGGTTTGCTTGCTACTTACCCCGCTCTGGTCAGGCTCTATGGCGGAGTGGTTACGCAGCGGATTGCAAATCCGTGCACCCCGGTTCGATTCCGGGTGGAGCCTCCAGACAATTTCTGCCGAAATGTGACAATCTTAACCGGGTCTTGCGCATCTTGCCCGGCTTTTCTGACGTTTCATTTACGCCGCATTAACCATTTCCCCCGATTCTGCAGTTGTCTTCTCTTGGAGACACCCACCATCACCCAACGCCTCGGCGGGAGATTTTGTCTCCCGCCATTTTTTTTGCCTGAAGCCAAGTTTTCGGAGACAAGCAGCATGTTGGGGCTTGAACCCGTCCAGCGGTCTGCTATTCACCCGCTCTCGGCTGATCCGCGATAGCTCAGTTGGTAGAGCAGGCGACTGTTAATCGCCCGGTCGTAGGTTCGAGTCCTACTCGCGGAGCCACTTTCCCCATCCAGAGCGCCGTCCACGGGAGCCGCAAAATAGCAGCTGCCACTCGCATGGCGTGTTCCAGCGGCCTGCGAGCGCCTCTATATCTTCCGGGAATCATCGCCGCCGCCTCCCCTGCAACGGCCTGCGCCAAACGAAATGCGTTCCCATGCATGCTCCATTTGATCTCGTGGAAGTCGAACCCGGCCGCCGCCTGCATGTTCTGGTCGAAGGGCCGGAAAATGCGCCCTGGGTCGTGTTCGACCACGGCGCCTTCGGCACCTATGCAGACGGATGGTGGGTGAAGGAGGCGCTGAAGGCCGACCACCGCGTCGTCCTCTACGGCCGCGCCGGCATGGACTGGAGTGATCCGGCACCAGCGGACACGCCGCTGACCGCTGAATTCCATATCGCCGACCTGCGCCGCCTGCTGGCCGCGCTCGGCGCCCGCCCGCCTTACGTGATTGTCGGGCACTCGATGGCAGGACTGCGCCTGCACGCGATGGCGAACCTGCACCCGGACGAGCTGGCAGGCCGCGTCTTCGTCGACGCAATGAACCCCAAATACCTGCGCAAGAAGAATGGCATGCGCTCGCTGGAATCCTTCGGCCGGGCATTGCGGATCGGTGACGTGTTCGCAAAAACCGGCCTGCTGCGTCTCGTCGCACCGTTCGTGGGCGACGATATCGCCCTGCCCCGGGAGCGGCGGGCCGAGAAGCGCTTCCTGTTCAGCAAACCGGATCACTGGACAGCGGCGCTGGGGGAAGTGACCGCAGTCGAGCCCGCCGCGGCGTATTTTGATCCGGCGATCACGGTCAACTCTCCGGTCGCGGTCTTTTCACGCGACGCGGATGGCGGCGAGAATGCGGGCCTCGTCAGGTCTGTTTCGAACCAGGGTGGGTACGGACGCATGTTCGGGCTTGCGGGCGAAACCCACACATCCCTGCTCAACCCGCCCCATGCTGCCCGTATCGCCCGCGAGGTGCGCTACATGACGCGCACGATGGTACCGCCAGCCCCGCCGGCCCCTGGACCCACATCCATGCGTGACCAGCCGGAAATCGAGGTATAGTGCCAGAGGTATCATTCCAGGGAGACCGGAAATGAAGGATATCTCGACCCTCGCACGTGACCTGATGCAGTCACGCCTCGAAGACCTGACAGACCGGGAGCGCCGCGTCCTCGAGCGCTTTGTCGAACGCCGCAGGATATCCCGCAATGTCGGCCGGATGCTCGAGACGAGTTCGACGTTCGGCGACAGGCTCGCTGACAAGGTCGCCAAGTTTGGCGGGTCGTGGGCGTTCATCTCCCTGTTCGGGATCGTGCTGGCGCTCTGGATTGGTGGCAACACGGTCCTCCTGGTCGGCAGGGCCCACCCGTTTGATCCCTATCCGTTCATTTTCCTCAATCTCATCCTGTCCATGCTGGCCGCAATCCAGGCGCCCGTCATCATGATGTCCCAGAACCGGCAGGCGGCGAAGGATCGCGCTGCGGCCAACTATGACTATGAAGTGAACCTCAAGGCCGAACTCGAAATCCTGCAGCTGCACGAAAAACTCGACGAGATGCGCCAGACCCAACTGACCAGCCTGCTGGCATCTCAGGCCACACAACTCGCCTTGCTGGAAAAGCTCGTGGCCAGGCCGCAAGCCGGTCCGCCCCCGAATGGCTGAGCCCGCACCAGTCCTGGACGACGCCCCCGCGCTGGGTCTGGCGCCATGGAAGCGCTGGCTCGGACTGGCTGTCGTTGCGCTCGTGTTCATTCTGGCAATCGCCGCGATCCACGCCGAAATCCGCCACCTTTCAGTCCACAAGATCTATGCCGAACTGCGCGCATTGTCGGCCAGCCAGATCCTCTTGGCCCTGGCGGGAGTCCTTGTCAGCTATGTTGCGATCACCGGCTACGACACGCTGGCCCTTCGATACGCCCGCAAGCGCCTGGCCTATGGCATGACCGCCTTCGCCTCGTTCACCTCCTACGCGCTCTCCAACACGTTGGGCCTGCCGCTGCTGACCGGCGGCGCCGTTCGCTATCGTCTCTATTCGGTCTGGGGGCTGACGGCCAAACAGATCAGCGTCCTGGCAATCGTGACAGGCATAACGCTGTATATCGGCGCACTCGCGATCGGGGGTGCCGGGTTGATCCTCGAGGCTGCGCGGTTCGAAACCGTGTTTCACATCCCTGCCGCGCTGGCCTATGCGCTTGGCGCAATCTGCCTCGCTGCCGTATGCGCCTTCCTGTTCCTTGCAGGACAGCCGGGACGGACAAGACGAGTCCGGTCAGTGGAGTTTACGACACCCGGCCTGCCGGTCGCCACCGGGCAACTCGTCATCAGCATGGCTGACTGGGCAGGCGCAAGCCTGGTCCTCTTCGCCGTCCTGCCCCCCGACACGGGGCTCTCCTACCTCACCTTCCTGCCCGTCTTCGTCGCCGCCTGCTTCCTTGGCGGCATCAGCGGCCTGCCGGGCGGCGTCGGCGTCTTCGAAGCCGTGATCCTGCTGATGGTGCCAACCGAAAGCAACGAGGCCCTTGCCGCCAGCCTCATTGCGTACCGTGTTCTCTACTACCTGATTCCACTGGGGGTCGCGGCGGTTCTGCTGGCCGCTCACCAGGTGCCCAATGCCGGCAAGCAGCTCAAAGGCGCAGCGACCCGCGCGCAGGACATCACGGAGATTTTCGCACCCCAGGTTTTCTCCCTGATCGCGTTCATCTCCGGCGCATTCATGTTGATTTCGGCAACGACACCGACCCTGGCAGGCCCGCTCGAGGCCGCCGCTGACATCCTGCCGCTGCCGGTGATCGAACTGTCCCACTTCCTCGCCTCGATTATCGGCGTGCTGCTGCTCATCGTGGCGCTGGGCCTGCGCCAGAAACTCGATCACGCCTGGACCATCGGCATGATCCTGCTCATGCTCGGGGCAGGCCTGACCCTGCTCAAGGGCGCCGATCCGCACGAGGCCATCATCCTCGTCGTGTCGCTCGCACTCCTCGCCACCTCGCGGAAAGCCTTCTATCGCAAGACGCCCCTCAGCCAGGCGCGGCTCACCCTGCCCTGGATACTGGCCATCCTGGGCGCGATCAGCGCAGCCGTCTGGCTCGGCTTCTTTTCCTACGAGCATGTCGCCTACCGCGACGAACTCTGGTGGAGCTTCTCGGTCAATGGGCAGACATCCCGGTTCCTGCGCGTGATTGCAGCGCTTCCCATTGTGCTCCTGCTGGCTTCGCTGTGGCGCTGGCTCCAGCCGGCGATCACAAAAAGCGGGACGCCAGGCCCTGTCGACCCGGCCGTCCTGAAGCAAATCCTCGACACGGCGGAATTCGGCTATTCCGATGGCGGCCTGGCCCTGCTGGGCGACAAGCAGTTCCTGATGAGCCCGAGCGGGCAATCCTTCATCATGTACGGCGTGCGCGGGCGCCACTGGATTGCGATGAGCGAGCCGGTCGGCAAGCGCGACGAGATCAGCCCGCTCGTATGGGCCTATCGTGAGCAGGCTGATGTCTACGGCGCTGTGCCGGTGTTCTACTCGGTCCGGAAGGGCTTCCTGCCGCTCGCGCTGGACCTTGGTCTCACGGCGCAAAAGATCGGCGAGACGGCGCTCGTGCCTCTGCAGGCCTTCTCGCTCGAAGGGCCGGCCCGGTCCGGCCTGCGGGCCAGCCACAAGCGCGCCCTGCGTGACGGCCTGTCGTTCGACGTTATCGCGCAGGGCGGCTGCGAAGACGATCTGCCCACGCTGCGCACGATTTCCGATGAATGGCTCGCCATTCACGGGGGCGCCGAGAAAAGCTTTTCGCTTGGCCGGTTCGACCCGGACTACCTGCGCCATTTCCCGATTGCGGTCGCCCGGCTGGAGGGCAACATCGTCGCCTTCGCAAACCTGATGTCGACCGCGGACGGACGCGAAATGGCGATCGACCTGATGCGCTATGGCCACGCAGCGCCCAAGGGCGTGATGGATTTCCTGTTCATCGAATTGATGCTCTGGGGCAAGGCACAGGGTGTCCAGACCTTCGACCTCGGCATGGCGCCGCTGTCCGGCCTGGAAGACCACCGCCTCGCGACGCTGACATCCAAGCTCGGTGCCTTCGTCTACGAGCACGCCAACAAGATCTACGGCTTTGAGGGGCTGAGGAACTACAAGAAGAAATTCGATCCCGACTGGGAGCCGCTCTACCTGGTCGCCCCGGCAGGCCTCTCCCTGCCCATCGCACTCGGCGATGTCGCGATGCTCACCAGCGGCGGCCTCAAGGGCATGTTCTCGAAGGGCTGAGCCTCAACACTCGATGACGTTGACCGCCAGCCCGCCCTGGCTCGTCTCCTTGTACTTGGACGACATGTCGAGCCCGGTCTGCCGCATCGTCTCGATCACCTGGTCGAGCGAGACCTTGGTCGGCTCCACCGAGTGAAGCGCCAGCCGCGCCGCGTTCACCGCCTTCACCGCGCCGATCGCATTGCGCTCGATGCACGGGATCTGCACCAGCCCGCCGACCGGATCGCAGGTCAGGCCCAGGTTGTGCTCCATGCCGATCTCGGCCGCATTGGCACACTGCTGCGCCGTGCCGCCCCACACCGCCGCCAAACCGGCCGCCGCCATCGAACAGGCCACGCCCACTTCCCCCTGGCAGCCCATCTCGGCACCCGAGATCGACGCACGCTGCTTGTAGAGCAGCCCGACGCCTCCTGCGGTCAGCAGGAACTTGCGAAGCCGCACGGTCCGGTCTTCCACGTCCGTGCAATAATGCTTGATCACGGATGGAATGATGCCGGCCGCGCCATTCGTCGGCGCCGTCACCACCTGCCCCCCGCTGGCATTCTCTTCGTTGACCGCCATCGCATAGGCATTCAGCCAGTCGAATATCTGCTCGCGCTCGTTGGTCTGTGGCGAATCCTGCAGCTTCTTCCAGATTTCCGGCGCCCGCCGCCGCACCTTCAGGCCACCCGGCAGCACCCCTTCGTGCACCAGTCCCCGCGCAATACAGGCCAGCATCACCGCCGCGATCCGGTCGAGGGCCATTTCGGTCTCCGCGCGCGGGCGCATCGCGTCTTCATTGGCCAGGATGATCTCGTGGATCGGCACGCCTCGCTCGGCACAGTTGGCCAGCAAGTCCTTGGCGGAGGCAAACGGAAACGGCACCGCTTTGCCGACCTGGACGATATCGTCAGCCGGCGGCGTGCTCAGCTGCCGCGCCGTGGCGATGAAGCCACCGCCGGTCGAATAGAACGTTTCCTCGAGCAGCACGGCCTCGTCCTGCCCGTAGGCGGTCAGCTTCATCCCGTTCGGATGCAGGTCGGGCAGTACGTCATAGGCAAAGACAATATCGGTTTCCGGGTCGAAACCGATCTCCGGCCCGTCCGGCAGCAACAGGCGCCTGGCCGTATAAACCGCCGCCACCTGTGCGTCGGCAAGATTCGGGTCCAGCGTCTCCGGCTCCAGCCCCAACAGGCCGAGCACCACGGCCTTCGGGGTGGCGTGCCCTGCCCCGGTCAGCGCCAGCGACCCCTGCAGCTCCACCACGATCCGCACCACCTTGTCGCGCACCCCCGCTTCACCGAGGGCGACGCCAAACCGGTTGGCAATCCGGATGGGTCCGACTGTGTGGGAACTGGACGGTCCGATACCGACACGGAAGAGATCGAGAATCGAGAGCATGATACGGCCTGCTGGCTGGTGCGACGCACTCCAATGCGTGCCCCTCGCCGCGCCTTATGGCAAGGGCTTCGCTTGCGGCGTGGCCGTCGCGTCGTGCGCGTAGATCCAGTCATTGCGGGCCTGGACCAGTGCCGGCACCATCCGCCCCGCCACCCACATCGGGCCATATGTCGCCAGTTGGGTCAGCAGATTGCGCCGGTGGAAAATGTGCGTATTCGCCCGCGCACCCGCCTGCACCGCCGTGGTCCTGGCGTGGCGGTCCATCTGGTAGGCGGCCAGCGCACCGATGACCGCCCCGGACTCCGACAGGCGCGCCGCCAGCACCCAGGCATCCTCCATCGCCATCACGGCGCCCTGCGCCAGGAATGGCAGCATCGGGTGGCAGGCATCGCCCAGCAGCGCGACACGTCCATCCGTCCAGCGCGGCAGCGGCGGCCGGTCGTACAGGGCCCAGCGGTTCAGCGTGCCGGCATTGCGAATCAGGGTCTCGATCACGGGATGCCAGCCGCGGAAATGGTCCAGTGCCTCCGCCTTTGTGCCCTCGTCGCTCCACGACTCGCCGCGCCAGTCACTCTGTTCGACGACACCGACAAAATTGGCCAGCGCGCCACCACGCAGGCGATAGGTCACGGCATGGCGCTGCCTGCCGACCCAGACGCAGGCAGTGGGCGGTGGCAGGTGCGCGCCCAGCTGGTCGACCGGCACCACCGCGCGCCACGCGACGGTTCCGGTAAATCGCGGCTCATCCGGCCCCAGCATCAGTTCGCGGACACGGGAATGGATGCCATCTGCGCCGACCAGGACGTCTCCCGACACGTCCGTGCCATCGGCGAGCGCGACGGTGACGCCATGCGCATCCTGGGAATAGGCCTCAACCCGTGCCCCCAGCCGGATACACCCCGGCGCGCGGGCCTGGAGCGAATCACTCAGAACCGCGATCAGGTCAGCGCGATGCACATGGAGATAGGGCGCGCCCCAGCGTTCCTCTGCGGCCAGGCCAAGCGGGACATCGAAAACGACGCGGCCGCTTCGCCCCATCCGCAGTTCGATGCCCTCCGGCTGGAACGCGACCGCCGTCAGGCGATCCGACAGGCCAAGCGCTTCGATCACGCGCATCCCGTTGGGGCTGACCTGCAGGCCCGCGCCGATTTCACCGATCGCGTCGGCTTGTTCGAGCACGGTCACATCGTGTCCGAACTGAATCAGTGCCAGCGCGGCCGTCAATCCGCCTATACCGCCGCCCGCAACGATAATCTTCATGGAAACAAGCCCCTATCGGGGTCTTGAAGGGTCTTCCCGGCCGCCAAGCAAGATGAACCGCCGGTCGCAATACTTGCACTCGACGAAATCCTCATCGCCCATTTCGTACCAGACCTTGGGGTGCCCCAGTACGCCGCCGCTGCCATTGCAGGACACCTTGCGGCTTGTGACCATCACCATTTCCGGCGGGGTAAAAACGTCACGCTTGTTGCTCATGGCCTGTGGCTTTCCGTGCAGTTTCGGGCGCAAGTCCTTGTTCGCGCCTCCTGACCGACCTAACTAGTCCGCAGGGCTGCGCCGCGCAAGATCGCCCTGCAACTGCAAGAGGCATGAATGACTGACGCGACCGCCGCACCCGACTATGCGATTGAAGTCAACAATCTCCAGAAAATCTACCGCGCCTCCGGCAAGATGCCGGAAAAGCACGCCCTGAAGAACATCAGCCTCAACATTCCGCGCGGATCGATCTTCGGCCTGCTTGGCCCGAACGGCGCGGGAAAATCGACATTCATCAACATTCTCGCCGGGCTCGTGAACAAGACATCCGGCACGGCACGTATCTGGGGCCTCGATATCGACCAGCACCCGCGCCAAAGCCGCGCGGCCATTGGCGTCGTGAACCAGGAGATCGTCGCCGATCCCTTCTTCACGCCGATGGAAATGCTGGAACTCATGGCCGGCTTCTACGGCGTCCCGAAATCCGAACGCCGCAGCCTCGAAATCCTCACCGCTGTCGGCCTCGACGACAAGAAAGACGCTTATGTGCGCCAACTGTCCGGCGGCATGAAGCGCCGCCTCATGGTCGCCAAGGCCCTGGTCCACAACCCGCCGGTCCTGATTCTCGACGAGCCGACTGCCGGCGTCGACGTGGAATTGCGCCGGTCGCTGTGGACCTATGTGCGCGAACTGCACGACCGCGGCACGACGATCATCCTCACGACACACTACCTCGAGGAAGCCGAGGAGCTCTGCGACTCCATCGCCATCGTCAATCACGGTGAAATCGTCGCCTGCGAGCCGACGCCCAAGCTCCTGTCACGCCTCGACTACAAGACTCTCGTGATCACACCGAAGGAGGCGCTGACGGCCGTGCCGGACAGCCTGGCGGGCCTCGATTCCGTAATCCGGGATACCGGTGCGCTCGCCATCACCTTCCGCACCAGCGAGACCGGGATCGGTCGCCTGCTCGAGCAGGTGCGTGCCGCCGGAGTCGGCATCGGGGACCTCGTTACCGAAGCCCCCGACCTGGAAGACGTGTTCCTGTCGCTGACAAGCGAGCCGGAAGCCGCCTAGACGCTCTGCTTGATCCAGTCAGTAATGGCCTGCTTGCTCATCGCACCGAGGTGCGTGGCAGCAACCTTGCCGTCCTTGAACACCATCAGGGTCGGCATGCCGCGCACGCCGTATTTCGACGCGACCATCGGGTTTTCGTCGACATTGATCTTGGCGACTTTCACCTTTCCGGCCATGTCGACCGAAACGGCTTCAAGGTGCGGGGCCATCTGCTTGCAGGGGCCGCACCATTCCGCCCAGAAATCCACCACGACCGGCACGTCGGATGTCGCAATGACATTGTCGAATTCGTCGTCGGTCACATTCACTGCAGCCATGATCAGCTCCTTAAATCTGGTTCAGGCAGATACATAGGGACTCCGGACGCAAGTCAAACCTCGCTCTGCGCACGATTTAGCGAGGCTAACAGGTCCGCCTCGGGCAGCACCATCAGTTTCGGGCCGTCCGTCCAGCACAGGGCGGCCACCACGTCCCGCCCGGGATAGGCACGCTTCAGCACCGCCCAATAGGCCGCCATCTGGGCCATATAGGTCTCCGCCACCCCGTCGACACTGTCCGGCGCCGGCTGGTCGGTCTTGAAATCGATCACCAGCACCCGCTCGGGCGTCACGACCAGGCGGTCGACGCGGCCATTGATGATCGTGCCCTTGGGCAAGGCATCCGCCGTCCCGATGATCGCCGCTTCGGCCCGACCGCCCGGCGCAAACACACCCGCCATCGCCGGGTCGGTCAGCACCCCCATCGCCGCACGCAGCATCTCGTCACGCTGGCCGTCTTCAAGGTCGCCTTCCCGCGCCAGGTAGGCCCGGCCCGCCGCTTCACGCTCATCCTGCGGAAGTTCCGGAAGGTATTGCAGCAGCGCGTGGATCAGCCGGCCGCGCCGCAGCTGGGCCTCCCTGCGCGACCCGAAGGGGGCCAGCAGCGGCGTCTTGCGCGACAGCAGGCTCGTCGGCGCGCTCAGCTTGCGGGCCGGACTGTCTGTCGGCGCGCGTTGGAGCGCCCAGTCCGGCAGCTGCTCGTCGCGGGTGCCAGCTGCGTCCTCGCTACCCATCTGCGTCGCCGGCGCGCCATACCGGCGTACCGCGTCAGCATCTCCTCCGGGCGCCAGCGCGTCCATCGCAGCCGCGCACAAGGCATACCACGACCCCTTGTGGCAGCCGTCCTCGCCCCGCCCATGCCAATGTCCGGCGATGATCAGGCGGTCCTGTGCCCGTGTCAGCGCCACATACAACAGCCGACGATGTTCTTCTTCCGCCTTGGCATCGGCAATCGCGCGGGCAGCCGCCAGTTGGGGCGTGTCCGTGTCCTTGCGCGGCGACCAGACGGGCACGCCATCGAGGTCGAACACTTTCGCTGACCCGCCCTTGGGGCCGGCAGTCGTGTCAGGCAGCACCACGACAGGGGCCTGCAGGCCTTTGGCCCCGTGCACGGTCATCACCCGCACTTCGCGCTCCGGCGCAGCAAGATCCCGTTTGATCTCGGTGTCGTGTGCCTCCATGGCCACAAGGAACCCCTGCAGCGAGGCCGGATCGGCGGCGTCATGCTGCAGCGCCCGCGCCATCAGCGCCTCGACCGGGTCGCGCGCAGGCGCGCCGAGGCGTGCGTTGATCTTCTCCCAGCCGGTCATCCCGTCAGCGCCAGCCTGGTCCATGACCGACGACAGGAACTCGTACGGCGCCATATGCGCCCGCGCCTGCAGGCTCCGCAGGAAGTCCGCCGCCGCCATCACGTCGGGATCGGCACTGGCCTCAACACGCTGCCAGAGCGATTCCTTCTTCGCCCGCCCCTGGGCCAGTTCATAAAGATACCGGTCATCATCGACGAGGCCCAGGAACGGGCCGCGGATGATTTCAGCCAGCGTCAGGTCATCTTCCGGCAGCACGACAAAGCGCAGCAGGTTCAGGCAATCCTGCACCCCGATATGATCCAGCAGTTTCAGCCGGTCCGCGCCCGCCACCGGCAGGCCGGCCGATTTCAGCGCCCCGATCATGGCATCGAACAGGCCGCCGGTCCGGCCCCGCACCAGCACGAGAATGTCCTGCGGCTCGATCGGACGGCGCACCCAGCCATGATCCGGCAATTCGACCCAGACCGTGTCACCCCGGTCGACCATCGTCTTCAGCTGCGTCGCCAGCGCCTTGGCCAGTTTTGCCTTGGGCGAGGATTCCCGCATCGCATTCACCGGGCGGTCCCAGGCATCCGCATCGGGGTCTTCCGCCTTGGGCGCGATCGGCCACAGTTCCACACTGCCCGGCTGGCTCGCCCGGCGCGCCGTGTGCACCACTTTATCTGCCACCATCGGGGCATCGCCCGCCTCCGGCGCATCAATCACCGGCGCACCGTTCCAGACCGTATCGACAAATGCCAGAACCTCGGGTGCCGACCGGAACGACATGTCCATCGATTCCAGCAACAGGCTCGCGGACTTGAGACTGAATTCCTGCGCCTTTTCACGGAACTTCGACGGGTCTGCCCCCTGGAAGGAATAGATCGACTGCTTTTCGTCGCCCACCACGAACAGCGTGCGCGGGTCCTGCTGGCGTTCCTGTCCCTTGCCGGCAAAGAATTCCTCGGTCAGCGCGGTGACCAGTTGCCACTGCGCCGGGCTGGTATCCTGCGCCTCGTCCAGCAGGACATGGCTCAGGCCGCCGTCCAGCTTGTACAGAACCCAGTCCGCCATGCCGCTCTGTGTCAGCAGGAGGCGTGTCTTGTGGATGAGGTCGTCAAAATCGAGTGCCGCCCGCGCCGCCTTCGCTTTCTGGTAAGCCAGCAAGGCAGGCAGGCCGACACGCAGAAGCGCTGATGTGCGCTCGAACGCCAGCGCACGCGACAGATGGTCCAGCGTGTCCCGCACGCGGGCCGTCTCACGCCCTTCACCATCCTTCATCTGGAACAGGTCAGCCACCAGCGGCGACTGCTTCGCTACACCGGCCGTATAGGGATTGGACTTCCTGAAATCGCCGGCGGCCGTGGTGAAGATGCCGAGATAGGTCTCCCACCGGGCTGCCGGATCAGTTTCAGCCAGCACAGCGACCAGGGCGTCCGCGGTCTTTTCATCGCTCTTGCCACCGCCCTGCAGCAAGGCGACCGCGGCACGCAGATCACCCGTTGGCAGCGCCTCGCCCATCGCAAGCGCAATGATCTCGGCAGCGCTCGCCTCGGGCGCGTTCAGGCCTTCGCGCAGGGCTATATCCATCGCGTCGAAATCGAAATCATGCGCCTCGGCGAAATCCAGCACGGCTCCCTGCGACCAGCGCAAGGTGTCGAGCCCCGACATTGCACCGTCATGGCCGCCTTCCAGCGACAACAGGTCCAGCAAGCCGGGTGCCGTCGCCTTCGCTGCCAGCACGGCGTCGGCGCGCGCAGTGTTCCACAGCCTTGCCGCCTCATCTTCCTCGATTTCAGTGAAGCCCGGCAACACGCCCGCCTCCAGCGGGAACCGCCGCAGGATGCGCGAACAGAACGCGTGGATGGTTTCGATGCGCAGGCCGCCCGGCGACTCCAGCGCCCGCGCGAACAGGGCCCGCGCCGCCTTCAGGTCATCCGGCGTGTACGCCTCGCCCTCGCGGCCCTCCAGCTTGGCCAGTTCCCGGCGCAGCCGGTCATCTTCCATCACCGACCAGCGGCCGAGGGTCTTGAACAGGCGCGACAGCATCTCGCTTGCCGCCGCCTTGGTGTAGGTGATGCAGAGGATGCTGTCCGGTGCCGCGCCCGGCCGGCCATCCTCCCGCCGCAGCAACAGGCGCGCCACGCGGTCGATCAGCACCTTCGTCTTGCCGCTGCCCGCATTGGCCGACACGAACGCCGGCACGGCCGGATCGGCCACGCGCGCCTGCACGTCGGTCGCTTTGACATAGTCGGCCGCTTCATCGCGCTCATACACCGGCAGGTTCGGATCAGGCATCGCCGCCTTCCCCCTCTTCGGTATCTCCGGCCCACTCAGCCCGGCGCGCCAGGCGATTGAAACCATTGTCATACTTCACGAACTGCACACGCGGCGCCGACAGGAAGGCGGCGCCCTGGTCACGATAATTGGCAATCAGGCGCTTCAGGCCTGCTTCCGCCGTATCGGCCAGTTCGCCCGGTGTCGCCGTCAGCCGGCTCGACGTGCCGACAATCCGGGCATCCGGCTTGGCCTTGAACGCCACGTATTCCAGCGCGGCGACCGGCGCTGCCGGAATTGCCTCGTATCCACCCTTCCGGGCAATCAGCGCCTGTAACGGCATTTGCTGGCTCAGCTCGGCCGCAATTTCCTTGTCCGATGGCGGGTTGCCGGTCTTGAAATCAATGATCACCAGAGCACCATCCGGCAGGCGCTCGACGCGGTCAGCGGTGGCCGACAGCGTGAAGGGCTGGCCGGCAATCTCATAGTCCAGCTTGCCCCTGACCTCGAGTTTCACGTCCTTGCCGGAGGCCTGCCGCGCAGACCGCCACCCGAGATACCAGTCAACCGTCCTGGCCCAGACGGCCCGCCGCGCCGCCCAGTCCTCCAGCGGTTCGCCAACCCGGGCCAATTCATATTCCAGCAGCGACAGCAGGTGCGCCGCTGTCTTCGGCCCATTCTCCGTTTCCAGCCGCTCCAGCGCATGGTGGATGGCCGTACCGCGCGGCGCAGGCCCGAGGGGCGCATTCATCGGCTCGATCGACGACAGGCCCAGGACGCTTTCCGCCCAACTCGCATAGGGGTCGCGCTGCAACAGGTCGACCCGCGTCACCGACAGCCGCTTCGGCCAGCCCTCCGGCTTGCGGACAGGCTTCGGCTCGACCGGAAATTCCGTTGACAGGCTTCCCCGGCCCCGCGCCTGCATCACGCCAACCCAGGCCAGCGGATCGCCGTCACCCGGCGCGAGCACTTCGGCACCCCGATCGTCCAGCGCGCCCTCGGCAAGGGTCTTCAGGCGCCACACCCAGCGCGATGCGACGGCGGGTGAATCGTCCCGGCGGGCGGCGTGCAGCAACACCACATTCGCCGCGCATGCCAGCTGCGCGAAGTCATGCGCTGACAGGCCCAACCGGTCTTCCGGGTCGTTCAGCCCCAGGTCCGCGCGGAACCTGCGGGGCAGGAATGCATCCGGCGCCGGGCGCTGGGGCCAGACATCCTCGTTGAGACCGGCAAGGATGACACGGCTGGCAGACTGCAGGCGCGCTTCCAGCGGCCCCCGGATGGACAGGCGCGGATGTTCCTCCATCCCGGCACTGATGGTCAGCTGCGCGCTCTGGGAATGGATGATGTCCACCAGCGCGCGCGGACTCATCGGGCCAAGGTAGTCGGACAGTTCTGCGATGCTTTCCAGCAGGACAGTCGCCCCGCGTCCATCCTCACCGGCCCACGGCAACGGCGCCTCGCTGATTTCCCCGGCGAGCGCGGCGATCACTTCGGCGGCCGCCTTCCCGTCGACACGGTCGGTGCCCGACACGTCGGCGCCGGTCCGGTCGAAGACCGCAATCAACCGGTCGACCAGGGCCGCCGCCTCTGCCTGGTCGTCACCATCAAAGCGGGGATACGGCTCGATCTCGTGGCGCGTCAGGACACTGTCCCGCAGGCCCTTCAGGGTGCGCCAGCGCCTCGGTCCGCGCAGGAAATGCCGTTCCAGTGTCGCCAGCCCGTCCCGGTCCTTCACGAAGCCATGCTTCAGCGCCGCCACCAGGGCGACCGGCTCGGACGGGTCGAGGGCCCAGTTCGCGCACAACCCGATCAGGCTGCCCGCGGGCGTGCGCCCCAGCGGAACACCCGCTGAAGGCGGAACATCCAGCCCCCAGCGCTTCAGCAGTGAAGACACCCGCCGCGCCAGCCCGGCATCCGGCGTCACGAGCGCCGCTGTTTCGTCCGGCGTCTCGACTGCCTGCCGCATCAGCAGGGCTGCCGCCTCCGCCTCGGCCGCCTCGTCCGGGGCCTCGATCAAGGTCAGCCCGTCCAGCGCGTCGAGCGCAAAATCTTCAACCGTCGACCCGCTCGCACTGGCCAGCGTCTTCAGTGTCGCCCGCCAGTCCGCCGTCGCATCGGCAGGCGCCAGCGCCTCGTGGATCAGCCTGCGCCGCGCCGCCCGCCTGTCCGTGTCGGGAATGCCCGGCCAGGTCGCAACATCGCCCGGCGCAATGCCCAGGCGGTCCAGCGTGTCGATCAGGGAGTTCTGCGGATGGCTGACCGACTGGCGGATCGCGGTCCAGGCCTCACCATCTGCGAACGTGTCGAGGCCCGGCAGCACGACCAGTCCTTTCGGCAGGCCCAGCGCGGCTTTCATCAGGACACGCCCCGCCGGTGTCGCACCGGTCGAGCCTGCAATCACGACCGGTGTGTGCGGCGGGTTCGCCGCCCATTCCGCCGCGAGTGCCTCGGCCGCCGCAAGGCGGCGCACGAACGGGTCCATGGCATGCTCGCCCGCCAGGAAATCAGGCCACGCCTCGGTAATGATCTTCAGGAACTTGACCGATCCGTGCCAGTGTCCCGCGAGATCCGCAGACTCCACGAGATCCGACAATTTCGACCAGTCGGCCTGTTCACTGAGCGCGGCCTGGTCCAGCAACCGGGACAATTCGCGCGCCGCCGCCAGGGCAGACGCCGGTGGCAGGTCGGTCCTGTAGTTCGCGGCATAATACTGCCGCACCATCGCGGCGAGCGCGCCAAGCCGCTTGGCCGGTGACAGGGCCGCAGGCAGGGCGATCAGCGCGGTCTCGGCGCTCGGCGGCGCTTCGTCGCTCTCCAGGTCGCCCATGGCACGTACATCCGGCGGCAGGATCGGCGTCTCGCCTGCCGCGTCATACAGCGCCAGTGTCAGCGCCCGGGCCGACCGGCGGTTCGGAAGGTAGATGATCGCATCGCTGAGCGCGTCAGGCTGGCCTGCGAGGCCGGTCTCGGCCGCAAGCGTGCCCGCAAGCGCGCGCAGGAAATCCGCGCCCGGCGGGATGGTCCAGACCTTCGGGCTGTCCGCCCCGAATATCCGGGGGTCATTCGCCATGGCTGCGCAGCCACATTTCGGCATCCTTCAGCGCGCCGGGATCACCGACATGCAGCCAGAACCGGTCCAGCGGCATCCCCTTCAGGCGGCCCTTCACGATCAGGTCATCCCATACCCGCAGCGCCGAAAAGCGCTCGACCGCCACGCCATCATACAGTTGCGGCCGGATGATCCGCACCCCCGCATAGGCCCACGGCGCAGACACCGCGTCGCCCCGGCGGGCCAGCCGCCCATCCTCTCCGAGGAAGAAGTCGCCAGCCCCGCCAAACCCGAGGCACCGGCCCGTATCGGCCACGACCAGCAGGGCGTCCGCTGCGTCCGGGTCGAATGCATCCGCGAGGTCCAGCAATGGCGCAGGCGATTCCGGCGCCCAGAAGGCATCCGTGTTGACGACATAGATCGGGTCGTCTCCGAGCAGCCCGCGTGCCTTGGCCAGTGCGCCGCCGGTCTCGAGTACGTCGCCCCGTTCGTCGGAAATCACGACCTCCAGGTCAGTCCGCGCCGCGAGGTGTGCCTCCATCTGCTCGGCAAGGTAGTGCACATTGACGACAACGCGCTTCACGCCGGCCGCCGCCAGCGGGTCCAGCATGCGGTCGATCAGCCGTTTACCCGCGACATCAATCAACGGCTTCGGCGTCGTATCCGTCAGGGGCCGCATCCGCGTGCCCAGGCCCGCCGCAAGCACCATCGCCGTATGCGGAACCGGTACGCTCATGTGGTGGCCTCGAAGACGAATGGCGTCGTGTCCTGCACAAAGGCCTTCATGCCTGCCAGTGCCGGGTGCGACAGGTTGCGGGCAAGGATCGCCAGCTGGCGCGGCTGGAAGTCCCGATAGCGCGGCTTGCCGTCGCGGATCACCAGCCGGGCAAAAATGCCGGCAATCCGCAGCGCATTCAATGTCCCGATCACGGCCAGGCGCTCGTCGAATTCGGCGCGCGACTTGCCCATGTTGTCCAGGTATTGCCGGATCGCGGCCTCCGCCGCCGCAGGCGACACCTCGCGCCGGGCGTCCTGCGTCAGCATCGCCATGTCCCAGGCGTCCCACCCGCGCACGGCGTCCTGGAAATCGAGCAGTCCGATCTGGCCGTCCGGCAGCCATAACAGGTTTTCCGCGTGGAAATCGCGCATCGTGAAGGTCCGCGGGAACGTCATGGCCTGTTCGATCAGTGCGTCCCGCTCGGCCTCCCAACGCGTCCTTGCTTTGCCCTCAAGGGCGCTGCCGCCCGAAAATTGCGGCAACCAGTCGGCATAGAGGTCCGCATTGGTGGCCAGCGCCAGCCGGTCGAAATCGAGGATCGGCCAGACTTCCCCCTGCGACTCAAGACGCTCCGGAACGGGCAGGTCATGCAATTTGCTCAGCACGTCAGCGGCGGCGACATAGGCCTGCGTCTCGTCAACCAGCCCGCGTTCGATCTGGCGGGCGAGTTCGCGGCCGTCACCAAAGTCCTCGATCAGGGCAAATCCCGACGCGGTATCGTGCGCAAAGATGCGCGGCGGGCGGAATCCGTAGCCGGTCAGGAACTCCGCAAGCAGCACGAACGCATCCACCCGCGACGCCGCCAGCCGGGTCAGCGCGTTCCACCCCATCGCATTGCGGGTGGCATCGTCGGCGTCCGGCGGGCACGGGTCAGCCTCGATCCGCGGTGCATCCATCAACAGCGCCTGCGCGGCATCTGGCCGCACCAGCCGGATATAGCGGCGCGTCGAGGCATCCTCGCCCATCGGATACCGGGCGGCATCGCCCCACCCGGCCCGGGCCAGGAAGGCGTCTATTTCGACTGTGCGCTGGCTAGAATCGAAATTCATCCAGCCGCTTCTGCCAGTCTTCGCCGAACGGTTCCAGCCTTGCCCGGCGCTGCTCCCCAAGGATTTCGAGATCGATTTCCAGCCGGTACGCCGGCAGGTGCCTGCCTGCCCGGTCAGGCCACTCGATCAGCGCCACCCCCTCCTGCGTCTCGTCCCACCCCAGTTCATGCAGTTCGTCCGGCGCGTTGAGGCGGTAAAGATCGAAATGCCAGAAGGCAAAGTCAGGCCCGTCATAGCTCTGCACGAGTGTATAGGTGGGGCTCGGAACCTCCTCCTCCGGCGTTGTGAGGGCCCGTATCAGCCCCCGAACGAGTGTCGTCTTGCCCGCTCCAAGGTCGCCGCGCAGCGCGACGACATCGCCGCGCGCCAGCACCCCGCCAAGGGCCGCCCCCAGGGCTTGCGTCGCGGCATCATCGGCCAGGTCAAAGGTCAGTGTCATCGCGGCAATATAGGCGATTGCCGTGTATCCGCCACGAAGAATGGCTGCCTGGCACCTTGACGAGGTTCTTGACAACCCGCGCAGTGGCTGGAACTCCCCACAGCAGAAGTATTGCAAAAAATGACGCAGGCGTCATAAATCAAGCATACCAACAGGGAGCGGAACTTTGGATCTTTCCGGCGCAACGCGTATCGTGATTATCGGCGGCGGACAGGCTGGCGCCCAGGCGCTGCAATCGTTGCGGCAGGGCGGCTATGCCGGCGCGCTGACGCTCGTCGGTGACGAGGCGGCCCTTCCCTACCAGCGCCCCCCTCTGTCCAAGGCCTACATGAAGGGTGAGTTCACGGAAGAACGTCTCTATTTTCGCCCGGAATCCTGGTACCAGGACCAGAATATCGACGTCATTCTCTCGACGCGCGCCACAGCCATCGACCGCGCCAATTGCAAGGTCACACTCGCCCATGGCGGCCAGCTGGACTATGACGCCCTGATCATCGCCACCGGTTCGCGCCCGCGCACCCTGCCGGCCAAGGGTGCAGACCTGAAGGGCGTCCACGACCTGCGCGACCTGTCAGACGTCGAACGCATCCGCCCCAACATGATTTCCGGTAACAGGATGGTGATTGTCGGCGCCGGCTATATCGGGCTCGAGGCCGCCGCAGTGGCCCGCCAGATGGGCCTCGATGTCACCGTCCTGGAAATGGCGCCGCGCGTGCTGGCCCGTGTCACCAGCCCGGTGATGAGCGAATTCTTTGAACATGAACACCGCGCCCAGGGCGTCCACATCCTGACCGGCGCCAGGCTCGACCATCTCGATGGCGCGGACGGCCAGCTCGCTGCAGCCGTCCTGGCCGACGGCACCCGCATCGAGGCCGATATCGCCCTCGTGGGAATCGGCATCCTGCCGAACGAGGAACTGGCCAAGGATGCCGGCATCGCCTGCAATAATGGCATCCTTGTCGACCGTGACGCCCGCACGTCAGACCCACGCATCTTCGCCGCGGGTGACTGCGCAAGCCGCCCGCTGGTGCATTACGGCCGCTCAGGCCGCCTCGAAAGCGTCCACAACGCCATCGAACAGGGCAAGCTCGCCGCGGCCGCCATCCTCGGCAAGCCGCGCCCGACGGAAGACTGCCCGTGGTTCTGGTCCGACCAGTACGACCTGAAGCTGCAGATCGCCGGCCTCAGCCAGGACTATGACGAACTGGTCGTGCGTGGAGACCCGGCAGACCGGAAGTTCGCGGTCTTCTACCTGCGCGCCGGAACCCTGATCGCCGTCGATGCAATCAACAGCCCTGCCGAATTCGTTGCGTCAAAGAAACTGATCATGTCAGGCGCGAAGCTTGCACCTGACGCCCTTAGCGATACATCAACCCCGATGAAAGACATTGCCGCGGCAGCCCTTGCCGCCTGAAGGAGAAACCCCGCACATGGCAAAGATTACCTACAAGCACCACGATGGCACGGAAGATGTTGTCGAAGCCACCAATGGCGAATCCGTCATGGAGGCCGCTGTCAAGAATTCCGTGGCCGGAATTGATGCTGATTGCGGGGGTGCCTGCGCCTGCGCAACATGCCACGTCTATGTCGACGAAGCCTTCATGGACAAGATCGGCGAGCAGCAGGAAATGGAGCGCTCGATGCTCGATTTCGCAGAGAACGTCCAGCCGAACTCGCGCCTGTCCTGCCAGATCACCGTGTCCGACGCGCTGGACGGCCTGGTCGTCACCACGCCGGAAAGCCAGCACTAGGCCTTGGCTGCCTATACGGACCTGCTGGCCAGCATCACCCGAAGTGAAGATCACGCCGCGACGGTGACGATACCTGACGCCTGGATGCAGGGTCGCACCACCTATGGCGGGCTCACAGCGGCCCTGTGCCTCGACGCGGCCATGCCGCTTGCGTCCGGCATGCCTGTCCGGTCCGCACAGATCGCCTTTGTCGGGCCGGTTGGCGGCGCGGTCACATGCACGCCGACGCTGCTGCGGCAGGGCAAGAACACGGCGTTCATCTCCGTCCGGATGATGGGCACCGACGGTGTGGCCGCCGAAGCGATCTTCGCTTTCGGCAAGGCCCGCACGTCTGCCCTGGCGTTCGCTCACCTGCCCGCTCCCGCCGTGACCTTCCCGGACGAAACCCCGAGCTATTTCGGCAGCAGTCCGATGCGGCCCGCCTTCACCCGGAACTTCAACATCCGCATCGCCGCAGGCTCGCGCCCGGTCTCGGGTGCCAGTGAAGCGGACGTGTCAATCTGGATGCGCCACGTCGACCCGGCGGCGCCTGTCGACGCGGTCGCCCTGCTGGCCATTGCGGACGCCCCGCCGCCGGCCGCCATGGCCATGTTCACCGAACCCGCCCGCATCAGCTCGATGACCTGGATGGCGGAATTCCTGACTGACGACATCACCACGCAGGACGGCTGGTTCCTCGCCCGCCACGTCGCCGAAACCGCGCGTGACGGCTATTCCAGCCAGGCGATGACCCTGTGGAACAGGCAGGGCGAACCGATGATGATCGGTCGCCAGACGATTGCAATATTCGGCTAGGCCGGACGCCTGTCCCTAGTGGGCCAGCGCGGCGCGCAGGCTTTCGAGATAGTCGTAATGCGCCTGCAGCGTCGCCCGGCTGGTGTCATCCTTGTCCAGGGCCTGCATCTTCAGCAGCGTCGCTTCAAGCTCGGACGTGATCTCTTCCGTCTTGATGCCGTCCAGGTCGCGGGCTTCTTCCGCAAGGATCGTCAGGCCGTCCGGCGTCACGTCGGCAAAGCCGCCGCGCACGAAGATCCGCATCGTCACGCTGTCGCCTTCCAGCACGCGCACGATACCGTTCTTCAGCGTCGTCATGAACGGCGCATGGTTTGCCAGCACACCGAACTCCCCCTCGGTGCCGGGCGCGATCACATGGTCGACCTCGCCAGAGAAAAGCTCCCTGGCGGGCGACACGAGAGAGAAGTGCAGTTTGTCGGCCATAAGGCTGATCCTGTGTCTTAAGCGGCGTCTGCCATCATCTTGGCGGCTTTGGCTTTCGCCTCGTCGATATTGCCGACCATGTAGAAGGCCTGTTCCGGCAGGTGATCGAACTCGCCGGCGATCAGGCCGGTGAAGCCCTTGATCGTGTCTTCGAGTTTCACCTGCACGCCGGGCGAACCGGTGAAGATTTCAGCCACGTCGAATGGTTGCGACAGGAAGCGCTCGACCTTGCGGGCACGGGCCACGGCCAGTTTGTCTTCTTCCGACAGCTCGTCCATGCCGAGAATGGCGATGATGTCCTGCAGTTCCTTGTATTTCTGAAGGATTTCCTGCACGCCACGCGCGATGTTGTAGTGCTCTTCGCCCACGATGCGCGGGTCGAGAATACGGCTCGAGGAGTCGAGCGGGTCAACCGCCGGGTAGATGCCCTTTTCAGCGATGGCACGGTTAAGCACCGTGGTTGCGTCAAGGTGGGCAAACGACGTGGCTGGCGCCGGGTCGGTCAAGTCATCCGCAGGCACGTACACGGCCTGCACCGATGTGATCGAGCCCTTGTTGGTCGACGTGATGCGCTCCTGCAGCTGGCCCATGTCGGTGGCCAGTGTCGGCTGATAGCCCACAGCCGACGGAATACGGCCGAGCAGGGCCGACACTTCGGCGCCCGCTTGCGTGAAGCGGAAGATGTTGTCGACGAAGAACAGCACGTCCTTGCCTTCTTCGTCGCGGAAGTATTCGGCCTGTGCCAGGCCGGTCAGGGCGACACGGGCACGTGCGCCCGGAGGCTCGTTCATCTGGCCGTAGACCAGCGCGATGCGGCTTTCGCCTTCCAGGTTGATAACCTTGGATTCGATCATCTCGTGGTAGAGATCGTTCCCTTCACGTGTCCGCTCGCCAACACCGGCAAACACCGAGTAACCGCCGAACAGTTTCGCGATATTGTTGATCAGTTCCATGATCAGAACCGTCTTGCCCACACCGGCACCGCCGAACAGGCCGATCTTTCCGCCCTTCACATAGGGGCAGAGCAGGTCGATAACCTTGATACCGGTCACCAGCACTTCGGACTCGGTTGACTGGTCGGTGAACGCCGGCGCGTCCGCGTGGATCGGGCGTTCCATGTCGGAATCGATCGGGCCACGCTCGTCGATCGGCTCGCCGATGACGTTCATGATGCGGCCAAGCGTGCCCGGGCCAACCGGCACCGTGATCGGGCGACCAAGGTCAGCCACCGGATTGCCGCGAACGAGGCCCTCGGTGGAGTCCATCGCGATCGTGCGGACCGTATTCTCGCCGAGGTGCTGGGCAACCTCCAGGACGAGGCGGTTGCCATTGTTGAAGGTCTCAAGTGCGTTGAGGATGCTCGGAAGCTCGCCGTCGAACTCGACATCGACCACGGCGCCGATGACCTGAGATACGCGGCCTTTTGCGTTTGCGGGAGTGCTCATGCGGGTCGTCTCCTTTGGAGCGGATGTCGTCTTGGGTGGTGAAACGGGGGCAGCAGCAGCCGGGGTCGGCGCCGCAGCGGGTGAAGGGGATGTCTTGGCGTTTGCAGGCTTGCACACGCCGCAAGCACGGGTGTCTTTCTGGCCGAGCGCCTTGGCGGCAGCATCGGCTTCGGCGAACGTCGCAAATGGCCCATGCCACTTGTCGTCGTCATTGGTGGGGTCGCCACCGACACCTGCGCCATTGTTGCAATAGCGGCAGTCGGACGCGTGGATACGTGCCCGCTTGGTGCCAAAGTTTTCGTAGATCCAGAAGCTCATCGGTTTTTCCTACAACGCCTCTGCACCGGAGATGATCTCGATCAGCTCCTTGGTGATCTGCGCCTGACGGGCGCGGTTGTATTGCAGCGACAGGCTGTCGATCATGTCGCCGGCATTGCGCGTGGCATTGTCCATCGCGGTCATCCGGCTGGCCTGCTCACCGGCTGCGCTTTCCAGGATGGCCGACAGGATCTGCGTGTTGATGTAACGCGGCAGCAGTGTTTCGAGAATCTCCGTCTCCGAAGGTTCGTAGCGATAGATGGCGCCCGTGAGATCGACCGTCTCGGCATCGGCCGGCGCGGATGCCGGGATGATCTGTTGCGCCGTCGGCACCTGGGTCAGCACGTTCTTGAACTGCGAATAGATCAGGGTCGCGACGTCGAACTCGCCCTCGTCAAACATCGCAGTCAGCGATTGGCCGAGGCCGATGGCGGATTCCGTGTAGTTGCCGCCTTTGACGTCGCCCAGGTCAACATGGGAAATGAACATGTCGCCATAGTCGCGCGACAGCTGCTCACGGCCCTTCTTGCCGACGGTCAGGATCTTGACTGTCTTGCCTTCAGCCCGCAGCTCGCCGATCTTCTGCTTGGCCAACTTCACGACATACGAGTTGAAACCGCCCGCCAGGCCGCGTTCGGCGGTAATGACGATGACCAGGTGGGTCTCATCCTGCCCGGTTCCGGCCAGCAATTTCGGGCCGCCCGCACCGGCCGAAGCCGACAGGTTCGCCAACACGGATGCCATACGCGATGCATACGGACGTGCCGCTGTCGCGGCATCCTGCGCGCGCTTCAGCTTCGCCGCTGCAACCATTTGCATGGCCTTCGTGATCTTCCGCGTGGATTTCACGCTGGCGATCCGGTTCTTGAGGTCCTTCAAGCTGGGCATGTCAGGCCTTCTGGTTATTCAATCAAAGCGTCAGGACGCGTGTCTCAGGCGAATTTCGACGTAAAGGCGTCGAGGGTGGATTTCAGCTCTTCTTCGGTCTTGTCCGACACGGCTTTCTCGTCACGGATCGTCGCGAGCAGGGACTTCTTGGCACCACGCAGGTGGATCAGGAGTTCCTTTTCATAACGGGACACGTCACTGACGGGCACCTTGTCGATGTAACCACGCGTACCGGCATAGATCACGCAGACCTGCTCTTCCATCAGCAGCGGCGAGTATTGCGGCTGCTTCAGCAGTTCGGTCAGGCGGGCACCACGGTTCAACAGGCGCTGGGTGGCAACATCAAGGTCGGAACCGAATTTCGCGAAGGCAGCCATCTCGCGATACTGGGCGAGTTCGCCCTTCATCGAGCCGGCAACCTTCTTCATCGCCTTGGTCTGGGCGGCAGAGCCCACACGCGACACCGAGAGACCAACGTTCACGGCCGGGCGGATACCCTGGTAGAACAGGTCGGTTTCAAGGAATATCTGGCCGTCGGTGATCGAGATCACGTTCGTCGGAATATAGGCCGACACGTCGTTGGCCTGGGTTTCGATGATCGGCAGGGCGGTCAGCGAACCTGCGCCGGCTGCATCTCCCATCTTCGCGGCGCGCTCAAGCAGGCGCGAGTGGAGGTAGAACACGTCGCCCGGATAGGCTTCGCGGCCTGGCGGACGGCGCAGAAGCAGCGACATCTGGCGATACGCGACAGCCTGCTTGGAGAGGTCATCATAGATGATCAGGGCATGCATGCCGTTATCGCGGAACCATTCGCCAATCGTGCAGCCGGTGAACGGCGCAAGATATTGCAGCGGGGCCGGCTCGGACGCCGTTGCGGAAACGACGATCGTGTAGTCAAGCGCGCCGCGCTCTTCCAGCGTCTTCACGACCTGCGCAACCGTCGAGCGCTTCTGGCCGATGGCGACATAGACGCAGAACAGCTTGTCCTTGTCGGACTTGGCCGCGTCATTCGTCTGTTTCTGGTTCAGGATCGTATCGATGCAGACAGCGGTCTTGCCGGTCTGGCGGTCACCGATGACCAGCTCGCGCTGGCCACGGCCAACCGGGATCATCGCATCAATGGCCTTGATGCCGGTCATCATCGGCTCATGCACGCCTTTGCGCGGGATGATGCCGGGTGCCTTCACGTCCACACGGGCGCGTTCGGCAACATTCTTCAGCGGGCCCTTGCCGTCGATCGGCTCGCCCAGCGGGTCGACCACGCGGCCCAGCAGGCCCATGCCGACCGGTGCGGACACGATCTCGCCCGAACGCTTGACGGTGTCGCCTTCCTTGATGGCGCTGTCGCTGCCGAAGATCACGACGCCGACATTGTCGCTTTCAAGGTTCAGGGCCATGCCCTTGATGCCGCCGTCGAACTCGACGAGTTCACCGGCCTGCACGCTGTCGAGACCATAGATACGGGCAATGCCGTCGCCGACCGACAGCACCTGGCCGACATCGGAGACTTCAGCATCGACGCCGAAGTTTTCGATTTGCGACTTCAGGATGCCCGAAATTTCTGCTGCGCTGATATCCATCGAGCTGACTATGCTCCCTTCATGGCGGTGTTCATGCGTTCAAGTTTGGCGGCAATGCTCGCATCGACCAGTTTCGATCCGATGCGCAGCTGGATGCCGCCGATGAGCGAGGGATCAACCTCGCTGGTCAATTCAACCTCGCCGCCAACGGCCTTGGCGAGGATAGATTCGATCCGGCCGCGCTCGGCGCCGGTCATGTGCTTTGCAGTCCGCACCACAGCCCGCTGGATGCCGCGCTGCTTGGCGTAAAGTTCGTCAAATGCGACCTGGGCTTGCCGGATGTCGCTGGCACGGCCGTTCGTGGCCATCACGCCAACGAAATTGGCCAGCATCGTGCCGAGCCCGGACTTGGCCATCACCTCGGCCAGCGCAGCGACTTTCTCGCCACGCGAGAAGACCGGCGAATCGAGCAGGATGGTCAGGTCGTTGGACCCTTTCTCCATTTCGACAAAGGCTTTGAGATCTTTATGCACTTCGGCCAGCTGGCCTTTGTCCTGTGCAAGCTCGAACAGCGCCCGCGCATAGCGCCGGGCAGCTTCACTCGCATGTGTCGTCGTCGATGCGGTCAAGGGTCCAGGGTCCGTTGCTTGTCGGGGCGGGTAACGCCCGGAATTGTGAAAAGAGGCAGCGTGCCCGACACGCGCTCCCTATAGAACTGTGCGCCGCTTAGCACCAGAAAATCACCCTGACAACATGGCCAAAGCGCCAATTTATGCGGCGGAATGGCACGTAGAGCAGAGAACCGGCGTTACAGGAACGAGTAAGGGTCGATATCCACAGATACCCGTACAGGCCGCGGCGGTTTCAGGCGCGCCAGCCAGGCCGCCATATAAGCCGAAAGATCAATGTTTCTGGGCGCTTTTACCAGAAACCTGCGCCGATGGCGTCCGCGCAGCACCGTTATCGGCGCCGGAGCCGGCCCAAACAGCTCGATTCCCGCCGCATTCGGCGCCGCCAGCGATATCTCGCGGCAGGTTTCATCCACCATTTCCGCACTCGGCGCCGAAATGATCATCGCGGCCAGCCGCCCGAACGGTGGCAGGCCCAGTTCCGCCCGCACATCCCGCTCGATCTGCAGGAAGCCGTCGCGGTCGCCGTCCGCCAGCGCCAGCATGGCCGGATTGTCGGGCGCATAGGTCTGTACCAGCGCCCGCCCCGGCCGCTCGGCCCGTCCGGCCCGGCCCGCCACCTGGCTCAAAAGCTGGTAGGTCCGCTCTCCGGCCCTCAGGTCGCCGCCCTTCATGCCCGAATCGGCGTCGACCACACCCACAAGGGTCAGATTCGGGAAATTGTGCCCCTTGGCGACAATCTGGGTGCCGATCAGCACGTCGATCTCACCGGTTTCCATGCGGTCGATGATTCCGCGCGTTGCGTCGCCGCCCATCGCCGTGTCCGACGAGAATATCTCGATCCGGGCCTCCGGCATCAGCACGCGCACCTCCTCGGCCACCCGTTCCACCCCCGGGCCTACCCCCATCAGCGAATCCTTCGCCCCGCAGGCAGGGCACACGCTGGGCTTCGGGATCGAATACCCCGTCACATGGCAGACCAGTCGCCCGGAATACCTGTGCTCGGTCAGCCAGTTCTCGGTGCCCGGCGTCTTCAGCCGCTCGCCGCACGCCTTGCACAGCACCAGCGGCGCATAGCCCCGCCGGTTGAGGAACAGCAAAGTCTGCTCGCCCGCCGCCAGGGTCTCCTGCATGGCATGCACAAGATGCGGCGACAGCCACTGATTCTTTGCCGGCGGCGCCCGGCGCAGGTCCACCAGTTCGACGTCCGGCAGCCGCGCCGCGCCCGGCCGCGCCGCCAGCATCAGCCGCGTGTAGCGGCCCGCCTCGGCATTCACCACGGTCTCCAGCGCTGGCGTCGCCGAGGCCAGAACCACGCCTGCCCCCTCCAGCTTCGCCCGCATCACCGCCATGTCGCGGGCATGATAGGTCACGCCGTCTTCCTGCTTGTAGCTGCCGTCATGTTCTTCATCGACGATGACCAGCTTCAGGTTGGCGAATGGCAGGAACAGCGCCGAACGCGCCCCGATCACGATCCGCGCCCGGCCATGCACCGCCTCGCGCCAGGTCCGGCGCCTGTCCTTGTCCGACAGGCCCGAATGCCACGGCGCCGGTGCGGCCCCGAATCGCGCCTCGAACCGCGACAGGATCGCCTGCGTCAGCGCGATCTCCGGCAGCATGACCAGAACCTGCGCGTCAGGGTCCACCCGCAACGCCTCGGCAATCGCCTCGAAATACACTTCCGTCTTGCCGGACCCCGTCACGCCATCCAGCAGGAAGGCGGCAAAGCCCCCCGTCCGCATCGCGGCCTTCAGCGCGTCAGCGGCCTCCCCCTGCTCGCCCGTCAGCACCGCCCCCGGCAGGTCCGGCTGCGGCACGGCAAATGGCGCATCCGCCGCCATCTCCTCGGCGCGCAGGGCCCCGGCACTCACCAGCCCCTTCACCACCCCGCTCGACACCCCTGCCGCCGCAGCCAGCGTCGCCGCGTTCGCCGCGCCCACTTCCTCGGCCGCATCCAGCACGCGCCGGCGCGTATCGGTCAGTTTCTTCGGTTCCTCGCCGGTCAGGTGGAACACGGTCTCGGTCGGCGAAGGCGTCAGCCCACCCCGCGCCCTCAGCGCCATGCCCAGCACATGGCCCGGATGCGACACGGTGTATTTCGCCGCCCATGAAATGAATTCGCGCATCGCCGCTGGCATCGGCGGCGCCGGATAGACAGAGATGACCGGCTTCAGCGTCCGCCCCGCCGCCGCCGCGTCGTCCAGCATGTCCCACACGACGCCCAGCCGCTCGGTCTGCCCCAGCGGCGCGGTGACATAGCTGCCAACGCTGACGTCCATCCCCTCCGGCACCGCATAATCAAACGGTTCGGGCAGCGGCAGGACAAAGAGAATCCGGGCGACGGGCATGGCCAAATCCCTAGCGCCTCACCTGACTCCTGTCGAACCCTTCAGGGCACACTCGGGAACAGGCAAGGCACCCGCAAATTGCCGCCACGCGGAGCGTCAATCCCTAGTCCCGTGACGGGTAGGTCCCATACATCGCCACGCAGAAATTTATCGCCAGCGACGGATTGAGCTTCGAGAATGCCTGGCTCCCGCCGGTCTTGCCCGTTGCAACCGCAGCAGATGGCACAGTGCCCGTGCCTTCGGCGTCAGCGTCCCGCGATTCGACGACGAAAACGTCGCCTTCAGGTGATTCGGCTGCGTCGCCGTCCGTGGCCGATCCGTCCAGCATGTGCGTGTGCGCAGGCATCTGCGCAGTGGTCAGCGTATGCGACTCAGAGCCGACCCGTTGGCCCATTGAGCGTGGCGAAAGGCCGGGACCATGACCGGCATTCACCGGCACCCGCCCGCGCAAGTCAGGAAGGGCAAAAGTCGTCCGCCCGTCGCCGCCATACATCGTCCCGAACAGGGAGAACATGGCGCTGTACTCCGAAATGGGCAGCAACCGGCCATCCGCGTTCAGGCTGCCGCGCGGACAGAAATTCGCGCCGGTCATGAAGATTTCGCCCATCATCTTTTCCTGCGCCTGGGCTGGTTGAGCCAGCATTGCCATGCTTGTGGCCAGGCCGGCCGCTGCAATCATCCTGGTCATGTTCATCTGTATTCCCTCCACATATTCAAGCTTGCGGAAAAGCTTAGCCGAAGTTTCGGCGAATGCCAGCACGGATCCGGCCCGTCCTTGCACGGCAATCCGTCTCACTGCAGTGCCTCTCTCCCCCACCCAATCCAACCCTGGTCCCGCCCGGCCTATACTGGCCGCCATGACAGATCCGTCCGCCTTCCTCATCCAGGGCTTCCAGCAGGCGCAGCGTGCCCTCGCGCACGTGGCCGGGATGACGCAGGCGCATCTCAACCCGGCCACCCTCGCCCGCACCCTCGCGCAGAAGGCGGCGGCGCAACTCGCGCAGCTCGAGGTGATCGTCCGCCGCCTGCTGACCTTGCTGGCCCTGTCGCTGACCCTCGCCCCGGTCAAACCGCGCAGCCCGGCGGCGCCTGGTTCCGGGGATCGGCTCGCAGACCCCGTGTGCCGCAAGGCCGTGCCGGGCTTTGCCTTGACCGGGAAGCTGCTCTCTGGGTTCGGTCCGGACACGTCCGGGCTTTTTCCGTGCACTGTCCGTGCATCCGGCCCGGTGCCGGCCGCGCCGATCCTGGCCCGCCTCGCGGCGTTGCAGCAGGTGCTCGCCGCCCCGGACGCGCATGCAAGGCGTCTCGCCCGCGCGCTCCAGCGCCAGCGGGACCGCGGCGAAGCCCGGCCCGTCGCCCTGCCCATGCCCCGCACCCATCGGATGGTGCCGGAACTCGGCATGATCGCGACTGCCCTGCCGGGCCTCATCCGTACGGCGCTGGAAAGCTGGGACAATTCAAGCTGAATCCGACAGCCTGTCAGACAGGTCCTGCCGGGCGCCGAAGGGTGGTTCCGGTTACGGCTGCAGGCCGATTCCCGGCCAAGGCCGGGACACCAGGCAATGCCGAACAGGACGAACAGCACGCGCCCCCGGCGTTTGCCGCGAAAACGGGTAACAGAGGCTCCCCCAGCGTTATGCCTTGCCAGCCTTTCGCCCGCCCCCTACCCCTTTCAGCATGGCAAAAGACATCCCCACCGGCTACGAGCCGCTGAGTTCCATCGAAGCGGTCACCGAAGGGCTCGCATCGGTCGGCTATATTTCGACCCGCGAAATCTCCACCGCCGTCTTCCTGGCCCACGGCCTGCGCAAGCCGATCCTGATCGAAGGGCCTGCCGGCGTCGGCAAGACCGATCTGGCCCAGTCCCTCGCCGGCTGGCTCGAAGCGCCGATCCTGCGGCTGCAATGCTATGAAGGCCTCGACGAGGGCAAGGCGCTGTATGAATGGAAATACGGCAAGCAGCTGCTCTACACCCAGATTCTCAAGGAGAAACTGAACGAGCTGATCGGCGCTGCCGACAATCTCTCGCAATCCCTCGGCAAGCTGGCCTCTTTCGAAGACCTGTTCTTCTCCGAGCAGTTCCTCGAATCCCGCCCGCTGCTGACCGCCATGCAGCAGCCGTCCGGTTCGGTCCTGCTGATCGACGAGATCGACAAGTCGGACGAGGAATTCGAGGCGTTCCTGCTGGAAGTCCTGTCTGACTACCAGGTCACCGTGCCGGAGATCGGCACGATCCGCGCCCAGGTCCCGCCGCTGGTGATCCTGACTTCCAACAATGTCCGCGAGCTTGGCGATGCCCTGAAACGGCGCTGCCTCCACCTGCATATCGGTTTCCCCGACGCCGCCCGCGAACGCCGCATCGTTCAGGCCCGCGTGCCGGATGTATCGGACGTGTTGCTGAAGCAGCTCGTCAGCTTCGTCCAGGGCGTGCGCGACACCGATATCAAGAAGCGGCCGTCAATCTCGGAAACCGTCGACTGGGCAAGGACACTTCTCCTGATGCACGCAAGCGCCCTCGACGAGGCCTTCGTGCGATCCACGCTCAATGTCCTCCTGAAACACGAGAGCGATATCGCCGCAGTCTCCAAGGAAATCCCCCGCCTGGTGCGCGAGGCGGCCGGGCCGGACAGAAGCGGCCGCACGGCCTCCGGCTATCCCGAACTCGGGTAGCGGAGATGGAGCGCACGCTCACCAACTTCATCCGCGCGCTGCGCTCGTCAGATGTGCGGGTCTCCACAGGTGAAGCGCTCGACGCCACCCGGGCCGTGGCCCTGATCGGCTATCAGGACCGGTCCCTGCTGAAGGATTCCCTCGGCTGCGTCCTCGCCAAGTCCGAGACGGAAAAACAGGTCCACGACCGCCTGTTCGATCTCTACTTCGCCCATTCCGATTCCCAGCGCGGCGGGAGTGAATCCTCGTCCGAAACGGAAAGCACCGATGGCGAAGCCCCGGCCTCGCCCGAAGACCTCATCGCGCTCATGGAATCCGGTGACGACACAGCCATATCCCTCGCCATGGAACGCGCCGCCGAGGCAGCGGGCATCGACAATATCCGCTTCTCCACGCAGGTCGCCTATTTCGCCCAGCAGATGGTCAAGCAGATGGGCGGAGACGGACTCCAGGAACGCCTGCTGGAAGCCCTCCAGGGTCGCGGCGAGGAAAACGAAACACGCGCGCAGGAACTGATCGACATGCGCCGCGACCTGACCATGCGCGCCCGCGACCGGGCCGAGCGCGCCTTCGATGTGTTCGGCGCCGGCGAAACCGACCAGTTCCGCAATGATTTCGCCGCCGAAAAGCGGCTTTCAGCGCTCGACCAGTATGACATGGAGCGCATGAAGATCCTGATCGCCAAGGTCGCCAAGCGCCTCGCGGTCAAACATTCCCGCCGCCGCCGGAAGCGCAATCGCGGCCAACTGGATGTCCGCCGCACAATGCGCGCCAATGCGGGGCTCGATGGGGTGCCGTTCAACGTCATCTGGCGCCAGAAAAAGCGCGACCGACCGAAGATCGTCGCCATTTGCGATGTCTCGGGATCGGTAGCGCGGTATGTGCGCTTCCTCCTGCTTCTCCTTTATTCCCTCGCCGATGTCGTGCCCGACCTTCACGCCTTTGCCTTCTCGAACCGGCTGCGCGCGGTCGACGACATTCTCGACAATAACGAGTTCGAAGCGGCGATGACGAAGATCATCCGCGACCTCGGCATGGGATCAACCGATTACGGCCAGGCCTGGTCCGACCTCAAGGTCGACCATGAGAGCATCATCGACCGTCGCACCACGATCATCGTCCTGGGCGATGGCCGCTCGAACTATGGCGACCCGCGCAACGACCTGTTCCAGCAATTCGCACAGCGGGCCAAGCAGGTTATCTGGCTGAACCCGGAAGCCCGCCCGCTCTGGGGAACGGGCGACAGCGCGATTCCGCGCTACCTGCCTTACTGCACCCAGATGAGCCACGTCGCCACCCTGAAGGACCTGGAACGGGCCGTGGATGAAGTCCTCAGCGCCTATGGCTGATCAGGCCTGCGCCGCGCGGATCGCGTCGGCCCGGTAAGTGCGCGCCGACATCAGCAGGCAGACAATGCTGAGCCCGTTGAACACCAGCATGAATTCCAGCGCATGCCCGAGTGGCACCGCAACGCCCTGCGCGCTGAACATGTCGCTGAGGCTGCCGGCGATCCAGGGCCCGCCTCCGATCCCGACAAGTGTCAGGCAGAACAATGTGAACGCCGAGGCAAACGCGCGCATCCGCAGCTTCACCAGTTCCTGCGCGGCGGTGTAGGCGATGCTCGCATAGATCAGCCCGACAAAGCTCGGCACCACGTTCCACAGATAGGCTTGCCCGACCGTTGGTGCCTGAAGGAACATCCAGGCAAACGGCAGCGCGACGGCTGAACAGATCGCGATCATCCACGGGCGCCAGCGCAGGTCATTCCGGGACAAGCGGTCGCAGACCCGCCCGAGGATGATTGCGCCTGCACCACCAACACCGCCGATCAGCAAGCCGAGCGGAATGGAAACGTCCGCCGGCGTCAGCACGTAGAGACGCTGAAGGTGGCTGGACGTGAACGCAACAAAGGCGTTGGCCGATATGCAGATCGACAGGCATCCGAGCAGCAGCCAGAGAAATGAGGACTGGCTGAGGATGAATTTCAGGGTTTCCAGCACGGGCGGCGCCGGCAGGTCATCTGCGCGGGACTCGGACTGGCCACGAATCGGTTCGCGCACAGTCAGCCGCAGCAACAATGCCAGGATCAGGCCGGGAATACCGGCCACGAAGAAAGCGGCCCGCCAGCCGAAATGCGCATACACGAAAGCGCCCAGGATATAGCCGATCATGATGCCCAGCCCGATGCCGGTCGTGTAGATGCCGAGCGCAAAGGCGCGCTGCTGCGGCGGATAGAGATCCGCGATCATGCTGGTCGCCGGCGGCGTGCCCCCGGCTTCGCCAACCCCCACACCCATACGGGCAAGCAGCAGGTGCCAGAAATTGCCAGCCAGTCCGGAAATCGCCGTCATGCCCGACCAGATCGTCAGCGCCAGCACGATAATGTTCCGCCGGTTCCCCCGGTCCGCCCACATCGCGACAGGTATGCCGAGCGTGGCATAGAAGGCCGCGAAGGCCAGGCCCGTCAGGAGGCCAAGCTGGCTGTCCAGCAGGCCGAGATCGGCCTTGATCGGTTCGAGGAGCGTTACGAGGATCTGCCGGTCGACATGATTGAACGTGTAGACGAGCGTCAAGACTGCCAGAACCCATGACCGGTTGATGGGCCGCGCCGGCGAGCTGGTCGAATGGGTCACGCGCGGACCTCCGGAGAAAACGCGCCTGCCGGCATCGCGCCAACCAGACCAGGTTCGCCGTGCAAGCGGGTTTCGGCGGCAGGGCTCGGGTGGCTCGGTCGCGACCTGCCAGCAGCATTTTGCGGAAGAATTTTCCAGGCGATCATCTTTTTCTCCGCGACTTTTTCATCATTTGTTGAAACAGTAGCGAAACCCTGCGATCGGGCAAGCAGTTGTTGCGACCTGCCCTGATTTCGTTACCATTGTTGGCAAAGAGAATGGGTGAGGAGACAAACGGCAATGGCAGACGGTGTTACAGTTGGTGGGCGACGAACGGCGATTCTGGACGCCGCCGAGAAGCTTTTTTCGGAGCACGGATTTGACGGTGTCACGCTGCGCGCGATTGCCAAGGAAGCGGGCGTCGATGTGGCGCTGGCAAACTATTATTTCGGCCGCAAGACCGCGGTGTTCGAAGAGACCTTCATGCGGCGCGCCGAGATCCTGAACGCCTGGCGCCTCGAAGCCCTGAAGCAGGCCACCGATGCCGCAGCGCCCGGACCCGCAAGCATTTACGAGATCATCGATGCCTATCTGCGCCCCTTGATGACGGGCGATCACCTGACCGACCCGCGCTGGCGCCATTACTACGCCCTGGTTGCCTATGTGAACAACTCGACGGAATGGGGCGGCAAGCTGATGTCGCAATATTTCAACCCGGCGATCGACAAGTTCATCGACGCCCTGCGCGCGGTGCGTCCGGACGCGAGCGAGCACGCGATCTATTGGGGATATCATTGCCTGTCCGGCGCGCTCACCCTGGCCTTCGCGCAAACCGGCCGTCTTGACGAATTGTCCGGTGGCAAGGTCCGGTCGACTGACCTGGAAGGCGGCTATCCGGAACTGGTGGACTTCATCACGGCAGGCTTCGAACGCATTCTCGCGCCCCGGGCAAAAAAATAGGGCGGCGCCGGTTTTCCAGCGCCGCCCCGAAAGATAATCCGAAGAGCCGGACTTCCTAGTACTTGTAGTCAATCCCGAAAGTGACCGTACGCGGATCGCCGTAGAAGGCCGTCAGCGTGCCCTCAAGGCCGAGCGTCGGTGTGAACGTGCCGTTCGGGTTGATCGTGACGAAGTTATAGCCCGCCACGATGTAGCGTTCGTCGGTCAGGTTCTTGCCGTTCAGGCTGAAGCCCCAGCGACCGCCTTCGGTTTCCCAGCGCAGGCCGGCATCAATCACCGTGTAGGCTTCCTGGTCGAGGTACGGGTTGGGTGCTTCGAACTGGCTGGAGTCACCGCGGTAAGAGACAAGCGTGTTTACCAGGAGGCGACCATTATTGTCGAGGATCGTCAGTGGCGTGTCATAGGACAGGCGGCCACTTGCGGTCCAGTCAGGCGTGTTCTGGATGACGCGCTGGTTCGCCACATCATTGCCGAAGGCATCGATGTATTCGTCATATTGCGCGTCGACATAGCCGACCGACCAACCGAGGTTGAAGAGATCGGATTCGTTGAACACCTGCTCGGCGAGCGTCGCGTTGCCTTCGAATTCGACACCCCAGATGGTTGCTGCGCCGGCATTGGTCGTCACGCCCGTGAACGTGTCGTTGACGCCATCATTGTCTGTATCAATACCAACAGAGCCCGGCACCTGGACGTCTTTGTAGTCAGAGTAGAATGCCGCAATGCTGTAGGAAAGATCGCCGCCATACTGGCTGCCCTTGTAGCCGATCTCGTAGCTGTCGACTTCTTCCGGGTCGAACTGCATGAAGTCAAAGATCTCGTCTTCAGACACGGTGCCGTTGAGGTCGAGGTCCGGTGCCGCCGTCGTCTGGCCACGTGGGTCGAATGACCCGCCTTTGAAGCCCTGCGAGTAGGTTGCATAGACGTTGCTGGAATCCGTCGGCTTGTAGCTGAGCGACACGCGTGGGCTGAAATCATCAAACGTGGCTGAGCCGTTGAAATCCGACGTTGTCGCGATAAGCGTCGGGTTGCCGCCGAAATATTCGGAGAAACCGAAGATGTAGGTGCGGCGCAGGACTTGCGACGTACGCTCGTCTTCAGTGTAACGCGCGCCGACAGCGATGCTGAACTTGTCGGTCAGGTCGTAGGTGAAGTCGCCGAAGATCGACCAGGTCTTGGTGCCGACATCGCCGAACGTCTGCGCGTTCAGGCCTGGCAGCAAGAGCAGGTCGCCCGTCGTGGCAAGGAGAACGTCGAACACGGTCGAGGCATTGGCGTCGAGATAGTAGGCGCCAACGATGCCGTTCAGGCGGTCGCCGGAATACAGGATCTGGAATTCTTCCGAGAACTGGTCGTTGGCATAGTTCGCCGGAACGTCGAGATCGGCTTCCGGAAGGCTGTCGAAGTCGATCGGCGAGGTGCTGTCGTCTTCGCGGTAGGCGAGGATGTTCTTCAGCGTGATCGTGTCGGAAACGGTATATTCGGCCGTGATCGACCCACCCCAGGCTTCCGATTCCTGGCCAACGACATTCAGGCCGGCGCGTGTATCATACTCGTCTTCGAGGACCGGGTAGGTGAACGGCGCGAACTGGTCAGGGATCAGGCGATGGCCCTGCCGCGCATTCGATTCGTCGCGGGTGAAGTCGCCAGCAAAGCGCAGCTGGAAGTCAGGCGTGACGTCCCACTCAGCCGACAGGCGGGCCGAGCCGACGTCCTTGTTGTAGTTGTCCTGGCCGGTGATGATGTTTTCGCCGTAACCTTCGCGATACAGAGCAGCGACTGCGGCGCCAACGCGGAACGTGTCCGTCAGTGGCATGCTGCCCGACACGACGACCTCACGTTGACCATAAGTGCCAAGTGCGGCGCGGGCGTTCAGGGTCGGCACGTCGGCGAGCGAGCGCGTGACATATTTCACCGCGCCGCCGATCGTGTTGCGTCCGTAGAGCGTGCCTTGCGGGCCGCGCAGGACTTCGATGCGCTCGACATCAAAGACGTCGAGAACAGCAGACTGGGGACGGTTGAGGTATACATCATCGACATAGATGCCGACACCAGCTTCGAAGCCGGCAACCGGATCCTGCTGGCCGACGCCGCGGATGAAGGCGGTCAGCGTCGAGTTGGTGCCACGCGACACTTCGAGCGTCACGTTCGGCGCAATCTTCGCCACTTCGGTAATGTCGGACACGCCGAGTTCTGCAAGCAGGTTCCCGTCGAACGCCGAAACCGACAGAGGGACGTCGATCAGGTTCTGTTCACGGCGCTGCGCCGTCACCACGACCGGCCCGAACCGGCGTTCCGCGTTGGCCTCGGTCGGCGCGTCCGCGTCTTGAGCGAACACAGGCATCATGGACGTCAGAGCTGTCGCCGCGAGCGCCGCATAGGCTATTCGATTGTAGGATCTGGTCATTCTCTTCTCCCTGGGATTTTCTTGTGAGTAATTTCAACACTTGTTGAAACATGATCAGATTTCGGGAAAGTGTCAATCGAGACATTCTTCAGGGTGAGAGATTGATCCCCTGCTGTGGTAATTCTGCCCAGCCCGGCAAAAGGCTGTATCTGGTGGGATTTTTGGGGATTCCGGCAGAGCGCAGTGCCTAGCCGCCATATGGGGACGCGCGCCTAGGCCTGCGTCCCCTGCTCCACTGCGGCGGCCAGCGCCGCGCTCAGGAACCGGTCAATGTCGCCATCCAGCACGCCCTGCGTGTCGGACGTCTCGACCTCCGTTCGCAGGTCCTTGACCATCTGGTAGGGCTGCAGGACGTAGGAGCGGATCTGGTGGCCAAAGCCGATCGCGCTCTTGGCCGCATTGGCATCAGACGCCGCGTCCCGGCGCTTCTGCAGTTCCTGCTCGTACAATTTCGAGCGCAGCATGCGCCAGGCCTGGTCACGGTTCTGGTGCTGGGACCGCGATACCTGGCACGACACGACGATGCCGCTGGGCGCGTGGGTCAAGCGCACGGCACTGTCAGTCTTGTTGATGTGCTGGCCGCCGGCGCCGGACGCGCGATAGGTGTCGGTGCGCACATCGGACGGATTGATCTCGATCTCGATCGTGTCATCGATCACCGGCGAGACACTGACAGACGCAAAGCTCGTATGGCGCCGCGCCGAACTGTCGAACGGCGAAATCCGAACAAGGCGGTGAACCCCCTGCTCCGACTTCAGCCAGCCATAGGCATTCTCGCCCTTGATCTGGATCGTTGCCGACTTGATGCCGGCTTCCTCGCCCTCGCGCTCGTCGAGTTCTTCCACCTGCATGCCGTGGGCATCGGCCCATCGCATGTACATGCGGCGCAGAATGTTCGCCCAGTCCTGGCTCTCCGTTCCGCCTTCGCCGGCGTTGATCTGAAGGAAGGCGTCATTGCCGTCGACTTCGCCTGACAACAACGCTGCCAGTTCGGCCTTGTCGGCACGGGCTGCGGCCTTTGCCAGCGCACGTTCGATGTCGCCGACCATCGAGGCGTCGCCATCGGCGAGTTCGAGGAGTTCCTCGGCATCGCTGGCTTCCCGCTGCAGCGCGTTGACAGTCGCAATACCGTCCGCAAGGCGCTGGCGTTCGCGCATCATGGCCTGCGCGGCTTGTGGATCGTCCCAGAAGTCGGGGCGCTCCGACAGGCTGGTCAGTTCATCAAGGCGCTTGGTCGCTGTATCCCAGTCAAAGACGCCTCCGGAGCAATTCGGATGACTGGCGGATCTGATCGATCATGGATTTGATTTCAGCGGACATGGGGTCAGGCCTTGTTGGGCAGATTTGTTGAATTGGCGATGCCCGGCCGGAATAGCCGAGCCGAGCCATTCGGTCAAAAGCGGGTTCAGTAAATGTCGTCGAGATTGTCGTCGGCCGTTGTTTCCGGCGGTGTCGACGTCTTGCCGTCTTCCGGAACCGGCTGCTCACCCGTACGCGGGTCAAAGGTGCCGTAGTTCGACGAACTCGACGTGCCGCACGCACCGGAGATAGACAGGCAATCGTCCGAGCTGTTGAAGGCGGCCATGCCCGGTTCGGTTCCCGGCCGGAAGGCCTCGTCGATGATCACCGACGTATTCGGTCCGGGCAATTCGCCGGTGCGGGCATCCACTTTCACCAGGCGGACACCGGGAGGAATCCGGAACGGAATGCCGGGCGTGCCTTCCAGTGCCTTTTCCATGAAGTCGGTAAAGATTGGCGCAGCGACCGAGCCGCCCGCCTCGCCTTCGCCGAGTGACCGGTTGTCATCAAACCCGACGCGCACGCCGACCACCAGGTCTGGCGAGAAGCCCAGGAACACGGCATCGCGGTAGTCATCCGTCGTACCTGTCTTGCCGGCAAGCGGCTTGCCAACGCGAAGGGCCCTGCGACCCGTGCCGCGCTCGACAACGCCTTCAAGCATGTGGGTGATCTGGTACGCGATGATCGGGTCGAGAACCTGTTCACGGTCGTCCGGCAATTCCGGCGGCGGCTGGCCGTTCCACTCTTCAGCCTGACACCCCTCGCACGGGCGTTCATCGTGCCGGAACAGGGTGCGTCCGTGGCGGTCCTGAACCCTGTCGAGCAGGGTTGGCGTGACCTTCTTGCCGCCGTTCACGAATGTTGCGTATCCGCGCGCCAGGTCGATGAGATAGGCGTCTCCAGCCCCCAGCGACATCGCCGCGTAGGGCGGAAGTTTGTCATAGACGCCGGCGCGCTCGGCAAACGCGGACACCGCCTCCATGCCGATATCCTGCGCGACACGCGCCGTCACCTGGTTCAGCGACTTCTCGAGCGCAATGCGCAAGGTCACCATGCCGTAGGAGCGGCCTTCGGTATAGTTGGCAGGGCGCCAGTAGTCGCCGGTTGAGACATCAAACGAGACGAAGGGCGCGTCGAGCATCCGCGTCGCTGGCGTATAGCCTTTTTCCAGCGCGGCAGCGTAGACGAACGGCTTGAAACTGGAGCCGGGCTGGCGCTTTGACTGGGTGACCCGGTTGTAGCTCGATTTGAAGAAGGAATAGCCGCCCTGCATGGCCAGGATGCGACCCGTATGCGGATCAAGCGCGACCAGGGAGCCGTCAACATCAGGCACCTGCCGCAGGGTTGCATTGCCGACCGGAACCAGCATGGATTGCGCGGCGGGCCGGGCGATCGGGTTGCCTTCTTCGTCGAGTTCAGGCTCGTCCGGTGGCGGTGCGCCGGTCTCGGCTGCGTTGAGCAACCTGCGCTCAAGTTCTGCCAGGACAACGTCGCCGACCTGAAGGCCCGGCTTGCCGTCTTTCGGCTTGTAGGTCTTTGCCCATTCCAGTTCTTCAGCCGGCAGCCTGATCTTGGCGCCATCCGTGAGCAGGAGTTCGGCACCCTTGCTGCCAATCGAGGTGACGAGACCAGCCTCCCATGTGCCATAGCCACCCGGCAGGGTGACAGCGTTCAGGGCTTCTAGCGCGCCATTCCCCGTATCGAGTTTCGTGACGGGCCCTCTGTAGCCATGGCGCCGGTCATAGGCGACGAGGCCGTCCTGGACCGCCTGCTGGGCGGCGAGCTGCATGCGGGTGTCGATCGTCGAGCGGATCGACAGGCCGCCCTGCTCAAGCGTCTCTTCGCCATAGGTCTTGATCAGGTCCCGGCGCAGTTCCTGGACGAAATAGGTCGCCGCGGCATATTCCGGGCCGCGCAGGCGTTTCGTGGTCGCCAACGGCATGGCTTTCGCGGTGTCCGCTTCTTCCTTGGTGATATACCCGTCCTCGACCATCCGGCCGAGCACGTAGTTCCGGCGGTTGATGAGCCTGTCGGGGTTCGTGTACGGGTTCACTTCGGATGGCGCCTTGGCCAGCGACGCCAGGATTGCCGCCTCCGACAGGTTGAGCTCCGGCAGGGACTTGTTGAAATAGTTGAGCGCCGCGGAACCGACGCCATAGGCGCGCCCGCCGAGATAGATTTCATTGAGATAGAGCTCGAGGATCTCACCCTTGGTGAACTCTTTCTCCATGCGCTGGGCAACGATCGCTTCCTTGGCCTTGCGCTTCAAGTTCTGGTCGCGCGTCAGCAGCATGTTCTTGGCGACCTGCTGGGTGATCGTGGACCCGCCCTGCATGCCACCACTGCCCGTCAGCTTGTTCTTGGCCGTATTCAGCGCGCCGCGCGTGATGCCGACATAGTCGAGCCCGTCATGGGTGAAGAAATTCTTGTCCTCGGCGGCCACGAAGGCGTCGATGACGTGCTTGGGAATTGACTCATAGGGCACGAACACCCGGTGCTGGTCCGCGAATTCCGCAATCAGCGTCCCGTCGCCAGCGTGGACACGCGAGGTGATCGGCGGCTCGTACTGCTTCAGCTTGGCAATTGACGGCACCTGCCGGCCAAGCGCCGCGAAATACATCCACAGCGCGATGAACCCGATGATCGCCAGGACAGTGCCGGCGATGAAAAGGCGCCGCGTCCAAGGCCATACCCAGGCTGGAATGCGGGGTTTCTCGTAGGCATCAGCCATTTGCTTGTCCTGTCACTCGGCCAGTCCAACCTGGCATCCGGCGCCGGAATCGCACCTGTTTCCGGCGATAGTAAGGCGCGTCGGCGGCCCTTGAAAGGGGCCAGTGTCAGATGTCCTGCCGGCCAACTTCGCCATCCGTCAGGGAAACATCCGGCAGCGGCCGCTTCTCGGGTGGTGGCCCTTCAAGGCCGTCGGCCAGCTTGGCCTCCAGCTTGCGGCGGTCGATCGCCGGTGGACGGTTGTCCAGCGCGAACTGCCACGCCTCCCGGGCTTCGTCCTTGCGGTCGAGATGCCAGTAGATATCGCCAAGGTGGTTTTCGATTTCCCAGTGGCGGTGAGGCGCCAGTTCGCGGCGAGACGCTTCGATCTGCCGGCGTGCGCCGTTAAGGTCGCCCAACTGGTACAGCGCCCAGCCGAACGAGTCCGCGATATAGGGATCGCGCTCGGCCAGGGCCCGCGCCCGCGCCAGGATCCTGTAGCCTTCCTCGTGCTTGTCGGTATAGATGACGAGAAAATAGCCAAGTGAATTCAGGGTATAAGGATCGTTTGGCCGGGCAAGCTGCTCGGTCCGGAGGATCACGAGCCCTTCATTGATCTTCCCTGCCCTGCCAAGGGCGTCGGCAAGCGCCAGGCGCCTGTCATGCGTATCGTCCAGGCTCCGCGCCTCGGCCGCATTCTCTGCTGCCTCCCCGACATTCCCGAACTGGCTGTAGATTTGGGCTGCAAGGCCATGTGCGGCGGCCTGTTCAGCCGGGTTGTCGGCAATTGCGAGCAGTTCCTCGACGAGGTCGGTCGCGGCTGCCTCATCATCAAGGAGCGTCCGCAACTGCAGCGCGCCATACAGGGTCTGCAGCTTGTTGTCGGTGTCGGCGAGCGCGAGCGCCCGGTCGATCGCGCTGCGAGCTGCGTCTTCCTGACCGGCCATGATCAAGGCCTGCCCGCCGGCTATTTCCAGTGATGCCGTCGGTTTCGGTCCGGACAGCGCGACATGCGCAGCAGCAGCGTAGAGGGCATTTTCGTAGAAATCGTCGGCGATCGAAGTCCGCAGGCCTTCGTCCTCGGGATTGATCAGCAAGGCGACCTGGTCGAGCGCAGACCGCTGGTCATCAAACCCGTCAGGCCGCCCGCCCATCATGATCTTGCGGATGATGCGTTGCTCCTGCATCGCCCGCGACACGTCTGCCAGCGACTGGGTAAAGGCCGACCGAACATTGAGCGCCTTGTTGTTCAGGTTCTTGCCCGTCTCGAGACTGTCGAGCGCGGCGGCATAGCTGATCACTTCCTCCGGTTCCGCATCGGCAAGCCGCTGATAGGTCGCCTTGGCCTCCTCGATGCGGCCCAGGCGCTGCAACAGCAGGGCATGACGCGAGATCACCGTCTTGACGTGGGAATACAGCAAGGCCTTGGGATCGAACTCGTGTTCAGGCGCCTCGATATTGGTCGGCGTCATGGCTTCATAGACCGCGAGCGCCTGTTCCGGGCGGCCCAGCGCTTCCAGCATCGCCGCAAGCGACAGGTCTCCCGTCAAACCCGGCATGTCGCCGGCGGCAGTGCGATGCCGTTCGATCGCTTCGTCCGGCTGACCGTCGAGCGCCAGGAGCCATGAATCGAGATAGGCGTAGAGGCTGGACTGGCTGCTTTCGGCATCCCCGTCATCATTGATGTCCAGGATCATCCGGGCGCCAGCCGTATCACCGGCTGCGGCCCGGTCGAGCGCCAGGAAGGCATTGAAAAACGGGTTGGAGTTGCGGTCTTCGGTATCGAGTTCCTGCGTCATCGTCAGGAACGCGGCCATGTCGCCGGCCTTTACGGCGTCGATCGGTGCCGGATAGGCGCCGACGCCGACCGGCTGGCCATCGGCCCCCAGGACGGCGGTTGACCGGGCTGCCGGCGACAGCACCGCCCCATCAAGGGACGATTGCGTGCGGTCCACGATCGTTGCGGGCGCGGTAGATGTGCATCCGCTGAGCAAGACCGCGAGCACGGCGGCAGAGGCGGCAAGGGCAGATTTGAAGCGCATGGGTTTTGGGGCTCTCCGGTCCATCGTTTCGCCGGAGTGAAGCAGCCCCTTGCGGCAGGAGCAAGGCCGCCAGATGCAGAAAGCGCGGACAGGTTGCCCCTGCCCGCGCCGTCTGCAGCCACTGCAGTGCCTGCCTTACATATTGGTATATGCCGGGCCGCCGCCGCCTTCCGGCACAGTCCAGTTGATGTTCTGGTTCGGATCCTTGATATCGCACGTCTTGCAGTGAATGCAGTTCTGCGCGTTGATCTGGAACTTCAACTGGTCGCCTTCCGTGATCCATTCGTAGACGCCAGCCGGGCAATACCGTGCCGACGGGCCGTCAAAGACATCGTGTTCCGAGGATTTCTGAAGCGCCATATCCAGGACCTTGAGGTGCACCGGCTGGTCTTCACCGTGGAAAGTGTTGGTGAATGAAACGTTTGTAAGCTTGTCGAAGCTGAGCTTGCCGTCCGGCTTGGGGTAGGCAATCGGCTTGAAGTTCTTGGCCGGTTGCAGGGACGCCGCATCGGTCTTGCCGTGCTTCAATGTCGGCAGGAAGCTGAAGCCGACGAGCGAACGCATCCACATGTCGGGCACGCCGATCATGGCGCCGATCATGGTGCCGAAGCGCGACATCAGGGGCTTCATGTTGCGCACGGTTGCCAGGTCCTTCTGCACCCAGCTCGCGTGCATGGCGGTGTCGTATTCGGTCATTTCGTCGCCCGAGCGCCCGGCCCTGATGGCTTCGAACGCGGCTTCCGCGCCCAGCATGCCCGTCTTCATGGCATTATGGGTGCCCTTGATGCGCGGCAGGTTCACGAACCCGGCGCAGCAGCCGATCAAGGCCCCGCCCGGGAAGCTGAGTTTCGGGATGGACTGCAGGCCGCCAGACGTGATCGCCCGCGCGCCATAGGCGACGCGCTTGCCGCCTTCGAGATATCGCTTGATATCGGGGTGGTGCTTGTAGCGCTGGAATTCCTCGTAGGGTGCCAGGTACGGGTTCTTGTAGTTCAGGTGAACAACATAGCCGACTGACACGAACGGTTCGCCATTGTCGCGGAAATGGTAGAGAAAGCCGCCACCATTGCCGTGCTTGTCGTTGACCGGCCAGCCGAACGAGTGCTGCACCAGGCCTTCGACGAAAATTTCCTCGGGCACGGACCAGACTTCTTTCAGGCCGATGCCGAACTTCTGCGGGTCGCAATCTGCCTCCAGGTCAAACCGCTTCATCACCTGCTTGGTCAGCGATCCCCGCGCACCTTCCGCGAACAGGACATATTTTCCGATCAGCTCCATGCCGGGTTCATAGTCCGGCTTCTTCTCGCCATCCGCGCCAATCCCCATGACGCCGGCGACGACGCCGCGCACTTCGCCCTTCTCGCCATAAACGACGTCCGACGCGGCAAAGCCCGGATAGATTTCCACGCCAAGCGCCTCGGCTTCACGGCCGAGCCAGCGGCAGACATTCGCCAGCGAACCGGTATAGCAGCCATGATTGCTCATCAGCGGTGGAAACGGCAGCCAGCCAAGCTCGGCAGACCCGCTTTCGCCGAGCAGCTTGTAACGGTCGACCTTGACCTCGGTCTTCAGGGGGCAATCGCTGTTCGACTTCCAGTCCGGCAGCAGCTCGTTCAGCGCCTTGGGATCGAGCACGATGCCCGACAGGATGTGCGCACCGATCTCGCCGCCTTTTTCCAGCACGACGACAGACAGGTCTTCACCGGCCGCGTTGGCCGCCTGCTTGAACCGGATCGCGGCTGACAAGCCAGCGGGGCCGCCGCCGACAATGACCAGGTCATATTCCATCGACTCGCGCTGCGGGGCGTCATCAGCCATTGGTAACTCCTCATTCTGGCGTGTAGGATACCGCCGTACGTTTCAAACATTAAGCAAATACAGCCTGTTTCAGGAAGGTCCAGAGCGTCTCAATGCCCGCCCCCACGTCAAGCCAAGCCCTTCAGGCCCTGACAGAGTGGTGGCAGGATATGGGTGTGGAAGTCGATTCAGCCCGTGTCGACGCGGTGATGCGGGCGGAAGCCGCGTCCCGCAAGGCGCCGGACAATCGAAGCGACCCTGCCAAATCGACGCCCCGGCCCCCTCAACGGCGCGGACGGGCTCCAGTCGACTGGACCGAAGAAGCCAGGAAAGCCGCAGCCGCCAGCGAATCGCTTGAGGCACTCAAGACGGCCATCGAGGCGTTCGAAGGCTGCCCGCTGAAAGCCTCATGCGAACACTCTGTCGTTTTCGACGGCGTTCAGGGCGCCGACCTGATGGTCATCGGCGAAGGCCCGGGCGCCGAAGAGGACCGGCGCGGCCTGCCCTTTGTCGGCAAGGCCGGGCAGCTTCTGGACCGCATGCTCGCCGCGATCAATCGCTCGCGCACCGAGAACACCTTCATCACCAATGTGAACTACTGGCGTACGCCGAGTAACCGGAACCCGGACGCTGAAGAGCTCGATGTCTGCCGGCCGTTTGTCGAACGCATGATCGTTCTCGGAAAGCCAAAGCTCATCATCGCCGCGGGCGGTGTCCCCGCCAAGGCATTGCTCGGCACAAGTGCGGGAATCATGAAACTGCGCGGTACCGAACATGTTTTCGAAGCGCAGGACGGAACCAGCATCCCGCTGATCCCGATCCTTCACCCGGCCTACCTGCTGCGCCGCCCCCAGGACAAAAGCAGGGCGTGGCGTGACTTGCTGCTGGTGGAGCAGCGGCTGAACGAACTCGGCTGACTATTCCTCCAGTTCGGCTTCGGCCTTGGCGTCAACCAGACTGCGTTCCTTTTTCTTGCGCGTGTCGAACGTCGCGGCGATCTCGCCCGACGAATCCGCCCCCAGAACCTTGCGCGCCGTTTCGAAAATCTCGTTCTCTTCTTCGTCGATATGGTGCTCGTAGCGGTCGCGCATCGTCTTGAACCGAGCCAGCCAGCCCGGCGAACTGAAGTCCATGCCTTCGATGTCCTGGATCATCTCGTCGACTTCGTGGTGCTCCGAAACCGAGTGGCGGGCCTTGGGCTGGCCCTTGGAGTTCTCCATCAGGGGCGCGTAGAAAGCCTCTTCCTCGGCCGCCGCGTGCGCACCGATATCGTAATAGAATGTCGTCCAGAGCTCCCGCCGCATATCGCTGTCGCCGGACGTTTCAGCGAGGCGGGCGAGCAGGTCGCGCTGGCGGTCATGGTCGGATTTCAGGCGGTCGTAGATCGTGGTCATGTGCATCTTCCTTGTTCATTGAGCCTGAATCCGGAACGCGGATGCCCGGCGGGAGTTCCTGAGACCACACGCGCCTGCTAGGAAATTTTCATGCCTGCCCCCCTGTCGATCATCATTCCCACATTGAACGCCGCGCACGAGCTGCCGCTCTGCCTCGAAAGCCTGATGCCGGGCCTCGAATCCGGCCTGATCCGCGAGGTCGTCGTGTCCGACGGCTATTCGGACGACAGGACAGGCGAGATTGCCGAGGCGGCGGGCGCGACTGTCATCACTGCCGCCAAGGGCCGGGGCCGCCAGCTGATTGCCGGTGCCGAAGCCGCACGCGGCGACTGGTTGCTGTTCCTGCATGCCGACACCGCACTGTCGCGGGAATGGGCCGAGCGGGTCGCAGACCACATCCGCGACCGCCCCGGCAAGGCCGGCGTGTTCCGCCTGAAATACCGCTCGGACGCCAAAGGTGCCCGGTGGCTCGAAAGCCGTGCCAACCGCCGCGCGCAATGGCTCGGCCTGCCCTATGGCGACCAGGGGCTGCTGATGTCACGCACGTTATATGATGAGGTCGGCGGCTTTGCTGACGTGCGCCTCATGGAAGACGTGATGATCGTCCGCGCCATCGGGAAGCAGCGCCTTGCATTCCTCGACGCTGACGCGCGCACATCCGCCGCCAAGTATGAGCGCGACGGCTGGCGCAAGCGAGCCTGGAAGAATGGCTGGATTCTCGCCCGCTTCCTGCTCGGCACGAGTCCGGAAAAGCTGGCCAAGGACTATACCTAGTTGTCTTGCCAGAATTCCGCCGTTTCAAAATCGTCACCATGTTGCGCAACGAGATAGGCCTTGAAGGCGTCCAGATCCGTCACGCGGCACGCGTATTTGTCGACCCGCACCAAAGCGTACTGCTCCAGCGTCTCGTCGGACGCCTCGGCGCAATCCGGCATGGCGAATTCATAGGTGGGAATGTCGCCGCCGGCGGTCATCCGCACGTGCGCGACAAGGTAGTTGTAGGTGACGTCCGGCTCGTCCAGGTTTTCGGCTTCTGCGAGGTAGACCGGATTGGGTCCGTCCGCCACGAGACGCTGGAAACGCACATTCATCGGCTTTTCATCGTCCTCGCCCTCGGGTGGCGATATCTCGTACACGCCATCCGCGTCCGCCTGCACGGTCCGGCAATCGTCCTCGAGACACAAGATGACGCTGGCGTGAGGCAATGTGACTTGCGCGCTGGGCGGGATCAGCGGCACTTCGCTGTAGAAGCAGGCTGTCAGGGACACCAAGCCCAGCACAGCGGCGACAAGTCGATGCGGTCTCATGATATGCCTCTCCCGTGTTTGATCAGCAGCTTTCCTCAGCTTGAGGACAAAAGTAAGGCCAAGGGATGACGAAACCCACCGTCCTCATCTACGCCAAGCCGCCCCGGATGGGGCTTGCCAAGACCCGCCTCGCCCGCGGACTGGGCCCCACCGAAGCCCGGCGTATCGCTCACTTCACCCTGTCGCGCACCATGCGCGCCGCGCTGCGCGGCCCCTGGCACGTCCGGCTTTATGCCGCCCCGGACACGGCGCTCACGGGCACGCTCGGCGGCCTTTGGCCACCCAGCCTGGAACGCCGCAGCCAGGGCCAGGGCGGGCTGACCGAACGGCTTGAGCGGGGATTGCGCGAAGCCGCGCCTGGCCCGGTCCTGTTCATTGGCGCCGACGCGCCGGACCTCAGCACCGGCCTGCTGCGCGCCGCCGTCGTCGCGCTCCGGCGGCACGACGCTGTCTTCGGACCGGCGCGGGATGGTGGCTTCTGGCTGTTCGGCCTGAACAAGGGGGCCCAAACGCGGTCTCCTTTCCGAGGGGTTCGCTGGTCGGGACCGCACGCGATGAATGACGTTCGCAACCGCCTGCCTCGGCAGGCGCGCGTCGCGACCCTTCGCGAATTGATCGATGTCGACGAAGCTGATGACTGGCGCGACTGGTGCGCTGACCGGTCTTTCGCGATCTGATCTATGTTATCGCACGTATACCTGAAACGCAGTCGAACACGCGTGTTCAATTTCACCTCGGGGGACAGTCATGCATCGCCTAATTTACATCAGCGCAGCCGCAGAATCGATGCTCGCCACGGACATCGTGGATATCATGACCGTGGCGAATGCCCGGAATGCCGAAAACGATATTACCGGACTTCTGATCTACAATGGCCTGAACTTCCTGCAGGTCCTTGAAGGTGCCCAGGACAGGGTCGACCGCCTGTTTTCCAATATTCGTGCCGACCAGCGTCATGTGTCAGTTGTCCCGGTCGTCTCCGAAGCCGCAGACGCGCGCATTTTCGGGCAATGGTCCATGTGCCTCAAGGTCGCCAGCGCGGCCCGGGTCAGCGCGGATGCGCGGGCGAGCGATTTCAGCGAATTCCTGTCCCTCGACATGCCGGAACACATTCGTCTGATCCTGGGCAATTTTCACACGCTGAAAGGCTGACGCCGGGAAAGTCATCCACAGTTTGCGGTCGCAAACCTCAATATTGTTCTTGTTTTGTTCTTTTCCTTATGGGCACATTGCCCGGCATGAGGACAGGACAGAAACTGAAGCCCAAGGGGCGGGTCACCCTGATCGAGGCACGGGCCGCAGCCGAACGGGCAGAGCAACGTGGCCGCGGCGCCATCTCGAACCAGACCGGACGGTTCGAGCCGGAAACCCGCCATGAATTCGACGATGGATGGGACAGTATCGAGGCGCCGGCCGACCGGATCGACACAACCCTGACCCGGGAAACCGCCCGCACGATCATCACCTTCAACAAGTCGCCTGACATTTCCTTTGACAGGTCGATCAATCCCTACCGGGGGTGCGAGCATGGTTGTATCTACTGCTTTGCCCGGCCCAGCCATGCCTATGGCGGCCTGTCGGCGGGGCTCGATTTCGAAAGCAGGCTCTTCTTCAAGCCGAACGCGCCAGACCTGCTGAAACGGGAATTGTCAAAGCCAGGATACCGGCCACGGCCCATCGCCCTGGGGATGAATACCGACGCCTTCCAGCCCGTCGAGCGGGAGACCGGCCTCACGCGTGAACTGCTGAAAATCCTGGCCGAGCACCAGCATCCGGTCAGCCTGTTGACCAAATCCACCCTTATCCTGCGCGATATCGACCTGATCGCCCCCATGGCAGCAAAGGGCCTCGTCAGGGTCGGCGTTTCGATCACGACACTCGACAGGTCACTCGCGCGCAAGATGGAACCCCGTGCCGCTACGCCATCGCGGCGGCTTGATACCATCCGGTCGCTGTCCGACGCCGGCATACCGGTAACGGTGATGATGGCGCCGATCATCCCCGCGCTGACCGATCACGAAATCGAGTCGCTGCTTGAAGCCGCCGCCGCGCACGGCGCCACCGGGGCCGGCTATGTCGTTCTGCGCCTGCCTTTCGAGATCAAGGACCTGTTCCACGAATGGCTTGCCCAGCATGTGCCCGACCGGGCCGCCAGGGTGATCAACACGCTCCGCGAAATGCGCGGCGGGAAGGACTATGACGCGCGCTGGTTCGAGCGGGGCAGCGGACATGGGCCAATCGCTCAACTGATCCGCCAGCGATTCCTGCGCGAGAGAAGACGGCTGGGCATCGACGCGCCGCGGCTGGCCCTGAGGACAGACCTGTTTTGTCCACCCGTGCGGCCCGATCAACAGCTTTCACTCGGCTTCTGACAGGAAATCCACGCGATCTTCATATATTTGTCCACAGGGTTATCCACAGGCGAACGAATCGGTTAGTTTCGTATCCGAAACGAATACGAGGTGCGCTGAATGCGGGCGGGTAACTTTATAGAAACCGGCGCCGTCCAGTGATTCGTGCCTGACGAAACACGCGTAGATTACACGGGGCTGACCACATGGAACTGAAGCGCAACACAATTCTGCAAGGCGACTGCATCGACATCCTCAGCCGCCTGCCTGACAAATCCGTCGATCTCGTCTTCGCAGACCCGCCCTACAACCTGCAGCTCGGTGGTGGCCTGACACGCCCGGACCAATCCGTCGTCGATGGTGTCGATGACGACTGGGACAAGTTTGACAGTTTCGATGCCTATGACCTGTTCACGCACCAGTGGATGGAAGAGTGCCGCCGGGTCCTGAAGGATGACGGCGCAATCTGGGTTATTGGCTCCTACCACAACATTTTCCGCGTCGGCACGGTCCTGCAGGACCAGGGCTTCTGGATCCAGAATGACGTGATCTGGCTGAAAGCGAACCCCATGCCGAACTTCAAGGGCACACGGTTCCAGAATGCCCACGAAACCCTGATCTGGGCTGGCAAGTCCGAGGAATCGCGCGTCACGTTCAACTATGATGCGCTGAAGGCCTTCAACGAAGACAAGCAGATGCGCTCCGACTGGATGATTCCGCTCTGTACGGGCGGCGAACGGCTGAAGGATGAAGCCGGCAAGAAGGCCCACCCCACGCAGAAGCCCGAAAGCCTGCTGTCGCGCGTCCTGCTCGCCACCACCAATCCCGGCGACGTCGTGCTCGACCCCTTCTCCGGCACAGGCACCACGGCGGCAGCCGCAAAGCGTCTCGGACGCGACTATGTCGGCATCGAGCGTGACCCTGACTATGCCCGCCTCTCCCGCGCCCGCCTGGCTGCCATCACGCCGATCGAGGGCGAGATGCTTGAAACCGAGCGCAGCAAGAAGTCCCTGCCCCGCGTGCCCTTCGGCGCGCTGATCGACAATGGCTGGCTGAAGCCGGGCGACCGCCTGTTCTCGCCGCAGCGGCGCTACCAGGCGCGCATCCGCGTCGACGGCTCGCTGACCACCGGCGCCGTGTCCGGCTCGATCCACCGCCTCGGCGCGCATGTGCAGCAGGCACCGGCCTGCAATGGCTGGACCTACTGGCACTACGAGACCGACAAGCGCGACCTCGCGCCGATCGACCTCCTGCGCCGCCGCTACCGCGACGAAATGGGTCTCAACTAGGCCCCGGAAGTCGCGAGCCTGAAGGCTTTCGCAAACACGGTCGGCAATCCCTCAACGTCCCGGATGGGTGTCCACAGCCCGTCCGGGCGTTTTCCCTTGAGCGTGCCGCGCTGCACGGTCAGCGTCAGCGTAAAATGCGTGAACACGTGACGCACTTCGCCGACGGTCTTCCAACGGGCCGACGCCGGAGGGGCCGCGTCCGGTACGCCCATCTTTGGCCAGTCGGTTGTCGGCAGGGCCAGCATGCCACCGAGCAGGCCCTTGTCGGGACGGCGCACCAGCATGATCTCATCGCCCTCCACCAGCACGTACACCACCCCCTGCCGCACCCTTGCCACCCCCTTGGCGGGCTTGATCGGATACCGTTCCGGCACCCCTTCCGCCCGCGCCCGGCACATGTCTGCCACCGGGCATGCCGGGCAATTCGGCCGGGTCGGGGTGCATACCGTCGCGCCAAGGTCCATCAGCGCCTCGGCGAACTCCCCCGGTCTTTCCTCTGGCACGAGTGCACGAACAGACGCGGCGATGACCTTCTTTTCGGCGGCCCAGTCGCCCTTCAGTGCCAGCAAGCGCGCAAACACGCGATCCACATTGCCGTCTACAGCGGCCGCCCGCTGGCCGAACGCGATCGCGGCAATCGCACCGGCTGTATACGGGCCGATTCCAGGCAACTTCTGCAACTCTGCTTCGGTCTCCGGAAACGCGCCCAATGCCACCACGTCCCGTGCGCATTTCAGCAGGTTGCGCGCCCGCGCATAATAGCCAAGCCCGGCCCAGGCCGTCATGACGTCCTCATCACGCGATTGTGCAAGCGCCTCCACCGTCGGCCAGCGGTCCGTGAACGCCTGGAAATACGGCGTTCCGTGTGGAATTGTGGTTTGCTGCAGGATGATTTCCGAAAGCCATATCCTGTAGGGATCCGGGCGATTCCCGTCGGCCCGGCTTGCCGGTGACACGCGCCACGGCAGGTCGCGCGCATGGCGGTCGTACCAGGCCAGTAACCGGTCCGGCAGCGTATCAAGATCTTTCGGACGGGCCACTCTCGCCTTTTCCTTGCCGTGAAGCCGTGCTTTCTCTTGGTGAATGGTGACAAGATCAAGCCTCGACCCCATCGAAGAAGCCCGCGCCCGTGTGCGCCTGCGGTATATGCGTGCCCGAAAGGTGCACCCTGGCATGCCGCAGATCGGCCTCGCCGCGGAACGCCTTGGCCGCAAGGCCGGAGCCAAGAAGTTGCCAGCCGTACAGGTTCTGCAGCGGCGCTGGCGCGAGATCGCCGGGGACAAGCTCTACCAGTTCTGCCGGCCCGAAAAGATCACGGGCGGCAAGGATGGCCGAGTCCTGACGCTCAAGGTAATTCCACAGGCTGCGCCCATGGTTCAGCATCAGGTCGAGACGATTCGCCAGCGCGTATCGGTCGCGGCTGGCGGTGACATCGTGTCCATCCGCCTCGTCCAGGGTGCGCTGACATCGTCACAGCCCGCACCGGCCAGGCGCAAGGCCCGCAGCCTGACTGCCGCTGAACGCAAGGCCCTCGAGGCCGAATCAGCCCGTATTGAAGATGCAGGCCTGCGCGCCGCGATTGTTGCATTGGGCACAGCTGTGCTAACCGCCGGCATCCCGTCGACCGACACTGACCTCACCTGAGGGGCAGATCCGCCCCCCTGATTATCCATGAAGGTACTTGCACATGGCCACGTTTTTCCGTTCCGCAGCATTCACTTCGATGATTGCGCTCGCTGTTGTCGCCTGTGGCAATGCCAAGGGTGATGACGCATCCGCACCAACACCCGCAACAGCCGCGACGGCTTCGGACCTGATCGGTCATGCGAAAGGCAGCGAAACAGCGCCGCTGACGGTGATCGAATATGCCTCTCCAACGTGTTCCCACTGCAAGCACTTCTACGACGATGTCATGCCGACCGTTGAAGAGAAATTCATCGCGACGGGCAAAGTGCGGTTCATTTTCCGCGAGTTCCCGCTCAACGACGTCGATGTCATCGGCTATTCGATCGCCAACTGCGCGGGCGAGGACAAATTCTTCGACGTGCTGGACGACCTGTTCGCGCACCAGGAAGACGTGTTCGCCTCGTCCAAGGATGGCGCGCTCAAGAAATTGTTCCTGGAGATCGCTGCGCGCCACGGCATTGCTGACGAAACCGCCCTGGACGCCTGCATCGCCGATCGCACGATCCGCCAGACAATTGCCGACACGATGTTGTCAGGTGAAGAGTTCGGTGTACGCGCGACCCCGACCTTTATCGTCAACGGCAAGGTCAAACCCGCCGATGTCGACGTTTCGACGGGCGAAGCCTTTGAAGCCTATCTGAACGGCCAGTTGGAAAACATTTCCAAATAGCCCCTTCAAGTCTGGCGGGCCGCCCTCGCCTGCTCAGCGCCAGGCCGAATTAACGATTTGGCAACCAACACGACTCAATTCTTAACGCGAAGGTTATGATGATGGAACGCACGTCTCGAGGTTACGCACTCGCCGCCATTTCAGCGGTAGCGCTTGTTGCCTGTGGCAATGACGGCGGCGCTGCTGCGACGACGTCTGCCACGGGAGACCCCGCCGCGATTGGCCATGTGATCGGCTCGAGCGACGCGCCTGTCACAATCATAGAATACGCATCCCCGACCTGCCCTGCGTGCAAATACTTTCACGACACGGTGCTTCCCGAGATCCAGGAAAACTATATTTCCACGGGCAAGGTTCGCTTCGTGTACCGTGAATACCCGGTCCACGACATCGACGTTCCGGCCTACGCGCTCGCGCTGTGCGCGGGCGAGGACAAGTTCTTTCCCGTCATGGACGACCTGTTTGAGCACCAGTCGGGCATCACGGATGCGGCGCGCAATGGTGTGCTGCAGTCGGCGTTGATGGCAGTCGGCGAACGGCACGGCATCACGGGCAAGGATCAGTTCGACGCCTGCATGGCGGACAAGGACATTCGCACGCGGCTCGCCGACACATATGCTGTCGCCGAAAAAGACGGCATCGACAGCACGCCGACATTCATGTTCGACGGCCAAATTCACCGTTTTGAAGGCGACATCCGGTCAGTCGAGGGGTTTTCCGCCAAGCTCGACGAACTCCTTGCCAACGCTGCAGGACAATAAAGACATGAGGCTGGCATGCAGATAACCGAACTCCGCATCGCCGGCTTCAAGTCGTTCGTCGACCCGCAAACCGTCCCCGTCGAACCGGGCCTCACGGGGATCGTGGGTCCAAACGGTTGCGGCAAGTCGAATTTGCTCGAAGCCCTTCGCTGGGCCATGGGCGCAAGCTCGGCCAAGGCCATGCGCGGCGGCGAAATGGACGACCTCATCTTCTCCGGTGCGCAGGGGCGGCCCGCGCGCGAGACCGCGGAAGTCACACTCGTCCTGGACAATTCCCAGCGGACAGCACCGGCTGAATTCAATTCGTCTGACACGCTGGAAATCGTGCGCAAGCTGCGCCGCGGCGCCGGTACGTCCTACAAGCTGAATGGCCGGACCGTCCGGGGCAAGGATATCCAGCTGCTGTTTGCCGACGCGTCGACCGGGGCCAACTCCCCTGCCCTCGTGCGCCAGGGCCAGATATCGGAACTCATCGGTTCCAAGCCCCAGAACCGTCGTCGCATCCTTGAGGAAGCCGCCGGCATCTCGGGACTCAATACCCGGCGCCACGAGGCGGAGCTCAAGCTGAATGGCGCGGAAACGAACCTTGAACGGCTTACGGAAGTGTCTGCCGAAGTGGAGCGCCAGCTGGCCAGCCTCAAACGGCAGGCGGGCAAGGCGCGCAAGTATCGCCGCCTGTCTGACGAAATCCATGCGCTGGACGCATTGGTCGCGCACCTGCGATGGAGCGAAGCCAAGCTCGCCTGCGACACGGCCCGTGCAAATCTCGACGAAACGCGCCGCCGGGTCGAGGAACTGACCCGGGAAGATGCCGTTCGGGAACGCGAGCGCATCGAAGCGGGTGAAGGCCTTGGTCCGCTGCGGGAAGCTGAAAGCGTCGCATCAGCCAAACTCGGGCAGGCCCGCATCGCGCTCGCCCGTCTGGAAACCGAACGGAAAGTCGCCGCTGACGCCCATAGTCGCCTCGAAGCTGAAGCGCTGCGCCTGGTTCAGGACCTCGAGCGCGAACAGTCCGCGAAGGCAGAGGCAGAAGCCGCTACCGAAAATGCCCGCCACGAATTGTCGGCGCTGCCGGTGCTGGACGAAGCGCGCAATGACGAGATCGAAGCCGGCATCCGGGCTGCACTGGAAAATGCCCGCAACCGCCTGGCTGATGCTGAGGCGGCCGCCGACGCTGCCCAGACGCGCCTGTCGGAAGTCCGGGCGCGCCGGCAGGCATCAGAAGAAAATATCGGTGCCCAGACCCGGCGCCGCGATCAGTTGCAGGCAGACATTGACCGCCTGAACCGCGATATGGCCGGCCTCGAGGACGTTGTGACTCTGGTTCAGCAGCTCAAAGCGGCGAAGGCCGCCGAGGAAGCTGCCGAACTTGCGCTCCACGATGCCGAACGGGCGGTCGAGAGCGCTGAACGCACACTTTCGGAAACGCGCGACGCCGAAGCGGCTGCACAGCCACCTCGCGACAGCGCCGACAAGGATGTGCGATCCCTCGAAGCCGAGATCTCAGGCCTGCAGAAATTGCTGCGCAAGGCTGAAGGGCCGACTGCGCCACCGGTTATCGAGCGTATCCGCACGCGCGACGGTTACGAAAAAGCGGTCGCCGCTGCGCTTGGTGACGATATCGAGGCCTCGACCGACCAGAGTGCACCCCTGTATTGGAGTGGTGCGGTAGCCACACCACAGGTATTGCCAGCCACGGCCCAACCGCTCTCCGATTTTGTCGAAGCGCCTGCAGAACTTGGAGCGCGCCTGTCACAATGTGGTGTCGTCAGTGCCGAATCCGGTGAGCGCCTCATGGCCGAACTCAAGCCAGGCCAGCGCCTGGTGTCGCGCGAGGGCCACCTCTGGCGCTGGGACGGGTTCACGCGAACCCCCGGGGCACCGGTGAGCGCCGCTGCACGACTGGAACAGCAGGCCCGGCTGGACGCGGCACTGAAAGAAATCGACCCCCTGCGCGCACGTCTTGAGCAGTTCAACACGGCGCTCGCAGAGGCCAAGCAGGCCCGGGTTGCGGCGGAAGACAACCTCCGCGAACTGCGCACCCAGATCGCACCGGCCCAACGGGCACTGAGCCAGGCGCGCAGCCAGGTTTCCGAGGCAGCGCAGGCTTCGGAGCGCGCTGCGATGAAACGCGACAACGCCGGAGAGGCCCTGGTGCGCGCCAAGGCAGACCTCGCGGTCGTCCACGAGGCGTTGTCCCTGATCTCACCCCAGTCGTCAGCCACCGAGGAATCGGCGCTCGAAGCCGAGCTGACACAAGCCCGTATCCGCGTCACCGAGGCACGCGATGCCGAAATCGAATCGCGCGGCCAGCTGACCGACATCACGCGCGGCCGTGAACAGGCCGCCGCCCGCCGAGCTGGCCTTGAACGGGACCTGCAAACCTGGACAACGCGCGCCGTGGCTGCGGCTGACCGCGTCGAACAACTTGTCCAGCGCCGGTCATCGGCGGCGACCGAGGCTGCAGCGGCAAAGGCACGGCCGGAAGTGCTGTCTGCCGAAATTGAAACGCGCGCGGCCGAAGTCGAGCAGCTGGAATCCGATCGCAAGCGCATCGCCGATTCCCTGGCCGAGAAAGAGGCAGCAGCGCGTGAGGCGGAATCTGCAGCACGGCGCGCAGCAATTGCCGCGTCCGAGGCAAGGGAGCAACTGGCCGGCTGGAACGTGAAACTGGAAACCGCAGAGGGGCGCCTCGCGGAAAGCGTGGAAATCGCCCGCAACCAGTTCCAGCGCACGCCTGAGGGTCTTCTCGCGATTGCCGAGGCCGGACTCGACGAGAACACAATGGGTGATTTCACGCCGCGCGATGCTGAGAGCCGCCTCGACGACCTGCGCCGGGAACGCGACCAACTGGGCGGCGTCAACATGAACGCCGAAGAAGAGGCCGAAGACCTTGAAGCGCGCCTCGGCAGCCAGGTGACCGAGAAGGAAGACCTGGTCGCGGCCATCGCGAAACTGCGAGAGGGTGTGAACACGCTGAACAATGAAGGGCGCGAGCGCCTTCTGGCGGCCTTCGAAACGGTCAACGAGCACTTCAAGGCCCTGTTCACGGCCCTGTTCCAGGGGGGGCAAGCAGAACTCCGCCTGGTGGACGCCGAAGACCCGCTGAACGCCGGTCTGGAAATCTTTGCCCAGCCGCCCGGCAAGAAGCTCGGCACGCTGGCGCTCATGTCCGGTGGCGAACAGGCCCTTACCGCTGCGGCGCTGATCTTTGCCGTGTTCCTGTCACGCCCGGCACCGATCTGCGTGCTTGATGAGGTCGACGCACCGCTCGATGACGCCAACGTGGACCGGTTCTGCAACATGCTGAGTGAAATGCGGCGCCGCACGGACACCCGTTTCGTTGTCATCACCCACAATCCGGTGACAATGAGCCGGATGGACCGGCTTTTCGGCGTAACAATGCGCGAAAAAGGCGTTTCGAAACTGGTTTCGGTAGACCTTGAAGCGGCCGAACAGCTCGTTGCGGCGGAGTAGCGCACACGCGCTACATCTAAATGCAATAAAAACAACGAGATAGGTTTCTGAAATCGCGGTTGACTTGCATCCGCCCCCCCCATAGTTTGCGCCGAAATCCGGGGGACTTCCTCGTCGGCAGGGATTCGCGACTGCGGAGCGCATGAAAACATGTCCAGTGAGGGTCCAGACGACCTTGGTGACGAAATCGCCAGGGCAAGGGCGACCCTCGCGGAACGTGAGGCGACGAAGCAGAAAGCGACGAAAGCAAACGACGGGAGCATCTCGGCTGGGGCCTATGCCCTGCGATATGGCGCCGAGTTCGGAGCCAGCATCTTTATCGGCGGCCTGATCGGCTACTGGATTGATGTGTTCGCGGGAACCAAGCCCTGGGCCTTGCTGGCCTTTGGAGCATTTGGCTTCGCAGCAGGGGTACGGGCCATGATGCGCGCCTATAAAGAGCTGAATGCTCAGGCGCTGAAACAGACACAGGAGCCTCAGGCTCCGGAAGACGGGAACTAACGCAGATGAATCTGTTGAATCCGAGCGTCGCGGTGGATCCGATCCACCAGTTCCAGATCACCCGATGGATTGAATTCCATCCGGGCGGCATCGACCTGTCGTTCACGAATGCGTCGGGCTTCATGGCCTTGGGCGTCATCCTGACAATCGCCTTCTTCGGCATCGCGGCCTCAAAAGGCAGCCTGGTCCCGTCGCGTCTCCAATCGATGGCGGAGATTGGCTACGGCTTCGTGGCCGACATGGTGCGCGGAACCGCCGGTGAAGAAGGTCTCAAATTCTTCCCCTTCGTGTTCACGCTGTTCTTCTTCATCTTCTTTGCAAACATGATTGGCATGGTTCCGTACGCCTTTACAACGACGAGCCATATCATCGTGACTGCGGCGCTCGCCCTGCTCGTGATGACCATTGTCATCGGCTACGGCTTCTACAAGAACGGTCTCAAGTTCCTCGGCCTCTTCGCTCCGTCGCTCGGCGACATGCATATTGTCGGCAAGATCTGCCTGTATTCACTGCTCATCCCAATCGAGGTGATCTCATTTTTCGCGCGCCCGCTGACGCTTTCGCTTCGCCTCTTTGCCAACATGCTGGCAGGCCACATCATGCTGAAACTCTTCGCAGGTTTCGCAGTTATCGGCATGGCAGTCGGCGGCATTGGCTACCTGGTCACGCCCCTCTCATTCATCATGGCTGTCGCGCTGAACGCGCTTGAGCTGCTGGTTGCCGGCTTGCAGGCATACGTGTTTGCCATCCTGACCTGTGTTTACCTGAGCGATGCCCTTCACCCATCGCACTGAGACTCTTCGCCGGTGCGTCCATCCGGTCGCACCAAACCGCTTGACGCCGCAGACGGAACACGCTTCACGGGCGGCACTTAGACGAACCACTGCATTCCCTTAAGGAGATCCCCATGGAAGGCGATATCACCCTCGGCCTCAAATATGTTGGCGCAGGCCTCGCAACACTCGGCATGATCGGTGCCGCGATCGGTGTGGGCAACATCTTCGGCTCGTTCCTCGACGCCGCCATGCGTAACCCGTCCGCTGCTCCGCAGCAGACCGGCAACCTGTTCATCGGTATGGCGCTTTCCGAAGCACTCGGCATCCTGTCGTTCCTCGTCGCCATCCTGATCCTGTTTGTGGTCTAGTCAGGCGATGACGGCCTGCGGGACCGGTGGCGTCCGCGCCATCGGTCCCGGCCCTCGAATCTGAACCTGAGGACGAAAGATGCTGATCGCATTGCTTGCCGAATCTGCGGCCCACGTCTCCGAGCACCTGCCGGACGACGCCCCTCCGCCGTTCCCACCATTCGAAACCTGGCATATGCCGTCGCAGCTGTTCTGGCTCGCGATCCTGTTCAGTATACTTTACCTTACCCTGTCCCGCGTGATCCTGCCGAAACTGTCGGACACGCTGGAAAAGCGGTCTGACCGGATCGCCTCCGATATTGATCAGGCAGCCCGCCTCAACGACCAGGCTCTCGAGGCCCAGCAAGCGCTCGAACTGCGTCTCGCTCAGGCGCGGAACAAGGCGCGAGAAACATCCGAGAAAGCCCGGCAGAAAATGGACGTCGAAATGGCGGCCGAGACTGCCCGTGTCGACGCTGAAATCGAGAAGAAACTTGATACAGCCGATGCGCGGATCGCGGGCTTGCGCGCGGATGCGATGAAAAACGTCGAGCAGATTGCGGTTGATACGGCAGACGTCATTCTGGGTCGCTTCGGCGTTTCCGCATCCAAGTCGGAACTGAAAAAGGCCGTATCCGCGGCCCTGGAGTAGTCAGATGCAGAAGATCAGACCCGCACTTTTCACCTTCGGCGTTCTCGCCTTTTCGGCGTTTCCGGCTGTGGCATCGACCGACAGCCACGGCGGCGGCTTCATGGGTGGCCTCGCGTACGCTCTCACGGACCCAGTCACGCTGGTCGCATTTTGCGCCTTCGTCGTATTCCTGCTGATTGCAGCACGTATGGGCGCCTTCAAGACGATCGTTACCGGACTCGATAATCGGTCCGACGCTATCGCAGCGGAACTTGAAGCGGCCCGCAGCCTGCGGGAACGGGCGGCCGAAGCGCTTGCACTGGCCGAGCGCCGCCAGCAGGACGCCGACAAGGAAGCCGAAGCAATGATCGACCAGGCCAAGGCTGACGCGAAGCAGCTGATGGTTGAAGCCCGCAAGGACATTGCAAACCGTCTCGTACGCCGGGAAGCCCTCGCTGAAGCACGCATCTCGCGCGCCGAAGTGGAAGCCACTGAAGATGTCCGCCGCGCCGCAGCGGACGCCGCCATCGCGGCAGCCCGCCGGGTTCTCGGAGAAGACAATGGTGTCGACCAGTTCGAAGCGGCAGCCCGGGAAATCGATCACGCGCTGAGCTGATTGTCTCGGCAGGAAACGTGATTAAAATCAAAAGCGCCGCCGGAAACATTTCCGGCGGCGCTTTTGATTTTCAGGATGGTTGCTTAGTCGTTCGTGTCGTCAATGATGGGGCCGGGCGTCAGCACCTCATTCATGATCGATCTCGGCACCTGCCCCGCTGGGCAGGCAGCAGCCATCGTCACTGCATTACCAACCGCCGGAGCCTCGGTGCGGAGAACCGGCGAGAGCGGCTCGGAGCGGAAAAACCATGCCAGGATGAACATCGCGGCAATGGTCAGGAGAACAGCCGCGATGGTGCCCCAGCCGAGGCCGCTTTCCTCGTCCATTTCAGGCTTTGCTGCAGCAGCGCCCCGGGCAGCCGCAGCGATCGACACGCCGACCACATGCTTCGTACCATTCGGCGTGGACGTGCCCTTGATCGAGGCTGCCGCCAATGCGGCGGCGCCCTGAGCCGCCGGGGCAGCGGCCGGCTTCTTGCCAAGGTCTTTTTCTCTCTGTGCCTTCGCGTGTAACGCGAGTGGATCATCCGGGTGAGCCGCAAGCCAGTCGGCGCGCTCGTCTTCATCCTTCGAGCCGTATCCCATCCATTCCCTGAGGTCCGTTCGGCCCGCCAATTCGGCAAGTGCATCGATCGCCTTGTAAAACCCTTCAGGCGTCTTCCGGGACGTCATACCGACAATGGAATGGCGTTTCTGGGTCCGGAATGGTTCGTAGGGAATGGTCTTGTCGAGCCCGACCTGCACGAGCGTGCCTGGACGTGAATGCCCGACGGATGCAGCTGCGCGCACCCAATCGCTCTTAACTGCGTGCTCGGACCAGAGCACCAGCATCATGTCGGAATTCGTCGCGTTTCGCGCATCTTTCGCGTCAAACGTCTCGTTTTCCTGTTTTTGATCGAACCAGACCTTGAACTTCAGGGCACGCAGCCTGCGCGCGACCAGCTTGGCCAGGTCGCGGTCTTCAATCGCGGAAACCAGAAAGACGTCATATGCCATGGGGTCGTTCCTGCAACATTCGTGCCGAGCATACTCATCAGACGATCGTTGACCACCCGATTCCGCTGTCAGGCGACAATACTGCCTGTTTTTCACGGGAGAATAGCGCTATGGCCCCGCTCAGACAGTAATTGGAAGGAGGCCGGGATGGGCTTCAAATGCGGAATTGTCGGTTTGCCGAATGTGGGGAAATCCACGCTCTTCAACGCACTGACACAGACCGCTGCCGCGCAGGCAGCAAATTATCCATTTTGCACGATCGAACCGAATGTCGGCGAAGTCGCTGTGCCGGAACCCCGCCTCGCCGAACTCGCTAGGATTGCCGGGTCGAAGGATATCATTCCGGCTCGCATGAACTTCGTTGATATCGCCGGCCTGGTCGAGGGGGCGTCCAAGGGAGAAGGCCTTGGCAACCAGTTCCTTGCAAACATCCGCGAGACGGACGCCATCATCTATGTGCTTCGGTGCTTCGAAAATGACGACATCACGCACGTGAGTGGCAAGGTCGACCCGATTGCGGATTTCGAAGTGGTCGAAACCGAACTGATGCTGGCAGATCTTGAGAGCCTTGAACGGCGCAAGGCCGGTGTGATCAAGAAAGCCAATTCCGGTGACAAGGATGCGAAAGCGCAAGTTGCCCTGATCGACATCGCGCTCGCAGAATTGACCGAAGGCCGCCCAGCCCGGAAAGCCAACGTGGCAAAAGACGACCGGCGGGCCTGGAACATGCTCCAGCTGTTGACGTCAAAGCCAGTCCTGTTCGTCGCAAACGTCGACGAAGACCATGCCGCGACAGGGAATGCACATTCGGCGCGTGTCGAACAAAGAGCGCAGGAAGAAGGCGCTGGCTGCGTCGTATTCTCGGCGCAGATCGAAAGCGAACTCGCCCTCCTGGATGATGCGGACCGGGCCGAGTATCTCGAAACACTCGGCCTCGAAGAGCCGGGCCTCACGCGTCTGATCCACGCTGGCTACGACCTCCTGGAACTTCAGACCTATTTTACGGTAGGCCCCAAGGAGGCTCGCGCCTGGACGATCCGCCGTGGCTGGACTGCCCCGAAAGCTGCAGGCGTCATCCACGGCGACTTCGAGAAAGGGTTCATTCGCGCTGAAACGATCGCCTTCGAAGACTTCGTGGCGATGGGCGGGGAAAATGGTGCCAAGGAGGCCGGGAAGATGCGGGCTGAAGGCAAGGAATATGTGGTTCAGGACGGTGACGTGCTGCACTTCCGGTTCAACGTCTGACGCCAACCTCCCACCTGCGGACCGACCGATCAAGAGCGCCCCCTGCCCCGCCAGCTTATCCAGTTGGGCGGAAGCAGTCTGCCATGCGCGCCAGCCAGCGGCGAACCTCGTCGCCGCGTTCGTCCGACGAGTTTCCATGCCGGACAAGGATCAGGTCGAGTTCGGGAACCAGAACCGTGTATTGGCCCTGATAGCCGTTCGCTGAAAAGCTGCCGGGGCCACACATTCCGAGCCACCAGTGCGCCCCATATCCCAGTTCTTCGGTGGGAGGCGTCGCCGTCGGCGTCCTTGCATAGTCCGCCCAGCCTTGCGGGAGGATGCGCCCACCATTCCAGCAACCATCTCTCAGGTAGAGCAGGCCAAATCGGGCGAAATCACGGGCCGTGCAGTAGCAGAAGGACGATCCGATAAATGTGCCCTCGGCATCAAACTTCGGCTGAGCGGACGCAATGCCAATCGGTTCGAACAATTCCCGGAACATGAAGGCCCTGAAGTCCTCACCCGTCTTCCCAAGCGCGCGGGCGGCGCAGCGCGCCACGATGTTCGTAGTGCCGCTGGAATAGCTCCAGGCGGTGCCTGGCGCGTGCTCAAGCGGCAAGCTCGCCGCGAACCCGGCCACGTCCTCCTTGCCTGACGCGAACAGCATCTCGATGACGTCCGAATTACCCGCATCGACATAATCTTCAGCGAATTTCAGCCCACTCGACATGCGCAGCAGCTGGTCCAGCGTAATGTGGCGGCGGGGGTCGTCTTGGCCTTGCCATTCAGGCACATCCGCCGGTGCGTGGATATCTATCTTTCCTTCTCGAACAAGAATTCCGATCAGGGCGTGCGTGATGCTCTTGGCTTCCGACCAGGAGGGGAAGGTGTCCGCTGCGGTATAGTCACGCCAATAGCGTTCGATGACGATACGTCCGCCCTGGACGGCGAGAAATGCGTGGGTCTCTCCCATCGCATCCGGCGCGGGATCGGCGAAAGCGAGATCGAGCAAGTCATCGATCCGGTCGCGCGCAACGCCTGGTCCGGGTGTGCCATCCGGCCAACGCGTCGTGGGCCAGCCAACGCCGGCGGGCTGACTGGGCAGCGGTGGGAGATTTTCAGACTTCGCCATGTTTATCCTGACCAATCGGCAGTTCGGTTGCAGCAGAGACAAACAGACCGAATGCGCCCCGGAAAGGCAAGGACTGAATGGTGGATTGCGATCGCCGCCTGTGGCGGTGGCCGCAAAGCGAGCTGGATCAGTGTGTGCCTTCGGACGCCTGCTCCTGGATGACGTCGCCGTGGATATCCAGACGTGTCACATCCCCCCCAGCAAACGCCTTGACCGGCTCGATCTGCGTCGCACCGTCACCGACGACCACATAGGTCATGCTGGGTTCGCTCAGATAGTCGCCGATGATGCGCCTGTACTCTTCGAGTGGCATGGCCAGCAGTTCCCGCTGATCGTCCTCCACGAACGTCATGCTCCTTCCGAACTTGCTTATGGAATGCAGGATGCCAAGCTTTTCACTGAGGCTTTCGAACGCCAGCGTATTCTGCTTCACGATCTTCTGGCGTGTCAGCTCAACGGCGGCGTCGTCAAAGTCCGGCCCGTAATTGGTCAGGATGTCCCGGATGACGTCGAGCGACGCGCCCGTGGCGTTGGCGCGCACGCTGGTTGCGGCCCGGAAGGGTTGGGGCACCCTGCCCTCGCCAACACTCGAATAGGCGCCATAAGTGTAACCCTTTTCAATACGCAGGACCTGAGCCAGGTCGCCGCTGATTCCACCGCCCAGCTTCTCGTTTGCAAAGCTCAGCTTGTTGAAATCGGCGTCTGTGGCAGACACAGCCAACTGGCCGATGATCAGGACGCTCTGTTTGCTGCCGGGAACATCGATGAAGAAGGCCTTGCCCGCATTCACCTGCTCGGGAACCTCGAAGGATGGCAGCGACGTGGCATCCGGAGACAGGTTCGCGGCAATCCCGCTCAGGGCGCTCACGGCCCGGTCCCTGGAAATGTCACCGGCCACGTGCATCCGCACATTGGTTCCGAGCATCTTGCCGAAATAGGCCTTGAGGTCATCCAGTCCGATGTTCTGCACCGACTCGGTAGTACCTTCATCCGGTCTGCCTGACGGATGGTCCGGTCCATAGATCAATTTGCTGAAGGCAAGGCCTGCTATCACGCTCGGATTTGCCTCGCGCCCCTTGATCTCAGTCAAGGCCGCGGCCTTCTCACGCTCAAAGTCTGCCGAATCCCACCGTGGCTGGGTGAGCATCTCATTTATCAGCGCGACGGTCGGTTCGAAATTACGGGCAAGCGCGGTCGCACTGATAGTTACCTCGTCGGATGTTGCCGCCACCCTGATGCCCGACCCGAGCAACCCGATTGCTTGCTCGAGTTCGGCAGCCGTCCGTGTCGCGGTGCCCTCATTCATCAATCCGGCGACAAGGTTTGCGGTACCGCCTTTGCCATCCGGATCGAGCCACGCGCCCGCATCAAAGACGATGTCAAAGCTGACCAGCGGCAACTCGTCATTCTGGATGCCGAGAAGTGTGACATCATTTTCGAGTTCAGCCTGCCAGATGTCCGGCATCTTGATGAGCGGCAGGTCGCCAAAGGGAGGTTCAGATCGGTCGTACTTGCTCGGCGTCTTGTCATAAACCGCTTCGGCGCCCTGGCTGACCTCTTCACTCGCGACATCCGTCTTGACCTCTTCGATCCAGACTGTCGCAAGCGCCGCACCGTCCAGTGCCAGGTCTGCTTCGCCCTCCGGAACAAAGCTGGTCATGATGGACGGTTGGCCTTTGATATATTTCTCATAGACGGCCATGACGTCTTCCGCCGTGACTGCTCGCAGCAGATCGGCAGACTTGATCGCGAAGGCCGGGTCGCCGGCAAACTCGTTATCACTCGCAATCTGGTTTGCCTTGCCCAGCACGGTCGACAGGCCGGCGTACAAGGTCGTCTCCTGCTCGGCCTTGATCCGCTTGAGGTCTGTTTCGTCCACGCCGTCCTGTTCGAAAGTGACAAATGCCGCGTCTATCGCGGCCTTGACGTCATCGAGGTCTGTACCGGCATTCGCCCGCACCTGGAGAACGAACTCGCCCGCCAGTTCCATGCTGTTATTGTAGCTGGTGATATCGGGGGCCAGTTTCCGTTCATCGACAATTTCACGATACAGGGGCGAATTCTTGGTGCCGGCGATGAGACGCGCCAGAACGTTCAATGCCTGCTCATCGGCATTGTAGGCCTCGACGGTGGGAAAGGTGATACGCAGCTCCGGCAGTGTGGCGAAATTGTCTTCGAAAAAGAGCGACCTGTCTCCCTCGAGGGTCACCGGCATCGCCGTGCGTGATTCGACCTCCGGACCTTTCCGTATCTCACCGAACCATTGCTCGACGCTGGCCCTGGTCTGCGCAATGTCGATATCACCCACGATTGCCAGCGTGGCATTGCCGGCGCCGTAGTAGCGTTCGTAAAACGCCTTGAGGTCGTCGAGAGTCGCAGCCTGCAGGTCGGGCAGCTGGCCAATCACGGTCCAGTTATAGGGATGCCCTTCCGGGTACAGCGCCTTGCGGATTACTTCCTGCGTATAGCCGTAGGGGGCATTGTCGACGCGCTGGCGCTTTTCGTTCTTTACCACCTGCTTCTCGCGCTCAAGCGCTTCCTGCGTCACGGTATTGATCATGTAACCAAGCCGGTCGCTGTCGATCCAGAGTATCTTGTCGAACGCGTCTTTCGGCACGACCTCGTAATAGATCGTGCCGTCGCTCCATGTGCCGCCGTTTCGCTCTCCGCCCCAATCCGGAATGGCCTTGCGGTTCCAGCCGCGCGGCACGTTTTCGGAATCGTTGAACGCCATATGTTCGAAGAAATGAGCAAACCCGGTGCGCCCCGGTTCCTCCCGGTTGCTGCCAACGTGCACGACCGTCGAGAAGGCAACGATTGGATCGGAGCGATCAACGACCAGAACGACGTCCAGTCCGTTGTCCAGGGTGAATTTCTCGTAGTCGAGGGTTGGCGCACCTGCGGCCACCGCCGGTTCGGCTGGGGCGGCTTCGGCGGCGAGGGTATCGGATGGGGTGGGTGGGGTATTGGTACACGCGCCCATAAGAATGGCGGCACCAAGTGTTGCGATTGCGAACCGTTTCATGAACTCATCCCCCTCGCCCGCCAGGCAGAGCACGCCCGGCCTCAAGCACGTGTTTCGAGTTTAGCAGTTTGACGATCGATGTCACGGTTCGCCGCCGCGACGGCGATGACGGATCCGGCGGCGCACAGCACCTGCCGCACCTAGCGTTCGAGGTATGCCGCCGTGGCCATACCGCCAGCCGTACACACGCCGACGATTGCCTTGCCACCGCCGCGCCGACCGAGTTCCATCAAGGTGGATCCGACATAGCGCACGCCGCTCATGCCGTAGGGATGCCCAAGCGCGATTGCGCCGCCGTTGACGTTTGTTGTCTCCCAGGGAGTCTCGAGTTCGGCCTGATTGTAGAGCGTCGTGACAGCGTAAGCCTCGTGGAGTTCCCACAAGTCGATCGCGTCCATGGTGAGGGCATGGCGCTGCATCAATTTGCGGATAGCCGGAGCAATGGCGATGCTCATTTCCTCGGGCGCCACACCACTCAACTGCATGCCGCGAAACAGGCCGAGGATCGGCAGCCCGCGCTGCGCCGCCAGGTCTGCGTCCATCATTACCAGCGCGGCAGCGCCATCAGACAGTTGCGACGCGTTACCGGCCGTTGTGGTACCGCCCTCGTAGACCGGGGGCAATGACGCCAGCCCTTCGAGCGTGGTGCCGGGCCGCGGGCCTTCGTCCCGCTCAAGGGTGATTTCTTCAAGACGGGTTTGCTTCGTCTCCTTGTCGGTCACGCTTTTCATTGTCGTGATCGGGACAATTTCCTCGGCAAATTTGCCTGCCAGGGACGCCGCCTCGACCCGCTGCTGACTGCCGACGACGTAGGCGTCCTGCGCTTCCCGGGTGATTCCGTATTTCTGCGACACGAAATCGGCTGTCTGGTTCATCGTCCACCAGACCGCCGGCATTTTCAGCTGCAGCGGCTCGTAGAAGAACCCGTTGAAGTTCATGTTGAACTGGACAAGGCTGATGCTTTCCACACCACCCGCAATTCCGGCCTGAATTTCTCCGGTGGCTATCCTGCTGGCGATCATCGACGCGGCGGTGATACCCGAGCCGCAATACCGGTTGATCGTGACACCCGGCACACCCACGCCGAGGCCGGCGGCAAGCGCAGCATTGCGGGCGACATTGTGCCCCGTCGCACCTTCCGGTAGGCCGCAGCCGAGCACCACGTCCTCTATCTCGCCGGCATCAACCTGCGCCCGTTCCAGCGCGTGAGTCAGGACATGCGCTGCCAGCGGGATACCGTGGGTCTGGTTGAGCGCGCCGCGTTTGGCTTTTGCAATCGCTGTACGACAATACCCGATGACGGCGACGTCCTTCATGCCATTCTCCACTGATGATCCGCGCCAGCCTGGCGCGATTGTGTACCCGGAAAAGCCAGTCTTCCAGCGATGCCGGCCGTAATTGCCGGATCCCGCATGGGATTGAGATGATAACGTATCCGGCAAAGTGCAAGATCGCCATCAAGGTCACATTTGCGTTTGCCCCATACAGGTGGCTGAGCAGAAATGCTCAGGCAACCAGCGGTGCAGCGACTGCGTTCAGGACCGAAACAGCGTCAGCCGGGTCCAGCCGGACCTGCAGCCCGCGTTGGCCGCCATTGATGTAGACCAGATCATGCTCCAGGGCCTGCATCTCGATCACGGTCTGAATGGCGCGTTTCTGGCCAAAGGGGCTGATGCCACCAACCTTGTAGCCGGTTATCCGTTCGGCATCTGCGGGGGTCATCATCTGCGCCGCCTTGCTGCCAAGCGCCGCTGCCAGCCGCTTCATCGAGACTTCGTGATCCGACGGAATGATTGCACAGGCGGGCTTGCCGTCAACCAGCACCATAAGGGTCTTGAGGACGCGATCAGGCGCCGCGCCAAGCGCTTCAGCAGCCTGCATCCCGATCCGCTCGGCAGTGGGATCGTAGGCATAGGTGTGAACGCTGAAGGCAACACCTGCCTTCGCGAGCAGTTGGGTGGCGCGTGTGACTTTCGACATGGCCCTGTCTCAACACAGCAAGATCAGGCTATTTGCAATCGACTTCGACATTGTCGTGCTCGACTGAAATCATCTCACGCCCGCTCTCATAGATTTCCGGGATCATAAGGGCCTTCAGTTCGCAAATGTTGAATTGCTCGGGCGAAAACATGGAGACATTCCGGCGCGCCTGGCGGGCAACCTCTACCTCTCCCACTTTTTCAGCGGACAGGGCCCGGACAAGTTCGTTCCATGCAAACAGTCCGGTCTTTTCAATCTTCTGGGCATGGTCAAACGCGCCCTGGAAGTCCTGATCGCGCAGGTAGGTGAAACTCTTGTTCTCGCCTGACCCACTCTGCTGGTTTTCCGTTTCACCCAGCTTGACCCGCAACGCAATCGCCTGATCAAGGCAGGCGCGAGTCAGCTTCATCAGGGCGGACCCCTCGCCGGTCTCGCGTACTTCGCACACCCGTTCGGCCAGCGCGCGCGCCGCGTCCACATCCGCATCCGCCGGCAAGTCGGCGGTCGTGATCAGCACAGTTCCCAGGCCGTGAAAGGCGTTCATCTGCAGGGTCTGCTCCGAGCGATCGGGCGTATCGTCGGTTTCCGGATCGACCTTGTTCAGGGCCAGCGAATAGTCATTCAATGCGTCGCGTGTCCGGCCCATCTTGCGGTTGCATTGGGCGCGCCAGTAGAGCGGCTGGAGCCCCAGTTCGGCATCGTCGCCGATCTTGCCCACCAGGTCGCTGACTTTCTGGCAGGCTTCCACGCTGTAGCTCGAGCGCGTCGACGCCGCGTCGATGAAGCTGATCCAGGCAAGGCCGGTCTGCGCCAACTGTCGCAAGTCCGGGTCAGCCGACGCGGATACGAAGGCCTCTTGTGCTGCCTGCAGCGATGCCGGAAGGCCCACGGACTTGTCCTGAATCGCGCTGCCGCTGCGGTCCCAGGCGAGCAGTCCGGCGGTGCCTTTGACGAGCTGGCCTTGCGGATCGGTCCCGGCCTTCTTCGCCCTGGCTTCGATCAGGTGTTCATCTGCCAGTGAATGGCGGCCGCGTTGCAGATAGGCGACAACCACCGGAAGAACCTCCGCTGACGTCTCCCGTCCCGCTGCCGTTGTGTAGATCTGGCGGATTTCCTCGTATGCCCGCCGGATATCGAGGTCCTGCCCGGCAGCCCGGTTCTTCTGCTGGTCAATATCCCGGCGCATCTTGAACGCGGCCTTCTCCAGCCGGACTGAATCTTCGGTCAGGGTCCTGGATTTTACCGACAGGTCCTCGGCGACGACATAATAATAGTAACCCAATGCCGCAGACATCGCGACGACGAGCACGAGCGTCGTGATCCCGACGACCAGTATGCGCCGCAAACCACGCTGTTCTCGCGAGACGAGCTCGATCAGTTGCCGTTCGGCTGAATCCGACATGGTGCTTTTCCTAAGCTAGTACTGAACCGACCATGTCCAGGAGAAGGCTGCGCTTTTTCTTGCTCGCGCATTGGAGTTCGCGGACGAACCCTTCGAACAACTGGTATTTCCGGGCCTGCGCTGCATAAAGCGACCGGTCTATCGAATTGATGCAATTGTGGGCGGCGCACCAGCTCGCAAAAAAGCCGATCATCGCCGCCGAGAGGGGCGCCAGAACCTGAAGGATCATCGGCGATGCCTTTTCACCGCCGCTGCTGACGCTGGAAATGAACGAGAACCCGATCACTCCCATTGCGCCAACGAGCAGCAGGAAGCTGAACACGAACATGCCGAAACAGATCGACCGGATGTGGCAATGCCCCTTGCGCTCGTTCTCCAGGATCGTAGCGAGAACCTGAAGGTCCTCCTGAGCTGAATTGTCGATGGCAGAGTTCGAATTCATCTTCCTTCACCCAATCGGATCGAAACACAATTGCCCTTACCGGTTCGCAGGAGGCGGCAGGAATGCCCGCAATCCCCTCCTGCACAATATCGCTACCCTGTTTCGGCCTGTTCTGTTCGACGCCTCCGTCAGTACCGGTTCTTCAGCATCACAACCGTCAGCACCTGCTTGGCCTTGTCGGCATCCAGGCGAAGCATTGACGTGATGCGATTGAGGAAATCGGCTTCGGACTGGCGCAGTTCGCCATCAGCCAGAACAATATCCACGCAATGCGCGAAGACGGACAGCCGCATGTCAACGGGAATCGAGCTGCAGGCTTCTGCCAGCCCGTTTGGACGGGAGTGAAGCCGCTCGTTCACGGTCGCGTTGACCTTGGCCAGTTCGGACTGGTCGAGCCTTTTCATGGTACGGGACCGCATGACCAGCGCCGCGATTTCCTGCTTTTCCTCGGCTGCGAGCTCGCCATCGGCGAATGCGGCCGACAGGATCAGGCACATGTAGGCTTCGGGAATGTTCCAGTCAGTGTTCGACTGGAAGTCACGGGCAATCTCATCCAGGTCGAGCGGTGTCGTGGCCTTCTCGGTCGTCGTGGGAGTGAAGATGATTTGTACATCGCTCATATTCGTATTTCCTGATTGTTGCGATTCGGTCATTGCTCGAATGATCCTTCCTGCTTGTTCTGCTAAGGCCGTGGCGTGCCCGAAATCGTGCCTGTTGTCGGCTTGGGCGGGAGCGGGCGATTGCCAATCACCTTCACCTTGTGTGCCTTGAGGCCATCGACATGTTTCTGGAGAATTTCAATCGCCTGATCGTCCCACGTGTCGGGGATAGTGCGAAGGCTGACCGGAATCGCCGGGCCGCCCTTGCGCTGGCCCGCAAGCAGGTCGTTGATCTCGGTTGTGAGGGCCGCGCTTTCTGACACCAGACGCCCGATATCCTTGTCAAACATGGACTGGCTGTCGGTCACGGTCGTGACTTCAACCTTGAGGGCGTCGCGCTCGGTCGTGAGCGCGGCGATCTGTGCGTTCAGGCCAGCGATCTCGCCGGCAGTGTCATCGGTCTTCATGCCTTCGATCTGCTGGCGCATCTCTTCGACCTGGCCGGAACTCTGGTAGACCATGTAGCCAAGCCCTGCACACGGCACGAGCATGAAAAGGAAGATGATCGCGGGCAGGACGGACCCACCCCGTTTTTGTGAATACTGCGCATCAATGACGGGTGGCTGTGGTGGGGAAAAGAGCGTCCGTTCCTCGAATACTGTCGGCATACTGCCGTGCGAGAGACCTTCTGATTTGACGATTTCCATTTTTGTTAACTCCTGAAAAAAAGATGCCTACCGCTAGCACGGCCCCAGCTGGAAGAATTTGAACTGCTTCTCCGCCTCGCCGATCTCTTCCGGTGTCAGCGGAAGGTTCAGCGATGCGCCATTGCACGCGATAGATTTGCCGCGACCGTATTCCAGCAGCGTCGTCATCGGCATGGAATCGTCGGCGCCAGGCCATTCGCTCTTGAAGACCTCGGGCTTTGCTGGCGGCACGGCCTGAGGCACGAGGCGAAGGCCCTGGATGAACGCAGTCTGCGCCTCGTCACGCAAGCCGTTGCGCTGGGACATCGGAGCCGTCTGCGCAACCCGCAGGAAGTACATGCCGAGCAGGAGCTGGCCGTCCGACCCGCCGATTCCCGAACACCAGCTGGCGGTTGCGGGTTTGTCCCGCGTCACCTTGAATGTCGTGATGTACGCAAGGCAGGCGGCCTTCTTGTAGCGGACTTCGCCACCATTCAGCGAGAACGCCTTCTGCGCATAATCCACGCCACTGTCCGATGTCTGGGCCGTCGTGACCGAGAGTTTCGCGGCCTCAACCCGGCTGAGCTGATAGAAGGCTTCAGCGCGCGTTGCTTCCTGGCCTGCGGACGGCGGGCCGTTGTCTCCGCCAGTCGCCAGGATCACGTCGTGGAATGCCTTGTAGGCGGCCCCGTAATTCGCCGGCGGCTTGAGGTAGAGCTTGCCGATTTCGATCGATGCATCGTTCATTGATGGCTGCGCGGCACGTGCGGCTTCGAGCAGGCTGAGTTTGACGCTGTGGTTCAGCGAGCCCTTCTGCAGGCGGTAGATGGCCAGGATCGCTTCAGCGATGTTGCGTCTGTCGGTGCCAGCGGAAACCATGTTCAGCTTCTGCTGGAACTGCGATGCGACGGGCAATTGCCATCCGGCGGCAATCCACTCCGGATAGGCCAGCTTTTGCCCGACATAGTTCCGGTAGGCGTCGCTGGCCTGTGCCGGTTGCGATCCTTCCAGTGCCTTGGCGAGCGCCAGTTGCGCTTCGGCATTTCCGCCACCCGCGCTTGCCGCCATCCCGTAAGCATCAATCGACGCTTGCGAGTACAGGACGACATTCGGATCGTTGGGATTGAGCTTGGCCAGTTCGGCCGACGCGATTCCGAGTGATTCACCGAGCCCCACATAGACCCCGGACAGATCCGCGCCGGATGCCTGTGTCTTGGCAGAATCGAAGGCACTTCTTGCCGACAGGCAGTTCGGCACGCGCTGGGCAGGCGTGGAAGCCGTATCGCGGCAAAGCTTCATGTAAGTGTCGCCAAGGCCCTTGTTTGCACGCCAGCTGGACGGTTTGGCTGCCAGGGCAATGCCATAATAGCGGATCGCCTGGTTGAGGGACGTGCCGCCAAGCGCGAGGTTCTCGTCAGCAGCCTTGAGCGCCAGGCGCTCCAGTGCTGCGGCTGCATCCGCCTTGCGTTCGCTGCGCTGGCTGTCGAGAACCTTGCGGAAATTGTCGAGCGCGCTGTCGAGGTCGGCAGGGTTGCCACGGCTGGCGAACAACGTTCCCCGCCGGTAGTAGAATTCGTTGTAGCGCCCGCCGTCCGACGTATTCGCCGAAGCAAAGGGGGCGACGATATCCGCATTGGCCAAGCGGTCGATCGCCTTGTTCAGGCAGGCATCGCTGGTCGCGCAAACGGGCGTTGCGCGGAATGGCGTGGTGGTGGCGAGGCCTTCCAGCGCCGTTGCATTGTCGAGCGCCCGGTCAAAACGGAATTCCACGCGCGGCGCTTTCTGCCATCTCTTCCAGTCCCGGTTCTTGCTGAACCCCAGCGTCGCCTTGTTGTTGCTGAGAAGATCCGCATCGGGAAGTTGCCGGAATGATGCCTCGATCAGTTGCGCGGCGGCGGCATAATCAGCGGTCGAACCGGAGGGGCGGAGATAGGCTCGTGCTGCATTGTACGCTGCGATTCCGGCCTTGTAGACCTGGACGCTGCGACTGTCCGCAGTTTCCTTGCACGCCGTACTGATCTGCGTTGCAGGCGCACCGAGATCAATGCAACTCTTGGGCGCATCGGCAAAGGCTGCGGGCGCCGCAAGCGCCGACGTCAGTCCCGTGATGGCTATGATCGTCCTGATTCGTCCCAACATTTGTCCGCAACCGACCATGTGAGCCCCCCTCTACTGGTTAATGTCGCTTTAACCATAATGGCCGAGTGGCCCACAAGGTCAATGGCAAAGTCGGGGTCGGTTATAGACCTTTGAAGAATTGCACCAATTTCCGTCCGCACGGGACATGACGCGGAAGGAACGCAGGCGCGCCCGGCGATACCTAGCGCTGCACACCTGCCCGGACCCCGCTTTCAGTGTCCGGCAAAACTGTCTGATTGAGTGGGGGATTCAGCTGGTATTGTCCCAGCTTTCGAGGGCGGCGGCGAGCATGCCGGGCAAGGCAGTGGCGACAATGCCGAGCTCGGGCCGCAGGCGATAGGTGCCGACCATCGGCAGTGCGCAGGGCCGGGGATCGCCGCGCCTTTTCTGGCGCTCAAGGCTGCGCGCGAGGCGCCTGGCATGCACTTCGGGCGCTGCAAGCACCCTGTAGAGGGACGAGACCCGGTCGAGGAAAGGCGCGGCAGGAACAGGCCCACAGGCACGGACAGTGCACGGAAAATGCACGGACGCATCCGGATCGAACGCAGCCTGCAATCTCGCCGAAAGCGCGAAGCGCCGCGGCGCCGGGAAGCTGATGAGTTCAACGCCGTCCGGCAGCGGCGTGGACACGGCCCGTGCGCGGGGGTGCACCGGTGCCAGTTGCAGGGCCAGCGCCATCAGGGTCAGCAACCGTCGCACGATGATCTCGAGTTGGACAAGGCGCGCCATGGCCCGCCGCTTCAGGCTGCGCGTCAGCGTCTGCGGCTTCAGGTGGATATTGGTCATGCCGATAATGTTCGTCAGCGCGAGGCGCGCTTCGGAAAGGCCATGCGTGATGAAATCGCTGCTGCCGGTCATGCAGGCAGTATGGCATGGGCGGCATAGGGGTCGGATGAGGGTGGGGAGAGAGTGAGGTATGCCCGGACCGTGTGATAACGGATCAGTTGCTCACTTGCGCCGCGATGACAATCGCGAGTTCCAGAGTTTCACCGGGTTCGAGTTGCCTCAGGCCTGCATCTTCCGGGCTGGCTGCCTCGAAGGCACCGGTACGATGCGAGACCGGCTCGAAGCAGAAGTAGGGTGCATCGGCAGGGGTGTAGACAACACAATGGGATGCGCCTGTCAGCGCCGCCACTGTCACCTCAAGGCCGGAATCGGGCTGGATGATCCGTGCGGTGCCATCCCAGCCTTCGTAGCAGTGGTCCAGCACCACGTCAGACACGGGCCGCATGGCGCCAAAGCCGTTGGCCGGGTCCAGTGCCAATACGCCTTCATCATCGCTGCCCATTGGCGGCCAGGCAGCTCGCGCATCGAACTGGAGGCGCGTGCGTGGCGTGCGCGGAAAATACGGATGAAAGCCGAGCCCAGCCGGCACCGGCACCGTGTCCGTATTCCTCAGCCGCAGGGAGAGTCCGATGCCGTGCTCTCCGACAGCGATGTCCTGGTAGCAGTCATACCGCCACGGCCACCAGGCCGACCCGTGCAACGCGAGGCCGGCATAAGCCGCATCAGTGGCGGTCACGTTCCATGGGCGTTGCCACCCTTCCCCATGGATCACATGGGCATCGCCATCCCAGTTTTCCGCCAGGTGGTATTGCTGTCCCGCATACTCGAACGTGCCGTTCCGGATACGGTTCGAGAACGGCACAAGCGGAAAGCAGGCCGATTCCAGGGCACTGGCATTGGATCCCCCTGTCTGCGGGCGCAAGACATCCAGGCCGAGATAAGTTGCCGACACAATCCGGCCACCGTGGACGGGATCAACCCTCACCTCATAGCCGTGAGACGAAATGCTGATGACGGAATCGGCGCGCCGGCCGATCCCGTCGTCCGGAACGCGCCTACTCACCGAGACATGTTTCCTGCGCATCCGCGTCCTCGAGGAAACGGACATCAGACACGGCCACCGAACCAGCCCCCGTTACCCGCAGGCTGAACGGCGACAAGACGGAGGTCAGGTCCAGATCGCTGAAGCAGCTGAGCGATACTCTGACCTCGGTCCACTCATTGGCCGCCGCCTGGGTGGCCGTCAGCGGCTGGAAGCTGGCACAGTCATCGCTGTCGCAGCGCATGCCGATCTCGACACGTCCGTCCACGTCCGACTTCATCGTGATCGCCAGTTCGATATCGCCATTGGATTCGCGCAGGTAGTTGCGCGGGGTGCCATCGCTGAATGCGACATCGCCCTGCCCCGTCCCGGCAAACCGGAACAGAAGCGCATCTTCCTGCGCCATGTGATCGACACGCGCCTGTGTGACATCGCCAAAGATCATCGCCGTCCAGCCGGCAGCGAAATCACCGTTTTCAAAGAAGGTGCTGCTGGCATTCGCAGTGGCAATCCCCTCCGCGACCGACTCATCGAGTTCGCCGACCGCAGCCGGCGCGGCATAGGTGAGGCCATAGCCGTAGGTGAACAATGGATCGTAATCGGCGTCCCCCACATTGAGGGGCGTCTGGTCTGCGCGCCTTGGCCAGGAGAAGGATAGCCTGCCCCTGAAATCGAAGCGCGGCGCCCCCTCTGCATCACCGATCAGGAGATCGGCAACGCCGCCACCTTCGCTGCCGGGAAGCCAGGCTGCCACGAAGGCGTCGGAGGCGTTGAGTTCGCGGTTGACCCAGAGCGGTCGCCCCGACAGGAAGACGCTGACAACCGGAATGCCTTCCGCCTTCAATTTCTGCAGGAGCACGAGTTCTCTCGTACCATCAAGGTCGTAGGCCACGTTCACGATATCGCCCCGGAATTCCGCATAAGGATCTTCCCCGAAGACGACGATCGCAACATCGGGCCGGTCCGTGTAGCTGCCATCGAGGCTGTAGGTGACGTTGCTGCCGGCCTCGCGGATTCCATCGAGAATGGATTGGGCATTCGGGAAGGCGGCGGCATCGGTCACGCCGCCTTGCCAGGTGAGAGACCACCCGCCGGCCTGTTTCGCGATATTGTCTGCCCCTTCCCCGGCAACGAGCACTTTGGCGTCAGGACGGATTGGCAGAACACCACCCTGGTTCTTCAGCAGGACGAGGGATTCCCGCACAGCCTGGCGCGCGACCGCCCGGTGCTCCGGGGTGCCGAGCAGGTCGGCCCTTCCGGCAAGGGGGCGCTCGGATGGCCGTGGCTGGTCGAATATCCCGAAGTAGAGCTTGGCACGCAGGATGCGCCGGACGGCATCATCGAGCCGTTCCTGCGGGATCACGCCGGATTTCACTTCAGCGAGCGTGTTCTTGTAGAGTCCGCGCCAGCTGTCGGGGGCCATGTACATGTCGAGACCGGCAAGCAGGGCGGCCGGGCAATCATCATTCGTGCAGCCGTCAATCTGGCCGTGGGCATTCCAGTCCCCGACGATGAAGCCGTCAAACCCCATGCGGTTCTTCAGGACATCGGTCAGGAGGTAGTGGTCGCCATGAATCTTCGTACCGTTCCACTCCGAAAAGGATGCCATGACCGACAGGGCGCCGGCCTCGATCGCCGGCGGATAGCCAGCCGCATGCAGGCGCACGAGATCAGCCTCGGAGAGCTGGGTATCGCCCTGGTCCTGGCCGCCGGTCGTGCCGCCATCGCCGAGGAAGTGCTTGGCGGTGGAAATGATGTGCGTGTCATTGAGGAATTCGTCCGACCCGAACGTGCCTTGCAGGCCCTCGACGATCTTCCCGGAATAGGTCGCGACGATTTCCGGGTCTTCCCCGAAACCTTCATAGGAGCGGCCCCAACGGTCATCACGCGGCACGGCTACGGTGGGCGCGAAGGTCCAGTCATGCCCTGTGGTGCGCAGTTCGATGGCGGTGACGCGGGCGATTTCGCCCATCAGGTCGGGATCACGCATCGCACCGAGGCCGATATTGTGCGGGAAGAGTGTTCCGCCGATGACGTTATTGTGCCCGTGGACCGCGTCGATCCCCCAGATGATCGGGATGGCGACTTCAACGCCTTCGGGGTCGACCGAGGCAGCATAGTAGGCGTCGACATCCGCGACCCATTCATCAATGGTGCCATAGGGCTTGCCGTCCGGGCCGGAATTGCCGCCGCTGAGAACCGAGCCGATGCGGTATTGTTTCACCTCTTCTGGCGTGATCGATCCGTTGTCGGCCTGGATCACCTGGCCAACCTTCTGTTCGAGCGTCATTTTCGCCATGAGCGCGTCGATGCGGGCTTCGATGGCGGGTGAGTTCAGATCGCTCGACACCTGCGGCCAGAGCGTCACATCGGTGTCAGGCGCCGCAGCGGCCGCCGTTTCCTGCGCCGGAGCGAGCGCGTCTGCTGTGTCGTCACTTTCGGGAGGCGCGACCGAGCTGCAGCCCGCCATGATGAGTGCAACGGCGCATGCCAGTGCCCCTCTGTGTCCATGATTTGCCATTCTGTTCCCTCCCCGGGTTTGTTTTTCTGACTTTGTCCTGTCTTCGCCGGTCCTGGTCGCTGGCCCTTCAGATAAGGGTTGCGCCAGAAAATGATGGCGTTAACATTTTGGCTAAACGAAAACACGAGTCTGTTCAACGGCAAACGGACCAAAGGGAGCGCAACAGCCATGAAAGACGTTAAAAAAGGGGCTATTCTGGTCGGCGTGGCCGCCCGTCTCCTGCCACTGGTGATGTTGTGCACGGTTCCAGCCTGCGCCCAGACGCCTGTGGAGACCGGTCCGGTCGTCCACATGCCTGCCGCTGACATTGTCGCCCATCCGTTCGATGGCGCGTTCCCGCTCTTCGACAATGGCGCGGCCACCGCCATCCTTGTCGATCCTGCCGAGGATACCGGCGTGTTGCGCGCTGTCAGGAACCTGCAGGCGGACCTTGAAAAGCGCGGAGGCGCGCGACCGGAAATACGCACGGCGATTCCCGGGGACACAGCGAACCTGATCATTGTTGGGGAGCTGGGAAAATCGCGCTGGGTATCGCAGCTGCGCGACCAGGGGCGCATCAGCGCGGACGGGGTTGCCGGCGAATGGGAGGCGTTCTCGCAGGAAGTGATCGATCGGCCGTTCGATGGGGTTGAACGCGCGCTGGTCATCACCGGCGCCGACAAGCGGGGCACCATTTACGGTGTCTATGACCTGCTCGACCGGGCCGGTGTATCGCCCTGGGCCTGGTGGGCCGATGTGCCCATCGAGCCGATCGACGCGCTATATGTGGCGCCGGGTCGCCGGGTGGAGAAGCCGGAGGTCAAGTATCGCGGCATATTCCTGAATGACGAGAACCCGGCCCTCTATGGCTGGGTCAACGAAAAATTCGGCGGGTTCAATCACGGCTTCTACGAGCATGTCTATGACCTGCTGCTGCGCCTGAAGGCGAATTACCTGTGGCCGGCCATGTGGGGCAAGGCCTTCTATGACGATGACCCGTTGAACGCAGAGCTGGCCGATGAATACGGGATCGTCATCGGCACATCGCATCACGAACCGCTCGGCCGGGCGCACGTGGAATGGGAGCGCTATGGCACGGACGACTGGAACTACGCCACCAACAAGGACACGCTGGATGCCTTCTGGCGCTATGGCATGGAGCGCATCGGTGACCGCGAGGCGATCGTCACCATCGGCATGCGCGGAGACGGCGACGAGGCCATGACGGAAGGCACGGCCATCGGCCTGCTGGAGCGCATCGTCAGGAACCAGCGCGAGATTATCGAGGACGTTACCGGCAAGCCTGCGTCCGAGACACCCCAGATATGGGCGCTCTACAAGGAGGTGCAGGACTATTACGACCAGGGCATGCAGGTGCCGGATGACGTGACGCTGCTGTTCGCCGACGACAACTGGGGCAACATCCGCCGGCTGCCCGAGCCCGGCGTCGAACGCGATGGCGGGTATGGCGTGTACTATCACTTCGACTATGTCGGCGACCCGAGAAACTACAAATGGATCAACACCACACAGATCGAACGGGTGTGGGAACAGATGAACCTGGCAGACGCCTATGGCGCGAAGGACATCTGGATCGTGAATGTCGGCGACCTGAAGCCGATGGAATTTCCCATCGACTTCTTCCTCGACTTGGCGTGGGACCCCGCAGACATTCCCCTCGACCGCCTCGCGGCCTATCCGGCCGAGTGGGCTGCGGAACAGTTCGGTCCGGCGCATGCCGCCGAGATCGGCGCGCTCCTCACCACCTACACGAAATACAATGCGCGCCGGAAACCGGAACTCCTGGAACCGGGCACGTACAGCCTGCTGAACTATCGCGAGGCAGACCGGGTGGTGGCGGACTATAACGCCCTCGCCGAGCGAGCCACGGCGCTGCGGGCCGAGCTGCCGGCGTCACAGGACGACGCCTACATGCAACTCGTCTGGTTTCCGATCCATGCCGCCGCGAACCTGAATGAGCTGTATGTCACTGCAGCGAAAAACCACCTCCATGCGCAACAGCACCGCGCGTCGACGAACGCGCTCGCCGATCGCGTCGAGCAATTATTCGCAAAAGATGCGGAACTGGCCCGGATATACCATGAGGACATTTCGGACGGGAAATGGAACCACCTCATGTCCCAGACCCATATCGGCTACTCCTACTGGCAGCAGCCCGAACAGAACAACATGCCGGACGTGGTGCGCATCGACGTGCCGGCCCCCGCCCTGCCGGGTGTGTCGGTACCGGGCACGGAAGACGTTTCGATGACGGTCGACGCTGTTCTCACCATGCCGGTCTTCGATCCCTACGGCCGCCCTGTCCAGACATTCGACGTGTTCAATGGTGGCCAGACGCCGTTCCCGTTCGAGGTATCGACAGACGCGGACTGGGTGCGCCTGTCCGCGCCCGAGATGATCGTGAAGACCGAGATACCGGTCACGGTGTCGATCGACTGGGCACGGGTTCCTGCTGGAACGTCGTCGGCCAGTGTCTGGGTCAGCAGCGGCGAGACCCGTATTCCCGTGACAATCCCTGTACACACGTTCGAAGTGCCGGCTGAAGGGCACCCGTTCATCGAGACCGGGGGTATTGTCAGTTTCGATGCATCCGATGCCCACCGGTTTGGAAATGGCGATACTGTGCAATGGAAAATCATTCCCAATCTCGGGCGCACAGGCGACAGCATCACGCCGTTTCCCGTTACGGCGGCATCGCAGACGCCCGGAGCCGACGGTTCGCCACGCCTGGACTACAATATCTACGTCACTGAGCCCGGCACCTACACTGCCGACGTGACACTTGCGCCAAGCCTCGACTTCCGCGGCAAGGGCGGCCTGCGATATGCAATCTCCGTCAATGACGCACCGCCCCAGGTCGTCAACATCAACAGGGACACATCGCCGGAAGCCTGGCGCCTGACAGTCGCAGACTACGCAAACGTCCAGCGTACCGAACACGTGATTGAGCAGGCGGGCCTGCAACACGTGACATTGTGGATGGTGGACCCTGGCGTCGTGTTCGAGCATGTCACGCTGGCGCGCGGACCGGTGCCGGACGCCTATCTCGGCCCGCCCGCCAGCCCGCAGGCCCGCCGCTAGGGCGCCGGGGTCGGCACGGCCCCGTCGCCGGGTGCCTGATCCCAGGTGGCCAACAGGTTGCGCACAAGACGGCCGGACTCGGTGAGATCACGATCACGCCACGGCCCGGTCGGACGTGTGCCCGGCTTGAACAGGGAAGCGCCTTCTTCCTTGTCGCTGACCGCCCAATTGGCGTGCGAGAGTTGGTTCTCGCGGATGAAGTCCATCCATTCGAGCACCGACGCCGTATCAACGGCGCCGTCGCCGTCATAATTGACTCCGCCCCACTCGGTCACGAACAGGGCGATGCCTGCGTCGAGCGCGGCCTGGGCCTTCTCGCGCAGCGCCGCCTTGTGGCTGCCTGCATAGAAGTGGAGCGCGTAGGCAACGTTCCCGGCACCGACCAGCGGATCGGCCGCGGCCTTGTCGACATCCTGTGACCAGCTCTGCGTTCCGACCACGATCAGGTTGTCCGGATCGATCTCGCGAATGGCTTCGATCACTGTCTGCGCATAGGGCTTGATGACATCGGACCAGTCCGCAGTGTCGAGCGGCTCATTATAGATTTCGTAGATGAGATTGGGGCGGTCTCCATATCGCCGGGCGATGGTCTGGAAAAATGCGACGGCCGCTTCGGGATGCTCCTCTGCCCGGTGGGAATGCCAGTCCACCAGGACGTAAACTCCCTCGTCAATCGCACCGTCGATGACGGCGACCGCGCGTGCGAGATTCGCGTCAGGATCAGAGAGATAGCCACCCTCTGGATCAACAGATATCGCCGCCCGGACAAGGCTGGCGTTCCAGTCCTTTGCGAACCGCCGGACTGTCTTGCTTGCATAGAATTTCTCCTGCCCGCCTCCAGTCGTACTCCAGAAGAAGCTGACGCCTGCCAAGGATACGGGCTGGCCTGTTTCGCCGACAATGCGATTTCCCTGCACGGACAAGGCGCCGTGTGCCTCAACGGGCGTCGGCGCATTGCCAGCCCCCAGACGGGAACACCCGGCCAGGGCCATGACGACAACAATTGAAAGCAGGATTTTCTTCATTACAGGTGCTCCGGACAATCTGGCCGCGGGTTATCAGGGCTTTCGCGGAATCAAGCCCGCCTGCCGCGCAAGGCTGGTCGCCAAAGTGGCCTTGAGGTTCTGGCGTGAGGCCGGTGTATCGAGAAGGCTGATGATCGCATGGAGGAGCGAACTGTTCAACGACGCTAATGGTTTCCGGCCATAACCAGCGAGCCTCTGCGACCCGACATGCATGACCGGTTCATTGCCGAGAATTGCGCCGCCGACGATCTTGCGTCTGTTTGAACTTCGGTATCAGTCGGAGACCGACGCAGATTCGGCGTAGAGGCCGAATATGGCGCCGACGAAGCCGCCCGCTTCCCGTGTGCTGAGGAGCTTCCCGTCGACGTCGCTGGCGAGTTTCGTCCAGGCCTCATCGCCTTCCAGCCTGTAGCTGAAATCATAGGCATCGGCCCGCGCCGTGATCCGAAGCTCGATCGGCTGGCCATCCCGCAAGCTGATAGCCCGGGATGCTATCATGTCTCCAGCCACAGGTGACGTTGGCCCCGCGCGCTTGCGCAAACGGATGAGCGATTCACCGGCCTCGTTCCGCGTCAGGCCAAGGGCGTAGAAATAGTCATCGCTCTGCAGTGCCGCCAATCCGGCCTCGTCGTCGGGGCCCTTTGCCGAGAACGTCAGGGATGTCGTCGCAACAGCGTTCTGGTGCTGCTGGCGCCGGCCCCACAGCGATGGCTGGGCACCAGCGCCGAGGGGCACCGGCCGCGCCTTGATACGGAGTTTCCTGTCCGCCAGCGACCACCATTCGGTTTCCGGCACGCGAAGCGTCATCCAGCTGGATGGCAGCGTGTCGCCGTCAAATTCCTCGCGGATTGCAAAATTCCCGGATGTCGGAGTGGACGGCGTGGCGACCGAAAGCGCGGTGGGCCGCTCGGTCATCACATAGGGAACCTTGTCGTCCCCGCGCGTGATGATCGGCCAGCCGTCCTCCCAGTCTACCGGCATCAGGAAGGTTTCGCGTCCCGTATTGTAGAAGTCATCTTCATAGGGTCGCACGCCCAGGAATGTCGCCCACCAACGCCCCGCCCCGTCCTGCACAAGATCAGCGTGACCGACGGACGTGATCGGATCCGGTCGGTCTTCAGGAAGATGGCGCTGGGTGAGGATCGGATTGCCGTCAAATGCCGTGTACGGCCCTGTGACCGACTGCGCGCGCAGAACCACCTGCGAATGGTCGACAGCCGTGCCGCCTTCCGCTGCGCTGAGATAGTACCAATCCCCGATGCGGTAGATATGCGGGCCTTCGATCCAGATCGGCTTGTCTTCCGGATGGACACCGCCATTGATCAGGACCACTGGCTCCGAGATCGACTGGAACGTTTGCGGGTCGACTTCGCGGATCCAGATCGCCCGGTGCCCTTCATAGAGCGAGCCCTCCGGGGGCACATCATTGTTCATGACATAGACCTTGCCATCCACGTCAAAGAAGAGTGACGGATCAATGCCGCCGATATCCGGCAGCCAGACGGGGTCAGACCAGGGGCCAGCGGGGTCAGTGGCGGTGACGATGAAATTGCCACCGCAATCGACGCACGTGTTCGCGACGAAGAATGTGCCGCCGTGATAGCTGATCGTCGGAGCGAATACACCGCGTGATAAACCGAGGCCGTCAAAATCCAGCATGCCCGGCCGGTCGATCACGTTGCCGACCTGCGTCCAGTTCACCAGGTCGCGGCTATGCATGACCGGAATCCCGGGGAAATAGGCAAACGTGGATGTGACAAGGTAGAAGTCATCGCCCGCCCGCGTGATGCTGGGATCGGGATAGAAGCCCGTCAGGATCGGGTTGAGGTATCCTTCCTGCGGCTCCGGCGGATTCGCGAATACGGGATCGTCGCCGGAATAGTCGAACCAGTCGAACTGCGCCACCGATGGTCCGGATGTTTCAAGGCCGTCTGGCGCAACACTGTCATGCGCGGCAGGGCCGCCGCACCCGATCAGGCTCATGGCGGCAACCGCCAACACGATTCTGCCCATGGATCGATTCAGGGTCATGGCCTACTCCCTCGCTTGCATTGCGTCAGTTTTATCCGGAGCGATCGTTAGGCCTATGGACGCTCGATCCATGATGGTGGTAGCGTTACCATATCGGAATCCATGGCACGGGGTCAACGCCAGAAGCCCCGGCTAGAAAACAGGGAGGAGCAACATGAACCAGCTTTCGCGACGGGAATGCCTTGCGCTTGCAGGAGGTGGATCGGCCGCTCTCGGGTTGGCCGGTTGCGTGAACGCGGCGACCACCCCAGACGGCGACATGCCGCTCGGACCTCCGCTGCGCACGCTCGCCAGCGAAAAAGGCCTCCGCTTCGGATCCGCGATGTCGTCGGGCCAGCTGGACGATGCGAAGTATCGTGAGATCATGCTGTTTGAATGTGGCACGATGGTCGCCGAGAACGAGCACAAATGGTACACGATCTTTCCTGATCCGGACACGGTCAATTTTGCGCCGGCAGACCGGCTCGCTACCTTCGCTGGCGAGAACGGCCTGACGATGCGCGGCCATACGCTCCTGTGGCACAGGGAGATGTGGTCTCCGGAATGGGTCAATGCACTGGAGTTTTCAAGCGCATCCGAAACGGCCGATTTCGTGGAACAGAAAATCTCGCTCATCGTGGACCGGTACGCTCCGGCCATCTACGCTTGGGACGTGGTCAACGAGGCGATCGATGATGAGACCGGTGAATTCCGCCAGACATCGCTCAGCGCCAAAATGGGCGAGCAACTGATCGACCATGCGTTCCACGTTGCAAAGGCGCACGCTCCAGATGCAACCCTAACATATAATGACTTCATGAGCTGGGAATCGACGAGCGCCGCACATCGCACGGGCGTGCTGAGATTTCTCGAGCGATTGAAGGCACGTGGTGTTCCGATTGATGGCCTCGGACTGCAAAGCCACTCCAATTATGAAATGCCGAATGAGTTCACGCGAGCCAGACAGCGCGACTGGGTCGCTTTCTGCGACGAAGTGGTCGGAATGGGCCTGGACATCTACATCACGGAGTTTGACGTGAACGATACCCGTCTTAAACCGGATATTGCTTATCGTGATGCGCTGATCGCGAGCTATACACGCGACTATTTCGATCTGATGCTGGCCTATCCGCAACTCAAGGAAGTCCTCGTGTGGGGCATGGTGGACGACCAGAACTGGTTACAGACCTTCCTTCCGCGAACCGACGATGTCGAGAAGCGCCCCACCGTCTACGACAGTGATTACAAGGCCAAATCCATGCGCCGGGCACTTGCGGACGCATTCAACGCAGCGGCGTATCGCCAACCAATGGCGCCATAGTAGTGCATCGTGCCCCCATTGCGGTCACCGGCGGCAAAGTTCCTCAATTGCTGGGTGAACGCCCTTGCCAACCCTGTCTTTGGATAGTTAGACGCTGAAACCTATATTAATTGCCAGTGAGCGGACGGGATATCAGTGAACAAGCGGCAACCGATTACGATCAAGGAAGTAGCAGAAGCCGCCGGCGTCTCGCAGATGACCGTTTCCCGGGTCCTGAACAAGCAGAAACTGGTCAAGGAATCCACGCGATTGCGTGTGGAAGCTGCGATTGCAGCGCTCAATTATCGTCCAAACCTCATGGCACGCGGCCTGGCCGGCGGAAAATCCAAACTGATTGGTCTCGCCTACTACAACCCCAGCCCGAGTTACCTGAGCGCCCTCCTTGTCAGTGCATTGAAGCAGTGCCGTGATCTCGGGCACCACCTGGTCATCGAAGACTTGTCGGATATCGAGGGCGACCTCGACAATTCGGTCATCATCGGGCGGCTGAGTTCCATCCGGCTGGATGGCCTGATCCTGGCGCCGCCCCTGAGCAACAACCGGACCCTGCTGAAACTGATGCAAGACATGGGGATTCCGGTCGTCGCGCTGAGCTATCGCGACCCCGGTTCCAACCATTCAAGCGTCGCATTTGACGACGTCGCCGCGGCCTTCCTGATGACGGAATTGCTGATCGAGAACGGCCACAGCCGGATCGGGTTCATCCGGGGCCCGCTCGAGCATCCATCCGCCCGCCAGCGCCAGATCGGTTATGAAAATGCGCTCAAGGCGCATGACATTCCAGTGGACAAGAGCCTGATCTTTGACGGGGATTTCACCTTCAAATCGGGGATGGACCTCGCCAACGACGTGCTGGAACTCAAGACGCCTCCAACTGCCATCTTCGCGAGCAATGATGACATGGCGGCTGGCGTGATCGCCGGGGCCCAGCGACGCGGCGTAAAGGTGCCGTCCGAACTGTCGATCGTCGGTTTCGACGATACGGCGATCGCGGCGGCGATTTGGCCGCGCCTGACCACCGTGAAGCAGCCCATCGCCGAAATGGCGCAAACAGCTGTCGACATGATCTCCGACATCACGAGCAGTGCGTGGGACGGCGAACCGGCGCATGTGACCATCGACACGATCCAGATCATCGAACGGGAAAGCCTCGTGAAGCGCAGCTGAGCGCGCCGCCACACGGGCCGTTTCAGGTCATTTCCTCGCGGGCCGCGAGGCAAGAACGACGCGCCATCGGGATCGTTCGTTTCATATCCAACGATATCTTTCGAATAAAAAAGCAGCAGGCGGTAAACCACCTGCCGCTTTTCGCATCGATCGGACGCGTCCTAGTTCAGCATTTCTTCCAGTTCCTTGCCCTTCGTCTCTCGAACCGCCCAGACAACGAAGAATATCGAGATGAATGCAAACACGGCGTAGATGCCATAGGCACCCGCCAACCCGATCGCGGCGCTGCCGAGCATCATCGGGAACGTCCATGTGATCAGGAAGTTCGCAATCCACTGGAAGAACCCTGCCACAGCGAGCCCGGATCCCCTGATTTGGTTGGGGAACATTTCGCCCAGCGACACCCACATGACGGGGCCCCACGACCCATTGAAGAAGGCCACATAGGCATTCGCGGCCAACAGTGCGATCAATCCGATACTGCCCGGCAGGATCACATGCTCGTCCACGACCCGGGCCTGCGAGAAGCAGAAAACCAGAATGGCCAGGGTCACTGCCATGCCGATCGAACCGACAAACAGGAGCGGCTTGCGTCCGATCCGGTCGATCAGCGCAAGGGCGATGATCACCGCGATGATGGATACCGCGCCGGAAATCACGTTGATCAGCAGGGCGTCCCCTTCAGAGAAGCCAACGGCCTGCCAGAGCACAGCGCCATAGTAGAACACGACGTTGATGCCGACGAGTTGCTGAAAGGTCGCCAAACCGATGCCGATCCAGACAATCGGCCGGAGAACCGTGCCCTTTGCAAGCACGTCCGACAATTTCGGCTTGTGATGATCGGCGGCAAGAGAATGTTCGATCTCGCCAACCTTTTCCTGCGCACGCCGGTTACCACTGATGCGCGCCAGCACGCTCTCGGCTTTTGCCATGCTGCCCTTGACCACGAGAAACCGCGGGCTCTCGGGAATGAACAACAGCGCGACCAGAAAAAATGTTGCCGGCAGAAGTTCGATCCAGAACATCCAGCGCCAGGCCTCGAATCCGAAAAGCCACTCGTTGAGTGACGATCCGGCGGCCCCGGCGATGAGATAATTGCTGAGGAACGCGATGAACAAGCCGCTGATGATGGCAACCTGCTGGATCGACGAAAGGCGGCCGCGATACTTGGCCGGAGCAATCTCGGAAATATAGGCTGGCGACATCACGCTTGCGGCGCCAACGGCCAGGCCACCGATGACACGGTACACGATGAATTCCGGTGAACTGCCGGCAACGCCCGAACCCCAGGCGCTGACTATGAAGAAGCACGCTGCAGCGATCATCATCGTGCGCCGTCCGAACAGGTCCGACAGGCGTCCCGCAAGTGCCGCACCGACCGCACAGCCAAGCAGCATGGACGCAACATTCAGCCCGGTCCCGATTTCTTCGGAATGGAAGGCAACCCTCAGGCCGTCTACGGTTCCGTTGATAACGCCGCTGTCGAAGCCGAAGAGAAACCCTCCGATCGTCGCCACGCAACTGATGAGTATCACGAATGCAAAGTCCCCTTCGGACTTGCCGGACATAGATGTGGTATCGGTCATTTCGCCTCCCCTTTTCGATCGGTGGATTTAGCTCCGCCTGATCATCTCTGCTTCAGATCGAACCCTAAAATGTTAGGGCTATCATTGCAACGCTAACCTACCCCACTCAAAGCTCAAAGCGATTTCGCCTTGGTGGAACATCTGACCGTCTCACAGCGCGTACCGCATTCACAACTCCAGCGTGATCAATTTTTTTGAGCCGTGCAGGGGAGAAAACGTGCGCTCCACTCTTGTCGGAATATACCTCAGATGTTAGCGGTATCAACAAGCAATAATTAAATTGCGCGCGGCCTCGACGGCGCTCAAAGGGAATTTGATCAGTGTTTTTGGGAATCGATATCGGCACTTCCAGTGTGAAGGCGCTCCTGCTCGACGACGCCGGCGCGGTGGTCGATACGAGCAGTGCCGACATCCCAATTTCGCGACCGAAGCCGCTTTGGTCCGAGCAAAAGCCGGCAGACTGGTGGACCGCGACCAACATGGCCGTGGCCAGTCTCGATGTGAACAAGCGCCACCGGGTCAAGGCCGTCGGCCTCTCGGGGCAGATGCACGGCGCAACCCTGCTCGACAAGGCGCTCTCGCCGCTCAGGCCGGCGATTCTCTGGAATGACGGACGCAGCGTCGCCGAAAGTGCCGAACTGCAGGAACGCGAGCCGGAATTCGTCAGCAAGGGCGGCAATCTTGTGATGCCCGGCTTTACCGCACCGAAACTGGAATGGGTGCGGCACCACGAACCGGACATCTTCGCAAAAATCCACAAGGTGCTGCTGCCAAAGGATTATGTCCGCTTGCGCATGACCGGCGATGTTGCATCCGACATGTCCGACTCTGCCGGGACGTTGTGGATGGATGTCGCAAACCGGCGTTGGCACGCGCCCCTGCTGCAAGCGTGCGGATTGTCCGAAGAGCAGATGCCAACCCTGTACGAAGGCACGGAGCCGACAGGCGTCCTGCGCCAGGAAGCTGCCGAAGCATGGGGCATGGACCGCGTGCCTGTTGTCGCAGGCGGTGGGGACAATGCGGCGGGCGCTGTCGGTGCCGGCGTGGTTGATGAAGGCGATGCCCTCCTGTCGCTCGGAACCTCGGGTGTCATTTTTGTTGCCGGCAATACTTTCAGGTCAAATCCCGGCTCTGCCGCACACGCATTCTGTCATGCGCTGCCGGACCGGTGGCACCTGATGTCAGTCATGCTCAGCGCAGCGAGCTGCCTGGACTGGGCCTGCCGCGCAACCGGCACGAAGAATGCCGAACAGCTAATCGAAAAGGCCGAACGGGACGGAACGCTCGCCTGCCAGGAGGTCTTCCTCCCCTACCTGTCAGGTGAGCGAACGCCGCATAACAATCCTTATGCGAGCGGCGTCCTGTTCGGTCTGAGTCATGACACAGGCACGGCGCAGATCGCGCAGGCCGTCCTTGAGGGAGTCGCGTTCGGCATGGGCGATGGCCTGGACGCGCTGCTCGCCGGCGGTATCGACATCCGGTCGATCTCCGTCATCGGCGGCGGGTCACAATCAGCCTATTGGGGACGCATTCTGGCCGCTGTTCTGAAGCGGCCATTGTTCTATCGCGACGGGGCCGCCAACGGCCCGGCGCTCGGCGCTGCGCGGCTCGCCCGCTACTCCCAGGCGGGCGGTTCGTTTGAAGACGCATTCGCCGCCCCCGCGACGACGAACGTGATCGAACCGCACGACGCCGACATGGATCTTCTCGACGTCAAACGCGAGAAATTTTCACGCCTTTACAAGGCGCTTTCACCCGAATTCACAGGAGCTTCGAATGGCTGACACTAATACATCATTGAGTACACGTTCGATATTTTCAGATATCGCGCCGATCAAATTCGAAGGGCCGGATACCGAGAACCAGCTCGCGTATCGCTACTACAACAAGGACCAGATCGTCCTTGGAAAGCGGATGGAAGACCATCTCCGCATGGCTGTCTGCTACTGGCATTCGTTCTGCTGGGACGGGTTCGATATTTTCGGCGCAGGCACGTTCGACCGCCCGTGGCACGGCGGTGCCAATGACCGCGCAGCTGCGGACCTGAAAATGGCCGCCGCCTTCGATTTCTTCAGCAAGCTTGGCCTCCCCTATTATTGCTTCCACGATGTCGATGTGACGGAAGCCTCCGACACGCCCGATGCGCTGTCGAACAACTTCAAGCGCTCCAGCGACAATCTCGCCGCCTACCAGGAAGAAACCGGCACCAAGCTGCTGTGGGGCACGGCAAACCTTTTCAGCCACCCGCGCTATGCCGCCGGCGGCCTGACCAATCCCGACCCGGAAGTCGCCGCCTGCGCGATCCGGCAAATCCGGGATTGCCTCGAGGCGACGCACCGTCTTGGCGGTTCGAACTATGTGCTGTGGGGAGGCCGCGAAGGCTATGACACTTTGCTCAATACCGACCTCAATCGCGAGCTTGAGAATTTCGGACGCTTCCTGTCCATGGTGGTCGAGCACAAGCACAAGATCGGGTTCACCGGGAAGATCCTGATCGAGCCGAAGCCGCACGAACCAATGTACCACCAGTATGATTTCGACACTGCGACGATCTACGGCTTCCTCTCGCGGTTCGACCTGCTGGGTGAAGTGCACGTCAATATCGAACCGAACCACGCGACCTTGTCGGGACACAGCTTCGCGCATGAAGTTGCCACGGCCGTCTCTCTCGGCATGATGGGGTCGATCGACATCAATAGCGGCAACTACCAGAACGGCTGGGACACTGACCAGTTCAATCTCGACAGTCGGGATATCACACTGGCGCTGCTCGAATTGCTGCCGTCTGGCGGGCTTGATACAGGCGGTTTCAATTTCGACGCCAAGGTCCGGCGCCAGAGCAGCGAACCGGTCGACCTGTTCTACGGTCACATCGGCGGCGCGGATGCCCTCGCCCGCGCCCTCCTGGCGGCTGCCGACCTGGTCGAGCGTGGCCAGATCAGTGAGATGAAACAGAAGCGCTATGCCGGATGGGACGGTCCCCTCGGCCAGAATATGACGTCAGACCAGGCGTCGCTGGCCTCGATCGCGGATCAGGCAGCGACAGCCGGATTGAACGGGACGCACAGTTCAGGGCACCAGGAATATCTCGAAAACCTCGTCGCCCGCAGCTTGAAATAGGACGCAGGCGATGGAATTCTTTGTTGATACGGCTGACCTCGAAGCCATTGCGGAGCTGAATGCGCTGGGCCTGGTGGACGGCGTCACGACCAATCCAAGCCTGGTCAAGAAAGTGGGCCGTGATTTCAAGGAGCTGATCGCCGAGATCTGCGCCCTGGTTGATGGCCCGGTGAGCGCCGAGGTCATCTCGGTCGATGCCGAAGGCATGCTGCAACAAGGCCGGACGCTGGCGGGGATTGCCCCGAATGTGGTCGTCAAACTGCCCCTGACACTGGCTGGTCTGCAGGTCTGCAAGACCCTGTCCGGCGAGGGCATTGCGACCAACGTCACGCTCTGCTTTTCAGCCAACCAGGCCTTGCTCGCCGCCAAGGCGGGCGCGACCTATATTTCGCCGTTCATCGGCCGGCTTGATGACATTCATATCGACGGCGTCGATCTGATAAGCAACATCCGAACGATCTATGACAATTACCAGTTCGAAACGAAGATCCTCGCGGCGTCGATCCGCAGCCCGCTGCATGTAAAGGACTGCGCGCTCATCGGCGCCGACGTCATTACAGCTCCGCCACCGGTCATCAGCGCGCTTGCCAATCATGTCCTGACAGACAACGGCCTCAAGACCTTCCTGGCTGACGCAAAATCAGCAGGCATCACGATCTAGGAGAACCCCGGTGTACCAGCTGCATATCCCGTACCTCCTGGGCCGCAGCGAACTTGGCCACCCGGCCCACTTGCCGGGTGGCGCATTTTGAAAACGGAAGACTACCGAGATGAAGTTCGATATCCGACTGTCCGTGCTTTTCGCTGCAGTGATGACCCTGATGCCGTCTGCGCTTGCCATTCCGCAGCTGGACGGGCCGGTTACGGATTTCGCCGTCCTGCAGCGCGGATCTGAAATCCCGCTGGCGGGAACGGCGACTGCGGGGTCGCCGGTATCGGTGACGTTCGGGGATACCGAAATCTCCACGACAGCAGATGCCTCAGGCGCCTGGCAGGCCGGGCTTGCGCCGCTTCCGGCGGGAGGGCCCTACGACCTGGCGATCAGCGATTCAGATGGTGGGCTGGTCCTTCACGACATTCTTGTTGGTGATGTCATCCTGTGTTCAGGCCAATCGAACATGGAGTTTCCGGTCTATCGGGCACTGAACCCAGACCGGATCATTTCAGAATCGATCAATCCAGCCCTTCGTTTGTTGACGATCCCTCACGTCTCCAGCATCAGCGAGCAGCGCCAGCTGCCGACAGGCGCGGTTTGGACAAAGGCCGAGGCCGACCCCATCAGGGACTTTTCGGCTGTCTGCCTGGCCACCGGGCTCGCGGTTCAGGAGGCGAGCGGTGTTCCCGTGGGGCTGATCGATTCCTCCTGGGGCGGCTCGCAGATCGAGGCATGGCTTTCGGCGGCCGACCTTGAGGACCTGGGCACTTTCACAGACCAGTTGAGCCAGCTCGCGCTCTACGCAAGCGACCCCAAGGCCGCGATGAGGGCCTATGGAGCGCAGTGGCAGACCTGGTGGCGCGGCGCCTATGACGGCGACGAGACCTGGGCCGGCCCGGCGACCGGGCCGGGCTGGAAGACGGCGCCGGACATCATGACCGACTGGAAAGCCTATGGCGATCCTACCACGGCCGATCACCTTGGCCGGGTGTGGTTCGGGAAGACATTCACACTCTCCCGGAAGCAGGCGCAGGACGGCGCAAGCCTGTCGCTGGGGCTGTTTGACGATACAGATGCAACCTGGATCAATGGTCACTTCCTGGGCTCGACGTCCAGCTGGACGGATCCGAGAACCTATGCCGTGCCAGCTGGCTTCCTCAAGCGGGGCGAGAACACGATCATTGTCAATGTCCGCAACACTTACGGTATGGGCGGGATGCTCGGCCCCAATGATGCAGTCGCCCTGCACCTTGGGTCGACCGAGACCATTCCGCTGGGATCAGACTGGACGTACCGGGTTGTCAGCGAGGACAAGGCCGGAGGGCCGCAGCCACCCTGGGAGACAGTCGGCGGCTATACCACGATCCACAATGCCATGATTTCGCCGCTGGCCGGGTATCCGCTTCATGCCGCCCTCTGGTACCAGGGGGAAAGCAACGCGGATCGCGGCACCCAATACCAGCCCTTGCTCGAGCAGCTGATCGCCAGCTGGCGCAAGGACTTTGGCGCGGACCTTCCGGTCGTCATCGTGCAGTTGCCGGGCTATGGCGCGATGCCGGACAAGCCCGGGCCATCGGGATGGTCGGACGTGCGCGAAGCCCAACGACGGGTCGCGGCGGATGATCCGAGAACCGGCCTCGCCGTCACCATGGATGCCGGCGAGCGGACCGATATCCACCCGGCGAACAAAGCGGTCGTGGCAGAGCGTGTGACCAAGGTGCTGGCCATTCTGACCGGCCGGGACACGGGCTTTCCTGACGGCATCGCGCCTGTCCGGGCGCAGCGAAATGGCGACGCCATCCTGCTCGAAATGCCGAACGATCAGTTGAAAGTCATCGGGGCCGCCAGGCCGATCGCGTTCCAGGTCTGCAGCAAGTCCGGCGATTGCGCGTGGGCAGATGCCAGCCTGGACGGCGCGCTGATCACCGTCACCGTACCGGCCGGGGTGCCAGCAGCCGATGTCCGGTATTGCTGGGGCGACGCCCCGATCTGCAACCTCTTTTCCAATGACGATGTTCCGGTGAGCCCGTTCCGCATGGCGCTCGACTAGCGGGTCTGCGAGTGCCTGCACACCCGCCCGGAGCCTGCTTTCAGTGTCCGGCAAAAGTGCCTGATTGGGTGGGAAGAGAGGCCTAGCCGTCCACGTCGGTCTGGGGCCGGTCTTCGCCATGGGCATATTCTGTGTGCCATTTGCCCGCTTCATCCTCCCAGGTGATGTGCGCATCCTTGCCGGGAAGGTTCTGCCGGCGCGCCGCGGACAGGGCTGCTGCACGCGCTGCATCATGAGTCCTGAACTCTTCCGACAGGGTGTCTCCGAGCTTGTAGACCCAGCCATCTCCATGACGGACGACATGATAGACGATCTTTTCCATGGTGCTTCTCTTCCCTGCGATTTGGTATTGATACGTCACGCCAGGGATCCTCGTCGGACACCCGGGGCCGGGTACGTGTTTGCATGCGTCGTGGGTTGCATATTGGGCCGTGCACCATTGCCTACAAGGGCGCAGCGCTGGAGGCAGATCAGCGCACGGCGTGAACGGTCTGGGAATCCGCAGGCCCTGACATGGCCGGCGGCGGGCACCTCACGCCCCTACAGGCTCGCCCAGGTAGCTGTTCAGGAAATCCTGGTGCAGCGGCATGCGATCAACGCCTCTTGCGACATTGGCGCGCAGGCCGTTCAGGGCGATCTGCATCTGTTCGGTCGACATGAGGCGACCGAGATGGTGGCGTCCCTGCGGCTGAAGCCGTTGGCCCATCATCACCTGTAACCATGAATCGACCTGGAAGAGCTCTGATTTTTCCTGGTGGATCAGGCCGGTATCACGGAAGAGTTCGATCCGGTTGCGTAGCGAATCCGGAATGGGCATCGCCGCACGGTCACGCCAGAACACGCTGTCGGTGCGTTCCGTCAACTTGTAGTGCAGCACGATGAAATCGCGGATCTGCTCAAGTTCGATGCGCGCGAGATGGTTGTAGCGCCGCGAGAGCGCTTCGCTGATGCCATGGAACGGGAACATCTGGACAAGGCGCATGGCGTGGATCTGGATCAGGTGGATCGAGGTAGATTCCAGGGGTTCGACAAACCCGCTCGACAGCCCGATCGATACGCAGTTCTTGACCCAGATGTTGTCGCGGCGCCCGGTCCGGTAGCGGATCAGGCGCGGCTCGGTAAGTGGCTCGCTGTCCAGTTCGGCCAACAGGCGCGCACGCGCCTCGTCGTCGGACAGGTTTTCCCCACAATAGACGAGCCCATTCCCGACGCGGTGTTGCAGCGGAATGCGCCAGCGCCAGCCGGCATCATGCGCGATGGCACGGGTATAGGGCAACGCGGGGCCGGTTGATTCAGTCTGCACCGCAAGGGCGCGGTCGGTTGGCAGCCACTGAGTCCAGTCCTCGAAGCCCGTGTTCAGCGTCTTTCCGATGAGCATGGCGCGGAATCCCGTGCAATCAATGAACAGATCGCCGTCAATCCGCTCGCCCGACCGCAGGACAAGCGTCGTGATGTTGCCGGTCTCGCCGTCCTGCTCGACCGTTTCGATCAGGCCCTCGATACGCTTCGTGCCATAGGCTTCGGCCAATTTGCGGAGGAATCCGGCATAGACGCCGGCATCGAGATGATAGGCGAAATTGATCTGAGATTTTTCCGACGTGGCGAATTTGCCGGCCTGTGCAGCCTTCAGTTCCAGGCAATAGTCGCCAAGTTCGCCAGCCAGCCCCATCTCGCGGGCCTGAAGCCAGATATGGTGGAAGTCAGCCATCCATGTCGATTTCCCGACCATGCCGAAGGAGTGGAAATAGTGATCGCCGATCTCGCCCCAGCCTTCGAAGGATATCCCGAGCTTGAACGTTGCCTGCGTGGCGCGCATGAATTCACGCTCGTCAATGCCAAGCAGGTGATGAAAGGTGCGATGCGTCGGGATCGTCGACTCGCCGACGCCGACGGTGCCGATATCATCCGACTCCACAAGCGTGATGTCGATGAGGGGACCGAGCTGGCGGGAAAGCGCCGCCGCGACGATCCAGCCCGCCGTGCCTCCGCCGGCAATAACGACCTTCTTCACAACCTGATCATTCACGGCGGGCTCCTTTTCCATCTTGTTACCGATTGAGGCGCTGCAGCAGTTTCGCGCGCAGGCGCCGGGCGCGCTGCTCGTCCATGGGCGCAAGATCGCCCTGCATGTGGTCTGGCAGATGCGCGCCTGCCTGCCCTGCCGGGCCGAAGACGTAATAATCGAACAGGGCCTTCCAGGCGCGCTTTTCCTGTTCAGGCCGGTCGCGCAGGCTGAGAAGGCCGTGCAGCAGTGTATTCTGGGGCGTGTCGATATAGGCTGGCGAGGTATTCCACCAGTAATTCATCATCGTGTTGAAATCGCTGAGCGCTTCGACATGGTGCCACCAGAGCGCCGGATAGAAGAGCGCGTCGCCGGGTTCGAGGTCCGCGACTTCGGCAGTCTCGAGCGCGTCGCGGAACCGCGGATGGCGCTCAAGGTCCGGATCCCGGAAGTTGACCATGCTGACGACCTGCCCGCCGGGTGTCGGCTCGAGCGGACCAGGATAGAGGTTGGCCACCTGCTCGGGCGGAAACAGGGTGAACCGCCGCTGTCCGACAAGGCAGCAGGCGATATTGTTCGACATGTCATAATGCGCGGTGGCGGTGGTCCGGTTGCCGATCCAGACACCGACGACCGGCGGGTTGCGCGCGAACATGTCGTCGTTCAGCACGAGGTCGTTCTGCGCACGAAAGCCCGGCAGGTAGAGGTCTGCGTCTGTTGAGCCGATATAATAGGAAGGCGCAGCAGGATCGCCGAGATGTTCGCGGATCCGGTCAAGATAATCGGTGAGCTGGACCCTGCCCCGCTCGAAATTCAGGCCCGTGCCGTCTTCATTGTAGAAGTAGCGGCCCTGTATCTCGGGCGCGCATGTATAACCGACAACCGGGCGTCCCTGATAGAAGGATGCGAGATGGGCCATTGCTGCCTGCGGCGAGACGCGACCTTCCCGCACGAGCGGCCAGTCCCTTGCGACGCCCTTCAGGATCGTTGGCACTTCTGCGCGCATCAGGTCGCCATAGGGAATGGCATCGGGCGCGAGGCCTTCGATCACTCGTGTCTTTCGTTGCACTTCGACCATGAGCTGATGACGTTCCCTGCGAAAGCTACGCGCCTGTCGCGCGTCTGGCGTTCTTGAGCGCTATCAGCCTGCTGACATTCGGCAGGGATGCAAGAACGAGATAGGCGGCACGCAGGTAACCGGCCCTGTGCAGGCTGGTCAGCGCAGGGCCCTCGAGCGCGGCAAGCTTGTCTTCATTGATAGAATAGACGTCAGGCACCGTGTAGACGGTGTGTTCATCGAGCCGGATGTCCAGCGAGGCAGGTTCGATCAGGTCTGCCTGCTCGAACGCCGCAAACATCGGCGCGGCGATTTCGGCGCCCTTGTTGATGACGCGCAGCACATGGCTGACATGCTGGAGATAGGGTGTGTTGCCGCCATGCTTCAGGAACAGGGGCTGGCCCTGGGTCCGGCTGACGCGGGGATTGTCGAGGTCGACATAGATGACGGGTTCGCGGCGGGTTTCGCCGTCGATTTCCTGGTCCTGGAAACCGATGATGAATGGGCCGCGCTGGTGGATAGCCGGCACGTACCGGCCCTGCCAGCCGCTTTCGTCGAGGAACAGGTTTTCGCCCTTGTCGAGCCCCAGCAGGGCAACCGAATAGAAGGCGCCAGCATCATCCTTGCGGAAGAGGATGGGGTATTCGCGCTGCACTTCTGCGTATTCCGTCGGAAACACCACCGTCTGGTTGAGCTGGTCGCCATAGTCTGTGCCATGGCCGGTGAGGACTTTCAGGTCCTGGTGGTCAATATTGTTGAGGAGTACCGTATTGGTCATTCTGCGCCTTTCGGTCCTGGCGTTCCGGCGGGGCGGCCGTGTCGAAAAAGGCCGCTGCGATGAGCGGCCTTTTCCAGTTTATCGTTATCAAGCCTTGCCTGTCGACGGCTAGAACTTGTAGCGGGCGCCGAGCAGGTAGCGTGGGGACAGTTCGTAGGAGTAGTAGAACTGCTCCGGCACACGGTGGTAGACGCGCTGGTCTTCGCCGGTGATGTTGATCGCCTCGAACGAGACCGCGACATTCTCGTTGATGTCGTAGCTGACGTTCAGGTCGAACTGGCCGAAGTCCTCGACATAAATGCCGCTGCGGTCGCCGGTCTGGTTTGTCTGCTGCAGGAACGTGTCACGCCAGTTATAGGCCAGACGGGCCGAGAAGCCGTAGTTCTCGTAGATCGCGGTGATGTTCGCGGAGTCAGACAGGCCGACAAGGGCAAACTGGTTCTCGCTCGGCGGCGAAGCCGGGTCGAGTTCCACATCCCCGTTGACCATCGTGTAGTTGGCCGCAAAGCCAAGTCCGGTGTCACCGAAGAAGTGCTGCCAGGCAAATTCGATACCGTCGATGTTGCCTTCCTTGTTATTGATCGGCTGCGATACCGCGAAGCTGAGGAGCGGATCATTGGCATCCGCACTCACATCATAGAGACCGAGGATGGTGTCCACATAGGTTTGCGGCAGGGCACCATTGACGAGGTTCGCCTGGAACTCGGCCTGGGCCGCAGCGACGTTGCCATTATTCGCGTCGATCAGGGCAACCATGGTGAACATGTTTGCTTCAGACCGGTCGACACCGAGCGCATCGATCACGTCCAGCGCATCGCCAGACCGTGTTCCGGCAACGCCGGAGGCAGGGTCACGAAGGCCAAACAGGTTGCGATCGACGACACCGTTCCCGACGAAGTTCTTCACGCGCTTGTCGAAATAGCCGACAGAGACGTAGCTCGTGTCTCCATAATACCATTCGAGGGACACGTCGAAGTTGTCCGATTCCAGTGGCAGCAGTGCCGGGTTCTGCGAACTGCCGGTGACCTGGCCGCCAAGGGCGGTCGGCCTGTTCGGCGCAGCGGCCGTGGTCGACGCGAACAGGCTGCTGTAGGCGACGCGGCCGATCGTCTTGGAATAGGACGCACGGGCGACGATATTGTCCGTGACATCAATCTGGAAGTCGATGTTCGGCAGCAGGTGATCATAGCTGCCTTCACCGGACAGATCTTCCTTGGCGCCCGATTGCTGAACGAGGAAATCGTTATCCGAGATCCAGAGAACACCAGACGGTATCGACTGCTGGGTAACCGACGTCACTTTCGTGTCTTCGTACCGTATACCGGCGCTGACGCGTGCCGGACGATTGAGCAGTTCGCTTTCCATTTCGAACTGGGCGAACAGGGACGTAATCTCTTCACCAACGATGTCATGGGTCTCTGACAGGTTGTCGCTGTTGCCGGCATAGGCGGCTGTCAGCGCGGTAAAGAGGTCTGTCGCACTGCCGCGGAATGCGGTATCTGCCTGACCGACCGGAATGTCATCGAACAAGCAGCTGAGGCAGTAAGCCTCCATGACGCCTGGGGCGAACTGCTCAACATCGCGCGGATTGCTGAAGCCCCAGCTGCCGAGGTCCTGCTGGGTTGTCCGTGTGCTGCGTTCCATCGTGGTGTCTCGATAGTTGCCGCCGACGGTCAGGCTGCTGGAGTCGAACTCCCAGACGAAGCGCAGATCGATTTCATCGACCTCGTGCTTCATGTTTGAGGCCGCTGAACGCGCCACCTGAGTGGCAAGGTCGCCGACATCCAACATGCCGTTATTGTTGCCGCTGGCACTGTCGTCGGTCGTGAAGCTCTGGATCGGGTAACCGCTCCGGAAATCGACCGAGTGCTGGAGGTTCACCGGCGCGCCGATGGCGACGAAAGTTGCCGAGTGGCCAAGCGGGTTGTTGCCGCCGGACGTGGCCTCGGACGTATGCGCGTCAAGGATCACCCTGGCACGGTCATTCAGTTCCCAATCGGCGTTGAAGCCAATCGAGGTCAATTCGTCCTTGGTCGCCCGGTTTGTCTGTTCAAAACCGATGTCCTTGGTGCCGTTATTGTTCTCCTGAAGGAAAACAGCCGTCGCGACCGGACCGTCATTGTCGAAAACGACCTGGTCAAACGGTGTGGCGAACCAGTTGGTCTGTTCATACCGGTCCTCGTCGGACTCGTTGCTGGCGTAGGTTACGTCGCCGGTCAGGGTCAGGTTGTCCATCGGACGGAACTGAAGCACCAACTGGCCATTCAGACGTTCGCGCGAGAGATCTGAGAAGTCGTAGCGGCTGTCCTGCGGAACCGCCCAGAGCTGGTCGTCCGCCGGAGCATTTGTGACCTGCGTCGAGCCATCGCCGCGCACATAGCCGCTGTCTGCGAAGATGCCGTCGACCGCCGGGTCGAAGACGAGCCAGTCGTTTACCTGTTGAGTCGGTGCACCGGAATCGCGCTTCGAGTAAGAACCGAACACGCCGACGCCAAAGCGCTCGGTATTGTCGGTCCAGCTGGCAAGTCCTGTCAGCTCTGGCGTGTAGTCATCGCCGGCTTCAACACTCGTGTCATTCATGATCTTGACGCCGGCAGACGCCTGGAAGCCGGGATTGTCCAGCGGACGCCGGGTGCGGATATTGACGGTTGCACCGATACCGCCCGAGGGCAGGATCGCCTGACCGGTCTTGTAGACTTCAAGGCTGCTGACGCCTTCAGAGGCAAGGTTCGAGAAGTCGAAGGAGCGGTCGCCACCTGCGCCGTAGTTGCCACGTTCGCCGATCACGCCGATGTCGGCAGTTGGAAGCGTGCGACCGTTGAGCGTGACGAGGTTGAAGTCGGGCCCGAAGCCGCGAACCGTGATTTTCGAGCCTTCGCCGTTCGACCGGTCGATCGACACACCCGTGATGCGCTGGAGCGATTCGGCGAGGTTGGTGTCTGGGAACTTGCCGATGTCTTCGGCGGAAATCGCGTCCAGGACACCATTTGATTCACGCTTGAGATCCATGGCCCGCTCGAGCGATCCGCGAATGCCTTGAACGACAATGACTTCCTGGCGAGCCTCATCGTCGACGCCCTCCTGCGCCACCGCCGTCATGGCGCTCAGAAGCGACACAGCTGATACGCCACAGAGCAGCGCAGCCCATTTTGGCGATCGCTTGCCGCGCACACCAAGTTCATCCTTGTATAAGGTCATCGACTCTCTCCCTTGATCGTCGGTGTCATCCGTATGCACCGAACTTGTTGGCTCTTCTGGCGACAGGAACATTGCTCATCCTGACTACCCGAAACCTATGCGAGCACGAAATGTTTGCGCTATCAATGGGCGTCTCACAAAAATGTTAGCGTTCGCGGTCGAAATGTTGGTGATAGCGCCAGAGTGTGTTTATTGGGCAACACTCGACACCATTTAGCAGCGCTAACCGACACACCGCGTTGCGCGCGACCGCATCCTACACACGGAATCGAAAAGAGCTTGGCGGCAACAATGTTAGCGTGCAACAAAGAGGCCAATGAAGTGGGGCTGCACCTTTCGTGATGGCTCCCAGCCACTCCAGGAGGGACGCATGAGCGCAACATTCAGAACATCCATCAGACGCTATTGGGAAACGGTTGCCATCGCGGCCCTGGCGGCCGGAATAACCGCCTGCTCCGGCGCTCCCAACGCATCGTCGGCTGATTCGTCGCAGGCCGCCGACCTTGCCACCGAAATCCCCCCTGCCCCGGTCTACACCTACCCGTTCCAGGACCCATCACTCAACCCGGCCGACCGTGCCGCTGACCTTGTCGGCCGGCTGACCCTCGAGGAAAAAGCGGCACAGATGTATGACAAGGCCGCTTCGATTGAACGCCTTGGAATCCGCAAGCACAACTGGTGGAACGAGGCATTGCACGGCGTCGCGCGGGCGGGCGAGGCAACGGTTTTCCCGCAGGCGATCGGTCTGGCTGCAACGTGGGACGAAGACCTCATGCTGCGGGTCTCGACGGCAATCTCTGACGAAGGCCGTGCCAAGCACAACAATTTCGCCCGCCAGGGTGTCTACGAGATGTATACAGACCTCACCTACTGGTCGCCGAACATCAACATCTTCCGCGACCCGCGCTGGGGGCGCGGGCAGGAAACCTATGGCGAGGATCCGTTCCTCACGGGCCGTATGGCGACGAATTTCGTTAACGGCATCCAGGGCGATGATGACAAGTATCTCAAGGCCATCGCGACCGTGAAGCACTTCGCGGTCCATTCCGGCCCTGAGCCGACACGTCATTCGGATGATTACAATCCGACCGAGGCCGACCTGCACGAAACCTATCTTGGTGCCTTCAAGGCAGCCTTCGACAATACTGAGGTGGCATCGGTGATGTGCGCCTATAACGCGTTCCGTGGCGCGCCGGCCTGCGGTAGCGAAGAGCTGATGGTCGACCTGTTGCGGGGCGAACTGGGCTTTGACGGCTACGTCGTTTCCGATTGCGGCGCGATCGGTGATTTCTACTACGACTATGCCCACAAATACGTCGACACTCGGGCCGAGGCTGCGGCGCTCTCCGTGAAGATGGGCACCGACATCAATTGCGGCGACGGCGAAGGCAACAAGATGGATGCCCTTCCCGAAGCCGTCGCGCTGGGCCTGATCGACGAGGCGACTATCGACAGAGCCGTGACGCGGCTGTTCACGGCCCGGTTCCGCCTCGGCGAGTTCGACCAAGACGTGCCTTACGCCGACATCCCCTACAGTGTGGTGGCCAGCGAGCAGAACCTCGCCCTCTCCGCCGAAGCGGCCCGCGACTCGCTCGTGCTGCTGAAGAATGACGGCGTCCTGCCGCTGGCCGAAGGCACGAAGGTCGCGGTCATCGGCCCGAACGCCGACAATGAGCTGACGCTTGTGGCGAACTATTTCGGCTACCCGACCGCACCCGTTACGGCGCTTGAGGGCGTGATCGCAAAGGCAGGCGCTGAAAACGTCGTCTATGCGCCCGGCGCGGCGCTGGCAGGCAACGTATTCGGCAACAAGAAGCCCGTCGAGGCCAGCGTTTTCAAGCACGCTGACGAGAATGGCGACTTGCAGCCCGGCCTGACGATGACAAGCTGGGACAATGCTTCGCGTGACGGCGATCCGGTATCTGTCACGGTCGACGCACAGATCGATCACCACTGGAAAACCTCGCCGATCAACGGCGAGACCGCCGATGAATTTGTGATTGTCTGGACAGGCTTCATCGTTCCGGAAACCGATGGCGCCTACAGCTTTGGGGTTCCGAGAATGTCCGAGGCCACGGTTGACGGCAAGAAGATCACCGATGGCCCGATCGAGATGAAGGCAGGCAAGGCCTACCCTGTCGAATATACGCTGAACGCCGTGCGGGCTTGGCCGGTCAACACGATCGAACCGACCGCAAAACTGTCATGGGTGAATACATCCCGCGACTGGGCTGGCAAGGCGCTGGATGTCGCCAAGGACGCCGATGTCGTGCTGTTCTTCGGCGGCATCGATGCCGATCTCGAAGGCGAGGAGATGAGCGTGAAGATTGGCGGCTTCCTCGGCGGCGACCGCACGAACCTGAAACTGCCACAGGTGCAGGAAGACCTGCTGAAAAAGCTCGACGCCACCGGCAAGCCGGTCGTCCTGGTGAACTTCTCGGGCAGCGCCGTGGCGCTCAACTGGGAGGCGGAGAACCTGCCGGCCATCGTGCAGGCATTCTATCCGGGCGAAAAAGCGGGCACGGCCATCGCGGACCTACTGTGGGGCGAGTTCAGCCCATCCGGCCGCCTGCCCGTGACGTTTTACGCCTCGCTCGACGGCATGCCCGATTTTGACGACTATTCGATGCGCAATCGCACGTACAAGTATTACGAAGGGACGCCGCTCTACCCCTTCGGTTACGGGCTGAGCTACACCTCGTTCGCCTATTCGGACATTGCGGTCCCGGACGTTCACGACAGCACCCAGCCGATGCCCGTCTCCGTGAAGGTGACCAATACAGGCAAGCGGGCCGGCCGCGAAGTCGTGCAGGCCTACATCCAGCTGGGCGAGCGGCCGAATCCTTCGACACCGCGGATTGAACTGGTGGCATTCGACGTGGTCGATCTGGCGCCCGGTGAAAGCAACGTCGTGGCATTCGACCTTTCGCCGGAGCGGCTCGGCTATTTCAATGACCAAGGCGAGCTTGTGGCACCTGCGGGCATGACCGCGACGGTGTCGCTCGGTGGCGGCCAGCCAGGCTTTGCCACGGAGGATGGCGCAGCTTCGGCGAAGGTGACATTCAGCGCGGACTGACCGGATCGGGGCACGGAAGAGGCGATTCCCAAGCGAACCGCTTCCGTCAGACCCGCCCAGACCGGCGCGAACAAATATGTGCGTGTCCAAAATTATTATGTCCGCATAAAAACCATCGGCTAGGTTTGCCCGAGTGCGCCAACGTGCAGTAGTCGGCACAGCCGCAGCAATACTCTCCCTGAAGGCGATGTGGACGAAATGTCACAGAACCTGTCGGGGGAACAACCTTAGCCCGAATTACCTATTGCTTCACCGCAATTATTGGGGTTAACTTCTCGTTAAGGGCATCGGTCGTGTCAATTGATCGCGACGTGGGTTTCAACTTGGAAGTGCTCTAAAACAGAAGTTTGATGAGTTTCAGCGAATGCTGAACAGCAAGGGACAGAACATGAAAAAGGTACTCTTGGTATCAGCGGCTCTCCTCATGGCGCCGCTTTTCGCATCAGCCGAGTCGACGGACGAGGCGACGATCAATCTCGCGGGCAATGTCGAGCAGATTTGCACCGTTATTCCGTGGACCGGCGTGGCAGGCGCGAATGGTGGCGCGGCAAACCGCACGTACACGGTGTCCGGCGACACAGTGACATTCGACTGGGATTTCCTTATCAACAACACGGACGATCCGGGCCTTGCAACGATCGGCCAGACCAGTCAGGCATTCTTCAGCATCGCATTCGACACGTTCTGCAACGACAACTTTACGTGGACGACGTCTTTCACCAATGGCGGCATGTTGAACACTGAACCGGCCCCTGCCGGCTTCACGAACAATCTCGGCTTCAACGTCACCATCAAGCAGATCGGTACCGGCGGTCAAGGATCTATCGGTGGCAGCGCGGCTTCCGGCGACAAGATCTATGCGAGCCCCGCATTCATTGGCCGCTCGCAAATCGACTTCAACGTGGTCCCGAGCACGACTCCTCCAATCGCTGGTGACTACGCAGAGACGGTGACACTGACGTTTGCTGCAGACACCTGATCTGATTTCGCATTGAGGAAGAGCGCGCAGAAACAATGCGCGCTCTTTTTCGTCCTGGGACCGGACACGCGATTGGCGTAGCGCTTTTCGCTGGCAGACCCCCGGGTGTACTGTTGGAGACACCAAGCCCTTCCGGGAAAGGGCGAGTGAAGTAGAGTGGGGTTAATCGCCAATGCGCACCTTGATTGCAGCATTTGCTCTGACTGCGACGTTCCTTGTGTTCGGTTGTGCAGCGCATGCCAGTTTGCGGGTCAATCCGCTGATCATCGAACTCAGCCCCGATTCACAGAATACGTCTTCTGTCGTTGAAATCACGAACGTCACCGACAAGGATATCCCGCTCGAGATCAGTGTGGTCCAGCGCACCGTGGTCGATAGCGCAGAAGTCGATGTCCCGGCCGACGACGACTTTGTGATCTTTCCGCCCCAGTTGATCCTGCCGGCTGGCGAAACCCAGGTGCTACGCCTGCAGTGGCTGGGCACAAATGTCTCAGGCATGTCCGAATCCTTCTATGTCCGCGTCACGCAGATTCCGGCCGAACTCGATCCCGGCAAGAGCGGCGTTCGCATCAGCTACCAGTTCGGCATATCGGTCCATGTGACGCCGAGGGGAGTGAGTGCAGACCTGCAGGCCGTGTCGCTTGTCCCGGTCGCCAAGGACGGCGTTCAGGGCTTTGAACTCACGGTTCGAAACAATGGCACCAAATACGCGCGGTTGTCGGAACATGACATCCGTATCGGATCAGGCATCGACCTGTCCCGCGAAGAAGTTCGCGAAACCATCGGTACGGGCTTCTTGCTGCCGGGTCAGGAGCGGGTCTTCTTCATTCCGCACGAAGGAGAGATCCCCGACGATCTAACAGCGGACCTCGTGTATCGTGGCGCGCTCTAGTTTCACGCTAAAGCAAACACTTTATCTAACGGCAGCAACCTTTGCTGTACTCGCGCCTGCCAGGACTGCAGTCGCCCAAGCCGAGTTCGGCACACGCTATTCGCAGCTCACCGTTCCGGTCCTCGACGGCGATATACCCATCGGCGTCCTCGATGCGCAGGTTGCGGCAGATGGCCAGTACAAGGTGCCTTCGAAGTCCCTGCTTTCGGTCATCGGGGCCGTGTATTCGAAGGAAGAACTCGCCAAGCTCGAAGCCCGCCTCGATCCCGTCGCAGAACTGACGTCCCAATCGGTGAGCGAGTTCGGCCTCGCGATGCGCTTCGACAGCCAGCGCGTTGTCTTCGTCCTCGACCTGCCGGTGGAGAACCGCGACAGGATCGCGCTGGAAATCTCCAAGCCTGGCACCGCGCCTGAGCCGTCCAGCTACCGCCAGGAGCCTGAAGCAGCCAGCGGCTATCTCAATGTCAATTTCAATATCGAGAATGACGCCAACCGCATCGGCGAGGAAACACGTGCCTTTGGTACGCTGGACAGTTCCGTCTCGATCGCGGGATTCGTCCTGGAAAACGCGGCACTTTACGAGTTCGGTTCGTCTGATGTCGACCGCATCGCCCGGCAGGGCACACGCCTCACCCGGGACTTCGCAGACCACGGCATTCGCGTGTCGGTCGGGGATGTCTTTTCGAGCCCGTTCGGATTCAATGAATCAGAGGACATTCTCGGCTTTTCGGCGTTCAAGAATGTCGACGTCTTCAATCCATTCGTTCTAACCCGCCCGACAGGATCCCAGTCCTTCACCATCTCGCAAGCGTCGGATGTCGAAATCTATGTGAACGGCGCCCTCCTGCAGCAGAGCCGCCTTGCTGCAGGCAATTATGATCTGAGCAATTTCCCGCTGGTCGATGGCGCAAACGATGTGCGCATCGAAGTGCGCAGCGACACCGGTGAGGTCCAGGTCCTGGATTTCACCAATTTCTTTGACTCTGATCTGCTAGCAAAGGGTGTCAGCCAGTGGGAGGTCAATCTGGGGATCGAGGCGGAGCGCACCGATTCCGGAATTCGCTACGCCAATGACAGGCCGGTTGCGACCGCCACGTACCGGCGTGGCATTTCCAATACCATGACTCTTGGCGTCACGACCCGCGTGACGGATTCGAGTTCGAACCTGGGCGGCCAGGTGATTACCGCAACCGCCGTGGCGAACATTTCGGCAGATATCGCCGCAAGTTATGCGAACAACACGTCCGGCATGGCGGTCAATTTCAGCGTCCAGCCCCGCCTTCCGGACAGTTGGCAAAAGGCCGGCCAGTCCGTTGATGCCTTCTTCGAATACGCCACGCGAGACTTCGCCATTTCCGAACAGGACCGGTTCAATCGGAAAATGCGGGCGGGCCTGCGCTACAATCGCTTCCTGTTCGACGGAAAAATGCCCATCTCGGCCACCGTGGCCTACACATCGGTGTACGGAATCGAGGGCGAGAGCATCGATGCGTCCCTCGGCATCGGCTACCGTCTGACCGATGACCTGACGCTGAGGGCAACACCGAGCTATCGCAGGAGCTTTGGCGGGCAGGACGAGGCGGCGCTGCGCCTGGCACTGACGAAAACGCTCGGGCGGAGGAACCGGGCCCGCGGCACCCATGACACGCGCAACAACCGCACGATTGCCGAGTATGATTACCGGTCGCAATATGGCGGGATCGGGACGCTGGGTGCCAATGTCGTAGCCAGCCGGTCAGACCTCGAGCCTGAAACGCTGTCCACGTCGGTGGACTACATTGCCAACCGGTTTGACGTGAACGCCGGCTATACGCACAATTTCAGTGGCGAAAGCGCGTCCGAGGTTGGCCGCCTGCGCGCCGGCGTGTCCACCGCGATTGCCTTTGCCGGTTCGGATGTCGCGATCGGTCGGCCGGTACGGGACGCGTTCGCGATCATCGGGCCACACGAATCCCTGAAGGGCAAGACCGTCATCGTGAGCCCCGGTACCGGCGACGTCGGTGACCGCGCCCGGTCCGGCAGCCTCGGGCCGGCATTGGTCGGCGATCTTGGTTCCTATTCCCTGTCTCGAATGACCTATGATGTGCCCGGCATTCCACCTGGATACGACCTCGGGGCAGGCCTGTTCGAAGTGTTTCCGCCCCATCGCGGCGGTTACGACCTGACTGTGGGCAGCAACCGGCGCGCGTCGTCGATCGGCTTCGTCGAAATGCCTGATGGAACACCGCTCAGCTACGGCGTCGGCACGGCGACGTCAAAGACCGACAAGGGGTTCGAGCCGCAGACCATCTTCACCAACCGGGCCGGCCGTTTTGGTGTCCTCAAGATGGTGCCCGGAAACACCTATGATGTGGTATTCTCGGAAGTGGGAATCGCGTTGGAGATCGTCATCCCGGAAGATGTCGAAGGGTATGTGGACGTTGGAACGCTGAAGGGGAAACCGCAATGAGACTTTTGACACGATTGAGCGTCATGATGGCGGCGGGCGCACTACTGGCCGGTACGGCCATTGCCGAATGCGATGTCGACCTGTCAGCGCCATCGCAGGTCTGGTTTTCAGGGGAGTCGAATGGGTATGACGGCCTTGATTCCACCCGTTTCGAAACCCGGTTTTCCGTACAGCTGACAAACAAGTCTGACGGTCCCTGCAGGGGGCGGCTGTCATTCCAGCACCCGACCGGACAAGCTGGCCTTGAACTGGACGGCAACGAACTGGCCTACAGCCTCAGCCAGTCGAACAGCCGCACGAGCGTGCTCGACATCGAAACGAACAATACCGCGCCCGCGAATGCGATCCCCATCTTCCTCGGCCCAAACCAGCGGGCATCGAGATCGTTTTCCCTGTCGATTCCACCTCGCCAGTTGCGTCCGTCCGGCGTGTATACCGAGGCCGTGCTTGTCCGTCTCTTCGACGATGAGACCAATGAATCGGTCGCTGAAACCACTGCCCTGCTGGCCGCAAATGTCCGCCCGCAGGCGTCGATCCTGGTCTATGATGGCCCACTCGCGCGCGGCGCCATCACGAGCGGCGGATCACAGCACAGGATCGTCGATCTCGGCAACCTGGAGGAAGGCGACGAAGCGTCCGTCAATCTGCTGGTTCAATCAAATGACGGCTTTGATGTGATCGTCAATTCGCACAATGCGGGCTACCTCGTGCACGACGTCTTCGGTGCGGACCAACGGATCGCCTATTCGGCATTCCTGGACCGGCATGCGCTGCACCTGTCAGGCGGAGACATACGGATCGCAGGCAAGGGGCCGACAGCGATCTCCGGTTCGGTCATGAATTTCAGGGTCCGGATCGGCAAGGTCGGCACCGCCCGCGCAGGGCGGTACGAAGACCTGATCACGATCTCGGTACTTCCCGACTAGGATTCAGTCCATCGGGCGGAGTTCGAAGACGACGTTCACGGCGCTCGTCATCGCGCCGCCGTCCTGTCGAATCTCGATTATTTCACTAGTCTTGACTGCCGACGCATAGCGAGAAAGTTCCGTGAACTCGCCGGAAACCAGGGGCACGATCCTGCCGGGCAAGACTGCGCTGTACGCAGCATCGACATCGGCATCAATGCGCAAAGCCAGGACGGACCCGACCGTATCATTGCAGAATACATCGACCGAAAAAGCCTGACCGTTCGCCATATTGCCCTGCCCGAATCCGGTACGCGCTTCGCAGACCGGGGCGACAACCCCCTGCAGGGCGAGGGATGCAGCCCTGGCCGGGTTCATGTGGGGGGCGGCAAGGACCGCCATAAGCAAGATCAGCGCGGTCCGCATATTGGCCCTCCAAAACGTCCGGAGCCCTGATAATGAGGGCGAACACTTAAGATTTGGTTGGTCCAAACAGGTTGTTTGTGTCGCGGTAGGGCCTGGGGCCCTCGTCAGCCGTAGTGCCGGATCCGGAACCTGCAGGTTCGCTCAATACAGTCGAAAAGTTTGACAGCGACCGCCAAGTGAAATTGTCTGATGGTCGTTTTCCTGATCGGCCTATCCCGCCGACCCCATCAGCCTGTGAGCGCAGCATGCCCGGTGACATCAATCTCAGCATTCGGGTCGACTTTCCGGGGGGCGGGCGATTTGGCCCGGGCAAGGCGTCCGTTCTGGAGGCGATAGACAAGACGGGGTCAATTTCCGCGGCTGCCCAGCTGCTCGGCATGTCCTATCCCCGTGCGCTGAAACTCATCGAACAGATGAATGCGCAGTTCCCGTCACCCCTGCTGATCAAGCAGCATGGCGGGATCGAGCGCGGAGGCTCGCATCTGACGGATACCGGTCACCGCGTCCTGACTGCCTACCGTGCCCTTTGCGCGCAGGCGCAGGACGCCACCGAGGAGTCGTTCAAGACATTCCGGGCCCTGCTGACGAACCAGGGTGACTAGCCCCGATATCAATTGTGCTTTAGAACGACAAAATGACTTCGTTCGCACCTGCGCTGACATGTGAGCATCCGCTCGACGTCGTTGAAGCGGCCCTCCGCCTCAGCGAACAGGGCGAGGCCATTGCGCTGGTCTTTCTGACCGGCACCCAGGGCGGCGCCGTGCGCGCTGCCGGGGCGATAATGGCCGTCTCGTCCGCCGGCCAGACCGCCGGCTACCTGTCCGGTGGGTGTATCGACGCCGACGTGGCCCTCAATGCGACCGAGGCCCTGCAGGACGGCCAGCTGCGCCGCCTTCGTTACGGCGAGGGATCGCCGTTTGTTGACATCCGGCTGCCCTGCGGCGGAGGACTCGATATCCTGATCGTTCCGAATGTTCCACGGACCGCGCTTGAAACCCTGGCGGGCGTGCTGATGCGGCGCGACATGCTCCACCTTGGTGTGTCGGAATCCGGAGAGCTGGTAACGGGGCGCACAGGCCGGCCAGACCTGCAATTTCGCACGGTCTATCGTCCGAATCTCGCCTTGCGAATCGCAGGCCGCGGTGCCGATTGCCTTGCCTTGGCCAGACTGAGCGCGGCAAGCGGATTTGACGTGACATTGCAGCTGATAGACGACGCGGATATTGCCGCCGCCCGACCGACAGGCATCGCTACCATCCAGCAGCTGACCTCGCCAGCTGCCCTTCCGGCCAATCGGGACGATGCGGCAACCGCATTCGTATTGATGTTCCACGATCTCGATTGGGAAACCAGGCTTGTCCGGCAGGCTCTTGGCGGCCCTGCTTTCTACATCGGCGCGGTAGGCAGCCGGAACGCCCACGCACGCCGCTGTGAAGCGCTGAGGCAGGCCGGCGTCACACAGCGCGACATTGACCGCGTGAGCGGGCCGGTCGGACTGGTCCCGTCAATGCGCGATGCCTCGATGCTTGCCGTCTCGACGCTCGCCGAAATTATTGGCGCATATCATCAAGAGGCATTGGCCGATGCCTGACCAGATCGCGATTCTGCTGCTGGCGAGCGGACTGTCCCAGCGGTTCGGGGATGGTGACAAACTGCTCGCAATACTCGGCAGGCAATCCGTTCTGGCGCGAGCGGCACAGGCGGTGCCGCCGCATCATGCGGGAGCCCGATTCGCCGTCGTCGGCGAAGACCAGGACGACAGGACGCGGGTGCTTAAGGCGCTCGGGTATCATGTCGTGCCAAACCCGACCCCGGAGGCGGGCCAGGGCAACTCTCTTTCGATCGGTATCCGCCATGTCCGGGACCATACGGACGCGGACGCGGTGCTGGTCCTTCTTGGCGACATGCCGTTTGTCACTGGTACACACGTCTCAGCTCTGATGCAGGGGCTTGATGCGGGCGCCACGGCCGTCATGTCGGAGACGGACGGTGTCCTGTTGCCGCCGGCCGCGTTCCGTCGCCAGCACTTTGATGATCTGGGCCGGATCACCGGGGACTCGGGTGCCCGGAAGCTGTTCGAACGCCTGCACGCCACGCGGACGGTCATCGCCGATCGCGGCGTGTTGCTTGACATTGATCGTGTCGAAGACCTGACTTTCGCAGAGGATATCCTGAATGGCTGACGGCACGCCCACGATGAACACCCTGCCCCTGGTCGACCGCTACGGGCGACAGGTGACATACTTGCGCATGTCGGTGACCGACCGCTGTGACCTGCGCTGCTCGTATTGCATGTCCGAGAAGATGACCTTCCTGCCGAAGGCCGAACTCCTCTCATTCGATGAACTGGACCAGGTCGCCACGGCGTTCGTGCGCCGGGGCGTAACGAAACTGCGACTGACTGGTGGCGAACCGCTTGTCCGAAAGGATTTCGCTGACCTGGTGGCGCGCCTCGGCCGCCATCTGGGGGCCGGCCTGGAAGAATTGACGCTGACCACGAACGGGACGCTTCTGGAGGGACATGCCGACGGACTGGTGCGGGCCGGCGTTCGCAGAATCAACGTGTCGCTCGATTCGCTGGCCCCGGACCGGTTCGCCGAAATCACGCGGCGCGGTCAGCTGGCGAAAGTGCTCGCCGGAATCGACGCTGCGCTGGACGCCGGCCTGAAAGTCAAGATCAACACGGTGGCCCTGAAGCACCAGAACGCCGACGAAATCCCCAGCATGGTGGAATGGGCACACGGGCGCGGCATGGACATGACCCTGATCGAGGTGATGCCACTGGGTGAAACTGGTGAAGACCGCGTCGACCAGTACATTCCGTTGCCAATGATCCGGGACAGGCTGGAAGCCCGCTGGTCGCTCGTCGACGAGCCCCATATCAGCCCAAACGCCGGGCCATCGCGGTATGCGCGCGTGCAGGAAACTGGCGGTCGACTGGGTTTCATCACGCCGCTGACCAATAATTTCTGTGCCGGGTGCAATCGCGTGCGGGTAACCTGCACGGGCCGTGTCTACATGTGTCTCGGCCAGGACGACCATGTTGATCTAAGAGCGGCGCTGCGCGATATGCCCGACCCCGTCGCTGCGCTGGATGCGGCCCTCGACCGGGCGCTGTTGGCCAAACCCGAGAAACATGATTTCGAGATCAAGCGGCGCGGCACAGCCCCTGCCCTGCCCCGGCACATGTCGATGACGGGGGGCTGATCCATGGCGACGCTGTTCTATTTGGGCCGCCTCATGGATGCTCTGGGCACCGGCACGGAGACACTCGCAATACCGCCGGGCGTCAACGATACAGCGGCGCTGCGCACCTGGCTGGATGCGGAACGCCAGTTGGGCGGCATCCTCACCGAACCAACCGTTCGCCTTGCGATCAATGATGTCATCGTATCAGAACCCTGCGCGATATCCGATACAGACGAGATCGCGTTCCTGCCGCCCGTCGGGGGAGGCTGAGGCATCCATGGTTTCCCTGCTGGACCACGCCTTTGATGCCACTGACGCCCTGCGCGCTTTTGAAAAGCGAGCGGCCGGAGCGGGCGCAATCGTGAGCTTTACGGGCCTGGTGCGCGACACGGGCAAATTCGGAGAAGTGATGACGCTGCACCTTCAGGCCTATTCCCCGTTGACCGAGCGCGGCATTGCTGCCGCCGTCGCCGAAGCGGAGGCGCGCTGGCCCCTCACCGCAACGTCGGTGATTCACCGCATCGGCGACATGGCGCCGGCAGAACCCATTGTGTTTGTTGCGACGGCCTCAGCGCACAGACGTGCTGCTTTCGAGGCCGCCGACTTCCTGATGGACTACCTGAAGACCGAAGCGGTTTTCTGGAAGAAGGAGACAACCGCGTCGGGCGACCACTGGATCGAACCGCGCAACGAAGACTATTCAGATCGTGACCGCTGGTCGAAAACAGGAAGCTGAACAATGCATGGCATCAATGACTCGCTCGAATTCATCCCGGTCCGGATCGCCGTTCTGATCGTCAGCGATACGCGCACGATCGAGACTGACACGTCCGGCGCCGTGTTGGTGAAAAGGATCGAGGCAGCCGGACACACAGTCGCCGTCCGCCGGATCGTGCGGGACGATGTCGGGGCGATCCGCGATGCCGTCACCGAATGGATCGCAGACCCGCAGGTGGATGTGATCATATCGAGCGGCGGAACGGGCCTGACCGGCCGCGATGTGACGCCAGAGGCGGTCACGCCCCTGTTCGAAAAGACCATCGACGGCTTCTCGGTGATCTTCCACCAGGTGAGCTTCCAGAGCGTGGGACTGTCGACGCTGCAATCCCGCGCAGTCGCCGGTCTAGCGAACGGCACGTTCATCTTCTGCCTTCCGGGCTCGAATGGTGCAGTCAAGGATGGCTGGGACAAGGTGATCTCCTACCAGCTCGACAGCCGCCACAAGCCCTGCAACCTGGTTGAACTCATGCCGCGGCTGCAGGAGTCGTAAGCGAGATGGACGACCTCACTCATATCGGTCCCGATGGCCGCGCGCGGATGGTCGATGTCGGCGCCAAGGCGGATACCGAACGAACTGCCGTGGCGACCGGTATCGTGCAGATGGCCCCCGCCACGCTGCAACGCGCGCTTGGCCGCGACACCAAGAAAGGTGATCCGATTGCCATTGCCGAACTTGCCGGCATCATGGGTGCCAAGCGCACCTCCGACCTCATCCCGCTCTGCCATCCGCTGCCGCTGACCAGCGTGACCGTTTCGATCGAGCGCGACGGCGAGGCCGATAATGCGCTGCGCGTGACAGCCACGGCGAAGACGACCGGCAAGACCGGTGTCGAGATGGAAGCCCTGACCGCCGTCTCTGTCGCCTGCCTCACGCTCTATGACATGCTGAAAGCCGTGGACAAGGCGATGGTGATCAGCAGCGTTGAACTCATTGAGAAGACTGGTGGCAAGTCGGGCGACTACCGGAAGGCGCCACGATGAGCGGCCTGATCAGCGTCGATGAGGCGCTGGCCTTGCTGGCAAAAAATGCACTTTCCCTGCAGGCGGAGACGGTGGCGCTCGACAACGCACTCGGGACACGGCTGGCCGCGCCGGTGATGGCGCGCGTCTCACGCCCGCCTGCCTCTGTATCTGCCATGGACGGTTATGCTGTCCGGCTCGCAGACGTGCGGACAGTCGGTGCGCGCTTGCGGGTGACAGGAGACGCGCCCGCGGGACGGCCTTTCAAGGGTGCTGTTGGAAAAGGCGAAGCGGTCCGCATCTTTACCGGTTCTGTCATTCCCGATGGCGCCGATCATGTCGTGATCCAGGAAGACGCAGACCGCGACAATGACGCCCTGGTCTGCCGCGACGCATATTCGTCTACGGAACACGTGCGAAAGACAGGGATCGACTTTGCGGAGGGAGACGAGCTGCTCGCCGAAGGTGAGTTTGTCACGGCCGCGGCGCTATCGGTGGCAGCGGCAGGAAACCACGGCAAACTCGACATCTACCGGCGGCCCCGCGTCGGCATCCTTGCCAATGGCGACGAACTGCGCGCACCAGGGTCAGCACTCGCGCCGGGGCAGATCGTCAATTCCAACCCTGCAGGTCTCGGTGCCCTGATACGGCAATGGGGCGGTGAGCCCGTCGATCTCGGGGTGGCCCAAGATACGCTTATGGCGATCCGCGAAAGAATTGATGCAGCCAGCGACATCGACATTTTCCTGCCGATCGGCGGGGCATCTGTCGGCGACCATGACCTGATGCGGCCAGCATTCGCGGGTGCCGGGTTCACGCCCGTCTTTGAAAAGATCGCCGTCAAGCCCGGCAAACCGACCTGGTTCTCAACGCGCGACGGACAACGGGTCGTCGGACTGCCGGGCAACCCGGCATCCGCATTCGTATGCGCTCATCTGTTCCTGAAACCCCTGTTGACCGGAGCCGGACAGCACGCACTGATCAAAGCCCGGACCGTGAGCCCCCTGCCTGCTCCCGGGCGGCGGGAGACCTATCTGCGCGCGACAGTGCAGGTCAGCCCGGATGGAATGCTTCAGGTCAAAGCGGCGCCCAATCAGGACAGTTCGCTGATCCGCCCGTTCCTGCTCTCCAATGCGCTGATCCGCAGGCCCGCTGAGGCCTCGTCCGTTGCTGCGGGCGAACTCGTCGATATCCTGCCGATCGGCCCACTGGTGCCGGGGCTGGTATAATGCCGATCGTCCTGGCGATCCTGTTCTTCATTACCGCAATGCTTTATGCCGCTGTCGGATTCGGTGGCGGCTCCACGTACAATGCGCTGCTCATCCTGAACGGTACGGACTACCGTATTCTTCCGTCCATCGCGCTTGCGTGCAACATCATCGTGGTCACCGGGGGCGTGATCCGGTTCTGGCGCGCGGGTCACCTGGCGCTCAGGCGTCTTGCGCCCTTCCTGGTGGCATCAATCCCGGCAGCATGGCTCGGTGGACGGATTCCCGTATCCGAATCATTATTCACCGGCATACTCGGCGGCACGCTGCTGATCTCAGGCCTGCACCTGGCCTTTCGAAGTGCCCCCAAGACCGGCACAAATGCGGTGCAGCAACGACCTGCCCCGCTTGTCGGCCTCGGCGTTGGCGGCAGTATCGGCCTCCTGTCAGGAATGGTCGGGATCGGTGGCGGCATATTCCTGGCACCCGTGTTGTATTTCCTGAAATGGGGACACCCTCGTCAGATCGCGGCGGCTTGCAGCTTTTTCATCCTCGCCAACTCGCTGTCGGGCCTGGCCGGGCAAGCCATGAAGCTGCAGGACGCGCAGGTTCTGACTCTCACCTTGCCCTACTGGCCGCTGCTCCTGAGCGTACTCGTCGGCGGCCAGATTGGCTCGTGGCTCGGATCGAAGCGTCTGCAGCCTTCGGTAGTCAAGAAATTGACGGCCTTGCTGATCCTCTATGTTGCAGTCCGGCTCCTGATCCGGTGGGGCGGCCTGACAGGCCTGATTGGCTAGGGCGCTATTTGCGGGCAATGACCGCCGTGATCGCGCCGTCCAGTCCCTCGCACTCCAGACGTCGCAGCGCGCTGGCAACCTCATCGATGACGGCAGCCCAGGCATGAATGTCCGCCCCGAAGATAGGCGCAATTGAGAAAAATTCCGCAACGCGGTCACGACGATTCCCGGAAACCGATGAAGCGCGCCTCAGATCGGGCCGTAACGGATCGAGGACGTCGATGGGACGGTGTTCCAGAGTCAGCCCGGAGGCAAACCGGATCCAGCCTGCAACAGCGAGCGCGAGGGCCGGTGACTCGAGTCCCTGACTTGCCCGTTCACGCAACGTCGGCAAGATCCGCTGAGGCAGCTTTTGCGATCCATCCATGGCGATCTGCTCTGTACGATGAAGAAGGGCCGCATTCGAGAACCGGTCGATGAGGGCGTCAATATAGCGCTGCACATCGAACCCCTTCGGGCTTCGAAGGATTGGCGCAATTTCAGCGACCATCATATGCCTTATCATGGATCGAAAGCCCGGGTTCGCCATCGCATCCGACACATGCGCGACACCGCCGATCACACCGAGATAGGCAATCGCGGAATGGGCGGCATTGAGCAGTCGCAGTTTCATCAGCTCATAGCGTTCGACTTCGCGGCTGAACACCGCTCCGGCGCCGGCCCAGTCCGGTAACGGTCCGCTGGCAATATCTTCGATGACCCATTGGGAAAACGGCTCAGCGGCAACGCAGGCCTCGTCATCGACCCCGAGGGCCCCTGCCACGCGCTGGCGCAGGTCAAGCGTCGCGCCCGGGACAATGCGGTCGACCATGGTGCAGGGAAAGCGGACATTCGCCTGGCACCAGGACACAGATGTGGGTGCCGTGAGTTCCAGGTATTGCAGGACAGCGTCCTGAAACTTCCGGCCATTCCCGGACAGGTTATCGCAGGACACGATCGTGACCGGTGCATTAACGGCATGGCGGCGCGTGATCGCCGCACCGACATAGCCGATCGCGCTGACCGGAACCGCCGGATTGGAGAGGTCGGCCGAGATGTCCGGATGCGCCAGGTCAAGCGTGCCCGTTCCCGGCGTCAGGCAATAGCCTTTTTCGGTGATCGTCGTTGTGACGATATGAATGGACGGACGCGCCAACAGTGCGATCACCCGCTCCGGATTTTCCGGCGCGACATGCACATCCCGCAACGCACCGACGATGCGCATATCCTGCTGTCCGTCCTGCAACTGGCACACGGTGTACAAACCGTCCTGCGGCACGAGCGCGTCCCGCGCGGCCGGCGAACGCAGGCTGACGCCGTCGATACGCCAATTGCCCCCCGACAGCGCCATCGCGGTGTCAGTGTAGACAGCCTGATGGGCCTTGTGGAACGCGCCGACACCAAGATGGACAATGCCGGATCCGTGCTGTGCCCGGTCATATTCCGGGCGGGCCACGTTATCCGGAATGACGCCCAGACTGTCCGAGGCAAGGCGACGGGTCATTTGAACAGGCTCGGCAGGTACAGCGTGACGCCGGGCAGGAACGTGATGACCATCAACGCCGCGACGAGGGCGAGGTAGAAAGGCCAGATCGTCCGCAAGACCCGCCCGACGGGAATGTTCTGGATCGCGCACCCAACGAACAGGACCGCGCCGACGGGCGGTGTCACCAACCCGATGCCGAGATTGAGCATGAGCATCACGCCGAACTGGACAGGGTCCATGCCGGCAGCCATCGCGATCGGAAGGAAGATGGGCGTCGAGATAAGGATCAGGGGAGCCATGTCCATGAAGGTTCCGAGGACCAGCAAGATCAGGTTGATGATCAGCATTGTCGCGATGAAGTTTCCGAGTACTGGATCCATCAGAAGCGCGAGCCGTTCAGGTGCGCGCAATACCGCCAGAACCCATCCGAATAATCCCGCGGCCGCGATCACGAACATGACCATGGACGTGGTCTTGACGGCATTGGTCACGGCCGTGACGAATGCCGTCCAGGACAGCGAACGGTAGACAATGATTGCTATGATGAACGTGTAGACCGTGGCGATCGCGGCTGACTCGGTTGGCGTGAATATGCCGGCCAGGATTCCACCGACGACAATCACAGCCGTCAGAATGCCGGGGACCGCGACGAGCGCCGAAACGAGGAGCGCGCGCCAGCCCGGAAAGCTGCCGGGCGGATACCCCCGGCGCGTCGCGACCACGGCGGCTACGCCCATCAGGATGACGCCGGTTACAACGCCCGGAAGAATACCGCCCAGGAACAGGTCGCCGACCGACACGCCGGCGCCAGCGGCGGCCGCGTAGATGATCATGTTGTGCGATGGCGGGATCAGCAATCCGGTGATCGATGCTGTCGTTGTCACATTGACCGCGAAGTCGGCATCGTAACCCTTTTCCTTCATTTCAGGCCCCAGAGTCGAACCGAGTGCAGACGCGCTGGCGACGGCAGAACCGGACACGGCGCCGAACAACATCGACGCCAGGATCGTCACCTGCCCCAAACCGCCGGGCGCCTTGCCCACGATGGCATCAGCCAGACGCAACAACCGGCGCGCAATGCCGGATTGATTCATGAGGTCGCCCGCAAAGATGAACAACGGGATGGCGAGCAAGACGAAAACATCGAGTCCGGATGCCATGCGCTGCACTGCGACAATCATCGGAATGTCGAGCACAACAAGGATTGCGCTGGCAGACATAGCAAGGGCGATCGCGACGGGGACACCGAAGTATAGCAGTGCCGCAAGGATCAGCAGCAAGAGGATGATCAGTTCCACGCTGTCAGACCTCGCACTCATCGGGCGGTGCTTGACGCACATGACCAATCGCAAAAGCGGACATGAGGAGTCCGCTGACTGGAATGACCAGGTAGACCATTCCACGGGTTATCGGCAGCGCCGGAACCGCATTACCCCAGGTGCGCATTACCAGTGCGCTGCCCCAGACGACGAGACTGAAGCCAAAGGCAATCGTTATGGCATTCGCAAGCAGGCGCACCCGCCGTTCCCAGGCGGGGGACATGCTGTCGACCCCTTCGGCGATCCGAATATGGAAGCTTTCATGCACGCCGGACGCTGCACCGAGAAAGACAAACCAGATCGTCAGGACCATCGCGACCTGTTCTGTCCAGGCGGGGCTGGAATTCAACACATACCGGGCGAAGACTTGCCAGAACAGTATCAGCGTCATCAGGACAAGCCCGACGCCGCCGAACACGAGGGTGGACTTGTTGACCCTGTCGAGCGGGGAATGCGTGTCAGGCATCGGTCGCACCCACCGCCTGCACGTCTTCGGCGAGTCGCTTCAGGGCGGGAGACTTGAGATACTTCGCCCATACAGGCTCCACGCGTCTGGCGAATGCCGTATGGTCGATATCGTCAGTCACTGTCACGCCTGCGGCAAGGACAGCAGCTTCGGCCGTCCGGACCCGCGCGTCCCAGATATCCCGCATGAAGGGCACCGATTCCCGGGCGCACGTCAGGACGAGTTCCTGATCCGGTGCCGTGAGTCGTTCCCATGCGCGTCGCGACATGGCGAGGATTTCGGGCGCCATTACATGACGCGTCTCGCTGTAGAAGGGCGCTACTTCATAATGGCGTGAGCTCTCATAGGAAGGCCAGTTGTTCTCGGCGCCATCAATCACGCCCTGCATCATGCCTTGATACACTTCGCCATATGACATTGGCGTCGCGTCACCCCCCAACGCTTCAACCATGGACACCAGGAGATCGGATGATTGTACGCGTATCTTCAACCCGGCGAGGTCCTTGGGCTGATGGATCAGCCGCGAGGCAGTATAGAAGGACCGCGCACCTGAATCGTAGAAGCACAGACCGATCAGCCCCTTCGGCGCCAGCGCATCCAGGATTGCCTGACCAGGTGCGCCGTCCATGGCGCGGCGCATGTGGTCAATATCCCGAAACAGGAACGGCAATGCCGGCACCAGCGTCTCCGCGACGATCACATTCATTGGCGTCGAGTTGACCCGGATAATATCGACACCGCCGAACTGGGCGAGTTCGATCGTGTCGTTCTCGCTGCCGAGCTGTGCGCCTGCATAGACATGGAACCGAATCCGTCCGCCAGAGCGTTCGGCCAAAGTGTCCGAAAAGAACTGAAGGGCCTGCACTGTCGGGTAACCCGCCGGCTGGGCGTCGGTCGCAATCATCTGGCGCGTCTCGTCCGAACAGGCCGCCAAACACGGCAGCGCTGTCGCAGCTGCAGCGCCCAGAACTGTCCGGCGCGTCATCGGAATGCTCATCGGGTGAATTCCCTCCGGACTTGACGCGGCGTTGCCCGCCGACTTTAGTACGCAGATAGCGCTAACAGTATTAGTGGCGGACCAAGTCCCGGCTTTCAAGCGGAATCCGAATTTCGTCTGGTCGTCGTCGCGGGAAATGGCTGGATGCCTGGCGCAGGACAGAGGAAGTTTGAACGGTGGAAACGGGCAGCGCAAAATGACATTCGGCCAATTGAAAACCTTTTGTTCCCGCCAAACGCGTGACGATACCTTCAGAGAACCTCACCCATGACCAAGCGGCCCCTGAACCTCGATCCGGACAGGTTCTTTCCGCCCGAGGACAGGGTGCGCACCATCGCTCGCGAACTTTATGCAACTGTCTCGGACTTGCCGATCATCAGTCCGCACGGCCACACGGACCCTGCATGGTTCGCCAGCAATGCACCGTTTTCGGATGCCGCCTCGCTGCTCGTGGTCCCGGATCACTATGTATTGAGAATGCTTTACAGTCAGGGCGTCCGACTGGAGGACTTGTGCGTGCCACGGCGCGACGGTACGACATCGACCGACACGCGGGCCGCCTGGCGCTTGTTCGCCAAGCATTTCCACCTCTTTCGCGGCACACCGACGCGCGCCTGGTTCGATCACGTCTTTTCTGAGGTTTTCGGGTTTGACTACCAACTCGATGCCGGCACGGCAGACGCCTATTACGACACGATCACCGAAGCCCTCGCCACCCCAGCCTACCGGCCGCGCGCGATCCTTGACCGGTTCAAGGTGGAGTTCCTTGCCACAACAGAAGGCGCGCTCGACCCGCTTGATCACCATGGGACGCTCAATGCGGATGGATGGGGCGATCGTATCGTCACCACGTTCCGCCCCGACGACGTCCTAGACCCGGCCCGCGTCGGGCTGGCGGAGCGCCTCGACCGACTGGCGGTGTTGACCGGCGAGAGGACGGATACCTGGGAGGGTTACCTGAGGGCATTGCGGGTGCGGCGTGCCTTTTTCAAGGTCATGGGCGCAAAAGCGACAGACCATGGGCACCCCACAGCGCGAACCGCCAACCTGTCAGTCACAGAATGCCGTGCGCTGTTTGACCGGGTGCGCCTGCCCAGTCCCTCGCCCGAAGACTGCGAACTTTTCCGAGCGCAAATGCTGACGGAAATGGCGGGCATGAGCCTGGACGACGGGCTCGTCATGCAACTGCATCCCGGAAGTTTCCGGAACCATAACCCAGCCCTTTTCGCCCAATTCGGGACCGACAAGGGCGCGGATATACCGGTCGCCACGAACTACGTGGACGCCCTCAAGCCGTTGCTCGACAAGCATGGCAATAATGCTGATCTGACGCTGATCGTCTTCACTTTGGATGAAACCACGTATGCGCGGGAACTCGCCCCCCTGACCGGACATTATCCGTGCCTGCGCCTGGGGCCACCGTGGTGGTTCCATGACAGCCCGGAGGGTATGATGCGGTTCCGTCAGCAGGTGACGGAGACCGCCGGTTTCTACAACACAGCCGGATTCAATGACGACACGCGGGCCCTGTTGTCGATCCCGGCCCGCCACGACCTCGCCCGTCGGATGGACTGCCGCTATCTCGCAGGCCTTGTCGCTGAAGGGCGGCTGGACGCCGACGAAGCATTCGACCTTGCGTTCGAACTGACGGATCGGCTGGTCCGCGACGCCTACAAGCTTGATTCCCGCCCAACAGGAATGGACTGAATTGCATGCCGCGTATCGTCGGCCTCGGTGAAGCAATGGGTGAACTGCTGGACCTGCCCGCAGGACAGATCGCGCTGTCGTTCGCGGGAGATGTCTTCAACACGCTTGCTTATGTCGGCATGCTCGGCGCGGATGCGTGGCACACCGAATTCGTGTCTGCCATCGGCAGAGACGTCCTCTCCAGGCGGTTCGAGACCTTCGCGAACGGGCTGGATGTCAGCCTGCGTGTCTACCGGGACCCGGACAGCCCAATTGGCCTCTACATGATTTCAACGGATGCCGATGGCGAGCGCCGTTTCTCCTACTGGCGCGCGAACTCACCTGCGCGCCGGTTCGTCGATACATTACAGGCCGACCAGCGTTTGGCGCTGGACCTAGCCGACATCGTTTATGTCAGCGGCATCACGCTCGCCGTTCTCCATGAAGCACAACGCAGCGCACTCGAGTTGCTTTGCCTCAAGGCCCGTGGGCGGGGCGCACGCATCGCCTTTGATCCGAACTACCGTCCCGCACTGTGGAACAGTGTCGAGGCGGCGCAGCACTGGGTAAGGCGGTTTTACCGCATCAGCTCGATCGTGTTTCCAGGTCTCGAAGATGAAGCCGCCCTGTTCAGCGAAGCAACGCCCCTTTCCATTCTCAACCGACCGGAATTCAGCGGCGCCGACGCGGTCATCATCAAGGCCGGTAAGGGCGGCGCAATGTGCCGTATCGGCGAGGCAGTTCATTCCAGCCCCTTCGTGGTGCCGCCTGAAGTGATCGACACGACGTCAGCGGGAGACGGGTTCAACGCTGCCTGGCTCGTCGGGGCGCACGCCGGTCTCGCGCCCGCCACCTGCCTGCGCTTCGCATCCGAAACCGCGTCAGCGATCTGTGCCCATCCGGGTGCGATCGTGCCTCGTACCGCCCTCCCCCGCCTGTCTGACCTTGAGGACCCATCATGAAGATTACCAGCGCGCGCGTCATCGTCACCTGTCCCGGCCGCAATTTCGTGACCCTGAAAATCGAAACCGACCAGGGTGTGCATGGCATTGGCGATGCGACACTCAATGGCAGGGAAAAAGCTGTTGTCGCTTATCTCGAGGACCACCTTATCCCACTCCTGATCGGCCGGGACGCACACCGGATCGAAGATATCTGGCAATACCTCTACCGCGGCGCTTACTGGCGCCGGGGGCCCGTCACAATGGCTGCTATCGGGGCGGTCGACACAGCCCTGTGGGACATCAAGGCCAAGGCTGCCGGCATGCCGCTCTACCAACTGCTGGGCGGTGCATCCCGCGACGGCGTGCTGGTTTACGGACACGCGAACGGCGCCGACATCGAACAAACGGTCGACGAAGTGGGCCGCTACATTGACATGGGCTACCGGGCCGTCCGGGCACAATCGGGCATACCCGGCGTCAAGGGCGCCTACGGTGTCGGCAAGGGCGGCATGTATTACGAACCGGCCGACAGCACGCTGCCGGAAGAGACATTGTGGGACACTTCGCGCTATCTCCAGACCGCACCCAAACTGTTCGAACGCCTGCGCGAAGTGCACGGGCCTGATATCGAATTGCTGCACGACGTGCACCATCGCCTGAGCCCTATCGAGGCCGCGCGGTTGGGCAAGGCACTGGAGCCGCACCATCTGTTCTGGATGGAGGATTGTACCCCCGTAGAAAACCAGGAGGCCTTTCGCCTCGTGCGCCAGCACACGGTTACACCCCTCGCCGTGGGCGAAATCTTCAACTCGATCCACGATTGCCGGGAGCTGATCCAGAACCAGCTGATCGACTATATCCGCACAACCGTTGTCCACGCAGGCGGCATCACGCAGCTGCGTCAGATCGCCGGTCTCGCGGCGCTCTACCAGGTGCGGACCGGATGCCACGGCGCGACGGACCTGTCGCCGGCCTGCATGGGCGCCGCGCTGCACTTCGATCTGTGGGTGCCGAATTTTGGCATCCAGGAATACATGCGACACACGCCGGAAACGGACGCCGTTTTCCCGCACGCCTACACGTTCAAGGATGGCTATCTCCATCCAGGAGACGCACCGGGCACAGGCGTTGATATCGACGAGAGTCTTGCGGCGAAATATCCTTACGAACCCAAGCAACTGCCGATTGCGCGCCTGACGGATGGTACGTTGTGGAACTGGTGAAGTCCGCTCGCGCGCGTGTTCAGGCGGAGGCGGGCGGCTCGGCCTCCGCCTCGGCGCGGGCGGTCGCGTAACGCTGCGCAATCACGGAGCAAGCCATCAACTGGATCTGGTGGAACAGCATCAAAGGCAGGATCAACGGCCCGACCATCGCCGCGGGAAAGAGTGCGCTCGCGATTGGCACACCCGACGCCAGGCTTTTCTTCGATCCGCAGAACACGACCGTGATTTCATCTTCCTTCTTCAGGCCGAGCAGACGGGCAACGGTCGTTGTGGTCGTCAGTGCCAACCCCAGGATCACTGTGCAGATCAGCAGCGTCCAGAGAAGATCTGACGGTGCATAGCGAGACCAGAGGCCTTCAACCACGGCGGCACTGAAGGCAACGTAGACAACGGACAGGATTGCACCACGGTCAACCTTCGTGACGAGCGCCTTGTAGCGGTCGAGGAATCTGACGAGGAGTGGCCGCGCCAGATGGCCCACCGCGAACGGCAGGAGCAGTTGCAGAGCGATCGCGTATATACTGTCCAGCGACAAGCCGCCGCTCCCGCTGCCCGACATCAGCATGGCCACAAGAAGCGGGGTGAGGAACACGCCGATCGTGCTTGACGCGGAGGCACTGCAAACAGCAGCCGGTACGTTGCCGCCCGCAATTGACGTGAAGGCGATCGATGACTGGACGGTGGACGGCATGAGACACAACAGGAGTATCCCCGCGCCAATATTCGGATCCAGCCAGATATCCGCGACCTGTCGCGCAACAACCCCGAATATCGGGAACATCACGAACGTGGCGAGCAGGACAAGAAGGTGAACCGGCCACGCGCGAATGCCGGCCATGATCGCCTGCCTGGACAGCTTCGCACCATGCAGAAAGAACAGGAGGGCAATTGCGAGATCACTCACCAGCGATGCGATATCGGCAAAGTCGCCGCGCGCCGGCAGGATACTGGCAATTACCACTGTAGCGACCAGCAAGAGCAGGAACCGGTCAATCCTGAGCGCTGCCGCGATAATCCGCGCTTTCATAAAAGCCCCTGTTCGCTGGATGGCCCAGTTAGCTCCTGCCCGACCCCGGGTGGCCCGGAAACGCGCCATACCCTTATATGCCAGCATTGAGATGCGCCAACCTATCGGCGCCGCACCAGCCACTCAACACATATTCCCGGTCAGACGCACAAGATCGCCCGCTTGGCGACAGGCATGGAGCGACGCCCCCCTATGCCACCCGCAGTACCTACCCCCAGGTACCTTGCCGCGCAGGCATGGTCATCGGGACTTCGGCATCCTGCTCATCGTCTTGCCGCACCTTGCCAGCCGTCTGTGCGATGGCGCGGAACAGGGCAATCGATTCCATCTCGCGGCTGTAGGCTTCCGTCTGTCCGACGCCATATTGCCGATTGGCCGACAATTTAACTATCGTGATATTACGAGACGGATTCACGTAGATGAACTGGTTATAGATGCCCATCGCGGCGAACTCACCCTCGTCACCGTCCAGCAGCCACCATTGAAACCCATAGCCGAGATCCTGCCCGTAGCCACGGGGCGCGTCGGGCAATGTCTCCGCATTCACTGCCAGGTGCGGCGCATCCGGCGTCAGCGATGCGCTGACCCAGTCAGACGGCACCACCTGCCGACCATGCCACTGGCCGTGATTGCGATAGAGTTCACCCAGCTTCGCGTAATCCCGCGCCGTCGCGTTCAGTCCGCCGAAAGCCATTTCAACGCCGTCGCTGTCAAGAATCCAGTGGGCCGGCGATTCTGCGCCAATGGGCTCCCAGAGCTTGACCCGCATATACTCGGTCAATGTGCATCCCGTCGCTTCCGCCACGAGAAGGCCCAGCACCTGGGTATCAACCGAGTTGTAGAGCTTGTACTTCCCGGGTTCGCGCGCCGGCCTAAGCGACACTGCAAACTTCGTGAACGACCTGCCGAACGCAAACACCCGGGCGAACCGGTTTATGTCAGATTTCGGGTCGCTATAATCTTCGTTCCAGGATGCGCCCGAGCTCATCTGCAACACGTCCTTGATCCGCACACCTCCGTATGCGGAGCCCTCGAGTTGGGGAACATATTTGGTGATTGGTTCTTCGATCGACTGAATGAACCCTTCTTCGATGGCGATGCCGACAAGCGCAGAAACGCAGCTCTTGGCCATCGACCATGACAGCCAGTTTACGTCGGGACCGCCCGTCAGGGCATATTGCTCGAAGCATAGTTCGCCATCCTTCAGGACGAGGAGAGCGGACGTGTCCGTGGAATTGAGGAATTCATCAGATTGCGAATAGCCATCCTCGAACCGGAACTTACGGGGCAAGCCGATCGCAGCGCCTTCTGGAAAAGGCCGCGGGCGCCGCGACGCCGGCACGGTCGACGTGGGGTATATATCGGCAATCCGGTTGAACCGATTGCTCTGGTCAGCGCCGGAAAAAAGGGAAAGCGCCAGGACGAGCCGATAAATCGTGTCCTTGAAAAGGACGCCCAGCAGGCCAGCGACCGCCAGAATTCCGACGAGGACGGCTCCACCCACCTGCCACCAATGACCGAACATGTTCAACTCCAAACTGCCCGGGATGCGCACGCCGAGCTGCAATCTGCTTCGGAGCGTTTACCAGCGTTTGGTTATCGTTCAGCTTTAGCGAGACCTCGAATGTGGTCGATCCGTGAAACACCTTGGTAAGAACATGGCCTGTCCCACTACCCGACCTGCGTCACGACATCGAAAACTGTTCGTGCATGAGAGTCACAGAGACAATTTTCTGGAGCAGACCTTCAAAGGCGATCTTCTGATCGTCGGGCATCATCTTCAGCATACCGAAAACGTTCCGCGCCCTTGCAGGGTCGAATATGGGCTGCTCGTCCAGCGCCTTTGATGCCAGGACGTCCTGGTAAAACGTCATCATCGGGTCATCGTCTGCAGTGGCCGGGGGCGCCGAAAATGCGTGCTTCTCGCGTTTGTACACTTCGTCCGTCAGGACGTGTTTAGCGGCCTCTCTCAGGACATGCTTTTCGCTGAGACCGCTGACCTTCATGCGCAGGGGCATGTTGGCGGCGAATTCGGCCACTTTGTGATCGAGAAATGGCACGCGCCCTTCGACCGAATGGGCCATCTCCATTCGGTCGGCAAGGGCCGTCAGGATGAAGTTCGGAAGGTGTGTCTTGGAATTCAGGTACAAGGCCTGGTTCAGACGCGCACGCCCGGATACAGCCATCGATATCGGCAGGCGATCCAGTACGTTCGCAATGGGATTCACCGTCGCCATGGAATTCGTCAACTCTTCCCGGTACACGCTCGTGGTGATCCGGCCCAGCTGGTTGTAGGTTTCAATGAACGATGGCACCCAGCCGATGCGGGCTTCGACCTCTTTCATGAAGGGGTCATCACTGCCCTGTCGCATGAATATGGCCCGCGTCGCCGCATTCGATTCAAACATCACCTCGAGCAGTTTTTCGGTCTCGTCCGCCGACCGACCCTCTGGGTGGTGCATCAGGGCGTCACGCTTGAATGTCGGATATCCGGCGAGCATCTCGTCGGAGCCTTCGCCCGTCAAAACGACCTTGATACCGGCCTGGTTGACTGCCTTGCTCAGAAGGAACTTCCCGGCCGAGTTGCAATTGACCAAGGGTGTCTCGGAATGCCAGACGGTTTGAGCATAGGCGTCTGCCAGCTGCTGACGCGTCACCCTGACCGGATTGAAATTGGCACCCGACAAGGCCGCCTGTTTCTCGGCAATCGCAAGCTCGTCATACATTGGATTGTCAAATGACAGCGTGAAACATTCGATCGGCTTGCGCAGATATGGCTGTGCGAGACCAAGCACTGCGCAGGAATCTATGCCGCCGCTGAGATAGCAGGCGACCGGCACGTCAGCCACAAGCCGCCCTGCTATCGCAGCTTCCAGCACGCTCCTGAACTGGTCGATGATATCCTTGTCGGTCCTGGTATCGCTGTCCATGTCTTCGGCAACGGGAAATTTCCAATCCCAGTATTGGTAGGTTTGCAGGTTGCCATCCTTGGCAATCGCATAGTGCCCCTGGGGCACGGAATGGATATTCCTGAACAGCGTCCGTTCATGGTCACGCACCCAGAACGCTTCGAGATAGGTGGCTTCAAGATCCCAGGCAACAGGCACGCCGACAGCAGCCAGCGCCTTGATTTCCGACGCAAAATAGACAGTCCCTTCGTGTATGGCGTAATGCAGGGGCTTGATGCCGAACCGGTCGCGGATCCCGATCAGCGCTTGCTTGCGCTCGTCCATGATGACGATCGCGAACTCGCCGCTCAGCCGTTCGAGCGCCTGCAATCCACGGCGAAGGTAAAGGTGCAAGGCCACTTCGCTGTCAGTATCAGTGTGAAATACAACACCTTCCTGCCGCAGCTCGTCCCTCAGGGCCTGGTAGCCATAGAATTCCCCATTCACGACGATATGGACATTCCCGTCCGCACTGGTGATGGGTTGGGAGCCATTATCTAGGCCAACGATGGAGAGACGGACGTGCGCCAGGAATGCATGTCCGTCATTCGACTGCCAGACACCGGTCTCATCAGGACCGCGATGGTGGATTGCGGTCAGTCCCTTCTCGATGGCGGACCGCTCGACGACCCGCCGTCCAATTCCTGCAACTAGACCACACACAAATCTGCCCCTCGCACTCTTCCCGAAGGGGCCAGTCAAGACGGTATCCCTCCATTTGTCACCCTAATTCTGGCGGAACCACCACCATCTACGGTGGTAGTCGCGGGCGGCGCGACTCAAGGAACGTGAAGGAGGAAGTGGCAGTGCCTGAAGTGCCGGGCTCACCGGAAACCGGGGCTAGCCTGTATAAAAATCACAAAGCGTATCGACCAGCGCCCTGCCGATCCCGTTGGTACATGAATAGTGAATGGTCTGCGCTTCGCGCCGCGCCGTCACCAGGCCAGCGGAGCGCAACTTGGCGAGATGCTGTGAAACAGCCGACGAGGATTGCCCGGTCATCTGCGCGAGCTGGTTGACTGGAAGTTCCCCCTCACTCAGGGCGCATAGAATTTTCAGGCGCGTATCACTGGCCATTGCCTTGAGCACACCCGCAGCTTCGTGAACACGGCCGGAGATCACCTCGAAAGCTTCTGGTGTGGAAGGTTTGTGACGGGCCATCATCGGGTCTCCTCGGTTGCAGGTTCTTCTTGAGCCGCTGGTCCGGCCGGCAGCCAGTCGGGGCCTCGAATAGCTATATAGATTGCCGGAATGACCAAAACAGTGAGGGCGGTCGACGAGGCAAGGCCGAATAACAGGGAAATTGCCAACCCCTGAAAAATCGGGTCCGTCAGTATGACCGACGCACCGATCATCGCGGCCAGCGCCGTCAGCAAGATCGGTTTGAAGCGAACCGCGCCAGCATCGAGCAGCACATCCTTCAAGGGTGTCACGCTGTCCTGGCGATGGCGCACGAAGTCAACCAGCAAAATCGAATTGCGAACTATGATTCCCGCAAGGGCAATGAAGCCGATCATTGACGTAGCAGTGAACGCCGCACCGAACATCCAGTGCCCAAGCATGATGCCAATCAACGTCAACGGTACTGGCGTAAGGATTATCAATGGCACCCGGAACGTCCCGAACTGAGCGACCACGAGGATGTAAATTCCCACAAGAGCGACCCCGAAGGCCAGGCCCATGTCGCGGAAGGTTACGTAGGTCACCTCCCATTCACCGTCCCAAAGGATGCTGACATGCGATTCGTCGTCCGGCTGGCCATACATGCGTACCAATGGCTTTTCGAGCCCCACCCCTGCCCAGTCCAAGGCGTCGATACGGTCCTGAATTTCGAACATGCCATAGATTGGTGCTTCAAACTTTCCGGCCAGCTCACCTGTGACGAGATCAGCGAAATGACCGTCTCGCCGGAAGATCAGTTGAGATCCTTCTGTTTCTGAGACCTCGACAACAGCGCCGAGTTCAACCGGTCCCTGCCCCTCGGCTCCCGCGCGCAGCGGCACCGGAATGGCGGCGACTTCCTGCGACCAGTTCCGGGCAGCCTTCGGAAGCCGGATGCGAATGTCGAGCGGATCCCGCCCTTCGCTACGCGGCGCCGCGCCGACCGTCTGTCCCGTAAAAGCCAAAGTAATCGTATCGAGAATGTCGCCAGGTGCGACACCGTAGGTTGCCGCCCTTGGTTCATCCACGGCAACTCTCAAACGCCGCGCGGGCTCGCCAAGGGAATCATCTACATCGACAATGAAGTCCGTCTCCTCGAACAGGCTTCGGACAATTCCGGCGGTCTGTCGCCGCACATCGGGAGTCGGGCCGTAAATTTCCGCCATGAGAGTCGACAGCACCGGCGGTCCAGGCGGGACCTCGACAACCTTGACATTGGCGCCAGCAGGCAAAGGAACGGCCGCGAGACGTTCCCGCAAATCCAGGGCGATTTCGTGACTGGCGCGCTTGCGGTCTTCCTTTTCTGACAGGTTTACCTGCAGGTCTCCAAGCTCAGATGTGTTGCGCAGGAAGTAATGCCGCACCAGCCCATTGAAATTGAACGGAGCGGCCGTGCCGGCATACGCCTGGATGGTTTCAACTTCCTCGACGTCGCGCATCGCGTCAGCAAGAGCGAACAGTGTTCGTTCCGTGTCTTCCACGGAGGCGCCTTCCTTCAAGTCCACAACAACCTGCAGTTCGGACTTGTTGTCGAAGGGCAGCAATTTGACAGGCACGGACTTGGTGGCGAACAGTCCGAGCGAAGCCAACGTTGCAAAGCCGATTACCAGCAAAAACGTCCACGCGCTGCGGCGCGACGCCACCACTGGCGCCGCGACCCTGCGGTAGAAACGGCTGATGCGGGTTTCCTTCGCATGACCGGAATGGCTGGTCGCCTTCGCACCACCGGCAATCTTCATGATCAGCCATGGCGCTATTCCCACTGCGACGAAAAAGGAAAACGCCATCGCCGCTGATGCGTTCGCCGGAATCGGGGCCATATATGGCCCCATTAATCCGGACACGAACATCATCGGCAAAAGCGCTGCAATGACGGTCAATGTCGCAATGATCGTCGGATTTCCGACTTCGGACACGGCATTGATTGCTGCCTCTGTCCGTGTTCGTCCGTCATCCATCGCCCAATGGCGCGCGATGTTTTCGATGATGACAATGGCATCATCGACAAGGATACCGATCGAAAAAATCAGCGCAAACAGGCTCACCCGGTTGATTGTGTAGCCCATCATCAGCGACGCGAAGAGTGTCAGCAGAATCGTGGTCGGTATGACAATCAATGTCACCAGCGCTTCGCGCCAACCGATCGCAAACGCAATCAGGATCACGATCGACACCGTGGCGAGGCCGAGATGATAAAGCAGCTCGTTGGCCTTGTGGTCGGCGGTCTGGCCATAATTGCGCGTGACTTCGACCCGGACGCCCTCGGGCACAAGGCCGCCCTTCAGCGTGTCGGTACGCGCCAAAATTGCCTCGGCGACTTTCACAGCGTTCGCGCCCGGCCGTTTCGCGAGCGCCAGCGTAACGGCTGGAGCCGCATCAAATCCTGATGCATCCGGGCGTCGATCGAGAGTCCATGCCCGCGATTCCGTCTCGCTGCCGACCACCCGGACGGTCGCGACGTCTGACAGATACACCGGCTGCCCGGCGCTGCCGCGCAACTCGAGTCGCTGCAACATGCCGACCGAATTGATCTGTTCGCCCGCATCGACCTTGAGAACTTCACCATCGCGCCGCGCCACACCGGCAGGCATTGATGTGGCAGCCTGGCGGACGGTTTCGACCAGCGTTTGCAGGGGAATACCATAAGACGCCATCGCTTCGATGTCCGGCTCTACCCGCATTTCCAGAGGCCGCCCGCCCGTGACCGTCGTGACGCCGACGTCGTTTACCTTCATTAGTTCCGACCGCAACTCGTCTGCCAGCAGGCGCAGCGACGTATCGGTCCACACATCACCCGTCCAGGGCTCGGGCGAAAGCGTCAGCGTAACGATCGGGACATCGTTGATCCCGCGGCCGATGATCAGAGGCATCGGCACATTGGGCGGTATCTGATCCATATTTGCCTGGATCTTCTCATGTATCCGCAAGATCGCCGCATCCGCATCGGTCCCGACAAGGAAGCGTGCGGTGACCAGGGCCCGGTCGTCCTGACTTTGGGAATAGACGTGCTCGACGTCGGGTATGGCCTTGATGATCTCTTCGAGCGGCTTGGTTACCTGTTCGACAACGTCAGCCGCGTTGAGCCCCGGGACTGACAGCATGATGTCAACCATCGGAACCGAAATCTGCGGTTCCTCTTCCCGCGGGATTGTCATGAGCGCAATCAGACCGACGGCAAGCGCCGCAAGCAGGAAGAGCGGCGTCAGAGGTGATCGGATGGTCGCGCGGGTGATCGCACCGGAAATATCGGTCTTCATTTCCGCGTCTCGGGGAGTGTTATGACGTCACCGACGCGGAGCCCGGACAGCACTTCCAGTTGTCCATTCACGTCAACCAGCGGCGCAGCAAGCGCCACAGGCGCATCGACGAACCGATCAGCGACCTTCACGCGAACGAAATCCACTCCGTAGCGGGTCGAAACATAATTCGCGGGCACCTGGATGACACGGCGCTCTCCCACCGACACGAGAACGTCCACTCGTTCGCCGACCAGCGCATCCAGTCCGCCCTGTACAGTCGCATCAGCGACGACAGCGCCATCTCGTAACTCCGGATACACCTTGATGACGGTTGCAGTCCGAATGTCGCCCGAGCGGGAGGGCAAGCGCAGGGTCACTGTCCCGCCCTCAGAAATCTGCGACGCGTGGCGCTCGGGCAAAGACAGGCGCACGATACCGTCCAGGGTCGCAAATCGCGCGATTGTCTCTCCCGGCGATACAATAGCACCATCGACAACGTTGACCTGGGTCACACGTGCGTCGGCGGGCGCCTTGATCTGTCCTTCCGCCTGCCGGGCCAAGAGAGCCCTGCGTTCGGCCGTGGCCGAGCCGAGCGACCGTTGCAAAACATTCAGGGCTGTGCGCTCTTCCTCAAGCCGGGCGGCTGGATAGAATCCGTCGGCCTGCAGGGACGCATGGCGGGCAATGTCCGCTTCCTTCTGGCGTACCTGGGCCTGGAGCCCACTTATCCTCTCCGACAGCGCCGCGAGCTGCGGCTGCAGCGTTCCATCGACAATCACGGCGACGACCGTGCCGGCCTTGACCTGAACGCCCTCATCAATGGCCAGACGTGTGACTACACCTTGAAGCCGGGACCTCGCTGTCGCCGTGTCTCCCGATTCCACGCGCGCAACGACGGGGCGATAGTCGACGACAATGCTCTCCTGCACGGTCAGCGTCTGCGCCGCGACTCCTGAACCGGAGACAAAGGCAAAACCCAGCGCCAGAAGGAAGGCGGGAAAGCTAGTAATGGCCATGATCTTCAACCTGACCTGTGGACGGGTTGATCTTGACGGTTGGATTGCCGACTGCCTTCCAAGCCCCAATCCCACCCTCCAGATGACTGGCTTCACACCCGGTCGCCGCCATAAACATGTCGAGCGCCTTACGCGAGCGCTTCCCCGATCCGCACTGGAACACAACCATACGCCGGTCGGATTCCGGAATCGCCTTGACCTCGAAAGTCGACAACGGGTGAAGAAGCGCACCGTGAATACGCTCGTTCGCGAATTCGGCGGGCTCGCGCACGTCAATCAGGATGATCTCGCTGGCCTTCAGCCGGCTGAACACTGAATCGGGGGACAAATCGCGATGGTCGGACATATAGCTTCCTCAAGTGGAGCCACCCCGGTTGAGGCAGCGTCAGCAATCTAACGGCGGAGCGCAGTCACTTCTATGTGACATAATGCGCATTTTATAATTCTCGCATATACATATATGGTCGTTTCGACAAGAACAATTCAGGAGGCGAGTGTCATGGCGCGTGTGGTCGTATTGGGTGCGGGTCTGGGCGGCGTGATCGCGGCATACGAGCTTCGCAAGAAGCTTGGGCGCTCTGATGACGTTGTAATCATCAACGAAACCGACTTTTACCAGTTCGTGCCATCCAATCCCTGGATTCTCGTTGGGTGGCGTGATCGCAAGGACATCGTGATCGACCTTGCGGGTCCGCTGAAGAAGCGCGGCATAGAATTCATCGTAGGACAGGCCGAGAAAGTTGACCCGCAGAACAAATCTGTGGGCCTGAAAAACGGCACCAAGGTTGCCTATGACTATCTCGTGATAGCCACGGGTCCGGAGCTCGCATTTGACGCGATCGAAGGATTCGGCCCTGAAAATGGTCACACCCAATCCGTCTGCCACATCGACCATGCCGTTGTCGGCCACAAGGCCTTTGAAGAATTCTGCAAAAACCCAGGCCCGATTGTTGTCGGCGCAGTTCAAGGCGCATCCTGCTTCGGCCCCGCCTATGAAACCGCAATGATCATCGAAACCGAACTACGGAAGCGGAAAATCCGGGACAAGGTGCCGATGACCTTCGTGACCCCCGAACCCTATATCGGCCACCTCGGACTCGATGGCGTCGGCGACACAAAGGGCCTGCTCGAGAGTGAAATGCGCGAGCGCCACATCAAGTGGATCACCAACGCACAGGTCAAGAAGATTTCTGACGGCGAAATGCTGGTCGATGAAATGAACGCCGACGGGTCGATCAAAGCCGGGCACACTTTGCCAATGTCGTTCTCCATGCTGCTACCTGCCTTTCGCGGCGTTGCGGCGGTTCGCGGCGTCGAAGGCTTGGTCAACCCGAAAGGGTTCGTCATCACGGATAAACATCAGCGCAATCCGACTTATCCTGACATTTTTGGAATAGGCGTCTGTATCGCGATTGCGCCGACCGGCCCGACGCCCGTGCCGGTCGGCGTTCCCAAGACTGGTTTCATGATTGAATCCATGGTGACGGCCACTACCGAGAACATCGCCGCACTGATTCAGGGCAAGGAGCCAACACACGAAGCGACCTGGAACGCGATCTGTATCGCCGACTTCGGAGACGGCGGCGTCGCCTTCATCGCGCAGCCGCAGATACCGCCGCGCAACGTGAACTGGTCCGCATCCGGAAGCTGGGTTCACTTGGCAAAGGTGGGTTTTGAGAAATTCTTTCTTCGAAAGATCCGCACGGGCCAGACTGAAACATTCTTCGAGAACGCTGCTCTCGGAATGCTGAAGACACACAAGCTGAAGAAGTGAGAACCGGCAATGACTGATAGCCCTCCATCCCATCAGATGCTTGTCTGCCACGCGTGCGGCGCGGTCAATCGCACCGCGTTCGGCCGCGACCTGACCCACGGCACCTGCGGAAAGTGTCATCAATCCCTCGCCACCCCCTCCCCCGTCGATATTGATGCGGCAATGCTGTCAAAATTGCAGCGACGGGATACGGGTGCGTTCGTGCTTGACGTCTGGGCCCCCTGGTGCGGCCCATGTCGCATGATGGCGCCAGCATACCAGGAAGCAGCGGCAACCCTCGCGAGTCGGGTCCGTTTGTTCAAACTCGATTCCGACAAGAACCAATCTGCCTCTGCCGCCCTCGGTGTTCGCGGCATCCCAACGCTGGTCGCCTACGCAAACGGGACCAAGGTCGCTCATCAGGCCGGCGCGCTCGCCGGGGATGCGCTTACCCGCTGGATTCTTTCAACTTTTAACATGACTGGAGATTTCGCATGAACCTCGACCGCGCAATATTCGCTTTCGCCGGCACCGTCGTCTTGCTCAGCCTGGCGCTGGGCTACTGGATCCACCCTGCCTTCTACCTGCTCAACGCCTTTGCAGGGCTCAACCTGTTGCAGTCTGCCTTTACCGGTTTTTGTCCGGCTGCGGTGATCTTCAAATGGGCGGGCGTCAAATCCGGCAGCGCATTTCATTGAGTTGCGCCGTGTGCAAGCGGCTCACTCCATCTTGTCGGGCAGCACAAGCTGAATGCGCCAGGCAGCGACACCTGCGCCCTGCATGACTCGCGCTCCGATCAGATAGTCTGCACCCTTCTCCGGCGCACCGACGCATGCAAGGTCTATGGCGTCCGAGCCATAGTTGAAGGCAAACTGGATATTCCCGGCACGGCGGAGGCGAAGGTCTCGACCGGTGTCACGAACTTCCAGATCTTCTTCCCGGCATATCCGACGAAGGACATGCAACAGGAAGGGCTCGTCCGGCCAGCAGGCAAGATAATGCATGCGTTCATTCCGAAGCCAGGCAGGTTCACCATTTTCGAATACAGCCAGCGCCTGCGCGATACTTGTCACGGACTCACGCCAAAGCGAACCGGAGAATGCTTGGCCATCCAAATTGACGCCGATTTTCACATACGGCGGAAGGCTTTCAAACACGCGCACCTGCATGGGCAGCAGGTTCGCATACGGGCCGGGAGACAGGTTCTCGGGGATGTGTCCATCGCATGTTCGCGATCCCGTGAGAGGCATCGCGAGGACACTCGCGCCGCTGTCGCGCAGTCGTCCGCACATCTCCGCATCCAGGATCGAAACGCTTGGCAGGATGATGAGCGCATACGCGCTCATGTCTGCACCTTGTGGAATGATGTCCACATCGAGCCCCAATTTCCTACAGCCGGAATAGAGTGCGCGTGCCAATTTGAGCGCCGAACCTGATCGCCCCTGTGGCTGGATTTCCTGTTGCCAAAGACTTGGATAGTCCAGGACAATCGCGACACGGGCTAGCGTTGTTTCCGGGGTCCCGATCGTGTCTCGTTCGCTTGAAACCAGCGCGACCTCTTTCAGCACTGCCGTCTCCTGGCGGTCGGGCAACAAGAGCCCTGCGTGCATCTGTTCCTGCGCGAAGGGGGCTTGCCGCCAGCGAAAATAGCTGACGAATTCGGCGCCGTGCGCGAAAGCCTCCCATGTCCATAGACGCACCATTCCTGGTGCTGGCGCCGCATTATGTGTGGCCCAGTTCACAGGGCCCGGCTGCTGTTCCATGACGCCCCATTGCGCCGAACACTGCCGAAAGACGTCGTGATTGAACGCGGCAAAGTCTGGGTGGCCGTGGTGAAGCCAGTGCGCCTTGTCCGCCTCACTGGCATCTCCCTCACTCAGAAGGCCAATCGGGTAACTGTCCCAGGCAGCGATATCAAGCGATGCACCGATTGCATGATGGTCAAGCTTTGTGAAATCTCCAATGTAATTGTGGGCGATCCGTCGGCCGGGACTGTAGCGACGCAGGATATCCACTTGTTCCCTGTTGAACTCGCAGATTTCATCGCTCGAGAAGCGTTGGTAGTCGAGATGCTGAGATGGATTGGATTCGGTGACCGTGGCATTCGGAGGATCGACCTCGTCAAACGACCTGTAGTCTTGAGACCAGAATGCGGTCCCCCATGCCGTATTCAGGGAATCGATCGATTCATACCTGCGCTGCAGCCAGCGCCGGAATGCCCTTGCTGCATCCGGGGAGTAGCTCTCATGCGTTCCGTGGTGCCCGTACTCATTGTCCGTCTGCCACATGACCACAGCTGGATGGTCGCCATAGCGACGCGCCAGCGCTTCAGTGATCCGCGCGCTTTCCCGCCGATATGCTGGAGATGAGAAACAGTAATGGCGCCGCGATCCAAATCTTTTTGGGTTACCGTGCTTATCCCATGGCAGGATTTCAGGATGCAGGTCGACCAACCATTTGGGCGGCGTGGCAGTGGGCGTACAGAGGATGATGCCCAGCCCCTCAGCGTGCAGCACCTCTATCGCACGGTCGAGCCAAGACCAGGTGTATACGCCCGGCGCCGGTTCGATCTTCGACCACGCAAACTCACCGATACGCACCAGGTCCAGGCCGAGCGCCCGCATGCGCCGCGCATCATCAGCCCAGTCAGCCTCAGGCCAATGCTCAGGATAGTAGCAAACACCGAGGTTCATGATCGTCCGGGCTCCAGGCGGCTAAGGTAAAACAGGCGCCCCTGATTGGGTTTTTGGGGGTCCATGTCCAATCCGGACCAGGTCAGAGCTTCAGCCGAAAAATGACCAATCATGCTGTCAGGGCCACCATCAAAAGCGACTTCCGAAACAGCGTAGGCAGATCCGGACTGAAGCTCTGGCAGCACGATTCGAGCATGTAACGGCCTGGCAGACATACCCGTTCTCAACACACGAACGAGCACATTTTCAGCGTCCGCTGATTCCAATACAGTCACATCAAGGTGCTTGTCGGCCGTGGGCAACGTTCGGATACGGCCCGAATGCATCCAGCCCCGGAACCGTTTGTAAACCTCGACGGCATCCGCAAGCGCGATCTTGTCCTTATCCGATAAAGCGGATGGGTCGAGTTCCAGTCCGAAATGACCGAACATGGCCACCAGAGCCCGAAAGCGGATCGAGAACACTCGTCCTGTTATGTGGTTGGGTGACGGTCCGACATGTGAGCCAATCATTTCCACCGGCACATACCGGGACAGGGCCTGATTGATGCGAATGCGATCCAGCGCATCGGTGGCATCGCTTGCCCAGAACCTGGTCACACGAGGGAGAATGCCGAAATCGATCCTGCCTCCGCCGCTGGCACAACTTTCGATTTCGAGTTCAGGAAACCGCGCCTGCAGTCTATCCATCAACGCGTAGACGCCAAGCGTATGCAAATGCGCGCAAAAACGTCCATCAATTGCCGCAGGATATAGCTCACGGTTGCAATCCCATTTGAGGTACTCGATGCCACCGACATCCAGGCATTTGGAAAGCGTCACAAACAGGTAGTCCTGCACATCCGGGTTCGACAGGTCCAGGACAAGCTGGTTGCGCCCGGTGGGAGCGTCGGCATCAGGGTATCCCAGGACCCACTCCGGATGCGCACGATAGAGAGCGCTGTTGCGACTCACCATTTCCGGTTCAACCCACAGTCCGAACGTCATTCCGAGACTGTGCACATAGCTAATCAGTGGCCCGAGCCCATCCGGGAACCGTTCAGTGTCCGGCTCCCAATCGCCAAGGCTGCTCGAGTCATCGCGCCGTCCGATGAACCAGCCATCGTCCAGAACAAACCGCTCTGCGCCAATTTCGGCGGCCTGGGTCGCCAGCTTGCGAAGAGAGTCGCTGTCGAAATCAAAGTAACAAGCCTCCCATGTGTTGAAGTGCACGGGCCGCGACACGCGACGCGATCGCGTACGGGCGAACGCATGCAGCCTATTGCTCAACTCCTGAAATCCATTCCCAGCCACCGCGACGATGAGCTTCGGGGTAGTAAACCGCCCCCCGGTGGAGATTTGGATTTCGCCGGGTTCGTAGAGCGCTTCCGCGCAGAGTTCTGCCGAACCATCGGGGAGACGCTCGACGCTGACCGAATGACTACCGCTCCAGGCCAGATGCGCGCATAGCGCGCGTCCGTTGTCGGCGCCTGCCGAGCGTTCACAAACGAGCATCGCAGGCGAGCCGTCAAAACCCGTTCGGCCGAGGCGGGACACAGACTGGATACGCCCCGACTCAATGGGAATCCGCGACATGTGCCCTTCCCTGGCCCAGGCACCAAAGGACAGGATTACGTCGCTGCTCCAGTCATCTAGCGGCAACAAGCCGGCAGCGCAGCGATGGACGTCTACATTGCCTGATCCCTCATTGAAAATGCATGTCGAGACAGTGAGCACGCCGTCGCTTATTTCCAGGGATGTTTCCGCCCGAATGTTGCAGGCAGGGTCCGCTGCTTCAAGCACGAGCAGCGTGTCCGAGACCTTGCGCATTCCCGATGGGAGCAGCCTGACGGCAAATCGCTCTGGCAAACAGACTGCATCCAACAGGCCAACGCCTGCATAGCCCGTGCCTCGCTGAGCCATCAGACTGGCGCCCGGTACGATATCAGGGCTGGCTGGCAACTTTTCCAAGCGCAAACGTATTGCGCCATCGTCTGCCTCATCCGGACCAAGGAATGCCAGCCTGAACCCGGATTCCGGCGTCCATGCCACCGCGCAGGTCAACCCACCTCCACTGATTGAACTTGATTTCATTACAATATCCCAATATCGCGCCACGGTCAGGACCGCGTGCGCCTCGATCAACCCTATCGCAATCCATCCAGCATGATTTAACTAGATTCAAATCAGAACCGAATACTGGCGCGCCCCATGGAAGAAGACAAAGCAATCGTGAATCTCGCGGGGCGCTCGCGGCCGCTGTTCCGGCGTGACCATATCAAATCCGATGGACGCAAGGTATCTCTCTACGGGTTCGAGCCCCCATTAGGCGTAGCAGGTCCTGAATTGGTCAGTTCCGGCAACCATCGCTCAGAAATTCGCCGCGACCCGCTTCGCAACACGTGGGCTATTTACTCGCCGCACCGCCAGGCACGAACGTTCATGCCCGCAACCGCAGCGGATCCTCTCGCTCCCGGGCGTCCGGGATCAGCGCCCACGGAAATCCCTTTCTCGGCGTTCGAACTGGCTGTCTTTGACAATCAATTCTCCAGCCTGCAAACCGATGGAGACCAATCGCGCCCCAGCCAATGGGCAACAGGTCCTGCGAATGGACGATGCGAAGTGATTGTCTACACAGACGAGTCCGAAGGGAACCTGCAAAGCATAGGGCAGGAGCGGCGCGTATTGCTTATTGAAGCGCTCATCGACAGGTATAAGGCACATTTCGAAGGTGGCGCGGCCTATGTCTTGCCATTCGAAAACCGGGGTCGGGATGTTGGAGTCACACTTCCCCACCCACACGGTCAGATCTACGCGTTTGCCATTGTCCCTGAGCCACAGGCAACGGCTGCACGGGCATTCGCATCCGGCTATGACCTGATCGCGGACCATGCGTCGTGGAACGGTGTCTTCGATATCGCTTCAGACGATCACTGCACCGCGTTTTCTCCACCCTTCGCACGGTTTCCATTTGAGACATGGATCATGCCCAACCGGCCCTGCCGTGGCCCTTGGGACCTTGATGGAGCGGGCATCGAGGCGCTCGCCCGAATGCTCGGCGATATTCCGCGCCGACTCGATGGCCTGTTCGGTGTGCCCATGCCTTACATGATGAGCTTTCAGGCCGCGCCGCGTGAAGCAGGGGATGAGTTTCAATTCACTGTCCAGTTCTTCCCGGTCATGCGCGATGCCGGCCGGCTTAAATACCTCGCCAGCGTGGAACAGTTTACCGGTATATTCACAGTCGATGTCGTGCCGGAACAGGCAGCCGAAAGGCTCCGGGCAGTATGACGAGATCCTCCCGGCTCCCCGCGCAGGTGGCGACGGTTCCGTGCCGTGTGAACCTCATCGGAGAGTGGATCGACTTCAATGGCGGCACTGTATTGCCAATGGCGCTGGCACCCTCAGTGACGGTGCAGCTAGCCGCCAACGGAATGACCCTGGACCGGATCAGGTCCACGAACTTCGAGGCAATCCAGGATTTTTCCGTTGACGCCCCCGCTGAAGGCCATTGGTCAGATTATGTGCGCGGCGCATTGCAGTATGCGAGGGACCAGAACTGGATCCAGGGCGGACAGGACCTGAGCGTCCACAGCACTATTCCAGTTGGCGCTGGCCTGTCCTCGTCAGCTGCCATCATCGTGGCAACGCTCAAAGCGGCAAGTATCGGAAATGGCAATGTCGATGGGGCTTCACTGGCATCCGCAGCTAAGAAAATCGAGAATGATTTCATCGGCGTCCCGTGCGGCATCATGGACCAGATGGCTGTTGCCCTGGGAGAGCCCGGTGTGGCCCTTGCACTTCATACAAGAGATTGTTCCTACGCGCTGCTGAGCCTGCCCGAGACGTGGGCAATTGTGGTTATTCACTCAGGTGTCAACCGGGCCCTGTCCGACGGTCGCTACAGGATCCGGCGCGACCAGTGCCTTGCTGCCGCCGCGGCACTTGGCGTGGAATACCTGTGTGACGCCGACCTGGTGTCGATCACCACGCTCGATGATCCCCTCCGCCGCCGAGCGCGACATGCAGCAACCGAAGCCAAGCGGTCTCTAGACGCCATTGCCGCATTGCGCGCAGGCGACCGTTCAAGATTCGGCCAATTGATGATTGAGAGCCACGACTCGCTGCGCGACGACATGGATGTCTCAGTTCAGGAGGTTGACCAACTCGTTCAAGATGCTGTCCGCCTCGGCGCTGACGGTGCCCGGATCACGGGTGCGGGATTCGGTGGTTGTATCGTCGCGCTTGTTGATCCGGATCACGTGGAGACATGGTGGAGTGCTCTCAAACTTCGCCATCCCTCAATCGCGCGAGTCGCCTGACGCAGGCCTCCTGCCAACCTCAAATGCTGCGCATAGTCGACGCGTCTGGAAGGGTGCTCGCGGCCCTGCCCGCATATCAGTCGCGCACGTTTTGACATGGCCGCGCCTAGGTCCCGTCGCCCCGCTTCCGCACCATGCCGTTGGAAGCGGTACATGTTGTTCTACGCTGGCGGCTCGAAAAGGCGCTGGATGCGCTCAACAAGGAGATCCACCGGCGGCGGCTTTTCAATTATGTCGGCAAAACCCACCGCTCGCGCCCGGACTTCCAAAGTTGAGGAGATATAGCCCGTGATCATCAGCGCCGGAACCAACAGGCCCTTGCAACGCAAGCGCCCCAATAGTTCGAGCCCATCGATGCCAGGCATCTTGTAGTCTATCAAAAGGCAATCGACGTCCGGCAGGACGCGGTTACACAGGACTTCTACGCCACTTCGGTAGGTTTCCACGGAGTACCCACGCGCCCTGAGCATGATTGAAAAAGATCTGCGCACGGCATCATTATCATCAACCAGGAGAAGTTTCCCAATTGTCTGAGGCCAATCTGAAGACACCATGCAAAGTCCTTGCTCGCGTGCAGGCGTACGCTCTGACGATCCGGCCGCTCATCGATTGCATAGATTAGCTGAGACATAATCATCCTGTCGTTACGGACAATTACTTATGATCTTCAAGGCCGATGCCAGCCTGAAACGCCGTCTTCAGAGCCGCTGACAGGCTGTCGGCGCCAAGTTTCTCCATCAGATGCCCGCGATGGATTTCGACCGTCCGAGCGGAAATACTCAAGTCAGCCGCGATCGTCTTGTTTGTCATGCCCTCGACCAGCCGTTCAAGTACGTCGCGTTCGCGCGGTGTCAGAACGGCCAACAGCGCGCGCGCCTTTGTTTCGCGGGTACGCTGGGCTACGGTATCGTCCAGGCGGTCAAACGCGGCATTAATCGCTTCGAGCAGAACCTGCTTTTCGTAGGGCTTTTCTATAAAATCGATTGCACCGGCCTTCATGGCATCGACCGCGACCGAAACGTCCCCATGTCCGGTGAGGACGACCACCGGCATATCGATGCCACGTTCACTTAGTGCGCCAAGAACGGCAATCCCGTCCAGAACCGGCATACGTACATCAAGCAGAATGCAGCCGGCCTGGGCCGGGTCCAGTTCATCCAGGAAATGCACACCGTCGCGGTATGTGCGCACCGTGAAGCCAGCATGACGCAGCATGAAACTCGCCGAGTGGCGGATCGCTTCATCGTCGTCCACCAGGTGAATGTATCTTTGATCTCTCAAGCGTCCTGTCCAGTTTCCACGGTTTTTAGCGTAAAGCAGAATGCAGCGCCACAGGGCTGATTGGCCTCCACCCAGATCGAGCCACCGTGAGCATCAACGATTGTCTGGCAGATCGACAGGCCAAGTCCCATTCCGTTTGGTTTTGAGCTGTGAAAGGGATCGAAAGGGGTGTGGTCCGGATGCTCGGCCAGGCCTGGGCCGTTGTCACGCACATCGACCTGCAGATGGAGTTCGTCCCTGCGGGATGCCGTGATCCAGATCTGCGGAGATGCGATATTGCTCGTCGCTTCGATCGCGTTCTTGACCAGATTGACAATCACCTGACGTATTTGCAGGCGGTCGGCATGCGCCATCGGCAGGTCAGCTTCTATCCTGACGATGATACGGGGAAGCGGCCCCTCCATTCCAAGCTTGGACAGCGAAGCTGCATCGCGGATCAATGGGCCGATGTCGACCGGTCTTGTGTCGATCTCACCTCTCGAGACATAGTCCCGCAATCGCCTGACGATCTGTCCTGCACGAACCGATTGCGCCGATGCTGCGCCAAGCGCCTCCTTGACCATTGAGATCACTTCTTCAGTGGGTGTGTCCAACAAGTCCCGGGCGGCTTCGAGATAGTTGGAGACTGCCGTCAGCGGCTGCGTCAGCTCGTGCGCCATCGCGGACGCCATCGTGCCGACGGCGCTCAGGCGCGAAAAATTGTATAGTTCTGCCTGCATTATACTGATGCGGTGCTCTGCGGCCTGGCGTTCCGACACGTCCCGGATGTAACCGGTGAACAGGCGCTGATCGCCCACCTTGGCTTCACCGATTTTCAACTCGACCGGAATCTTGTCGCCATTGGCCAGCTTGGCCTCAACCACTCGCCCAATGCCGATAATCTGCTCTTCACCTGTGTCGAGATAGTTTGCGATATACTGATCATGGTGAGCGCGGTCAGTCTCCGTCATGAGCATGCGGACATTCTTGCCGGTAACGTGCGCCACGCTATATCCAAACAGCTTCTCGGCCGCTGCACTGAAGGCGACGATTTCGCCGGTTTCATTGATCACGATCATTGCGTCCGGTACCGACAGCAGGACGGTGTGAAGTAGCGACCTTAGGGAATGATCGTCCTGGGAGTCGAATGGCTTGGGCATTACGCTCCGGATCGGACCGAAAGGGCCGGGCGCATAATCTGTCGTTCCCAGCGCGACCAAGCGAAAGAACCCGCAATCAGAACAAGGCCCATCAGGACGGCGTAACAGCCCCAGCAATGCACCTGCATGGCTGTTGGCGCCCCCAGACGGATCACGAATTCAGATCCGAGGCAGCCTGGAAGGGTCAGTGTTCTTGCCGCCTCAACGTGCGCCCAAGTCTTCAATGCGCCGATCAAGACCAAGCCCAGTCCGACAGCGACGCCCGCGTGCCATTTCATGTGTCTGCCTCCATGATTTCGCCCCCTTTTATCGCAGAGGCGCGGCGAGGCGGCACATACGTATGTTCCCTTATACAGGTCAATGCCGGTGAACGGTATTGGGCTTGGAATAGGAAATCAGGGGGACATTGAACATGGTCCGGACACACGCCACCACGCCTCGCGACAATACAAGTCTGTTTGCCGTCGGTGGCATATTGGGAATTTTTCTCCTGCTGGCGCTGGTCATCGCGGGCCGCGCTCAGGACGCAGCGATGGAAATGCATGCGTGGATGTTTGTTGCGCTGGCAACACTCTTCATCGCCAGCCTCAGCCTGTGGGCCGGGGGCCTGGGTGAGCGCAATCCGTTCGACGAATCCGAATACGAAGACACCATCGTCAAATGGGGCGTCTTTGCATCAATGTTCTGGGGCATCGCTGGCCTGTTGGTCGGCGTAATCATTGCCTCGCAACTGACATTTCCAAACCTCTTCTACTTCCCCGAGCTTGGGTGGACCAATTTCGGGCGCCTGCGCCCGCTGCACACTTCCGCCGTGATCTTTGCGTTTGGTGGCAATGTCCTGATGGCGACCAGCTTCTACGTCGTCCAGCGCACCTGTCGTACCCGGCTCGCAGGCGGCATGTGGCCCTGGTTCGTCTTCTGGGGCTATCAGATATTCATCGTTCTTGCGGCAACCGGATACTTGGCCGGCGTTACCCAATCGAAAGAATATGCAGAGCCGGAATGGTATGCAGACCTCTGGCTGACGCTGGTTTGGGTTGCCTACCTTTTGGTATTCCTCGGAACCTTGTGGAAGCGCAAGGAACCCCACATCTATGTGGCGAACTGGTTCTACCTTTCCTTCATTGTCACCATTGCGATGTTGCACATCGTCAATAATCTCTCGGTTCCTGTCAGTCTGACAGGGTCGAAATCGGTACAGGTGTTCTCTGGTGTCCAGGACGCAATGACGCAATGGTGGTATGGCCATAATGCGGTCGGGTTCTTCCTCACCACCGGCTTCCTGGCCATCATGTACTACTTCATCCCGAAACGGGTGAACCGCCCGGTCTATTCCTATCGGCTGTCGATCGTGCACTTCTGGTCCCTGATCTTCATCTATATCTGGGCCGGCCCGCACCACTTGCATTATACCGCCCTGCCGCAATGGGCCCAGACACTCGGCATGGCGTTCTCGATCATGCTCTGGATGCCAAGCTGGGGCGGCATGATCAATGGTGTCATGACCCTGTCCGGTGCCTGGGACAAGCTGAGGACCGACCCGGTCGTGCGGATGATGATTGTTTCACTCGCCTTCTATGGAATGGCGACCTTTGAAGGCCCGTTGATGAGCGTGCGCGCCGTCAACGCCCTGTCGCACTACACGGAATGGGGCATCGGACACGTCCACTCCGGCGCGCTTGGCTGGGTCGGCTATATATCGTTTGGCGCGATCTATTGCCTGGTTCCCTGGCTGTGGAAACGCAAGGCCCTGTATTCCAAGAGCTTGGTCGAATGGCATTTCTGGATCTCGACCATCGGCATCCTGTTCTACATGATATCCATGTGGTTTGCTGGCATCACGGAAGGACTGATGTGGAGGGCCTACAACCAGTTCGGCTTCCTTGAGTACAGTTTTGTCGAGACTGTCGAAGCCAAGCACATCAGCTACATGATCCGGGCATTGGGTGGGCTGCTCTATTTCTCCGGCGCAGTCATCATGGCCTACAACCTCGTCCGCACCGTACTCGGCCACGGCGAAGCCACGGACGCGATCAACCTTACACCTGCCGAGCAAGGCGTTCGTCCGATGCTCCAGCCTGCCGAATAGGAGACCGTACAAATGGGACTCATGGACAAGCACGGATTGCTCGAACGCAATTCCCTTTTGCTGACGGTCGGCATCCTGATCGTCGTGTCAATCGGCGGGATCATCCAGATGGCGCCGCTGATGTACATGGATAACACCATCGAGAAAGTAGACGGGATGCGGCCTTATACGCCTCTCGAACTGCTTGGTCGCGATATCTACGTGCGGGAAGGTTGCTACGTCTGCCATAGCCAGATGATTCGTCCGCTGAGAGACGAAGTCGAACGCTACGGACACTACTCCCTGGCTGCCGAGAGCATGTACGACCACCCTTTCCAATGGGGCTCAAAGCGAACCGGGCCCGATCTGGCGCGGGTCGGCGGCAAGTATTCTGCCGAGTGGCAAGTCGATCACCTGAAGGACCCCCGTTCGCTGGTACCTGAATCCGTCATGCCTCCTTACGCATTCCTTGCCCGCAAGTCGCTTGACATAAGGCAGGTGGAAGATCGGTTGCGCACTGAACGCATTGTCGGTGTCCCTTACACCGACGGCATGATCGAGAATGCGAAGGGCCACCTGCTCGCTCAGGCCGACCCGAATGAACGTGGCTACGATTATGTCGATGACCTGGTGGCTGAATATGGAGAGGCCGCTGGCCGCGAAAATTCCTTTGAAATGCGTGATTTTGACGGCGATCCTCAGCGCATCACCGAAATGGATGCGCTGGTCGCCTACCTGCAAATGACCGGAACCCTGGTCGATTTCTCGACGTATGAGGCCGAAGATCTCGGCAACAGGCGATAGGAGTGACGTGCGATGTATGAGGCTCTTTCAAGTTTCGCCCAAACCGGTGGACTGATCTATTTTGTTCTGATGTTCGCTGCAGCACTCACTTACGCTTTGTGGCCGAGCAATAAATCGAAATTCGAGGATGCAGCGCAGCTGCCATTGTCTGACAAGGGGCCCGACGATGAGTAAAGAAGACAAACCCGTCGACGAACATTCCGGTATCGAGACGACCGGACACTCCTGGGATGGCATCAGCGAGCTAAACAACCCGCTGCCGCGGTGGTGGCTGATTGTGTGGTACATCAGTATCGGGATCGCCGTGATTTACATGATCCTGATGCCGGCCATTCCGGCCCTGCCAGGGCTTGGTACCAATACACCCGGCATTCGGAACGCGTCAGACCGGGACAACGTCGCCGTCGCGATGGCAGAACTGAACGTCGAGCGTAGCGTGAGCTCGAATGCGCTGCTTGGCGCATCGCTGGAAGAAATCCAGACCGACAGGGACCTCCAGCAATTTGCACTCGCAATGGGCGAAAGCCTGTTCGGGGACAACTGTGCGACTTGCCATGGTGCCGGTGGACGCGGTGCAAAGGGCTACCCTGTGCTTGCGGATGACGTCTGGCTTTGGGACGGCACGCTGGACGGTATCGAGACAACGTTGCGTCATGGCATCCGACACGAGGGAGATGATGCGACCCGCTTTTCCGCCATGCCTCGTTTCGGGCGGGACAAGCTCCTCACCTCGCAGCAGATTGATGACCTCACCGAATACGTCCTGAACTTTTCGGGGCGGAGCGATGATACCGAAGCCGTCAACCGCGCTGCGCCGCTATGGAGCGTGCAGTGCTCATCCTGTCATGGCGAAAATGGTATGGGAGACCGGACGCTAGGCGCCCCTAACCTGACCGATACCGACTGGTTGTATGGCGGGCAACGCGACGACATCTACAGCACCATCTACAATGCCCGAAACTCACATATGCCAGCATGGGGCGACCGGCTGGACGACGCCTCGATCAAGGCGCTGGCTGTGTACGTTCATTCGTTGGGCGGCGGCGAGTGAGGCCAGCAAGTGAGGCAGGCAAATGACAAAAACCACCCTCAAATTGGATCGGCCCGGCGGCGGAAACTCTCCATCGCATCAGGATCTCTACGCCAAGCGCAAGCAGATCTATCCAAAACTGGCGCATGGAAAGTTCCGGACGGTCAAGTGGATCGTTATGGCTGTCACGCTGGGCGTCTATTATGCTGTTCCCTGGATTCGCTGGGACCGCGGTGAGGGCATTCCCGACCAAGCGGTGATTGCCGACTTCGCATCCGAAAAATTCTATTTCTTCTTCATCGAGATATGGCCGCAGGAAGCCTATTACCTCGCCGGGCTGCTGATCCTGGCCTCGTTGGCCCTCTTTCTGGTGACATCCCTGCTGGGGCGAGTCTGGTGCGGTTATGCCTGTCCGCAAACTGTGTGGACCGATCTATATATATGGGTCGAGCGGGCCTTTGAAGGCGACCGGGCTGCCCGAATGCGCCTCGACAAGGCCCCACTCACCTTCAACAAGCTCTGGCGCAAGGTCGGCAAGCACATCGTCTGGTTGATCATTGCGTTCTGGACCGGCGGGGCATTTGTCCTCTATTGGCATGACGCACCAACCGTTGCTCGTGGCTGGTTTTCCGGTGAAGCCCCCCTTTCGGCCTATTGGTTTGCTGGAATCCTGACACTGACGACCTATTTCCTCGCAGGCATGATGCGAGAACAGGTCTGCACCTATATGTGTCCCTGGCCGCGCATTCAGGGTGCGTTGACCGACGAGCACGCCCTTAATGTCACCTACCGCTATGACCGTGGTGAGCCACGCGGGCCGAAGAGAAAGAGCGAGGACTGGAGCGAACGAGGCGACTGCATTGACTGCGACCAATGCGTCCAGGTGTGCCCCATGGGAATTGATATCCGCGACGGAGCGCAACTGGAATGCATCCATTGCGCTCTTTGCATTGACGCCTGTGATGCCATGATGAAACGGGTCGGGCGTCCGACCGGACTCATCGCTTATGACACCGATGTGGCGGTAGAGGCCCGCGCCGCAAAGGTTCAGCCGCCGAAGTACCGCCTGATACGCATGCGTACAATCCTCTACACAGCACTTATAGCCGCCATTGGTGGCCTGATGCTGTTTGGCCTGTCGACAAAAGCGACATTTGAATTGAACCTTCTGAAGGACCGCTCGCCGCCCTTCGTTAGGCTTTCTGATGGTGACATTCAAAACGGATATACGTTGAAGCTCGTCAACAAGAACACGAAGCCCCGCACTGTGAGCGTTTCTGTCAAAGGGCCGGAGGGACTGTCTGTGAAGGTCATTGGGTTGCCGCATGATGACGCAAGCTCCTTCGAGGTTCCGGTAGCAGCGCATGGTGTGGATCGCTATCGCGTTCTGGTAAGCGCTCCCGAAACTGGGAAAACAGAGTCTCTCGATTTTGCCGTGACCGATCTCGAAACCGGCGAAACTGTTACAAACCGCGTTTCATTCATGAGGGGTGGAGAATGAGTACCGCAAACATCAAGAGCGCGAGTGGCGACAAGACGTTGAAAGGCTACCAAGTCTTGTTTTGGCTTCTCGGTTTTTTCGGGTTGATGTTTGTCGTCAACGGAATTTTTCTATTCTACGCGATCACAAGCTTTCCGGGCGAAGATGTGAAGAAATCATACCTGCAGGGATTAAACTATAATGCGACCCTGGAGCAGAGAGCCGAACAAGCGCGCCTTGGTTGGCAGGCCGCCGTCGGTCTCGAGGGAGACATGCTTGTCGTCTATCTGGAAGAATCAACCGGCGAGCCTTTGACGGGGAAGTCTGTGAATGCGGCCTTACGCAGGCCTGCGACAACCAATGCCGACCATGAGTTCGACCTTATTTCCGATCTGGGTGGACGGTATCATGCGAATGTCGGTGACCTTCAGGCGGGACAGTGGGAGATCATTGCACAGGTTCGGGACGCAGAAAGCAGTTCACCCAAATTTGTTGCTCGCAAGACCATAACCATTCGATGAACGCTCTTTCTCATACCAACGCATCCGAATGCGCTTCAAGCTTGCCGCTTTCGAAATCCGCCCTGCCCGGTACAGACATCCAAGCCTTTGTACGCAAGGCAGGACACGCCTCACGGCTAGATCTAAGTGTGAAGGGCGCCAAGTGTGGAGGGTGCATCGCCAAGATTGAAAGCGCCGTGAATGCGTTGCCTGGAGTGCAAGGCGCGCGTCTGAACCTGTCGACAGGGCACATGCGCGTTGATTGGACCGGCGCACTCACAGGAAACGAAATCGCCACTGCGGTTTCCGAACTTGGATATGGTGTCACCGCGAGCGGCACGGATTCCGAAGGGACATCGTATCAGGCCGAAGAGCGCAGCCTCCTCATCGCCATGGGCGTCGCAGGGTTTGCTGCGGCCAACATAATGCTGCTGTCGGTGTCCGTATGGGGCGGCGCAGGCGAGATGGGAGCCGCGACACGCCAGGCTTTTCACGCAATTTCCGGAATGATTGCCCTGCCGGTCGTCGTGTTTTCCGGGCGGCACTTCTTTTTATCGGCGTGGCGTGCGCTGAAGCACGGGCATGTCAATATGGATGTGCCGGTGTCCCTCGCGATCTGGTTGGCTATGGGGGTCAGCATCTGGGAAACGATACAGGGTGGCCCGCATGCCTATTTCGATGCCTGTATCATGCTCATTTTTTTCCTGCTGATCGGCCGTTTTCTTGATGCGAGACTCCGGCGGCGGGCGTCCGGGGCTGCGCACGATTTGGCGGCGCTCAAGAACAGGTCGGTCAGGCGTCAGAACAGTACGGGGGCAATCGAGTCCGTTCGCGCGAACGAGATCATCGCCGGCGACATGATCCTCCTGTCACCAGGAGAGCAGGCTGTCATCGACATGACGATTGCGGAAGGCGCGGGCGAGATCGATGAACAACTGGTCTCTGGAGAAAGTTTGCCACGCCTCGTGAATGCAGGAACGGTCGTATTTGCCGGGTCGGTGAATCTCGGGGCAGCCCTGATCGGACAGGCGATTTCGCCAGCGACGGACTCATTGTTGGCAGATATCGCGACAATGATGGAGGCAGGTGAACAGAGACGTTCAACATACCGGAAAATTGCGGACCGGGCGGTGGCGCTATATGTGCCGTTCGTGCACACGACTGCCGCGCTGTCGTTTCTCGGCTGGATCGTCGCAGGCGCCAGTGTTCGCGAAGCAATTCTTATTGCTGTTTCGACCTTGATCATCACCTGTCCCTGCGCACTGGCGCTTGCCGCACCGGCGGCTCAAATGGTCGCTTCCGGCAAGCTGTTCAGATCAGGTGTTTTCCTGAGGTCCGGCGACGCATTGGAGCGCCTGGCGGCAATTGATCATATTGTATTTGACAAGACAGGCACCCTGACGCTCGGCGAGCCTGTATGCCTGGTCACAGAAAACACCAGGAAGGCCCTTCCGATTGCGGCGATGCTTGCTCGGGCCAGCCGGCACCCGCTTTCCCGCGCACTCGTGACAGCCGCTGGAGCCGGACCGCTCGCGACCGGTATTCGAGAGCATGCGGGCCTTGGGCTCGAGGCAAATATTGACGGGCATGTTTGCAGGCTGGGCTCGGCAGAGTGGGTTGGAGCTGGCGGAGAGGTTGCTGGCGAAGGGCCTGTGCTTTGGTTCTCACGCGGGTCTGAACCGCCCATCGCCTTTACCTTCGAGGAACAATTGCGCGACGATGCAAAAGCAGCGGTCCGGGCATTGGAGACTGAGGGATATTCGCTTGAAATCCTGTCTGGGGATCGACCGTCCGCGGTCGCCCGGACCGCAGGCGCATTGGGCATCGGCGTCTGGTCTGCGAGGGTTAGCCCACAGGATAAGGCGGCACGGCTTGAAGCGCTGAGGGACGAAGGCAAGCGCGTGCTGATGGTCGGGGATGGTTTGAACGATGCCGGTGCGCTCGCACTGGCTCACGCATCGCTGACGCCCGGTGGGGCAATGGATATAAGCCAGTCTGCGAGCGATGCGGTCTATGCGGGTGGCCTGGGCAGCATCCCGGCGATTCTCCGGATATCAAAATCCGCCCGGCAGATAATGCTCCAAAATTTCGGTCTCGCGGCCGCCTACAATCTGATTGCCGTTCCGATTGCGGTAACGGGGCATGTCACCCCCCTCATTGCCGCCATCGCGATGTCGGCCTCTTCGCTCATCGTCACGCTGAATGCCCTGCGAATTAGGCATGGCAAAAGCGGTTCCTCATGAGCATCATCGTCTACCTGATTCCGGTCGCACTAGCGCTTGGCGGCCTCGGCCTTGCGGCATTCCTCTGGGCGGCGACATCAGGGCAATTTGATGACCCCGAAGGTGCAGCGCATCGCATCCTGATCGACGAGGATAAACCGATGGGTGAGCCAGCCTCGGCCGACGACGCTTTCAGGAATTCAGCCGAATAGTGTTTCACCCTTTCGGTGTGCCTCCAAGGCAACGAGCATGCAGGCTTTGGATTCCACAGGTGAATGCGCAGGTTTGGCGCACATCATATCTGGAACTGGGTGATTTCAGGTGATGTGATGGGGCTCCCAGAAGGAAATTCCGGTCATTTTTCGGGACATAACGCCAGAAAGGGACGCTGGTTTGCCCGGTCGCCTGATCATCCCGTGACGGCAAGCCGGTGCACACCATCATTTTGTTGAAACTTTTTTGGACCGATTTCCGCTTCGGCTGCGCCTTATTCAGTATAGCCACCTCAATTTCGGGGAGGCCACACCACCCAAGGGGACAAGACCAATGAAAGCCGTCATCAAGACCTTCGCCGCTGCCTCCGCCGCATTGGCCATCCTTGCGGGTACCGCCGCAGCACAAGACTACAATAACTGGGGTGAAATTTCACCATGGGGTTCGACCATGGTCGACGAGTGGGGCAATGAGCACTATGTCGATCCCTATGCCTATGACAGCCAGGTCGACATGTATGGCAACGTGATCAGCTCCTATAATGGTGAGCTTGACCCAAGCCTCGATTATTATGACCTGACCCCGGTTCAGCCCGGCTATGATTACTCAGGCGGCTACGGGTCAGGCGGGTCGACATCGAGCAGCGACCTTCCGTACTCGCAGCCCGCTGACTCGCATGAAGCCTTCATCAACTCGATCTACGAATAGGCGCGGCCGGCGCCCTATAACAGGTGCCGGACTGCCAGTTCAAATTCTCAGCTGGACAATTGGGGACGTGGCTGAGTGATAGGCAGGCGGCGGTCGGGGGACACCGCCGCCTGTCGGTTTTTCGCGAGTCCATTTTCAGGCGAGATGCCACCATGCGCCAAATGATCAACTATGCGATTGGCGATGTTCACGGGGAGGCAGAACGCCTGCACCTGCTGCACGGAATTATCTTCGACCATCAGCGCAGCTGTTTTCCAGACCGGGACATGACCATCATACACATTGGTGACTACGTTGACCGTGGGCCCGACAGCTGCGGCGTCGTTGAGGCAGTCCGAACACTGGAAGCTGTGGCACCCTGCCCTGTTATCAGCCTTCGTGGAAACCATGAACAGATGATGCTGGACGCGCTGTCCAATGCAAATCCAGGCGCGTACGCCACCTGGCTGACCAATGGCGGCCGCAAGACCCTGACGAGTTATGAAAAGCGCGGCTGGGACCGAGTTCCCACTTCACATATAGAGTGGCTCGAAGCCCTCCCAAGCATCTACCGTGATGAGGAAGCTCGTCTGATTTTCGTGCACGCCGGGATAGATGTCGCAACCTACCCCAATTGCGCCGACTCCGTACGTCTGTGGACGCGCCAGGAGCATTTCTTTAACTCAGACACGTGGCAGAACCCCGCGCTAGATGGCTGGCGTGTGGTGCATGGACATACACCCACCGACGACTTCTGTCCGGAGATTTCCGGTGCGCTTCAGCGGCGCATAAACATTGATACCGGAGCCGTTTACGGGGGGCGCCTGACCGCAGCGATCATCGCCCCGGAAGAGCCGATCAGATTTGTCTCAACCTGAAATCAGAGCGGTCAAGGCAAGCATTTTGCCTGCACCTCTTGAAAATCACCGATCAATCCGGATCCAAGTGAATTTTCTCCACTCCCGAGACCGCCCAGAACCTTCATAAGCTGCTCTGCCTCGGTCGCGTCCGCACATGCCGCTGCGCGCCGCTCTGTTTCCAGCGACAGCTGGGCATTCAAGACCAATGCCTGCAGCAATTTTTCCTGGTAGAATGGCGTGTCCGGAAACTGGCTGACAAGCTGTCGATTGAGTTCAATCGCTTCATCTGAGGCAGATATCGCCGCCGACCAGTTGCCCGCCGCACGTTCTACCCGCGTAAGCGTATCCAACATGCTGGCAAGTCCTTCAGGCCCGCCGGCGTCTTCGGCATCAGCGTCCATGATTGCACGAGCCAGCGAGACAGCTCGCTCGGCAAAAGCTCTACTGAGATTGACATCTCCCGTTTCGCGGTAAACGCGGGACAGCGCCGCAATGGCCGTCATGAATTGCGTCTGCTGATAGTAATTCTCGGGCATTTCAGCCAGTTTTGCTTCGCGGTACCCGATCGCATACTGCAGGGAGGGTACTGCCTCAGAAAACCTGCCCAGCTCGAACAGAAATTCCGATTCCTGCACTGACATATAAGCTGCCATTTCCTCACCACCACCGAGACGGTCGAACATTTCCGGCGTCAGTTCGGATCGCCATTGCTGCACAGATGCGAGCGCTTCCTCGTAATTTTCCAATTCAGACAGAATCTTCAGATTGTCGGTGCGCGCACTCCAGAAATGGCGAAGAAAGGTGCGTTCCGTATCACCGCCAAGCGCTGCGCCGCGTGAAGCAAGCGCCAGCGTATCTGCATTATACCGCGCTGCCGCCACCGGATCTCCCTTGTAATTGAGGCTTTGCACCGCAAGCATGCGTTTGACCATGGCCATCTGGGCAAGCGCTTCGGTATTGTCGGGGTTGCGTGCCAGGAGCGTCTGCAGCTTGTCTTCGGCGTCAAGGAGCAACGCGTATGCTCTCTCTGTCTCCCCGAGATTCGCGACACCCACGCCACCGTAAATGTCGGATAGTCTCAGGCTCATCGAGCCAATATCGAGCAGCAAATCATCTGGTGCAGACGGATCGACAGCGAGGTCCTGAATGTATGTCCGCACGAGATCGGCAAGATCCTTACGCGACTGCAGCGTGCCGGAAATCCTGGCGAAGTCGTCATAGAAATCAAAAATCAGGGAATTGCTGAGTGCCCGGGCTTGGTCAAATCTGGCTTCAGCGCGCATCAGTGCTGCCTCCGCACGCTGGTATTGAAACAGCGTTGTTGCGAGGCCGCCTGCGAGACCAAGGAAGGCGAGGCTGCCAAAGGTGACGGCCAGCTTTCGTCTCGCGAAAAACTTGCCGAACTGATATCCAGCTCCGCCTTCACGGGCCTTGACCGGAAAGCCGCCTGCCAGGTTGTCGAGATCGCTGACAAGCGCCGCGACCGATTGATAACGTGCGGCCGGGTCGTTCGCGGTTGCCCGGCCAATGATTGCGGCAATATCCTCGGTCTGGTTCGGAACATCGATCAGGACACCAAGGATGCGACCAAGTGAGAAGACATCCGACAGGGTATTTGCTGGGGCGCCCGTCGTACGCTCCGGGGCAGCATAACCCGGTGTAAAGCTCAGGCTCGCCAGGGAGTCCGATGCTGCATCGGTTGTCCCGCCATCATGAACATCGTGCGGCTTGGCAATCCCGAAATCGATAAGTTTGACGTTACCCTCATCCGTTACCATGACATTGGACGGGGTGATATCCCGGTGAATTATCAGATTCTGGTGGGCGTAGCTGACAGCTCCACAGAGGTCACGAAACAGCGTCAGACGTTGTGTGGTGGTTGAATTGTTATCGTTTGCCCAATCGATAATGGAGCGCCCTTCGACATACTCCATCACCATGTAGGGTGAACCATCAATCATCTGCCCACCATCATAGAGGCGCGCGATGTTCGGGTGATTCAGTGTTGCGAGAATCTGTCTTTCCCGCTGAAACCGTTCAACCAATGTGTCTGACAGGACGCCTGGTCGAACAACCTTGATCGCGGCCGTATGATCGAAATCATTGGTCGCGCGTTCGCCGCGGTAAACCGCCCCCATTCCGCCCTGCCCGATCAATCCGGTAATCCGATAGGCACCGACACGCTCAGGGGCAATCGGGTCTGCCGCGTCATGGCCCGCACCGCCCGTGCGCAGTGCCGTTTCGCTGCTGGCGTCTGCCGCAAGTAGATCAAGCACACGTTTGGCCAGCGCCGTATCGCCACCGGAATTCTTGCGAACCCAGTCTGCGCGGACATCCGAAGCGTAATCGAGAGACAGCGCCAACAACGCCATCGCCCGTTGCTCAAGTGATCTGATGGTCATCGCTGCGCGCCTCATTCAAGGAATCCAGAAGCCAGGCCCTCGCGACGCGCCAGTTGCGCTTGATGGTCGATGGCGAGGACTGTTTGACCTCGGCAATCTCTTCGAAACTCATGCCGCCAAAGTACCTAAGCTCGACAATTTCAGCCATGTCGGGATCAATGACCCCTAGCCGGATCAGGGACTTATCGAGCACATCAAACTCTATCCTGTCCATTCCCGCACCCGCGACCCTGGTAATCAATGTCACCTTGCGATGATGCCTTTTGTTGGAAAGTTTCTTTCGGGCATTGTCGATCAGGACGCGCCGCATGGTGCGGGCTGCGAGCGCCAGAAAATGCGCTTTATCGGTCCATTCGATTTGCTCGAGTTGCATGAGCCGGAGCACGGCCTCGTTCACGAGGTCACCCGTCGACAGTGAGCTGTTGCTCTCGGCCCGGATGAGCGCACCCGAGACTTTGCGCAATTCCGCATAAAGCAGTTCAAACAGGCGATCCCGTGACGTCAGATCACCGCTGCGCCAAGCGTCAAGCAGTTCTTTGGCCTCATTTCGATCAGTATCGGACATCGTAACTCCCCCTCCACGCAATCTGGCGCATGGTGTTCGCCGCTGCAAGCCACCGGCCGAACGATGAAAAGTCGAAATGGCGAGGGCTCAGGAATGCAGCGCACACCTGGAAACCGGCTACAAGCGCTGCGCAAACGCCTTGGCTGTTTCGTTATAAAGCCTTCCATCAGGGGTGATCTGCATGATGTTTTCGACAACTCGCGGTCGCTGGCCGCGCTGGGTTGGATTCACTCTGATCATCAGCTTGAATCGACCATTGCCCAATGGAAGCACCTGGAACTGACCGGTCGACCCCTGGCCCTGGCGTGCCCCGGGCGCAAACGCCATGCTGATGAATGACCCGTCAGGAAGGAATTCCGAGATCGTGGTGCCCTGCTGGGCAGCGAGCCGCCATTTGCCGACCAGGAAAGCCATTTCCTGGCTGACGCCGGGTTGGCCCTGATAGGCTGAAGACTGGGCAATCGCAGGCGTACCGACGAAGGCGACTGCACAGGCGAGCAGGACAGCAGATATGGATGATTTCAACATGTGACCGACTTTCTTGTTGGCGTAAGTAACAAATTTTGTCTGGCGCTACGGCCAGCCTTGAAAGGTATCCAGAGCGCTGGAGCTTGGCTCATAGGGTACGAAGGGTGGCGTCGTGAACTCCACACTACCGAGACGGCTCAATGGAGTTTCATAAACATCAACCCCGCACCCGCCTTCGTCTGTGTATTGATCGGCAAACGATCCGTAGTAGGGGGTGCCGCCTGGGGTCTCTGCCCGCTGCCCCTGTTGCGGAAAGGCAAGGTCAAATGCACGAAGTTGCGCCGTTTCCGGGCCCGCCCAATTGGTGCAATCGCTCGGGAAATGATCCTGTGCCGCCACGCGACACGCCATCATCAGGCTCAGGAAGAGCGCAGTTCCAAATTTTCCTACGCGCTGTTTCATCGAGCATTTTCCTGTGGATCGGTGCGCCCGTCTGAAAGGGCCTCATCTCACTAGGCGTACGAAAAGGCAGGTTTGGGCCACGAACGGACAGAACTATTTGGCATCTGGCGTTCAAGGCCATGCGATTCGACATGCAGAATGAGGGGTTAGGCTTGCTTGGTGACGTCGCACGGGAAACGGCAGGCTCGCCAAGCTGCTAGGGAAACCACGTTCAGGGCAATGCGTCAGTCGCGCTGTTCGCGGCGTGCGAGAACTATAAACGCCTGCCCCGGGTCCGTTTGCCGTACCAATCCCCTAACTGGGGTTCAAACAGGCGTCTTGGTTCTCAGAAGCAATGGCCCATACGCCACGGCGAACCCGCCGAACGCGGCAAACCATGCGGCCCCGGCACATGTGTACAGCCACATGGCGTGATCAATCCAAATTCCGGCAGCCAGCCGCATCGCAACAGCAGCCAATAGCGCGATATATATGCAGAGCGTACCCGCATTCGCAGCAAGATTCTGTCCCGTATGGCCCAGTGTCGCTCGCGTCATTACAGCAAGTGTCATCGTCCCGATTGCGCCGGTCATCCACAGATGTTGAGTGGCGCTGGGCGTTATCAAGTCTGGAACAAGCACATTACCCGCCAATCCAAATGCCCCCAACGGGATGAACGCGTATCCAATGTGAAGCACCCAAACCAGGGGTTCCGCGACGGTCCGATCACCTGCCCAGCGGATCAGGCGCCATGTATGAGCAGCGCCAGCCAGCACAAGCGCAAGTGCCGTCACCGTCCCTGCTGGACGAACAACAAAGGCAATCAGCGCCGCCAGCAGGATGAGCAATGCGACCTTGTCGAAGGTTTGCATCGGAAGAACCGGCAGACGCCCACCTCCTCGTCTGGTCAGCCAGTTGCGCGTAAACAGCGGCACGATTCTACCGCCAATGATGGCAATCATCATCACGGTCACACCCAATCCGATGCGCAAACCATAGCCATGTGCCGCGAAGTTGCCTCGGGCCGCCTCCCAGTGGAAAATCGCGTTGCCCAAGATGAACGCAGCGAGCAACGCCAGTATTATGAGATTGCGCCAATTTTTCCCTGCCAGGATTTCGTTTCCTGCCACGACGGCAATCGCCACAGGAAGAGACAGGTCAACAATGGCCACGGCGAAAGGCGGCAATCCCATCGAGAACATCATGACGACCCGGCCAGCAACCCATAGCAAAAAGACGAGGCCGAGGGGCCAGCCAATGAGTGGCGGCCGGGATGTCCAGTTTGGAATAGCCGTCAAAAGGAAGCCAGCAATTACCGCACCGAGATACCCATAGAGAAACTCGTGCGCATGCCAGGACACCGGATCAAATGCGGTGGGCAACACTACGATGCCTGACACGAAGGGTATCCAAAGCGCCATCGACAGAGCCGCCCAAAGCGATGCTCCGAGAAAGAATGGCCGAAAGCCGTAGGAAAATATCGTCCAAGGGGCCTGGGAGCGGCGCAGGACTACGGTTTGTGCCATCAGCCTTGCATCCGGTCTGTTGCTTCAAACTGGGGGAAAAGGACTTCATTCTCGAGCCGCAAATGCTCTTCCAGATCCCTTACGAGCACGCCAAGCCCATCATAGAGGCTGGTCCATGTCCGGCAGGCATTTTCCGGCAGGGTCAAGTTTTGCGTGAGCCCGAGAATGGTTCGGGCGTCTTCAATGTGTCCAACATGATCGTGGCGCATGGCCGCGATCGGTTGCCCGAGCACTGGGCCAGCCCCGTTTCGAATGGCCGGAAACAGAATCAGTTCTTCCTTTTTCATGTGAACTTCCATTTCGCCTATCATCCGTGTCAGGATATCGGCCAATCCTGTGGGGACACCCGGTCGCCCCGCATGGACCTGTTCCACTTTGGCGGAAAGCGCCGCCAACTCGGGAAGCTGCGCACGCAGGCGCACGTGATATCGTTCCTCTATGTAACGTGTGAGTTCAGCGGCGTCATGGAGCGGAACGGAAGTGGTCATGTCATGTCCTTTGGAAATTGCGCTGAACCAACATCGGAGATGTTCAAGTCAGACGACCGGCTGAAACCAAGGCGAAAGGCCTGCCAACCCAATGTCCGCGTCGCCCTGAACCGCGAATTGCAGCCAGTGTGGAGTCGCGCATTCTGAAAGGATTAGACATTGAATTCGCCAACCATTTTGATAATAGGTATTTCTAATACCTATTTTGCGATCGGGAAACGAGACAATGCGCCTCACCTCATTCACGGATTACGGCCTGCGCATGTTGATGCGTATGGCGAGCGAACCACAGCGAGCCTTTTCATCTGGCGAACTAGCTGACGAGTTCAATTTGTCGCGCAATCATCTGACCAAAATCATGCAGCGTCTCGCCCAAGGACAAATCGTCCGCACCCAACGAGGCGCTGGCGGTGGCGCGAGATTGGCAGTCAAACCCAGGGAGCTAAAGCTGGGCAGAATTGTTCAGCTTCTGGAGCAAGATCAGCCATTGGTCGAATGTCTTTCGGCAGACAGGGGAAACTGCACGATTGATGGCCAATGCCGGGTCAAAGCGCGTTTGCGATCAGCCGAAGCGGCATTCCTGAGAGATCTCGACAAGGCAACACTCGCCGACATCGCCCTGCCGACCCGGGCGCCTGCCTGAATTTCCTGCCCTGAATCCACATATCAATTCAGGCGTTTCCATACGATCAACCATCACAGCAAGAAAGGACTATAAAATGACAGACTGGCTACCCAGCCTCATCGTCAAGACACCAGCCGAAGGTTATGACCTGGCCGTTAAGCTCGCCCGGGTCGCAATCAAGGTGACCCAACCAGATGCTGAGGTGCGCGATCGCCTGCGCTCCGATTATGCCGAAAACGCATCAGCACTTGTTGCCGTCAGCCAGGTGATAGCGACTCACTTTGCGACTGTTTCGGCCGCCAACAATTTCTGGCGCGGTGAGGCATGAACTACGACAATACAAGACTTGCCTACACGGGGTCCGTGGCGGAATCGTAAGCTCGGAATGCGCCGACGGGAGCCGGCGAAACGCAGCCAAGCGATCGTGACTTCAGCTTACGCCAGGCTCGATTCGTCTGGCGGCGTGACGCCCAGGACCCGCAGGCGTCTTTGACGGCCGTTCGGAAAGCGGCACATCGTGGTGTCGCCAACCGAAAGGCCGATAAGCGCGATTCCCACAGGCGACGTAATTGAAACATGCGATGTCGACGCCCCCAAGCGGTTCGGAAAAACCAATTTGACGATCCGAATCCTGCCGCTGACTTCATCAACATATTCAACAATCGAATTCATTACGACAGTTTGATCCGGCAACGCTCCAGACGAATACACGGTCGCCCGATCAAGTTCGCCGAGCAGCAGCCCGGCGAATTCCGGCTCGCTACAGGTCAATGCATTGGCCAACGCGTTCAACGCATCAAACTCAAGCGCGTTCATGTGTATCTTCGTACGGGATTCATCGTTCCCTCGGTCAACAATAGTCATCTAGATAGTTTCCTCACTTTTATTTGTGAATTTTCTCGAGGTTGCCTTGGTCTGGTTTCAGGCGGGGCCGGGCGTCCGATATGAGCGCCGCGCTGGCAGAGATTATTCTCCCAACTGGCGCATAATTCTGTCCTTCAGGGCCAGACGCCGAGCCTTGAGATCCCGCAATCTTGTGGAATCGGGAAGCGGCCGCCTTTCTTCCTGAGTGATGAGCCGGTCAAGTTCAGCATGCTTGGTGCGCAACGACCGTATCAGTCTTTCATCTCCACGAACTTCAGTCGCCATCAACGCTCTCCTTTGACTTGCTTTTCGCGCAACCCCATTCGGCGAGCCCCTGGGATATGCAGCGCTCGAACCGCGCCGCCATCATCTTCCCAGCGCGCCACTCCTATCTGGGTTGAAGTAACGGCGCTTCGCCTACGTCCTCGGTCGCCCTGCTTTTCGTCCATCCAGGGAAAGCAGGTTGGGAAATCGGCGGCGGACAACATTTGCGGTCTCCTTTTGCGTCTACGTGTCGGTGTGTTTCTCTTGAAATCGGAAGCGACAACCCATAATTCAAATCGTAATAATGTTGTTTTGCGATAACTGGATATTATGGATGAGACCAACGCTGCGCCAACTGCAATACCTGACGGCCATCGCCGAGACTGGGCGGTTCGGTGAAGCCGCAAAGCGGTTGAATGTCAGTCAGCCCGGACTGTCATCCCAGATATCCAACATGGAAGAAGAATTGGGAGCGGTGTTGATCGAACGTGCACCTAGCGGCGCCTTGCTGACCCCCAAGGGGTTGGAAATTGCTGCGAGGGCCAAGCATATCCTGAGGGATGTCGAGGATTTGAAAGCAGTCGCGCGCCACGATGCCGACCAGCTGGAAGGTCTGTACCGCATAGGGGTATTGCCCATTGTTGGTCCGTACCTCCTTCCGCTGGCGGTTCGACAACTGCATGCCAAATTCCCGCTTTTGCGCTTCCATGTGAGAGAAGAGCCCGCCAATGATCTTGAAACGCACCTGCACGAAGGCCTGTTTGATACGATCATTTCATCCGTCGCAGACCATTCGCGCGTCCACCACGTCTCATTGTTTGACGAAGAGTTGTGGATATGTGTCGCGCCAGACGATCCGCTTGCGCGAGATCCAGATCCTGTCGCCCTCTCGGATCTGGAGGGCCGCCTCTTTCTCACTCTGGGAAGCCGCGACCGGCTGAATGTCGCAATCGAGAACATTGCCGATGCTGCAGGTGCCATCATCAGCAACGAATACGAAGGAACGAGTCTGGATTCGGTGCGCCAGATGGCTGAGATGGGTGCAGGCATCGCCGTGCTACCCAGTCTCTACGCCCTATCGGAAGCACGGCGCGACCCACACCTGAAAATCCGGCGCATTGAACACCAGCTGGCGAGCCACCCGATTTCGCTTATCTGGCGGGAGTCGTCGCCCCTGGCGCCCAATTTGATCACGCTCGGAAGCGCATTGCAGCATGTCGCAGCCGAACTGCTTAGTGAAAATCACCTCGGCCACTCCAGATAGCCTATCGCTTTCCGATCGCCCCCAGTCTCCAGAAAAGTTCCGTCTGCATACATACAAGAATGCGGCGCGCGTTCAATCGATGCGAACCATTCAACTCGAGTGGCGATTCTGCAAAATATTCCTCAGGACGACTGCATTGTTGTGAGTCTCATCGCGTGCCGCATAGACAAGTGTGACCGTCCCCTCTTCGACCAATTTGGATAATCGATCGAATTCCTCGCCGTGCGCGTCGATCTCATGAGCATACCGTGTCACGAACTCCTCCCAGCGCCCCTCGTCGTGGCCGAACCATTTCCGAAGCGGCGTGCTCGGTGCGAGGTCTTTCAGCCAGTGGTCTATTCGGGCCTCGTCTTTGCTAACGCCACGTGGCCAAAGCCTGTCGACCAGTACCCTCACGCCGTCCTCAGACGACGGGGCCTCATAGGCCCGCTTTATGTTGACGTTCACTTACGCACCCCCTTCTCGCCTGCAGTCAGCGAATTCACGAAGACCGAAACACGGTGTAGCAGGATTGATCATGTGCCGACGCCGCTTCAATCGCAATTGCATTGAGTAAGAGGCTGAAAATCTGATGCGCATCACGGCGTTCGTCCAACGAATTGGAGCACAGCCTCAGATCATCGCAACGGCTGTTCACCAAGAATGGAGGTTAGGCATCTCTGCTCGATCACATCAGATCAAGCGCGACTGACTCTACCGCCCCGGCAAATCCAAAAAAGTGTATCAATGCAACCCCGGGCTATTGAAATACGCCTGTCAGAGAGTTAGGCCGAATCCCGACACGACCGCCAAGAGGGAGAGGCTGACATGTGGCTGCTAAACCTTCAACGCACGCCGCGTTTGATTTTGATTTGCGTCGTGCTTGGTGTTGTCGGGGCGCTGGGCGCGCAACTTTTCCTGCTTCTCCTGCATTTTTTTGATACCTATGTCCTCGCTGCGGTTGGCGGGTATGAGACGATCGACGTCGAGACGGCCCATGCAATGACGGACATCCCACAGCCGTTCACGCGCCTGTACTGGTGTCTGCCAATTTCAACGACATTGGGAGGTTTGGCGGCAGGCCTGCTGATCTTCGGATTGGCGCCTGAAACAGAAGGGCACGGCACTGATGCCACGCTACTGGCATTCCACCGAAACAAGGGAAGGATGCGCGCGCGTGTGCCTTTCGTAAAGACCCTGGCGAGCGCAATCACGATAGGCACCGGCGGGTCAGGTGGACATGAAGGACCAACGGCCCAGATCGCATCAGGTATGGGAGCCATTATCGGCCAAATTTTCAACCTGTCTGACGATGAACGCCGGATCGTGATCCTGATCGGAATGGCCGCCGGCCTATCGGCCATCTTCAAGAGCCCCTTGGGGACAGCCATCTTTGCCGTAGAAATCCTGTATTCACGCATGGCCTTCGAAGGTGGCGCATTGATCTTCACATTGATCTCTGCCTCGATCGCCTACTCAATTACGGGTATGTTTTCTGGATTCACGCCCCTGTTTCTGCTTCTGGAGAGCAGCCGCGATCTGGTTCCCCTGGATCTGTTGTGGTTCAGCCTGCTCGGCGCTTTGGCGGGCGGTGTAGGCGCGCTGATGCCTCGAATTTATTATACGATCCGCGACGCATTCGTTGCGCTGAAGGTTCCACGCGCGATCAAACCGGCCATCGGTGGCCTGGCCGTCGGAATGATCGGCATTGCAATGCCGCCGGTCATCGGCGGCGGATATGGCTATATGCAATTCGTGCTTCAAGGTGGGACAGGGCTGGCCGTCTGGATCCTGGTGCTTTTGACCTTCGGCAAGATCTTGACACTCTCCCTCACCGTCGGGTCTGGCGGTTCGGGTGGCGTATTCGGCCCCACGCTATTTGTTGGAGTCATGCTCGGCGGTAGTTTTGCCGGCCTGTTACACCTCATGAACATTGATATCGATAGCAACTGGTTGGCAGTTGTCGGCATGGCCGCAGTCTTCGCAGGAACCGCACGCGTCCCTATTGCCGCGATGGTGATGGTGATCGAGATGACGGGGGGCTTCACGTTGATCATGCCAACGATGCTCGCCGTCGCAATCTCCTTTTTGGTGCAACTTGTCCTGTCCCGGAATACAAAATATCCGACGATTTATGAATACCAGGCCCGCACCCCCGCAGACAGCCCGGTCTATCGCGAAACATTCTACCAGACCGCCGCAGATCTATTGCGCCGCCAGGAAGTCCATCTTGACCGTGATATCCTGGACAGCGAATTGCAGGCGGTGCTGGAAGGCGGTGAAGGCATCTCTCTACGCCAGCGCAAGGAACGGCTCTACCGCCTCCTCATGCCGGCGGGATCGCCAGTAGCTGGCCGCGAAGTCCGCAGCCTCGGATTAAGTGACATGGGCGTGGTCATTGTAGGCATCATCCGCGGCGAGGGCGAAATCACTCCAACTGGCGACACGCGGCTGCAGGTCCGCGACGATCTTCTGGTGGCAGCCAATGAAGAGTCGATTCGTTCATTCCGTGATCTGATCATGACATCATCAAAGAACGACGCTCAGGACTCTTGATGATCCGATTGCAAAGCAGACGCACTCGCCTTCTCGAGACGCGCAGTGTCTCGTTGCTGTTTGATGGGAAGTCGCGAGCCGATATATCCGTCCAGACCGTTGCAGTTGAATTGTTGCGTATGATGGGGGAATGACTGATGTTGATCTCGCTTCCGCCACCCGAAAGACTGCACCTCCACTCTGTTTCATAACGAAATCGCGCCAGACAAAACCTTGCATCGCAGCGCCACAGGTTTACTTGTTTTATACAGGTTTGAGGTCAGATTTTCATGAGACTAACCAGCTTTACGGACTATGCGTTACGTATTTTGCTTATGGCCGCGTCCCATCCTGACCGGCTGATAACAATCTCCGAAATCGCCGAAACCTATGACTTGTCACGCGGACACGTCATGAAAATCGTCAATCTTCTAAGCCATGAAGGCATTCTTGAAGCTGTACGCGGCCGCAATGGGGGCCTGCGCCTTCGTGAGGATCCGGCGCACATCAATCTGGGCGCTCTGGTACGTTTGACCGAACCGGATTTCAAGCTTGCCGAGTGTTTCGGAACACCCAACAATTGTCTGGTTTCCGCCTATTGCAAGCTACCCGGCCCTCTGAACGAAGCGCTCAACGCATTCCTCTCTGCGCTCGACAAATTCAGTCTTGAAGACATGATGCTGAAGCCCTCGCAATTCACCGGCCCCCAACCATTCAACCAGCCTCAGCGCGGCCCCCTTCTGGACCAATAGACGCCCATCTAGTCAACATCCTCGTCGTCCAGAAGAATTCGTTCTTTGGCTCCTTCCAGGTCATCATACTGCCCGGAGTTCAGACTCCAGACAAAGGCGCCAAGGCCAACCAGGCCGAGGAACAGGGATACCGGAATGAGGAAGAAATAGGATTCCATTATTCAGCCGGCATCAAACTTGGCTTTCGAAAGCCACGCTTTCGACGAAACGACTGATTACCCGAACGCGCTCCAGACAATCTGAGGGCATTCGCAACCACAACGATAGATGAACCCGACATGGCGATGGCCGCGAAAAGTGGCGTCACCAACCCGCCACAAGCGGCTGGCACGGCAACAAGATTGTAAAGCAGAGCGAAGGCAATATTCTGGATAATCAGCGCGCGCGACTTCTGCGCCACTTGCAGGCTCGTCAACACACTGCTCAAATCGTCCCTGAGGAAAACAAAGTCTGCTGCACTGCGACCTATGTCTACTGCACTGGACGGCGCCATGGAGACATAGGCCGCCTGCATCGCGGGGACGTCATTGACACCATCGCCGATCATCAGCACGCGCGAACCGTCTGCCTCCCTTTCAATTATGTGCTTGAGCTTTTCTGCTGGCAGCATGGCCGCGCAAGCTGAATCGACTTGCAGTCGCTCTGCGATTTTGTTGACTGCATTTGTTGCATCACCGGAAACTATCTCGACCGGCAATCCTCTCGCCTTCAGTGTCTGGATCAGCGGCGCCGCCGATGAGTGCAAGGAATGCTCGAACTCTAGCGTTGCCAGCCACTCGCCATTCCGTGACAGCACGGGACCTTGGAATGCGATAGACTGTGTTTGATCTTTGAGCGCCCAATCCGCCCGGCCGAAACGATAGATACCGTCTTCCGAAACCGCTTCCAGTCCGCTCCCAGGATGTTCTGACACGTTTCCGATGGAGCCGGATTCTGATCCGACAATACTCAGATCGGCCAACACCCTGGAATAAGGGTGACGCGAATGGCGCGCCATTCGTTTGATGATTGCCAGGTGCGCCGGCAACAGTTGCTCCGCATTCACAAGTTCAGGCATACCGGACGTCAGCGTTCCAGTCTTGTCGAAGATGACTGTATCTATCTGATTCAGGCGCTCGAGGGCCGCACCATCTCTCATCAGGACACCCTGCTGCATCAACCTTTTTGATGCCATGACCTGGACCATGGGCACAGCAAGCCCCAATGCGCACGGACACGTGATGATCAAAACGCTGACAGCAACAGTGAGGGAATGGTGAATACCTGCCCCAAGAAAATACCACACGGCGAAAGCGGAAAATGCAGCCAGATGCACGACTGGAGCATACCAGGCGACGACTTGATCCACGATGGGTTTGTAAGCGTGACGGCTCGCTTCCGTACCTTCAATCAATTCGATCATTTGCGACAGGAATGACTGGTTTGCAGCGGCAATCGCTTCGACGACGAGCGGTCCAGTGAGATTCAATGCCCCCGCGACGATAACATCCCCGGGTTCCGTACGCTTGGGTACACTTTCACCACTGACGAGCGACAGATCGACATCCGAGACACCGCTGACAACTCGCACATTGACGGGAAAGCGATCGCCCAAAGCGATCTGGAGTGTCATTCCGGGAAGGATGTCGGCAGTCGCCATGAACGCATGCCCACCGGTGGCATCCACAACCTGGACACTATCGGGGACCAGTCTCTCCAGATCCGAGATCACATCGCGCGCCCGCTGGCGCATTAGATGATCGAGCGTGCGCCCGATCAGCAGGAAGAAGAGAAGTGTCACTACCGCATCGAAATAGGCGTGCAGGCCGTGGGTGAACGTATCGTATAGACTCATCATGAATGTGAGCAACAGCCCAATAGTGACCGGTACGTCCATGCTCACCCGTCCCTTGCGAATGGCCTGGAACGCTGGAATGTAGAATATCCGCCCAGCATAGAGCAGCGTGGGAAATGCGATCGCCGCCGAAATCCAGTGAAACAGATCACGCGTCGTGTCGCTGGCGCCCGACCAGACCGCAACTGAAAGCATCATGATGTTGCCGGCGGCAAAGCCCGAGACGGCCAGCGCACGAAGCAGGTTGGACTGCGTGGTATCACGCACTTTCACCATCTGTGACTGTATGTGAGACTCAAACCCGAGGTCAGACAAGGTGTTCTGTATCGGTGGGACGCCTTGGGCTTCATCCCACGTTACAGCGACCCTCTTTGTGGAGAGGTTGACCCGCGCTTGCGTGACACTGCTCAGCTTGCCGAGCCCGCTTTCAACTTTCGCAATGCACCCGGCACACGACATGCCCGGCACTGAGTATATGGATTTACGCAGCCCCGGACCGGCTGGTTCACTCGCAAGCAGTACCTCGTTGTCTCGAAGGCTGAGAGTCATGTTTCATCCGCCAAAGCCCTGTAAGCATGCCAGGTTCCGTGACCAAGGATCGGATATACCAGAATCAAGCCCGTCAACGCTGTCACGAGGCAAAACGCAAACAATGCGACTATGATCGCGCCCCAGACGACTGCGACCTCCTTGTTGTTCCAGGCGACCACCATGCTGGTCCCCATCGCTGTGAAGGCATCCTTCTTTTCGTTCAGCAACATCGGAATTGAGAACGCGCTGATCGCAAAAGCGAAAGATGCGAACAGACCGCCAACAGCGCTGCCAACCGCCAACAACGCCCAGCCGCGCGGTGTCATCAGGACAGAGCCAACCAGGTGATCGAATCCTGAAAACGGAACCATGCCGAAGAACAGGGCATAGAGAAGAAACGCCGCCCGCAACCAGAGCACCATCAGGAGCATCAGAATGACGCCAATGAACAGGATCTGCCCTGGCGATTTCGACTTCACAAATATCATCCGAAAGAGACTGATCGGCTCGCCAGCTTCCAGGCGGCGACTTTTTTCATATAGGCCGACAGCGATCGCCGGACCAACCACCATGAATCCGGAGAGTGCCGGCAAAAGGATGTAATCCACGCCGAATCTGATCAAGCCCCCGACGATCAGGATCGATACGCAAAACACCATCAGCCCAAAGAACAAGCTGCTCAATGGTTTGCGAAACGTGTCCTGCACTCCCTTTCCCAACCAATGGAACGGTTCGAAAAGCCCCAAATGCCTGGCATAGTCATGGCGCAAAGGTGGCAGATGAGCAGGAATGTCCTGGTTGGTCATGTCAGCGACTCCCTCCTAACAGCTGGGCTTGGCGGCTCGAAACATTTCGTTTGAGACATCCAGTGATTTTACATGATCCACACACGCTGGCTGGGACCGGATCGCCACATATACAAGATGCACGTTGGCTGCGATTACCAGCAGGACGCCGAGGGCACTCAGGACGATCCAGAGCGGGCGCCAACCGGAGCTTCGCGAACGTGCAGTGGCCGGCGAAGGCAGATCGGTCATTTCTGGCGCTCCCCCATGTCCAGAACATACAGCGTCAGTATCTTGCGATCCACCTCATCCAGACGGTCCTCCCAAAACGGCATTACACCCTGACGCCCTCCATATACCGTCTCTTCAATATCTGAACGCCGTCCGCCATAAAGCCAGAAATCGTCGGTGAGGTTCGGGGCACCCATCGTCGGGAGTCCCTTCCCGTCAACGCCATGACATGTCGCACACTGCATCGCGAACACGTCGCGCCCGGCCTCGATATCGGCGGGTTTCAGCGCAGCAACATGGCTCGCATCATCATGTTCGGACAGGGATTGAACGTATGAAACGACTTGCCGACGCTGATTTGTGTCAAGTATCCCGTCTCTGCCAAACGCAAGCATCTGGCTCAAACGGGCTTCGTCGTGCTTGTTATTTACGCCGACACGCAGGGTTTCCATGATGTCTTCAGGAGAGCCACCCCACAGCCACTGGTCATCCGTGAGATCCGGGAAGCCGCGCCCTCCCTGCCCGTCCCGGCCGTGGCACATCGCGCAATTATCCTCGAACATCCGCCGGCCATTCTCTCGAACGATCAGCATCGCAGCCGGATCAGCTTGCAATTCGTCAAAACCTGTCGTCTCGAACGTATGTGTCCAGGGGGCACGCTGCTTGGCTCCCGCTTCAAGGCTCGCGTCCAGAACCTTGTACTGGTTCGTGTTAAGAATGCCCTTGGTATAGTCCCTGCCCGTCGGCCAGGTCGGTAGTAGCACCCACATCACGACTGCAATGACTGTCGTCAGAATGAGAAAGAACCATACGAGCTTTGGAACGGGAGAATTGAGTTCCTTGATACCGTTCCAATCGTGTCCGGTCGTCAGGCGTCCAGTGTGCGGGTCGCGTTCAGGCTCTGACATCACTCTTCATCCTCGTTCACCTCGTCATCGACAAGGATACTGCTGGCCGCGTCATCGAATTTCTTCTGGTTTGACGGCCAGCATGCATACACAACGGCGCAAGCGAACACGGCCAGCATGTAGAACAAACCGTACGACTTGGAAAAAGCCACAAAGGTTTCGTGATCTGCCACCCGCTTACTCCGTTCCTTTGTTGGATTGCAGGGGCGTCTCCTGATAGGACGCATCCGTCAGCTGCCCCAGTATCTGAAGATACGCGACCAGGGCATCCATTTCCGTCAGGCGAGCACTGTCGCCGTCGAAAACGCGAATGTTGGAATCTTCGCCATACCGTTCTTCAAGGTCATAAGCTTCGTCTGAGTTCGGGTTGGCCTGACCAAATGCATCGGCGGCAGCATGCTCAATCATCGCGTCAGTATACGGCACTCCGACCTTTCGCAGCGTTTTCAGGTGGAGACCGAGATCCTCGTAATCAAGCGGCGTACGAGCAAGCCACTTGTAGGCCGGCATGACCGATGTCGGCATCACCGAGCGCGGGTCCATCAGGTGCTTCACGTGCCAGGCGTCAGAATACTTGTCGCCCACCCGCGCAAGGTCCGGACCGGTCCGCTTGGATCCCCATAGCATCGGGTGGTCATATTTGGACTCGACCGCCAGAGAGTAAGGCCCGTAGCGCTCAACTTCATCCTGAAGGGTGCGGATCATTTGTGAGTGGCACGCATAGCACCCTTCACGCGTATAGATGTTTCGGCCTGCCTGCTCCAGTGGCGTATACAGGCGCATGTCCGGAACGTCCTCCACCGTCTCATCGATTGTAAAGAGCGGCGCTATCTCAATAAATCCGCCGATCGACGCGACCAGCATGATTGCCAGGACAAAGCCGATAGCGGTCCGCTCAAGTTTGCGATGGTGTTCAAGCATCAACTCTACTCCGCAGAAGCCGGTGCAGCCACCAGCAGTGGTGGCCTTTCGGGGACGACGGTAGCGTCATCCTGCATTCTTATCGTTTTCAGTACATTGTAGAAGCAGACCATTACGCCCGTCAGGAAGAACAAGCCGCCAACAGCGCGGGCTGCATAATAGGGCTTCATCGCCTCGACGGATTCAATGAAGGAATAGGCCAGCGCTCCGTTCTCGTTATAGGCGCGCCACATCAGGCCCTGAATGACACCCGAGTTCCACATCGCAAAGACGTAGATAAGCGTCCCAATGAGCGCGAGCCAGAAATGCAATTCGACCAACGCGTTCGAGTACATTGCCTTCTTTTTCCACAACCACGGCACCAGGGTATAAATCGACCCGAAAGTGATCATCGCGACCCATCCGAGCACGCCTGAATGGACATGCCCAACAGTCCAGTCTGTATAGTGAGACAACGAATTGACTGGACGGATCGCCATGAACGACCCTTCAAAGGTCGACAATCCGTAGAACACCGCCGCCACCATCATGAAGCGCAGCGTCGCGTCATCACGCACCTTGTGCCAGGCACCGTTGAGCGTCAGCAAGGCGTTGCCCGCAGAGGCCCACGAGGGCACGACCAGAATGATCGAGAATGTCATGCCGAGCGTCTGAACCCAGTTCGGCAACGCAGTGTAATGCAGGTGATGTGACCCCACCCACATGTACAGGAACGTGATGCCCCAGAAGCTGATGATCGACAGGCGATAGGAAAAGATCGGGCGCCCTGCGCGCACTGGCAAGAAGTAGTACAACATGCCCAGAAAGCCGGTCGTCAGGAAGAATGCCACAGCATTGTGTCCGTACCACCACTGCGTCATTGCGTCCTGCACGCCAGAGAACAACGAATAACTCTTGGCATGACCAAGCGATACGGGAATCGCAAGGTTGTTGATCACATGCAGGATCGCAACGACGACAATGAAAGAGAGAAAGTACCAGTTCGCGACATAGATATGTGGCTCTTCGCGGCGCCTTAACGTTCGCAGATACAGGATCAGATAGCTCACCCAGATTACCGTAAGGAACAGGTCGGCATACCATTCGGGTTCGGCATATTCCTTCGACGCCGTTATCCCCAACATATAGCCTGTCACGGCCAGCAGACAGAACACGTTGTATCCTACAAGCACGACCCACGGGCTGAGCTGATCTGGCAATCGCGTCCTGCACGTACGCTGCATGACATGCAAAGATGTGGCGATAAGCGCGTTGCCGCCAAACCCGAAGATCACGCCCGTTGTGTGGACTGGCCGCAAGCGACCAAAACTGGCCCAGCCGGCATCGAATGTCGCTTCCGGAAAGACGAGCAGCCACGCAACCCAGTCGCCGACCCCCATTCCCACAATTCCCCAGACAAGCGCCAGGACGATCCCGGCCTTTGTCGGATCATCGTAATACTTTTCAATCCGCCGAGGAGAGGGACTCGGCTTGAAGAATTCGATGCCGATAATGAATACAAGAAGGTAGGCGACGGCGGAGACCATCAACCCATGAACAGCAATAATATCGTCTTTCCCGACAATCGCCAGGAAGCCGCCGACGGCGGCGAGACAGATACTGAGAACCAAGGCGAGTTGCCGTTCGCCGGGCGTGAGTTGGGAAATCATGCAGGTCTCGCCTCGATCTCAGATTGGGAACCAATTCAATCAATTTACGTTCCTAGTATTACAGGTAAAGATACATGCTATCTATATCTATAGGAGCGTCAAATTGACTTACACTGCTCTCGCTGGGCCACGCGCCAAGAAGGCAACACCACCATCGGAGGGCGTCGGCACAAGTATCACGAGTCGTCGCAGCACAATGAGTAACGCAACCTGACAGACACTGCGCCGGCTCAGCAGCAGGAGGCCTGCCTGGCGCAACGGGACCTTCGACAGGGCTGGTGCAATCCAGCCAACAGAACTGTCAGAACGCAAAATCGGGGCCCCGCCCAGTGGCAACCCTTCAGTCTCGAAAGACAGAGTACTTGATATTTCTGGTTTGGTTTCATCCGTATAAGCGGTCCGGGCAGTCCGATATTCAACGGAGAGTCGACGCAAAGGCCCCGGATGCGTTTTGTCCGGGGCCAGCTATGTCGGCATCAGTCGATGTGGAGGCGCTCTATTCCCAGATGGAATTGATGAAGGACTGGTGCGAGTCGACCGGATTTTCGTATGGCACGTACGTCGAGCTTCCGCCGGAAGAGTAGTCGTAAGGGTTCGGCGAGATCGGCGAGAGATCGTACATACCGATGGAAGGGTCCATTTCGCCGCTGTAGCTGGAATATACGTTGCCGTAATTGTCGACTTGGGAGTCGTAGGCGTATGGGTCGACATAGTGTGAGTCACCGTACTGGTCGTACATTTCCATACCCCAGGGGCTGATCGAGCCTTCGGCCCAGTATCCATAGTCCTGCGCGCTGGCAGCACCGGCAAAAGCCGAGAGGGCGACGATGACGGCGGCGGCTGTTTTCGTGAAGCTTTTCATGGTTCAGGTCCTTGTCTGCATCTCCGAAGCGGTTGTTCGCCCCGGCTGATGAACATGTTTTGCCAGAGCCCCCCGAATGGCGATGTGAGCCACTTCACAGGAGTCGAATATTACAGCTCTTCCTGAATTCCTCACTATTTGCGTGTCTCGACGACATCCCCACGAGCAAGCCCCGCTAAACGGTCCAGTGCCTGAAAATACGCCGATCCGGCTTGAGCATCCGAAAGCATGGTCTCAATCGTGGCGACCTTGTCGGGATCAGGCCCCAAAAGCTCTCCGAACAGGCTGGTGCATTGGTTAAGCTCAGATTCCGAAAGTGATGTGGAGAGTGTGACGGTCGTGACAGGCTCGTCGCGACCGGGCAGAAGCAGGCGGCCTGCAGGTAGAAACCCGTCCGGTTTGCCCGCGGCCTCAAAGAGTCCGGCCGTGGCCAGCAGGCTGGTGCCAAGCGTCTTGTTTGCCGCTTCAAGCCGGGACGCAATATTCGTTACATCTCCCATCGCGGTGTAATGAAAGCGCCGCTGTGTGCCGAAATTACCAACCATGGCCTGCCCGCAATCCGCGCCCGCCCGTGTTACGCCAAGCATGATGCCATTGGCCTGGAACCTGATGCTCATCTGGCGCCCGGCTTCAACGAGGTCCCTCGCGCAGTCGAGCGCGCGCATGGCGTGATCTGCTTGCCATGTCGGTGCGTTGAAGAGCGCAATGATGCTGTCGCCGACAAACTGGTCGATCATACCGCCGTGCCGGAGCACGACCTGGCCCAATTCGTCGAGGTATTCACGAATGACGTCGGCTCCCTTCTCCGGATCAACGGATTCCATCAGTGTTGTGTAACCCTGCAGGTCTGTGACCACCACGGAGACGTCGCGCATTGCGCCGCCGAGTGATAGCATGGACGGATCATCGAGCAGGCGCTGAAGGACATCCGGAGACACATACCGGCCAAATCCGTCTGCTATCCGTCGACGCTCCTGGAACGCGATCAAGCCGCTGCGCGAAACAAACCCGCTCCCAATCAGGATGAGCCCCAATAAGGGCGCACTATCGGCCACGACAGCATTGCCCGCGCGCGCAACGCCGCAGGCGAGCAACAGAACCAGCGCGCCGGACACCAACACCAAGGACGCGCGCACGATATCCGTCCGGGCCCATATAGCGATCCACAAGCTGGTGCACATCGCCACGATCCACAATGATACAACTATCCAGGCTGGCGCTGGACGGAGAGCATCACCAGCGATCGTCGTTGCAGCAATGTTGCCTTGCGCTTCGACGCCGTGCATCAAGCCGTGGGCCGATGCGTAATAAGGTACATTGATACCGTCCGACGTCGCTTTCGATGCGGATGGGCTAGCCTCAAGCGCGAGACCGATGAGGACGATCTTGTCGGTGAATGTGCCCGGTGGGAGCATGTCTGTGGCCGACAGCGCCTGATAGTAGGACACCTTGCTCAGACGGTGTTGCCCCCGCGCGAACCGGATGTATCGTTTGTTCTTGCCAGATGCAGGAGACGACGTCTCCCCTGCCAGATCAGCAGCTACAATGTAGGCGATACTGTCTGCAGAGTTTGGCAACCGCCGTAACCGGCCATCCGGATCAAGATCCACGCCGGCAATACCTACGCCTTTGGCTTCTTCGAGCAGACGTCCGGTCGGCAGGGCCAATGTTTCGATTTGGCCCTGCGGAGTCCGGGTCGTCGCGCGCTCGGCTGCAAGGTAGACATTCCCGGCAGTCCTCATCGCGTCGGCGAAATGGGCATCTGAGTCAGTCGACTGTTCGAAAACGATATCGAAGACAATGGCACGAGCACCAAGCGAATGCAGCTGCCGGACGAGTTCAGCGTGAATGTCCCGGGACCAGGGCCACTGTTCGCCAACATCCTGAAAGGATGGCGCATCGATGGCGACAATAACAAAATCGTCACGCGCGTGAGACGCCTCGAACAGACTTCCAACCGAATCCGCAAGCAGGCGATCTGCCCCCCTCAAAAGCCCCGCCGCGCCCATCAGGGTGACGGCAAGCCACAGAGCCACGACCCAGCCGGCGACCGATTTTCTGCGCGCGGACGTGTTCGCCCAAAAAGTGCGGAGTATTGACAAGCAGGGCCCCATCATTTTCGACTGGTTCGAATAGGGGACATTCAATGATTAAACGTCAACTCTGGCAATGGCTGGTTCTTGCCTGCCTTTTACCCGCGGTGCAGGGCTCGGCAGCCATCGCTCAAGTCGTGTCTGACCGTCCGCAGGAGAGCATCGGTGAGATAATCGATACGAAGGGAGAAGAGGAGTTTCTCCCGACAGAGCTGACTGACTGGCGCAAGGCAACCGTAACGCAGGCCCTGATCAACGGCGACTTCCTTCGGACGGGTGAGTTTGGGGGACTGGGGATCTCGTTCAAGGATCGCACGCAAATGCGACTTCATGCGAACTCCAAACTTCAAATCTCCGAGGAGGGCACGGGCGGCTCAGCTCGCAAGTTCGTCTTGTCGGCCGGTCGGTTCTGGTCGCGCGCCAGCAAGCCGGACCGCCCACTGATTATCGAAACACCAACTGCAACAGCCGCTATCCGTGGAACCGACTGGTATATGGAAGTTCTCGGCGACGGCGCGTCGCGCCTGGTCGTGCTTGACGGCGAAGTGCGTTACTTCAACGAATTCGGAGAGATACGCGTCGGATCTGGCATTTCTGCTATCGCCCGCCCTGGAGAAGCCCCCGAGATAGAATTGGTTGTCAGTTCCCCTGACCGCCCGCGATGGGCGTTGTTACCCCGATCAGACTGGGCAATCTTCCTGCCTATTGACGCGGTTGCCGACGAAGCCGCCGGATCGGGCGAGCGCGCGGCATTTGAAGCCATCCAGAAAGGATCGATTCCGGACCTACGCGCTGCTCTTGCGGCCAACCCGGCCTCCGGTAGCAAGCACCACATGGTGGCAGCTGCAATCCTGAAGGTGGTGGAACGTGATCCTCAGGGTGCCCTCAACCTGCTTGATCAGGTGGAAAGCATCACACCACTTCAACCGGTCAACCTGCAAGGGGCAGAACCCGGCCACTCAGGCCTGATCAAAGTGTCCGGCGAGGCACAGACGCAGCCCAGTGTCGACGGCCGGCATTCGGAGGCCCTCGCGCGGTTGGTTCTGGCGCTGCGCGTCGGTGCGAATCTTGACCTGGCGCGGTTTGATGACGCCTTGAGGTTCCTGGCAGCCTACGATCGGCGCTTCGGAAGCGATGTGTCGAGCAAGGCCTTGCGCGCTTACCTCGAAATATATGCTGGCCGCATCGAATCGGCGTCGATAATCAGTCAGGACCTGACCCAGACAAACGATCACGATGTGCGCGTGGCGGTGCTTGCTTCACTGGTTGCAGTGATGAACGGCGATGATGCCGCGTTGAACATCGCGACGGCATCGGCTGTGGACATTGCCCCTGAAAATGCGACCGCATGGTACTGGCGCAGTCTGTACCTCGCGTCGGCGGGCGGCGTTGGCTTCGAGGAAGTGAGCGCGGCCCTGGACCGTGTCCTGGTACTGAACCCCGATGCTGTCGGCGCATGGACCGCATTGGGACAGCTGAGAGCATCGGCCGGAGACCGGACTGGCGCACTCGCCGCGTACGACCGCGCGCTCGCGATCCAACCGTTGGAACCCTACGCACTGACTGGGAAGAGCTTCGCCTACATTGCCCAGGACAGGCTGGACCTTGCTGAAGCGGTATTTGCCGCCCTGTCGGAAGGGGCGCGTCTTCATCCCGAGATCCAGTCGGCCATTACGGTGATCCGTCTGATGCAAAACCGAGCCGAAGAGGCCGCCATGGCCGCAGGGCGCATCATCTCGGCCAACCCGGCGCGCCCGGGCGCAACGGCGCTTGGTGCGATGGCGCATTGGCAGGCCGGACGACACGATCTCGGCGTCGAGATGATGAACAATGCAATCCGGCTCGATCCGAATGACGCCTTCAGTGCGCAGGCAGGCTCCGTGATGGCGCAGGATCAGTATCGTGCGGGCGATGCTATCGCGCTGGCCCGCGCGGCGTTCGCAGCCGATGCCAGAAGCCGCGGCGCCGGCCTTGTCGACCTTCCGGCCAGCCAGAGTGGCCGTATCGATATCGGATCAGCCTTCCGGAACATGGGGCTGGATGCGCAAGGGGAACGATATTCAAGCCAGGTCGCCAACCAGTTCAATGCCAACACCGCCTTCGCCTATGCCGGTATCTACCCCGATAGCCTGGCACGCCAGTCAAGCACCTCCACTGGTTTGCTGCTTGATCCGCTGTCGGTGACCTACCCGCTGCGGCACGCGCAATTCTATCGCAAGGAACGGCACGAACGAGCCATAGGCGTTTCCGCCTCTTACGGTGAAGCCGGTGCACAGGGCATTGAGTCCTCCGGTCAGGTTCAGGGCCTGACCCGCGTCGGAAATCACCCGCTGGCATATGCAGCATTCCTGAGCGTCAATGATTCCTCCGCTGCGCGGGACAATAACGAGGCGCAGTCTGGGCTACTATCGCTTCGTTTCGGCACTGTCAGGAACGGACGGGACGGGTTTGTCGGTCGGTTGACACTGGACGCAAGCGAACGCGGCTTGCCGGGTCAGTTTTCCACTCTCGATCCCGACGACCGGGAGCAAAACATCAATACGGCGATCGATCTTGGCTATACGCGCATCAATGCGTGGAACGACCGCTGGATGTTCAGGGTGGCCTACGGGAACGGCGATCGCGACTATGAGAACCCAGGCGCTTTCGGCAACACCTTGTCCGACCTGGAACTGTCCCTGGCGGCATCATTCGGCGTGGACGCCGCGCAGGACTTTGCCAGCCGCGGCCTTTACGATACCGCATTTAGCATACCCAACGAGGCACTCGTGGCGGTAAATCCTCCACCCGCGCTGCCCATCACAGATCAGATCGGCGCAGGCCTGTTACCGCTGAGAGACGATGACGACCCGGTACGCAAGATCAAGTCTAACGCGGATCTTCTCTCGCTTCAGGTGCGCCGTCTGCTTTCCGTAAATGGATCCGACGTCAGCTATGGCGTCGAATACGGCAGCATCGAAAACACGACTCGACGGATTGAAAACATATTCCAGATTTCGGGCGTCGGCGCGCTCGTCGATTTCGACAATGCCGCACAGATTTCGATCTTCGACCTAGGAACCGCCGTTCCCGCGACAGAGCGCCAGGAAACGAAGTCTGAGATGTTGCAAGCTCACGTTTCCACCGTATGGCGCGCCGATGAGCACTGGCGCCTTGAAGCGGGCCTCTACCCGACGCTCCTGCGCTCGGATTTTCGTCTGCCTGATCTGGGCATTTCGGTCTCGTCCGAAGACCTGACTGTCGACCCGCGCCTGGGCATCGCATGGGCAAGCCAACAACAGCAAATAAGGCTGGTCCTGCAGCGCACACGCACCCCATTCGGCGTCGACACGATTTCGCCTCTCGGGGCGCTTGGCCTTTTGCCGAAGCGCAATCAGGGAATCTTCGCCGAAGAGACCGATAGTGCAATCCTGCGCTTTGAGCGCGACGTGACCGACCAGGTCTTCGTCAGCGTCGGGGCGGAACACCAGAAGATGCGCAACGCGAGCGCATCAAGATCCGGCGAGCGCCTCGAACAAAGTGCTTTCTTCTCTGACAAGGCCAGGCTCACCGTGATTGACGGCACAGTGGAATGGAAGCTCGGCGACCGCACTGCGGCGTCATCAAGCCTGGTCCTGAGCGATGGGGAAATATCCGGCTCGGGCCCGTATGCGGGTAATGACTTGCCGCTCGTGCCGGACCATACAGCATCAGTGGCGTACACGTGGGTTGATCCGCGCTTTTTCCGTGCACAGATCGGTCTTGCGCACATTGGAAAGCGGTTTGCCGATGGGACCAACCTGATTGAGCTGGATAGCGCCACGGTCTTGACCGGCAACTTCTCGAAGGAATCAAGAGACAAGACATGGCTGTTCACGCTTTCCGGCACGGCTGCGGCGTCCGACGACGACCCGTTCTTTCCCGGCAGGAAAGCGTCTGCCTATCAGGTGCGTGCTGGCTTCTCCCGCAGGTGGTGACCCCGGGATTCAGGCCATGTGATCGCCAAGTGACCTAGCGTTCAATATCGACATCGTCAGCAAGCTCATTGATCGTCTCAACGTCCATGATCACGATCCGGCCTTCTTCCTTGGCCAGTACGCCTGCGCGTTCCCAGTTTGCAACCTGCTTGGACACGCTCTCCCGACTGGCCGCGATACGCTTGGCCAGTTCACCTTGTGTATAGCGGGATGCGAGCGCTATCGAGCCATCTTCCCGGTCTTCGCTTCGCTCCGCGAGGGTCAGCAACAAGCGGGCCAATCTCGGACCAAGCTCCAGGAACGAAACACTCTCGACCAGACGATTTGTCTTGCGCACGATCCGAACGAGTTCACCCAGCATCGCAATGGCTATTTTGGGTTGTTGCTGCAACAAATTGAGAAAGGCCATTCGCTGGAGCACGAACAGTTCACCCGCTTCGACCATCGCTGCGTCAGCAGAGCGTGGCTCCCCGTCAATCAGCGAGAACTCGCCGAAAATGTGCCCGCGTTCCATCGCATCAAGCGCAATTTCCTTCCCTTCCCGCGTCACCCGCGTCAGCAGAACGCGGCCGGAAAGAACCGCCATCATGGCATCGCCTTCATCGCCAACAGAAAACAGGACTTCCCCGCGGCCGGCACGCCGAACCCGCCCTCGCGAAACCAGTTCGTCGAGCGCTTCAGCATCAAGGCCCGAAAACATGCGAGACGCCTGCAAGAGATCTCGAATGGATTGGTCGCTCATGCAGGAATGCCTCCGTGAAGGGCAGACTATCCTCAGAGGGCATCACAAGGTCAACATGTGAGTTCGCCCCGGCCACCTCTCAGGGCCGGGACGCAGGGCATAACATGATACGAAATTCGCTCGTCAAAAATTCATCAACTCCATGAAAACGCGGTAGACATCCGCCGCTTCGCTTTCGGCAGGATCGGCATAGGTGTCTCCGCCCAGCGGTCGCACTTCGATACATTCATAAGCGCCATACCAGGAGCAGTAGATGTCATCGTAATCCCAGTATCCGGGATCGCTGACAAAGTACGGGTCCCGGTTGCAATCTTCCATCGGGTACGGGTCACTTGGATAGGAATTTTCAATGCCCCACAGATCATCCCAGATCCACGGATCGGGAATCCCTCGGATATCAGCTGACGCGGTGCTGGCCAGGCAGGTGAATATTGTCGCTGCGAGAATGAAGATCTTGCCGGTGTTCATTTCCAGGTTCCTTGCTGGTTGGATGGCCGCGCAGACGGGATGCCAGACGACCCATGCCCCTTATTGCGCGCCGCACGTGCTCAAGGATGTGAGCAGGCTCACACCGATGTCGAAAAAGCAGACAATATCCCTTCTGAAGACGAGCGAGCCGCACCCCCAAGGGCACGGCTCGTCAAACGGTTCTGGATCGGGCTAGCGGCGACGCGTGTCGCTGAACGGGGTCCCGTCCGGGCGCAGGCGATAGGCGATGGCACGAGCGCTCTCATTATAGAGATTTCCGTCCGGCATGATCCGAAGGGTTTCGGTGCTTGTCTGGCGGTAACCGTCAATGTTTGAACGAACCGACAGCGCGATACGGCCTTGCCCAGCAGAGCGGACTTCGTACCTGCACTTGTAGCTCACAGGGTTGTTGCGGGCCATCTGGGCCATTCCAGTGCACGTACCGTCAGCGTTGAACCAGGACATGTTTGTGCCTTGCGGGGTTTGAATTCCCCAGCTGCTTCCAGCCAGCACTGCCTGCGGTTCGAGGTCTATCGATTGAGCTCTGGCCATCTGGCCGGAAAAGAAAAAAATGGATGCAGCCAGAAGCGCAAGAACGTTGCTGACCATTCTGCGGGAGATGATGTGTGACATGATGGGCGTCCTGTGTTCGTGTTGGAGCCGCGTGTCTTTTCCTGCGGCGATGAGGACAACCTGACCGATGCTGTGTTGCGCCGCAGTGAACTGGCTCACACCCTCCAAAACAGGTGACGGAAACAGGTATTTGAGCAAGCTGCCTTGCCAGGCCCGTTACCTGTGAAATTCTCCAATATTCTACTGATACTTGAAACCCGGCAGCGCTGGAGGATACGCATCCGTAAACTTTGATTGACCGGGGCTCCGCCACTTGCCACCAAGCGGCCTGTACTAAAGGAACGCTGTCATGCAGAAATTTTCGCTCCTTGATCTTTCGCCCATTCCTGAGGGAAAAACCGCAGTAGACGCGTTGGCAAATACAGTCGATCTGGCTCGCGCCGCGGAAAAGGCCGGATACACCCGCTACTGGCTTGCAGAGCATCACAACATGCCGGGTATCGCCAGCGCCGCGACAAGCATCGTGATCGGCCATGTCGCGGGGGCCACGTCGACCCTGCGTGTGGGCGCAGGGGGCATAATGTTGCCCAATCATGCGCCCCTCATGGTGGCAGAACAATTCGGCACGCTCGCAACTCTCTATCCCGATCGTATAGATTTGGGACTCGGCCGCGCGCCTGGAACCGACATGGCCACGGCCCGCGCACTCCGCCGTCACCTGGCGGCCGATGACAGGTTTCCACAAGACGTGCAGGAACTGATCGGGTATTTTCAGGACGCACCGGACGGTGCCGCTGTTCGCGCCGTCCCAGGAACAGGCACACATGTTCCTGTATGGATCCTCGGTTCGAGTCTCTATGGCGCGCAACTCGCCGCCTTCCTCGGCCTGCCTTACGCATTTGCTTCGCACTTTGCCCCGGCAATGCTGGAACAGGCCCTGTCAATATATCGCTCGACTTTCCGCCCCTCCGAGACGCTCGCTGAACCCTACGTAATGATTGCAGCGGGGGTCTGCGCAGCGGACACAGATGCGGAAGCCAATTTTCTGCGCTCGTCTCAAATGCTGGCATTTGCGCGTCTGCGCACGGGCAAGCCAGGCAAACTACCTCTTCCGACCGATGACCTCGCTGCTGAAGTCCCGGCTGACATACTGGCTCAAATACACCAGGCGCTGTCCTGCTCTGCGGTCGGGTCCCCTGCGACAGTCAAGCGGCAACTGGAATCAATCATCAACAAACATAAGCCGGACGAACTGATGGTGACCGGAACGATACATGACCACGCAGCACGCGTTCGGTCGTTTGAAACAGTTGCAGGTATTTTGTCCGAACTGGTTGCGCACGCCTGAGCGGCGCGGCCTGTTTTGAGCCGGATTCAAAGTTCATTCAGGCATGCCGTCCACCCCGCGCGCGGGTGAAGTTGGGCCTTCAGATAATTCAAGCTCGAAGAAGATGTGAACGTCTCGCAACATGCCAAAGAGGCCGCCATTGCCAATGGCATACGAACCTGGTTGGTCAGGACTCAGTACGTGCCTATTTCGCACCTGCGGACAAATGATCTGTTCATCCGTTGCAAAGCGTACCGACCTTGCGAAATACTGCGCTATTTGTCCCCGGTAGAAAGGACGACATTGGAGGCGGCAACGGTCAGTGCAGACTGATCAGCATCAAGCGCCGACGGCCGAAGCGCAGATGGATAGGCGCCGGCGAGCAAATGCAACGCTGCTTCTATACTCACCCCAGCGTCGGGGTTTTCAGATCGAATGGCGGCTTCGCTTCGCTCGAACGCGGCTCTGGCTGCCTTGTAAAATCCGTAGCCGTCCAGATAGGGCTCATAATGATCGGACGTAGCGGCGATCCGGTACATGTCTGCGGCGCGTTCAATCTGGTCAGCGCACACACCTGCGGCCACAAAGGCACTACTTGATTCATCATCGGGAGCCTTGGTTGAAGCGTCTCTCAATGCGGCAATGATCCTGTCGGTATGCGCGGCGATTTCCTCTACACTTGCCCCTGACAAAGCCGCGGCCGACGCATCCAGGAGCAGGTCGGAGAAATCATCCACTCCCTGCGCGGTCAGAACGGGTTGAAGGTCAAACAGGACTTCCGAAACCGGGTGGGCAAACATCTCACCAGCAGCTTCATGTTCACCTGCGATATAGGCGTCTCGCGCCGCGACGACATGCGCCTCTGCAATCGCAAGCGCCGAATTGTAGACGACTGCATCGGTTGCAGCCGCTGTCACCGAAACGCCCCCTTCTCCTTCTCCACCCTCTCCACTGAATGCGACCGCCACGTTGCCAGCTTCGCGTGAGGGCATGGCCTCAGCAGGCATCTCTGCAGAAGGTTGGGGGTGTTCTTCGCCGCGAGAGCTGGCTGAACTCTCCGGCCGACCACATGCGCCGATCACCCCGACTGCCATCACGGTCCCAAGACCAAGACGTGTCCAGCGCTTGATTGTGATGTCCATAGGATTGCGACCTTTAAAACCCGTTTTCATTGCTCTAAGCATACTGCCAGTAATTGCAACTTATTCGCAAGTGGAGCGGCCATGCTGCTGACGATCTCTGATATGCTTGACGAAAAAGGGTTGCTCGAAACGCACGCACTGATCGAAACGTTGCGCTGGCGGGACGGGGCGGAAACTGCCGGATCGACAGCCAAGCACGTCAAACACAATCTCCAGGCCGACCTTTCCTCGCGCACGGGCGTCAAGCTCTGCAAACAATTGCTCGTTACCATTTCCGCGCATCCGGTTATTCGCGCTGCCGGCCAGCCCCGAAGGTTCTCAGAGCCAGTGGTGAGCAAGACTGTGGAAGGCGGAGCGTACGGATTGCACATCGACAATGCCCATATGGGCACCGGTGACTCGCGGATAAGAACAGACCTCTCCTACACGCTGTTTCTATCCGATCCTCAGTCCTATGCCGGTGGAGAACTCGTCATAGAACGCGCCGGTGAGACGCTCAGCGTCAAACCGGACGCCGGCTCTCTTGTTCTTTATCCTTCCTCATCTCTACACCGCGTCGCTGAAGTAACACGCGGAGCGCGGCTCGCCGTCGTCGGCTGGATTGAAAGCACCATCCCTGATGCTGGCGAGCGCGAAATGGTGTTTGACCTTGAGAACCTGCGGGCGAGTCTGTCCCCTCAGCTGGCACCGCAATCCGCGGAACGGTTGATACTGGACAAGGTAATAGCGAACCTGATCCGCAAGTTCAGTGCCGCGTGAACTTGCCCTCTGCCGCACACTGACGCGGCGCATTCTACACCCAACGTCTGCTGAGGAAGGCGAGCGAAGGCAGCCTGACCGCCTGCATGGGATGGAGACCAGTCAGAGCGACTGGCCGGACATACCCCGTATAATCCCTTATTGCCGCCAGTGCGCCGCGCGCCGTAGCCTTATCTTTGACCAGACGGACGGAGACCGAGATGGATGGCGCAGGCTTGACTCCACCTCCAGCGGAACGGGACATTGCAGCCGGGCATGTCGATCAGGCCTTTCGCTCCAACGTGAAAGCATTCCTTGATGACGCCCTGACCGAAGCCCTATGCCAGGCGGGTCGCCAGACGACGGGGCTCAAGTCTGCTCCGGACGCCTGCCAGATTTGGCGAGACAAGCTCCATGCACAGGGTTGGCTTGCGCCAACCTGGCCCGTCGAATATGGCGGAGCAGGTTGGAGTACAGCGCAGCGGCTCTACTTTGAGAACGCCTGTGCCCAGCGAGATGCGCCGATCCTGCAATCATCGGGCATCCGCACAATCGGCCCACTGATCATTGAGGATGGGACACCGGCACAAAAAGAGCATTACTTGCCAGCGATCTTGTGTGGTGAGCATGAATGGTGCCAAGGCTTCTCCGAACCCCAGGCCGGCTCAGATTTGTCCGCCCTGTCATTGCGAGCCGAACAAGATGGCAAAGATTTTGTTCTCACCGGTAGCAAGCTCTGGACGAGCTTCGCGCAATACGCCACGCACATGTTTCTTTTGGCCCGCACTGACCCGAGATCGCGAGGTGGAGAGGGCCTTGTATTCCTCCTTGTCGAAATGAACCGACCCGGAATTCAGGTCCGCCCGATCCGCTTCCTTGATGGCGAGTGTGAGACCAACGAAGTATTCTTCGACAAGGTCCGCACGCCTGTATCAGACCGTATTGGTGACATTGGTGAAGGCTGGAAGACAGCCAAGCGTTTGATGTCGATCGCGCGTTCCAACAATACCACAACCGGCGTCCTGCGACGCGCGCACCGGGCTGCGCAACGCGAGGCGGCGGAATCGGGTGGCACCAACTCGACGGTGCAGGCCAGACTATTGGACCTGGGACGGAAAATTGATGATTTCGAGGCATTCGAAATGCGTATTGGGGCTGGCCAGGGTGCCGTGGCGCCAGCGCCAGCCACGTCTGCATTGAAACTCCTTGCAACCGAATTGCATCAGGCCATAACCGAAATAGGGCTGATGGCAGCACCGCATAGCGATTTCGCTCAGGCAAAATACCTCGCCACCCGGGCGGCGACGATTTATTCCGGCACGAGCGAAATCCACCGAAACATCCTTGCCAGAGCAATTGGCTGCCCTTAGCGACGGCAAGCTTGGGCAAAGCTGACCGCCGCTTTCTTATCAGTTGAGCGACGTGCGTGACGAAACAGCTGCCGTGAAGCAGACGCTGTCGTGGGAAACATCAATGTCTGCGCCCAAGGAGCATGTCGGCGCCGTTGCGAAACGAGACAGGAAATCTGACATACATCGCGCCCCGCTGGATGATCTCGGATGAAGTTTTGAAGTGGCAGAACGGTGTCCCGGCCCTCTCCTTAAGCCAAATACTCCCGCCCTACGCCCTGGCACCGAAGTGCTGGCGACTCCCTCCGCAGGTTACTTGGCCTGGAATGAATTGAGAAAGAGTGCGCGCAAATCCTCTACGGGTTTCATGTCGCATGAGCGGCGACCCTTGAAGAGCAGTTCGACGTCGATGAACCGGTCGCCAACCGGGAGCGTCACATAAGTGTTGAGGGTATCTCCCATCTGGTAGCTGTAGACGGGTACCGATTCTGCCCCGTAGTTCACAGTACCGACGACTTCTCCCAGTATCTTCCGCATTGCCTCGGACTGGGCATTGTCGGATCGTCTCACAAGCCAGCGGATATTGTACTCGATCCCGCCATCTGGATAGTCTGGCGACGATATCCTCCCAGAACGCGGTCCATCCAAGAGCTCTGCTTGCCAACCGACTGGCTTATTGAACCGAAACGGCAGCTCCGGATTGGCATTGAAGGACTGAGTCTCCGTGAAATACAGGGGACGGCATAGAGCTGATATGGTTCCGCTTGTAGCTGAACCGGGCGCGGTGCTCGTCTTGCCAGCGTCCGAAGATGTAGTGGGGGGCGCTGAAACCTCTGCTTCACGTTCCTCGACCGGGTCGTCGCCATCGCGCCTCGGTGAAGAGGTGTCACCGGCATCAGTCGGTGCCGGAGGGGGTGCTTTGATATCGGGTGAAGAGGCGGCGTACCATTTGGACGGGTCCGGATCGAAGCAATTGTCGTTTGCAAGCAGGCCTTTCCCGCCCGGATGAACCCGGGGCAAGACACTGAACACTGATTCAACCGACATCGACTCTGGTGCAGCGTCATATTGCGCCCTCTGCTCCTTGCGCAGGTAGCCAGTTAGCTCCTTTTTTCCCAGGACGCGAACACGTCCTGCCATGATATCTGGCGAAAACGCAGTGATTTCGACGGTTCCCACTTGGCCGCCATATGCGATCTGGCGATTTCCGATATAGTGGCCGTCTTTGCCAAGCCCGAAAGAGACGACGAACTCGTCCGGATGCTCATCCGTTGGCTGATATTGTCCGTGTTCCAGATAGGCAATGTCATAAGTTCCCGGCAATATCGGCCCCTCATGGTCCATCGCAACCTCAATGGCAACATCTGATTTCGAATTCCGCATGGTAAGCCGAACCATGCATGGGCGCAGGAATCCTGCCTTCTGGTGGATTTCAGTTGTGGTCCTGACAACGTCCTTGGGGCCGAACTTGTCGAATTCAATCCGCATGGGTTGTTCGATCCCAGGCACGCCGGCACCTTTACCCTTGCTCATGCGACCATATTCCTTGACCACCATAAGGGTCACCGGCAGGCCATCCAGAACAGATGTTTTCGCCGGATTGTCGGCGACATTACTGAGAAAGAACATCGTTGATTCCTTCCCCTCGAAGTCGAACTCCCAGGACGTCATGCGGGGGTCGCCATCATTGCGACCGCGCTCCACTTTCGCATTCTCCGACCGGTAAGGCGGCCCCTCTATACCGGCAGCAAGGTCCTGTATGGAAAAGTGGCCATCTGAGTCGTCCACACGCACGTTGACGCGAACGTCACTATCGTATCCCACTGGTGTGACGAGGAAGCAGGTGGTCGCATTCGCATTGAACGTGTCGACCTGGACGTGGTGCACATTGACGGCATTTCCGAATTCAGGATCATCCGTTTTGCGGAACACAATGGGATAACAACTTGGAAACGCCTCACCCCGCCAGCTGTGCGTCACATCCCTGACCCGAGCAGTATCATATTGTCCGTATGCCTGCATGAAAAGCGCATACAAATCACGGAGCGGCTTTCCGAACTGTGTGCGCAGATTGCGGTCGAGCCAGAATAATTCCGCACGGCAGGGAGCATCGCTGGTCTCGTTGCAATCCCTGGCGACAGCCGGAGTCGCCAACATGCTCGCCATGAAACTGTAGTCGACGCTTTGAGGCTCAGCGCCAGGTGTGCCGCCCGATGCTGTCTCAGCAAGATATCTCCAGAAGGAAGATGTCCTGTAGCCGTCTGTCTCGGGAGGTCTGACGGAAGGAATCGGGAGTGAAAACTGGTAATCCCGCAGCCCCCAGCTCTTGCCTGGTGTCACATCCGGATTGGCGTTCCGCAACCTGCGGACGGCATCCCACGCAATCGCATCTGCCTGACCCTCCGTTATCCAATCGCCAACACTACCCGTGAATTTTGAGCACCGCGAAGCAAACACACTTCCATGCTGAACGGCATGAAACAGCTCATGCGCGAGTGTGGCGTATCCATTTACCGTAATCCGCCCATTATTCAGAACGGTCCCGTCCGGCGCGTACTCTTTGGCTGATAGAATTGCGTCAGCAGACAGGAGGATGATCCTTTCGGAAAACATCCCCTCGCAGCTACCGATCTTCATCCCTGAATAATGCGTGTCATTGATGATGACATTCTTGACCAGGTATACTCTGTGGGCCATGGCGCCGTTTTCGAGTTCCACGACAGGCTCCAGGCTGGGCGGACCGAACCCCCAACTCTCATAAAGCCCGGCCGCGTCATTCAGGAACCTTTCCATCGCAGTCTTGGTTTCCGGATCAAGCTCCACCTCTGAAAAATCGAGAATCTGATCAGGATCAATATTCACGCTTCGCAGCATGCGGGTGACAAGGACGGGGATTTTTTCGGTCCCCGCAATCATGTCTGCATGGCCTGCCGGCTCGAGCGCAACGACCTCAAAGCGTTTGATTGGCCATTCTTCTGCCGAAACCTGTAAACCGCTCATTAGAATAGCGATGCCAATTGCGTAGATGCGCATGAGCCCTGTCAGCATAGTCCCACCTTTCCAGACATGCCTGCACCACGCCCACACGGCGGCAGCGCCAGGCGAACCGGTTCAGTCACCCGTTCCCGTCCCATCCCGCCGATTTGCGACCACCGGCGCCACATCCGCCATGCCGCGCAGGCACGCAGCAACAAGCAATTGGCAATCGCAAAGTCCCGGTATCTCTTCCTTTGACACGACAGGAACTGGCCCCAAACGGACTCAGTCCACCTCAACCGTTCGACACGCGAGCTGCATTCCCACGAGTTGGGCCACATTCTTGCTCGTGCCTTTTCCGGGGTCAAAATGGGCGCGCACGCCTGTCGCCACTGAACCTGACGGACATATAACGAGCGTTTTCCAGTCCCTGCAGTGAGAGAGCTTGTCCTTGGACACGTCAGTCACCGAAGACACGGTGCCCGTGTCGAGGATCTCACCACCACGAACTTCCATGCCCTTCACCCGCCCATTGGACTTTCCGTTGGTGCAAACACTCAAGGCCGTAATTGCAGGGCGCTGCCCGATAATGTTCACGGTATGCTCACCACCTAGCCACTTATTGCCCGAACAGGTGGCGTTCTCACAGGCAAATGATTCTCCACGGGAGCATTGCTCAATGATCCTGACAGCCGTGTCCTCGCCCTCCCGCAATGAGGAAAGTGAGAGCCGACATGCCTTGTCGGATTTTTCGCTCCAATCGATTCGGCTTAGCGCCCGTGTGCCGAACTCGAACGTGTAGGCCTGATCCCCCCGACGGCCAGAAATCGCCGTGTAAGTGGGCGCTCCCGTTGCGAAGCCCACTTCAGGTGTGGTTTCCGTCACTTCGTTGCCTTTGTCACTCTTGTCTCCAGGGGCGTCGCCGAGAATGGCTGGCTTTAACGTCGGCGTGACGTCCAGAGGCTCGAACGGGACGGGTGCCTCATCGGTTTTGACTGTGACAGTCTCGACACCAACGGCGCGGCAAACCAATTGCAGCCCCGTCGCCGCCGGCGTGTTTCCTTGCTCATAATGGATGACAAGCCCGGTCGACAGCGTGCCGGTCGGGCAAAGCACATCCTGCTTCCATGTCTTGCAATTGGCGAGTTCGTCTGTGGAAATAGCCGGATGATAGGTTGTGGTTCCGTCCGCATTGATGCGATCACCATACACCTTGATGCCTTTAATGCGCTTCGAGTTCCGGGATTCGCAAACCTGGATCCGGCCTATTGCCGTCCCCTGCTCCAACCGCACTTCATGACCTGAATCGAAAACCGCAGCCGCGCCAATGCCGGTACATGGCTCCCAGGATTCTTTGCCAAACGCATGATCGAGTGTCCAGAACCGCATATTGCAGGGCTTGTTGTTCTTTTCTCGCCACAGAATGCCACTGATGAAGGTATCTTTCAGGTCAACGATCCTTGTGTTGCCCGAATCAGTGCCTGACACAGCGGAGTATCTGGGCTCACCCTCCGGTCCTGTGAGCTGGGTCGTGACCGCTGCAGGCGCGGAGTCGGATGTGCTCCCGGAAGAGCCAGGTGAAGTTGACGTCGATGCGCGATCACTCAGGATGTCCCGGGTGGAAATGGAAGGGAGCGGCTTCTCCACCTTCCGCACGATTGGGAACGCTGGTTCTTTCGCGGGCGCCTCTTCGTCCGCTGCGGCGCCTTCCTTATCAAGGGAAGGGATCGTCTTGATTTTTTCGCGAGACACATTGTCCAGGTCGCGGGGCGTCGGACCAGCCTGCGCCATGGTCGGCAAGGCGATGATGGCGCTCATGGCCAACAGCAAAGGTAGGGCAATCATGCGATGGGCCATTGTTCCTCCTGATCGGGTCTGCAGTCAGTTGACGTGTTTTCCGGACAGCAACAGCTGAAACCGCGCCTGCCCCTGCTTTCGTGCCGTATTTGAGACGATGATGTCATCCCGGCCATCGCCATCAATATCTCCTGTCGCGGCATCCATCGCGCTGATCGTTCCAGGAAAGGCTTCATTGTAAGGCAGCGGTCGAATCTTTCGCGTTACCGAATCGTAGTCAAACACCATCAACCGCTTATTTTCTTTCGCGTGACGTGCGACGACGATTTCATTATCGCCGTCGCCGTCCACGTCGCCGAAATCAACGGCAACCGCGAAGTATGCGTCCCCCCATAGTTCCCCGCCCTTGTCGATTAGCGCAAATCCGTGCGCCTGGTCATCCAGCAGGAAGAAGCGCGCATTCTCACCTGCGACCCTTCCTACCAACATTTCCTCACCCGGATCATCGTCAATGTTTCCAAAGGCAATTGCCTTTGCGTAATAGGAATCACCCCAGTCGGCGCCACCCGAGCCGACCTGCTGAAGTGCGCTTCCCGTCCATTTCAGGACTTCATAGCGCATATTCATGCCCGACTTCCGGGCTACGCCGAGTTCATCCCTGCCATCCCCGTCCGTGTCCCCGAACGCCAAGGCTGTTGTGTAGCCGCCACTTCCCCAATCTGATCCCCCGATATGAAGCCGTTTGTATGGCGCGCCGGCCTTGGCATCATCAAACAGATAGTAGCGGCCATGCTCCCCGGCCTTGCGGCCGATTGCAAACTCGTCACGTCCGTCATTATCGATGTCCCCGAACGCGATACTGGTCGCGTAGTAGCTGCTGCCCCAATCGGCGCCGCCGGATGTCAGCAGGGTTCCTCCATGCTGCAGGTCATCATAGATGAAATAGCGATTGTTTGTTGTTGACCGCCGCGTCACGCCGATCTCCAGCAATCCGTCGCCATCCACGTCGCCGAATGCGACGTCCGTCAGGTATGCGCCATCCCCCCAATCAGCTCCGGCTGAGAAAACAATCGATCTGTTGTCGGAAGCCCCACCGTCATAAATTTTCAATCGGTCACGTCCCGTCGCACGCCGGCCGACTGCGAACTCCGCTTTTCCATCTCCGTTGAGGTCGCCGACAGCAACAAATGATGCAATCGCGCCATCAACCCAGTCATATCCACTCGCCAGGCTCGTCACCGGATAAGTTGCATTGATGCCAAGAATGTCCGTGTTTGTGAGGACACTGCCGCCCAGTCGCCCAGTATAGTTGGTTGAGGGTTTGGCCCGGATCGTCGTGCATGTTGCCCCACCTTCGCACTCTTTTCCAAACGCCGTTGCCGAATAGTGCATGATCGACCTGAAATCGTAGGGACCTACCGGTTGCGAGCCCTTCTTGAACTTGAAATTGCCCTTTCCTTTCTTGAGGATATTGTCCTCCAGTATGTCGATATAGTTGTCCCGATCGGACCGGCTCTGCTCATGCGCGAATCCAGCCGCATGCAGGAATTCATGGGTGATGCAGCCTGAACCGCACCTTCCTGCCTTGAGCCGCAACACCTGACGCCCCTTTTGTCGGCCAAGTGAGGACCTGCCGACGCCCGGTATCGTGTTGTCGATCACGACGGCGACATAATCAGCCTCAGTGGTACGCGGAACGAGCGTGAGATTGGTCTTCAAATTGAGTGAGCGCACAGCCGCATCGAGCGCGGCCTGGTCCGCAGCTGGCAATCCCGTCGCCGTGTAAGGAATGCGACCGTTCCGCCATAGGGCGTCGGTGTTGACGAGCGCATTAAGCCCCTGCCTGCGGGTCGTCGTTGCCTGCTGGCCGGACGCCCCCCCCTCTTCCAATGGCTCTGGCAACGCCCAGATATCGGCCAGTCGGTTAACAGGCCCAAGTTCGATATCACCATCCAGGACCGCAATTCCATTCTCGATTGCATAAGGGATGATTGACGGATCCGATTCACCCGGAAGAACTGCCGTGATAGTTTCCCACCGAACTTCGGCTTCCGGGAACGCCGGAGGCTTGATCGTTGGCTCCGGTCGCACAACCTTGTCAGGTATGGTGATCGTGGGCGGCCCCTCTTTCCTCACAAGGTCTTTTTTGTCGATCACCTTGCCGCTGGGCAACCGCAGCTTGGTCGATCGATTTGTGTCGGACTTGGGCAATACCGGGCGCTTGGAAAGAGTCGCTGGCGGCTCCAGAGGAGTTGCCTTTGCAGGCGTCTCTTCCTGCGAAACGGCGAGCGGAGCGGACAACCCGATGACGGACGCCACGGCCAGGGCATACAAAGACCTCACTAACATCTTTCACTCCTCGACGATGCGGACACGCCTGTTCTGCCAATGCTAGTCATACTTGCGGACACGAACATCGAACGCTCCATCTTCGACCTTGAAGGTTCGCGGCATTTCGGTGTCATACTTTGCGTCGAGGGCGACTTCGCCCGCGAAATCCCCCTCCAACTCAAGGAAATCTCCATCTATCGATACGTGATCTACCACGACGGCAAAGCTCCCGTTCTCATCAGACGCCCAGGCTTTGACCGGCCCGTCAGGCAGGAAGAACATCTGCGAACTCATGACCTGCGGCGATCCGCTCAAATTGGTGACGATCATACTGAGGCGCATGTCGCCCTTGCCCGTCGGTTTGATGTCCTTTTCAGTGAGACCCGAAATCGCCAGATGAGCCGACTTCATCGGTGCATCCCGCCAGAAACTGCCGCTTTTCCATTCCCCGTCACTATCGACGTGCGTGACATACCACTCGCGCTTTTCACCGCCGATGGTCGCAACAATCCTGCCGTCGACGACAGCCTTCACACTAGGTGCGGACGGCGTATCACTGGTTTCCGGGCCGCTCGATTCAGCCTTCGAACAACTCGCGAGAATGAGCACCCCAGCCAGTATACCAGCCGTCATGAGTTGCCAGCGCCACCCTGCATCTGAACTCGACCTTGCCGTACGCCGAACCATTCCATTCCTCACTGTATTCAACAGTGGGAAAGCCTATTTCCGATAAGGATGGGATCATATCCGGCAGGCTACGCATTTTTCGGAAACAGCATACCTGGTTTTCGACACGCTTGATTAGAACCTTGCTTCCCGCGATGTTGCGGCCAATCGACCGAATTTGGTGACTAGATCTGCAGAAAAACCTGCAGATAGTGACAAATAGTGTTTGAGCGAAGCGCCGTCGCTCGCCTAGTCTGACAGCAATGTTGATTGAACGAGCAAGCGAGTTGAAAACCTTGCAGGGGCTGCTTGAGACCGCGCGACTCGGGCGCGGCTCTGTTGTGCTGCTCACTGGCGAAGCTGGCATCGGCAAGACGTCACTTGTGGAAGCATTCGCTGCGGATGTGCACAATTGCGCTCAAATAGCTTCTGGAATGTGCGACGCGCTGTTCACCCCCCGACCTCTGGGCCCTGTGCTGGAGATCGCGGCGAGTCTGGGCGGAGAATGCGCAGAACTGGCAAGTATGAGGTCAGGGGCGGATCGGCTGTTCCCCGCAATCCTCAGCGCAGCGTCAAGTCCCGACAGGCCTGGCGTCGTGATCATTGAAGATATCCACTGGGCTGATTTTGGCACATTGGATTTCCTGCGCTTCCTCGGGCGACGTATATCGGCCTTGTCAATCGTTCTGGTCGCGACCTACCGGGATGACGAAATCGACCAGGCCCACCCGCTTCATCAGGTACTTGGCGACTTACCCTCGAAATCAGTGCATCATATCACCCTTAAACCCTTGTCATTCGATGGCATTGCTCAGCTCAATCATTCAAAAAAATTCTCGACCGACGAGATCCTGTCCGTGTCAGGTGGAAACCCCTTCTTTGTGACCGAATTACTCGCCTCACAGGGCAACGAAATTACGGTCGCCCCACGGTCAGTCCGGGAAGTCGTCAATGGCAGGCTCAACAGGATTACCGCGCCGGAGCGCTCCTTTCTGGAAACGGCGAGCCTCATTCCTGTGCCGATCGATCTGACCCTGCTCGATGGGCTGTTCGAAGAGCCTGTCGACATCCTCGCCAAAGGCTGTATCGGTCATGGACTGCTCAAACAGGACGGGGATGGCTTGATCAGGTTTCGTCATGAACTGGCAAGGCTGGCAACTGCCGACCGACTCACCAGAAACGAACAGACCGAGATCCACGAGAAGCTGCTTGCCACCCTCCTGAACCGCGATGACCCACCACTGGACCAGCTTGTACACCATGCTGCCGGTGCGTTGAATTCGGCCGCCGTGTTGGAGTACGCCCCGATTGCGGCAAGAAGAGCCGCCGAAATCGGGGCGCACCGCGAAGCGACGGGCCATCTCGCGACAGCTTTGGATTTCGTCAGTGATGCGGATACTGAGCTTGCTGCAACGCTCTACGAAAACTGGGCCTATGAAGCGGGTCTGTCATTGCAAATTGACGACGATGTCATCGATGCGCGGCAGCACGCAGTCAGCCTCTGGCGCGCATTGGGCCGAACCGACAAGGTCGGCGAAAATCTGCGCTGGCTGTCGCGCCTCTACTGGTATCGGGGCGAGGCATCCAAGGCGCTTCAATTTCTCGACCGCGCTGTTGAAATCTTCGAAAACGAAGGGGCCTCGGCGGAAAAGGCGATGGCGTTCAGTATGAGGTCCCAGTTCCACATGCTGAATGATCGCATGCCGGAAGCGATTGCCTGGGGAGAACGGGCTATCGATATGGCCGCCGCATTTGACAGTGACGACGTGCTTATTCACGCACTCAACAATGTCGGATCGGCAAAACTTCTTCGTGGCAGCGTTGAGGGGCTGGCGGACATGGAGAGAAGCCTGCAACTGGCCCGCAAGCTCGGGCGCCATGAAGACGTCGCTCGAGTGTATACCAACCTTTCGGAGTACGCCGTCGAGTTCCGGGATTTCGCTCTGGCCGAGCAGGTCCTTTCAGACGGCATTGCTTTCGACACGGAACACGATCTGGATTCGTGGACTTTCTATCTGATCGGATGGCTTGCCCATCTACGGCTTGCCCAGGGCCGCCTGACAGACGCAGAGACCATCGCCCAGGGCGTCATGGACAGGCGCAATCAAACACTGCTGATGAAGCTTCCGGCGCAGATTGTCCTCGCCAAGGCACGCGTACGACTAGGGCGGCCGGGCGCTCACACCGCGCTTTCGGAGGCGCTGCGCGCTGCCCTCAGCACCGGCGAATCCCAGTATATTGTTCCCGTCCGAACTACCTTTGTTGAGGCCGCGGCGCTGGATGGCACGCCATCTGTCGCAGAAGAGCACCTCAACGCCGTACTTTCGGTGGGAAAGGATTCTGTCATGAACTGGCGCATGGCTGAACTCTGGTTCTGGGGGTTGCGGTGCGGCTTGGATCTGGAGAGGCGTATGTTCGGCGATCTCCCCCCACCCTATCAGCATATCGAGGCCGGCGAGTTGGACGCAGCAGCCCGCGCCTTTGGTGGTCTGGGGATGAAATATCACGAAGCCTATCTTCGGATGCTTTGCGGAGGCCACACCGATATCATTTCCGCGCACCGCATCGCTGTAGAAATGCAGGCGCGACCGCTCGTCACCCAATGCCGCAATATTGCGATAGAGCGGGGAATTCAGGGAGCATTGGCGCAAGAGCCCAGAGGTCCGTATTCCGCCGCCCGCTCACACCCGATGGGATTGACAAACCGCGAGCAGGAAGTCCTGCGCGAGCTTGCAGTCGGCGCCACCAATCAGGAGATCGCCGACGCGCTCTCGCGTTCGCGCCGAACGGTGGAAAATCACGTCTCATCCATCCTGAAAAAACTGAATGCAACCAGCCGGACTGATGTCATCTTGAGAATTCAGAACGAACCCTGGCTGCTGCCAAACACCTGATCGCGGCCGCTGTCGGGCTGATGCTGGCAGGCCAATGCGAACCCGTCTCCATTATTCGCGAACGAGCAAATGTTAGGCGACGAGAAGGTCGCGCCACTCGCGAAGGGCGGCGTCGCGTTTCTGTTTGAATCGAATTCGGGAGTTGATGTGCCTTTCGAAGTAGAAGTGATTGTACACTGACGAATGGATTGGGACGAACTTCTGCCGACTTCGCATGCGACGAAATCGCAACATTGCTTACTCTCGCCTTCGGAAGGGCAGGTGTGAATTCTCGGCCCGAATGTTGAGATGCCGGCCAGTTTCCTGGCGCGCTTCGTTTCCGATCATCTTCATTGCGGCACGGCATGAGCGGCAACGATCTGTCACAACAAACTGCGGATTGCCGTAACGCTCCATCGCTTTTCGCATAAATTTCAGGGCTGAAGCTTTATCGCGTGACTTCGTAACGAAGGACTCCAGGGTTTCACCCTCATGGTCAACGGCACGCCACAAATAGTGAGTCTGCCCACCGATCTTCACAAACACCTCGTCCAGATGCAACTGCCATTGCGGCGACTGTCTCATTCTTCCTGACCGACGCTTCCGGATCCTATGGGCGAAATAGATCCAAAATCAGTCTACCCGATGCCGGACTGTTTCGTGGCAGATATCGTTGCCGCGCTCATGCAGCAAGTCTTGGACATTGCGCAAAGACAGCGGAGACCGCGCGTACATCATCACCGCGAGCTGGATGATTTCAGGCGATGTCTTAAAATAGCGAAAGGGTGATTTTGTCATTTCCTGAGGCTAAACGCCAGGATGCGCCGTCTCGACCCCGGTTCCGCTGACAATGCCGTCATAACCCTTCACAATGGCTTTTTATCTGCTATCCGCGCCGTTCAGATCGCTATGTGTCTTTGCCCTTCTGACTCAGCTGAACGCCAAGACACTTTCGTTTTCAAATCTCGGTTTCTCTTATCGGCGCAAGTCTTTCGACGTTCGATACTCACGTTTGTCCGCTCAAGAAAAGCGCCCCACATCAGTGAGGCGCTCTTCGTTTGACTCGGGCCGCTGTTGTTCCAACGGAACTTTTCTCTAAAAGTTGTAGCTGGCACCAAAGACGACACGCCGATCCGTAAGGCCCTGGAAACACAGCAGGCCGCCTTCGTTGACACACGACTGCTCGACAGGCGACTCGGTCAGGTTCACACCTTCAATTCCGATGTTCAGATGTTCATTCACAGCATAGTTGATACTGGCATTGAGCTGTCCTCTGGCTTCCTGAATAACCGGGAAGCCCCAAGGATAACTGGAGGTGCTGCCGAAATCTTCCGAACGGTAGGCTGAACGCCACGTATAACGCGCTCTGGCTGAAAGCCCGTATTTTTCATAGTACAGCGTTGTGTTGTAGGAATCCTCAGACAGATCAATCTCCGTCACCGGCAACTGAACATCCGTGGCACCGTTGGCGGCAAAAACCGTCGCAGCACGCGATGTGGCTTCCCAAACGCCCTCACCAGGGGAAAAGCTAAGGTGGGTGTAATTTGCCACAACACCAAAGCCTGAGGCCCAGCCGAGTCTGTCCTCGAACGCTGACAGATCATACTGGAAGGCAACCTCAACACCTTTCTGGGTGGTTTCCCCCGGATCGTTCACCAGTTGCGCTGACGGAACACATACCCCGGCAACACCCGAGGTTGTCTGCAGGTTCGTAACAGGATCTAGCGGCGCGAAAACGTTCCGAGGAGAGATGGGGTTGAAAATACCACCACCTTCGCAAGGGTCGGTAACATCACGAACCAGCTGTGTAACGCCATTGGCATCCACCGTAGGTGTTTCTACCGGATTTTCCTGTTGAGAGACAAACAGTCCGGTGCGCTTCTTCTGAAAAATTCCGACGCTCAGCACGGCCGATGGCGCAAAGTACCATTCTGCCCCGAGGTCAAAGGACTCCGTTACCTGAGGTTCCAGGCCCGGATTGCCCAGATTTACAGCCGGGTTAGGGCTCGTGGTAAACGTGTACGATGTGGACAGGTCGTCAAAATCCGGGCGTCGGATATCCTTGCCCCAACTGGCGCGCAAAACCACATCGTCACGAACGTCTGCCACGAGGTTGAACCGCGGAAGCACGAAATCATAACTGCCCTCTGTCGTCGTCGGCGCTGCCACGCCACCGACGATCGTGTTTCCGGTCGACGCGATATCGGTTTGGATGTAGCGAAGGCCGGCATTGCCGCGGAACATGCCGGCACTGAAATTAGCCTGCCCATACCAGGCATGGGTCTTTTCCTCGATATCGAAGAACGCCGCCTGGGCCGATGTTGGTGCACTGATCGGACCGCGGGTTGAACCCGTGATCAAATTGTTCGCCGCAATAGCGGCGTTCAGCGTGTCGAGAACCCGCTGCGGATCTGAAGCGACGATATCCGGGTTGATGAGAAGGAAATCGCGCACATAGAGCGCTCTTCCATCAGCTGCATTAAAGTTGTTCGGCCCCGGAGCGAGAAGGTCTGCGAACAGATCCCCCGTTGGACTGTCGCGCAGAAGACTCAAGGAGACGTTTGAGGTGATATCGTCATTGAGGCTCGTCGTCTTGTTGAAGCGATAGCCGAAGTCAAAGGAGAAGCTCTCGTTTTCCTCGTACGTAAAATCGGCCCGGAATGCGTCTTCGGAGTTCTCTGCCTTGCTTTTTGAGAGTTGCACCTGCTGAAGCGCATAGTTCGCAGGATCAACCATATCCGCAGCTGTCGGCGCGAAGGGGGCATCATAGGCGATACCCCATGTCAGTCTGCCCCCTGTCAGATCGTAGGCGAACGGCGTGCCGTTGTCGTTTGCCGTGTACGTCGGCGAGGTGGGCGCATTCGGGTTGAGGAAATTGAGCGTCGTATTGATGCTGGGGGTCTTGGTGTCAGACGTTGCGGTCGCAATCTCGACGCGCCCTGAAAGCTTGTCACCGAGGGTCCAGTCTGTACCCAATCGGAAAATCCGGCTGTCCGTCAGGCGAGAGTTTGTATCGCCCGAAAGACGCAGGTTTCCGTCACTCCCGTCGGACTGGACGGGAATGACGCCCCGGACCGCCGCTTCCACGCTACCGAGATTCTGGCCACCAATGGAGCCAAAATTGACCGTTTCAAACTGATCGGGAACCGATGTACCAGCAAGATCGGAAACGCCTGACGCCTGTACCCGAGAGCTCTGTTCCCTGCGCTCCTGATCGTTCACGATTGCATCAAAATAGAACTTCATGTTCTCAAGACCAGTTGGCCTGAACTCCAACGAACCGGAAAAATTGGTCGTTTCCGATTCGTAGTTGTCATAGTCCTGGATCAGGAACTGAATGGGCAGAAAATTGAACGCTTGGGCGTTCGCGGAGCCGCCATCTGCTGCGACGAAATTGTCGCGATCGACGCGCGGACGGAAGGCGGTCGCATCTTGTTCAGCATAGCTCAAGCTCGCCACGACTCCGAACTCGCCGGCGGATGTTGTCCAATTGTCACCATAGGCGCCGGATAATCTGGGCTTGATGCCATCGGTTGTCAGACTGCTGTCTTCGCCTTGAATGCGCACACTCAACAGACGATCGTCCAGATCAAGCGGACGAATTGTTCGCAGGTTGATGGTCCCGCCGACGGAACCTTCAATCGTTTTCGCTTCGGACGCCTTGGTAACTTCAACGGCTGCGATCATGGCAGCAGAAACGTCCTCGAAGCTGATGCCGCCGCGGCCAGAGCCAGAGCCCACCGTCGATACACCGTTGATCTCTGTCCGGTTTGAATTCGTACCGCGGATCTGAACGCCTTTGCCAACACCTGCTTCACGCGTGATCTGGACGCCCGGGATGTTCTCAAGAACTTCGGCGAGGTTTTGATCCGGCAGCTTGCCGATATCTTCTGCCCGGATGACCTCGACCAGGTTGTCAGCCGCGCGTTTCTCATTGAGTGCCGTCGCGAGCGAGGCCCGGATCCCGGTAACAACAACGACGTCCTGGCGCGCCTCTCCCTCAACCGAGGCTGCCGGCACCGCTGCAGGGTCTTCTTGCGCCAAAGCCATCGAGCCCAGCGGCAACGCCACACCCGCAAGCAAGCCAGCGCGCCAAAACCGGCTAGGTCCACAGCGGACGGAGTTCTTTTGTGATTGAGTTGGCATTCCGGTTCTCTCCCTTTGGAATTATCTCAGACTTCATCTCGAGGCGAAGGCTTGACCGATAGCCAACACGCAACCCCATAAAGTGTCAACCGCTTTGGTTTACTTATTTTGATTTATTGGTCCTACCAATTATGGTTTTCTGTTGCCATGTAGCAATAATACGACACAACTGACGGACCAATGCAGGCCGGCACAGCACGTTTTTTCTCCAATCAATTTGAATTGGTAGTCAATCTGGACCGTACATATGGCATGGCAACCTGCTCTCGGTGGTACGGATGCGAAGCCGACTGCGCTGACGCCTCGTGCACAGATTGCGGCCATGGCCAACTAACGCGATCCCGTACCGAAACGGGCCACACTTTTGCAGATCAACGAAAGCACCGGGAGAGTGGCCACACGCCGCGAGTGCGACCAGAATCGCTTGCAGTGGCGCAGGCCCGGCGCCTGCCTAGCGTCTCAATCGCCCAAATGAGGTCGCGCTGGCGAGGGCCTTGACCTCATCGACGGTGACGCAATTCGCATCGCCTCTGATGGCGTGTTTCAGGCAGTTGGCGGCAGCGGCGAAATCCACCACCTCTTGCGCGTCCTGATGCTGGACAAGCCCGTAGATCAGACCCGCGCTGAATGCGTCGCCTGTGCCCACGCGGTCGATGACGCCATGCATGTCATAGGCACGCGAGAAGACCGCGTTGTCGCCCCGGCGCAGGAAGGCCTTCCACTCATGGTGCTCAGCGGTTGTGGACGAGCGGATTGTAATGGCAATATTGGCCAGGTTCGGAAATCGGTCTGTCAGCTTCACGCCGAGTGAATGCGCCCATTCATCGCTACCGTTTTCACCATCTCCGTCGATGCCGAGACAGGCAGGACAATCACCCCGGCCGGCAATCAGCGTGTCGGCCTGCTCGACCAGTGCCGGCAGGACATCGCAAGGCGCCACACCGTAAGTCCACAAACGCTCTCGATAATTGAGATCAATGGAGACCGGCACCCCGCTGCTTCTGGCTTCTGCAACACTCCGCTCCGCCAGGCGCCTCGTTGCTGCGCATATCGCCGGCGTGATGCCACTCAGATGAAACATGTCTGCACCATCGAAAACGGCATCCCAATCCACACTTGCCGCATCAAGGTGTGTAAAGGCGCTATCGGCACGGTCATAGATCACGCAACCAGCGCGATAGTCTGCCCCCTCTTCCATGAAATAAAGGCCCATGCGGCCATCGCTGCGAGACACAAAGCGCGCATCGACGCCCTGTGCCTGCAGCGTCATCAACGCCTGAGTGCCCAGTTCGGTGTCCGGCAAAGCTGAAACAAAGCGCGCGACAACGCCGAAATTTGCGAGGGATACCGCAACATTCGCTTCCGCACCGCCATGGCAAACATCGAAACACGTCGCCTGCCTCAAGCGCAACTTGCGTGGCGGCGACAACCTCATCATCAGTTCACCGAGGGTTACTATGGTGGCTGTCATATCCACACTTTCTGATTTGAAGACAATGGACCGACGCGCAGTCCCAGAGTACGCGCCGGTCCACCTGAAGCAGCAGGGAGGCCGTCACCTTACGAGAAGAACATACCGCCATTTATATCAATGTTCGCGCCTGTGATGTAGGCCGACTTTTCAGACGCGAGAAACACTACCGTCTCCGCACACTCATCGGGATGACCCTGACGACGCAAGGGCACTGAACTCTCGACATTCCTTCGAACAGCATCCGGCGTGAACGTATCGTGAAATGTCGTGTCGATCATGCCAGGACAGAGCGCATTGCAGCGAATGCCTTCAGGGCCAAGTTCCTTGGCCATCGACCGTGTGAAGGTAATCACCGCCCCCTTGGACACAGAGTAGGCAGACGCGCCGCCACCCCCGCCGTCACGGCCGGCCAGTGATGCAAGATTCACGATCGAGCTTCCCTTTGGCATATGCGGAACAACCGCCTGTGTTGCCAGGAATGTCGAGTTCATGTTCAGAGCCATGACGTGATTGAAGAATTCCTCGTCCATCTCGGCGAGTTTCTTGCGCGCTACCAAGCCGCCAACATTGTTTACCAGAACATGGATATCAGCTCCGTAAGCTTTGACCGTCTTGGCAACGAGCCTGTCCACGTCAGCCTTCCTGGTCATGTCTCCCTTCACGGCGATGGCTCTGCCGCCAGCCGCCTTGATGGCTGCGACTGTCTCGTCAGCGGCAGTCTGGTTGGCGTTGTAGTTGACGACGACATTGCAGCCCTGTTCTCCCAGCTTGATGGAGCAGGACCGGCCGATGTCGCGGGAGCCACCGGTCACGATGGCTGTCTTACCTTTTAGGTCACTCATATTCTTTTCCTGTTACTTGCAGATCGATGGTCAAAGGATCAGGCGATGATTTTAGGCCGCGATGGTGCGGGGCTTGAGGGGGCGAATCTCACCACACAAGATCCACACGCTCGCGATCGCCGTGATGGCTAGAGCAGCGCCCAGGACAAAGACCGGCGCGTAATTTGCGCCCATCGTCAGCCAGGGCACAAGATAGGTCAGGCCAGCCGCCGCGAGCTTGGCGGCCATACCAGCGAACCCGGACAATGTTCCGACCGTCTTGCCACCGTAAAAATCGCTGGGCAGGGTCTGGACGTTCCCGATGGCCGTTTGGAAGCCGAACAGGATGACGAACATCAGGCCAAGCGCCAAAGCGGGAGTCACGGCAACAGCCATCGCCAGCAGTGCCGGCAGCATGATCAGGCAACCCAAGGTAATTGTGAACTTGCGTGTCTTGTTGACACTCCAGCCGGCTTTCAGGCGGCTTTGCGCCAGGAGGCCGCCAAACCACGCCCCGATCATCGCACCGACATAAGGCAGCCATCCTGAAGCCGCGAGCTCCTTAATGTTGAAATCGTGGACCTCAAAGAGATAGGTCGGGATCCAGATAATGAACAACCACCAGATGGGATCAATCGCGGCAGATGCGATGATCACCCCCCAGCTCTGCTTGCGCGAAAGAAGCTCAGGCGTGGAGGGGTTATACCCTCCATCCAGATTTCCGTCATCGTTCAAGTCCTCATTGATCTGTCCTCTGAGGATGTACTCGCGCTCACCATCACTCAACCAGGCATGATACTTTGGCGGAGCCTTCACGATGACCAGCCATGGCACAAGCCACAACAGGCCAACCGCTCCGACCAGAATGAATATCAGCTTCCAGTCCAGGAAGATCGCCAGGTAGGCAATCAATGGAATGGAGATAATGCCGCCGATGGCCGCGCCTGAATTGAAGATGCCCTGAGCCAACGCCCGCTCATCAACCGGAAACCATTCAGCGTTCGCCTTGGCGGCGCCCGGCCAGTTTCCTGCTTCAGCCATCCCCAGAATGGACCTGAAGACACTAAAGCTCAAAACGCCTTGAGCGAATGCGTGGGCCGCCGTCGCCAAAGACCAGACACCGATGGAGAGAACGAAGCCGAGACGTGTTCCGACCCAATCGAAGATCTTCCCGAAAATCGCCTGACCCAAGGCGTAGGAGAAAATGAAGACAACCGAAACAATACCCAGAATGTGCTTGTGCCCATCGGCACTCATTTCAGGGAAAAGGTCTGGCGCGATCTGCGCAGGCCACAACACGTTAAGCGTCTGCCTATCGATGTAATTGATAACAGTGGCTAACGCGACCAGCGTCACGACCCACCACCTGAGCCCCTTGATCTTCATGACGAGACAGCCTCCCCACCAAGAAAGTCTTCGCGCGCCGGGCTGAACACATCCAACAGGACTCCCGGCTCCAGACAGACAGACCCGTGCAGAGCCATTGACGGAACGAAGAAGCAGCCTCCGACGTCAAGGACCTGCTTTCGCCCATCGACCTCCACTTCGAACTTCCCAGAAAGCACATAGGACACCTGGGAATGATGGTGTTTGTGTACGTCCCCTACCGCGCCACCGTCGAACCAAACCTTGGCCATCAGTATCCTGTCATCATGCCCGAGCAGGGTGCGGTAGATACCGCCTCCAAGCTCTTCTGCCTCATGCCGCGGGCTGGTCATGAACAGCTTCGACTGAATGTGCGCCGTCATTCTAGTTCTCCCCTTTGGTGCTGTGTTCAGTGCCAGCCGAAATGTGCAGGCCAACAGGACCATTCCAGTTGACGGTCTGGTCATCGAGCTGAATTTGATGGGTCGCGGTCGGCGCCGTATCGTCTGAAAACAGCACCCGGATACTGCCGCCGCTTTTCGGAATGACAGTATAGACATCGCTACGTCCAGACCGGCTGATATCAAGGCGCTCTACAGAGCCGCCTGAAAAGACCGTGACTTCCTCGTCATTGTCATATCGACCATGGCGCTCATACACCGAAAGGAACGTCGCATCCTTGCCCGTCGCGCGAAGGATCATCGCTTGCTCGTTGCGCAGATTGTTGTTGGGGTCGTTCGCTCCGAGCCGGGTAAGGTAGGCACCGAGCGTTTGGCGCGCCGTGAAGGTCAGGGTGTAGAACTGGTCATCAATCAAAAAGGACAGATCAGACGTCACGCCAGCAGCGACCCCACTGGCTTCGGCAGTTTTCCAGAGATGCTGGTAACCAGCGCGAATGCCGAGCGGAACGAGTTGTGCGACCGCGTAGGTGAATGGCAGATTCGTCTCGATCAGCTGGCCCTTGAAGTGGACCGGCAGATCATACGTATGAGGGGCATCACTCGCGCCGCGCACGACATCGATCACGTACGAGCCGCCGCCATCACGATCAACCATTGCCACGACGCGCTGGTAGGTAACCCCCGTATACGCGGTGGTGATTTCAGCTGCGGCGTAGCTTGCGCCCACGGTGTCATCAAAGGCCAGGATTGTCGGCGTATACGCCTCGCCCTCTTCCCAATCGCCATCAAACTGACTGGACTGATCGACCACTAATGTGTTGTGCGCCACCGTCTGCTTTGCCCAACTCGCATTTTCCGGCAAATAGCGCCCGCCATCCTTTGGTTCGACATTCAGGAACCTTGCTGCGCCGTAATCTGCCACCACTTCATCGCCATTGTCATAATAGAGCAGTCCGAGGCGGTCGAAATGCCCATGGCCCAAGCCCTGGGACGTTGCCTTGAAGACCAGTGCCGCCGCGTCCGGTTCCGGCCCTGAGCGCAGCGTGATCAGCGCGCCACGGTCGCCATCCGGTCCGTCCCGCAGTTTTTGTGATTTGAACGCGAATGGTTTTGACTTGCCTGCCGCAATGGCATCTGAAAGCTTTTTGCCTTCCGGGGTCGGCACAATACTTTTCTGCTGCTGCGCGATGCTGAGCAGGGAGGCATCGCCCGTCAGATCATAGGCTATCGCGACGGCGTAACGCAGCTCGGCTGTGTTCAGGCCTTTTTCCCGTATCGCATCATTGATCGGAAAGAAGCGTCCGCCATAGGTCTCCTGGATGTTGGCCGTAATGGCTTTGCGCAACACGCCGCCGCGGTGCTCGAAGATCCTGAGTTCAGGATCACCCCGCTCAATGGCCTGGGCAAACAAGACAAACGGCATCAGCGCGAAGCGTTGATAATAGGGCCCTTCTGCATAGTAACCGTCCGGCGAGAAAAGCGCGTCCACCTGTTTGATGAACCCGGCGTCTCCTGACTTATCGAGCCCATAGAGCGCCTTTTCGACATAGTCGCGCTCACCCAGCGCATACCCCGTCATGCCGACCGCGGCGGCGGCCCATGTGCCGTGATTATGGATGCGGTCGAATGTCTGCGGAGAGCCCACTGACAGAAAGTCTGCCATGGGACGAAGGAGCTGGTCTTCGATCTTGCTGCGCTGTTCGGCGGACAAGTCATCCTGGATGGCATCATAGCCCTGAACAGCATAGACGAGCCACATCGCTTCATTCAGGCCCTGCCAGAACAGGCGGCTGGGTGTTTCGGGATTGACCTGCGGATGCAGACCGAGCGTTGGATACAGGTCTGAATAATCGGAAAGGATACGCGCTGCGAAGTCGAGATATTTCGACTCGCCGGTCAGCTGATACAGCATGCCGGCCTCATAGATTGTCTTGGCGTTCTGCTTGTGCTGCTCATGGGTGTAGCCGCCGCCAGCATCAACGGGGACAGGCACATCGACACCTTCCGCTCGCCGCTCATCAACCGACGCCCTCAATGCGGCGATGGAGTGGTCGAACAGTGTTTCGCCGGACGGTGCAGCGACGCCTGGACGGGCATGCACATCAACAGGATTTGCGGTTGAGCAAGCTACCAGCGTGATGCCGAACAGCGCCAGGCCTGCCGTGCGGGCCCAATGTCCTGGATGGGAGAAGGGTTGGTTCAACACAGCTAGCGGTTCCTCTCGTCAGCGATGTCGGCAAACGCGTCCTGGGTCGCCCCATCAATGGTATTGCCGCTGGATGTGAAGACCGGGAGCCCGGTCGTAAACGTCAGGGCGATAGGCTTGGCACCCACAACCGTGTTTCCCGTAAAACTGCCCTTCTGAATGCCATACAGCTCCATCAGGGGCTGGTCGCCATTCGCGACCGTCTCGAAACTTGATCCGGTCACATCGACATGCGGCCCGAATGTGCTTTCATCCCGGCCGCCGCGATAGACGGCCGCGATGGGGCCGCCGATCATCTTGAAATGGCTGTCCCTGATGCTGAGAAATTCGGCATTGTAGATCCCGTAGTCGTCGGTTTCTTCATCGAGCTTGAAGACGGCTCCCGAAATGTTCTCGAAGTCAGAATTCTCGACATCTATTCGGTCAAAGAATGAGCCCTTGGCAGCCGAGACGACCGAGAAGCCCCTGTTCACATCGAAGTCCTGAACCCGAATATGGCTGAGTGACAGAATGTGATTTCCACTGCCACGTATTGAGCTGGTGCTGATAAAGCTGTTGCCTGATCCATCGGGCGCGGCGTCACCGCTTACGACAAGGCCGCCAAGCGCGAGGCTTCCATTGCCGGTCAGAACAAACAGGTGCGAGCGCTCGAACGACAGGACCGCAACGTCGCCCCCGCGCGACGCGATGGTTACAGGTGTATCGACCTGGATAATCTTCGATTCGCGGTATGATCCTGGTGCAAGCGTATAGTGATCGCCCGGTTCAGCCGTCTTCAGGGCTGTAAACAGGACGTCCGTGCCTGGTTGCAGCTGAATGTCCCGGCCGCCTTCAAATGGCGACGCTTCGGAGGCCTTGGGATACCAGGACACACCCGTTTGGTCTTTTGCGACCCCATAAGTGCCCGATGCTCCGGCGCCATCAATCATTGCCAGAAACGCGCCACCGGACGGCGTCAGATTCTGGCGGAGGTCAAATCCGCCCGCGATAACGGCCGGCGGGGCCGCAGATGACAGGTTCCCGGAAAAAGCCACGCCACCCATGTCGTCATACAGATTGATCGGACTGCCACCATCAGCGCCGACCACTAGGTTACGGCTGAAGACAGAGTTGACGGGAGTGGCCGTGCGCTCGGCGTCAGACCCTTCTCCCAATTCAATCGCCGCGACGCCATCAAACGTATTGTTCTCGATCACGGCGCCAACCACCTGATGATAGCGGTTGATGGGCGAGTCCGGCACGCCGTTCATGATGACAAGCGCGCCGGAGAACCGATTGCCTGTCAGGTCCTTGAAGTAATTGTTCCGGATTGTTTGCCGGGCATTGATGACCCGCACGCCGCCCGTATACGGTGCACCTGCGCCGTCAAACAGATTGTTTTCTACCAACGTTCCATTGCCGTGACGCAGCGTCAGCGTTCCGCGCGATGCATAGAATGTATTGCCACGGAATATATTGCCGCCGGACTTGTTCGAGATGATCTCCACTTCACCGCTGCACCGGTCAAAGAAGTTATTCTCCACGATGGTCAGGGAATCGGTCAGCGAATAGTGGCTGGTGCCTATGCGAAGTGTCTCACCGCCGTTTGAGCCGAATACCGGGCGCGGACCGAAATAGTTGTGCCTGATCCGATGCCTGTTTTCCTGGCTGGCTGCTGTATCCAGGCGCACGGCGAGCGTGGGGCCCGCATTCAGCTTTCCCGAGAGATGATTGAAGTCGAACGTATTGTTCCTGCCGTAAAGGCCGACCCAAAGATCGCGCTGCGTGCGATCGGGATTACTGTAGCCATCGATGACAACGTTCGTGACGCGCGTGTTGTTCGCCAATGCCTCGCTATCACGCCGAAAGCTGATGACTTCACTGCGGGGCGTATAGCCATCCTTGAACACAAGTCCCGATACAAGCAGATGATTTCCGGCAAGCCTGAGACTTGATTGTCCTGACAGGATGACCTTTCCCGGTGTTTCAGCCGTCAGCTGGACAGGGTGTTCCTGTGTCCCTTCGGCTTGAAAAAGCGCATCGAAATCCTGCCAGGTGCCATCGGCAAGAACGATTTGATCGCCCGGCTTGGCTGATGCGACGGCTTCGGAAAAGGCATCCTGAGTGGCAACCCGTATCATCGCGCCCGTTTCAGCCGGCAAAGGATAGACGGCCTGGGCGGGCTTGAGCGCCTGCCCGCTACAACTGCCCAGAATCAAAATCGCCGACGCGACCGCCAGTCTTCCAAAAGCCATCGAAACCTCCCTCACCGCTTTTGCGGTTTTTTCAATAGCTAACGGCGCGGATCAATATGTCAACCAATCTTCTATACCAATATTGCTCAAGGGTAGAGACGTTTGCTGTCTTCGCAGCAAATTCCAGGGCAGAATATACCCACACATCGGGGATTCTCCGTAAATCCCATGCCATGTCACACACCAATATGCAGATTGCGTACAGTCCAATGGAATGGAGCCAAATCCTCCCTGGCCCGGCTCCGAAGTGAATTCTGGCTATGAATACGTTCGGATGCGTAGCGATCGCCAGGCATCTACGGGGCGCTCATTGTCAGGGTGTCGACCACATCCGGGCGCATGACAAGTTTCGCCAGATGGCAGCTGGCCCCCATTTGATCGCTCAGGCCCGCAATCGCACAATTGGTTATACCATCTTGTAAACCTTTTTCCTGTACTGTATGTTTTGAAAGTATCCAGGGTTGAGTGGAGCAGGATGATTGTGCTCACTTTGACCGTCAACAGAGGAAGACCAGAATGTCCGAAAAGCGGCTCTATCACACTGTCGCCCGCGCCATTCTCGACATGATCGAATCCGGCTCCTATCCGCCGGGCACACGTTTGCCTGGCGAGCGCGAGCTGGCCGAACGGTTCGGCGTCAGCCGGGTTGTTGTTCGAGAGGCGGAGATCTCACTTGAGGCCGTTGGCCGCGTCGAAATCAAGGTCGGCTCAGGCGTATACGTGCGTGACTCGCTCGCCGCCGGTGGCTTGGCCCTACCGGGAGTTACCCCGTTCGAGCTGACCCAGACACGCCTTCTGTTTGAATCTGAGTGCGCCGCGCTTGCTGCAACAACAATCACCGACGATCAAATCGCCGGGCTCGAAGCAACCGTCAGGAAGATGGCAAACGCTCCGCACGACTCTCCGGACGGAGAGGCGGCTGATCAGGAATTCCACATGCTGATTGCAAAGGCGACAGGCAATGAGGCGAACGTGTTCATGCTGCAAACGCTTTGGCGCATGCGAACAGAAATCGCTGCCGTGAAGCGCGTCTATTCAGCCGTGTGCCACAAGGATTCCGACCACCGCGTGAACGAGCACTCCGAAGTCATGGAAGCCCTTAGGCGCCGTGATCCGGACGCGGCCAGAGCCGCCATGCGGGGGCATTTCTCGAGGCTTTTGAGAGCACTTCTCGATGCATCGGAACAGCAAGCCATTGAAGATGCCAAACGAAAATCCCACGAGAACAGGGAACGCTACCTGCGGACAAATATCGGCGCCTGATGGGCACGGATTGAGCGGCGAAACATTGTCAGGGCGCCAGGGCTGGAGATGATCGATTCTGGTGATTGGCCCTCTAATATTATCAAGAACCCGTTCCGCTACTTCAAGACCTCGCCCGAAGTCAGCCAACTCGGGGGGAGTAATGTAGGTGCGATTTCCACTCTCGCTTCGGAATGCTGACAAGAGTGCCGGTTGCTCGAACTAACGGTCTCCCTCGGAAGGAACATGCGCTCGTTCATTCGCGGCTTCCCGGATTTCGGTAATCGCAGCATCCGGCGGGGTCACTGCCGCAGAGACTATAAAATGTCTCTGGCGGAGAGAGAGGGATTCGAACCCTCGGAACCCTTGCGAGTTCACTAGTTTTCGAGACTAGCCTATTCAACCACTCTAGCACCTCTCCGCAGAGGCCTTGAAGGTTGGTTGCACTATACTGGCCGCTCAGAAAGTGCAAGCGCCTGACAACGCCTGAAGATGACATTTGACAGCAGAACAGGATTGGTGTTTACCCCCGGCTTCAGGCGCGGACCGGCGACGGTTTCGCGCATATTCCATTTTGATTTCATACCGGAAGGATGAGACCCATGTTCGCGGTCATCAAGACAGGCGGCAAGCAGTACAAAGTCTCCGAAGGCGATACGCTCGTCATCGAGAAACTGGATGCTGAAGCCGGTAAAGACGTGACGTTCGATAGCGTCCTGATGCTCGGAAGCGGTGATTCCGTTACGGTTGGCGCGCCTCTCGTGGCTGGCGCGACTGTTTCCGCCGAAGTTGCCGAGCACATGCGCGGTCCGAAGCTGATCACGCGCAAGAAGCGCCAGCGCCAGACATACCGGCGCACGATCGGCCACAAGCAGCACCTCACAACGGTGACGATCACTTCGATCAACGCTGACGGTAAAAAGCCCGCCAAAAAGGCTGCGCCCAAGAAGGCCGCTGCTCCGAAGGCTGAAACGGCCCCTGTCGCTGAAACTGCGCCGAAGGCCGAAACTGCCGCCAAGCCGGCCGTTGATGCCCGCGGCCGCATTGCCAATCTCGAAGGCAAGCCCGACAATCTGAAAAAGATCTCGGGCGTCGGCCCGGTGCTTGAGAAAAAGCTCCATGCTGCCGGCATCTATTACTTCTGGCAGGTCGCAGCCCTCAAGGAAGATCAGATCGTCGAGCTGGAAGAAGAGATGAGCTTCCCCGGCCGCATCACCCGCGACGAGTGGGTCAAGCAAGCCGAAGAATTCGCCAAGGACGCATAAGGGCGCTATAAGGCCCTCAGACAGGACAGGAGCAAACCATGGCTCACAAAAAATCAGGCGGCTCGTCACGTAACGGTCGCGATTCGAACCCGAAATACCTCGGCGTCAAGAAATATGGCGGCGAACATGTCGTTCCGGGCAATATCATTGTGCGCCAGCGTGGCACGCAGAAATGGCCAGGCAAGGGCGTCGGCATTGGCCGCGACCACACTCTTTTTGCGCTGATCGAAGGCAATATCGAGTTTGCCAAGAAGGCCGGCGGCCGCATGTACGTCAATATTGTACCGCTCGCGAGCGCAGCAGAATAGCGGCTGACGCACGGCCGCGGGAACGTGGCCGGATCGCAAGACGATCATTCCGAAGGGGAGGCAGGCCACTGCTTCCCCTTTTTCTTTGTCCTCCCCTGCCCTGTCCTGCCTGAGGAGGCGAACATGAGCGACGAGATGAGAACGAAGAGGCTGGTCCTGCGCCCGGTCAGGCCAGTTGATGCCGGGCCGATCACAGAAATCATCCAGGATCCGCGGATTCACAGGAATCTGGCCCGCGTGGCCCCGAACCAGAACAAGGCACAGACTCTGGCCTGGATCGCGACGCACGACCTTGGCCGCGAGAATGATACTGGCCACGTGTTTGCCATCACACTTGATGATGGCTTCCTCGGCATAATGGGCGCCAATCGCTCTGGCCGTCACGCACCTTTCAATCTCGGCTACTGGCTCGCACCGGCGGTCTGGGGAAAGGGGCTGGTCACCGAAGCGGCCGGCGCCGTACTGGGGTGGCTGGAGAGCCGTGGTGAGAAGGCATTCGTGTCAGGATACTTTGCCGACAATCCCGCTTCGGGTCGTGTGCTTCAGAAGCTCGGCTTCATGAAAGCCGACCGCGCCCCGATGTTCTGCCTTGGGCGCGGCGAAACGGTTGATCACTTCCACATGGCGCGCATCGCGCGAAACGCGTAAGAGAACCCGATGAAATTCCTTGACCAGACCAAAGTCTACATCAAATCCGGCGGGGGCGGCGCCGGGTGCGTGTCGTTCCGGCGTGAGAAGTTCGTCGAGTATGGCGGCCCGGACGGCGGTGACGGCGGCCGGGGCGGCGATGTCTGGGCCGAAGCGGTCGAAGGCCTGAACACGCTGATCGACTACCGCTACCAACAGCATCACAAGGCCAAGCGCGGCGGCCACGGCATGGGCAAGCAGCGTACCGGGGCCAGGGGTGACGACGTCACCCTGAAACTGCCCGTTGGCACCCAGATCTTCGAGGAAGACCAGGAAACACTGATCGCTGACCTGACCGAGGTCGGGCAGCGCGTCCTGCTCGCCAGCGGCGGCAATGGCGGCTGGGGCAATTTGCGCTTCAAATCGTCAACGAACCAGGCCCCGCGCCGGGCCAATCCCGGTGAAGAAGGCGAGGAGCGCTGGATCTGGTTGCGCCTGAAACTGATTGCGGATGCCGGGCTCGTCGGCCTGCCAAATGCCGGAAAATCCACTTTTCTCAGCGCCGTGACCGCGGCCAATCCGAAAATCGCGGATTACCCGTTCACCACGCTGGACCCCGGTCTTGGCGTTGTCGATCTCGGGCCCAATACGCGGTTCGTGCTGGCTGACATTCCCGGCCTGATCGAAGGCGCCGCGGAAGGCGCAGGTCTGGGGCACCGCTTCCTCGGCCATGTCGAGCGCTGCAAGGTGCTGCTGCACCTGATCGACTGCACACAGGATGACGTCGCCGGCGCCTATCGGACGATTCGCAAGGAGTTGGAGGACTACGATCCGGACTTCGCCAGCCGGCCGGAAATCGTTGCCCTGAACAAGATCGACGCGCTCAACCCAGAACTCGTTGCTGAACAGGCCAGGCAGCTGAAAAAAGCCTACAAGGGCACGCCCCTGCTGATCTCCGGCGTCACCGGAGAAGGCGTGCGTGACGCCCTGTTTGCGATCGTGAAGCAGTTGGGCCTGAAGGCGGACGCTGAAGCGACCGGAGACGACCCGTCATGGTCGCCCTGACATGCCAGCGCGATGATTCAATGATGGTGGTGAGGTTCGGTATTCAGCTTCCCGCACTTGCCGCATTTCACGACAACACCATGCGCATCGTGGTGGGAAACATTGACCAGCAGCTTGGTCTTGCAGGCTCCGCACCGATAGGTCTCGTCACCGCCCCCCTCCCGCACCGGCGTACCGGCCGTGTGCTCAAGCACATCCGCATTGGCGGCGGCGGCTGGCGTAAGAATGATCATGTCGAATTGGGGCATGGAACGGGCCTTGCAATAGCTGGATACGAATCTGCCCTCCAGACAGCACAGCGCCACAGGAAATGCCAGCGCCCGATGAGCCTCACCGTATGACCGACGACATTTTCGACAAGGCAAACCGCATCGTGGTGAAGACCGGCTCGACGCTGATCGCCGAAGACGGCATGCCGCGCACAGACTGGCTGGCACGCCTGGCGACAGACTTCGCGGACCTGCGCGCGCGCGGCAAGCAGGTCATCCTTGTTTCATCCGGTGCAGTCGCCCTCGGCCGGGCCGCTCTCGGCACGCACACCACGTCCCGGCTCGACCAGAAACAGGCCGCCGCTTCCATCGGCCAGCCGCGCCTCATGACGGCGCTGGCCGACGCCTTTGCGCCGCACGGGATAGCGCTCGGCCAGGCGCTGCTGACATTGAGCGACACGGAAATCCGCCAGCGCTGGCTGAATGCACGAGCAACGCTGGACACCCTGCTGGATGCCGGCATTGTTCCAGTCATCAACGAAAACGACACCGTCGCGACAGACGAAATCCGGTATGGCGACAATGACCGCCTGGCGGCGCGCGTGGCACAGATGATGGGCGCAGACCTGCTGGTCCTGTTGTCGGATATCGACGGATTGTACACGGCTGACCCGAACACAGATCCGGCCGCAACCCACATCCCTGTTTTGCAACAGATATCCTCCGAGCATGACGCCATGGCGACGGGCGCGAATGCCGCCGCCGGCGTTGGATCAGGCGGCATGGTCACCAAGCTGGCAGCCGCCAGGATCGCCCATGCGGCAGGGTGCTCGACAATTATCACGAAGGGCAATCGGGATCGGCCGCTTGCCGCCATTGCAGAAGGCGCACGCTCAACGTTGATCGCTGCAGCGATCACGCCCGCGCGGGCGCGCGAGGCCTGGCTTATGGGCCACCTGAAACCCGAAGGCACTGTCCTTGTCGACGCGGGTGCCGCGAGAGCGCTGCGCGGGGGCGCGAGTCTCCTGGCTGTGGGTGTGACGGGCGTGCTGGGGGTGTTTGAGCGGGGCGCCGCGGTGGCGATAAAGCGCGAAAATGGCGAGGTTGTTGCCAAGGGCGTGACCTCTTACGGGTCTGCAGAAATCCTGCACATAAGTGGCCACCAGAGTGAGGAGCTCGAAACCCTGCTCGGCTATCGCGGCCGGCCCGCAATCATCCACCGCGACGACCTGGTGTGCGTGTGAGGGCGAACCCGGTTCGCACTGATAATTCTGTTGTAAGTCGAACAATCCGGTGCATAGAGTTTTCGTGACCGTTCGACCCGGCACACCGGCTCAAGCATGCAATTTGCCCCAGACATATCATTCATCGGTTGCACCACGTGACAGACCTTCCTTCCGAGCATAGCTGCGTTCCGCAAGGCGCCCATATCGCGATTATCATGCCGTTCCATTCAGACGGTGGTTTCACCGTTCCCGCCGGTCCGGACTGGCAGACCGGGGCCGAATTCGATTTCTTCCAGAACCGGCACTCCCTCTTCCCGGGTCTGAAATGGATCGACCTTGCATGCAGCGCAGAGACGCAGATAGCGGGCCGCGCGGTGACAGGCGCGCGCCTGGTCGTGCTCGATACGTTTTCGGCCTATCTCGAACTTTGCCTGGACCTGGCCGATTTCGCGACGGTCCCGGACGCAACGCTCCGGACGCTTTATACAGAAATCTGTGATTTTCAGCTCGACGCCGGCCACGCCCTGATCAGGCGCGCACAGGACTATCTGGGCAAGGGCGCAGCGCTCACCTGGCACTTCTCGATCAATGTGCTGACCGACGGCGTCCGGGCCGAAGGTATCAATGCCTTCGAGGGCATCATCGGCCGCAGCCAGGCGGCCGCCGACGAATCCACACAGCAGTCTGACGCCCTGCAGCTTGTTGTCATGGGCAAGACGGGCGGCTGGGTCGCCCTGACACCCGCAGCCACCGCAGAGACCTACAGCACGGCGCGTTTCTGGCTGGCCCGCACCCAGATGGCATTCAGCGCGATCCAACTTGTTTCGGACGCCCTCATGCGGCAGCGCAGGACCATTCTGGACAGGCGGCAGATCGCACCGAAGGAATTCGATGCCTTCCTGAAACTGAAGCAGCGTGCCATCGGCCTGCTGTTCAAGATTTCGCCTGGCGCCAATTGCGCATCCTGGATGGATTCAGATATCTACGGCCATTGCTACAAGGCCTGGGCAATCGACGATGACAAGCAGACCCTTCTCGACATGGTCGACCGACTGGAAGGTGTCATCGGGAATCTCGAGGAGCGGCGGGTCCGCAAGAACAACTTCCTCCTGTCTGTCCTGATCAACATCATCACCATTACCGGTCTGTTTGCGGTCCTCGATTATTTCATCGGCTTCTCCAGTCGACAGGGGCTGGACATGGCGGTGGCCCTGTCCGTGGAACGCCAGGGCGCCCTTGCCGTCGTCGTGTTGATGTCTGCATTCGTCCTGTTCTTGACCGTCCGAAACCGATAGAGGCTGGCAATGACCGTATTGATACGAACTGCGGAGGGACCTGATTGCGCCCGCCTGGCCGAAATCGAGGAATTGTGCTTCCGCGATGGCTATTCGGACAAGATGCTTTCGCGGGAGGAATTCCGGGATCTCGTTGCAGACGACGTGAACCAGGTCCTCGTCGCCACCGACGGCGCCCAAGTCTGCGGCTATGCCTTGTTACTCGTCGAACGCGACGAAAATGCGGGATACTTTGACAGCCTTGCAATTGACCCCCAATTTCAGGGAAAGGGCATCGGCGAAGACCTGTTCAAAGCCGTCGAGACGACGTGCGTGCAAATGAAGCTCGGTGTTCTCAACCTAGAGATCAAGGAGAATAACTACACGCTACTGAAGCGTTACCACAGGTTTGGCTACAAATGCTTCCAGGTCGAGGAAGCCTACTATGCGGACGGCTGGTCGGCCTTGCGGATGCGCAAGACCGTTGCCGCAATTGCCGGCACTGAATGACCAGTGTTGGCCCGCACGGACTCATGAAATACCATCTATGCAATGCTCCACTCTCATTCCAGATTGAGAACAATTCCATGACCTTTGATTTCCTGATCATTCCCATATCGGACGATCCGGCATGACCGAATGGGTCATTCTCGTCGAAACGATGAGCGATATTTCTCAGGCCGAAACGCCCCACAAGGTGCTGCGCGTCAGTGACTATATCTCCAAACCTACCCTGTTTGCGGGGCGCAGGCCGTATATCCTGAACCTGTCACGGTCCTATTCCTACCAGTCGGAAGGCTATTATGCTTCCCTTCTGGCCGAGGCACGTGGCCACCGCGTCAGCCCCAGCGTCCAGACTATGGTCGAATTGTCAGCCAAGGGGCTGTACGCGCACGCCCTGCCCGATCTTGGCGAGCGTCTGAGCGAGGCCCTGGCCAAGGGTGCACCGAAAATCGACAGCCTGTTCGTGGCCTTCTCGAAATCCGAAATTCCGGGCTACGAACGGCTCGCGCGCGAAGTGTCGGACTGGTTCCGGACGCCGGCCCTTGAGGTCGATTTCGACGCCAGCGCACCGCACGGCATTGCCCGTGTCCGCATGATGTCGCCCCACAAGCTGAAAGACCAGCGCCGGGAGTTCTTCCTCGAGGCCATGGGCACCTATACGAGCGGACGGATCAGCGCACCGAAACCCCGGACTCCTGCCAAATGGTCGCTTGCGGTGCTGGTCGATCCCAAGGAACAGCACGCCCCGTCCAAACCGGCATCGATCAAGCGCCTGGCTGATGTCGCAGCGAAGATGGGCGTGGAAGTCGAGATCATCGATCCTTCCGACCTGACCAGCCTCGCCGAATTCGATGCGCTGTTCATCCGGGCCACCACCGCGATCGACAATTTCACCTACCGCTTCGCCCGACGCGCCGAGCAGGAGGGCATGCCGGTCATCGATGACACCCATTCGATGATCCGTTGCACGAACAAGGTGTACCTGAAGGAAATCCTCGAAAAGGCCGGCTTGCCGATCCCCCGTACCGAGATCCTCGACAAAAAGACCGACCTTGCCGCCGTGTTCGAACTGCTTGGTTCACCGGTCATTCTCAAAACGCCTGACGGCTCGTTCGGAAACCATATGGTCAAGGCGACAAGTCTCGATGAACTGAAGTCGGCCGTGAAGGGCATGTTCGACGACACGGCGCTCATCATCGCGCAGGAATTCATCCCGACCAAGTTCGACTGGCGCATCGGTGTTCTCAACGGTGAGCCCCTCTATGCCTGCCAGTACCGGATGGCGCGCGGCCACTGGCAGATCGTCAAGCACAACCCCGGCGGCAAGTCGACCGAGGGCGGGTTTACCACCATGCCCGTCGAAGACGCCCCGCCGGAAGTGGTTGATGCCGCCGTGCGCGCGGCGCGGCTCATTGGCGAAGGCCTGTACGGTGTGGACCTCAAGGAAACGGAAAAGGGCGTCGTGATCATCGAGATCAATGACAATCCCAGCATCGATCATGATGTCGAGGGCGCCGTGATGAAAGACGAGCTGTGGCGCCGGATTATTTCATGGTTCTCCACCCGCCTGGAGGAACGTATGGGCCGCGTGGCCTGACCGGTCAGAACTTGAAGGCGCCGGCCCTCAGGCTTTCGTACCGGTCGTGCGTGAAGGGGACATATTCCTTCCGTTCGGGGTGGTACATCCATATCGGGTCGGTCACGTCGTCCAGGTCGAACCCTTCCTTGACGAGTTCCACCTTGCGGTACTTGAAAGTCCCGGTCGTTTCCGCATCGCGCTGCACACGGATGAATATCGGAACAGCATAGCTCGGCAGGCGCGCACTGAGCGCAGCGTAAAGGCCTTCAAAATCGACGTCGCCGTCCGTTGTTATTGCCGCCATGCCGGCTTTCCCATCCGTTCCCGGCACCTGGACGCCATAGACATTCGCCGTGGAGATGCCGTCTATCTGCGACAGGGCTTCGCCGACCTGGTTGGTTGACACGTTCTCGCCCTTCCAGCGGAAGGTATCGCCGATGCGGTCGACGAAATAGATATACCCGTCCTTGTCCTTGCGCAGCAGGTCTCCGGTCCGGAACCAGAGATCGCCCTTTTCGAAGACATCGTGGAGGATCTTCTTCTTCGTCGCCTGTTCGTCATTATAGCCTTCGAACCGGTTGCGGACATCGTCGCCGATCTTGCCGAGCGCTTCGCCGGGCTCGTCTATGTCCGCGCGGACGCAGAAGCCGTCTGCATTGCGGACCGGTTCTTCCGTCTCAACATCGAATTTCACGAACGCGATGTGGGCGTACTGCTTTTCCAGCCAACCGGGAATCCGCCCGACCGCGCCGATCTTCCCGTCGAAATTCAGGAAACTGACATTTCCCTCGGTCGATCCGTAGAACTCGCACAGGTGGTTGATATTGAACCGCTCCTGGAATTCCGCCCAGATCTCGGGTCTCAGGCCATTGCCAAAGCCCGTGCGGATCTTGTGCGCGCGTTCGTTCGGCCCCACCGGCTGGTTCAGCAGGTAGCGGCAGAGCTCGCCGATATAGACGATCGATGTCGCGCCTTCGGCAACCGCCTCGTCCCAGAACGCGCTGGCCGAGAACTTGCGGCGCAGGATTATGCTGGCACCTGTAAACAGTGCCTGCCCGACGGCGCACAGGCCGCCCGTGCCGTGGTAGAGCGGCAGCGTGATGTAGATCCGGTCGCGCGGGGTGATGTGGCAGGGCGAGATGAACGAGGCCATCATGCCCTGCGTGCGCGCGTTGGTCAGCTTGGCGGCCTTGGGCATTCCGGTGGTTCCGGAAGTGTACACGTAAAGACATAGGTCGCGGCCGCGCAGCGGCGCCCGGTAATCCCGGGGTGGCCGTGTCGCCGGCATGCCGGCAAGCGCGCCCTCAAGATCGTCGCCAACCTTGCCGCCAAGAGTCCAGACCGGCGGATTGGACGTCAGCAAGTCCAGGGCGCCTGTCACGACATCGTCCTGCTCGGTGCCGGTGATCACGTAACGGGCATCGACGATGTTGATACTGTGCGCCAGCGCCTCCCCCTCGAGGTTCGAGTTGATCAACGCAACGACGACCCCGATTTTCGACATGGCAAACCATGTCGCGACATAGTCCGGGCGATTCTCCATGAACAATGCGACGCAGTCCCCGGCCTTCAGGCCGCGCTCGAGCGCCCAATGCGCTAGCCGGTTCGCGCGGGCCTCGAACTCGTCATATGTCGTGAGCGCCCCTTCGAAACGGAAAGCAACGTTCGCCCCGTGGCGGTCAACCACCCCCTCGATGTCATCTGCCACCAACTGCTTGGAGTCCGGTGAGATCGATTTGGTCCACTTCAGGAGTCCCTGGATGGATCGAAAGAATTTGGCCTCGCGGACGAGAATGGAAATCGGGTTCATAGGGGAAAGTGTCTTTCACGGGGGGGCTGTATGGACCATATGCGAGGCATCCCGGTGAACACAAGATGCACACGAAATCGTCAGCCTTGCCAAGGGCCTGCGACGCCAGTCACCTCCAACGAGGGTTTGCAGCAGCGACGCTGTCTGGTACGTCCGGCAGATTCTGAATGGAGCATGCGAAATGACCGATCCTGTTGGAAATTTGCTGGCCCTGCTCGACATCGAGCGGCTCGAACACGACCTGTTCCGCGGGCAAAGCCCCGATGAGCAGACCAACCAGCGTGTTTTCGGCGGCCAGGTGATCGCGCAGGCCCTCGTCGCGGCCCAGCGTACGGTGACACCGGACCGCATTTGCCACTCCCTGCACGCCTATTTCATCCGGCCTGGCGACCCCAAAGTACCGATCATCTACCAGGTGGACCACGCCCGGGACGGCGGCAGCTTTACGACGCGGCGCGTGGTCGCGATCCAGCACGGCAAGCAGATCTTCAACCTGGCCGCCAGTTTCCAGGTGCCGGAGGAAAGCTGGGAACACCAGCATGACATGCCGGACGTGCCAGCCCCCGAGACGCTCAAAGGCCTGCGCGAGCGGCGATTGGATATCGTCGACGAGGTGCCGGCACACCTGCGTGATGAGTTCACACGCGAACGCGACATCGAAATGCGTGACGTGGGGCCGCTACATCTCTTCCATCCGGAACCGGCCAGCGACGTGCACCAGGTCTGGTTCCGGGTTGCCCGCGACGTTGGTGATGACCCTGCACTGCACCTGTGCCTGCTGGCCTATGCGTCGGACATGAGCCTGCTGGGCACCGGCAATCGCCCGCATGGCCTGACATGGTTCGACCCACAACTGATGCAAGCGAGCCTCGACCATGCCATCTGGTTCCACGCACCGGTCAATTTCTCGGACTGGCATCTCTACGCCATGGACAGCCCGTTTGCGGGCGGCGGGCGCAGTTTCAACCGGGGCAGCGTCTATGATCGAAGCGGCAAACTGGTCGCCAGCGTCGCCCAGGAAGGGCTGATGCGCCGGAAAAAGCCGAAAACCTGATCTTTCTGCCGCCAGCCCGGTAATAATGCCCTGATTGGCAACAAATTTTGCGCTGCGCTGAAAACAGTTCGGAATCACAGCTGAAAAGGGCTTGCGCCAAAGCGGGGGCCCATTATTACGGGACTCCGGAGCGTAGCGCAGCCTGGTAGCGCATCTGGTTTGGGACCAGAGGGTCGGAGGTTCGAATCCTCTCGCTCCGACCAATCACTTCCCGGGGCGCCCCCCGGACCGATTGAGAATTTCCCGGTAAAATTCCCCGCCCCGCACGCGCGCGGACAATCTCCCGTCAGGCAGACGTTTCGGCACCAGCTGCAATGCGCCGCCATTCGCGCCTGTAGCCCGCGAGATCGACATTCAGCGCTTTGACTGGCTTGAGGTTTTCCTTTGGCCTCAGGCCGGGAATGATCAAGCTTAGCGCACCAAACGACACGTCATTGATTGCGTGGGACGTGTAGATGGATTCATGGGGGCGCAATGCCGCCAAAGCCTGAACCATCACCTGCGCTTCGGCAAACCGCCCCTCGATGAGGATCGTGTTGTGTGCCCCGATCAGGTCAAGGCTGACATCAGCAACCAATGCCGCGTACAGGCACGCACCTGCGCGCCGCGACAGCCAGTCTTCCGGTGCGTTGATCCATTGCCCCGGGCCGCTGGGAAACGGGCCGAAGCCCTGTGCGAATGTTGGCTGCAGCATGGCGCCCCGCCCGACCAGGCCGGGAACGGCCGCCAGAAGCGCCGGCTGGTCCTGCTTGATGTCGACCCGCCTTGCGTCATCTCCAGTCAATGTTTCGATTTCACGGCCGCCCATGAAACGTGCCGACGGCACCACCTGGCCCCATGCGTCAACATTCAGCAGGCAGTCGTGTCCCGCCGGGAGGCTGGCTGCATCAAAAGCGCTTTTTGGAGACCTCATGGCAACAAACCAGGTACCCGTGGACAAGACCGTTGCATCCTGTTCACCCACTTCCGGGAAGGCGCGCGCAGCAATCAGGGCCGCATTCGAATCATGCAGGCCGCAATGCACCTGAACGTCGCCCGCCAGGCCTGTAAGACCAGCCAGCTTCGGACTGATGTGCCCGATTACATCGCCTGCAAGAGCGAGCGGCGCGAATTTTTCTGCCCATCCGAGCCGTTTCGCCATTGGCGAAAAGTCATGCGTCCGTGGGGCCCAGAGGTCAGTGTGGCATCCAAGACTCGTGACTTCTGATCTTGCGACGCCGGAGAGGAACCACGCCCAGAACTGTGCCCACGGCATCAACGTCGCGCCATCGAAAATGTCGGGGACCTCCTGCGCCATCTGGTACAGCTGGATACCCGCGTTCAACCCGTCCGAAAGCGCTGGCGATCCTGTGATCGCGAACGAGTCACGTTCTGCCAGATAGGCGTCTCGAACTGGTCCGGGAACCGCCGCCTCATAGTCGCGCGGCAAGTGTGCAAGGGCGCCATCGCGAATGACCGCAATTCCGGCGCCATGTGCGACCGGGATAATGTGCGCAATGTGCGCCTGATGACCGAAGGCAGAGAGCGTGTCGATGACCCACGGCGCGATGCCTGCAACATCCAGTACAGCGAAATCACCATCCAGGCACCGCGCATTGGGTCGGACTTTCCGGTCGATCAACTCGCCGCCTGATGTCCAGAGGCTCAATTTGCTCATCGACTTTCCGACGTCGAGCACAACGATCGCGTTGCCCTGCATGATCTGCCCTCCTCGTTTTGATTGATAACTATCTATTTTGATTGTTTTTGACAATTTGAAATGTTAAGCGCTGTAAATTCCGTCATCAGGAGCATTGAAACGCCATGGATACGATGTCGCCATCTGAATCTAAGCCCGCAACGAAGTTCGCCGTTCCAACGAGCCTCTGGGACGAGCCGACAGCAAAGCGCCTCTCTGCCGGACAGCTCCTGCTCTACCGCTCGAACCTGCTTGGATCAGACCTGACGGTGACAAATTTCGGTGGCGGGAACACGTCAGCGAAAATCCGCGAGGTCGACCCGCTGACAGGCGAGAAGGTAGACGTCCTGTGGGTGAAAGGGTCCGGCGGCGATATCGGCTCCATGAAGCTGGATGGATTTTCCACGCTCTACCAATCCAAGCTCCTGGATCTCGAACGCCACTATGATGGCCCGGAAGACGACGACAAGATGGTCGGCTACCTGCCCCACTGCACATTCAATCTGAACCCACGCGCCGCGTCCATCGACACGCCGCTCCATTCGCTCCTGCCATTCGCACACATCGACCACGTCCACCCGGATGCAATTATTGCGTTGGCCGCGTCCTCTGGCGGCGAGGAGGCCACTCAAAAAATCTGGGGCGGAAAGATCGGCTGGCTGCCGTGGAAGCGTCCCGGGTTCACCCTTGGCGTGATGATCCGCGACTATGTGAAAGAGAATCCCGGCCTGCAAGGCGTGATCCTGGCAGGCCACGGCATCATCTGCTGGGCCGATACGGCCAGGACCTGCTACGAACACACGGTCCAACTGATCGCCGATGCGGCACACTACCTCAATGAAAAGGCTGGAAGCACGCCGGCCTTTGGCGGTGAAATCGTTGCACCCAAGCCCGACCGACGCGCATTGGCCGCTTCGCTGATGCCTAAAATCCGTAGCCTGATGACAGGGCCGCGCACGAAAATCGGACACTTTTCCGACGATAAGGAAACGATGGAATTCATCGGCTCTGCAGATTTTTCTCGCCTCGTACCGCTCGGCACATCCTGTCCTGATCACTTCCTGCGCACCAAGATCGCACCCCTCGCGCTCGACCCGGCGCATCTTGACGACGACGCCTATCTGGCAGACGCGATCGCAAGCTATCGCGACCGCTATGCGGCTTACTACGCGCGTTGCGCCGGACCAAAGGCCCCGGCGATGCGCGACGCCAATCCCGTCGTGGTGCTGGTTCCCGGTGTTGGGCGCATGACTTTCGCCGCAGACAAGGCGACGGCCCGCATTGCCGGCGAATTCTACGGCAATGCCATCAACGTGATGCGGGGCGCTGAGGCAATCGGCGAATATATTGCCCTCGACGAACAGGAAGCATTCAACATTGAGTATTGGGCTCTTGAAGAAGCCAAGCTCCAACGCATGCCTCCCCCCAAACCGCTGGCTGGCAAGATTGCCGTTGTCACCGGCGCGGCTGGCGGTATCGGGGCAGCAACAGCAACGCGCCTGATGTCGGACGGAGCCTGCGTTATGCTGCTGGACCGGGACGAAAGTGCGCTCGGCGCTGTCGAGTCACGCCTGCAGGAACGTTTCGGACGGGACGTCGTTCGTGCTGCCGTATGCGACGTGACAAATGAAGAGGCTGTTGAATCGGCCTTCGCATTGTCTGCGCTGGAGTTTGGCGGATGCGATATATTCGTGGCAAATGCCGGCATCGCATCATCTGCTCCGATCGAGGAAACCACGCGCGCTCTGTGGCGGAAGAATTTCGACGTCTTGGCTGAAGGGTATTTCCTGACAGCGCGCTCAGCCTTCAGCTTGATGAAGCAGCAGGGCGAAGGCTCAATCGTATTCATCGGATCGAAAAACGGAGTCGCAGCCGCCAAAGGCGCTTCGGCCTATGCATCCGCCAAAGCCGCAGCGAACCATCTCGCCCGCTGCCTTGCGCTGGAAGGAGCGCCCCACGGCATCCGGGTCAACGTCGTCAATCCGGATGCCGTGATCAAGGGCTCTCGCATCTGGGATGGCGACTGGCGCAAGGAGCGCGCCAGCGCGCACGGCATCGATTCAGGTGAGGCACTGGAGGAGCACTATCGCATGCGATCGATGCTCCAGCGCGATGTGCTGCCTGAAGATGTAGCGGAGGCTGTCTATTTCTTTGCGAGCGATATGTCGGCAAAGTCGACAGGAAACATGCTGAATGTGGATGCCGGCAACGCCCAGGCGTTCACCCGCTAATGGAGACCAATATGACAATCAGCACCCTTCCAATCTCCACTGAACTCATTGCAGAGCACAACGCCGCGTTGATGGCGTCAGTGGATGAAGACTATGATGCATTGGGTCGGAAACTCTCGCGTACTGGCGTTGATATTGATGTGGTAAAAAACAAGGTCGCCGAATTCACGGTGGCAGTTCCCTCATGGGGGGCTGGTCGCGGCGGTACGCGTTTTGCCAAGTTCCCAATCCCGGGCGAGCCAACGAATATCCACGAAAAGCTGGAAGACTGCGCCGTCATCAACCAGCTTTCGCAGGCGACACCGCGGGTCAGCCCGCACTTCCCCTGGGATAAAGTGGACGACTACAGCGCGTTGCGCGAGGAAGCGGCAAGCTTGGGCCTCGGCTTTGATGCGGTCAACTCAAACACTTTCCAGGATCAGCTCGGACAAGCCCACTCCTATTCAACCGGCTCTCTGTCCTCGACCGATGCCGCCACCCGTGCGCAGGCTGTTGAACACAATATCGAATGCATCGAAATCGGGCAGAAGCTCGGCTCGACAGACCTGACCGTATGGGTCGGCGATGGCACCAACTTCCCAGGCCAGCAGGACCTCGGCCGGTCGCTGGACCGCTATCTCGATTCAGCCGCTGAAGTCTACGCGGCGCTTCCCGGTACCTGGCGCATGTTGCTGGAACACAAGATGTTCGAACCCGCTTTCTACTCATCCGTCATTTCAGATTGGGGCAGCTCGATCCTGGCAGCGCAATCGCTCGGCGACAAATGCAAGTGCCTCGTCGACCTTGGACACCACGCGCCCAATGTGAACATCGAACAGATTGTCGCCCGCCTGCACCGGTTCGGCAAACTCGGAGGCTTTCATTTCAACGATTCCAAATACGGTGACGACGACCTCGATTCCGGTTCGATCAATCCTCACCAATTGTTCCTCGTGTTCAATGAACTCATCGAAGCCGAATTGCACCCGCGTGAGGGCTTCAATCCGGCCTACATGATCGACCAGTCCCACAACGTGACCGATCCGATCGAATCAATGATGGCGTCAGCTGATGCCATCCTGACCGCCTACACCAAAGCCATTCTCGTAGATCGCCAAGGCCTGACCGCCGCCCAGGAGGCAAACGACACCATGTTGGCGTTCCAGGCGCTGCGGTCTGCCTACAAGACAGACACCTCTCCCATCCTTGCCAAGGTACGCCAGGAGAAAGGGGGGGCGATCGACATGATCCAGGCTTATCGCACGTCGAAGTATCGCGAGCGCAAGTCGCAGGCGCGCAAGCCCGTCGGGCTCGGATCGGGAATTGTCTGATTGAACTTGATTGATTATTAGCCGTTAGCAGACAGAATGGTCGGCATGCACGCGACAGAACGAGAATCCGCCATCCTAGATCTCCTGTCCGTTCGGGGGTTTATCAGCTTTCGCGAGCTGGAACAGAAGCTTGAGGGTTCGCCGGCAACCATCAGACGCGATCTCGAACGCCTCGATGCGCAGGGCCGGCTGATCAGGGTCCGCGGTGGCGCCAAGGCACTGGACGCCGAAACACCGGCGCATGCCGCGCTCTCCGCAATGCGGCTTGGGGGAACACCGTTTGCCGAGAACGTCACCCGCAACCTGCCCGAAAAGAAGCGGATCGGCGCGGCTGCCGCTGCAATGTGCGGACAGGGCGAAGGCATCATGATTGATGGCGGGTCTACAACGTTGCAGATGTGCCCGCATCTGGAAGGCCTCGGCCTGCAGGTTCTGACCAACTCTCTTCACATCGTTCTGGCGCTTACCGGCCAGAATGGCACGCGGGTCCTCGTGCCGGGCGGTGCGGTCTTTCCTGAACAGAATATTATTCTGCCCATGTTTGGAGAAGACCTGACGCCAGCGTTTCACGCACCAAAACTGTTCATGGGTGCCGCAGCAATTGGAGCCTGCGGGCTGATGCAGGATGACGTTGTCCTCGTCGCAAGCGAGCGGCGTTTCATTGAGCGAGCCGAAGAAGTGATCGTACTGGCGGACGCGAGCAAGTTCGATCAGTCATCCGGCAGTGTCGTATGCGCGCTGGAAGATATTGATGCCCTCATTACGGACGACCGGATAACGGACAAGGCGGCGGCGGTTATTGAAGCGGCCGGCGTGAATCTGGTCGTGGCATAGGACAGGCCATCGCGCCCGCCTCCGACTTTGGGGTTTCCGGTTCCGATCCCGTCCCCGCCCTGGGAATACTCGCAACGACACTGCTTTGTCCGCTTCATCCCGTCGCCAGAGGGGCGCCTCAAAGGACAGTCAGTCCTGAATTCGGGCATCTATCTCTCGGCGCGGCCAACCAGATCCGCCTTGATTTCTTCAAACCGAGCTTCACTGAGCGTGTATTTTCGCAGGATCAACCAGGCGGCGATATAGCACGAGACCGGGAACAGGACGTAGCCCAGGCGTATGCCGTTGAGCGCTTCGGGAGACTGGGACGTCGCCCCCGGGACAAATCCAGACCAGCCAAGCATAAGGCTAACGACATAGGCGCCCAGCGCCATGCCGAGTTTCCGGCTGAAGGTCCAGGCCCCCAGAATGGTTCCCTCACGCCTGGTGCCTGATTGAAGCTCATCTGCCTCGACCGTGTCGGGGATCATGGCATTGGGTGCCAGGATGGCGCCGGAATCGCCGAGCGAAGCCAGGATCAAAATGCCCGCGACCGCTATCACGGCGCCGTTCACGGCCTCTGCCACAAAAGGAATCTTGAATGAAAAGTCGAATGCGTCCGGCTGGACAAACAGGAGCGGCAGCATGGCGAAAGAGAGAATAAGCAACGCGGCAGAGTAGGCCTGCTTTTTTCCCCATTTCTGCATCAGCCACATCCAAAGCGGCAGGAACAAGGTGGCCGTGGCAGCCGTCGCCGAAAGCACGACGCCAACTGACTGAGGTGGCGCTTTCAACACAAACACCAAATAATAGATCACACACGTACCGGCCGCACCGATTCCCGTGAATTTCAGCAAGTGCGCACAAAACAGGACCTTGAACGGCTTGTTCTTCCAGAGTGCGGACAACTCCTGACGCAAGTGGAATTTCTTGTGTGGGCGCTCGACCCTCGGAGCATCCCCAGTCGTGGTGAACACGACGATGCTCGCCACTGCGATCACAACGGCTGCAAACAGTCCGATACGGCGGAAACCGGCAGCCACATCGGCGTCCGCAGCAAAGATATAGGGGCCCACCAGCATCGTCGCGATCAGTCCGGTCCGTATCGCGATCATATTGTACCCAGCCAGCCGGGCGCGCTGTCGGTAGTCCTGGCTCATCTCTGGCAACATCGCGTTGAGCGGGACTTCGAACATGGTGTAGCCCGTGCCGACCAGCATGTAGAAGCCTGTGACCCAGACGGCCCGCTGCCAGGCAGCATCAAAATCCGGTATCGCGAACATGAAGTAGAAGCTGACAGCGAATACCAGTCCGCCGAACAAAATCCATGGACGCCGCCGTCCGGCGCGCCCTCTTGTCCTGTCGGAAATCGCTCCCATGATCGGGTCCGTCACGACATCCCATAGCCTCGGGAGCAAAAGCACCATACTGGCCATGCCAACAGGAATGGTCGCGCCCTGAGTGAGGAAGAACAGGAAATAATTGATTGTAACGCCGAGATAAACAGCGACCGCAAAGCCGCCACTGGACCATCCCAGAATGTGGCGCAGGCGCAGAGGACTGGAAGTTGTCAATTCAACTGCCCCCGCCGTTGCAGGTCATGGAGCCTCCTGAACACAAATCTCTGCTGAGACCTCTTGATAGGCTCAAAGCCTGCAGGCGTCTGCACGGTCATGACAATCGCGTCTGGCGCTTTGACCCACACATTCAGCGTGTCATTCACCAAAGTCCAATCGACATCGACGTTACCGTGGGGCGTAGGAACAGTGCCTTTCGCCCAGTCCAGCCCGGATGGCGAGATCGCAACACTCGCAGAGCGATAACCCGCGCTGGTTGGACGGACACCCAGGATGTTGGCACTGAGATGGTGAACCGGGCTAGCGGAGAACACATGGCAGAGACTGGCATTCGGCGCATAGCTCTCCCAGAGGGTTGTCGTGCCTGAATCCAGCATCGGCCCATACGCGCTCCGCATCGCATCTAGCGCAGTCCCGAAACGCCCTCCCCTGGCGAGGGCGTCGAACAGAAACGTGGAATAGAATGTGCCGGCGGCCACAACGTCCGATTCAGGATCGAATGGCTGATCGGTTTCAACGATCGGTGGCGCGGCGGTTGTATGAACCCGGCGCCGGTCAGTTACGACATCCAGCATCTGATCCCAGCGATGCCGGGGAGCGAGATCGAACACAATCATCAACGCATTGGCCTGTTGCGAAATCCGGGCGCTCTTTTTCCCCGAGACCGGATCGGCACAATCGGCATATGCTCCTCGCTCCGGTGACCATAACCTGGCGTTGAGGGCATCTTTTACCTGGTCACGAATGTTCAGCCATCTTGTCCGCAGGCGCGGTCGCTCAACCGCCTCAGCAAGCGAAGCGGCGGCCGCCAGCGCACCTGCATAGAGCGCATTGATCACGGCAGATTCCCCGTCCCGGCCAACGTTGGCCCACTCAATGAAATTCCACTCCGGAATATCGGACAAAAGGCCGTTCGGCCCACGCCACGCAGCAAACCGGTCCAGGCTGCGCTCGACTGCGGCCATGATGCTTTCAACCGTCGCCAGATCACCTGTGTAGGTTAAATACGTCGCGGCAGACATAATATAGTGAAGGCTGAAATCCGGGATCACCACCCCGTTTTCTCCCTGATCGCCCGGGCCGAACATGGGAAACAGACCATCCTGCCTTTGTGCATCAGACAGAGAGAGAAGGAAATTCCGGTGGAGTTCAATTGCGTCCGCCCCGAACGCTGACGATGCGATCTGGAATGCGGCCGCCGCATCTCCCACCCATTGTCGTTTCTCTCGTCCAGGGCAGTCTTCCCAGGCGTCGTGCATGCAAAGGTGCGCTGTGTTCGCGCCGATATCCCATAACCTCGACAACTCGGGATCCGAGCAGGTGAATACCCCGGACCGAGCCACCGGATAGGAAATGGCACGGGATCCCGCGGCGCGCAGGATGAGTCCCTCTGGCGCATTTCTGACGGTTACCTGCATTGCGCGAATTGCCGCCCATTCAAACTTCTCAATGCGTTGGCGCCCCGGACGAGCAGTATAACGCAAGAGATTCGACACGGCATGGACGCCCATGTGCCGAAGTGGCCCGGCTGATCCGCCGTCGAACTCACCAGGCAACCGTTCTGACACCGCGATCTCGATGATTTCCCCACCTGATGCTTCGATTTCCACGAACGGAAATCCTGTATGATACCGAAACGCCAGGACAATTGCTGCATCCGCGTCGCCGGACGTTTTCAATACGCAATCTGCACGGTCAGACAGTAATGCAGAAGGTTCGACAGCACCGGCGATATTGTCGGCGCAGGGCGCCTCCCTGAACAGGCGCTCGTTCAAGGGCAGGTCCGGTAGCGGCGATACGGCACCGGACCAGACAATATCCGTAGCGGATTCCAGGTGATGCTCAAGAAGATGCGGTATCCGTTGCGTCAGCACTGGAAATGGATAACTCCTTCCTCGCCCGATTGCTTGGTCGTCGCAGTCCCCCTCCGCCTTCATTCTGCGCGCGAAATCCCAGCCAGAATCATCAAAGTCCGTTTCGCACCACCGATCTGGATACTCTACGCCATCAATGTCCTCCATATGCCCCTGTCCCCAGCCCTCGCGCGGGACATCCTGGCGCCAGCAATCAGCTTGCTTGATTTTCCAAAGTTCATCCGACGCAATCTCGAAGGATTCTCCCCCACACACACCTTCCAGAAAAGCCCAAAGTCCACCATCACCGAACACCGGCTGCCAAGATCCACGCATCGCTTGATACCAGGCCAAATCCGTTCCCGGCACGTAAACCAGCGCCGCAAGTACGTTTCGACCCGCGCGCAGATGACCTGTCAAATCGTAATGATCGACACTTTTCCTTTGCGGCACCGACCGGGCCGGACCGAAGCCGACATATGTTCCATTGACCGATAACCGATACCGGCCATCAACCGTCAAGGACAAGTCGGCATGGCTGGGCGCTTGGTCTAGGTCGAAACTGCGGCGGAGAAAGAACCAGCGATTCTCGCCATCATCTCGCCGATTCGATCCGCCATGCATCATCGCGCCATAGGCCGAGAGATTGACCGATTGATCCGGTGACCAGATGAAGTCCGCTTTGGTTCGCAAGTCTGGCTGCTCCCGTATCGAAGAAAAGGAACGAGTTGCCGAGCGAACCCGGCAACTCGCGACAAGCTCCACTTACATCTTCACTCGCACGCGCAGCACCACCATTCTCGGACGGTTGGGATACATGATCGTTGTCAGCCGGCCTGGTCCGGCAGGCGGCGGAGGAAGGTTTATGTTGAAGCTGTGCGTGGGATACTCTTCCTCGAAGAGATTCTTGCCGGCCAATTCGACTTCCCACTGACCGCCAGGCAGTTTGTAGCCTATCCTGGCATCAACAATCGTATGTGCGGGAACTTCCCTAACCGGATCATTATCGATTCCGGGAAAGTAGGTATCCTCATGAGCTGCGCTCGCGGATGCAAAGAATTCCCCTCCGTTTGCCAGGGAACGGTTGTAATCTGCCGTGACCGAGTAGGCGAACTCAGGCGTATACTTGGCGCGGTTTCCGTTTTGCTTGATTTCGCTGTCCAGCGTGCCCCCTTGAAATCCAACCCGGAAATCGTCTGTAAGGAGCGCGCTCGCTTCAATTTCAAACCCGCTGATTTCAGCGTCTGAGTTCAGTGTTGCGAATCCGCCTCCCTGCAGGGATGCCTCCTGCAGGTTCTTGAAATCAGAAGAGAAATATGTGGCATTGAAGCGCAGGCGCCCATTGGCCCAATCGCTCTTCATGCCAATCTCGGCAGTGTCGACAGTTTCATCATCAAACGGCGGCGCAGCGACCTGTGCCAACGTCCGCGCCCCACCATTGAATCCACCGCTGCGATATCCCGTTGAATAGCTGACATAGCCCAGAATATTTTCGGTGAATGCATAGTCGGCACTGGCGCGATACGACGTGTTGCCAAAATCCTTGCTGTCGTCAAACGTGAATGCGGGCGTGCCTGTCGGTGTTCCGCCCTCGGCCACCGCCGGACCGGTCTTGTCGAATCCGTCCGCGTGAAAATCTTTCGTTTCCTCAGTGTATCGCAAGCCACCCGTCACACTGAGTTTATCGGTGACATCAAACGTCGCCTGTCCGAAGACCGCCCAGGCTTCAGTGCTCTGGTCAAATAGTTGGAAGTTTTGTGGCGATCCGAGATTCCCGAACACCGTGAGATCCCAGAGAAAGTCATTCTGCTCCTGAAAATAGTACAGGCCGCCAAGCCAATTAAATCGGTCGCCACCACCAGACAGATTGAACTCCTGGCTGAAGGTCTGGTTTTCCAGTCTCTGGTTAGGCTCAAAACGCGCCGCAACAGTTCCATCCGAATCTGCGCGAACACCAAAATCCAACTCACGGTAGGCGGAAATGGATGTGAATTTCATGCCCCCGGAGAGATCCCAGTCGACATGTGCCGTCAGTCCGGAATTATCCACCGATTGGTAGGGATTACTGAGTCCGCTATAGTACGTATAAAGACTTCCATCATAGGAATAATCGACGATGCCGTCAAAATTCAGGTCCTCGTCCCTGAACGAAACGCCCTCGCCCGGCAAGCTCCGCTCCCTTACAAAGTCTGCCGCCAACACGACCCTGACGTCCGGCGAAGCGGTCCAAAGCAACTTGGCACGGCCGCCCTGAGTGCTCTTGTCGAAGGCGCCACTGCCATCGAGAATGTTCTCCTGAATCGGATCGTGGCTCGAACTGAAGAGCGATACGCGCGCTGCAAGCTTGTCTTCGACGACCGGGAGGTTGAACGCCGCCTTGGCTTCGATCTGCCCGATATTGCCGGCTGCGACCTCTGCCTTGACCAGCGTCTCGTTCATTACCGGGTCAGCTGTTTGTATCTTGAGAGCACCACCGGACGAGTTCCGTCCATAAAGAGTGCCTTGCGGCCCGCGCAGGACTTCAACGCGATCAACGTCGTACAAGTCAAAATTGGCACCCAGCGCGCGCGCGATGAAGACGTCGTCGATATACACGCCAACAGCCCCATCCCCGGAAAAGACCGGATTGTCCGTGCCGACGCCGCGCAAGAACAGTTTGACACTCGTCCCGCTGCCTGGCGCGTCCTCGATCACGATATTGGGTACGATCGATTTGAGAGACTGAACTTCCGCGATCTGGCGCGCGTCGAGCGCGGCAGCATCCAATGCGGTAACCGCGATGGGCACGCTCTGGATCGACTCCGCTCTGCGTTCGGCGGTTACGGTAATCGTACCCAGTCGCGCCGTGTCCTCATCCTGCTCCTGCGCGATGCCGGGCATGGACGCCGCAAGCGCCAGCGCCGAGACACCGATCAGTCGAAAAGCTGTTGCCCTGATCTTGTTGCCGTTCATGATTTCCTCCTGAAAAATGGTGTCTGTACCCGTCGCCCGACGCAAACATTCTCTATTCGCGAAAACTTTCGCTTGATGTGAACGAATAAGGAATTGCGAATTTTGTCAATCGCGATTACGTTCGCTAATAGTGAAACGAGGGAATGGGTCCGCGGGGGATAGAGATGGCCAGCACGTCAGGACCGAGCGACAATCAGAAAGGTGTTCAATCCGTTGAGGTTGCTGCACGTTTGCTCGATGCGCTTGTTCGGGCGGGAGGCGGAGCGGCGCTCAAACGCATCTCAGCCGATGCCGGTCTGTCGCCGAGCCGTGCGCACAGTTACCTCGTGAGCTTGAAACGCGCCGGGCTCGTTGAACAGGATACCGGCTCAGGCGAATACATCCTCGGTCCGCAAGCGCGCCAGATCGGCCTCGCCGCAATAGACCATCGCGACCAATATGACGTCCTGCTTGCTGCGACCCGCCGCGCCCGCGACGAAACCGGTCGCACGGTGTATCTGGCAATCTGGTCGGAACGCGGCCCGACGGTCGCACATTGGTCTCGCGGCCGGGAACCGCTGACACTGCTCGTCATGAATTCTGGCCTCAACCCACCCCTGCTCACGACAGCCATGGGAAGGATCTTTCTGACCTTCCTGCCCACTGAGCACACTGAAGCCATCGTACGCGATGAGCTAGCCGCCCTGAAGGGCGGCGAAGTGTTTCCAGGCCTGCTCGAAAAAGGCGCGATCGATCGCCTGAAAGCCAAAGTTCACGAAGATGGCTTCTCATATATCAAGGGCAGCTTGTCACCATTCGTATCGGCAATCGCGGCGCCGATCATGGATGAGTCAGGCAACCTCTTCGCAGTTCTCAATGTGATGGGCATGAGACTGCATCCCGACCTAGCGGGCACGCAAACCGTCATTTCCCAGATCAAGAGCATCGCCCGACAAACTGAAAAGGAACTCGGCAGAACATGACCGCAAAAGTGAGTCTCCATCCGGAAGTCAGCAAAATGTTGGAGGCAGCGGCCCAACTTGCGACACCCGGCACCCCCAGCCTGTGGGACATCCCCCCCGCGATGGCGCGTATCGGTGCGAGCACCAAGGCCAAGGCCTGGAATGCAGGCTCCGTTGATGGTGCCGGATACAACAACCTGACGATCAATACCGATCGCGGGCAGATTGCGGCGCGGCATTATCAACCAGGTGATCGTGGCACACAGAATGCCGCGCTGATCTATGCGCATGGAGGGGGCTGGATCGTGGGAGATCTTGACTTCGAGCACCTCAAACTGCTGAAGCTGTGCGCCTGGTCTGGCGTAGATATCATTTCAATCGACTATGCTCTTGCGCCGGAGCACCCTTTTCCCGAACCGCGCGATGACATCGTGGCGGCAGCTGTATCCATTGCCTCCCTCGCCGGCAGTTTGGCAATTGACCCGGACCGGCTCGGGATTGGCGGTGCTTCAGCTGGTGCCAATCTTGCGCTTTCGGCAGCAATCGCGCTCCGGGATGCAGGCCAACCATTGAGCGCAATTGCGTTATTTTACGGCGTCTATGATCTTCGCTACACTCATCCGAGCTTCATCAAAAATGCGACCGGATTCGTCCTCGAGACGCGGGCGATGGAATATTTCCGGAGTTTGTATGTCGGTGACTCCGCTGCGCGCTGGAGTGATCCGGAAGCCTCCCCCGGCCTGGCGAGGCTCGAGGGGCTCGCCCCGGTCTTTTTGAATGCCGTTACAAACGATCCGTTGTGTGACGATAGCCACGCATTGGCCGATCGCCTGACCAAGGCTGGCGTTCCGCACGAGCTTCACGAGTACACGGACACCATTCACGGCTTCACGTCGATGAGCGCTGTCTTGCCTCACGCTGACAAGGCCATCCACGACGCGGCAAACTGGCTGAAGCAGACACTCGAAACATGAGCGAATCTGTCTCACGGGCATTCCGCCGCTGGCGGCGTGGAGACGAGGAAGCCTGGCACCAGGCGTCGACTCGCAAATCCCCACATCGCTCATCGATTGATTGAAATGACGTCCAGCCCGCGGATGAAGCGCGCCCACTCTGGCCCCCCGCATACCCACTGGTCGAACAAGGGCTCCATGCGGGCGCTCGCCTGCTTCACCTCATACAGGTCCAGTATCCTGTATGAGATGCCCATCAGCCGCTTGGTCGTTTCGTATGTGTCGGCGAGCGACCGATCCACCGTTACCTGTGCCGTGCTGATGGGACCATCGCCCCTCTGCGAACTGAGTTCAAATACTGTGGCGCCATTCGGTGTCTTCGCACCGCAGCGCTTGGAAGCGGTTTCGACATAGGCCAGCACCGTGAACCGGTTTTCCACGATCCTGGAACCACCGCTGTTGCGGTCATTTTCGGGACGCTCGCGAAAGTGCGGCGCCGGCACTGTCGACGCACCGCCCAGCATGTAGATGTCAAACAGGGCATCATCCCCAAGCGGCCAGTTCGACGCCGGCTTCTCTTTCTCAAACCAGGCTTGGCGCGCCACAATGCGCGCTTCTCGGGCGAGACGAGCTGCTTCGGCTTCTCTAAGCTTCTCTTCTGCCAGCTGCAATTGCCAATCAGCCTTCTGTCCATTGCGAACATATCTGGTCACATCGGTGTAGGCGTACCCGCGAATATCCTTGAGCAAACCGCGGAAGCTCACGTCTCCGGGCCTGGACGGACGGCTCCAGGAAGAAAGCACCTTTCGTTGCAGAGATGTATTGACGGCCGCTTCCTCCGACAGTTCCTGAGCATCCCTGTTGATCGGATGCTCCGAAAAGTAGTGACTGACATTGGTCGCCGTCGAGGCTGGGCAAGACTTGGACATCAGTTCATCTATCAGGCCGCTGTAAAGCACCCGGCGGAGATATTCTTCTGTGATCGGAAAGTCATCGTCCACCTTGTGTACGGCAACCAGTCTGGTCGCGTCTCCGTCTGCGCCGCATCGTTTTTCGTTCGCCTGTTGCCATTCTCCGGCGCGAAAATGAATATCCAGATCGGGCTGGGAATGTATGCGGAGACCAGCTTTGTGTAACAGATAAGGCCCTTTGGGCTGTGGGCCTTGTCCGCGGGCCGAATCCACAAGCTGCCTGAACGTGATGTAGCGATTTTTAGCGCCGTTCTTGTCCAGTGTCCGATATGAGATGGGAGCGAAAGCGGTGTAGAGGGCGTCAGACACATTCCGCGGAAGGGCACACCCATAGAGGGTTCGATAGACGCCTCTGAGATGCTTGTCCTTCATGCTGTCATAGGACCTGCCGAACACCGGCACGAAGTGCTCGTCTCTGAATATACGGGCCAGATCGACTGTCGTGTCCTGCACACCAACCCATTGCTGGAGCGCCTGGCAGCGTTTCTGGGCATTGCCACCGAATTTTGTCTGAGCCATCGCCGCGGGCCCAATAAACAACATCATTGCCAGGACCACGAGACATTGCCGCGCCGCACCAATCGCCTGGCTGCGCATTGGCTGGCGTGCGCACGGGCGCGTTCCTGGATCGCGACGGGTCATGGTCTTCATGCGTTGCTCCTGATCTGATCCCGGGTTTGCAGTCCGTGCCGATCATCGTCCGGTTTGTACCGGTGCAGCAACCCTTGTCAAAAGAAACCCCTTCGCATCCTCTCTCACCGCCCCGGGTATACGTGTTTCGGGCGTGCGGAAGCTGGCTCGTATACTTGTGCAGGCCCATTCGGACATCACCTGCCGCTCGAAATTGAAGTGCCTGCACACTGACGAATGGACTGAATTCGGGGCCGATCAATCTCGACTCGCGTATCCGTGAACACGACTGGGCATGTCGTGATTGTCCTTTTCCTCCTGCGCCCGATAGCAGTGGCTTCGCACCGGCAATTCGCCGGGCGAACCATTGCCACTAAAGAGGAAAACGATTCATGTCCCAAACCAGCTTTATCGCCAAATCGGTCTTTGCCGGTCTCGCACTCGCCGCTGTCGCAGGCGCAGCCAATGCCAAACCGAACGCTCAGCTGACAGTCGCTGAAAATGCGCCTGCAGACGTTCAATCCGCAATCACCCAATGGCTGGGTGGCGAACGTCTCGCTGGCCGGAAAGACAAATGCTACGGCATTGCGCTTGCTGGCGAGAATGACTGCAAAGCTGGCAAAGGCACCAGCTGTGAAGGCACATCAACAGTCGACTTCCAGGGTAACGCCTGGACCTACGCGCCCAAAGGGTCCTGCGAATTCATCGTGACGCCCGAAGGCGCTGCCTCGCTCAACGAACTCGACCGTAACACGCCCGCCTGATTCCGGCGCGGCCACACAGTTCCTCGGATCACATTCATGAGATTTCCAGCGCCCCCTCCTCCCAGCGCCGGTCTCGGGCTCAAGCCGGAACACTTCCGGCCGGCGCTCGAGACCGAGGTCGAAGGTTTGTGGTTCGAGGTTCACCCCGAGAACTATATGGTTGAAGGCGGTCCTCGCCTGGCCTGGCTCGCCGCCATTCGTGACAAGCGCCCACTGAGCTTTCACGGCGTCGGCGCGTCCCTCGGCGGGCTGGACCCTTTCGATCCCGAACACCTGTTGGCACTCATCGCCCTGATCGACCGGTTCGAACCATTTCAGGTATCAGAGCACGCGACGTTCTCTGCTCACAAGAACCGCTATCACGCCGATCTGCTGCCTCTTCCCCGGACACAGGAAGCTGTGCAGCATCTCGCGAATCGGGTCGACGAATTTCAGACTGCACTTGGTCGCCGCATCATCATTGAGAACCCGACCAACTACCTGCCCTTCGCTTGCGACCTGGATGAACCCGAGTTCCTGACCGACGTCGCCCGGCGCTCCGGCTGCGGACTTCTCATGGACATCAACAATATCTGGGTAAGCGCCAACAATGTTGGCATCGATCCTTGCGCATACATCAGATCCATCCCGGCCAATCTCGTCGGTGAAATCCATGTCGCAGGACATTCACAGGATCCAGCGCTTGGCGCCGAATTCCTGATCGACAGTCATGACGCGCCTGTCAGCGAGGATGTCTGGAGCTTGCTTGCTCTGGCATTGCGCACATGGGGGCCGAAGCCCGTGCTGATCGAGCGTGATGGCAATATTCCGGAATTCAACGACCTGCTCGTTGAGGTCCATAATGCCTCTCGCATCCTGACAGACGCCCGGGAGGTTGCTCCAAATGCGACTTGAAAAGCACATTGAGACCGTCTCGGAATTCGCATCAGGCCAGGCTGGCGCCGTGGCGCTGCAGCCCCTCATGAAAGATCATGCACACCCGGGGCAGCGCGCGAATGTTTATCGGAATTCCGGCATACTAGCCTGTGTCGAGGCATTGCGATCCAATTACTCGCGTCTCGCGCGGATGATGGGTGACGAATTCTTTGGCGCAATGGCGCGTGCCTATGTCGCTTCCAAGCCGCCTTCGGTTCGGAGCCTCGTGGGCTATGGTGCCTCATTGCCCCCCTTCCTCGCCGCAGCCGATTCACAGCACGGCCTGCCCTGGCTATCGAACCTGGCACTCCTCGACCGCGCATGGCTTGCGGCGCATCTGGCCAGCGACGCCAGGCCACTGTCGGCAGACAGCGTCGCCAGGCATGGCCCCGACGCATTGATGCACACCCTTATCGATTTGAGCCCCAGCGCTCGCCTTGTTGAAACGGACTGGGGGCTTACCGCTCTCTGGTCCGCCCTCGACGCTGGAAACGCTCCGTCTCGGGAGACGCCGATCCCACAACGGACAGAATATGTCCTGTTCTGGAGACCAGATGGAGAGGTCCGAATGCGCCAGCTCAGCCACGGAGAGTACACATTCCTCCAATCTCTGGCACGGGGCCACGCCATTGGCGCGGCGTGCGAAATGGCTCTCTCTGCCCAGCCCGACATTGACCTTTCCAGCCTTATCGCCGGCACGTTCGCATCCGGCATCTTTGTCAACGCCACATCACTTCAGGGGACCTCACAATGAAGATCAGAACAACTTTGATATCCGGATATACCTGGTTCACACAGAAGGCAGACCTTCTTGAACCCTTTGCCCTACTGGCGGCCCGCCTGGCAGTCGCCCGGGTGTTCCTGATGTCCGGTTTCACTAAATGGAACGGTTTCCTGTCATTCAATCCCGACAAGTACGACCTCTTCCTCTACGAGTTCTTCTGCCCGGAGGAAAAGCGCGCCGGGGCCCTCGTGCTTTGCACAGACCAAGTCGAGGGAACGTACGCGCCGACGATGCAGTGGATCGTCGAGCGGTTCGCCAACATGGCGGGTATCATGGAGATCCTTCTTCCGATCCTGCTCATATTCGGGCTGACCTCACGCTTCGCCGCCGCTGGTCTCCTGACGATGACGCTGGTGATCGAGCGCCTTGTTTTTCCAGACGCAGACAGCTGGTGGGGCAGCCACGTTTGGTGGGCAGCGCTTCTGTTTGTCATCCTGGCCCGTGGCCCGGGTCTATTCTCGGTCGACAGGCTGATCAAACTCGAACGCCCCGGCGTTTGAACTCAGGACCGGGGGGAAGAAGGACATGCAGAGTTTTGTGCGCAAATGGTTCTGGTTCGGCTGTGGAGCATTCGGCCTTGGAACGATCCTCGTCATGCTGCTCAGCTCGAGCTGGCTTGGTTTTCGGCTGTTCCAACTCGAATGGCAACCGCAGGGTAAAACCGATCTGACATTTTCTGCGGTTGATCTGGCATTCCACAACCGGTCCGACATCCAGGCCGAGACGGGCGCACTCCCCTTCATGGCCGGGGTCGTCATCAACACCGACCACGATCTTCACGAAGACGTTTTTCTGGGTGGGGGGCGCGACCAGCCGGATGGCCTGTTCAGCTATAGCAGCGTGTCTGGAAGATTTGAGAGCAGGAGCCAGGCGCATGACCTCTCAAAACCAGCCGGAGACGCGACCATGGGCGGTGTTTCTGTTGACGTGGACCGAGACGGCTGGACCGACCTGATTGTTGCGCGAGAGAGCGGCGTTTGGTTGTACCGGAACACGTCAGGCCGGCTGGGCGACGGCAAGATCATATTCACACCCGAAGATGGCACGACCGCCCTTTCGATTGCGCCAGGAGACGTAAATGGAGACGGTGACGTCGATCTCTACGTTTCGGGCTATGTCAGCAACGACAGGGTGGAAGGACAAACGATCTTCACCCGCCCTTACGGCGGATACAGCTACTTGCTGCAGGGCGACGGCATGGGCATGTTCGAGGACGTGTCGACTAAATGGGGCATAAGGCGTCAGCACAATACGTTTACGGCCGTCTTTGCCGACTTTGATGACGATGGTGATTCAGATCTCGTTGTCGCCGAGGACACTGGCCGGGTCGAAACCTGGAGAAATGACGGCGCACCGCCTTTCAAGCCCCTGGAGAACCCGTCAGTCTACTCTTACCCGATGGGCATTGCGGCCGGAGACTTTACGGGCGATGGCCGTCTGGACTTCTATTTCTCAAATGTCGGGCATACGCTGCCATCGGCACTCTTGCGCGGTGACCTTGAAAAATCGGCCCGGTTCAATCCCGACTACATGCTGTTTGCAGGTGATGGCCATGGCGCGTTCAGTGACCAGGCACAGGCCATGCGGGCTGCCCGCATCGGGTTTGGGTGGGGCGTGGTCGCCGCCGACTTCAATCTCGACGGCTGGGAAGATATTGCCGTCGCGCAAAACTACGCAAAGTTTGGACAACCGGCCATTATTCACAGGTATGCCGGCAAGGTCCTGCAGAACGCCAAGGGCAAGAGATTCCACCCGGTCGAGAAGCGCGCGGGCGCCGCGAACAGGCTGTTCGCAATCGCCCCACTCGTCGGCGATTTCGACGGCGACGGCCTGCCGGACCTCATATGGGCCAATCTCCAAGGGCCCACCCGGGCGCTCCTCAATCGCACACCGGATCGTCATGGCATCAGGATACGCTTGGATGATTCAGTGGCCGCATATACTGCCCGCATCGACGTGGAAGTCGCCGGGCGGTCACTCGTTCGCCAGGTAGTGCCCGCTCAAGGCCTTTCTTCAGACAGTTCGTCAGACATGTTTGTCGGACTGGGTGACGCAACATCAGCTGACCGTGTGTCGATCCGGTTTTCCACAGGCGCCACAAGGTCACTCGACAATGTCGCAGCAGGCCAGGTCATCGACTGGCGGACGGTTCGGCCATGACAGGGGACACTCCCACTCGCTCTCAAGGGCTTTTCTGGTTCGGATTGGCTGGCCTCGCCGGCGCTGTGATGACCGGCCTTGGCGAGGGCCTGATCCAGATGGTTCCAGGCGGGGTCTTTACCGATCCCGCCTATGGGTACTTTCTGGAGATCAGTCGGAGCAGGCTGATGGTCGGGCACTTTCTAGCCATCGCCTCTGCGCCGCTTTACCTCATGGGATACTGGCATCTGACCGGTAATCTTCTGCCCGCATCGCCGAAGATCCGTTTCATCATCTTTGCTGTTTGTGCATGGGCATTCATCCTGGCGACTGTCTGGATGGGTCAGCGCGCGCTGCTTGCCGCAACTGTCCAGGCGATCCAGGTCGGCGGGGCCGATCCAGACCTGCTTGCGCGACAGGTGTCGTTGCACGAACCGCTCGTCAATGCGCTTCGTATCGTGACGACGGCATTTTCTATCGTCTGGATCGCCGTCATCCTGAAGGGTGTGTCGCGCTACCCACGCTGGATGGCCCTGTTCAGTCCTGCTGCGCTGCTGGCACTCATCTTCGGGTTTTACACAGTTGCGCCGGAATTTGGCTGGCTCGTGCTGCCAACGGCCATGAATACGGCACATGCAGTGCTTTTCATTCTGTCCCTGCTGAACGTCCGTAAAGCGAGTGAATTGTGAAGCACCGCCTTGTTCTCGCATTCCTCTCAATACTCGGCCTGGTTCCGGCTGCATCACTGGCAGGCACGCACATGTCCACCGGATCTGCGTGCCCCATGCTTGGCCCCCTTCCGGCCTGTTTCGTGGTATTGGCTGGATATGGGCTTGTCTTGGTATCGACGCTGTTGACCGGCAGGCCGCGTCAGGTCGTTTTCCTCACGGGTTGGTTGCCGGTTGTCGGCCTCGCCGTGATCGCATCCGGATTCGAGCTGACCGCCGGGCATGTTTGCCCATTGGCGTTTGCGGTGCTTCCGCAATGCTATGTGTCGCTCATCCTTGCGATCTTGATTGGCGGAACCTGGGCATCAGGCTTACTGCACTTTGGCGATCCATGATTTGGCATGAGGGCACGCACATGAGACTGGTTCCATTCTTGTTCGTATGCTTCTTCGTCGCAGGTTGCGCGAGCACCTACCCTGCGGCCATTTCGCCGAACGCCTGGGAAATGCCCGCCCCGTCTTTGCCACAGCGCGCCCCGTCAATCTGCCGCGAAAATCCGGAGATGCTCTACATCACGAACCGAAACCGCGCCGACGATCCGGAAGGTTATGGCAACAACCGGTCGAGTTCGATGGCTTTCGGATACGTCACGATAGAGCCTGCGAATATGAGTGCAGAGGCCTATGCAGATTACATTTCCGGGCACGCAATCGACAAAGCCCCCCCGACCTACGCTCACGCGCGGATTGCGGAAGCCGTTCGGTTCCCAGGCACGCCGCTCGCCTTTGCGATAGAACAGGGCGTGCTCACCCGTGACAGGCAAGCTATTGCCGAATACCAAAACGCTGGCGCGCAATTCCAGGACGAGCTGACCGGCGAGCTGGCGGAGCGCGGAACCGGAAAAGTTGTGCTCTTCGTGCACGGCTTCAATAACAGCTTTGAAGACGGCGCAATCAACCTGTTTGAACTCTGGTCTGCGTCTGGCAGGTCCGGCATTCCCCTGCTGTTCAGCTGGCCGACGGGCGGGCACAAGGCCCTTGGCTATCTTGGTGACACCCAGAATGGCGATTTCTCGGTCTACCACCTGAAGGAAACGTTGCGACTGATTGCGGCGACAGAGGCCGTCGATGAAGTCGTGGTGATCGCCCACAGTCATGGCGCATCGATCGTCACGACGGCTTTGAGGGAATTGCTGATTGAATCCCGTGGGGCAGACCTGTCGATGCGCGACACCTACCGGATCGAAACACTCATTCTGGCCGCTCCGGATATTGACCTCGGCGTCATGGAGCAACGCCTCGTCGCCGAAACGTTCGGGATCGGATTCGGGCAGATAGATGTATACCTCTATCCGGAAGACAACGCTCTTGGCATCGCAAGTTGGGTCTTCGGATCGCCCCGGTTTGGCGCGGCCCGACCCGATCAGATGTCTGCGGAATCGCGCGCCGTGTTTCAGGGCGTAAAGTCTGTCCACTTCATCCTCGTTCAGGACGCCGGAGACTATGACCGGCATAATTATTTTCGGCGCCACCCCGGCGTATTATCGGATATTGCGATCACGATGCGCACGGGCGCCAGGCCGGCCGACGCGGAGCGCCCACTCAAGCACCTCGATCTCAATTTCTGGAGCATCGACAAGACTTACACGCCCTCATACTTCGGATCCTTGCACAGCCCTGACGGCTGCCGTTTGATAGACGCTCCGCAAATAACCCCCTGAATCCCACGGAGTTGAGAAACGCGTGTTGCCGAAGACGATCACATTTCGATGGTCGAAACTCGCGGACGCGCGCGAAAACGGACTCGGACCGCTGCGCCTCTCGCCAACAGGTCGAGCTTGATGGGCAAATATGCGTGGTCAAGGGTCGACTGATCCTGTTCAGGCATTTCGACACGTCCGGGTGGTTTCCGGAGGCCCGCCGGTTCGTGCCCATTCCGTCGCAGATTCCGCCTGTTGCAGCCGAAAAATCGCAAGGGGCACATCAATGGACCAACTCACTATAATGGTTGCGGGCGGGGCCGAGCCTCGCTATTCCGGCTTCATTGCACCTCGGATCGCGGCCTATTTGGCATCAGGCGTTTGGGGGCATTGCGGAAAGCGGGGTCCAAACCCACTTGATGTATAGTGTTTACAGTGGTTTTGCGGAGGGCTCCTTCCACCAACCTGTCTGGCATGAGCCGGAGGGTCGGAGGTTCGAATCCTCTCGCTCCGACCAGAACTTTCTCGAGGCAAGAGGCTGTCAGATGGAAGCGCGGATTTACAGACCCCAGAAAAGTGCCATGACTTCCGGACGTGGCCAGACGCATACCTGGTACCTGGAATTCGTGAAGCCCGACGCCCGGCGGACCGCAGACCCCGTTATGGGCTGGACCAGTATCGACGATACGTCGGGCCAGGTTCGTCTCGAATTCGAGACCCAGGAAGAAGCGGTGGATTATGCCCGTCGGGAAGGCCTGGTCTTCCGCGTCGAAGAATCCCGCGAGCGCAAGCGTCTGGTGAAGTCGTATAGCGAGAATTTCTCGTTTGACCGCAAGCAGCCTTGGACCCATTAGGGTCCGGCGCCCATCCGGCCCCTTAGCTCAACTGGATAGAGCACCGGACTTCTAATCCGACGGTTGCAGGTTCAAGTCCTGCAGGGGTCACCATTTGCCTGGCCACCTGATCCGGCGAGCGCTGCCGGAAGCCGGTAAATGAGACGCGCTATTCAGCCGGTGCCGCACCGAGATCGGCCTGCGCCTCTTCCTTGTCGAGGCGCCGGGCAACGTCTCCCGGCGATCCGGACTTGCGTGCAAGCAGGGCATATGCCGTCGGCACGAACAGCACCGTCACGAAGATCGACGCCGTCACACCGAACAGGATCACCACGCCGATGGCCTGTCGGGTCTCCGCGCCGGCCCCCGCCGACAGGATGAGCGGTATCGACCCGGCCGCCGTGGTCAGGCTCGTCATCACGATCGGCCGGAACCGCGCCAGCGCCGCCTCCCGCAGCGCCGCATCGAATTCCATCCCCTTGTCGCGCAGCTGGTTGGCGAATTCGACAATCAGGATGCCGTTCTTGGCCGCCAGGCCGACCAGCATGATCAGGCCGATCTGCGTATAGATGTTCAGCGTATTCCCGGTCAGCCAAAGGCCCAGCAGCCCGCCACCGATCGTCGCGGGCACGCACAGCATGATGATGATCGGGTGCCGATAGCTCTCGAACTGCCCGGCCAGCACCAGGAACACGATCACGAGCCCGATCCCGAAGACGAACACGATAGAGGTGCCGGACGCCTTGAAGTCCAGCGACTGGCCCTTGAAGTCGATCGTCGCTTCCTGCGGCAGTGACTCTCGGGCGATCCGCTCCATGTTGGCAAGCGCCGTGCCCAGCGACACACCCGGCGCGAGGCCGGCCTCGATGGTGATCGATCGCACGCGGTTGTAGCGGTTGAGGCTGGGGCTGTCGGCCATCGACTGCATCGTCGTCAGGCTCGACAGAGGGATCAGTTGGCCGGACCGCGACGAACGGACGTAAATGTTCTGCACGTCAGTTGGCGTATTCTGGTCTGATCTGACACCCTCCAGGATCACGTCATATTCTTCACCGTCGTCGGTATAGGTCGTGACCCGGCGCGAGCCGAGCATGGTCTGCAGGGTCTGCCCGATCTCATCGACCGTCACGCCGAGGTCCGCCGCGCGGTCATAATCGATCGTAATGCGGAATTGCGGCTGGGTTTCCTTGTAGTCCCAGTCGATATCGACCAGTCCGGGATTATTCGCCTCGAGGGCGGCAACAAACGTGTCGCGCCATTGCGTCAGCTGTTCATACGAAGGGCCGCCAATGACGAACTGCACGGGCTTGCTGTTCCCGCCGCCAAGGCCCTGCCGCATGATCGCGAATGCGCGAATGCCCGGCAGGTCGGACAGCTTTCCGTTGACCTCCTGGATGATCTCGTCGGCCGGCCGCCGGTTCGCCCAGTCATCAAGCACAACTATGACGAAGCCCTGGTTGAAACCGGAGCTCCCGAATCCGGGCGCTCGCAGCAGAAGGCGCGAAACTTCACCTGAGTCCGTATAGGGCAGCAACCGGCGTTCGATTTCGTCGAGATAGGTCGACATGTAGTCGAAGGATGCGCCCTCTTCGCCGCGCACGCTGACGAAGAAGCTGCCACGATCCTCGCGCGGCACGTATTCCTCGTCGATGTTCTGGAACAGCCAGACGGCGCCCCCGAAAATGCCGCACAGCATGATTGCCGCAAGGATCGGACGGTGCACCAGCCGGTCGAGTATCCAGGCATAACCCGCCTTCAGCCCGCCGAACGCGCCATTGATGAGAAACGGGATGAAGCTGAAAATGCCGCCCGATGCTGTAGGCTTCAGGATCTTGGACGCCAGCATCGGAACGATGGTCAGCGACAGGATGCTCGAAAAGGCAACAGCCGCCGCCATGGTCAGCGCGAACTCGGTGAACAGGCGCCCGATATCGCCCTGCAGGAACGTGATCGGGATGAAGACGGCGATCAGCACGAGCGTTGTTGCGATCACGGCGAACCCGACCTGCCGGGAACCGCGATAGGCCGCCACCAGCGAGGTTTCTCCATACTCGTCCATCCGCCGGTGAATGTTCTCAAGCACCACGATGGCGTCGTCGACGACCAGGCCGATCGCCAGCACCAGCGCGAGCAGCGTCAGCAGGTTGATCGAAAGCCCCAGGGCGAACAGGACGATGAATGTCGAGATGATTGATACCGGAACGGTAATCGCCGGGATGATCGTCGCTCTCAGGCTGCCGAGGAACAGGAAGATCACCAGTGTCACCAGGCCGACGGCGATGAACAATGTGCGATACACTTCGGTGATCGACGCATCGATGAATACCGAACTGTCGAAACTGCGGGAAATGTTCATGCCCTCGGGCAGGGTGTCATTCAGCCGGTTGGCCAGCGCGCGCGCCGCGGCCGCAACCTCAACCGTGTTCGCTGTCGATTGCTTCACGATGCCCAGCCCGACCATCGGCACGCCATTGCCCCGGAACGTGTTGCGATCCTCCACCGTTCCGCGCTCGACGCGGGCCACGTCACCAAGACGGACAAGATAGCCATCGTCGCCTTCGGTGATCACGAGGTTGGCAAAGTCCTGCGGTGTCTTGAACGCGCGCTCGATGCGAACGGTGAATGTCCGCGAGTCCGATTCAAGGCTGCCGGCCGGCGCCTCGATATTCTCGCTACGCAGGGCGCGTTCGATATCGCTGACGGCGAGATTGCGCGAGGCGAGTGCGCGCCGGTCGATCCAGATTCGCAGCGCATAGTCACGCGCGCCGCCAACACGCACCCGCGCCACACCGTCCAGCGCCGAAAACCGGTCGACCAGATAGCGGTCGGCATAGTCCGACAGTTCCGGCGTGGTCAGGCTGTCACTTGCAAGGTTCAGCCAGACGATGACGTCGTCATTTGCATCGGCTTTTTCGATCTCCGGCGGGTCGGCTTCCGCAGGTAACTGGTCCAGCACACCCGATACCCGGTCGCGGATATCGTTGGCGGCCGCATCGATGTCCTGGTCGATGCTGAATTCGACGCTGATACGCGAACGGCCATCCGTGGAATTTGAATCGATGAACCGGATACCGGACACACCGGCGATCCGGTCTTCGATCACCCGTGTGATCCGGGTCTCGATCACGTTCGCCGCGGCACCGGGATAGCGCGTATCGATCGATACGATCGGTGCATCAATGTCCGGATATTCGCGCAGGGGCAGACGGTTGAAGGCCACCAGGCCGAAAATGATCAGGACGAGCGACAGGACCGAGGCGAAAACCGGGCGCTTGACGGAGATGTCTGAGAGCAGCATCCGGGCCTAGTTCGCGTTCGCTGCCGCGCCATTGCCTGACGCGCCGGCACTGGGCAGGACGGCAGAGCGTTCGCGCACGATAACGGGGGCGCCGTCCCGCACACGTATTGCGCCTTCCGTGACGATCCGGTCACCGAGTCCCAGCCCCGCAATCACTTCGACATTGCCGCCCTGGCGCAGGCCGATCTCGATCTTGTGACGCACCGCGATGGTCTGGTCTCCCGACGTCTCCAGCAGCAGCACGAAATTATCCGGTCCCACCGGCTGGATCGCGCCTTCGGGTATCGACAGGGCCATGCGGGAGTCGGCCAGAACCGCCACACGCATGAACATGCCGGCCTTCAGCAACCGGTCTGGATTGGGCAGGATCGCGCGCACCCGCACGGAGCGGGTCACGGGATCGATCGTGTTATCGACGCTGGCAATCGTGCCTGAAAACGCCATGCCCGGCAGGTCATCGGTCGACGCCTGCACGGTCGTGCCCTCGGTCAGGGCGCGCAGGAATGTCGATGGCACGGTAAAGTCCATCTTCATCTGGCTGTCATCGACCAGCGTGGCAACAACATCGCCCGGCCGCACATAGGATCCGACACTGACATTGCGGAACCCCAGCACGCCGTCGAATGGCGCCACCAGCACGCGGTCCTTCTGGCGTACCTGCACTGCGCGCAACTGCGCATTGGCGGAATCAAGGTTGCGGCGCGCGGCATCCAGGCTGGTTTGCGCAATGGCATCCTGCTTCGACAGCTGCAGTGTCCGGTCATATTGGCGGCGCGCTTCTTCTGCTGTCGCCTCGGCCGATTCCACCAGTGCCACCTGTTCACGCTGGGCCAGCGACAGCAGCGTCTTGCCAGCCAGTACACGCTCGCCATCGTCGAAATAGATCGCGGTCACCCGGTCGGCCACGTTCAGCGTCAGGTCAACGCGCTCGTTCGCCATCAGCGTACCCAGCGCTTCGATCCGCATCGAAAATTCCTGCTCGGCCACCTCGGCGGCAAACACGCTGGCCGGCGCGCGGGCCTGCGCCGCTGCTGTCAGGGCCGACAGGCCAAACACGGCAAGCAGCGCCACGAGCAATGCCAACGGCCTGTGCGCACGGGAACGGGAGACAAGTCGCGCCATCTGGGTGCCTTATCGGGTCCTTTTACCACCGGACAGCCTTCCGGCCGCCGTCCAACGTCGGAAACGGTGACCGAGGGCAAATGCGGTACAATTTCGCAATTAGCCCGGACACCGGCAATGTAAAGCAGTATGTGTCAATTGCATCCTGCCAGCAAATAACGAACATATTACCAAGGACGTCGGCAAAACCTGCACGAATTCCGGCCTAATTCGCATCCGTTTCGCGACGCGCCGGAACGCCCAATCCGAGCTCTGCCAGCACTTCATCGGTATGCTCGCCGACAAGGGGGGCCGGACGGATGGTGCGGGACGCAGCCCCCCGGAATGTCACCGGCGGCTGGGTTTCCCAATACCCACCCTCGGTCGGATGCTCGCGCTTCCGGAAGAACCCGACCGCCTGCAAGTGCGGATCGTCCTGCAATTCGCCCATGTCATTGACGGGTGCGGCCGGAATATCGCTCGCGGCAAACGCATCCAGCCAGTACCGGGTCGGCTGCGCCGTGAGATGGAACTGAACGCGCTCCATCATGTAGGCCATGTTGTAATATCGGCCGCGACGGTCGGACAGGCGCTCATCCTGAAGCTCCTCCGGCGCTCCCAGCACATCGAACAGCCGTACCCAGCGGGCATCGACATAAGGGGCCACCACGATCCAGCCGTCGGATGTCTGGAGCGGCTGGCGCGAGGGGTCCACCTGGCGCTGGTAGCAGACCGGGCCCACCGGCGGGTCGAACACGGCCTCGTAGAAATGCTCTTCGAGCAGGAAGTGCGTGATGCATTCGAACATCGGCACTTCGACATGCACCGCCTCGCCCGTCTTGTCGCGCTGACGCAGCGCCGCCAGGGTCGCGTACACGGCATGCAGGCCGGATACCTTGTCGGCGAAGGCTGTCGGGATGAACCGCGGCTTGGGATTACCGTCCACACGGGGCAGCAGGCTCGCGGCGCCGGACAGGCCCTGGATCAGGTCGTCATAGGCTGGGCGGCCAGCATAGGGACCATCCGTGCCAAATCCGAGGCAATGGACATAGACGATATCCGGCTTGATCGTCTTGACCTCCTCGAACGTCAGGCCCAGTCGCTCGACCGCATCGGGGCGGATATTGTGGATAAACACGTCGCTGCCCGCAATCAGGGCGCGGATGGCCTCCTGCCCGGCTTCCGACTTCAGGTCCCAGACGACTGACCGCTTGCCGCGGTTGATCGTCATGTGGCACGGCCCCATGCCTCTGGTCGCCGCCGGCTTGCCGACTTCGCGAAAATCATCGCCGCCGTCCGGCTCCACCTTGATGACATCCGCGCCCATGTCCGCCAGCGTCTGTGTGCAATAGGGACCGAAGATCACGGTCGTCATGTCCGCCACCCGAATGTCCGACAGGAAATTTGTGCCCGGCATTGTTGTCTCCTCACTCACTGACTGCGCGGTGACTAGGCATGGAACGGCGCAGGGGCAAGACGCCCATGGCCTCTCAGGCACGCGGCACCCGCAGAATGACGCACACCTAATTTATGAGAATGACTTGCATTAGCAAACCTCTGCATGATAGGCACCCGCATGTTTATTCCTCAGGACACCTGACAGCCGTGACCTCACAATTGACCGAGACCACCACCGTGAAACGGGGCCGCAGCAACGCGGCCGGCCAGCGTGCCCTCCGGTATGCCTTCGTAAAGCGGCAGGTGCGCACGATCCACTGGATGTCGGGCGCGATCTGCCTGATCGGCATGGTCCTCTTTGCGGCGACGGGCATCACGCTGAACCATGCGGCCGACATTCCGGCCCACCCGCAGGTGAAGGAATCGACCGCCACCCTGACACCCGACCTGGTGAGTGATCTTTCGTCCGGGCCGGCTGACGGCACGACAGATACCCTGCCGCGAACGGTCACGCGGTTCCTCAAGCGCAACCTCGGTGTCCACGCGTCCGGGCAGCCGGCTGAATGGACCGATGTCGATGTTTATGTCGGCCTGCCCCGCCCGGGCGGCGACGCCTGGCTCAGCATCGACCGGGCAACCGGCGAGGTCACCTACGAAACCACTCGGCGCGGCGCCGTCGCCTACCTCAACGACCTGCACAAGGGCCGCAATACAGGCACGGCATGGTCATGGTTCCTCGACATTTTTGCCGTCGCTTCCATCCTGTTCTGCCTGTCCGGCCTGTGGTTGTTGCAGATCCATTCGACACGGCGCGCCAGCACATGGCCGCTCGCCTTCGCCGGCCTCGGCATCCCTGCCCTCCTTCTCATCTTCTTTGCTCACACCTGAGGATATCATGCGCGCACTATTCAGCCTGGCCGGAATGGCCCTCCTGTCGGGACCCGCTCTCGCCGACTCCATGGAAATCGAGATTGGCATCCCGCAGCTCAATGTCGCGGAATACCACCGCCCCTACATTGCCGCCTGGATCGCCCGGCCTGACCACACTGTCGCGGCCAATCTCGCCGTCTGGTACCAGCAGGAAAAACGTGGCGCGGACGAGGGTGAAACCTGGCTCAAGGACCTGCGCCAATGGTGGCGCCGCGCTGGTCGCGACCTCCAGATGCCGGTCGATGGCGTGTCGGGCCCGACGCAGGCGCCCGGCCTGCAGACTTTGCGCATCCCCGGCGATTCCCTCGCGATCCAGGCGCTTACACCGGGCGACTATGTCCTGACTGTGGAAGCTGTCCGCGAAGTCGGCGGACGGGAAATGGTGCAGATACCCTTCCACTGGCCGTCCGACGGACAGGCAGACCTGACGGTGAGCGGCGAGACCGAACTCGGCACCGTCGCCCTGAAACTCATCCCCGAAAACTAACCTGAATGCGGTCCGGCCGCGTGACGCCACACAAGGAATGATCCGATGAAACGCCTCACCCTCAAACTGCTTGCCGCCTCGTCGCTGGTGATCGCAATGGCCGGCAGCGCGAGCGCCCACCGCGCCTGGCTGCTGCCTTCGACATTCACCCTGTCAGGCGATGCACAATGGGTGACCGTTGACGCGGCCATCTCCAACGACCTCTTCTTCCCCAATCACCACGCCATCGACCCGGCCTCGATCACCGTGACAGCGCCGGATGGCTCGCATGTCGCGATCGCGCATGCCGCTGAGGGCGAGATCCGGTCCATGTTCGATGTCCGGATGGACCAGCAAGGCACCTACCGCATCTCAACGGCCGGCGCGCCGTCCTATTTCGCCGGCTGGATGGAGAATGGCGAGCGCAAGCGCTGGCGCGGTACGCTCGAAACACTCCGCGCCGAAGGCATCGACAAGAAGCCGGGCGTTGAAGTGTCCCAGGCCCAGCGCAGCGTCGAAACCTTCGTTACGCTCGGCGCGCCCTCCACAGAGGTCTTCTCGCCAACGGGAACGGGTCTCGAATTTCAGCCTGTCACCCATCCGAACGATGTCTTCACCGGTGAACCTGTCAGCTTCAGGCTGTTGCTGGACGGTGCACCTGCCAGCGGCCTCGACGTCACCATCCTGCCCGGCAATGACCGCTACCGCGACACGCCCGGCGAGCTGTCAGTGAAGACTGATGCCGATGGCGTCTTCACCTTCACGCCTGAGCTGCCCGGCCCTTACTGGCTCACGACCGGCTCCGAAGGCGAGACAACCGTCGACGGCATGGCGATGAAAGTGCGCACGTCCTACACCGCAACATTCGAAGCCCTGCCGCTCTAGCCATGCTGAACCTGCTCGTCCCGCACGATGTATCGCGTGCCGACTCCGTGCGCCCTGTGCTCGGTACGGCGTCGATACACCTGCGCGGCGAGACGATGGGCACGAACTGGTCGCTGGCGTGCCACGCGCCACCGCGGCTGGATGCACAGGACATCCGCTGTCGGATGGAATCGGTCTTCGACGAGATCATCCACCAGATGAGCACATGGGAGCCGGACTCCCTGATCAGCCGGTTCAACCGCCTGCCCCCCGGCACCCGGATGGACGTCCCGCCCGCATTCCGGCAGGTGCTCGCCATAGCGCTGGACGTCGCCCAATTGACCGACGGCGCATTCAATCCCTGCCTCGGCGCCGAAGTGGCAAGGCGCGGCTTTGGCCCCGACACCGGCGGCACCGCTGCCACTGACGGCGACCACGCCGCCTGGCGCCACCTCGCTCTCACCGCCGCGTCGCTCACGCGCACCACACCTGCCCTTCTCGACCTTTCCGGCGTCGCCAAGGGTTACGCCGTCGACGAGATGGGCCGGGCGTTGCGCGCGCTCGGCATCACCAGCTATCTTGCCGACATCGGCGGCGAGTTCACCGCCAGCGGCGTGAAGCCTGACGGCCTGCCCTGGTGGGTCGATATCGAGACACCCACCACCGGTCCCGGCTGGCGCGTCGCCCTCTGCGGGCGTTCCATCGCCACGTCCGGCGATTACCGCAAGGTGCGCTTCAGCGACGGCGAGCGCGTGTCACACATTGTCAGCCACGCTGACGCCACGCACCACAGCGGCGACCTCGCCAGCGTGACCGTCCTGCATGCTTCCTGCGCCCTGGCCGACGCCTGGGCCACGGGCCTCTTCGCGGGCGGCGCAGCGACCGGCCTTGACCTGGCAACTCAGCACGGCCTCGCGGCCCTTTTCCAGTTCCGCAACCAGCCTGCGCGCGCGTCTCCCGTCCTGGCGCAGATGCTGGCCTGACGCCTCGGGGCAATGCGCTGCCCCGCGCCATCGGGCCGATCAAAACTATTTGAGAATTATTCTCAAAAGGGGTTGCGCCAACTTTTTATTGCGAGTAATTCGCATTCTCAATATGGGTCACCAAGGGAACCAAACGATGCCGTTCAAGACTGCCGAAACCGGCCAAACCAAACTCAACACGCTTCTGGCAACCACCGCGCTGGGGCTCGTTCTGTTTCCGCTGGCCGCACAGGCAGACCCGGTCGAGATCGGCGAAGTCACGATCGAAGCCGAAGCGCCGGACTACAAGGCCGAGCCCGAGTCGCCGAAATACACCGCGCCCCTGATCGACACGCCACGCTCTGTCACCGTCGTCACCGAGGAAGTGTTCGAGGACACAAACGCCACCACCCTCGTCGATGCGCTGCGCACCGTGCCGGGCATCACCATGGCCATGGGCGAGGGCGGCCAGCCCTTCGCCGACCGGCCCTTCATACGGGGATACGAGTCCACCAGCGGCATCATGGTCGACGGCATCCGTGACGCCTCGGCCCAGTCACGCGACGTATTCAATCTCGAACAGATCGAAGTCTCGCGCGGTGCCAATGGCGCGCTTGCCGGCCGTGGGGCACCGGGCGGCAGCCTCAATCTCGTGACCAAGACTGCCAAGGCGGACGACTTCATCGCCGGCTCTGCCGCTGTCGGCAACGCAGACCACCAGCGCGCCACACTCGACATCAACGAGGCGCTCTCCGACACGGTCGCCGTTCGCGTCAACGGCATGTGGCAGGATTCCGGCATTCCGGGCCGCGACGCGGTCTTTGACAACCGCTGGGGATTCGCGCCGACCATCACCTGGGGCCTCAATACGCCAACGGAATTCACCGCCAGCTATTCCCACTATGAAGGCGACGGCATCATCGACTATGGCCATCCGCTCGATCTTGACACCGGCCAGCCCGTCAGCGGCATCGACCCCGACAATTTCTACGGCCTGCTCAACCGCGACTTCCACGATACCAAGACCGATTCCGGCCAGTTCGAGGTCTCCCACGCCCTCAACGACTATGTGACACTCCGCAACATCACGCGTGTCTCGCGCTCCAGCAACGCCTACATCGCCAGCAACCCGGACGACAGCCAGGGCAATATCGTCAACGGCCTTGTCCTCAGGAACGTGAAGAGTTCCAACTCCACCACTGAAAGCTTCGTCAACCAGACCGACCTGCAGGCAGGCTTCAGCCTCGGCGGCCTGGACCACAGCCTCTCGACCGGCGTCGAATTCGCCTACGAGACCACGGACCGCAGCACCTATGCCGTGTCCCAGCTTGCGCCCGGCGGAATCGCAATCCCGCGCGGCGAATGCGACCTGTTCGGCGCCGGCGCACCGAGTGGCTACAACTGCACAGACCTTTACAATCCGAACCCGAACGATCCGTGGACGGGTGCCATCTCACGCAATCCTGTCACCCGCACGAACGTCGACACGTTCGGTGCCTATGTCTTCGACTCGATCACCCTCAGCGAAAAATGGATCCTCAATCTCGGCCTCCGGCTCGATGATTTCCGCACTGACACGTCCACCGACCTCAACAATGACGACACGCTGTTCACCTATCAGGTCGGCGCCGTCTACAAGCCGGCGTTCAACACCAGCGTCTACGCCTCCTTCGCCACCTCAGCCAGTCCGTCCGGCGTGACGGCGGGCGACGGCGGCGACAATATTTCGATTTCGGATGAAGACCTGAAACCGGAACGGGCCCGCAATTACGAACTCGGCGTGAAATGGGAACCGGAGGGCCGCGACATCGCCCTGAATGCCGCGATCTTCCGAACAGAGGTCGTTGACGGGCACGTTGCCGTCGAGGCCGGCCGGGGCGCACCGCAGCAGGCGATCGGTGAACAGCGCGTCCAGGGCATCGAACTCAGCGCCACCGGGTCCATCACCGACGCGTGGGACATCTTTGCCGGGTACAGTTATCTCGACTCTGAAATCATCGACGCGGGTCCGATCAACACGGCCGATGTCGGCAACCAGATGCCGAACACGCCGGAAAACAGTTTCACGCTCTGGACGACATATGACGTCCTCCCGCGCCTCACCGTCGGCGGTGGCACCAATTATGTGTCGAAACGCTTCGGCAATACGGCCAACACGAAGAGCGTCGATGGCTACTGGAAGTATGACGCCATGGCGTCCTACGACCTGACCTCGCACATCGCGCTCCAGCTCAACGTCAACAACCTGACCGACGAACGCTATTATGACCGCGTCTACACCACGCACATGGCCACCATTGCGCCAGGCCGGTCGGTTGTCGGCAGTCTCAAATTCAAGTTCTAGCCCCGGCGGAAATCCCTGCATGCTGATCCGAATTCCAGAAGTCCTCACCAAGCCGGATGTCACAGGCATCCGTCAGCTGATCGACGGCGCAGACTGGCGCGATGGCAACGCCACGTCCGGCGCCCAGGCAGCGCGCGCAAAGCGCAATGCCCAGCTGGCGGATGACAGTCCGCAGGCGCGCGAGGCAGGTGACCGGGTGCTCGATGCGCTGCAGCGCCATCCCCTGTTCATTTCGGCCGCCCTGCCCCTCAAGGTCTTCCCGCCCCTGTTCAACCGTTACGAAGGCGGCCAGAATTTCGGCAACCATGTCGACAACGCAATCCGGCCGATGCGTGGCAACGACTTTCGTATCCGGACGGATGTCTCTGCGACACTCTTTCTGGCCGAGCCGGACACGTATGACGGCGGCGAACTCGTCATTGATGACACCTACGGCTCGCATTCGGTCAAGCTGCCTGCGGGCGACATGATCCTCTATCCGTCGACCAGCCTGCACCGTGTCATGCCGGTGACACGCGGCGCGCGGGTCGCCTCCTTCTTCTGGGTCCAGAGCATGGTGCGCGATGACGGCCAGCGGACGCTCCTGTTCGAACTGGACAGCAGTATCCAGGCCCTGAACGCTACCACTCCCGATCATCCGTCGGTCGTCCAGCTGACCGGCGTCTACCACAACCTCATACGCCGGTGGGCCGATGCCTGACCCACAGTCCCGACCGATCCTGAAAGGCCACTGACCATGGACTCAACCACCCCCCTACCCGCCACCGCCCAAACGGTGAGCAGTCCTTTCGACCTTGTCATTGCCGGTGGTCCGGTTGTCTGGCTGCTCATCGCGATGTCCGTGGTGGCGCTGACGATCATCATCTACAAACTGGTCCAGTTCGCGGTCGCTGGTCTCGCCCGCCGCAACAATGTCGAAAAGGCTGTCAGCCTGTTCCGCGACGGTCGCAAGCGTGAAGCGCTCGCCGCCGTCCAGGGCGCGAAGGATCCGGCTTCGGCCACGGTCGCCACGGCCATTCGCGGGTCCCTGCGCAGCGATGTGACAGAGGCGGCCGTGCGCGAAGAGGTCGAGCGCGTCGCCTCGTCGGAGATCAACACCCTGCGCTCGCACATCGGCCTGCTCGAAATCATCGGGTCGCTGGCACCCTTGCTTGGCCTGCTCGGCACAGTGCTTGGCATGATCGAGGCCTTCCGCGCGATGGAGGCGGCCGGCCGCAACGTCGATCCGGCAATCCTGTCCGGCGGCATCTGGGCAGCCCTGCTGACCACCGCGGCGGGCCTCATCGTCGCCATCCCCGTCGTCGCCGTCGCCAACTGGTTTGACCGCTCCATCCTGCTGGTTGCCCGGCGCACCGAGGACGCCGTCACCCGCATCTTCACGCCTGACCTCACCCGACGCACCGAAAGCGCACCAGATGAAATTCGCGCAGCCACAGCTTAAGCCGGCAGGGACGAAGATCAGCCTGACGCCGCTGATTGACGTCGTTTTCATCCTGCTCCTTTTCTTCATGTTGACCTCCACGTTCGCTGACCGGCGCAGCATGGACATGGTGACACCCGCCCTGGCATCCGTGCCGGACGTGACAGACGCGCTCGTCACGCTGGACCTCACGACCGAAGGCATCCGGTTCGAAGGGCAGAGCGTGGCACCGGACGCGCTTGTCGCCACGCTCCAGCCGCGCCTTGCCTCGGGCGACCCTGTCGTCATCCAGGTTGCGCCGGGCGTCGGCCTTGAAGCCTGCGTATCGGTCATGGACGCCCTCGAAGCGGCCGGGGCCCGGTCGATCTCGCTGCGCCGGCAGGACAGCCTCCAATGAAGCTGCGCGCCGGATCAGACACGAAACGAATGGCCAGCATTGATGATCGCATCATGCCGCTCATCAATATCGTGTTCCTGCTTCTGATCTTCTTCCTCGTCGCCGGCGCCATCCGCGAGGCCGAGCCCATGGAGGTTGATCCGCCAGCCTCCACAGCGGAAGCCACCAGCGACGCCGCCGCCCTGATGATCTACATGTCCGCCGATGGCCGCCTCGCACTGGGTGACCGTGTCCTGCAAGGCGTGGACCTCAACCAGGCCCTGGCCGGCGCCCTCGGCGCGGATCCTGACCAGCCCGTCCGCATCGTTGCCGACAAGGGTGTCGAGGCGGTGAAAGTGGTTGAAGTTCTCGAAGCACTGCGCGCCGCCGGTTCCAGCCGGGTCAAACTGACGACCAGGTTGCAGGCCGCGCCATGAACTGGCGCGCGGCTGTCTGGATCGGAGCTTTCCTGTGTGCGCTCGCCGCGCATGCCGTCGGGCTTGCTGGAATCCACATCACGTCCGATACACCTCCCCCGCCCGTGGAGACCGAGCACGAAATCCTCCTCGCGCCCATCGGCACGCTGGACGGCGCACTCGAAGATGCCGGTGATGAGAGTGAAGCGCCCGCCGACCCCGAACCAGCGGCTCCACCACCCCCACAGCGCCCCCTTCCCGCACCCGAACCACCCACACCCGAACCGGCCCCGACCACAACACCCGCACCTCCCCCCCTCCCCACACCCGCACCGGCCCCTGTGGACACAGCCCCTGCGGCCGCGCCAGTGACGACGGCGCAACCTGCCCGCACCTCGTCCTCCGGCCCCCGCACCGCCACCGCCACACCTGCACGCACGACTGGCCAGCCTGGCACCAACCCCGGCCCGCAATTCGGCGTGCCCGGCGGCGTCGACAAGCGCCAGGCCGAATATGCAGGGCTGCTGCAGGCCTGGTTCATGAAGCACAAGCGTTATCCCTATCCCGCCAGGTCGCGCCGTCAGCAGGGCGTTGTGAAGGTCTGGTTCCGGGTGGATAGTGCGGGCAATATCCTTGAACAGCGGATCGATACCGGTTCCGGCTTCCGCATCCTCGACGAGGCCACACTGGCCCTGCTCGAACGCGCCTCCCCCGTGCCACCCCCTCCGCCTCCCCTGCACGGTACTGATCTCACCTTCACGGTGCCCATCTCCTATTCGCTGAACTGACCGGCGGATCCGACCGGCGTAATCCACCGCAAAATACGCTCTTTTCCGGTGCTCCGCTTGACTCCGGACCAAAAGAACAAAATAAGAACATATGCGTGGAGAAACCTGCCTTCCCCCCAATGTTTACCGGGCCTCACAGCCTGATGCCTGCCCGCCAATGCCCGGCAGCATGGGCGTCCACGAAGTGTGCGAGGCCGCCTTTGGCTGCTGGCCGGCCCTGACCGGATTTTCAATGGCGGCCAGCGCAATCCGCCCCGGCCCCGTTGCCTGGATCGCACAGGGCCGGGTCACGCGCGAACACGGCCACCTGATGCAGGCCGGCCTGCCCGACCTCCGCGCGAAACCGCCCGCCATCCTGTCCATCTGCACGAACAAGCTGTCCGACACGCTCTGGGCCACCGAAGAGTCCGTGCGGTCCGGCGCTGTCAGCCTGGTTGTCGCAGAACTGGAGGCCATTGACTTCACCGCCAGCCGCCGGCTCGCCCTCGCCTCCGGCCGCCACAATGTGCCGGTCATCCTGCTCATGCCCTACACATGCGCGGGTGCAACCGCCGCCTCTGCCCGCTGGCGGGTCAGCGCCCGCCCGTCTGCGCCCAACAGGTTCGACCCCCGCGCTCCCGGCTTTCCGCGCTGGCGGGCTGTTCTCGAGCGCGCCCGGCAGGCCCCGCACATGACGGGCAAGGTTTTCGACATCGAGCTGAACAATGAAACGCTATCTCTCTCTATGGTTTCCGGAATGGCCACTGACCCGGCTCATGCGGGCCCGGCGCGCGCAGCCCTCCCACACGGTCACCGCCAGCGCGCCTGATCCGCAGGTTCCCTTTGTCCTGACCGAACCGGGGGCACACGGGCTGTGCGTTGTCGCCGCCAATGCCGCCGCCCGGGCAAAAGGCATATCCGAACCCCTGCGGTTTGCCGATGCCCGGGCGCGCGTTCCCGCGATTGTGTCAGAGGAGGTGGACCGCGCGGCCGACAAGCTCGCGCTAGAAGCCCTTGCCGCCTGGATGATCCGGATCGCGCCATTGGTCGCCCTCGATGGGCCGGACGGGCTGATGCTGGAAGTGACAGGTTGTGCCCACCTCTATGGCGGGGAAAGAGACATGCTGGCGCAGGTGACGAAACTGCTGGACCGGGGCGGCATTCCTCACCGCGCCGGCCTCGCCAGTACACCCGGCGCGGCAAGCGCCCTTGCCCGCGCAGCGCCCGGCATGATCCTGGACAGGGGAGAGGAAGAGGCCGGCCTCGCCACCCTGCCCGTCTCCGCCCTGCGCCTGTCGCCTGAGACTGACACCCTGCTGCGCCGGTTCGGCCTCAGGCATATTGGCCAGCTCTACGCTATCGACCGCAAGGCGCTGGCGCGGCGCTTCCGGTCGAAGGCGACCGCAGATGCTGTCCTCCTGCGGCTCGACCAGGCCCTCGGCCGCCGCATCGAACCCATACACCCCCTGCGCCCCACCCCCGCCTGCGCCGTACGCCTTTCCTGCCCTGACCCCCTGCTCAGTGCTGACGCCATCCGGCTGGGCCTGGAAACACTGGCCGCAGAACTCTGCACAAAACTTGAAGTCTCCGGCAAGGGCGCCCGGAAATTCACGCTGCATGCCTTTCGCTCGGATGGCACATCAGGCGCCGTCGGCATCGCAGTCGCCCGGGCGGTGCGTAATCCCCTGCATATCCTCCGCCTGTTCAGGGAGCGGGTTGACCAACTCGACCCGGGTTTCGGCATCGACCTCCTGCTGCTCGAAGCCCACCGCACCGGACCGATGGAGGCTGGCACGGTTGCCCTTTCCGGGGACCTGGCTGGCGTCGACACAGATCATGTCGTCCTCGCCGCACTGGCCGATCGGATCATGGCGCGGCTGGGCGAAGACGTCGTAAGAATCGCTGTCCCGGTGGAAAGCCACTTGCCCGAGCGGACCGAGCAATACGCCCCTTTCGACGGAACCCTCGTCGACGGTGCCATGAAAAGATCCGCCGCGGGGCCAAGGCCAATCCGGTTCCTGTCGCGCCCCGAGCCGATCAACGTGCTGGCCGAAGTGCCCGACGGCCCGCCCCTGCGTTTCACCTGGCGCCGCCTGCCCCGCACTGTGCTCAGGGCGGACGGGCCCGAGCGGATCAGCCCGGAATGGTGGCGCTGCCACATCCCCCCGCCGCCCGAACAGGACGGCCCCGGCGAGCGCGTCAGGCACTTGCCCCGCGCCCGCGACTATTACCGCGTCGAGGATGCTGCCGGGGCGCGCTACTGGCTGTTCCGCAACGGGCTTTACGACGATGGCCGGGGCGGGCCGCCCGCCTGGTACATACACGGGCTGTTCGCATGAGCGGATATGCCGAACTGGCCGTCACGAGCAATTTCTCCTTCCTGCGCGGGGCATCCCACGCCGAGGAACTTGTTATCCAGGCCAAGGCCCTTGGCCTTTCGGCCATCGGCATTGCGGACCACAACACGCTGGCGGGAGTCGTGCGCGCGCATGTCGCCGCCAAGGAGGCCGGGCTGAAACTGCTGGTCGGCGCGCGGCTGGTGCCGACCGATGGACCGCACCTGATCTGCTACCCGGAGAACCGGGCCGCCTACGGGCGCCTCTCGGCCCTCCTGTCCCTCGGCAAGCGGCGCGCCGAAAAGGGCGACTGCCTGATTTCCCTTGAAGACATCATCACCCATGGCGAAGGCCAGGTCTTCATTGCCATTCCCCCTGACCACCCCGGCACCGCCTTTTCGGAAACCCTGGAACGGCTCGGCCGCGAATGGCCCCGCCGCCTCTATCTCGCTGCGCGGCATGACTATGGCGGGCGCAACCGGGAACGCATCGCGCGGCTGGCCGACCTTGGCGCACGGGCCGGCGTGCCGCTCGTCGCCGTCAATGACGTGCTCTACCACATGCCGGAACGCCGTCCGCTGCAGGATGTCCTGACCTGTATCCGCGAACACTGCACGATCGATGCGGCCGGGTTCCGCCTCGCCGCGAATGCAGAACGCCATATCAAGAGTCCGGACGAGATGGCGCGCCTGTTCAGGGGGTTCGAGCCGGCTCTCGCCCGTACGCAGGTGATTGCCGACCGCTGCACATTCAGCCTTGATGAACTCGCCTATGAGTATCCGGACGAGCCCGTACCACCTGGAAAGACCCCGCAGGAGCATCTTGAAACCCTCACCTGGAAAGGGGCGGACCGGCGATACCCGACCGGCATTCCGGAAGCCGTCAGCGCCGCGCTTCACAAGGAGCTCGCCATGATCGCCGCCCTTGATTATGCGCCCTACTTCCTGACCGTCCATGACATCGTGGCCTGGGCCCGTGGAAAGGATATTCTCTGCCAGGGGCGCGGATCGGCGGCGAACTCCGCTGTCTGCTTCTGCCTCGGCATCACGAGTGTCGATCCCGGCACAACCAGCCTCCTGTTCGAGCGGTTCCTGTCAAAGGAACGCCGCGAACCACCGGATATCGATGTCGATTTCGAGCACGAGCGGCGCGAAGAGGTGATCCAGTATGTCTACCGCCGCTATGGCCGCCACAGGGCCGCCCTCACGGCGACCGTCATCTCCTATCGTCCCCGCTCTGCCGTGCGTGAAGTCTGCAAGGCGCTCGGCCTGTCGGAGGATATTTCCTCAGCCCTTGCCGGAACGGTCTGGGGCAGTTGGGGTAGCACGATAAAGGAAGACCAGATCCGGCAGGCGGCGCTCGACCCCGCGAACGCGATGATCCGCCGGGCCATCATCCTGATCCGCCAGCTGATCGGTTTCCCGCGCCACCTGTCGCAGCATGTCGGCGGCTTTGTGCTGACGCGCGGGCCTCTCACCGAGACAGTCCCGATCGGCAATGCGGCGATGGACGAGCGCACATTCATCGAATGGGACAAGGACGACATCAGTGCGCTTGGCATCATGAAGGTCGACGTGCTCGCTCTCGGCATGCTGACCTGCATCCGCAAGGCTTTCGACATGCTGCGTCTCCACAAGGGCATCGACCTCGATCTTGCCAGCCTGCCGCCGGAAGACACCGCAACATATGACATGCTCTGCAAGGCCGACAGCCTCGGCGTCTTCCAGGTCGAAAGCCGGGCGCAGATGAGCATGCTGCCGCGGCTGCGCCCGCGCGTATTCTATGACCTTGTCATCGAAGTCGCGATCGTGCGGCCTGGCCCGATCCAGGGCAACATGGTGCACCCCTATCTGCGACGCCGGAAGAAGATCGAGCCGGTCTCTTACCCGTCGCCGTCACCGGAGCACGGCCCGCCCGACGAACTGGAACGCATCCTGAAACGCACATTGGGCGTGCCGCTGTTCCAAGAACAGGCGATGCAGATTTCCATCGATGCCGCCAGCTTTACACCTGATGAGGCCAATGGCCTGCGCCGGTCCATGGCGACATTCCGCAAGCTCGGCACGATCCGGAACTATGAAGACATGATGGTCGGCCGGATGATCGCCCGGGGATACGACCCGGTCTTTGCCCAGCGCTGTTTCGACCAGGTAAAGGGCTTCGGCGAATATGGTTTCCCGGAAAGCCATGCCGCATCCTTTGCCCTTCTCGTCTATGTTTCCGCCTGGCTGAAATGCCATCATCCGGATGTCTTCTGCGCAGCGCTGCTGAACAGCCAGCCAATGGGGTTCTATGCCCCGGCCCAGATCATCCGCGACGCCCGGGAACATGGTGTGGAAGTGCGGCCGGTGGATGTGAATCTCTCTGACTGGGACAACACGCTGGAACCCGGCGGTACAGGCCATTGCGCGGTGAGGCTGGGTTTCCGGCAGGTCGACGGCCTGCGCGAGGACGAAATGGAAATCCTGATGGCGGAACGCGGCGGTGGCTATGACGCACCGGAGGACATTCGCCGCCGCACCGGCATCGCAAGACGAGCCGTCGAATTGCTGGCCAATGCCGATGCGTTCCGGTCTATGGCACGCGACCGCCGGGCGGCCCTGTGGGCGGTGCGGGGCGAAGCCGCTGAGCGTACGCTCCCCCTCTTCCATGCCGCCGACATCGCCGAGCAGAGCGCCGAAACACCGGTCAGCCTTCCCGCCATGCCGGCATCAGAACATGTGCTGCAGGATTACCAGTCCATGCGCCTGTCCTTGAAGGACCACCCCTTGAGGTTTCTCCGATCCGACTATGCCCGCATGAAGCTTGTGACGACGGAACAGGCCACCGGCCTGAAGAATGGCGCGCGGGTCCAGACAGCCGGCGTCGTGCTCGTGCGCCAGCGACCTGGCTCTGCCAGCGGGGTCTGCTTTATCACGCTCGAGGATGAGACCGGCATCGCCAATCTTGTCGTATGGCCGAAAGTCTTTGACCGTTTCCGCGCCGTCGTGATGGGAGCCCGCATTCTCATGGTCCGCGGCAGGGTCCAGACAGCGGACAATGTCACCCACATCGTCGCAACCGAACTGATTGACCGGACAGCGGACCTGGACCGCCTGTCCGAAAATACCGGCGGAGATCCGCTGAAATCGGTTCTGGCAAATGCCGACGAGATTGCCCATTCTGTTAGGGAAGGACGTAACCCGCCTCCGCCATCGCGGAACCATCCCCGCAACGTGCGCATCATCCCGCCCAGCCGCGACTTTCATTAGGCAATAACAGGACTCGCTACCGGGCCGCCAAGGCCCCCCTTACACTGCCGCCGCTTCCACGACATCACGCAACCGGTCCTTGCCGAACCACATCTCGTCACCGACGAGGAATGTCGGCGATCCGAAGGCACCACGCTCGACAGCCCGCGCCGTATTCGCAACCAGTTCAGCTTTCACGTCCGGATCCTGCGTCAGCATCAATCAGCCCCGTCACGCGCGCCGAGCCCAGATGCCTGAACGTCTATTGACAGCCTTTCGCGCTTGCAACATGACGTCTCTCAGATGGTGCCCCTGTTAAAGGGGGCTAAGAGGGAAGCCGGTGTAATTCCGGTGCTGTACCCGCAACTGTCAGCCGGGAGCCGATGGCCAAACAAGTCACTGGGAGACGAGTCTCCTGGGAAGACGGCCAGACGCATTGATCGGTGAGCCAGGAGACCTGCCATCGCGTCGTTCGTCCGGAGACCGGGAATAGTTCTCAGCGGGCGGGATAGGGATTTCGCCATAAGGCGCCCTTCCTCTGTAGCGACTCCGAAAATTGGCCTGGCCGCCCGCACCGGCAACGGTGGGGCCAGCATGTTGCTATTGAACGCACCTCCATGACGGGCGGCGGGTGCGGGGGAATAAACCATGTACTACAAAGCAGCCCTCCTGGGCGCTGTTGCACTCTCTGGCGTGACGCCGGCGTTCGCACAAACCGACGACACTGACACGACCAAGCTCGACACGATCATCGTGGAAGGATCACGTCTGGAACAGCCCGCGACCGAAATGGGATCCAGCGTGTCCATCATCACGGCCGACGACATTTCCCGGCTGGGCTTTGATTTTGCCGGTGATGCGATCGCAGCTGCGCCGGGGGTGACGGTCAATCAGAACGGCACTTTTGGCGGCACCGCCACGGTGCGCATCCGCGGGGCGTCAAGCGAGCAGACTCTTGTCCTGATTGACGGCGTACCCGTGAATGATTCAACGGCCCCCGGCGGCGGATATGACTTCGCCCGCCTCGATACCGAAAACATAGCCCGAATCGAAATCCTGAAGGGCCCCCAATCAACGCTATGGGGCACAGACGCGATTGGCGGTGTTGTTTCCATCACGACAAAGGAACCCGAGAAGCGTCTGGCTGGCTCTGCCTTTGGCGAATACGGTTCATTCAACACCTTTCGCGGCGGCGCTTCGATCGGCAATTCCGGTGACGCTGGTGATTTCCGCGTTGCCTTGACCGGCATGAGCACTGACGGAATATCCAGGGCCGACGAGCAGAATGGCAATACAGAAGACGACGGGTTCGACTCGCTGACCGCTTCGGCGAAGGCGGGACTGAACCTGCCATCCAACGCGCGACTCAGCGCCACCCTATTGTGGAACGATGCTGAAACGGAGTTCGACAGCTTCGACGGCACGGCACAGGGCAGCGTTGCCGACGGCGACGAAAGCAGCGAAACCGGACAGCTTTCTGGCGATATCTCCCTCAAGGCGCCCCTGTTCGACGGGCGGCTCGAAAACCTGCTCCTCGTCGGTTACGCGCAGATCGATCGCAAGAACTTCACAAACGGAACCGAGAGCTTTTCGACCGATGGAGACCGCGTCGTTTATCGCTACCAGGGAACCCTGAACATCGACGATCGCAACAAGATGGCCTTCGGCGCCGAACGTGAAGATTCGTCGGCCGATGGCGAAAGCACGTGGATCAATGGCCTGTTTGCGCTCTATGAATACAAACCGGTCGAGTCCCTGACGCTGACCGGTGGCTTGCGGCTCGACGACCATGAGCGCTTCGGATCCGAAACGACCGGTCGCGTCGCTGCGGCGTTCAATCCGACAGAACAGGTCACCCTGCGCGCAAGCTGGGGCCAGGGATTCAAGGCGCCAACCATCTTCCAGACAACCTTCTTCTGCTGTGGCGCTACCGGCCCCAATGCCGGCCTCAAGGCGGAAACGTCCGAAGCCTTCGATCTGGGTGCCGACTGGCGGTCGAGAGACGGGCGTGCGGAAGCTGGAATTACTTACTTCGATCAGACGACAGATGACATGATCAATTTCGCGTTCGCGGTCGGCGGCTACGAGAACATCGACAAGGTCAACTCCCGGGGCGTCGAAGCATATGCAGGTTACCAGTTCACCAGCTGGCTCGGCGTGGCGGCAAATTACGCCTATATCAATGCCGAGGACGGAACCGGCACCAAGTTGATACAAGTGCCGGAACAGTCGGGTGACATCACGTTCTCGCTCGATCCGGATGGTCCGCTCTCCGGAGCTGTCCTTGTCAGGTACAATGGTGAAGAGCCAGCCTTTGACGGATCGACATCGGATGCTTGGACCCGGGTGGATCTTACCGGTCGGTACCAACTTTCCAACGGGGTGGAGGTCTTCGGCCGGGTTGAGAACCTCTTCGACGAAGACTACCAGCAGATCCTGGGATACGGCACCCCCGGCCTGTCAGGTTCTGTCGGAATTCGCCTGCACTACTGAGGAAGCAAACGTGTCGAGACTGATGATCCTTCTGGTCGGGCTCTGCCTTGCCGCCTGCAGCGCCCGGGATGCGCCGCAGGTGAACGGGACCGACCGCCCGAGCCGGATCGTCAGTCTCGACTATTGCGCCGACCAGTTCGTGCTGAAACTGGCGGACCGCGACCGCATACTCGCCGTGTCACCAGACGCGGCAAAGGACTTCTCCTACATGCATGCAGCCGCGAAGGGCGCACCAACTGTCCGGCCGCTCGCCGAGGACGTCCTGATCCTGAAACCCGACCTTGTGGTCCGCTCCTATGGCGGCGGACCGAATGCAGCAGCCTTCTTTGAACAGGCCGGCGTGCCGGTTCTCAATGTCGGCTGGGCCGGCGACATTCCGTCCGTCATGACGAATATACAGTCAATGGCCGATGGCCTGGGCGAGCCAGAGCGCGGCGAGGCGCTTGTGACAGACATGCGAGCACGCTTGGACGCCCTCAACGTGCGGTCGGATCAGAAGCGGGCGCTCTACCTTACGCCGGCGGGCGTAACGTCCGGGCCAGGCTCACTCATTCACGCCATGCTGGTCGCAGCGGGGCTCACGAATTTCGAGGAAACATCCGGCTGGCGGGCAATCCCCCTCGAACGCCTTGCCTATGATCAGCCAGACGTCGTGGTCGCGGCCTTCTTCGGAAGCCTTGCCAACCATCCCGATGCCTGGAGCCCGATGAACCACCCGGTTGCGCAGGCCCAACTCAGCGATCGGGACGTCGTGCCATTGCAGGGCGCATGGACAACCTGCGGTGGATGGTTCCTGATGGATGCCATCGAGGCCCTGGCGGAAGGAACACCCGAATGACCACCCGCGCATTGCTGTTGCCCGCGCTCGCCGCCGCCTGCCTGGTTGCGATTGTCGCGGCCTGCCTCATTGGCTCCACTCCCCTCCCGGCCGACCGCGTCCTTGCGGCCCTTGTTGGCGGCGCAGATGCCGGTGACCGCCTCGTCGTGTGGCAGATCCGGCTGCCCCGGGCAATCGCGGCATTCCTTGTCGGCGCCTCACTCGGGATCAGCGGTGCGGCTCTGCAAGGACTCCTGCGCAACCCGCTCGCCGAGCCTGGCGTGCTTGGCGTCTCGGCCAGCGCCTCCCTTGCCGCCACCTTCTCGCTCTACTACGGCCTCACCGCCATCTCCCCTTGGGCACTCCCCGTCGCCGCGATCACCGGCGCTCTGGCTGCCACCGCCCTGATCGCCCTCGCCGCCATACGAACGCAGTCCGTGGTGACACTCATCCTCATCGGTGTCGGCCTGTCGAGCTTTGCCGGTGCAGCGATGAGCCTGCTCATGAACCTCGCGCCGAACCCCTTCTCCCTGTCAGACATGATCAACTGGATGCTGGGCTCCGTCGCCAATCGCAGCTTCACCGAAATCGGCCTCACGGCGCCATTCTTCTTCGCTGGCGGTGCAATCCTGCTCGCGACGCGCCGGGGGCTCTCGGCCCTGACGCTTGGCGAAGAGGCCGCCAGTGGTGTCGGCCTCAACCTGCGCCACCAGCGCATCTTCACCGTTCTCGGCGCAGGGCTCGCGACCGGGGCGTCCGTTGCCCTGGGTGGCGCCATCGGGTTTGTCGGCATCGTCGCGCCACACATCGTGCGGCCCTTCGTCGGGTACGACCCCGCCCGCTCTCTCATGCCTTCCGCGCTGCTGGCCGGCCTGATCCTTGTCGTCGCAGACATTTTCGTTCGCGTCCTGCCAACCACCAACGAATTGAAGCTCGGCGTCGTCGCCGCCCTCATCGGCGCACCGGCTTTTGCCTGGATCGCCATGCAAAGGCGGGCGGTCCATGACTGAATTGTGCGTCACAAATCTCTCTGTCGTGCGTGACGGCGCCTCGCTTGTCTCCAATGCGTCGTTCCAGCTGCAGCCTGGTGAACTCATCGTCGCGCTCGGTCCGAATGGCGCCGGCAAGACCAGTCTGCTGCGTGCAGCGCTTGCCCTCGAACGACGCTCCAACGGCACGGCGACGATCGACGGGCACGACACGAGCCAGCTTTCGCCCATGGCCCGGGCCGAAAGCATCGCCTACCTGCCCCAAATCCGCCCGCTCGCCTGGCCGAACCTTGTTCGGGATGTGGTGGCGCTTGGCCGCTTTTCCCATGGCGCTGCGCTGGGCCGGCTTCAGGCAACGGACCGGGACGCCGTTGAAAAGGCGTTGGCGGCCTGCGATCTGGAGCACCTTGCCGACAGACGGACGGATACGCTGTCCGGGGGTGAAATTGCCCGCGTCCACTGCGCCCGCGCCTTTGCGGCCGGCGCCCCTCTCCTGGTTGCGGACGAGCCAGTCGCCGCCCTTGATCCGCGCCACCAGTTCAGGATCATGGAACTTATCGCCGACTATGTTGCCGGCGGCGGAGGCGCCCTCGTGGTGCTTCACGATATTTCCCTGGCTGCGCGCTATGCCAGTCGCATCCTCTGGATGAAGGAGGGGCGGATCGTGGCCGACGGATCGCCGGCAGACACACTCACGGCCGGTCGCCTTGAATCCGTGTATGGTGTCCGGGCGCGCGTGAGCGGGCTCAGCGTCGAGATTGACGGGGCAGCATGAAAACCGGAGCTGCTGCACGATGCCCATGTACGCTTGCGCGACCGGCCGATGATGGCTAGAGACATGCTCGCGTGGAGAGGTGGCCGAGCGGCTGAAGGCGCGCCCCTGCTAAGGGCGTATACGTTAACGCGTATCGAGGGTTCGAATCCCTTCCTCTCCGCCAGCAATCCCAATAAATACAGCAGAATTGACGAACAGCCGCTGGAAACTCTCGCCGAGCCGCATCCAGACACTGACGGCTCACAACGTGAACAGACGGGAGATTCTCGTTCAAGACGGTGCAGAAACGGTGCAGGTGTGTTCTCGGACCGTTCTGACGAACTGTTTCAAAGTTGAAACGTCAGTCCCGTATTTGAAGGGCGCTCCGACGAAGTGAGTACAGCCTTTCCGGTTTCGGGACGGAACCCGCTAGTATTACAGAAATACCGCACTCTCCTATGAAGGTGTTGATTCTGTCATAGAACGACGGCGGCCGCATTTTTTTCTCTCTCGTCCCCGTCAGTACAAGTATCACCACCCCCTGACGAGGCCATGTCAGAATCACTCGGTAAGGCGTGTTCGACTGCCGGAACGAAGTCGCTGACCCTCTCGGTGTAAACGAAGTGGGAAGACCATGACTTCAATGCACTAGCGGTCGACAACCACTCAAAAGCACCCATTGCAGACGAGAACTGAACAGAAACGTGTCAACATCGCATGATCCCTTGCGACGATGATAAAACGCCCTTTCCGACCGCTATTCGCTTCTCACCGATCGTTAGTTATTACTATCATACCATTTTCAGTTTCGCGCGTTGCCAACGAAAGCGGGTCAAATACGACCGCTTCTTCGTCAGGAATAAGTGCCATATTTTGGTGACCACCAATGAGCAAATAGAACTTTTTTGAACGCATTTTCAGTTCATAAACGTAATGAGATTGTCCTGTCATTCTTGTGAAATCTATCCCGTAAATGTTCCGATTCAGCTTTGAAAAATCAGTGATCTCTTTTATGCCAACCACGGTAAAGTAGTCGTCGCCCAAGAGCGGTTCAGAAGAGAATTTCTCTGTTGAAAATGGCGGGCCTTTTCCAGCCGAAGCTGACCATGTATCAGCGCTGCCACTCCAGGACGCACCTGCGCAGTAGGCATTCCCCAAACACGGCTCAGACAGGATCATGAAGTCGCCGATCTTTGTAGACCCATTGCCAAGCCTTCCGCTTTTCCTGATATAAAACTTTTGTCCAATACGCTTGGTGCGAAGGTCATCGATTTGTTCAGCAACTGTGCGTCCAGCCATGTGGGCTGAAGATTCGATAATATTTCGATCGATCGTTTGACGATTTTCTAGTGGGTCCGAAATGGATCGTAGCTGGCTTATCTGCTCATCTACATACTTCAAATTTCGGCTTGCTGGAAAATTCGAACGGAAATCCGTTAATGCCTTTAGCGTGTTCACCGTGATCGCCGTTGCGAAGGCTTGCGCTTCGGCATCCGACTGCTCGCTTGTTGTTGAGCATCCAGCGAAACAATAATCAGCGTATCCTGAGAGGCCGCTCTCCATCCAAGGCCGTTGACGGTTCTTAGTTTCGGCCTCGACCATTGTTCGCACTCGGCGAAACAGTGATTCTACAGATATGCCTGGGGTAACGATAATTGTTGCAAGCGCTTGGGCGTAAGGACTGTTCACGTTACCGTCCTCGGCCACGGCACCTGGAGCAGTGGCATAAGCAATCAAAGTGCCAGAGGCCTCATTCATTGATGCTAATCCGCCTGTCACACCTCGGGTTGACGACAGGAGCGGATTGTTCCGGCATGCATCCAATACGACAAAGTTTCGCCTGTTTTTCGCGCGGGCCAAGTGACGGAATACATTTTCAAGCCTAGGCGCCTGAGCCCATATATCAGCTTCAGTTAATGCTTTTGCATCGACAGGAACGAGATAGTTCAATCCTTGGGATTGAACCCCATGCCCAGCATAGAAGAAGAAACCGGTCGCATCGCTTCCTGCGGAGGCAAGTCTATCTCCATGCTCATGAAATGCCGTTTCCATTTCACTGCGGGAAGCATTGATAACCGTATGAACTTCAAAGCCCACTTTTATCAACGCCTCCGCCATTAGAGTCGCATCATTGGATGGGTTCGATAGGTCCCACCCAGAAGAAACATAGTCAGAGTTTGCAATAATAAGCGCAATTCGTGGTTCTTGTGCAGGCGCCTCCGCTGCTGCGAGGGGATTGGCTATCAATATGATTGCAATAAGAAGCACCTGCCAAAGTGACACGATTTTGTCCCCTCAAAACACTTCACTATACTTTCGACAGCTTTGATAAGTCACCCAATAATCTACGCACCTGCAATATCCTTATTATGGACTAAGCCCACTTTTCAGATCCGGCTGTATTTCCTCTGCCATGCTATAACGTTTATTCACATTCAGCGCCTTAGGGCTAAACGGCCCCGACCGTCCCAAGGCCGTACTCTCTGACGATGCATCGGGCATGGTCTACATGTCTTAACGATCAACCTTTCTATTGAACAGCGATACAGGTCCCCCACATCAATGTTTCCGCCAGGCTATCCCGGCGGCCAAACCAACCAGGAGACGATCATGAGTTTATGAGTTTCAAAAGGACCTCAGTCTCATGCCAACCTCCAAACACAATCTCGGCGTTGGCGAACGCCGCAGCGCTGTAGACATCCGTGTCTCTTGCAGCTTGATCAATTCGGCAGGCGAAATGGCCGCCGATATCGCTGAATTGTTCGAATTCCCCCACTTCGATTTTCTGGCCCTTTCGCCGGCCCGAATGCACCTGATCGGTATTGCGGTCGCTGGCATCCATGCTGATGCAATCGATTTCGAACAACTGACTGCCAAGAGGTGGATCGACGCCGTCCGCATTCTTGCAGACCCATATCCCATCGGTCTGCATGGCATCCTGGCGTCTCTGACGTTCCCGTTGTGGCCTGCTGCGTCCTACCGGACACTCTGGAACGTGTTGCAATGCGCCAAAGCAAAGAAGATTCTGACCCACACCAAAACCATTTCCCCCATTCTGGTTTCTATCCTGGATGAACTTCGTCCTGCGCTTCGTGCAGAAAAGGTGGTTCGCCATCTGCGCCGCCCGATCGAGGTCGCTGTTCTGGCGCGCATTTGCGATGACGACATCAAAGCCGAGACTCTGTTGCGTATGCTCCGGCATGTCGAGAGGCGTGCGGATTTTTTCGCCAAGCTGGTTGAGTTCGTCGACAGGTCAACAGTGTTTCCGATCCCGCCACATATTGATCACGACCTAATCGAACCGATCTGGAACGCCCGCCAGCTTTCCGACGTTGCCATTCGCTTTCGCAACTGCCTGCGGAGTTTTATCGATGAAGTGGCGGCCGGAAAGGTGGCGTTCTACGTGCTCGGCGGCCCCGAACCCGCAGTGTTTTCGATTGAACCCCGCATCGGGGGTTACGTCATCACCGAAGTCCGTGGCATGCGGAACAGCTCGGTCAGCAATGCAACCATGAGCCTGATTCATACAGCTTTGACCTCCAGTGGCATTAGAGTGCTGGATGACGATTGCCGACACAGCCGGATCAAATGGAACTTGGAACGTCTGCGCTCAATTGAATGTGATGATCACCACGGAATCGATAGAGCGTGCCGGCAGCTTTTGGCGACCGAGGACGATGGGCCTGAACTGTGAAGGCGACGATCTGGTGCCGTAAAGCACCCGACTTTATTCGAAATGACTTATCGGGTTTCGTCTCACATATTGGTCGACAATCGCTGGAACAAAGTTGCTGTTGCCTGATGGCGTCAACATCAAAGATGTTCGTTTGCCTGACATCAGGCGGACTGCTGGACTTCTTCACAATCGACGCATTGTTGATACACTCAGTAGGGTCTGAACCTGAAACCTCTGCCTTCGGAGGGCGGATACCTTGCGCACGAACGTTGATTAATCGACGTATTTCAGAGAGTTATGGCGCACACAAGTGAGAATGTTGGCTTACTGTTCACGGTGAGGTGCGCATTATGCGCATGGAGGCCGGGCTTTGTTGGTGAGAGCGATATCATACGCATGAGGTTGCGCTGCGTGACCGTTCCAAGGCTGTGCTCACTGGCGATACTTCAGGCATGTTCTTCACGCTTAATGTTAACCTGCACAGCAGGAAAGCTTGGCGACGTCCTTGCCGAACCCTTGGGCGGCCAATTTAAGACCTTCGACGGTGGTCAGGTAAGGAAACAGCGTTTCCCCCAGGGCTTTGGCGGTCATGCCGAATTTCAATGCCATTACCATCGTCTGTATGGAATCAGAGCCTTCAGGGGCGAGAATCTGCGCTCCGAGCAGCACGTCCGTATCCGCATCAGCGACCAGCTTGATCAGGCCACGCGTATCGTGCGCGGCCAAGGCGCGTGGCACTTGGCCCAGCGGCGCGATCGACGTCTTGACCGAATGGCCGGCCTTGATCGCCTGGGCCTCGCTCAGTCCGACCCCCGCGACTTGCGGATCGGTAAAGACGACCCACGGCATGGCAGCGTTGTCATAGGCAAGCGAATTGCTGTCGAGAGCGTTCCTGGCCGCAATCTTCGCACCGTAGGCCGCCATATAGACGAACTGGTCCTGTCCGGTGACATCGCCGGCTGCGTAGACGCCCGGCCGGGTTGTGCGCATGCGTTCATCCACCAGGATGGCGCCATTTGCATGGGTCTGAATACCCATGCCCGAGAGGCCAAGCTTGGCCGTATTGGCACGGCGACCTGTCGTAAGGAGCAAATGCCCCGCCTCCAGTGTCTCCTCCCGACCGCCAACCGAAATCGTCAGCGCAACGCCCGCTTCGGTTTTTCGAGTACTGACATAATCAAGGCCGGTCCTGACGGTAATGTTCTCATCCGCAAGATAGTCGGTGAGGGCAGACGAAATTTCCGGCTCGGCCTCTGGCAACAGATGGCTGCGTGTGACCAGCGTGACCTGCGTGCCTGCCCGGGCGAACATCTGGGCGAGTTCGCACCCGATATAGCCCCCGCCCATTACAAGCAGGGACTCCGGCAAGGCGCCCAGTTCGAGTGCGGCTGTGCTGTCAAGGTAAGGTGTTTCGGACAGGCCCTGGAGATCAGGAATGGCTGGTGAGGCACCAGTTGCGATGATTGTCCGGTCTGCTTTTACAAACCGCTCACTTATCATCACACCGCCTTGGGTCAAAACCGCTTTGCCCTCAATATAGTCGACAGTCTCATAGTCGGACAGAAGGTCGATATATTTCTTGTTCCGCAGAGTTTCGACAAGATTGTCCTTATCGGCCATCAGCGCTGTCCAGTCATCAATCCTGGCCTCGCCTGATAGCCCCTGGAACCGGCTTGCAGTGCGTGCTCCGTGCAAGGCTTCTGCGGCGCGGATCATGACTTTGGACGGCACGCAACCGATATTGACGCACGTTCCCCCGATCGTTCCCCAGCCGATCAAGGCAACTCTCGCATTCGCTTCAGCTGCGGTTATGGCCGCTGAAAAGCCGGCTGATCCGGCACCAATGACGATGAGGTCGTAATGGTCTCGGCCTTCGGAAGAAGTATGAGTCATAGAATGAGCTTTCTGGGCTGGGGGTCAGGTCCGGCTCTTGCGACGCCAGAGGGCATAAAGCGTGAGCAGGATGAAGGCGCCAAGAGCCGGCAACAGGACATAATCGAGATAACCGGTGAGGGCTGACAGGCCGACAATCCCGAGAATCATGATCAAGATCGGCGTAAAGCAGCACAGGGCGGTGATCAGTGTCCCAATTACGCCAACACCTAACAGGGCACGCATGAATCAGGCGCCCGAGCGCGTTGCCGGGTAGCCAACATCCGTAGACGCAGCGGCAATCGTGTCGGCTGTGGTGACGGCCGGGTCAAAGGTGACGGTGGCAATCTTGGTGGCAAAATCAACATCAACTGTCTCGACACCGTCCACCCGCATCATGGCCTTCCTGACCGAGATCGGACAGGTGGCGCAGGTCATGTTCTCGATCGAGAAGGATGCCGTCGCAAGGGGTGCTTCAGCCGAGACGGTCTGCGCCTCACTGGTCGATCCCGATGAGAGGACAACGGACAATCCGCCCATCCCGACGATGGCAATGGTTGCCATAGCGATGATACTTTTCTTCATGGTCTTGCTCCGCATTCAGTAAAAGAGAGGGGCCCAAAAATCGATAGTGGTCGCCAGAATAACCAGGGCGGCAGCTGTCCAGAGCGCAAGTTGCGTGAGCCGGCCGGACTCTGGCCGCGCGCAATAGGAGCCGTCGTCGCAGGGCTTCGGTTTCTTGAAATAGACATGCCAGAATCCGAGCGCGAGCAGTAGAACGGTCACGCTGATAAAATACGGCTTGAACGGTTCAAGCGCTGAAAGCTGTCCGATCCAGGCGCCTGATACGCCAAGACTGATCAGTGCGAATGGCACGATGCAGCAGGATGACGCCAGGATGGCGCCGAGCACGCCGCCCGTGGCCAGCAAGCCGCTCCGTTTGTCTTTGTCTGTCGTGTTTTGCGTCAGTTCGGTCAAAATGGCTTGATGTCCTCTTGTCGGTTGCGGCTCAGGGTGACAAGCTAACCCCTGTAGGGGCTACAGGCTCAAGGGAAAAATACATGGCACAATTCACGGTTTCGAGATCAGGTGTGAAGCGAGGAGAGCTGGCCAAGCGATCGGGCTGCAATGCCGAAACAATCAGGTATTATGAGACAACCGGTCTCCTAAATAAGCCCGCACGTACGGATTCTGGACACCGCATCTATTCCGCAGCAGATCAATCAAGATTGAGATTTGTCCTGCGAAGTCGTGAACTCGGCTTCACGATCGAGGAGATACGCAGCCTTCTCTCGCTGGTCGACGACGGAGATTACAGCTGCGCCGAAATCCATGCGCTCACCACCAATCACCTGAAATCGGTCTCTCGGAAGATCGCAGACCTGCGCAGACTCGAACGCACCCTCAAACGCATTTCCGGAGAATGCGCCAAAGGAAACGAACCCGATTGCCCAATCATTGACGCGCTGGCGGGAGCAGCGAACCAATAAGGCATTCGCCACGTTGGTGCGAGTTGCCTTCTTCGACCTCCAGTCAGTGGTCAAGTGTTCAACTTCGACAACACCCCAAGGTGAATCTATGCGGATTGCCCTGCTTCTCATGGTGGCGGGGATTGTCGTAACGTGGGTCCAGGAGATTTGCCTGTCGCATATCGAACGATGCAGAAACGTTCGTTTTCGTGACGCCCCGACGATATATCAAAAAACGCATATTTCGTTTCTGGATAGTGTTTCAAAACCGCGTCTCCATTCCCAGGTGTTCCATATAGTCAGGCATCACCGTTTGAGAGACACATCATGGAAATTGGATATTGCCGAGTTTCAACAGACCAACAAAATACTGATCTCCAGATGGACGCGCTCGAGAAACGTGGATGCGGTCGCATCTTCCTCGAAACCGCCTCCGGTGCTCAACGTGACCGCCCTGTCTTGAAGGAGGCGATGACCTTTGCCAGGGAGGGCGATGTTCTGGTCGTGTGGTCATTGAGTCGACTGGGTCGAGGGTTGCGCCAGCTGCTCGAGACGATTGAACACCTCGAACAGGTCGGTGTCGGCTTCAAGTCGCTGAAGGAAGAAATCGATACAACCACTCCTTCCGGCCGATTGATCTTCCACGTGTTCGGCGCTCTTGCAGAATTCGAGCGCGCCCATTTGAGAGAACGAACACTTGAAGGTTTGGCGAGCGCTCGCGCCCGGGGTCGGGTTGGCGGACGAAAGAAAGCAATGTCTGCCTCAGACCTGAAAGCTGCCACCGCCATGCTGCGGGATGCCTCTATCTCTGTGAAGGACGTTGCCGAAAAGCTGGGTGTGTCTCGGACGACCCTTTATCGGTACCTGCCTAACGGTGGGCGTTCAGCAGTAAGTAAAAACGCTGCATAGCCGGGCACATAATAGAATGCCTCCTAGGGTTGGCGGCATCCTGTAAGCGCATGAAGAACTGGGTGTCCTCCCCTACCCCCCATCCGCCGTAACATTCTGTCCGTCCTTCGCTGCAGATCACTAATCGATTGTCCTATATGTATCGGCAGAAGGAGTAATCGAATGATTAGTAAACTGACAGAAGAAATGCTTGTCCATATGGATCGGCAAGATTTACGTGAATCAAACAATCCATATTTGGACAGAATATCAGAAGTATGGGCTGGCTATGGTGGAAAGTATGCCGATGGTCTGACCCAGGATTTATTCCAGAAGATGATAAATAGGTTCGTGGGCCGCTCTGCTTCTACTCAACGCACTCATACCGAGTGCGCTGTCGATCCGGATACCTGTGAATGGTGGGATGACCATGCCACTTGTTCTGGCTGTGAGGTTTGTGCTGGGAAATTTCCCATGCCGGAGAAACGCGTCGAAGCCTCCAACGACGAGGTGACGGATGCAATGGTCAAATACATTGGTCGGGATGATTTGGTCGGACTCGATGACCCCTATCTACATAAGTTAGCGGCAATATGGCTGGAGCACCGTAACTGCCACGGTTGCCGTAAATGCAAAGCGATACCCGATCTGGTCGAACAGTTATTTGGAGCATTGGACAAGCGAAAGCCTAAGGACCCCTTCGTAAAATTGATTCTTGAGACCTGTAACTTTTTAGATATGCCGATGTCCGTGTTCGGTATACGGCACGATGCACAAACCATTGCGCCCCCACCTCACTAGGTTTCTGCCCGATGAATCTGCAGCGGCTTGAAAAATGTTAAAATTGCCGAACATACATTTGGGCGAATTGGAACGTGAGCCATGAACAACCCCAACCCAGTACCGATCAAGGGCCGCTACCAGACCCCCAATGAATTGAAGGCGGCGCATGCGGCTCTTCAATTGTGGATGACGCCCGATGAGATGGAGGCGCGGTTTGACGTCCTGTCCGCTGTTTCCGGAGAATACTTTTTCATACAAGGCGGGCTTCAATTCATCCGTGACTCCCACATAGCTGCGACGTTCGGCAAAGCGCGCAGAGCCAATCGTGTAAGGCTGTGCGGTGGTGAGCGGCCTGACTTTGAGATTGAGGTTGGGAATGTGACTCAACTGTATGAGGCCACCGAGGCCGACCTACCGGGCCGCAGGCGTGGGGATGAATATAAGGCCTCGCTCGGCAAGCCCAACACCTTGATCCATGTCGAGAACGCCGAGATAAACGCCAACATCGCCGCCGTACCAGGTGCGCTCAGGGCACGGGCTTTGGGCAAAGCTGGTGGCGGCTATGATCCCTCATGGGGCCTGGTGATCTTCCTCAACGTTGCGACATATGGCTTTGATGCGGGTGAGATTGAAGCCTGCTTCGAGGTGGCAACGAAACCGGCCAGTTCGTCCTTCAGTGAGGTATGGGTGCTGTGGGGAAGTGAGGTTTACCGGCCATGGCCGAGGCAGGGAGAATAGTTGTGCAAATTAACACCAGTTTCGATTTTAGAACTGACGCGTTCGGTAAAGACCCCGACGCGCACAGTGCCACACTGCGGCGTTATCACCGGCATCTTTGGAGCAAGTCTTTGCCGAATGGTCGCACTTTCGCGTTGGATGACACGACACCAGGCGCATATCTCTATCACCGTTCCGATTTGGGCGAATTCTCGCTTTCCAGCGATTCTGTAATCCCGTCATATACGGGATACGACGCTCTCAGGCACATCATTGATTTGTTTCATGAGGAAGAGAATGAGGCATTCCGTAAAATTGGCTACACAATCGGTGGGATGATGGTTTTCCCGGCTAACCGGGTAGATGGCAAGCTGAGTATTAACGGAGCACGAGGCTTCAATCGGAAAATCTCAGACCGGTTTGATCTCACTCTGGAATGCATTCGCCGGCATTATATCGGGCAGACAAGCCCTCTCGCCGACACGCTGGGGAGATACCCCGGTTTCTTTGCTTTGTTTGATGACTTTGATGGCTATGTCGACTTCTTCTTACTACAGGACCTGTTATCCGAGGATGGAAGCACTGTAGAGTTCTTTATGCCATTCGACGACTTCAACACGACCTCCGTGCCGACAAATGAGGAAACGTATAGAGATTACCGACGTCGTAGCATTCAGTTTGTGACTGCACGTAACCATCGAATCCACCGCCAGGTTAACGCGTCTTGATATCCCGGTAGAAGCCCGTTTCCTTCTAGTTGCCAAGTGGCGCATGTCGAGGTTTGGCTTCAGCGACGACCTGCCACTACTTCGGCTAACCCTAAACTTCTGCAATGGGCGCATAACCAGACATAAGGAATTGACGGTCAAACGACGCCTCTTGGCCCCTTCCGTTCGGCGCCGACCTCCGGAATGACCGTTTGATCCCAATCGCAGAATTCAACGGCAAGTAAGGCGCGCAATTGATTGTCGCGTATCGCAAGTGAATTTCGGTAGTGAGTATTGGACCGGGGTCTGCTATGGGCTCAGACATGATGACTGGACCGCTAGCCTATATGAGCAGGATTGCGCTCGCCATCGTGCTGATGGTGATGATGGGATTCGGCTCGGCTGCCGCAGACATCCATCCGGTCGATGCCTTCGATATCGAATGCGCGTCAGCTGATCTGGCAGCTCAGATCATCGGTCTGGAAACCCCTGATGACAAAGACAAGCCTGACCATGAGCACCACGCGCATAGTTGCGGCAGTTGTCATTTCCATATTGTCGGAACTGGACTGTCTCCGTTTGCTTTCGCCCCTCACCTGAACGGAATTTTGCGCCTGCGCGGTGAAGACTCCGCATTGCTCGCCGAGCCCATGGGCCTCTATCGACCACCGCGTGCCTAATCTGACCCGATAGCGGCGCTTCTTGCGCTGCCCGTCTGTCATTCAGATTACCACGAGGACTTATTCTCCATGTCAAAATTCAGACAGGGTGCATTGTGCATCCTGATCGCAACCGCCTTTGCGGGTGGTGCGATTGCCGCGCCGTGCAGCGGGCCTCAGGCCGATGCGCAGGCTATAACACCGGGTACGCCGCTCACACTCGATATCGTTCTGGAGCAAGTGCGCGGCGCCTCTCCCGACGTGCGCCGAGCCGCACTGGAATCGCAGGCACGAAAGGCAGACTCCGTGCAGGCGGGCCGCGGGTTCAACCCCTCCATTGGCCTGGAAGTCGAGAACTTCTCGGGATCCGGCCCGCTTGCGGGATTCGACCAGAGTGAAACAACGTTCTCGATAGAGCAGACCTTCCAGCTCGGAGGAAAGCGCTCGAAGCGTCAGCAGGCTGCGCAGGCCAATGCGACGCTGGGTGCCGCTGAATGCGCTGTGATCCTGCGCGAAACGGAACTGGAAGCAGCGTTGCTGCTGTACGACCTGCTGGCCGCCTCGCAGGTCGCTGGCCTGGCAGAACAGGCTGCCGATCTTGCAGACACGCTCCTTGAGACGGTGTCGAAGCGTGTGGAGGCGGGGGCCGCTGCGCCACCCGAACAATCCCGGGCGCACGCTGATGCGGCCGCCTTGCGCGCAGCCGTCTACCAGGCTCGCGCCGCGGTTGAGCAGAAGCGCTATGATCTTGCTGCCCTTTGGGGCAGTTCGGAGCCGCGATTCGCCTTGCCAGATATCGACCGGACCGCCTTATCTGAACCGCGAGCGGGAGGTCGCCGTGAAGAGACCCACCCGCAAATCGCCATGGCCGCCGCCAGCGAGTCCGCCAGGCGGGCGGAGCGCGACGTCGCCCGAGCGTCTTTGATGCCCGACCTGACGGTCTCTGCCGGGATCAGGCAGTTTGAAGAGTCGGGCGAGAATGCCTTTCTTGTGGGCGTTCGTGTTCCCGTTCCACTGTTCGACCAGAACCGGGATGCCGCACGGGCCGCAGGCTATCGCGTCGATGCGGAAAGGCTGAACCGGCTCGCGGTGGAGGCCAAGCTGCTGGCCAGCCAGCGGGCCGCCGTGGCACAGGTGCGGGCGGCGCGCGAGCGCCTCACGCTGCTGGAAGACGCTGCCTTGCCGGCTGCCCGCTCTGCCTATGACGCCTCGGTCCAGGGCTACGCGGCAGGAAAGTTCGACCTCACCACCACCCTCGATGCCCGCAAGGGGCTCATCGAAGCCTCGATGGCGGTGATTGCGGCCAACCGGGACCTCAATGCCGAAAGCCTGCGCCTGCGCAGCATCATCGGTGCTGCCCCTTTTGATGGAGATTTCCAATGAGACAGACATTGACGCCAAAGGCGGCAATCGCGGCGCTGGCGATCCTTCTGGCTGCATGCGGCGCAAATGGAACCCGTACAGATGCTACGGCAGAAACGGACCAGCATGCGCATGATGAAATTGAGGAAGGCCATGATCAGGAACCGGCTGCGGAAGAACATGATGACATTGTCAGGCTAACGGCGCAGGCCGCTGACGAAGCCGGTATTGCTGTGGAAAACGCCTCAACCGGCGCCATGGGGCAAACATTGAGCCTGCCAGCCGAAATCCGTTTCGACGGTGACCGGGTTGCAAAAGTATCTCCAAAAGTCAGCGGCATAATTGCCCGGCTTTATGCCAACGAAGGAGATGTGGTCGAGCGGGGTGACACGCTGGCACTGATCACAAGCCGGGAACTTGCAAGCCTGAAAGCAACCTGGCTGAATGCCGAGACCAGCAGGTCACTGTCCGCCAAGGCGCTGGCCCGAGAAGAGCAGCTTTGGGCGGACAAGATTACGTCGGAGGCAGACGTTCAAACAGCGCGTGCAGTATATGACGCAGCAAAAGCCGCAAGCGACGCCGCCGAGAATGAATTGCATGCGGCCGGCGTCAGTCATGCGGCCCTGGCTGGCATTGCAGGTGCGGATGACGGGGACAATTCAAATGCCTATTTGACAGCACCGATTGCAGGCATGGTCGTTCAGCGCACGGTCACACTTGGGGAAACAGTGTCTGCAGGCGATGCCGGCGCGGATACCCTTTTCACCATCCTTGATGACAGTGTCGTCTGGGCAGACATCGCGGTCTACAAGCAGGACATAGCCCGCATTCGCGTTGGCGCACAGGTGGCGCTAAAGGCGGATGACGGTACAGCGATCACGCAGGCAGTTGTCGCGTTCATCCTTCCGGTCATCGACGAGGGCTCCCGGACGGCGACAGCACGCGTCATCGTCGACAATCCTGAGGGACACTTGCGTCCCGGCCAGTTCATAACTGCAGAGATCGGTGTTGGAAGTCAAAGTGACGTCCTGCGCGTCCCGCAAGATGCCGTGCAAACCGTTGAAGAGCAGCCCTCCGTCTTCGTGCCAGTCGAGGGTGGCTTTGCTCCGCGACCTGTGACGACCGGCGCAAGTTCCGGGGGCTTCGTGGAGATCAGGTCAGGCCTTTCCGAGGACGAGCCTTTCGTTTCAAGCGGCGCCTTCACCCTGAAGGCCCAGCTTGAGAAAGACGCTTTTGGCGACGGACACGCACACTAGGATTCAGCACCATGATCAATTTTATGCACCGCATTTCAGGTGGACGTCTTCTAGCGGCCATTGCAGCCCTCGCCATGACGCTCGGTGGCCTGTTTGCCTTCCGGGCCCTTCCCGTTGACGCCTTCCCGGATGTCACGCCTTCGCTGGTTCAGGTTTTCACCGAAACCGAGGGGCTGGCCCCGGAAGAGGTCGAGAGATACGTGACCTACCCTATCGAAACGGCCATGTCGGGCTTGCCCAAACTCAAGAACATGCGCTCGGTCTCCAATTTCGGCTTGTCCGTCGTCAACATCTATTTCGAAGATGGAACGGACGTCTATTTTGCCCGGCAAGTGGTCGGCGAACGCCTTGCCGAGGCGCGCGGAAACATTCCTGAAGGCTTCGGTGACCCCAAGATGGGGCCGATCTCGACAGGGCTTGGCATCATCCTCTATTTCAGATTGGACGACCAAACCGGCACGCGAGACCTCGTTGAGATGCGTGAGATCCAGGACTGGATCATCAAGTACCAGCTGCAGACGGTGCCCGGCGTGACAGAAGTTCTGTCACTTGGCGGGTTCGAAAAGCAATATCAGGTCCAGCTCGATCCGGATGCATTGCTGGCCTACGATATTCAGATCGATGACGTGATGACCGCGCTGGAGCGTGGTAACCGGACCGAAGGCGCCCAGTTCATCGAGATCGGGTCAGAGCAGTTCACGGTGCGCGGGGTCGGCCTTGCGCATAGTGTTGATGATCTGTCCGAAATCGTCGTGAAAGTGGATGATGGCCGCCCTGTCAGGGTGGGCGACGTCGGCGACCTGATTGTCGGCGGCGGCGTACGACAGGGGCTCGCAACAGCCAATGGCGAAGGCGAAGTCGTCGCCGGGCTTGTTCTCAAACTGTACGGCACCAACACCTCGGATGTAATTGCCCGGGTTCAGAAGCGCTTTGAAGAGATCAATGCCAGCCTGCCGGAAGGGGTCGAAGCTGTGCCCTATTATGATCAGGGAACGCTGGTGAACAAGGCAGCTGCCACGGTTACAACTGCCCTGTGGCAAGGCGCCCTGCTGGTTGCCCTCGTGGTCTTCATCTTCCTTGGCGGGTGGCGGCCGAGCCTGGTTGTCGTCCTGTCCATCCCGTTTTCTGTAGGCTTCGCCTTCATCGCCATGCACGTGCTTGGCATAAGCGCCAATCTCATGTCGCTGGGCGGCGTCGCCATCGCTATCGGCATGATGGTGGATGGGGCCATTGTGATCGCGGAAAACGTGGATCGGGGATTGCGCGAAGCGACGCCGCCCGAAGACAAGCGCTCCATCGTGGCACGCTCCACGGCAGAGGTGATCGCGCCCCTGATTGCCGCCGTCGCCGTGGTGATCGTCGTGTTCCTGCCGCTCTTCTCGCTTCAGGGCGTGGAGGGCAAGACTTTCCGGCCGCTTGCCGCATCAGCGGCGCTGGCGATGACAGGATCGCTTTTCTATGCGGCGCTGATCGCGCCCTCCATGGCGAATGGCCTGATGCGACGATCATCCAGCGTGGGCAAAGCCGGCAATGGATACTTGGCCGATAGCGTGAGCCGGGTTTCAGGCTTCTTTGTTCGGCAGCGGTTCGCGGCGGTCGGACTGGCGGTCGCGCTCCTGCTGGCGGGCGGTCTTGCCGGATCGCGCCTCGGGTCTGAATTTACGCCTTCACTTGAAGAAGGTGACATCCTGTTGCGCGTGACGATGGCGCCTTCCATCTCTCTGACAGAAGCGGCGCAGACAACCACCCGGATCGAGAAGCGGCTTCTCGCCAATTTCCCGGAAATAAAGTCGATCGTCACCCGCATTGGCCGGGGTGAAGTCGGCGCGCATGCCGATCCGACAAACAGCGCCGAGGCGTTCGTCGAACTGCAGCCGCACAATCAATGGCGCAAGGGGATGACGCCCGAGGCCTTGCGTACGGCCATATCCGAGGATCTTGAATCCTATCCCGGCATTGTCGTGAGTATCGGCCAGCCCATCGCCATGGCCGTTGACGAACTGATCACCGGCACGCGCGCCGAACTGGCGGTGAAGATATTCGGGCCTGACTCCGGGATCCTGCTGGAAAAGTCGCGGGACCTGCAAGCCCTGCTTCAGGGCGTGGATGGCGCGTCGGAAGTGCAAGCCGACCAGATTACGGGGGCGCCGCAACTGGTCGTCACTGTCGATCGCGTCGCCCTTGGACGCTACGGGCTGGATGTCGAAGATGCGCTGGATGCGTTGCGCGCGTCCGTCGGCGGCGCGCAAGCCGGGTCTCTGTTCGAGGGTGTCCGGCAGTTTCCCATCATCGTGCGCTTGCGCGAGGACAGCCGGGATACGCCTGAAGCCATCAGCCGGGTCGTGCTTGTCTCGCCGACAGGTGCACGTGTACCCCTCGCAACGGTGGCCCAGATCGAAACTGTCATTGGCCCGCGTCAGATCACGCGGGAGGATGGCGAACGTTTCATCGCCGTGCAGGCAAATGTACGTGGACGGGATATCGGGTCTTTCGTGGAAGAAGCCCAAAGAATAACCGATGCGCGACTGGCCTTGCCGCCCGGCTACCGGCTGGTCTGGGGCGGACAATTCGAGCTGCAGCAGCAGGCGAATGCCCGCTTCGCGGTCGTGATCCCGATCACACTGGGAATCGTGCTTCTCATCCTGCTGATGACATTCGGGCGGCTGAAATCGGCTATCCTGATCCTGCTGAACATTCCGCTGGCCCTGACCGGAGGCGCGCTTGCACTTTGGCTCGCGGGCCTACCGGTTTCCGTACCAGCAACGGTCGGCTTCATCGCCCTGTTCGGCATTGCCCTTGGCAACGGAATGGTGCTGGTCAGCTTCATGGATGACTTTGCCCGTGCAGGCAGAAGCCTGGACGAGCTGGCAATTGAGTCCGCAGGGCTGCGTGCCAGGCCCGTGCTGATGACCGCCATGACGACGGCGCTTGGCCTCGCGCCGCTCCTCTTCGCCACAGGCGTTGGGGCTGAGGTGCAGCGCCCCCTCGCTACCGTCGTGACAGGCGGCTTGGTGACATCCACCCTACTCACGCTGCTGGTCATGCCCGCCTTGCATCGATGGTTCGCGCCGGAGGCCGACAGCCATCACTCGCTGATCGAGTCATCGCATGTGACAGATGCGGTATCGGTTTGATCGAGAAGGTTGACCGTCGTGGATATTGCAGCCCACGGCGGATCATCGCCGATAGCAGTCAGGTTGGCTTATAATCAAACCTCGCCGAGCTTTGGCAAATCGATTGCATCGCTCTTTCCCTTTCATGAGGGGAGAGGACAGATGCCATTCGACAAGTCGTCAGAACAATGGATTCCTTGGAACAAAGGCAAGTTGGTAGGCCAGAAAGCTCCGTTGAAACCCCAGCAGGTCTGGGCAATCCGAATTCGCTTGCAGTTGGCGGACAAAAAACGAGATCTCGCGCTGTTCAACCTAGCCATCGATAGCAAGCTACGCGGGTGCGACTTGCTCAGCTTGCGCGTCTCCGATCTTCGGATGGGCGCAGAAATCCGCAGTCGCGCGAAAATCATCCAAAGCAAAACAGGCAATGCTGTCCAGTTTGAAGTGACCAAGCAAACCCGAGACGCAATCGAAGACTGGTGTGCAGAAAAGCCTCTGAACCACCATGATTGGCTGTTCCCGAGCCGCAAAGACCTGGCACGACACCTGTCCACTCGGCAGTATGGACGCCTGGTCGAAGGCTGGATCCGGTCGATTGGGCTACCGCGGTCGTCATATGCAACGCACTCCATGCGTAGAACTAAGGCGACCTTGATCTATCGTAAGACCGGCAATTTACGAGCAGTGCAGTTGCTGCTTGGGCACACGAAGATTGATAGCACTGTCCGCTATTTGGGCGTCGAAGTCGAAGATGCGTTAGCGCTCGCCGAGAGCATTGAATTATAGTCCCCAGGGGGCGCAAAAGGAGACATTAGTTGCGGTGCCAACTCTATCTCCATACAGGATTGCCAGGACCACCGGATCCAGGAAATTGCCAGCCATTGTGAGTTACCGAATTCACAACCAAACAACTTAGCTCAGCTACGTGGCGTTGAAGTTGCTCCAAAAACTCAGCGTCAACAGATGTTTCGAATATCTCCCCCTTTCGATTCACAAATAAGGGGAGTGAACGGCCAGATTGATCAGGCATGCGCCATGAGCCGTGGCAAATTACATCTCGAAGTTTCTTAGCTTGTTTGAGTTCTTCGATCAAATCTTCAAAGTTTTCGATCAACGGCTGTGTATAGTCTCGTGCGACTTTCCCATACTCTTCAATCAGCGAGCCCAAGGGGTCAGACACAGCTTTGACTAAAAGAGGCAACCACTTCTCATAGGCAGCATCGAGATCGTCTTGCGCGTACTCCCTTGTCGCACTCAATGCGAAGATTGCTTTGCCTAGCATCTCTTCGAGAAATCCAAATGTTGCTACTGCGCGTCCCAGTTCAGTCCAGAAGCCTTCAGTGTGCGCATGGGTTGGATAGCGCTCGGGCAGTTTGTCGATGTTGACTATGTGATTGGATGGTTTGCGTGACGTCGTCATTGATCTTAATTCTCATTCATTCGAACTGCGGTCCACTGAAATGTCTCCAAGCCGAATAGTCCTGTCGTCCGCTCCGGGCGCAAAAGGGGACATCGACTCGCAAACGCCTCAATGACCGAGGCCCTATTCAGCCATTCGGCTGCATGCGCGGACGATTACCCTTGCCTTCCCGCGGGTGTCTGGGGCGGCATTCTCCGCCCCCGGGGCACCATCCCACATTATCAAAAACAGGTTTTGACTTTTCAGTCCCCAGCGGAGTTCCGACTGACTTTTCCACCGGGTTTGTTTGCTTGTGTCGTCTTCCACATTTGCATTGCCATGTCCTCGCAATACCTCGCGGCTAATTGCTTTTGATCCATTTCCGCCAACGCAGCCGCTGGCACCCAAGGCGAAAGCCACTCTTCCAATTTCGTGCGGTCGGTATTCTTGTAGGATTCATACAGGAATTTTGCGAAGTCGAGCGGTGACTCTGCTGGCTTCTTAACCCGGTCTTCCTCGCCGAAGAAAATCGAAGGATTACGCCGCCAGACGGTCATTTCCGAGTCTGACAAGGGGTGCGTCGCGATAATGCGGGTGCCGTTTTCCAAGCGGTGCACGCAATACGCCAACTGCTGCGATTCCATCACCGTCCCGCTCTCAAGCAAACCTGCAACCGGATCACCATCGGCAGATGGGATTTCATAAACCTCGCCAACCGTCAGCCTCGGGCGTTGGTCTGGATCGAATGCCAACTCCGGCGGCTGGCCGTCAAAGGTCGCGGGAATATGAGAGTGATCTTTCAATGAGCTCATGAGCGCATCAATTTCCACATGCCTCTCTTGCGAGCACACGTATTCATAGAAGCTAGAGATTGGCACCGCGGGTGCGAAATCCGGAATCTTGTACCCAAAGCCCAAGGCTTGCGTTTGCACGCGGGCATCCAGCCGGGAGTGATAGTTGTGATTGGTGACGATCACGTAGGCAGGATCAAACTCTTGCCCGTCGTTGTTCGTGAGCCCTTCCGCCGACCGAATTTGATCCATCGCGGCTGCGGGCCACTGGTTAGCTAAATCCTCGCTCACCTCGTCAGGTACGTTCAGTTCAATCATCACAATCCGCTCATGTTCTGAATATTTATTCAGAGCAGTGATCAACTTACTCGTCACCCTCAGTCGCTTAACTTCGTCATCTTGCGGCGCCCCAGAAGAATTCCTCGCCTTTGCCTCCACCGAAAATGTACGGCCAGTTTGCGGGTACACTGCTACAAATTCAGTATAGCTTCTCTCGCCTTTGCTTTCCTCTTCATACTGGATATTAAATCCAGCTTTCAAAAAGGCCGCAGCAGCATAGGTCTCATACAGTGCGCCCAGGAAATTCCCGAAATGCCTCTGCTTAAGCCGCGCAACGTATCCACGAACACGATCAAACGCATCGTCAGGGGGCGAGTTGTGAGCGATCAAATACAGATTGTAGGCAAGTTGCATGAACGCTTTCATCGAGCCGGTCATATCACCATGCCGTAGGCCATTGATGATTGGCACAGAAGTCACGTCCGATTGGGCCATCACAACCCAGCGAGCAATAGGGTGTTGGATTTCCAGTGACTTAGCAGTTTCCTCGCGGAGCCACTCTGGCCCCAGAAGGGAGAACAGAAATTCCCTCAAAAAGTCGTGAAATGTTTGCCAGTTCGGCGAATGGTAGATGCGATTGCAGACTACCAAAAAGCGCTGGCCGGACGCTTCGACAGAAATAATCGGCTTACCGAACCCCTGTTCTCTCTGATGCGCCGCTTTTTGGATTTTCGCGCCAAGCGCCTTCGCCTTGGCCATATCTGCAATAAGTCCTGGTTCCGCGGCAGGACCTGACTGCGCCTGCGCATTTGGGGCACCATGGCACCTCTTGAACTTCTTCCCCGATCCACAGGGACAGGGCGCATTGCGACCGATTTTTGGGTTGTTCTGCGAATTAACTGCAGTGTTTCTCCTGTCAATGACGATCTAGCCAAGCTGATCGAATCAGTTCCGCGATTGTCGCCGAGTTTCGTATGCCTTGCAACTCGCTTTCGCGGTCACTCAATCGAGCGCTGACGAGTCCGCACACCGCGACAGCATGGACGACGCAATCCAACGCTTCGGTCGTCCTGATCTTTATCTGTCCCCACTGGCCATAAGGCCGCCCGCGGCGAATTTCCGCCCTTCGAGAACCGCCCCGCCTTCGTCTGCTTCCGGGATCAAGCGGTCATTCCTCTGAGCCTGAACTTGCGAACCAAGCCCAGGCATTGAGACAGAATCCCCCGACAATAACCGGCGGAATTTTGTGCGATAATGGGAAAGAACTTTGAGTGCTTGTCAGATTGTTCTCATGGCTTCGGCCGCATCTTGTTCTTCACCCACGTCGCCAACCCGTTGACGCAGTAAGACGGATACGAAGACAATCCGTCGATGACCCCACCCAACGCTTTCTTGTCTGAAATTGTAGGCTGACCATCGTTATTATGAGATTCTCCGATTGCCGGGTCATTCGAAAGAGCGACTTTCCCATCTTTCCATTTCATTGGGCATGGGGTCCGCATTATCCTGCGTTCCTGCTGCTTAATCAGTTCCGGCTGCCCGCCATTGGGGCAAATCAAGCCGGCCATTTCGTGAAAGCGTCGGCGCTCTACGATGATCTGATCCAGCGCTGATCCAGCCGGGATGGAGCGGTACTCCCGGTTGGCTCGAGCAAGGCTTTCGCCAATAATCAGACTGTCTGAAATCCCATGATCGGGTGACGCGCCTCGAAAGGCGGCACGGAACTGTAGGTCACGATCGCTGAGGTAACGGTCAGATCGCCTGATTGCGTTATATATGCACTGTTGCGCTTGAATGGCGGTGTTCCTGGCTTCGCACTGACGGGTTACATCCCTCCCGAACAAACGTGTCGCCGAATAAAACTGGTGAATAAACATCTCATTGCGCGCCTGCGTCTGACCCGAAAGGGCTTCCCGGATCACGTCATACGGAACCAGTGCACCTTCAGAATCAAACACAGCCACCAGATAGTAGACATGGGGGATTTCAAGCAGGATGGATGCCCTGCCTTCCGATCCTGCCCAGGAGCTTGCTTCGATAGATAACCACATCTCGGGCGGCAATTGGTTCTTTATGAACCCTAGAATGTTTTCAGTGAGCCATCGCTCCGACGAAAATCCCCCACCAGCTGGGTCGATTCCCCCAATCTCCTCGCCTGACTGCATCGTCGTCACGTCATGAATGAATCGGTACGACTTTGACGTGCCGGACAAGTTCAATTGGCGCAGGATATTTTCAAATAATGCAAAGGTCAGAATATGGTGCTTGGGAAATGCCTGACGGAGGAAGCGGTACCAATCACGTTGAAGCTTTTTCGGGTCGTGCTGAATTGAGCCAGGGCCGTGATGAATTGCGCAATCAAGAAATTGCGTCACCCAGGCCAGGTTTTCCCGGCCGATCAATTCACATACTGTGTAAACCAAATGGGATTCACTGGTAGCGAGTTCGTTGAAATTCCGATGTCCGAACGGCGATTCGGCGGGGCGATCATTTCTACATGATTGATAGGGTTTTCCGAACATGCCGTTTACCGACTCGTTGCTGATTATCATACCGTATTCCTCCAGCGGGCGGCGCTCTGACTCGGCCGTGCAAGAGTATTTAGGGCGGAAGCTCACGGTGATGTTTGCAATGAAAACTCATCAATTGCGAGAATGGTCGTTATCCGGAAGGGTTAGTGCAACAGGACCATTTTTGGACAAGCTTATTCATTCACTAGGCGCCTTCGGCTTTTCCGAATATCAACCTGGTTCGAGCCAATGAAATGCCGACGATGTAACCAAGGGCTTCGCATCGACAAGCCGGTAACCATCTGACCGTGTCCGTCCCTGCTGGACGTATTGACTGGTCAGTCTCCTATATTATTGGGCGCACCAGTACTGAATTCTTTAAAACAAATATCAGTGTCACATTTCGTAAAGAGGGCGCGTTTGTTGATCATTGGCTGATATACTTGTGGAGACTTTCTTTGAAAAACTCGAAACAATTGTTTTTCTGACCGAAGCAATCTTGTTTGAACAATTATCGTCTGTTTTCGGATGGTCTTCTCAATCATGTTTGCTTCATCTTGCAAAAGAATGTTGATCAATATTTTGATACTATTCTTTCCCGGCGCCTCGCAGAAATCAGACGCGTTCTTTAGGAATTGTCCATGCGATCGAAGTAGACACGGGTCCGTGACCTACCTTTTTGTTCACGCACGTATGGCAATAGTTTCAACGCAAGCCTCAGCGTTTTTTGTTATGTATTTGGCAATTCCGTCGTCTGCCGTTTGCCAACAAACGTTGGGCTCCAATCCTTCATCCAGGACTAGCTGTATGATGTCGGTCTCGATTGTGGGCCACTTATCGGCCAATTTCACCAGTTCGGAAGCACCAAATGCGAAGGCCCCATGTATGTGCGCAAAGGTCGGGTGCCCACACTTATCTCGATTTTCTTCGAGCATGAAGAATTGAAATTTCTTCGACGCTTCTCGATTGATGTGGCTTTTCCCGTACAGTCGCTTATCGAAACGAAATAGGATATGTGAAATTAACTCCCTACGCTGAGGAGAACTGCTCACATTCCATTTTTCCGGGTCCGATTTGCTGTCCGGATTCTTCAGGGTCACTGTCAGAAAATGTGTGATGTCCTTAGGAACAAGACCTCTGGCCCAATTCCTTGTTTCCAAGGCTTGAATGCGAGGATGGTAATCGGAAAGGGCGATCGGTTGTACATTAGCCATCGATTGATCCCCGATCGCCAGCGTCCAGATCAATCACATTTCGAAGAGCGTCCGCCAAAATGCAGAAAGCCTCGGTGAACTGAATCCTATTAGCCTTCGGGCTCAACGAACTCATGCACGACTGAACGTGATTCCAGCGACGATGATCCGGCAGAACACCTTTGTCGTACTGAAAAAATTCAGACGACGATGGTATTGGTAAAAGCAGACACATCTTCATACCGCCCCCCCTCCAATTTGCGGGGCGATAGTATTTATCAATCAGGTGCAATCCTTTGGAATCTTCCCTGATTGAAACTGTTGTCGCAGGAATCTCACCCGATAGACCGGTGGCAAAAGATCGCCCGTCAACGTCCTGAGACGGCATGGCTGTAGGGGCAACAGGATATTGCTCAATCTTCTGAATCGGCTTCTGGCGAGCCCTGAAAGGTACAGGTCGGAGTCTGGGGTCGGCCGCCACCATTCTGAGCAGCCTGTTTATGGCGACAGACCTTTTCAGGGAGCAATTATTTTCTGGCTTTCGGCGTCGTGAATGTCTCATCCATAATTATATATGACGTTCACCCAAGGCTTTATAACGCTGACTGCAAAATCGCCTGATGGTTGATCGGCTACGTCTTCACATACCCGACGCATTAATTCGCGACAGAAAAATCAGCAGCACCAATGTCTTTTCCAGCGTGAACTGGGACAAACTCGATTCCGATATGGTTGAAGGTGTTCACAACTGGAGGTACTCGAGAGTCTCCTTTTGGAAGAAGAAAAAATTATTCACAAAACACGCACTATTATGTGTTTCAATGTGTAAATTTTCACCTATTCATGATGACTCGTAGAGTGATCCGGCATCACTTCAACGATGAGCGCTCGCGTATACCCCCGCTCACCACGATCGGTCCCGGACCTTTGCCCTACGGGCTAAAGCGCCCCTGCCCCGCACGTCAAAACGTTTGCCTGACGATTCCCAGCCGACAAATTTACTACACCGTACATGCGGCAACGTTTTGTCGAAGACCGCTAACGTGACTTTCGGTAGCTAATGAAAAGTTGGCCGGACGCATCAATCACGAGTCGACACCAAAAAGACCGTCTTGTGCTATAAATTGTTGGACCTCGAGGGCGCGCATGGAGGCGTGGCTTCGTCCCGACTTCGATCCATCCGCCCGGCTCATCCAGTCCAATAAGGCGAACGCATCTCGGCGGGCTTGATCACCGGCACTGTGATTGCAGGCAATTCTCGCTGCAGAATCATATACACGCGCACGCATTGCGGCACGACCTAGTTGGATTTCGGTATCAGGTCCCTCCGCATGGGCGATCAATCGCAGGCGCCAAGATTCATCGTCGTCGAGATGGTCTTTCGTTAGAACGAACTTGGAGAGGAACATCACCGCGTAGACCGTCTTCATACGTCCAAACAGTTCAAATGAGAGGATTCTTGAAAAGTCGAATTCGACATCGGCGCGCACCCGTCGCAGGCATTGCATCAAGTCGCTAATCTCCTTCTTACGCAATCCACTGCTCCACTGAGGATCGGCAAGTTCAACCAAAATTTTCTCAAACTCCATCTTCTGTATTCGGCGCGCCCTCGTAGCGATTGCCTTTTCATCATCGAAAGCGTCCGGAAAATTCAAAGTCTCCCATCTTCGTGCAATTTGCCCAAGCTTATCAATTGGCCTGCCGACGAGGACGTTCCAACGTTCAATCATCCATTGGGCGCCGGCACGCAAATCCTCATGCTGGCTCGGGTCGATCAATTCCGCCAAGCGCTGACGACTGTACGGCGCAGGACTTTCATAGACGCTCGAGGATTCGATTAGCAATCGCTCGCGCTGCTTGACATGTTCGACGATCTTTTCCTCGAAAGACTTGCGAATTTCATAGTAAACGTGATGTCCGTTTTTGGTGCGCTCAACAAAAAGACGATGTGCTTTTCGTAATTCTTCGACTCTGGTTTCGAATGATCTGGCCTTTGCATCTTCGGCGTCGTCCATCCCGCTTTGGGGCATCGTGCCTTTTAAACGTACGATGCCATCCTGGAAAAACTCCTTTTCCTTGAAAGGGTCGAAAGCATCGAGATGGCCGTCCTTGAAAAGCATGGACTGGACTCGATTGCGTTGCCAGATGTTCAGCGCCTGAAACAACGCAGCCATAATCACGAGGTCAACAGCAGCGCGGGAGAGAAACGTCAAATGTTTTCCGGTGGATGACACCTCACTATTTCCATAAATATCCCACCAGTCTACGAACGGTACAGCCTTCGCTAATTCTCCGCCGAAAAACACAATCCAAGTAAGAAGTATGTTACCCGGCTGCTCGTCGAATATTGGTTCAAATCCGGTAATGTCCTGAATCTGGTACAGAGTCAGCGGAACGAGAATAAACAAGCCGGCGTAACCGGTCAGGGCTTCGTCTTTCAGGTCGTTTTCGAAACCCAAGTGAATGTTCGACCCTCGGGTGCTTTCGAGCCGTGATGCGGTTTCCCGATCCTCTTCGACCCAGGCCCAGCGTCGTCCCAGCGCAATCGCCAACAGTATCCCGATGACAACGGGCACGAGGCCAAATGGTCTAGGAATCACCAAACCGAGCAAACTAAGAAGGCAGAGGGTCAAGATGACGTAGCCGTGCGCAAACCGCCGTTGTGTCCCACCCGAGAGCGGCGCCACCACCTTGACTAAAAGCGTGTCGAGATAGCTGAGCCACAATGCTGGCGCGTCGAAAGTTGCTATACCCATCGGCTGAATCGGCGTCTGGTCGTACGCAGCGATGGAGTCCTCGCTGCGGCGCCGGTAATAGTTCATTACATGTGGCAGAACGATCACCATTACGAATACCAAGAACACGCCAACAAAGGTGGCGTAACTGATCGCCGCACTGATTGTATCCGAAGCATAGAGCGCGGCGTAATAGGCCAACAATGTGATGCCCAAGACGCTTGTGGATATAAGGGCGAACCAGAGGGGTGTAACGACGTCCTTACGCCAGAAAGACTGCTTCTGACGCTTGGCGTCTCGGCTAGCACGTAACCAGAATCCCGTCAGGAGCGGCAAGAACGCCGTGACTATCAGTATCGCGAACACTAGTGACGGCGTGAATTGTTGTCCGATGGCTTTCCGGCTGGCCAATTCGGCGCCTGGCCAAATTCGCTGACTAGCGTCGAGAGCAAGTCCGAACAGACTCAGAAATGTATAGGCAAAATTCTCGGTGAAGTCCCTCCCGTCGGCCAGGGACAGGAGGGGCTGTCTTGTGGTGTCATGGTCCGGAGCGGGCGCAGACCATAGCAATTCAAGCCTTGCGAACTGAAAAACCAACCATCCAATCCAGAATGCCGAAATAGCGGATGCTGCGATGTCCGCCTTTGAAAAATCCAAATAGGTCGTCTGCCCAACGGCCCAGGTTCCAGCCCCCATGAACATTGCCAGAAAGCCACTCGCAATTATGCCCCTACGACGGCCACCAACTCGCCCGATACCGAGTGACAGAGCGGTCCATAGGCCGCCCCACGCGGCGATCCAATGCCAAGTCTCGACATCGAATTGAAACGCAAATGGAAATTCAGGCTTGAAGAAGGGCGCAAGATTAGGCCCGAATAGCCAAAACAACATCAGCCCGCAAAGGAGCACCGCCGTCCCGAAGGTCACGATCAATGGACCAAATCGACGAAGCCAGCGATCCACCGCACCCAGCATTACCCTAATTATCCCCACTAGCCCCCCCTCCATCCGAGGTTGAGTGTAAGGGAATTGTTTCGAAAGCAAAACAAAGAATCGTGGTGGGGCCGATGAAGCACAACGCCAGCAGGAGCCACCCAGCGGCAGCTTGGCAATACCTGAAACGTATGGCGCATCAACTGGCCAAGGGTTTGAAAAGAGCATCGGCCTTCAAATTGGCGGGGCGCATGTTTCATTTGCATTTTACATGACAATGTATTGATGGCTTGTAACGCCTTTCGACACCCATTCATCGGGACGCAGATATGTACACGACCGCGTGCCAATGGCGGGTATCCGACATGAACCATGTTCCATTTTAGACATTCATTGTTCATGCGAGACCAGCGAGGCCGGTAATACTTCCTGGACGAAGGTCTTGTGTTGAAAGACTTCGTTGCGCCCGAACCATGTATTGTTCTTGATGCCCATGTATTAGTGGGGCGAAAGTCATGAAACTCACTCAAGGTATTCCTAGCGTGTACAACAACTATTCAAATTGGGGTCGAAGACAGCATCCAACCATGATCAGTGGTTTGCCTGCTATCTGACCCGTTCAACGAAATTTCGTCAGGGCAGCCAGAGATTGCTGACGTCGTTCAAGAAAACAGACCGGCCCCCTTCACAAAACGAGGGCCATGGACCCCATCCTGACCATTCGCAGTAAAGTTCCTCGGCATTGTCCTATTGAGAGTCTGAAAGGAGGCGCATCATGCCATTTCAGACAACATCAATCTCGCCCATCGGGCGTAGGGTATTCGACGGAGACTTTGAAGACAGAGTACACGAACACGATTCATTTGGAATTGGTGCCGGGATCGACCCGCCAGATGGTGACGGATTATCCGTCGATTGGACACCTCTTACTTGCCCGTATTGCGGTTCCCCACAGTGTCGTTGCTACTTTACCGCAGAAGCAGCCGCAGAGGACCTATACGAGCAAGTTCGCAAGGTCGAAAAGGATACATGCCCGTCTCGCCGATCGTCCAAGAGGATGCACCGGACTGTGAGAGACGTGATAGCGAAGTTCGCCAGCCTTCACGCTGGCACATCCGCGATGAACTTCCGCCAATTGGGCATTGGTGAAAACATTCTCCAACCCCACAAGCGTAGGACGCATTCCTCGCTGGCAGGAAAAAGGGCCTGATCCGTGGTCGTGCCAGAGCCCCTTCTTTCCATTCCACAAGCCGCAGAAATGCTTGGTGTGGATGAGACGGTTAGCACCAATCCTACCCGATGGGTCCGGGATCAGGTGCGCCGCCTCGGCTTGCCTGTCGAACGAAGGGGACGCAAATCCAAGATAACCTATGACACACTCAATGCTCTCAAGGAGGGTCTGAAATGCCAATCAAACTCTGGAGGCGACCGGATGCCGTCAACGGCAACTGGTACGTCACGGGATTCCTCTACGTTTGGCGTGACGGTCGAAAGTGTAAAGTCACCGTCAAGCGCGAGAGCACTGGAACTGCTGACAAGGACGAGGCAGAAGCAATCCTGCTACAGATCGCCGCCAGATACCAGCGCGCAAACTTCGACAACCAGGAGACCCCGGCAACCGTCGCAGACCTAGCAGTCGCTTACATTGAGGGACGTGAGCAAACCCGCTACCTCGAACCGATCATCAAGCGCCTTGGGCACTACGAAGTGAACCGGCTGACACAGGCCATTGTGGACAAGGAAGGGCGTCTCGCCTATCCGGGCGTCGTTCCGGCCACCCTGCGCCGCCAATGGCACGGGCCGCTGAAAGCCATCTGCAATTATTCCAAGGTCGCCCTGCCGATCGACAGGCCGCCAGATGGGGCCGCCACGACAGATTTCGTGACGCCGGCACAGATGGACGCCATGATCCTGCACGCCGCCACCAGTCGGCGCGGATCGCCTTGGCAGGCCGCATTGCTGGAAGCCCTCATAGGTGGCGGTTCGCGGATCGGGGAAACCCTGCTGCTCGACACATCGGATCTGAACATGGATTATGCCACGCTCCGGTTCCGGGCCGAGAACACCAAGGCCAACCGGGAACGGACGGTCAAGCTGCCAGCCCGAACGATGGCCGCCCTGTCACGATTGCCTAACCTGCGAGAGGCCGGCAAACTGTTCCGGGCGCGTGGTGGCAATCCCTACGTGGTCCGCAAGGACAGCGGGGCCAAGATGGCGTTCATTCGGAATGCAGCCGAGGCAGCGGGCGTCAAGGACTTCAACCCGCACATGATCCGGCACGGGTTCGCGACATGGCGGCTCGACCAGACGAAGGACTATATGGGCGTGCGTCAGGCTGGCGGATGGGGGTCGATAAAGCTGCTCGAACGCTACGCGCATGTCGCCCCAGGTATCGGAGACGAAGCCCGGAAATATGGGTGGGATTGGGAGGCAAAAAGTGCAGAAGCTGTGCAGGTGGCCGAACCGGAGGAAAAAAATGCCGGTTAATCAGCGCCTTGTGGACATGCTCCGCGCCCCTGCTAAGGGCGTATACGTTAACGCGTATCGAGGGTTCGAATCCCTTCCTCTCCGCCAGCAATTCCCATCAAATCATTGTAATATAAAGAATATTATTCTTTTTTCGGCTGCGCGGCCATCATTTTATACCACAAAAAATTGGGGCGCTTTTTCATGTCGCTCTTATGTTTACCAATCGATCATGCAAATTTGCCTGTGATGCATCCGGCACAGGAATTTATCGCGTTGCGCATTTTGCAATAACGAAGGGCGAAATCATTCAGGGTCAGGTCGCCAGATTATAACTTCCTCGAAACGGATGCCTCGCTGTACCATTTCCTCGGTCCCGAGTTCACCGTCTCGCACCGTGCCGGTCCGATCGAACAGCAAGGAAAAGAAGCGGGCGCCTCGCTCACATATGATGCAGGCAATATCGACGGGCAGGGTTCCATAAACTCCGTCATGGTGTTTTCAGGGGAATCGGACTTGAGGTGACCGATCCTGGTGATTGCCCTTAGGAAATGGCCAAGAACCCGTTTCGGTACTTTAACACAACGCCCGAAATCGCCCAGCTCGCCGTACTCATGTATGTCCGATTTCCGCTCTCGCTTCGTAATGCTGAAGACGTTCTTCACGAGCGGGCATCAATATATGCCACGAAAGTGTCCGCACTTGGGTCGATCGGTTCGGCACATACTTCGCTCACAAGATCAGGAAACATCGGTCGGAATCGATGCGGAGAAGTCCGCAATCGCAGTGGCGTCTGGAGAGATATAAGGGATGAACAGAAATGGGTGTCGACACGCGGTGCGAAAAAAATGAGGAAACTGAGTTGCGCTGCGTCTACTATCCCAAGGCGCCTGATATGCAGGATAATGCGCCGTAATGTCCAATCTCCTCTCAGCAGAGCGGGTTAGAATGAAGAAGGTATACTCCAAGCGCCTCAGAGGCGCGGCGGGCCTCCCCCTGAGGCCCTCACCCGTCGCGCCTCATTTTCTCATACTCGGTGCGAAGCGCGGCAATCCGAATTGCAAAAGCCATTTGTCAGATTCCGACGCGTGTCTCATGCTTTGTTGGCGATAACGTAACCAGGACTGTCTCATGACGCACCGCCGGGAAAACAGGGAGCCAATAAAGTGCGCCCGACTGTCGAGTGAACAGTTGGACGGTTTGAATCGCCGGTATGCGATCATTTTGAAACGGTCATTTCTGCGCCGTGGGTGCCAGCCCTCCACGGCTGAGGATCTGACGCAGGATGTCTTTGTCAGGCTCGCGAGCCGATTATCGGATCAGGAAATTCTTAACGCCGAAGCATACTTGATGCAGACGGCATCATCCGTATGGCGGGACCATTGGAGAAAGCGATTGTAATATAGACCAATCAGCGAGACACCTGATTAGGCTATCATAGCCTTTCCCGGAGCGCTTCGTAAGGCGTTTTTCCTGCAAAGGCTCCATGTGGTCTTGCGAAGTTATAGAAGCGCTCCCATTCGTCCAGCTTTGCCTCGAGATCAACATCGTCCTTGTACGACAGTAACTGATAGAACTCCTGCTGGTCGGATCGATGGGAGCGCTCAACTTTTCCATTGAGTTGAGGACTGCTCGGCTTGATATACACATGTCGGATTCCCTTGTCCTCGACATGCCAGTGGAACTTGGCCTGGAACTCATGACCATTGTCGGTCCGTATCTGTTGGATTCGGAAGGGGAGTTTTTCGATGATGTGATCAACAAAGTCGATGGCGCTGGCCTGGGTGTGTCGCTTATAGACCTTCAGGGCACGCACCCGCGTTGCATCGTCGATTGCCGTATACTGGTAACGGTTGACCTTTTGACCCTGTTTTCCTTTGAAGATCAGGAACTTAACGTCCATGTGGATGTGGTGTCCGGGCACTTGCTTACTGTAGCGCTGGGTGTGCACTTTCCTCAATCGGGTCCCCCGAGGCAGACGATTCATGCCATGTCGCTTGAGCGTTCGATAGACACCCGCATCGGAAACTTTGATGCCGTGATAGCGCTCCAGATACCAGACGAACCGGATCGGGCCGAGGTGATACTTGCGCCGGAGATGGAGGATCTTCTCTTCGACCTCAGACGGCATCTTGTCCGGATGATTATGTGGCACGGACTTTTTTGCCGCCAGGTCAGCTTCGCCACCTTCAGAGTAAGCTTTGCGCCATCGATAAAAACTGGCGCGGCCAATCCCGAAATACCGACACGTCTTGCTGACATCACCGATCCTGTCGGCATGTTCCAAAACCCGAAGTTTACGCTGTATCTCGCGCTGATCGCTGTTCATTGAAAACACCTTTCTTCCCCGTCGAGGGAGATTAAAGAAGGTGTCTCGCTGAATTGTACCTATCTACAGTCCTTTTCAATGTCCTCAAAATGATCTCCCCAACACTAGTTCAGCGAGATGACTTTAAGACTAAGGTTCTTATCTACTAGGCTGGCTGTGGATACTTTCAGTCCGAGCCACTTGACCAAGCTGATAATCTTGTCGAGGCCTGATAATATATACCGAAGGTTGAGGAGAAAAGCAGTTGGGCACCGTTGAAATCGAAGAAGGTATTTCGGAGCCACCTCTCAGTGTCGAACCAAGCTCAATAAACGAGCACTGCATCGGAGAGCGTTGGTGCGTTGATGATGACCAACAGCTTGCCCAACTGATCGTTATTATCGCGATGGGGCAAGCCGCGCAGGCCAGTCACATCCTCTCTGAATTGCAGGCTGCGACCCCAGCATTCACACTGCCGGAATTGAGTACTGAGGCCAAGATCAGGCTGACGGTTCAGGAAAAAAAGCAAACCCCACGAATGGGATATCCGCGTTGGCAACGTGATGGCTTCATCTTCGAAGCTATTTCATGGATTGCCGCACGACAAACCTACGGGAAATCGGCCTACATGAAAGCCCCTCATGTCAGCGCCACAGCGCAGGGTCTCGATGGACTTATGTTGGAGCTATCAGGCGATAAGACGCGAATCGACCGAGTAACGGTTTTTGAGGACAAGTGCTCAGACAATCCGATTGAGACGTTCAAGTATAAGGTGATCCCAGCCTTTCGGGATCGTCACGATAATAAAAGAAGTGCGGAAATCATAGCTGCTGCGGCAGCCTTGCTCGGAAAAGCAGGCATTGATGATGGAACGGCAGCCCGCCTTGCGGCGGCGGTAACCGACCGGACTAAGCGTCGGTATCGTGCAGCATTTGCGGTCACGACCGATCTCGATAGCGAAGAAAGCAGGAAGGAACTATTTGAGGATTATAGCAAAATAGGTGAGATCGAACAGAAGCAACGAGTAGGTGCGTGCCTCGTCGTCGCCCCTGAGTTACGGGATTGGTTCGATAAGTTGGCTGTGCTGGCAATCGAATATATCGAATCACTTAGCGAAGGAGAGGCCAATGTTTGACGCGGCCACCGCCAGCTTGTTGCGATCTGCGCCGGAACTGCCGGGTCTTGATCCCGACGAGTTGCCCGCCATCCTGACTGCGCACTATGCTGAATTAGCGTCGATACGCCTTAGGGGCGGTGAAGCACAAGAAGACAAAGATGAAAGCGTCTGGAGTCTCGAACGGATTGCGGACACTTTTGAACTGGTTGTTTCATTGCAACCGGCAGGGCCGTCGCGCGCAGCGGCAGCGTTTGTTGCTGGAACGGCACAGCAAATCCTTTCCAGAAGACAAGTGGCAGCAATCGCCGATGAAGAGTTGCCGCCGAACATCGACCGGGATCGGCTTGATCCAAGTTTGGCAGCAGCCGTTCTCTTTTTGGCTTCCGAACAATATGCCGATGCCAATGAGGCCGCCGCCAATATAAAAACAGACAGCCTTGTGCAGTGGTACGAGGCAACGATCTTATCCGAGCATATCAAAGACCTCGCGAGAGGTCGGCTCACTTCGATCCTGGAGCGCGCATCGAGATGGCGTCGCGACGTCACATACGTCGACTTGGAAGACCGAGCAGTTGCAGCGTTGCTAGAGGCACTCTGTGCCGGAATTGAAATGCTGGCTGCGCAGATCCTTCGCGTGGACGCCCCCGAGCAAATAAGTGTGCGGTTCGATTCACCCCAAGACGCGTTTAGGCGCGTCCTCTCCCTCGCATCGTCCAGTAACGATATCGCGGAAGTCACATATGAAGGTCTGATAGTTTCCTATCCAGGGCCATATCATCTCGCGTCCCTATTGCTCGCTGCAGCTGGTTCGATCACAGGCGCCAGCCTTTTAAACACCCCCGCGCCCTCCGGCGCCGATGTGGGAATCTGGGAACAGTGGTTGCGTTTCCGCGCAGAGAAATTTCCATTTGTCTGGTCAAATCATCGCCAAGCGATCGAAAATGGGTTCCATGAGACAGGCGTCTCTTCGGTTGTCATTCTGCCCACTGGCGCGGGCAAGACGACAGTGTCATCTCTCAAGATTGCGGGCGTACTTGCGCGTGGCAAAAAAGTGGCGTTCCTCGCTCCTACCCACGCTCTCGTCGAGCAATTGACCGAGGACCTACAGGAAATGTTTCCGAGCGAGCTGCTCGGATCGGTAGTCTCCAACGACTTTGACTTACTGATGCTAGAAGATGCGGTTTTCAAGGAGATCGAGGTCATGACGCCTGAACGGTGTCTGGCCATGCTTTCCTTTGCTCCTGATGCATTCAAGGACGTAGGATTACTAGTTTTTGACGAATGTCACCTTCTTAGCCCGGAGACTGGGAAGATCCGGCGCGCGCTTGATGCAATGTTGTGTGTGCTCGGCTTTTGTAATGTCGCCCCAAATGCAGATTTGCTGCTCTTGTCTGCCATGGTCAAGAATGGCAATAATTTGGCCCAATGGCTCCAAGAACTTACCGGGAGGTCGGCCCTCACGGTCGATTTGCTCTGGAAGCCTAGCCGCCAAGCGCGCGGCGTTATCATTTACAATGATAGTGATCTCAGTGATGCACGCAAGCGCGCGCTCGAAGTGCAGGATTTAGAGGACAAGAAAAAGAAGAAGCGTGCAAAAGATTTGCGGAAACTTGCAGCGCGAGAGCTAACCGCCATTCCGTATGCGATTTGGGGGCTTCAACATAACTGGCTGTCCCGAGAGGAGGCAACGGCTCACTGCATGCGCACCCAACTTCTCGAATACCGGGTCACTATTGCTGGGCACATTAAATATGGCCCCCTTCAACTTACTCCTAATGCCAATCAGGTCGCTGTGGAGCTTGCCATTGTTGCCGCTAAGCGCGGCCTGAAAACTATTGTTTTTGTCAACACAAAGCGGGATGCCGTTTCTGTGGCGAACGATATTTCTGACCAGTTGGAAAGCGAAATCGAGATTACTTCGAATGAGCAAGAACGCTGGGATGCTCTAGAAACCGAACTTGGGGGACTCGACCACTCCCTTCTTACGGGGCCAACTTCGGCAGTCCCTCACAACTCCGCCATGCTTAGACTGGAGCGAGACATCGCAGAGAAGATGTTCAAGCGTCATGCCGGCGCACAGGTCATTGTCGCTACGCCGACATTGGCACAAGGCCTCAATCTGCCCGCACAGCTCGCCATACTAGCAGGAGACAAGCGTGCCAACACATTGAAAGGTGGGCGCGAGAGTCTTGAAGCCCATGAGATTTTAAACTCTGCCGCGCGAGCAGGAAGGGCGGGCCATCTTGCGAACGGTTTGGTGCTCCTCATCCCCGAGCCCATTATCTCTTTTCAGCAAGACAAACCATTGGACGACCAAGTCGTACAAAAACTCCAGGCGATTCTGCCGGAAGACGACCATTGCGTGACTATCTCTGATCCCCTCGAAGTTGTACTCGACCGGGTGATGCAAGGTCAGATGACTGATCCCGATGTCAATTACACGATCAATCGCATGGCGGTCTTGAGAGGCACAGAAGAGGCGAGCACGACGATACCCCTCTTTGATTTGCGTAAATCTCTCGGCGCATTTGTAGCGAAGCAAAAGGGGGAGACACAAACTTTTGACAACAAGATCGAGGCTTTGAAGCAGGCTATTACAAGCGAAGAGATAGATGGTGTCGATCAGAACGTAGCGCTTCTTTCGTCGCAAAGTGGACTGCCCGCAAAACTACTCATCGATCTTAAGGCGAGGATTACAGGCGATATGGGGTCGCTGCCAACGACAGTAAGCGACTGGCTGAAATGGATGATCAAATGGCTGCAGGAGGACGAAAGTGCCCGAGCGGCGCTGCTTGAAGACATTAGGCGCAGTATTCTTACCGCCTGTGGTAAAGCAAAGACCCTCGAGCTTACAAACGATGACCTCGACATGCTTCAAGAAGCTCTAATCGCGTGGGTGGATGGCAAGCCTTTGCGCGAGATTGAAATAATTTTTGGAGGATCACCGGATGACAAATCCGAGACAAAAAAGACGTGCCCGCGCGCACGCGAGCTTGCAGGCACCATAGTCCAGCGAGGTATCTCCTTTGCCATAGGCCTCATTGCCCACATGGTCGAAGACGTTGATCCTTTCGGACAGCAAGAGACCCTTGATCGTCAACTGATTGATTGTCTCGGCACACTTGTACGCAAAGGCTTCAATGAAGTGGAGATGCTGTTCTTCGCCTCCGACAACAAGAGGCTTCTGGGGCGCGTTCAAACTCACGCAGCTTGGGATAACAGGATAAGTAAAGCGTTCAATAATAATTTATAGCAACGGTAAATAGGGGCAGACTCGCCCGATGAGTGAGGGAGCCTCAGGCTTCAGGTTAAAGGCTAACGATCCCGTAAAGTGCCAAAAAGACTACGAATGCTTGCCTCGTCGGATACAGCTCGAGACGTCTTTGTTGTTGACCGCTCATAGTTCGGATCGTGGTCTCCATAACGTACCTCCATCTCCATTCTTTTGTCATCAAAGGGGGCGCTTACAGAAGACCATAGGACTCCGGCATTGGATGCGAGGTTTTCTGCCTCATTTTGCAACGTTTCGAGTTCGTCAAAGGAGGACACGTTTGAAACCTCTTCTCTGACACCATCAAGGGCACTGTCAGCGCAAACGACCTTGAGGTGATCGATCTCGGCGAGTAGCCTCATCCCATGTCGAAAAATCCGTTCCGCTACTTCAAAACCTCTCCTGAGATCATCCAGCTTGGCGTGATGATGTATGTCAGATTCCCGCTGTCTCTGCGCAATGTCGAAGACCTACTACATGAGCGTGGGATCGACATTTGCCACGAAAGCGTCCGTCTCTGGGTCGATCGGTTCGGCACTTAATTCGCACACAAGATCCGGAAACGTCGGTCGGAATCGATGCGTCGGAGTCCGCAATGGCAGTGGCACCTGGACGAGGTATTCGTCAAAATCACAGGCGAGCGACACTACCTCTGGCGCGCGGTGGATCACGAGGGCGAAGTCCTTGAATCGTACGTGACGAAGAAGCGTGACAAGGCTGCGGCGTTGAAATTTCTAAAGAAAGCAATGAAGAGGTATGGCAATCCGCACGTCGTCGTAACGGACAAATGTCCCTCCTATCGGGCGGCAATGAAGATGATTGGAAATGAGACGCGCCAGGAAACCGGTCGTCATCTCAACAACCGGGCCGAGAATTCGCACTTACCGTTCCGAAGACGGGAGAGGGCCATGCCACGTTTCCGGCGGATGCGAAGTTTGCAGAAATTCATCTCAATCCATTCGTCAGTGTACAATCACTTCAATTTTGAAAGGCACATCAACTCCCGAACTCGATTCAAACGGAAACGCGACGCCGCGCTTCGCGAGTGGCGCGACCTTCTCGTCGCCTAGCACCTGCTCGTCCGCGAATATCGGAGACTGGTTCGTATTCGACTGACAGCACCTGCAGAGTTCGTTTCAATCCATTCGTCAGTGTACAATCACTTCAATCTCGAAAGGCACATCAACACCAGAACCCGGTTCGAACAAAAAAAGAGACGCCGCTCTTCGCGAATGGCGCGACCTTCTCGTCGCCTAGCACCCGCTGGACCGCGAATAGCGGAGACGGAGCTCACATTTGACTGACAGCGCCTGTTTAACACCTGAAAATGGGTGGGGGAGAAAGGCAGGGTTTGGCATAGTGTGGCGTGAACGTACCGTTGCCAGAAACCCGACTCGAGTGGGGGTCGCACTTTAGCCAATCTCCCCCGAGGGGTTATTCAAATTCTACGGCGTAGTCTTCGTAAAGCGGATCGTAGTAGAATCCACCAGCACGGTAGTCCTCATTCCAGGTCTTCTCTCCTGAAGAATCCTGGCGGTAAATGTATGGAGACAAAAGCAGACGTTCCTGATGCCAGCGGCCGTCCAGACCCGCTGGGATCTGGGTACCAGCCCCATACAGCATCAAGCCGTCTTCGGACCGAATTTCATGCTGGGGACTGACGGACATGTATTCATGGCTCACATTCATGAGCTTGTGGCCGAGTTCGTGCGCGATGGTTAGCTTGTTCTTCGCATCGTGCTTGGTCAGCGTTATCACTCCACGGATGCGATCCGGTATGCTGTCTCCGTACATATAGGACGGAAATGAAAGGCCAGACGTATTCACGACCTTCGGCGCCCAGTTGCGTCCATTCTCATCCAGCTTTTCGAAATAGGTCATGTAGACGTTTTGCAACGCTAGGAGATACACCGTCCTGTTATTGTTCTCGGCTGGTTCGATTATACTCTCGAATGCCGCGAGTGCCCCTTCCGACAATTCAGACGGACTTTGCCCACTCTGAACATACATGTTGCCATAGCCACCCGAGGGCATCTCTGAACGGACACTCGTCGAGTTGATCGCAAGAAACCCCGGATCCACTTCTCCGGTCTTGACCCACAGTAGCTTGAGCTGCACACCCGTGGGCGCAAAGACCCGTTTGGCCTTTGCAAACTCCTCCAGAAGGCCATCCAGCGGCAATATCGCAACTGCATCCTTGTGGAGATTGGACGGATAATACAGACCGACATCAACCGTAGGCTTCCCAACCTCCAGATCAGCATTCAAGGATTGCACTTCGGTAGCCTTGACGACGGCCCAGTTAACGGTCCGGAATTCCTCTGTTGTCGCCGTGGGGACCGCCGATACGGACGTTGAGGCACATGCCGTGAATGCCACGGTCAGCAATCCAGCGCATACTAATTTATTGATCATGAGCATTTCCTAACTTAAGTCACGATTGTCCTGTGGGTGCCCCGCCGCTCTATTCGACAGCAGTCGTTTTCGATGCTTCGAGCAGTTGG
>NZ_ARYK01000003.1 GCF_000685275.1 Hyphomonas johnsonii MHS-2
TGAGCCACCTCACAGGGGCAGATTTTTCGCGAGACGGGTATTCGAACCCAAGGTGCGGCCGCGGAAAAATCGGGCACAGGTCGCCAGCGAACACCCCTTTCCGTGGCGAATGCAGAGCTGAAGGCGCCTGCGTGCGCGATGTCAGGTGTTTGCGAGCGGCTCGGGATCGGCGGCGGGGGTGCGCCGGCGGCTGTAGAGGATCAGCAGGGCAACGAGGCCGATGGATGTGCCCTGGCTGGAGAAGAGTTCCAGCATGCCGGCAAAGAACCAGCTGGGGATCGCCGCACGTGCCTGGGCCTCGATCAGGATATCGCCTTCGCCCTTGCCGAGCAGTTCGGCATTGGCGGCCTCGATCTTGGCCTGCAGCGCGTCGCGGCGGCGGGCGAGGCCGAGTTCGTTCTGGGCATCGCGATAGGGTTTCTGTTCGGTGCGGCCGACGCGTTCGACTTCCGAAATATAGGCTTCCAGGCCTTCGACGGAGCGCGTTTCCGGCGGGATGCCGGCCAGCTGGACCCGCCAGTCGGCAAGCTGTTGCTGCAGCAGGGCGCGGTTTGTTCCGGCCGTGGTGATTTCTGCCTCGGAGGCCTGGTTGTTGGCCGCGATATACATCTGCGTGCCGAGAATGCTGGTGCCGGCGCCGGCAAGGGCGAAGAGCAGGGCGCGGACACCTTCCTTCATGCGCTTGTTGGCCGTGTGCCAGTAGAAGAAGGTGAAGCCGCCAAACGAGATGACTGACGCGATAACGCCGGTCCAGCCCCAGAGCCCGGCCTGCAACGGGTCTGTCACGGAACTGGAGAAGGCCTGGTAATTGGCAAAGCCGGACAGGGCCGCCGCGCTGAGGCCCGCGCCGAGAAACAAGAGCGCGAGCAGGGTGATGATGATGCGCTCGCCGAGGTTGCGGTGAGGGCGGGGAGGGGGCGGTGGGGGTGGAAGAACGCGGTCTTCAGCGCGGAGAGGCAGGACTTTGGGTTGCATGGCCGGCTGGAGGGCGCCTGACTCCGCCTTGGTAACTTCCGTGAACTCTGCGTCCTGCACGGCGGCATTGGTTGGCACCCCGGATGACTCCAGGGCGACGATCAGGTCTTCGAGGTCACCCTCAGTCTTGCAACTTGAGCATTTGAACTGTCCGGCATGGAAGTTCACCGAGAGACTGTAATCGCCCGAATCGACGCAGTCAGGTGTCAGCGAACAGCGAATCCTGAGCGCCGTCTCATCCTGGCTTGCCTCCGGATCGACCCCAAGCGACACAAGGCGTTCGATCGCTTTCAGGCGGCGTTCTTCCTGCATCCCGCTTGTTTCCCCGATCCTTGGGTTCAAACCCACCGCTGAGCGCATTTATCCGAAACTCGAGCTTTGCGTCACCCCTGCGATCACATATGCGCAATGGATGACAATTCCGGCTTCCCCGAAGGCGTTGCCGACCTTAAGTATGTGTTAATCGGCCCGGCCTGAGAATGGCTTGCAGAACGCACGGCCCGTCGGCCGATTGGAGACACTACGCACATGATCCCTCGCTCTCTGGCCATCCCGAAAACGTGGAAGACATTCAATTCGGCCAGCTTCTTTTCAGCCTTCGGCTACCCGGCCCTTGGCCTCGCCCTGTTCATCACAATGGTCGTTCTCGGTTTCGCGCTGAGCGAACTGACGTTCCACTGGTGGTATTTCCCGATCGCGCTCGGCGTGATCGCGCTGTCCGTGTTCCTGTGCAATGCCGGCATTGGCCCGCTGCACCGCATTCTCCAGCACCGCGCAGGCGAGTTGAAGGCGCCGGCGCAATTCCTCACGATGATGAACCTGATGCTGGCCATGCAGGGCAACGTGAAGGACTGGGTGAACTATCATTCGCAGCACCACCGCTTTGCCGATGCGCCGGGCGACCCGCACAACCCGTTTGAATCCAAGCGCTGGGCCTGGGTCGGCTGGATCCTCTGGCGCGACAAGAAGGACACCGACCGCCCGCTAGCCATGTGGCTGAAGGGGCATCCGATCATTGTCTGGATGGACCGGTTCTACAACGAGATCAGCCTGGTCGTGCACCTTGTCATTCCCGCGGCTGTCTACCTGATCGTCTGGGCTGCCGGCGGCTCGCTCGTGCTGACCGCGATCATCCATGCCAGCGTCGTCATCGGCCGCGCCATCCAGTTCCACGCCACCGTCTACGGCATCAACGTGCTCGGCCACCTCAAGACACCGATCTGGGCAGACCACCTGATGGCGCTGCTGACAGGCGGCGAAGCCTTCCACGATCATCACCATGACGCGCCGCAAAGCGCGCTGCACCGCCCGCGCAAGGGCGTCTGGAACCGGATCGTCGACTATAACGGCACCATCCTGCTGGCCTTCGAGAAGATCGGTTGGGTGCAGAACCTGAAGATCGCGCCGCAGTTCGCCTGACACGTTCCTGAATTCATTCTGAACTGGCCCGCCCTTCAAAAGGCGGGCTTTTTCTTGGCTTCGGCACAGGTTGGCCACAGGCGCGCCCCAATGTTTCGCAATCCTGCCCGTCACGAAGGCTGGGGAGCCGATAGAAATGGGAAGGGACGCCCCGATGAAATCCACACTCTTATCAATCGCCATGACAGGCCTCAGCCTGGCCATGGTCCTGCCTGCTGCGGCCAAGCCGGCACCGACACCCGCGCCGACCGCCGGGTCCATACACTCCTACATCCTGCTCGACCGCACCGGTTCGATGAGTGACATCTGGGACGAGGCACTCGGTTCGGTGAACGCCTATGCAGCCAGCGTCGGCGAAGCCGATGAGGGCGAGACAGAAGGCGAGGACATCAAGACCGCCGTCACGCTGGCGGTCTTCGACTACCAGGAATCCCTCCAGTTCGACGTCCTGCGCAAGGCGGTCCCGGCAGAATCGTGGACGAATGTCACCAATGACGAAGCCAGTCCGCGCGGCATGACCCCGCTGTTCGACGCCATCGGCCGGATGGTCTCGCTGGCCGAAGCCGACAAGCCGGAAAAGGCCGTCATCGTCATCATGACGGACGGCCATGAGAACTCGTCGAAGGAAATCACCCGTGACGGCGCCAAGGCTGCGCTGGAGCGGGCAAAGGCCAATGGCTGGGAAGTTGTCTTTCTCGGTGCCGAATTCGCAAGCTTCGGTGACGCCGACGCTGTTGGCATGAGCGCCTCCAAGACCATGGCCGTCGGCCAGGGCCGCATGCAGGATTCGATGTCCGCGCTTGCCAAGAAGTCCCGTGCCTATGGCAAGGGCGAAGAGGCCGAGATCATCTTCGATGAATCCGACCGCGCCACGGCCGGCGAGGAAGACGTCAAACAGCGCAAAGGCCAATAGGTTTCAGGGGCGGTTTGACCTTCCCGAAGACTGGCCCCTGAAATGAAAGCCCGCTCGGTGTGAGCGGGCTTTCTGATTCCGGCGTTCCCATGATCCGGGGCGTGACCTGCAGCAGGTGGAGCGCTAGTCTGCGCGCCTGACTCACGCTGGCTGGTTCCCGACATGCGCAAACGCACCCGTCTCAGACGCCTTGTCCCCGGATCGCTCCGGACATTGGTCGTCTATGGCGTGGCGCTGGCGGCCGGTGCCCTGCTGCTGCAGTGGCTGGAATACCAGCGATTTGCGCAATTCCATTCCGCTGAACTCCAGATCGGCATTGTTGCCGCCCTGTTCCTCGCACTTGGCGTGTGGGCGGGCTCCAGACTGTTCCGGCGCAGTGCCACGAATGATGCTGGCGAGGCGCCCGGCAACCCGGCGGCCCGTGCCGCGCTGGGCATCAGCGACCGCGAACATGAAGTGCTGGGCCTGCTGGCAGGGGGGCTGTCGAACAAGCAGATTGCGGCAAAGCTGGGTGTGTCGCCCAATACGGTGAAGACGCACATTGCCCGCCTGTTCGAGAAACTGGGCGCGCGGCGGCGGACCGAGGCCATCCTCAAGGCGCGGGAACTCGGACTCGTGGCATAGGCCTGATAAAAAGGGTGATTTCGCGAAAATCACCCTTTCGGGCGATTGAGCCGAACCGGAGGAAGGCCTTTGGTCCGGGCATCCAATCAAGGGGAGGAGAGTGAAATGTTGAAACGTATTGCCTGGGCCGGGCTCGGCGGAGGCTTGATAGCAGGCGTGTTCCTGTTCGGTGTCACGATGGCGCTGAAAGACCTGTCACCGGCCGAGAACAAGTATGGCGCCCTGTTCGGCTATGCGTCCATGTTCCTGGGCTTCAGCCTGATCTTCGTGGCCGTCAAACAGCAGCGCGACGTTGCGCAGGGCGGCGTCATCAGGTTCCTGCCGGCCCTGGCAATGGGGCTGGGCATCACGTTGATCGCCGGGGTGATCTATGTGATGGCCTGGGAAGTGACGCTGGCCACGACGGGCATGGACTTTGCCGGCACCTATGGCGACGCGATGATCGAGGCAGCCCGCGCCAAGGGCGTTTCAGGCGAGGAACTCGCCGCTGTCGAAACCCGGACGCGCAAGTTTGTCGACATGTATCGCAACCCGCTGTTCCGGATGCCGATAACGCTGACGGAGATCGTGCCGCCGGGCCTGCTCGTGTCGCTGGTTTCGGCATCACTGCTCAGCAACAGCCGGTTCCTGCCGGCGCGCGCAAACGCCTGAAACGGAAAAGCCCGCTCCTGGGAGCGGGCTTTTTTTGTCTGGGCGACGGGGGCAGGCGCTCAGCGCGGTGCCATGCGGATGGCGCCGTCGAGGCGGACGTCTTCGCCGTTGAAATAGGCGTTGCTGCACATCTCGCAGGCCAGCGACGCATATTCTTCCGGATTGCCGAGACGGGCCGGGTGCGGCACCTGTGCCCCGAGGGCCTTGCGGACCGGCTCAGGCGCACCTGCCAGCAGGGGCGTGTCAAAGATGCCGGGCAGGATCGTGTTGACGCGGATGAACTCGCGGCTGAGGTCGCGGGCGATTGGCAGGGTCATGCCGACAACACCGCCCTTGGAGGCTGAATAGGCAGCCTGGCCGATCTGGCCGTCTTCAGCGGCAACGGACGCAGTGTTGACGATCGCGCCGCGCTCGCCGTCGATCGGGTCGAGTGTCATCATGCCGGCAGCCGATTTCGCGATGCAGCGGAACGTGCCGACAAGGTTGATCTGGATAATCAGGTTGAACTTGTCGAGCGGGAAGTGGCTGATCTCGCCTGTTTCCTTGTGGCGGCTGGCCGTCTTGATGGCGTTACCGGTGCCGGCGCAGTTGATCAGGATGCGCTCCTGGCCGATGGCGGCACGCGATTTCACGAATCCCGCGTCGACGGAAGCGTCGTCGGTCACGTTGACCTCGCAGAACACACCGCCGAGCTTCTTGGCCAGGGCTTCGCCCTTTTCAGCGTTGAGGTCGAACAGCGCGACCTTCACGCCCATGCCGGCGAGCTTGGTGGCGGTGGCTGCGCCGAGGCCGGATGCGCCGCCTGTAATGACGGCGGATATGCTGGAATCAAGTTTCATGGGGCACTGCCCTCCCTGGTTTTCGTCTGACTGGCCATGTGTCTATAATGGTATGAGGAGTTCGCAATGACTGACGCAGCGGAAATTATAAATACGGTCAGGGGCACGGACGGGACATACCTGCCCAAGTCGATCGAGCGCGACGAGCGCATAGCGCGCGGCCTGGTGCCCAAACTGATGCGTGTGATCGGCCGGGTGCCGTTCGCCGACGACCTGGTTGCGGCCTGGTACGCCGCCCGCGACCCGCTGACGCCGATGAAGGCCAAGGCCGTCCTGTTCGCGGCGGTCGCCTATTTCGTCATGCCGCTCGACCTGTTGCCCGACATGGTCGTCGGCCTCGGCTTCACCGATGATGCGACCGTGCTGGCCACCGCGCTTGGCGTGGTCGGCATGTATGTGAAGGAGCGCCATCGCCGCATGGCCCGCCGGCTGCTGCGCCTGCCGGAACCTGTCAAAGGGGCCGACTAGGCGCATGACCGGGGGGGAGGTTTCAGTCTACGCGGCAATCGCGCTCGGCCTGCTCTATGGTGTCGCCTTCTGCTATCGCGCCAAGGGCCTGACGGGCCTGCTGGTGAAGACCGGTTCGACGGCACTGCTGGCGCTGTGGGCGTACCTGGCGGGCGGGCCGCTCCTGCTCGTCGCCGCGCTGGCGCTGAGTTCGCTGGGGGACCTCTTCCTCGCGAAGGACGGCGAACGCTGGCTGATGCCGGGCATGGCGGCCTTCTTCCTTGCACATGTGGCCTATGTCGCCCTGTTCTGGGGCCTGGACTTTGCGCCGCGGACTGTCCTGAACCTGACGGCGCAGATCGCGCTGATCTTCGGTGGGGCAGCCTTCGTGCGGTGGCTGTCACCCTGGCTTGGCACCATGCGGGTGCCGGTGTTTGCCTATGCGGCGGTGATCCTAGTCATGGGCGCAGCGGCCCTGCGGCTTGATGCGGCCTACTGGCTCGTCACGCTCGGTGCGTTGATGTTCATCGCGTCGGACACGGTCCTGTCGCTGCAGCTTTTCCGCAAGCCCGCAGAAGAACCTGCCGGCGTTAAGTCTTCGCTCGCAGTCTGGACGCTGTATTTCGGCGGGCAGGCCCTGATCGCCTGGGGCATCCTGCGCGTCCTGGCCTAGCGCGGGCGGTCGCCGTTTACCGTCACGCGGCGCATGTGGCGGCGCTGGCCGGCATAGTCGTTCAGCGCAAAGTGCCAGGTGCAGCGATTGTCCCACATGGTGACATCGCCTGCCTGCCAGCGCACCCGGCAGGTGAACTGTTCCTGCCGCGAAAGGTCGAACAGGTAGTTCAGCAGCGGCTTGCTCTCCGCCCGTGTCCAGCCGGCAAAGCGCAGGGTGAAGGCGGGGTTCACATAGAGGCCCTTCCGGCCGGTCTCCGGATGCGTGCGGATGACGGGATGCTCGTATTCCGGTGCGTCGTCGGCGCGGGTCGCCTGCATCGACTTGCGGTCTTTCGCTGAAATGCCTTTCGCGCCGTATTCCTTGCCCGCCGAATGGATGGCGGTCATGCCGGAGAGCGTCTTCTTCAATCCGTCAGACAGCGCGTCATAGGCGGCCTGCTGGTCGGCAAACAGCGTGTCACCGCCATAGGGCGGGGTCTCGATCGCATGCAGGATCGAGCCGAGGGCCGGTTCCTCGAGGAAGCTCATGTCGGTGTGCCAGCCGCCGCCGAAATTCACCGTGTCTTCCGGTTCCTTGATGATTTCGAGGATTTCCGGGTGGCCCGGCATGGCTTCGACATAGGGGTGCACGTTGAGCGTCCCGAAGCGGCGGCCAAAGGCCTTGTGCTGGTCCGGGGTCAGGGTGTGCTGGCCGCGGAAGACAAGCACCTTGTGGGCCATGAAGGCGCTGTGGATCTGGTCAAATGCCGCGTTCGACAGCTCGCCCGAAAGGTCGAGGCCCGTGATTTCGGCGCCAAGTGTGCCGGAAAGGGGAGTGATCTGTATTGCGGTCACACCCTTTTGAAGCAGGTCGCAGCGCCGACCGCAAGAATGCCGTTTGCTCCCGACCGAGAAATATGAGACAGACGCGGCGGGCCACATGCCCCCAACGGCATGCAGCCTATCTGTAAGGATAGGAGTAAAACAGATGACCAATGTCGCCAAACCCGGCGTGCTTCCCGCATGCCCACACTTTTCGTCCGGCCCGACTGCAAAGCGTCCCGGATTTTCCCTCCAGAAACTTGAGACTGCCGCGCTTGGCCGTTCGCACCGTTCCGGCGATGCGAAGAAGAAGCTGAAGGCCGCAATTGACCGCTCCAAGGCGATCCTCGGCATTCCCGACGATTACCGCGTGGCTATCGTGCCGGCGTCCGACACCGGCGCGGTCGAGATGTGCATGTGGTCGATGCTCGGCCCGAAACCCGTCGACGTGTTCGCCTGGGAAAGCTTTGGCCAGGACTGGGTCACCGATGCGCTGAAGCAGCTGAAGCTGAAGGACTGCAACACCTTTGTCGGCGATTATGGTGTCCTGCCGGACTTCACCAAGGCGCGCGATGATGCCGACCTGATCTTCACCTGGAACGGCACCACGTCTGGTGTGCGCGTGCCGAACGCCGACTGGATCAAGCCCAACCCTGACCGCGTCGTGATCTGCGATGCGACGTCGGCTGCCTTCGCGCAGGACATCGAATGGGAAAAGCTCGATGTCATCACGTACAGCTGGCAGAAATGCCTTGGCGGGGAAGCCGCGCACGGCATGCTGGTGCTCAGCCCGCGCGCCGTCGCCCGGCTCGAAAGCTACACGCCCGACCGGCCGCTGCCGAAAATCTTCCGCATGACCAAGGGCGGCAAGCTCAACGAAGACCTGTTCGAAGGTGCAACCATCAACACGCCGTCGATGCTGTGCGTCGAAGACTACCTGCAGGCGCTCGACTGGTGTGAGAGCCTTGGCGGTTGGAAGGGGCTCCAGAAACGCTCCGACGAAAGTCTCGCCACGCTGACCGACTGGGTCGCGAAGACCGACTGGGTGGAATTCCTTTGCCCGGATGCAGCGGTGCGTTCGAACACCGGCGTGACGTTCAGGATCGTGGATCCGCGCGTCGCCGGCATGGACGAGGCCGGCCAGCGTGATTTCGTCAAGCGCATGATGAAGCGGCTCGAAAAGGAAAACGCCTGTTTCGACGCAGCCGGCTATGCCAAGGCCCCTCCGGGCCTGCGCATCTGGTGCGGCGGATCGGTTGAACCATCGAATGTCGCGGCCCTGACGCCGTGGCTCGACTGGGCCTTCGCGGAAGAAGCCGCCAGCCTCTAGCTGTTGCCTCCTGCGCTCTCGTCCCTCGACTTCGCTCGGGATGAGGGCGCGCTGACACACCCAATGGAAGGCTCATCCTGAGCAACGTCGAAGGAGAGCCGGGCCTCGCGCCCCTGAAATCGCAAAGAGAAACCGAAATGCCCAAAGTCCTTATCGGAGACAAGCTCTCCCCCGCCGCCGTCGAGATCTTCCACGCACGTGGTATCGAAACCGTCACCAAGGTCGGTCTGAACACGGAAGACCTGATCAAGGAAATCCCGGACTATGACGGCCTGGTCGTCCGGTCCGCCTGCAAGCCGAATGCAGACGTCATCGCTGCGGCCAGGAACCTGAAAGTCATTGGCCGCGCCGGTATCGGCGTCGACAATATCGACATCAAGGCGGCCACCGCAAAGGGCGTCGTCGTGATGAACACGCCGTTCGGCAACGCCATCACCACAGCCGAGCACGCCATCGCCATGATGTTCGCTGCCGCCCGGCAGATCCCGGCCGCCAACGCGGAAACGCAAGACGGCAAATGGCCGAAATCCGGCTATATGGGCACCGAGGTCAGCTACAAGACACTGGGCCTGATCGGTTGCGGCAACATTGGCAGCCGTGTCGCCGAACGCGCTGTGGGCCTGAAGATGAAGGTCGTCGCCTACGACCCCTTCCTTACCGAAGAGCGCGCCGTCGAACTCGGGGTCGAGAAGGTGGAACTGGACGACCTGCTGAAACGCGCAGATGTGATCACGCTGCACGTGCCGCTGACAGACCAGACCCGCAACGTCCTCTCGCGTGAAAACCTGGCGAAGACCAAGAAGGGCCTGATCCTGGTCAACTGCGCGCGCGGCGGCCTGGTCGACGAGGACGCCGTTGCCGAAATGCTGGACAATGGCCATCTTGCCGGCGCCGCGTTCGATGTGTTTGCCGTGGAGCCCGCCAAGGAAAACGTGCTTTTCGGCAAGAAGAACTTCATCGCCACGCCGCACCTCGGCGCCGCCACGACTGAAGCGCAGGAAAATGTCGCCCTGCAGGTGGCAGAGCAGATGTCGGACTACCTGCTGTCGGGTGCGGTCACCAATGCGCTGAACATGCCGTCGATCACGGCGGAAGAAGCCCCGCGCATCAAGCCGTTCGCCAGCCTTGCCGAAAAGCTGGGCAGCTTCGCCGGGCAGATCTCGGATTTCGGCTATGATGAAGTCGTCATCGAATATGAAGGCGAGGTTGCAGACCTCAATCGCAAGCCGCTGACGGCGGCCCTGCTGGCTGGCCTGCTGCGCGCCTCGCGCGGTGACGTGAACATGGTGTCGGCCCCGGCGATCCTCGCCGACTCCGGCGTCAAGCTGACCGAGACCAAGACAGAAGACAGCCCGGTCTATGACAGCCTGATCCGCGTCAAGGTGAAGACCAAGGCGACCAAGAACGCGTCGGAAGGTGGCTGGCGCACGCTTGCCGGCACGCTGATTGCCGGGCAGCCGCGCATTGTCGAAGTGAAGGGCATGGCGCTGGAAGGCGATTTCTCGCCGGTCACGCTGTACGTCAACAATCTCGACAAGCCGGGTTTCATCGGCGCGCTTGGCCAGATGCTGGGCGAGGCGAAGGTCAATATCGCGACCTTCCACCTTGGCCGCACCAAAGCCGGCGGCGAAGCGATCGCCCTGATCGGCATCGATTCCGTGCCTGGCGATGCGTTCGTGACCAAGCTGCAGGCGCTGCCGCAAGTGCGGTATGCGAAGGTGCTGACGTTCTGATCGTTCGAATGCCGCATAATTGCTATTCAGACCGCAGGGCTGCCCGATGGGTGGCCCTGCACTAGCTAACAGGCTCCAACCAGCAAGGAGCCTCATCATGGCCAAGATCGCTATCGTCTATCATTCCGGCTATGGTCACACGGCCAAGGTCGCAGAACACGTCCGTATCGGCGCTGCCAGTGTCTCCGGCGCGGAAGTCATACTCTACAAGGCCGACGACCTCACCAGTCCCGACGCGGGTCCGTGGGATGAACTGGCCGCTGCCGATGCCATCATCTTCGGCGCGCCAACCTATATGGGCTCCGCATCGGCCGTCTTTAAGCAGTTCATGGAGGCCAGTTCGAAGGTCTGGTTCTCGCACGGATGGAAAGACAAGATTGCCGCCGGATTCACTAATTCCGGCTCATTGTACGGCGACAAGTCCTCGACCCTGCAGCAATTTTCCACCCTCGCGGCGCAACATGGCATGATCTGGACAGGCACCGGCATGCTGCCCGGCTACAATGCGTCCACCAAGGACATCAATGCGGTGCACAACCGGGCGAGCTTCACGCTGGGCCTCGGCGTCCAGTCGTTGACAGACCAGCCGGCAGACCAAACGCCGGATCGCTTCGATCTCGAGACGGCCGAGCAATTCGGCCACCGTGTCTCTGAAGTCACCATTCGCTGGGTTCGCGGCCGCACCTAGTGCGCAAAGCCTTGACGGCGCGGCAAAAACATTAATTCCCTTCCATCTTACGCCTGACAGGGGAATCATTCATGCGCCGCACTCTACTCACACTTTCCACGCTCGGCCTGCTGGCCGGGACAGCGTCGGCGGACCTCCTGGAGGAGGTCCGTTTCGGCGTCCTGCAACACAATATCTGTGTTCAGGACTGCAATAATGCCGACAAGGAAGACGGGCCCAACATCAACGGGGAACTGGTGTTCAAGTCCCCGAATTTCCTGTCGATCATCTGGTCGCCACGCCCTTATGTGATGGGCAGCGCCAACACGGCCGGTAATACCAGCTTTGGCGCCGTTGGCCTCACATGGGACTGGGAATTCGCCGACGGCTGGTCGCTGGAACTGGGAGAGGGCTATGCGATCCATAGCGGCGAACTGGAAAGCCCGTTCCCGCAAGGCGATCCGCGGGGCGATGCCTTCACGGAAAAGCACGTCCTGCTCGGTTCGCGTGACCTGTTCCGGACCTCGTTTGGGCTGAACTACGAATTCTCCGACAGCTGGGGTGGCCAGATCCTGTACGAGCATCTCAGCCACGGCCAGATCATCGGCAGCGGCCGCAATCAGGGCCTCGACAATCTCGGCGTGCGCGTCATCTACAAATTTGGTGGCTGAGGCACCGTCGCCGGAAGCGACATTTTCGCCCGCATCGGCAACTTGGGCATGATTGCGCGCGCACGCCACGCCAACCATGTCGGCAGGGCCTTGCAATTACCGGCCAAATCCTGCCCATGTCGCGGCGGCTGAATAGGGAGCAGGACATGTCAGGTGTGGTCGTCGTCGGGGCCCAGTGGGGCGATGAAGGCAAGGGCAAGATCGTCGACTGGCTGTCGAGCCGGGCCGATGTGGTCGTGCGTTTCCAGGGTGGCCACAATGCCGGTCATACGCTGGTCATAGACGGCAAGGTGTTCAAGCTGGCGCTGCTGCCGTCGGGCCTGGTGCGCGGCGGCAAGCTGTCGGTGATCGGCAATGGTGTCGTGGTGGACCCCTGGCACATGCTGACCGAGATCGAGGGCATCCGGGCGCAGGGCGTCGAGGTGACGCCGGAGAACCTTGTTCTCGCTGACAATGCGTCGCTGATCCTGCCCTGGCACAAGGACATTGATGCGGCGCGGGAAGGGGCCCTAGGCGCCGCTCAGATCGGCACCACCAAGCGCGGCATCGGCCCGGCCTATGAAGACCGCGTCGGCCGGCGCGCCATCCGCGTTGCGGACCTGGCTGATCCGGCTGCGCTGGACATGAAGATCGAGCGGCTGCTCGCCCATCACCGGCCCCTGCGCACCGGCCTCGACCTGCCCGAACCGGACGGCGCGCAGCTCAAGACCGACCTCCTGGCCATTGCGCCGCAGATTCTCGCGTATGCCCAGCCCGTCTGGAAGCTGCTGGACGAGCAGGTCAGGCGGGGCCGCCGCATCCTGTTCGAGGGCGCTCAGGGCGTGATGCTGGATGTCGACCACGGCACCTATCCGTTCGTCACCTCGTCCAATGTCGTCGCCGGGAATGCATCCGCCGGAAGCGGCGTCGGTCCGGGCGCCATTTCCTATGTGCTGGGCCTTGCCAAGGCCTACACGACACGGGTCGGCGCCGGCCCGTTCCCGACCGAGCTGCATGATGAAACCGGCGAGCGGCTTTGCCGCATCGGCAAGGAAGTCGGCGTCAATACCGGCCGGCCCCGCCGCTGCGGCTGGTTCGACAGCGTCATGGTGCGCCAGGCCTGTGCCACGAGCGGCGTGAACGGCCTGGCCCTGACCAAGCTCGACGTGCTCGACGGATTTGACGAGATCAAGGTCTGCATCGCCTATCGCCTGCACGGCAAGGAGATCGACCACTACCCGGCCGGCCTGACCGACCAGGCGGCCGTTGAGCCGATCTACGAGACCATCGAGGGCTGGAAGGGGTCCACCGCAGGCGCCCGCAGTTGGGCCGACCTGCCGGCCGAGGCGGTGAAATATGTCCGCAGGCTCGAAGAGCTGGTGGGCAAGCCCTGCGCGCTCGTGTCGACCTCACCCGAACGCGAAGACGTCATCCTGATGCGCGATCCGTTCGAATTGTAGGACTACGCAGACTCCCTTAGTGACAAGGGGCGCGCGATTTGACCTCTTGCGGGCCAGAAGCCCATTTGACGAGGAGGTCATCGCCAATGTCCCACACACCCCACGAACTCGCCGAGGAATTTCCTGACGCGGTAGACAAGATTCATGAGCTGAAGGCCAGCAATCCGCATTTCGCCCGCCTGGCGGATGAATACCATGATGTGAACCGGCACATTCACCGTCATGAATCGGGAATCCAGCCGACCACGGACGCGCACGAGACGGAATTGCGCAAGCGCCGGCTGGTCCTCAAGGACGAAATTTACGCGATTCTGAAGGGCTGACCGGTCCGGCCTGGGTGGCCCGCGGGGCACCTTTGAACCGCCAAGGTAGCAGCGGCGCACACGCAGCCCGAGTAAGATATCGTAAATTGTATAGTGAATAGGGTCTTCCAGGAATCGATCTTGAGGACCTGAATGTATGACTCTGTCAACACTTGAAGAGCCAGCTGCAGCCGAGCGGAGCGGGGGGGCACGCCTCTCGGCCTTCATCCGCCGGCCAGGGATTGTTCATGCCCTGTTGGTTCTCGCCTCGTGTTCATTGTCTGCCGGTGCGGTCCTGCTGACACGTGGCACTGGCGACGTTGCAGCCGTCTGGCCCGTCAACGCGATCCTGCTGGTCGTGGTCCTGAAGTGGCCCAGGGCCGAATGGCCTTCATTGTTCGGGTGCCTGATCCTCGGCAACCTGCTGGCCAATTTCCTCATCGGCGACCCGTGGCTGCGCTGTGTCATCCTGGCCGGCGCGAATAGCCTTGAAGTGCTCATCGTGGCGCTGATTATGACCCGGAATTTCAAGCCAAGAATTACCAGCAAGGCCGGCATCATCCGCCTGTGCGCAGCATCCCTGATCGCGTGCAGTGTTTCGACCCCGCTGGCACTTGCAGGGCTTGCCATCACCGGCGCGACACTTCCCTTGCAGAACACGGTTCTCTGGTTTTTCGGGGACATTCTCGGCCTGCTCCTCTTCACTCCGCTGCTGTGGGCGCTGTTGGCGAAGCGCGATCATGTCGGACAGGCGCTGAGCTGGAAGTCTGTGGTCGAGGGGTTTCTTGTTGTCGCCGTCACGATTGGCGTGTTCGCCCAGTCGAGCTTTCCGCTGCTCTTCCTCGTTCCGCCGGTTGTCGTGCCATTCACGTTTCGCCATGGGGTTCGCGGGGCCGCCGTTGCGCTGCTTGTCGTAACGGCGATCTCCATCGGATTCACCTATGCCGGAATGGGGCCGACAATGCTGGCAACAGGGGGTGTCGTCGAGCACATGCTGGTGCTTCAGGCGTTCCTTGCGGCGAACTCGTACATGGCGCTGACGCTCGGGGCGTCGGTTGTGGAGCGGAACCGCCTGAACCAGCGCCTGCGCAATTCGCGGCGCCGGATTGTCGAGCGATCTACACGGGAAAACGTGCTTCTCAGCCAGGCCGAAATGGCAGACGAGATCTTGCACGTCGGCCACTGGACGGTGGAGGCGGGCACGGGCGACATTTACTGGTCGCCGGAAGTTTACCGGATTCACGGCGTGACGCCTGAAACGTTTGATCCGATGCTGGGAGCTGCGCTGGATTTCTTTGCTCCGGAGGATCGCGAATGGGTTTCGGACATGATTGATCGCCATATGGCAACCGGGGAGGACTGGGACTTCGAGGCGACCCTCATTCGACGCTCTGACGGACAGCGGCGGCGGGTGAGGTCGATTGCGAAATGCCAAGTCAACCGGTCGGGGTCGGTTGAGAGCATATTCGGCGTATTCAAGGATATCACGCAGGAACACGAACTCTATGCGGCGCTCGCCGCGAAGGAAGAGCAGTATCGCCTCCTGGCCGAACACTCGACCGACATTGTTCTCAAGTTCGGTCTCGATGGCATCATCAATTACGCATCGCCCTCGGCCTCCGTGATCGCGTCGCCGGAAGAGTCGATTGGCAAGCGGACGGTCGACTTCGTCATCCCTGAAGACCGCGACTACGCGATCGCAATCACGCAGGACCTGTTCACGGACAAGGAATTCGACCACAGCGTACAGCGCGAATTCAGGGTGCGTCTCGCTGACGGTTCGATCGTCTGGCTGGAAGGCAAGCCGCAGATCATTTCTGACGCCGACGGAAATGCGGTTGAAGTTGTGTCGACCTATCGCGATGTCAGCGAGCGCCATGAGCGCGAGAAAGCGCTCGCCGAAGCGCGCCTGGAAGCTGAATTGGCAACTGTCGCCCGCACGGAATTCCTGTCCAACATGAGCCATGAAATCCGTACACCCCTGAACGGTGTTCTCGGGTTTACCGACATCCTGAAGACAACGGCGCTGACGGATGACCAGCTGACCTATGTGCAGCGGATTTCATCTGCGGGCCGCACGCTGCTCGAAATCGTCAATGATATTCTGGATTTCTCGAAGATCGATGCTGGCCACATGGATGTCGAAAAGCGCCCTTATGATCTTCGCGCGGTCATCGACGATGTCGTGAGCCTGATCGCGGCGGCGCGGCCAAACCCGAACGTCAAGATCTCCTGCCAGGTTTCGCCTGATGTGGCTGCGGCGGTGGTGGGAGACGAGACGCGCGTACGCCAGATTCTCACCAATATCGTCGGCAATGCCGCCAAGTTCACGGAGGCTGGTCATGTCCGGCTGGACGTGCGGGTGAGAGACGGGCGGCTCTGCATGATTGTCGCCGATACCGGGCCGGGCATTCCAGCCGACAAGATCGCCCATATCTTTACCGGCTTTTCGCAGGCCGATTCGACAATCACCCGGCGTTTCGGCGGCTCCGGCCTCGGCCTGTCGATCAGCCGGTCGCTGGCATTGCTGATGGATGGTGATCTGGAGATCGTCAGTGAGGAAGGGGAGGGCACGAACGCAATCGTCACCCTGCCTTACATTCCTGATCGGCGCACAGGCCGTGCCGAGACACCGGACATGGTCGAAGACCGCCGGGCGCCCACTGCCGCCCGCGTGATGGTCGTCGACGATGTCGAGATGAACCGGGCCCTGATCGAAGTCGGCCTGCGCAATGCCGGCCATGAAGTGACGAGCTTTTCGTCTGCGCCCGAGGCGATCCTGTCGCTGCTGGAAGGCACGCTGTATGACATCATCCTGATGGATGTGCAGATGCCCGAGATGGACGGTCTGACTGCGACGCGTCGCATCCGTGAAATGCTCGGGCCTGCATCCCGGCTTCCCATCGTTGCCCTTACGGCCAATGTGCTGGCCAGCCAGGCGGAAGAATGTATCGCGGCCGGCATGGACGCGCATTTCGCCAAGCCGATCAACATGGTGGGCCTGAACGGCCTGATCGACCGGCTGTTGCGCAAGAAAGGGACCGAAGATGCCGAGCGGGCCGCTGCGGCGGATGCGCAGATCGAAGCGCTGAAGGAAGACTGCCGCCGCGATATCCTCAACCTTCCCGGCCAGTTGGGCGCGCTGTTGCGCATCAGTGCACCGGAAGAACGTGCGCGCGCAGTTGCGGCCCTTGCACATTCCGTTGCGGGAACATCCGGCAGCCTGGGCTTCAAGGACGTGTCGGACGCCGCTTTCAGGCTGGAGTCAGTCGCGAAGGAAATTGTTGTCACCGGCACGCCTGTCAGCGGGTCGCTGGAAGGCGCGGTCGATCGCTTCGTAAGTGTCGCCCAAGCTGCGGCCTGACAGCGGCGCAGCGCCCGCGAAGGCGAGGCATTCGCTGACCGCCTGACCTGAGACGGGGCCAATTATAGGAAAGCCGGCTCCCAAGGGAGCCGGCTTTGCCTGCTCGTGAGGTCGTAACGGCTAAGTTTGCCCGCTGACGGCCAGGACGTCTTCTACCGTGCGCAGGCCGGGTTTCGGGCTGGTGACGAGGACGGCCATGTTGCCGGGCAGGTGCTTGTTGTCGAGCATCTTGTCATGGGCGGCCGGGATCTGATCCCAGGTGAAGACTTCCGACATGCCAGGGTCAATCCGCCGGTTGATGACGAGATCGTTGGCGGCGCTTGCCTGTTTCAGGTGCGCGAAGTGGCTGCCCTGAACGCGTTTCTGGCGCATCCACAGGAAGCGGGCATCCATGGTCAGGTTGAAGCCGGTCGTGCCGGCACAGATGACCACCATGCCGCCGCGCTTGACCACGAAGACCGAGACCGGGAACGTGCTCTCGCCCGGATGTTCGAACACGATGTCGACATCCTTCTTGCCGGTGATGTCCCAGATCGCTTTGCCGAACTTGCGCGATTCCTTCATGTAGTCGGAGAATTCCGGACCGTTGACCGTGGGCAGCTGGCCCCAGCAATTGAAGTCCTTGCGGTTGATCACGCCCTTGGCCCCAAGGCTGAGGACGTGTTCGCGCTTCTCGTCGCTTGAAACGACGCCGATGGCGTTCGCCCCGGTGACGGCGCAGAGCTGGACGCCGAAGCTGCCTAGGCCGCCGGACGAACCCCAGACGAGCACGTTGTCGGCTGGTTTCACGATGTGCGGGCGGTGGCCGAACAGCATGCGATAGGCGGTGGCCAGCGTCAGCATGTAGCAGGCGCTTTCTTCCCAGGTGAGGTGCTTCGGGCGGGGCATGCACTGGCGGGCCTGGACGCGGGCGAACTGGGCGAAGCTGCCGTCCGGCGTCTCATAGCCCCAGATGCGCTGGGAGGGCGAGAACATCGGGTCGCCGCCATTGCATTCCTCGTCGTCGCCATCGTCCTGGTTGCAGTGGATGACGACTTCGTCGCCGGGCTTCACACGCGTGACCTTGCGGCCGACCGCCCAGACGATGCCGGCAGCATCGGACCCGGCGACATGGAAGTCCTGCTTGTGCACGTCGAACACGGAAATCGGGTCACCCAGCGCGGCCCAGATGCCGTTATAGTTCACGCCAGCCGCCATCACGAGGACGAGGACTTCGTCGGAATCGATTTCCGGCACCGGAACCTGTTCCAGTTGCATCGCCGTCGAAGGGCGGCCGTGGCGCTCGCGGCGGATCGCCCATGCGTGCATGAGCTTGGGCACATGGAACTCCGGCGGTATCTCGCCGAGCTCGTAGATGTCCTTGATTTTGCGGGCGGGGCTGTCTTTAGCCATGGGATTGCCTTCCTCCTGGGGTCGTACCGGGGACCCGAGCGCCTTTATGGCATCTTCACAGCCCCCCCAATTGCGGCCACACTGGCCTGTGAACTGCACCAGTGCAAGAAAATTGTTGCAGCGCACAAACGAGATCCAAGGGAGCGCGCTGCGCCATGACTGTCTGCAAGACCGCCTATCTGGGCAACGCTTTCTGCGATGTCGAGTCGGCCAGGATTTCACCGTTTGACCGCGGATTCCTGTTTGCGCACGCTGCATATGAGGTAACGGCGGTCTATGCTGGACACCTTGTCGATTTTGGCGGCCACATGGCGCGGCTCGATCGGACCCTGAAAGGAATAGGGGTGCCGAATCCCCTGTCTGGTGAGGGCTGGACGAAGATTCACCGCGATCTCATCGCCATCAACAGCCTGACCGAGGGCCTGATCTACCTTCAGGTTTCAGCCGGGGCCTATGGCCTGCGGGACTTTGCCGGCCCGGAGACATTCCAGCCCACCGTATTTGTCTATGCCGACGCCCGGCGCCTGATCGGCGATGCCGCGCGGGACGGGATTCGCGCGATCTTCCTTGACGATTCCCGCTGGAAGCGGCGTGACATGAAAACCACACAGTTGCTGTCTCAGGCGCTGGCCTACCGGACGGCGCGGGAATCAGGGGCCGATACGGCGTTCCTTGTGGAAGATGGCCATGTGACGGAGGCGGCATCCGCGAATGCCTGGATCGTGAATGGGGAGGGGCAGCTGGTGACGCGGGACCTGTCGCCATCCATCCTGCCGGGGATCACGCGGGCGGGTGTGCTCGATTTGCTGGAAGGGTCAGGCCTTCATCTTGTCGAGCGGGCCTTCACGCCGGACGAAGCGCTGAGCGCGAAGGAAGCGTTCACGACGTCTGCGGGCGCGATGATTGCGCCGGTCGTAGCGATTGACGGACAGGCCATCGGTACGGGCCGGCCGGGACCGGTGACGCGGCAGATCCAGCGGCTGTACTATCAGGCGATGGGCGCGGACGTGGCGGCAGTGGCTCCTTGGGCGATGGGCTGACGCGCTGCCAGGACGGCGCGGGTCTTGAGCGTCAGGATGGTGCCGGCAAGGCCAAGCGTCACGGCGTTGGCCAGGATGATCGGCAGGCTGGCGAGCAGCAGGCCATAGACCAGCCAGGCCGTTATTCCCAAAGTGAACAGAACGTACATGACGAGGGAAATGCCGCCGGTTTCGCGGGTGCGCAGGATGTGCACGGCCTGCGGAACGAACGAGATTGTCGTCAGGATGGCCGCAAAAAATCCAATATATTCAGTCATTTGAAGAGGCCCTGGGGGTGGCGATGCTGCTGGTCGCAGTCAGCGGCGAGGAGGCGAGTTCGGATCGGTTTCCGGATCGTAGAATTCACCTTCGATAATCTCGCCATCTGCAATGCCTGAAGCAGGACCGCTGTTACGGAACGATGCGTTCAGGCTGGACAGGACGCCGCTCATCTCGGTTGTCGCGATGCGGGCGCTGATCGCGTTGACGGCCAGGGCGAAACCGCTGATTCCGAAGAAAATAGCTGCATCTTCAAGGCCCAAGCCGCGCGCGAGCGAGGTGTCGCGAAACAGGGCAAGGATGCCAAGCAGGATGATGAACAGGCCTGCAAGGCCGCCGAGGCGCACCGCAAACCCGGGCAGGAGCGGCGCAAGGGCGACAGGGGCCGGCGCGCCGGCCAGGCTGGCAAGGCGCAGCCGTTCGACCAGGCTGACACCGATCATGCCGGCCGCGAGCACCGCCACCATCAGGGGGCTGCGCTGCATCACGGCCACCAGGAACACGCCGAACGGAAAGGCGAGCAGGCCGGCGAGGCGCAAGGTAAGTGCGGTCTGGAGGGGGGAAGTCGCTGAGGGCAAGGCGGGGTCCGCGGGGTGGAGTGAAGGTGTGGTGGGTCCGTTCCGATGTGGCCATACCAATGCGTCAACACAAGGGCGCGCGGCGGCGCTTGCGCTGGGCCGCGTCGCGCGGCATGTTGCGCCGCAACAATAAAAGGGGACCTCCCGGCATGGCCGACACAGACCGACCCATCCAGCACGCGCCGGACAGACCGTGGATTTTCCGCACCTATGCCGGCCATTCGACAGCGCAGAAGTCCAACGAACTGTACCGCGGAAACCTGGCCAAGGGGCAGACAGGCCTCTCCATCGCCTTCGACCTGCCGACGCAGACGGCCTATGACGCCGACCATATCCTGGCGCGCGGCGAAGTCGGCAAGGTGGGCGTACCGGTCAAGCATATGGGCGACATGGCCCTGCTGTTCGACCAGTTGCCGCTGGAAGAGATGAACACGTCGATGACGATCAATGCGCCGGCGGCCTGGATGCTGGCCATGTATGTGGCGCTGGCTGACGAGCGCGGAGACGACCGGCACAAGCTGCGCGGCACGACGCAGAACGACATCGTCAAGGAATACCTGTCGCGCGGCACCTATGTGTTCCCGCCGGAACCGTCGATGCGGTTGATCTCGGACATGGTTAGCTGGTGCTATACCGAAGTTCCGAAATGGAACCCGATGAATGTCTGCTCCTACCACCTGCAGGAAGCCGGTGCGACCCCCGAACAGGAGCTGGCTTATGCGTTGGCAACCGCGATTGCCGTGCTGGACCGCGTGAAGGCGGGCGGACAAGTTCCGGAATCAGACTTTGAAACCGTGTTCGGGCGCATTTCGTTCTTCGTGAATGCGGGTGTGCGTTTCGTTACGGAACTTTGCAAAATGCGGGCGTTCGTCGACCTGTGGGAAGAGATCGGCCGCGAACGCTATGGCGTGACCGACCCGAAGGCGCTGCTGTTCCGTTATGGCGTGCAGGTGAACTCGCTGGGCCTGACCGAGCCGCAGCCAGAAAACAATGTCTATCGCATCCTGATCGAGGCACTGGCCGTGACCCTCTCGAAGCGGGCTCGCTGCCGCGCGCTGCAATTGCCGGCGTGGAACGAGGCGATGGGCCTGCCGCGCCCGTGGGACCAGCAATGGAGCCTGCGCCTGCAACAGATTTTGGCCTATGAAACCGACCTGCTGGAATTCGAGGACATTTTCGACGGCAGCCATGTCATCGACGGCAAGACCGAAGAGTTGAAAGACAAGGCGCGGGCGACTCTCGCCGAGATCGACGCGCTGGGCGGGGCAACCAATGCCATTGGCCATATGAAAGAGAGTCTGGTCGGCGCGCATATCGACCGGATCAAGGCGATCGAAAGCGGAGCCCTGAGCGTTGTCGGCGTGAACAAGTATACCTCGACCGAGGAAAGCCCGCTGGGCACGGGCGATGGCGCGATCATGACGGTCGACCCGGCCGAAGAGGCCGCCCAGGTGCGCGACCTGAAGGCGTGGCGGGCGAAACGGGACAATGCGGCGGTCGAGGCGGCGCTGGCGAACCTGAAGGCGGCGGCAGCGAGTTCGGTGAACATCATGGAGCCGTCGATTGCCTGCGCCAAGGCGGGGGTGACGACCGGCGAATGGGGCACGGCGATGCGCGAAGTGTTCGGCGAATTCCGCGCACCGACAGGCGTGGCCATGGTTATCAGCGGCGGCGGCGACGAGGAAATCGACGCGGTGAAGGCCGAGGTCGACCGGGTGTCTGATGCGCTGGGCCGGCGCCTGACCTATGTGCTGGGCAAGCCCGGCCTCGACGGGCATTCCAATGGTGCCGAACAGATTGCGGCGCGGGGGCGGGAAGTAGGCATGGATGTCGTCTATGAGGGCATCCGGTTTACGCCAGCCGAGATTGCCGCACAGGCGAAAGAGGCCAACGCGCACGTGATTGGCCTGTCGATCCTGTCCGGCAGCCATCTGGACTTGGTGCGCGAGACGATTGCCGAGATGCGCAAGGCGGGGCTTGAAAATGTGCCGCTGGTGGTGGGCGGCATCATCCCGCCGGAGGACGCGCGCGCCCTGCGCCAGATGGGCGTGGCCCGCATCTACACACCGAAGGATTTCAAGATCACCGGCATCATGGGCGACGTGGTGAAAGTGGTCGAGAAGGCCTGGCTGGCGACGACATAGGCTTACAGCTTTCTTCTTCTTGCGGGGCCGGGACAAGGCGTTTAAGGGCGGCGATCACTTACAATCCAGCCTGATCGGGAACCGCCATGGGACAGTTTGAACTCGGTTGGGAAGAGTGGCTGGCGCTGCCGGACCTCGGCCTGCCTGCCATCAAGGCCAAGGTTGATACCGGCGCGAAAACCTCGGCGCTGCATGCCAGCGTGATCGAGCCGTTCGGGCCGAACACCAAGCCGCAGGTGCGCTTCCTGATCCAGCCGGACCCGGCAGACCCGAACCTCGAAATCACCTGTTCGGCGCGGGTAATCGACCGGCGCGAAGTGACGAGCTCGAACGGCGACACCGAACTGCGCTACGTGATCGAGACCGAGGCGGAGATGGGCGGGCGACGCTGGCCGATCCAGCTGACCCTGACGAACCGCGAGAACATGACCTACCGGATGCTGTTTGGCCGCGGCGCCATCCAGCCCGACATGATCGTCAATCCGAACGCCTCGTTCAGCCAGCCCTTGCTGGACTATGCGCGCTATAATGGCCTGCCGAAGCGGACGCCGGTGAAGCGGCCCCTGCGGATCGCCCTGCTGACGCGCGAGCCGAACAATTATTCCTCCAGACGCCTGGTGGAAGCTGCCGAGGCGCGCGGCCACGTCATGGAGATGATCGATACGGCGCGCTGCTACATGCAGATCGGCACGCTGGACCCCGAAGTGCATTATGACGGCAAGGCACTGGCCCGGTTCGATGCCGTGATCCCGCGCATCGGTGCATCGATCACCGATTACGGCATGGCCGTGCTGCGCCAGTTCACCAATACCGGTGCGTTCTGCCTGAACGGGGCAGGGGCGATCGGACGCTCGCGTGACAAGCTGTTGGCGCACCAGTTGCTGGCGCGGGCCAAGATCGGCATGCCAATCACCGCCTTTGCGCACAGCCCGAAGGACACTAAAGACCTGATCTCGCTCGCCGGCGGGGCGCCGGTCGTGGTCAAGCTGCTGTCGTCGACGCAGGGCAAGGGCGTGGTGCTGGCCGAGACGCGCAAGGCGGCCGAAAGCCTTGTCGATGCCTTCCGTGGCCTTGAGGCGAACTTCCTGGTGCAGGAGTTCATCAACGAGGCGGCAGGCGCCGACACGCGCTGTTTCGTCATCGGCAACAAGGTGGTTGGCGGCATGAAGCGCCAGGCGGCCAAGGGGGAGTTCCGGTCCAACCTGCATCGCGGCGGAACGGCAACCGCGGTGAAGCTGACGCGGGCCGAACGGGATATCGCGCGTGAGGCGGCGAAAGTGCTGGGCCTGCGTGTGGCAGGGGTGGACCTGTTGCAGACCGATGACGGCCCGAAAGTGCTGGAGGTCAATTCCTCGCCCGGCCTGCAGGGGATCGAAGGCGCGACCGGAAAGGACATCGCCGGCATGATCATCGAACACCTCGAGCGTCAGGTGCGCCCATTGGCCAAGGTGCGCGAAACGGGCGCCAAACCGCGCCGCCGGGTCAACGTGAACTGAACAGCTTGCCCTTTTCGGTGATCAGGATGATGACCAGAGATATGACGCCGAGGCTGACAAAGCCCAGCATGATCGGGACCGTTGTTCCGTTATACTGGTTGGCAATGGCCATGGCGATCAGGCTGGAAACCGTGGTCGTGGCAAAGCCAAGGGCCGCAGACGCCGTGCCAGCGATCTTGCCGAGCGGTTCCATGGCCAGTGCACTGAAATTCGATCCCATCAAGCCAAAGCAGCCAAAGCAGAGCGCGAAGATCGGGAAGAAGACATAGAGATTGTCGGTCGTGAAATGGGTGACCACAGCCAGGATCGCCGACATGATGGTAAAGACCAGCAGCGCGGTATGGCTGATGCGGCGCATGCCGACCTTTTCGACGATGCGGGAGTTCAGGAAATTGGCGCAGGCGAGCGTGCCGGCGACGCCAGCAAACCAGAGCGCAAAGGTTTCCTTCTGTCCGAAGACCTCGCGGAAGATCTGTTCCGACGAGGCGATGAACGAGAACAGGGCGCCGAAGATGACGCCGGAAGCGCACATGTAGCCGAACGTGACGCGTGACTTGATGATCTGCTCATAGGCACCGAGGGCGGCGCCGAGATTGAGCGGCTGCCGGGCGTCTTCCGGAAGCGTCTCGGGCAGGCGGTACCATGTCCAGATGAGCATCACGATGCCGAACGCGGCGAGGACGACGAAGATGGCCTCCCATGGCGCAACGAGCAGCACGATCTGGCCAATCCCCGGCGCGAGGATGGGGACGACCATGAAGATGGTCATCACGAGCGACATGAACCGCGCCATCTGGCGACCGGCAAACAGGTCTCGTACGACCGACACGGCGACGAGCCGGCCGCCGGAAGCAAACACGCCTTGCAGGAAACGCATGATCAGCAGGGCCATGAAGTCGCGCATCACGATGCAAGCCAGGGCGGTGATGCTATAGCCGACAAGGGCGACGAAGAGGGGACCGCGGCGACCAAACCGGTCGGAGACGGGCCCCCAGATGATTTGCGGTGCGCCAAAGCCGAGCACGTAGGAGAAGATGATCATCTGCTGGCGGTTGTCGCTTTCCATGCCGGGCGCGGTCAGGCCCACCGCATGGGCAATTTCGTTAAGCGCGGGCAGCATGATGTCGATGCCGAAGGCATTGAGCGCCATCAGGCCGGCGATCATGACGACGAGTTCGCTTCGGCCGGGAACGGGGCGCTTTGCCACGGGCAGGACACCTGATGGTGGAATCGCGGTGGGTTCGGTGTCGGCCATGAGCCCGCCTCTCCTGTCAGGTGCGGATGGGGAGGGAGCCTATCTGGGGCAAGCATGGGGCCTTGCCTAGGGGCCGGTTGGCATTAAATCCGATTGTTGCAAAAACGCCGCCCGGGCGGGGCGGCGTTCTGTTGGCAAGGCGATTCAGGATTCAGGTCGCTGGATCTGGGTCCCAAGATTGAAGATCACCTGATCGGCGTCGAAATAGGCCGGATCGTCAGGCTTCTCGCCCTTGCTCATCACGATCTCGGCGGATGCGACATAGCTCGTCACTTCACGATATTCCTGTGGGCCATCCCAGAAGGGATCATAATAGCCGAACCGGGATGCGTAGAACGAGCGCGGATAGGCCCAGCGGCGGTAGGGGTCGTAGAAGTAACCCGCCCGCGGACCGAAATACCGGTAGTCGAGGGCGAAGTGGTCGTAGAAGGGCGAATAGCCGGATCCGACCGGGATAGCGCGGCTCTTGGAGTCGGTTGTCCGCTGGACAACGCGGAAATTGTCGAACCCGTTCTCCTTGGTCAGTTCGGCGGCGCGGTAGAGCATGTAGGTTTCGACTGTCTTGCGGTCAGTCAGGCTGTTGCCAGCAAACTGGACCTGAAAACGGTTCGATTCGATCTGCTGTTCGGAATACCCGCGATCAGTGTCCATCGCGGCCTGATACGGGGTTGCGGTTGTGCAGGCTCCGAGCAGGAAAAGTGCTGCAAGGCCTGCAGCCAGGTTCAGTTTTGCCATTGAGCATACCTCCGGGTGGCGTCGACTTTTATATATTTAGTAGCGTTCAGTCTGAACGCCAGTTGAACTGGTGCGTTCCAGTTCTACCATTTGTCATCTGACAGACGAAACCGGGCGCGCTACGTTGTTGTGACGGTCTGTACAGTAATAATCATCTGGAGCGATAAGGCCATGCACATCAATGTGAACGTGTCCGCGATGGCCCGGTCAATCCTGCCGGCCATCGGGCTTGCCGCCTGCAGCGGTGGCAGCGACAGCCCAAGCCCGCCCCCGCCGCCTCCACCACCCGCTGCGAACCGGGCACCGGCCTTTACGTCGCCGGCGCAGGTGACCGTCGCGGAAAATACGACTGGAACTGTCTACACCTGGGCCGTATCGGACCCGGACGGTGACACGCTGACCGTGTCGGTGGTGCCCGGCGGCGACGAAGGGGCGTTCGATATCGACATCCCCTCGCGGACGATCCGGGCTGCGACACCGCTCGATTTCGAAACCCCGGCGGATGCCAATGGTGACAATATATATGACGTGACGCTGGAAGCCCGCGACCCCGGCGGCCTGATGGCGCAGTTGGCGCTCAGCATCACGGTCAGCAATGTCGTCGAGGACATGACGCTGACGCGGGTCGGCACCGGGTTTACCCAGCCGCTCTACCTTGTCGGACTTCCGGGCAGTTCACGTGTGCTGGTACTGGAGAAAGGCGGGCGGGTTCGCCTGCTGGATCCTGCGACCGGTGCAATCGATCCGGTCGACTTCCTCGATGTGTCGGCTGACACGACGGCGGCCGGGGAGGGCGGGCTGCTGGGCCTTGCATTTTCACCCGACTTCGCAACCGACCGGACCTTCTACATCAACATGACGAACAATTCCGGCGATACCGAAATCCGGCGCTACACGATGTTTTCCGGATCCAATGTCCAGGCCGATCCTGCGACGTCTGACGTGGTCCTGACCTTCGACCAGCCGCAGTCGAACCATAATGGCGGCTGGATCGGTTTTGCGGCCGATGGCCTGCTGTTCGTGCCCACCGGCGACGGCGGCGGTGGGGGGGATCCCAGCCAGAATGCGCAGAACCCGAACTCCCTGCTCGGCAAGATCCTGAGGATCGACGTCACTGGCGACGCCTTCCCGGCAGACCCGGAACGTGACTACGCGATCCCGCCGGGCAATGCATTCGACGCCGCGAGCGGGCGGGAAGAAATATTTGCCCTTGGCGTGCGCAACCCGTTCCGGTGCAGCTTCGATCCAGTCACCGGTGACCTGCTGATCGGCGATGTCGGACAAGGCGCCATTGAAGAAGTGGACCGCCTGCGCATGACGGATGCCGGCACGAATTTCGGCTGGGACATCCAGGAAGGTACGCAGGATTTTGAAGGGCCAGACCAGCCTGGCCTGACTGATCCGGTTGCAGAATATGCTCATGGCAGCGGGCCGGCCGCGGGCGAGTCGATCATCGGCGGATACGTCCATCGCGGCAATGTCGAGACGATCAAGGATTCCTATGTGTTTGCGGATTTTGTCAGCGGTAATGTGTGGGCGATCCCGGTCGACAACCTGGTCGTCGGCCAGACGGTGTCGGCCGGTACGTTCCTTCGCCTGAATGATGCCCTGCGGCCCGATGCCGGTACGCTGTCCAGCATTTCAAGTTTTGGCGAGGACAATGACGGCAATCTCTACATCGTCACCCTGGTGGGTGACATCTTCCGGATTGGCAACGCACCTTAGGTGCGGGCCCAAAAAAAGGGGCGACCCGGCGGGCCGCCCCTTGTGGATGTTACAGGCCTGATGCGCTGCTTCAGGCGGCCTTGTAGCCGATGACTGCCTTCGTCTCGAGGAATTCCTCGAAGCCGAGCTCGCCCCATTCGCGGCCATTGCCGGACTGGCCGTAGCCGCCGAACGGTGCCGAGAAGTCAGGACCGGCACCATTGACGGTGATCTGGCCGGCGCGGATGCGATTGGCCACTTCGTGGGCTTCTTTTTCCGGGCCCTGAACATAACCTGCGAGACCGTAGACCGTGTCATTGGCCATCTCGATGGCATCTTCGAGCGTGTCATATGGCAGGATGCAGAGCACGGGGCCGAAGATTTCCTCGCGCGCGATGGTCATCTGGTTGGTGACGTTGGCGAAGACCGTCGGACGGGCGAAATAGCCCTTGTTGAAGCCTTCCGGACGGCCGGGGCCGCCTGCAACGAGCGTTGCGCCTTCCTTGATGCCGGTTTCGATCAGGTCCTGTACCTTCTGGTACTGGTTGCCGTTCGAGATCGGACCGATGGAGCCGGGGGTCGCTTCGCCGGGCATCATCACCTTGACGGACTCGGCAGCTGCCTTTGCGATGGCAATCGCCTGGTCCTGCTGGCCCTTCTGGACAAACATGCGCGAGGGCGCGTTACAGGACTGGCCGGTATTGGTCATCATCTGACGCACGCCGCCAGAGACGGCTTTCTCGAGGTCAGCCGTTGGCAGGACGATGTTCGGTGACTTGCCACCGAGTTCCTGGGCAACGCGCTTGACGGTCGGGGCAGCGGCCTGCGCGACAAGGACGCCGGCGCGGGTCGAACCGGTGAAGCTCATCATGTCGACATCAGGATGTGCCGAAAGAACGGCGCCGACGCTTGGGCCGTCGCCATTGACGAGGTTGAACACGCCCTTGGGCACGCCGGCTTCATGCAGGATTTCTGCGAAGATCAGCGCGTCGAGCGGTGCGATTTCGGACGGCTTGAGGACCATGGTGCAACCCGCAGCGAGGGCCGGTGCTACCTTGCAGGCAATCTGGTTGAGCGGCCAGTTCCATGGCGTGATGAAGCCACAGACGCCGATCGGCTCCTTGCGCAGCATGGTCGTGCCTTTCAGCTCTTCCCATTTGAAATTGCGAAGGATTGCGGCGGCAGTCGCAAAGTGGCCCATGCCGGCCGGAACCTGCGCAGCGTTTGCGAGCCACATCGGGGCGCCCATTTCATCGGAAATGGCGCTGGCCAGATCGGGGATGCGCTTCTGGATACCGGCGGTGATCTTGTCGAGCAGGTCAGCGCGGTATTCCGGGGTGGTTTGCGAGAAGGACGGAAAGGCTGCCTTGGCAGCCGCAACGGCCTTGTCAACGTCAGCTTTCGAGCCGAGCGAGATGCGCGCGAAGGGTTCTTCGGTTGCGGGATTCTCGACGTCCAGCGTGCGCGGCTCGACCGGATCGACCCACTCACCGTTGATGTAGAATTTGAGATAGTCTTTCATAGGCCTGAGCCTCCCTGTGAGTTCGGTTGTTCTTTAATGACTATAGGTGACGCGGGCGTCACCTGCGAGTCCTGACCTTAAGGAAATCTGCGGAGTAACGGGGAATTCATGTGCGCCGGGCCAGGCGCCTAACGCTTCATGCCGCCAAGGATACCCCGCAGGATGTAACGGGTGAATTCACGGGTGGCGGTGCGGGCCGCCTGCTTGCCTGCTGCCTCGAGCGGGGTCTGGCGCCGCGACCGGGTCGACTTGGCGCGGGTCTTCTTCTTGTTGAGGGCTGCTTTCGCCTTGGATTCCCTGGCTGCGAGCCGTTCGGCTTCCTCGGTCGCTTCGGCTTCCTTCGCCTCAAGGATCTCATAGGCCGATTCCCGGTCGATCACCGTTTCATACTTGCCGGCGACAGGACTCTCGGCCTGGACGGCGGCCCGTTCAGCGTTCGTGGCTGGTCCGAGGCGCGAGGACGGAGGCCGGATCATGGTGCGCTGGACCACGCTGGGCGCGCTCTTGGCGTCGAGGGTCGAGACGAGGGCTTCGCCGGTGCCGAGCTGGGTGATGACCTCGCCGGTATCGAAACGGGGGTTTTCGCGGAAGGATTCGGCCGCGGCGCGGACGCCCTTGCGCTCGGCCGGCGTATAGGCCCGCAGGGCGTGCTGCATCCGGTTGCCCAGCTGGGCAAGCACGCCTTCCGGCAGGTCGCGCGGGTTTTGCGTGACGAAGAAGACGCCGACGCCCTTCGACCGGATCAGGCGGACGACCTGTTCGATTTTCTGGAGCAGTGCGGCCGGGGCGTCATCAAACAGGAGGTGGGCCTCGTCGAAGAAGAAGACGAGCTTGGGCTTCTCCGGGTTGCCGATTTCCGGCAGGCGCTCGAACAGTTCCGACAGGAGCCAGAGCAGGAATGTCGAATAGAGCTTCGGACTGTTGATCAGGCGCGTTGCGTCGAGCACGTTGATATAGCCGCGCCCGTCGAGCGTCGTGCGCATCATGTCGGACAGGTCGAGCGCGGGTTCGCCGAAGAAATGGTCGGCGCCTTCCCGTTCGAGCACGAGGAGGTTGCGCTGGACCGCACCGAGCGAGGCGGATGCGACATTGCCATATTCCCGGCTGATCTCGTCGCGCACGTCTTTCTGGGCGAGGTGGTTCAGCAGCTTGCGCAGGTCCTTGAGGTCGAGCAGCAGGAGATTGTGGTCGTCGGCGTATTCGAACGCGATGTTGAGCACGCCCTCCTGCGCATCGGTGAGTCCCATCAGGCGCGAGAGGAGCAGGGGCCCCATTTCCGAAATGGTGGCGCGGACCGGATGGCCGTTCTCGCCGAAGACGTCCCAGAAGATCGCCGGGGCGGCTGCGTAGCTGTAATTCTCCAGGCCGATCAATTCTGCGCGAGCGACGAGCTTGTCATGCAGCTTGTGGTCGGCGCTGCCGGGCACGCAAATGCCGGACAGGTCGCCCTTGACGTCGGCGCAGAAGACCGGGACTCCAGCGTCCGAAAAGCCCTGCGCCAGGATCTGCAAGGTGACCGTCTTGCCCGTTCCGGTCGCGCCGGCGACCAGGCCGTGCCGGTTCGCCACTTTCAGCAGGAGTTCCTGGGCGACATTCGGCGTGCCAGACCCGTCAGCGTCCGCGCCGCCGATAAAAAGTGAATCCGTCATCCTGTCCGAGCCTCCCGCAATGAGGGCAGGACGCTAGTGGTTTCGCAGGATTCGGCAAGGGGGCGGACTGCCACGAAAAAATCGGGCGCGAAGGCGCTTGACGAAGGGCGTGGCTGCTTACAACCTCCAGCAAATACTCGGGGGAACACGATGGATCGCGCATCAAAGACAGGTATCTGGATCATCGCGACGGGTGTCATTATCGCATTCCTGTATGTCGGCCGGGGTATCCTTGCGACCTTTGCGATGGCGGTGTTCCTGTTCCTGATCATCGAGGGATTTGCCACGGTCATCGACAATTGGGCGGGATGGTTGCAGCGGGGCGTGGCCCGCATCGTCGCGATCCTGACCGTTCTGGGTGGATTTATCGGCTTCATCGCATTGATGGCAAACGGCATGTCACAATTCGGGCGTGATGCGGCCGACTACGAGATCAAGATCAACGGCCTGATCCAGGACGCTTACGGCGTCGTGAACATGGAAAACGCCCCGACGCTGACGCACCTCCTGTTCAATGAGGGGGGGCAGCGGTTCTTCGCGACCATCGCCAACGCGACCGGCGACTTGTCGGGCGACCTGATGCTGATCTTCATCTATGTCGCCTTCCTGTTCCTGGCGCAGTCCGGATGGACGCGGAAGCTCGACAACATCTTCCCGGACCCGACGCGCCGCGAGCAGGTCAAGGTGATCGGGGCCGATGCACGCCGCGGTATCGAGACCTACCTGTGGACCCAGACCGTCATTTCGGCGCTGATCACCGTACTGACCTATGTGTCGCTTCTGGTGCTGGGCGTGAAGAATGCCCTGTTCCTGTCGGCATTGATCTTTGTCCTGAACTATATTCCGACCGTGGGGTCGATTGCGGCAGCCCTCGTGCCACCACTTTTCGCGCTCGTTCAGCCCGACATCCCGGCATGGGTTCCGGGCGCGTCACCGCAGGATGTCTACATCTACGCAGCGATTGTTTTTGCAGCTGTCAGTTTCTGGCAGTTCTCAATCGGCAATTTCCTGCAGCCGCGGATGATGGGCGAGTCGCTCAACCTGTCCGCACTGGTTGTGTTGCTGGCACTCGCAATCTGGGGTGTTTTGTGGGGCATTCCCGGCATGTTCCTGTCCGCGCCACTGACAGTGCTGATGATGATACTGTTTGCCCAGTCGGAAGGGACGCGCTGGATAGCGATCCTTCTGTCAGCCGATGGAAACCCGCAGGGCAAGGGGGGGCAAGTAGTCGCAGGTTAAACTGCCAAAGATCGTGGCAAAAAGGGATGTCGTAAGGCAACCGAGTGACAACGAGCCGGGCGACACTGTTATATTCAACCTTTGGCTCTGTGCTATTAGCACATGGCATAGGTGACATTTCCCGCTTCGTGCATATGTTGCACTTATCAAGATCAGGCCTCCGCGTGCGTCCCCCCACCCAGCCTGCGGATCGCCTGTAGGGCCCGTCGGACATGTCCCCGTTCGACGGGCCCGTCTCTTTCTGAAAGAGCGGCATTTGGTTCCAGTTGAATCATACTCATTGATGGTCTGCGCGGCTCACAGTAGACCGGATGGATGCCCACCAATCGCCACATGAGCGCTAATGATGTCCCCAACAATGACTGACGCTGATCCGCTTCAGCAACTGCTGAAGCAGATCGACCTGGAATCGAACAACGAGGACCTTACGGGTCTCACGCCCGCCGACCTGAAAAAGCTGTCCACCGACCTGTGGGCCTGGGCCAGCGGGATCGAGGCTGGCACGCAGGGGGTGCGTGTCGTGCCGGTGGCTGAAGGCGCCAAGGGCGCGCTCAACCGGTCGGTCCTGGAAACGACAGGGCCGGACATGCCGTTCCTGGTCGATTCACTTCTGGGGGAATGCGCGTCCGAGGGGCTGGAAGTGAAGGCCCTGTTTCACCCAATCGTGAAATTCCCGGACGGGCGTCTTGTGTCGGTTATCCAGATCCACTTGCCGCTGATGACGCCAAAGGAAGCAACCCGGCTGGCGGACGGCGTCCGCAAGACCCTGGAAGACACACGCCAGGTGGTGAACGACTTCATCCCGATGCGCGAACGGATGCAGGCCGAGATCAAATGCATTGCCGGCCTGCCGACCCATTCCGCCTCCGACAAGGACGAGACGATCGCCTTCCTTGAATGGCTGCTGGAAGAGCATTTCGTGTTTCTCGGCTGTCGCGAATACAAGTTCGAAACCGACGCGGCGGGCAGGGTGCTGCCCGAAGAGCCCATCATGGTTGAAGGCTCGAACCTCGGCATCTTGCGGGACGAGGCGCTCAACGTGCTGTCGCGTGACAGCGAGCCGCTTGTCCTGACACCGGAGATCAGCGACCTGCTGGCCGAGCCGTTCCCCATGCTCGTGGCGAAATCGACGCTTGAGAGCCGGGTCCATCGCCGGGTCAAATGCGACTATATCGGCATCAAGAAATATGACGCAGCCGGCAAGGTGAATGGCGAGGTCCGTTTCCTTGGCCTGTTTACAGCCGAAGCCTATGACGAAACGGCCCGCTCCATTCCGTTCGTTCGCCGCCGGGTGAAAACGGTCATCGAGGCGACGGGCGCGACGCCGGGCGGCCATACGGAAAAGACCATAGCGAACCTGCTGGAGACCTGGCCGCGCGATGAACTGTTCCAGACCAATTCGCGTGTCCTGACTCCGATCATGATCGGGGCGCTGCACCTGGTCGGCCGACCGCGTACACGCCTGTTCCTGCGCCGTGACCAGTTCGACCGGTTCGTGTCGGCCATCGTGTTCGTGCCGCGCGAAGCCTATGACACGACGCTGCGGTTGCGCATGGCGGAGGTGTTGACGCGCGCCTATGCCGGCAAGCTCGTGAAGTTCCAGCCCTATTTCGATTCCGGGCCGCTTGCCCGCGTGCATTTCGAGATCGCACTCGAGCGTGGCCATCCCAAACCCGATGCTGTGGCACTCGAACGTGAAATCACCGAACTTGCCCGCACCTGGGACCAGGGCTTCCGCCAAGCGCTGCTTGCGAGCGATCTCGATCCCGAGCACAGGGACGGCGCCCGCGCCTTTGTCGGCGCGTTCAACGCGGCCTATCGCGAGGCCTTCCCGCCGGACGAGGCTCTGCGCGATGTCACCACGATGGCGGAGCTGAATTCCGGCGTGCCGATCCTGGCGCGCGCCTTCCGTTTCGAAGCCGATGATCCAAGCAAGGTGCGGATCAAGATCTATGCCCGCGACGGTGCGATCCCGCTGTCGCGATGTGTGCCGGTGTTCGAGAACATGGGCCTGTTCGTGAATTACGAGACCGGATACCCGGTGCGTCCGTCGGAAAAGCCGGTGTCGGATGCGCCGGAGACCTACTGGATCCACTCGCTCTACATGCGCACCGCTGATGGCAGTCCGATCGAACTCGACAGGCTGGCGCGCGGTTTTGAGGATGCGTTCGTTGCAGTGTGGAGCGGCCGTGCGGAGAATGACGGGTTCAACCGTCTGGTACTGACAGCGGGCGCAAGCTGGCGCGAAGCGGCGCTGATGCGTGCGCTGGCCGCCTATCGCCGCCAGAGCGGACTCGACCAACCCCAGGTCGTGCAGGAACGCGCCCTGTCGGCACACCCGCATATTGCGCGGCTGCTGCTTGACCTGTTCGCGGCACGGTTCGATCCGGCACAGGGCCTGGCCCTGGACCAGCGGCAGGCTGCCTGTGCAGCCCTGCGCAAGGAAATCGACGTGGCCTTGCGAGACGTGTCGTCGCTCGCAGAAGACCAGACGCTCCAGCGCTTTGCCGACCTGATCATCGCCATCCAGCGGACGAACTTCTATCAGACCGGAAAGAACGGCGCGCTGAAGCCTTTCATCAGCTTCAAGGTCGCGAGCCGGGAGCTGGAAGAATTGCCGGAGCCCAAGCCGTTCCGCGAAATTTTCCTGTCGAGCCCGGAAGTGGACGGCGTGCACCTGCGCTTCGGCCCTGTGGCGCGCGGCGGGTTGCGCTGGTCGGACCGGGCGACCGACTACCGGACGGAAGTGCTGGGCCTGGTCAAGGCGCAGCAGGTCAAGAACGCTGTCATCGTGCCGGTCGGCTCGAAGGGCGGTTTCTTCCCGAAACAGCTGGCAGACCGTTCGGACCGCAAGGCGTGGTTTGAAAGTGGCCGTGATGCCTACAAGCAGTTCATCACTGCATTGCTTGAGCTGACCGACAATCTCGATGGAGCGCACGTGCTGCATCCGGACGGCACGGTTATCTGGGACGGCGAAGACCCCTACCTGGTCGTGGCCGCCGACAAGGGGACGGCGACGTTCTCCGACACGGCGAACGCAATCAGCGAAGCGCACGGATTCTGGCTCGGAGATGCCTTCGCGTCGGGCGGATCGGCCGGGTATGACCACAAGAAGATGGGGATTACCGCCCGCGGTGCCTGGGAAGCGGTCAAGCGCCACTTCCGCGAAGTCGGGAAAGACATACAGACCGAACCTTTCACCGTGATCGGTGTCGGCGACATGAGTGGTGACGTGTTCGGGAACGGCATGTTGCTGTCGCCGGAAATCCGGCTGCTGGGTGCATTCAACCATATGCACATCTTCCTTGATCCGGACCCCGTCGATCCGAAGAAGAACCTGGCGGAACGCCAGCGTCTGTTTGACCTGCCCGGATCGAGCTGGGCAGATTATGATGCCAAGCTGATTTCATCCGGTGGCGGCGTGTTCGAACGCGCAGCGAAGTCGATCACGCTCAGTGATGCAGCGAAAGCGCTGACGGGGCTTTCCAAGGATGTGGTGACCCCGGATGAACTTATCCACGCCCTGCTCAAGGCGCAGACGGACCTCCTGTGGTTCGGCGGTATCGGCACTTACGTGAAAGCCTCTTTTGAATCGCATGCGGATGCAGGCGACCGGGCCAATGATGCCATCCGCGTCAATGGCGGCGACCTGAAGGCCAAAGTCGTCGGGGAGGGCGCAAATCTCGGCATGACCCAGGCGGCCCGGATCGAGTTTGCCCTGGCCGGTGGCCGGATCAATACGGATGCCATCGACAACTCGGCCGGCGTCGACAGTTCGGACCATGAAGTCAACATCAAGATTCTCGCGGCTGAAGCAATCCGCCTGAAGGCCCTGAAAGCCAAGGACCGGAACGTACTCCTGGCCGGAATGACCGACGATGTGGCCGCGCATGTGCTGCGCCACAATTACGACCAGACGGCTGCGCTGTCGCTGGCCGCGACGAATGCCGCTGGCGATCATGAAGCGCTTGAACGGCTGATGGTCTATCTGGAGGACCGCGGGGTTCTGAACCGGGAACTGGAAGGCCTGCCGTCATCCGCGCAGATGCGGGTGCGCCATGAACATGGCCAGTTCCTGACCCGTCCGGAACTTGCAGTCATCCTCGCCTGGTCGAAGATCACGCTGTTCGACGACATCATCGTGTCCGATATTCCGGACGATCCGTATTTCGCCGACGTGGCGAAGGATTATTTCCCGGTACCAATCAATTCGTTCGACACGGCGATCTCGAACCACCGGCTGAAACGGGAAATCATTGCCACTGTCATTGCCAACCGGACGCTCGACATGGCGGGGCCTGTTCCCCTGCAGCGGCTGCGCGAACTGACCGGCAACGACAATGCGGCCGTGGTGCGCGGGCTGGAAGCGGCCCGTGCCGTGCTCGACTTCGATGCGTTCCGCCGCGAGGTCGACGCGCTGGACAACAAGGTGCCGGCGGACGTCCAGATGGACCTGCGGATGCAGGCTGCCCACGCCATGAGCGAGGCCGCCAGCTGGTTCGTGCACGAGATGCCGAAACGGCGCGTTGGCGAGGCGGTGGAACTGACCCATGCGCCGCTCAATGAATTCAAGGCAGCCCTTGCGCAGATCCATTCACCTTTCCCGGCGGCCCGGATCGAACGTGCGGCCCGGATACTGGTGAAACGCGGAACACCGGAAGCGCTTGCCCGCTGGGCCGCGGCCATGAGCCATTTCTCGCAAGGACTGGTGGTGGTCGAACTGGCGCAGGATGCCGGCGTTGCCGTGCCGGATGCCGGGGCCTGCTTCTACGGGATCGGCGACTCTCTCCGGCTCGACCGGTTGCGCTCCAGTGCCCGCGAAGGCCTGGCCAAATCGGGCTTCTGGGACCGGGTTGCCGGACGCCGCCTTGTCAGCGAACTGGTGCGCCTGCAGGCGAGTGCCGCGCAGGACGCCCTGGCGAATGGCGGTACCGAAGCATGGCTGGCCAGCCATAGCGACGCGCGCAAGGTGCTGATCGCAACGCTGGGTATGCTGAGCAAGGACAAGGACTGGTCGTTTGCCAAGTTTACCCTGTCCGCAGACGCTGTGCGGCAATTCATGGGCCGGTAAGGGCTGGCGAGTTATACACAGGGCAGGAGCGCATGTTGCGGCAGCCGGAATGGCTGCCCTGACGGCGCATGAGACCTGCTATGAGTGAACGCCATCATGAAACGGCTCTACCAGTGGCCCCTTGATCCAGCCGGACGGTTGGTGCGCCTTGTCCTCGCCGAAAAGGGCGAAGGGTTCGAGCGGGTGGATTCACCGGCCTGGGCCCCGCATCCCGATGTGGCCGCGCTGGGGTACGGGGCGGTGACGCCAGCCCTCGTGTCGTCCGACGCGACCGGTCGTGTCGTGGCCTGCGGCACACGGGCGATCTGCGAACACCTCGAGGAGGCGTACCCGTTGCCCGCGCTCCTGCCCGCTGACCCGAACGAGCGCGCCGAAGCGCGCCGGCTGTGGGCCTGGGTTGAAGCCGGGTGTGAGGAGATCACCGATACGCTGCTGACCGAACGCGTCGTCCAGTGGGTGCGGCGCGAGCGCCAGCCGGATTCCGAAAAGTTGCGTCGGGGCGCGCATGCCCTGCGCGGACGCCTCACGTTCCTGAACGGATTGGTGGAAATAAACGGTTATCTTGCCGGGCGGACATTGTCGCTCGCAGACCTCGCCGCCGCCGCGCACCTGTCGGCCTATGACTATTTCGGCGATGTCGAGTGGAACGCTGTGCCAGACCTCAAGACCTGGTATGCACGCATCAAGTCTCGTCCCGCATTCCGGCCGCTGCTTGCCGACCGGATCGATGGTACAAGACCTGTACCCCATTATGCCGATCTCGACTTCTGATCCTGTGGCCGGTTCGCCCGAGGCCTTCCTGAAAACGACCGCACGGGCGATCGGCTTTGACGGCGTGCGCATCGCCCGCGCCGATGCGCCGTGGCATGCGGGCGAGCGGCTGGAGGCCTTCGTGGCTGACGGCCGCCACGGACAGATGGCATGGATGGAGACGACGCTGGAGCGGCGCAAGGCACCGACGGCGATGTGGGCCGGGGCGAAGTCTGCGGTGGTCGTGGCGCTGAACTATGGCCCGGGCCTCGACCCGATGGAGATGCTGGCTGAGACGCGGCTTGGAAACATCTCGGTCTACGCCCGCGGCAAGGATTACCACGATCTTCTGAAATCGCGCCTGAAACAGCTGGCGCGGGCGTTCGTGGCAGAAACAGGCGCGGAAGTGAAAGTGTTTGTCGACACAGCGCCGCTGATGGAAAAGCCGCTGGCGGCAAAGGCCGGCATGGGCTGGCAGGGCAAGCATACCAACCTGGTAAGCCGCGACCTGGGGTCCTGGTTCTTCCTCGGGGTGATGCTGACGGACGCCGAACTCACACCCGATGCGGCTGAAGCCGACCATTGCGGATCATGCCAGGCCTGTCTCGACGTGTGCCCGACGAAAGCCTTTCCGGCGCCCTACCAGCTCGATGCGCGGCGCTGCATCTCTTACCTGACGATCGAACTTGCCGGGCCCATCCCGCATGAATTCCGCGCGGCGATGGGCAACCGGATCTATGGCTGCGACGACTGCCTGGCCGTGTGCCCATGGAACAAGTTTGCCGCCGCTGCGTCGGAGGCCGCGCTGCATGCGCGGGCCGAGCTGAAGGCGCCGGAACTCGATGAACTGGCGGCGCTGGATGATGCGACGTTCCGGGAGGTCTTCTCGGGGTCTCCCGTCAAGCGCAGCGGGCGCAACCGGTTTGTCCGCAATGTCTGCATCGCGATCGGCAATTCTGCAGATCCCACGCTTGTTGCCTCCTTGCTGCCCCTGCTTGGGGACGCAGCGCCGGAAGTGCGCGGCGCAGCGATCTGGGCGCTGGCACGTCTTGATCCTGCCCGATTTGCGGCCGAGAAGTCCGCCCGCCGGGATCGCGAAGCCGATCCGGGCGTTGTGGCGGAATGGGACCAGACGGCATGACGATGGCAGGCGGGCGACAGCGGGGCGGCAAGGGGCCGGTCAGGGTGTGGCTGGGGCGTGTCGTGAAGGTGCTGGCCGGCCTGTTCGTGGCGTTTCATCTCTACGCATTGCTGCTCAAGTTCGCGCCCGCGCCTGGCACCATCCTGATGGTCCAGCGCGCGATCAGCGGAGAAACGATCCGGCGGGACTGGGTGCCGCTGGAAGACATCTCTCCCTACCTCGTCAGCGCGGTCATCGCGGCGGAAGATACCCGCTACTGCCAGCACCACGGTGTCGATCCGGAAGCCATCGAGAAGGCCATCGGGGAGTACAAGAGCGGCAAGGGCGTGCGGGGCGCGTCGACCATCACGCAGCAGACGGCCAAGAACGTGTTCTTCTGGAATGGCGGCGGGGCACCGCGCAAGGCCGGCGACATGTGGATGGCAACCTTTGTCGATTTTGCCTGGGGCAAGCGGCGCGTGATGGAAGTCTACCTCAACGTGGCCGAATGGGGGGACGGCATATTCGGCGCCGAAGCCGCCGCGCAGGCCCGGTTCGGAAAGCCGGCATCCGACCTCAGCATGCGTGAAGCGGCCTTGCTGGCCGCCGTGCTGCCGAGCCCGAACAAATGGCGGGTCGATCCGCCGGGGCCCTATGTGTCGAAGCGGGCTGGCACGCTGCAGGCCCGCATGCGCGTTGTGCGCCACCAGGGGCTTGATGCCTGCGTCTTTGGCGATGCGCGCCCGGCGGCACTGCCACCCGTGAAGGGTGAGCCGGCGCCGCCAACCGAAACAATGCCCGACTTGCCGGATGCCCCGGACCCCGCGCCGGATGATTCCGGCCCTGACACGCCGGTGGCGGCGGGCGATCCGCTGAATGACGTGCTGGATGCGGCCGACGACACGTTTTCGCGCCCCGCGCCGGCGCCTTCGCCTGACGAAGCGTTGGACCCCGTGGCGCAACCTGACTTGGCACCGGCGGCGGAACCGGAAGGGCAGGGCGCACCGGAACCAGCCGAGGGTGGCCCGGTGGACCTGCGCCCGCACAATGATCTCGGGCTTGAACCGGAACCGGAACCGGAGCCGGAGGCCGAGCCCGCACCGCAATAGGCGAACCTGTCAGGTGCCCGGCTTGGGCGTGCGCGGCGCGCGGGTGAGGTTCACGTTCAGCGTCGAATCCGGTTCGATCACGATTTCCTTGCGCCGCAGCGGTGTGCTCATGCCATTCTCTGTGAAGCGCTTCCAGACTTCGCGCAGGATGTTGGAGGCGACATTGGCCGTGCCGTGTTCCGGATCGACGATCCAGAACCGCATTTCGAGTTGGATACCTTCATCGGTGAAGTCCTTCACCAGGCAAACCGGCTCCGGCCACTTGATGACGCGCGGCGTGGCCTTGGCGGCCTCGATGACGATGGCGATCGCCTCTTCAAGGTCGGAGATGTAATCGATACGCAGCTCCTTGGAGATACGCACGCGCCGGTTCGAAAAGCTCCAGTTGACCACCTTGTCGGTCACCAGTTGCTCGTTCGGGATGAGGAATTCCTTGCCTTCCTGGGTCGTGACCGACGTGTAGCGCAGGCCAAGCGATTCCACGACGCCGAACGTGGTGCCCACCTCGATGACGTCGTTCGGTTTGATCGAGCGTTCCGAGAGCAGGATGATGCCGGACACGAAGTTCGAGACGACTTTCTGCATGCCGAAGCCAAGGCCGAGACCGATGGCGCCGCCGAGTACGGCAAGCCCCTCGACCGGAATGCCGAGGCCGGCCAGGGTCAGCAGCGCTGCGGCAACGAAGAGCGCAATCTGGATGGTGCTGCCGATCAGGATGCGAATCGACGGTTCGACTTTCGGCAGGGTGTTGACCCGGCGCTTCATCTTGGCGGCCAGCCAGCTGGCGGCATACATGAACAGGGCGGCGGTAATGACGGCCTGTATGACGAAGATGGGGCTGATCCGTTTGGCGCTGTCGCCGACGCCGAATTTGGGGCCGATTGCCGACAGCCAGTCGATCACTTCCGGCAGGACACCGAAGACGAAGAGGATGGCGAATATCCAGGTCAGCGATGCGATCGGCCGGCGCAGTTCGCTGGGCAGGAACCCGGTAGCAACCCGGATCGCGGTCCAGGCGACAGCGAGCGACAAGGCAATGCGCACGAGGATTGTCGGCTGGTCGAGCCCTGACAATAATGACAGGGCCCCGAACAGGAGCAGCGCCCAGAGCGCGGGGCGGACGCCCTTTCGCAGGATGGTGAGCGCTTCACCGCGCGGTGGTTCGAAGAACCTGCGCAGTGAAACCGTGACGAGGCGCTTCAGCGGCACCGAGAATGTCAGCCCGATCAACAGGGCAAGCAGGATCGCACCCAGTTGCAGCCCGATCGAGATCAGGAAATCCGGTTGGACGATCTGGTCATGGATCCAGCCGCCCGGGTCGCTCAGGAATGGCTGCGCCTGCTGGATCTGGGCTTCGAAGGGGTTGTGGGGAAGGGTGTCCAGCGCTGCCGGTGCAGGGGCGGTTCCCGGCGGAACGGCTCCTGCCTCGACGGGCCGGCAATAGGCGAAGCCATCACTTCCAGTGATGCACTTCTGGAAGGTGACTTCGCCTTCTTCCAAGCTGCGCTCCTAGACCGGATCGTAGGGGAAGACGCTGGCCGAGGCACCAAGATCGGTGAAGGCGCCCTGCATTGCCGGGAAAGCCTGGTCGATGAGGCTGTCAGGTGTCCAGCCTTCCATCCGGGCAACGGACTTGATCGGTCGCGGCTGGTTGCAGAGGATTACCTCATTCCCGCGCACGATGAAGATCTGGCCGCTAACCAGCTTGGACTTGTCGGCACACAGGGCCACGGCAAGCTGGGCGACCTGGTCGGCCCGCATGGCATTCTTGATCCGCTCGACGCGCTGGGCGCCGGCCTCGTCCTTGACGGGGATCGACGCGATCATGCGGGTCCACGCGAACGGGGCGATGACATTGGAGCGGACATTCTTGCGTTCGCCTTCCATCGCGATGCTGCGGGAAAGGCCGACGATGCCCATCTTGGCCGCGGCATAGTTCGCCTGGCCGATATTGCCGATAATGCCCGACGTGGACGTGAACAGCACGAACGCGCCATTCTCTTTCTCACGGAACAGCTCGACTGCGGCCCGGGTGACGTTGAAACTGCCGCGCAGGTGGACGTCGATGACGCTGTCCCAGTCACTTTCTGACATCTTGTGGAACATGCCGTCGCGCAGGATCCCGGCCGGGTTGATGATGGCATCGAGACCGCCGAACGTGTCCTTGGCCTGTTCGACCATGCCCTCGACCGCACGCATGTCGGTCACGCTTTCGGAGTTCGACACTGCTTCGCCGCCAGCTGCGCGGATTTCAGCCGCGACCTTTTCGGCCGGGCCGGCATCGCCCTCGTCGCCGCCCGTCAGGCTGCCGCCGAGGTCATTGACGACGACTTTCGCCCCTTCGCGAGCGGCGAGCAGTGCCGTTTCGCGGCCAATGCCGTTGCCACCGCCTGTAATCAGTACCGTTTTTCCGTCCAGTACACCCATAATCATCATTCCTCCAAAATCCATGTGATTGACGGCCACCCTAGATGCGGCCAAGCAATGTTCAAGGTTTGAAACTCGATTTCAGGCAGGCTAAGGGGGCAGAATGCAAAAGACTTTCAAAGCGGTAATCTGGGATTTCGGGGGCGTTTTCACGTCTTCGCCCTTCGATGCCTTCACGCGGTACGAAACGGAAAATGGCCTGCCGGTGGATTTCATCCGGTCCGTCAACGCGGTGAACCCGCTTGAAAACGCCTGGGCGCTGCTGGAGCGCAGCGAAGTCGATGCATCCGGGTTTGACGCCATGTTTCGCGCCGAATCCAGGGCGCTGGGCCATGAAGTGCCCGGGCGGGACGTGCTGTCCCTCCTGTCAGGCGCTCTCCGGCCCCGCGTGGTGGACGCTTTGAAAGTGTGCAAGGCGCAGGGCAAGGTGGGCTGCATCACGAACAATGCGCCGATCGGAAAAGGCGCTTCGATGACAAATGATAATGACAAGGCGGCTCAAGTAGCGAAAGTATTCGCCATGTTCGACCATGTGATCGAAAGCTCGAAACTGGGCATCCGCAAGCCGGATCCGCGCATTTATGCGCTGATGTGCGAGGCGCTGGATGTCGAACCGGCGGACTGTGTCTATCTGGACGATCTCGGGATCAACCTGAAACCGGCCCGGCAAATGGGCATGACCACGATCAAGGTGCTCAATGAAGGCCAGTTACTGGCCGACCTTGAGTCGGTGACCGGCTATGCGCTGGCATAGAGCGTGCCTTGCGGCGCTGGTCCTCGGCCTCGCTGCTTGCTCGAAAGGTGCAGAAGAGCCTGTGCCTGTGATCCCCGACCAGAGCCTGACCCGACCGCCGCAGGCGCCCCAGCATGTTGAGCTGGCCGCGCCTGTCGTGGAAACGCGAGACCGGTTGATCAAGGCTGCCAAGGTCGGCTCGCTGTCGCGGATGGCGCGAATCGCAGCCGAAAGCGACCAGTTCGTCTCGAATTTTTCCGGCGAATCGCACCGGGACTTCTGGGACCTGCTGAATCGGACCGGCCTCGATCCGACCCGGAAGTTGCGCCAGTTGTTCGAGGAGCCGGCAGGTGTGAGAATGGTGGACGGGGAGCGCTGGTATGTCTGGCCGGACCTGGCGGCGCTTGATGCTGCCGATCTGATCCCCGAGAAGCTGTCCTTTCGTGAACGCAGGCGCCTCAGGGAGCTGATCGGCGAGGACGGTATTGCCCTGGTGCGGCAGGGCAGGGGCTATCCGGGAATGCGAACGGCCATCGCCGAGGATGGCCGCTGGCTGTATTTTGTGCTCGGACTTGATGGAGAGGACTGAGACGATGGCAGGCAAGATCGGCGCGGGCGCGGCCCTCGCAAGACTGGACGACTGGCGCGCTGGCGACGGCGAGCGGGACACTATCTGCAAGACTTACAAGTTTGCGGACTTCAAGACGGCCTGGGCGTTCATGTCGGGCTGCGCCCTGAAAGCGGAAGCGATGGACCACCACCCGGAATGGTTCAATGTCTACAACCGCGTCGAGGTGACGCTGACGACACACGATGTGGACGGTGTGTCGGACAAGGATGTGACGCTGGGCGTGTTCATGGACACGCTGGCAGCAAAGCTCGCCTGAGCGGAAGCTGGATCAGACCGCCTTCGCGACGCGTTCCGGTTTGGCCGACGCCGTGCCAGCCGCATCCAGGACCCGAATCATTGCCGCGATAAGCTGCTTTTCCTCGATCGGCTTGGAGACATAGTCATCCATCCCGAGGGAGATGAACCGGTCGCGGTCGCCGGTCATGGCGTCTGCCGTGAGGGCGATTACCGGAATCGCAGCCCAGGCCTCGCCGCAGCTGCGTATCCGGGACAGTGTTTCCGGACCGTCCATCATCGGCATGTGGACGTCGAGCAGGACGAGGTCGAAGGGCTCGCGTGCCAGCATTTCAAGGGCTTCTTCGCCGCCGGGCGCTTCTGAAACGATCACGCCTGCCGGTTCGATAACGACCCGTGCAACGCGGCGGTTGATGCCATTGTCATCAACAACCAGGACCCGCTTGCCGGCCAGTTGAGGCTGTTCGCGATCTGTTGTCGCGCCGCGTGGCGCGACGGCGGCGGGCTTGGTGCCGGCGGGTGGAGCCACGGCAGCCTCGGCCAGACGGGCCTCGAAGGTCAGCGTGAACACGGATCCCTCGCCCGGCTTGCTGACGCAGGTGACATCGCCGCCCATCATGTTGGCGAGGCGCTTGGTGATCGCAAGTCCGAGCCCGGTGCCGCCGAAACGGCGGGCTGTCGACTGGTCGGCCTGCTGGAAATTCTGGAACAGCTTGCGGCGTTGGGCCTCCGTCAGGCCTATGCCCGTGTCCGAGACGTGAACTGTCGTCAGGAATTTTCCGTCCTTGTCGGGCTTTCCGGCGCGGACGGCGATGAGCACGCCACCCTTGGCGGTGAACTTGAGGGCATTCGACACAAGATTGTCGATGCACTGGCGCACGCGCAGGCTGTCAAACGCGATATTTTCGGGAAGGTTGGCGTCGACAACGACGCGCAGATAGAGGTGCTTCTTGTCGGCGAGCGTGCGATAGGCGCGCTCAAGGCGCATGATGCGACTGCGGAGATTGTCGACGACCGGACTGATTTCCAGCTTGCCGGCCTCGATTTTCGAGAGGTCCAGAATGTCGTTCAGCAGCGCCAGCAGGGTTTGCGCGCTTTCGGTGATCGTATCGACCATGTCGCGTTCCGCGCCGGGCAGGTTACAATGCGCAAGCGCCTGGGCCATGCCGAAGATGCCGTTGAGCGGCGTGCGGATTTCATGGCTCATCGAGGCGAGGAATTCGGACTTGGCCTCGCTGGCCATGACGGCGTGCCGCCGCGCAGCATTGAGGCTGATCTCTCTTTGCACGAGGTCCGTCACGTCATGGGTCAGACCGATCAGCGCTCCGCTCTTCAGTCGCGTCAGGATCGTCGCCACGTGCCGGCCATTGGCCGTCACCATGTCGAGGTCCTTGCAGTTCGTGACGGCATCGACGACGAGCGCGATGCGGACGTTCGTGGTTTCCTGATTGAGCTTCGGAAACAGTTTGCGCACCTGCACGGCAATGGCTTCGTGGAGTGAAGCCCCCTCGTCCATGCGGGCAAAAAGGTCTGGCCAGTGTTGTCGGGCCAACTCGTTGGCAAAGCTCAGGTCGTTTTCAGGACTCAGGACAAAAAAACCGCTGCGCAGGGAATCGAGCGATTGCCAGGCGTCTTGGAGCGAGATTTTCCTGGCGTCATGCATGCAGGCGGATTCCAGACCATTGTTTCTCTGGAACTAACCGGAATTTGTTGAGAGACTGTAAAGTGCAACCATAACGATCAAACACGCGCCCGGCATCTAGTGCTTCTGCTTGTTCCAGACAACCTGGTAAAGATCAAAGCGCCGGTCCTTCAGGTTCTGGACTGCGCCGGACTGGCGAGCGGTCAACAGGTCCGACAAGGACAGGTCCGCCAGGGCGATTGTTTCGGTATTGGCCGGCGTGTCAGCCGCGATGCCGTCGCGTGAGAAAGGGAAGTCCGACGGGGTCAGGATACAGCTTTCGGCATAGTGGATATCCATGTTCTCGACATTCGGCAGGTTGCCGACGACACCGGACATGACGACATAGCACTGGTTCTCGACGGCGCGCGCCTGGCAGCAATACCTGACCCGGAGATAGCCGCGCCGCTCGTCGGTGCAGAAGGGAACGAACAGAAGGAGCGCGCCCTGGTCGACAAGGTGGCGTGCCTGTTCGGGGAACTCGCTGTCATAGCAGATCATCACACCGATTGGCCCGCAATCTGTCTGGATCACGGTATTGCCCTTGCCGCCCTGGATATTCCACCAGCGCCGTTCGGACGGTGTCGGGTGAAGCTTCTGCTGGGTATGAACGGATCCGTCGCGAAGGAACACGTAGGATATGTTCAGGATGTCGCCATTCTCCATCTTGCTGGGATGCGAGCCGCCGATGATGTTGATATTGTAGGAGACAGCCAGCTTCTCCATGAAGGCGATGTAGCGGGGCGTGTATTCGGAGATTTTCTCGATGGCATCGATGGGCGCGAGCGGCGTCTTCTCAAGCGACAGCAATTGCAGCGTAAAGAGTTCCGGGAACGCCACGAAATCGGAGCGATAATCTGACGCGATGTCGACGAAATATTCGACCTGGGTCTCGAACTCGTCGATGGACTGGATCTTGCGCATCTGGAATTGGACGGTGGTGATGCGCACGGTTTCCGGAAGGTTCGTGCCGCCGAAGCTGGGCTTCGCCTTGATTTCTTCCTGCGCCAGCGGGTTCTTCCACAACATGTGGGTGGCGTGGTTCATCGAAGCAGCATCGCCCGGCAGGTAGTTCTTCAGCACACCAATCGGCTCGAAGCCCTGGCGCAACTGGAACGTGATGACCTGATCACGCAGTTTCGACCCGACGACAGCCGCGATATAATCTGCGGGATTGGGATATTCCTTCGCGCGCCGCGCATAGCCGGGCATGCGCCCGCCGAACACGATGCCCTTGAGTTCGAGGTGCTGGCAGAGTTCCTGACGGGCCCTGTAGAAGCGCTGGCCGATTCTCAGGCGGCGGAAGGCCGGGTCGACGCCGACATCCATGCCGTACAGCAGGTCGCCTTCCGGGTCGTGCCGCGCGGCAAATCCGCCGCCGGTAATCTCGTCCCATGTATGCGGAGCGAACGCCACCGCAGACGTGATCATGAACGTGGCGCAATGGCCGACGATCCGGCCTTCATACTCGGCAACAAACTGGCCCTCGGGGAACCGGTTGATGTGGCCGAGAAGATTGTCGCGCGTATAGCCCATGCCGGCGCCGTAGATCCGTTCGGACAGGTCTATCATGGCATCGACGTCGGTCGGCTTGGCGTTTCGGATGATCAGTTTGGCGGGAGAGTTCGTCATGCAGGCTCCGGGTGGGTGGCGGCCCTGATATGGGCAGGCGCGGCAGTTGTTCCGATCAATGGGGCAGGCGCAGGCTTGCCCGCAGCCCGCCAAGGGCGCTGTCGGACAGCCTGAGATCCCCTCCATGCGCCCGCGCGGTGTCGCGTGCAAGTGTGAGTCCCAGTCCGGTGCCGGACGTGTTCTGCGTGCGGGCCTCGTCGAGGCGTGCGAACGGCCGGAAAGCCTCTTCGCGGCGCTCGGGTGCGATGCCGGGGCCATCATCCTCGACATGCACTTCCGCCGCACGGGGCCCTGAAACCAGGCTCACGCGCACCTCGGTGGCATATTTGACGCCGTTCGAGATGAGGTTGTTGACCGCGCGCTTGAGCGCCAGCGGGCGGCCTGTGATCTCGAGCGATGCCGGGCCTGTAACGACGATATGCGGGCCGAAGCCGGCCGCCGCTTCGCGAACGAGGACGGCAAGGTCGAGCGGGACCGGTTCGTCCCCGTCCTCGCCCCGGGCGAAGGTCAGGTATTCGTCGAGCATCATCGCCATGTCGTCGAGGTCAGCGCGTGCGGCCGCCAGTTCCTCGGTCTCTTCCATCATCGCCAGTGACAGTTTCAGGCGCGTGAGCGGGGTGCGCAGGTCATGGCTGACACCGGCCAGCATGGACGTTCGCTGGTCGGCGAAGGCCGTGAGACGGCTTTTCATGTCGATCAGCGCGCGGGCGGCGTCTCGCACTTCGGTTGCGCCCGAGGGGCGAAAGTCCGGCGCATCGCGGCCCCGGCCAAAGGCACGTGCCGCTTCGGACAGCCTGAGGATCGAGCGAACCTGCTGGTTGAGGAAGGCCACTGCCAGGCCCAGCATCATGAGGGACGAGATGATCACCCAGACAATGAAAAAGTGCGAGTTCACCGTCAGGGCCCGCTTGCGTTCGATCCGGATTTCCACCGTGCCACTGGCGGACGGAAACCGGAAATGCAGCATTGAAGCGGCGTCGATACTGACATCCACAGGTACGCCGAGGCGGGTTTCCAGCTCTTCCTTGAGGCCCGACCGGTACGCAAAGGACCTTTGCAGCCTTGGCCCGCCCCCGGGCGGGTCGACGCGGGCACAGTCGAACGTCATGTCGAGGTCGGCCGCCAGCTGGTCACGGTCGACCGGCAGATCGGGGCGACCGTCGCAATAGGACTGCACGAGTGCAGCATCGCGGGCGATGGATTGCGCCAGCTTCCGGTTCACCTCTGCCAGATGGCTGCTGTAATAATACCATGTCATGAGCGCCAGGATCAGCACGACCGGCGCCACCACCATCAGGAGGCTGCGGGCATAGAGCCCGCGCGGGGTGATGTCTCTCAATCGCATCATCGGGCGCGCCGCCTCAATCCGGCATCAGGCGATAGCCGACGCCCCGGACGGTCTGGATATGAACGGGCTCGCGGGGGTTGGGCTCGATCTTGCGGCGCAGGCGGGTCACCTGCACATCGACCGAGCGCTCCATTCCAGCAGAAGTCAGGGCCGCGAGGTCTTCCCGGCTGACCGGTTCGCCGGCCTTGGCCGCCAGCACACTCAGCAATTGCAGCTCGGCATCGGTGAGCCGGACGCGCCGGTCGCCTTCGCGCAGTTCGCCGCGGGCGGCGTTGAAGACCAGGCCGGACATTTCGACCTCGTCGGGCGGCGTTTCCTTGTGTGACCGGCGCAGGATCGCAGCACAGCGCAGCGCCAGTTCCTCAGGCTCGAACGGCTTGGGAAGGTAATCGTCGGCGCCGCTTTTCAGGCCTTCGATCCGGTCACTCGCCTGGCCGCGGGCGGTGAGCAGCATGACGGGGGTTTCCTTTTCGCGGCCGCTGCGGATCGCTGCGAGCAGGGACAGGCCGTCCTCGCCCGGCATCATGATGTCGAGGATTGCCAGGTCGAACGTCATGTTGGCCAGGAACCGCCTGGCAGTTTCCGCATCGGGGGCGGCGGTCACGCGATAGCCCTCGCGGCTGAGAAAGCGCTTCAGCAGGTCGCGGATGCGGTCATCGTCATCCACGACAAGGATGTGGGCGGGATCGGTCATGTCCGGGTCACTTTGCCAGCGCCTCCAGCGCAATGCGCATGCCGGCGACGGCATCGGGCCCGGCGGCGCGGAATGCGAGGCGCAGCCGCTCGCGCAGGACGATCGCGATCGGCGTGGTCAGGGTGACGCCGGCGTCCGACAGTGTCAGCTTGCGCCGGCGACCGTCATTCTCCTGTCGCTCGCGCTCGATCAGGCCGCGTGTGTCCAGCGCGCCGATCAGGCGGGCGAATGTCGGCACCGTCATGCCCAGCGCGTCGCGCATCTGGCTGACCGTTCGGCCCGGGTCGAACCGGATTGCTATGAGAATCTGCATCTCTGGTTTGCTCAGCCCCGCTTTCTTGCGGGCTGTTTCTGCGGCAGAAACAAGCTCACGTGCCCCCGCCATGAGAAGGCCGACACCGCGATCAAGCTCCTGGTCCATCAGGAACAAGCGAGGATCGAACGGTCTGTTCAGGTTGACGTCAGGGCCCATAGTCTGAAATGAACGCGAATATATAGAAAGTGCAAGCGAGGAGCGCTGATTCCATGGCAAGTATCCCTTTTGACGACCGCGACGGGTACATCTGGATGGACGGTGAATTCGTGCCGTGGCGGGATACCAAGGTGCACGTGCTGACGCACGCACTCCACTATGCATCCGCCGTTTTCGAAGGCGAACGGGCCTATGGTGGCAAGATTTTCCGCTCGCTGGACCATTCCCGGCGCCTGCACAATTCGGCCCGCATCATGGGGTTCGAGATCCCGTTCACGGTTGAGCAGCTCGAAGAGGCCAAGCGCGAGGCCCTGGCCAAATCAGGACTCGACAGCGCCTATGTGCGCGCCGTCGCCTGGCGCGGATCGGAAATGATGGGTGTTTCGGCCCAGAACAACACGATCCATCTCGCGGTGGCCGTCTGGGCGTGGGGCGACTATTTTGCCGACAAGATGAAGGGCATCCGGATGACGCACGCCGATTGGCGGCGTCCGGCGCCCGACACGGCGCCCTGCCACGCCAAGGCTGCCGGACTGTACATGATCTGTACGCTGTCCAAGCATGCCGCAGAGAAGGCCGGGTATGCCGACGCGCTGATGCTGGATTATCGCGGCCAGGTTGCCGAGGCGACAGGCGCGAACATCTTCTTCGTGCGCGACAACGCACTCCACACACCGACGCCGGATTGCTTCCTGAACGGGCTGACGCGCCAGACGACGATCAAGCTGGCCCAGGCCCGGCAGATCGAAGTGATCGAGCGCGCCATCATGCCCGACGAGTTGGCGACATTCTCGGAATGCTTCATCACCGGCAGCGCGGCGGAGATTACACCGGTCGCCGAGATCGGCACGCATGTCTACAAACCGGCCGAGATCAGCCATGGGCTGGTCGACGACTATACAAGGCTGGTGAACGGCAAGATGGAATTGGCGCTCTAGGCTGCTGCTACTGGCAGGACCGGCTCAGGCGGCGATTTCGATCGTGCGCCGGGAATTGACCTGGTTGCGGCCTGCGCGCTTGGATTCGAACAAGGCGAGATCTGCAGTCTCCATGGCCAGGTCGAGTGTCGATCCGACACCGAGCAGGCATGTGCCGAAACTCGCCGTGACCGACAATTGGGTGCCTTTGTAGTCGATCGTGAGGGCCGCGATTTTTTCGCGGATGCGTTCGCATACCAGGGTCGACTGTTCCAGGGTCACATTGCTCAACAGGATGACGAACTCTTCGCCGCCCCAGCGGCCAAGCCGGTCAAACGGGCCGCGCAGTTCGGCAAACGCGATGGCAGCGACTTCCTGCAGCACGGCGTCTCCGGCCTTGTGGCCGTGGCGGTCATTGACACGCTTGAAGTGATCTAGATCGAAGATCACGAGCCCCGCAGTCTGCTGGGTGCGCCGCATGCGCTTGAGTTCCTCGTCGACGGTCTGCTTGAAGTAGCGCCGGTTCGAGATGCCGGTCAGCGGGTCGATCGAAGCCAGCGTTTCGAGCCGGTGCTGGTACATTTTCAGGCGAAACTCGTGCTGGGAGGCCAGCGTGGCCGTTGGAATGGCAACACAGGCAGAGACCAGCAGGTTGGTCAGCACGAAGGTTTCGGGGTTCTGCGGGATGCCGAAATGATAGACGACCATCGAGAACGTGAACGACAGGCAGAGGGCCGTAATCGCGACAAACGCAAAGAATGTCAGCGAGTCGAAAAGATCCTGCTTGTGGTCGTTTATGGCCATGAATACCTCCGCCAAGCCTGACCTTGCCACGGATTCAGAAAGATACGTGAAATCCGGGAAAGCCAATTTGGCGGGGGTGGTTCATGACATGTTAACGCGTTGGCGCCTGTGCCTATTGCAGGTTTGCCAATGCCGCGCGCCGCCGCAGGCCTATTTCCCGGGCTGGGGCGTGTAGCGCAGATACGGCTTCGCCGCCTTGTAGCCTTTCGGGAACAGGCGTTTGATTTCCGCCGGATCGGTCAGGGACGGTACGATGATGACATCTTCGCCATCGCGCCAGTTTACCGGCGTGGCGACCTTGTGTGTGTCGGTCAGCTGCAGGCTGTCGATCAGGCGCAGGACTTCATCGAAATTGCGGCCGGTGCTCGGCGGATAGACGATCGAGGCGCGAATTCGCTTGTTCGGGTCGATGACATAGACTGCGCGGACGGTCAGTTTTGCGTCCGCGTTCGGATGGATCATGTTGTAAAGGGTCGCAACCTTGCGCCCGGTATCGGCGATCATGGGGAACGCGACGGTCGCGTTCTGGGTCTCTTCGATATCCTCGATCCACCGCTTGTGATCCTCGATACTGTCGACCGACACGACAAGGGCTTTGGCACCGCGCTTGGCAAACTCGTCCTTCAGCTGGGCTGTATAGCCAAGTTCCGTGGTGCAGACCGGCGTGAAGTCGGCGGGGTGGGAGAAGAACACGACCCAGTCCTTGCCGGCCCATTCGTGGAAGCGGATACGGCCTTCTGTTGTATCGGCCTCAAAGTCCGGGGCTACGTCGCCGATAAGAAGGCTCATGTTTCAAACTCCTGTCACTTGATTTCAGGACCGAAAATGGTGCCTAAGAACGACATGACCAATGCGCGGCACCTCATAGTGTCGATCAGTTTTTCTAATGGTCGCCGCAGAGTGAGCAATATTCATCCATGAAACGCCTTATCCTGATGCGCCATGCCAAGACCGAACCCTGGACGGAAGGTATCGACGATTTCGGCCGGGCGCTGACGGACCAGGGACGATCGGATGCCCGCCGCATGGCCGAGGAAATCGTGGCGATCGGCTGGAGCCCGGAGCGCATTCTCGTCTCGACGGCTCGCCGCGCCCGCGAAACCTGTTCGGAAGTCGCCAAGGTGGTGGAAGGTGAGAAGGTGCGGCCGATGGAGTCGCTCTACCTGTCCGGTATGCGGGGAATTTCGGAATCGGTGAAACAGAACGATAGTGCCGGCACGCTGATGGTGATCGGCCACAATCCGGGCTTGCACGATTTCGGCCTGACCCTGCTGCGCGACGGCGGCAGTTCGGACCACGACGCGGCCGTGCGGCTGACCGAAAAATTCCCGACATCCTGCGTTGCCCTGTTCGAGTCCGATGAGGACGGCGCCTTCGTGCCGGTGCATTTCAGGCTGTCCGAGGTCTTCAGGGCGCGGGATTTCCGCGAGGCAGACCCGGCCTGAACGAATACGCCGCCCTGCCTTGGAGGGGACAGGACGGCGCAAGAAGCCGAAGGCGATGCAGGGCAGGGGGAGAGAGGCGGCCTCGCCTTTTTGGAGCGGCTTCCGGGCTCGTGTTCAGTGCGCCGTTCTGGCGGCATGAACCTCGGTCAGGCCGGCGTGGTCGATCGCTTTCACGGCCTTGTTGAGAGTCCGGGCGGTGCAGAGCTTGGTGGCTAACTCGCCGCCGGCCGGGAAGTTGACGTGTTCAGTTGCGCAGCGCTTCGAAATCTCTTCACGAATGTGCTGATATTCGGCCTGGGCACCTGCGGGCGTATCCATGGCAGCGCGGTTGAAGTCGACGGCGACTTCGAAATTGGTGCTGGTGGCAAGGGCCGGCATCGCGAAGAGGCTGGCAGCAACGGCGGCGGCGACGAGGGGGCGTTTCATGGCGGGTCTATCCTTCTTGTGTGGTGGGGAAAGTCCTGCCGGCGCCGGCCGCCCCAGGGGAGGAAAGGCGGTTAGCGCCAGCAGGCGGGAGGGCTAGTGGGCCTCACGGCGGGTGTGACGACGGCGGCGGCGGACCAGCAAGCCCGGACGGCCTCCGACTGCGACATCATTCGCCGGGTGTGTCCGGACGGTGGCCTCGCCGGTCATCATGGCAAGGGCCATCGTGGCGCGGGGGGCGTTGGCTTCGACGTCGTTGAGACGGGCGCGGGGGGTCATTTTAATAAGTCCTTCTTGCTGTGTTGACTGTCCTTGGCGGACCATTCCGCCGTCGACAGTCTCAAGATAGGGAAGGAATTATCGAAAAGCAATAAAAATTTATCGAAAAAAAATAAATATAGAGAAATTCGGGCCTTACGACTTGTTGTTTGTCGATATGATACGCCTGTGTGGCGTTTCAAGGCCAGTTAACTCTGTTTCATCCAAATCTTTGGGGCGGTCCTGGCTGACTGCCCTGACCATCCGGCTAGGCGGAGCGCGACGGGCGGGTCTGTTCCGGCAGGTCAAGATCGAAGGCGAGCTGGCGGGGCGGCGCAGATGGGCGTCGCAGTGACGCCCTGGCGCGGGGCGTGCGGCCAGTGTCCTGACGCCCAATACTGATGGCTGTGGGGGCAGGGGTGGGGCCGTGGCGCAGGGCCTGGATGCGGCCACGGGCCTCGCGCGCCGCAGCCATGTGATCGACAATCCGCATCGGGTAAGTCTGGCCAAGCACGATCCCGGCGCGGGCCAGCTCCGCCTTCGGGGCGTCCCAGGGGGCGTGAATGAAGGGGGTGGGCAGGCCGGCCAGCTCGGGCACCCAGCGGCGGATAAAGTCGCCGTCCGGATCATGGTCGAGCGACTGCTTGACCGGGTTGTAGATCCGCGGCGCATGCGAACTGATGATCGCCGCCTGTGCCATCGCCTGAGGATAGTGGATGGCGGCTTCGAAATCGGTGAACAGCGCGGCCAGCCGGGCGGCGGGCAGGCGTGCGTCGAGCCAGAGATGATGCGCGGCAAACGCCATGGTCATGGCGCGCATGCGGAAATTCAGCCAACCGGTCTGGTTCAGCGACCGCATGCAGGCGTCAAGGAAGGGAAAGCCGGTGCGACCATGAATCCACGCCTCCAGGCGCGGATCGCCGTCGGCCGCGACCTCGCGCACGCCATCCGGGCCAGGCAGCAGGTTGCGCCTATCGATCGAGGTCTGGTCTTCAAGCTTCTGGAAGAACTGGCAACGCCATTGCAGCCGCGACAGGAAATTGTCGATCGACGCCGTGAAGGTGGAATCGCCGTCGATATCGTATTCCGCCCGTGCCCGCCGGGCAGCCTGCCAGGCTTCGCGGACCGATACGGTGCCGAATGCCAGATGGGGCGACAGGCGCGAGCACGCCACGCTCGCCACCAGCGGGTCCGACATCGACGTCCGGTAACGGCGACCGCGAGAGGCCAGGAAAGACCGCAGCAATTCGACCCCTTCGGCGCGGCCGCCCGGCTGGCGTGCCGTACAGCCGTCCGGGGCGAGTCGGAAATCCTCGGCGATCGGCCACGGTTCTGACGGAACATTCGCTGCTGCAATCGTGTCGGGCGCCTTGCCGCGTGGTGCTGACATCTGGTCTTCCCAGTAGCGCGGCCAGCCATCCCGTACGGACAGGTGCCCGCCGACGCCATTCTGTGCCTGCTCCCGCAGCGCGATTCCGGCCTTCATCGTCCAGCGCTGGACTGACCGGTCGCGGTCAAACGTCCATTGCAGGCCGGTTTCCCGGTGGACATGGATCGCGGCGATGCCATGGCGTGTGTGGATATCGGCCAGGACGTCCTCGGCTTTGCCGGTGCGGATGCAGAGGGCCGATCCGCGTGCTTTCAGCGCGTCATCGAGGCTTTGCAGGCATTCGACCAGGAAATCGAACTGCCGTCCGGAATGCTCCGGCTGGGCCCAGAACCCGGGTTCGAAAATATAGAGGGGCAGCACAGGTGCACCGCTCGCGACTGCGGCGAGCAGTGGCGCGTGATCGTGGACCCGAAGGTCCCGCCTGAACCAGACGACATGAAGATCGGTCATGGAACAAACATAGAACATTTGACCGGAACCTCAAGCAGATTCTGCAAATCCGCTTTTGTTCACCTCCACACGGCGAAATTGTTTCGGATCCGAAACAATTTCAACCTGTGGTTTGTGGATACAGGTTTATCCACAGGGTTCTTGTTAACCTATGGGTGCGGATGGGTTCATATCGTTTGAGCGGCAGCCACGCGTAGGGCGTGCCATTCCGGCTGAACCGGAGCCCGATCCGGCATTGGCGGATATGGCTGCGATGGGGTTTTCACGCAGTCACCCGGAGGGCTCGGCGATCGTCGCAATAACACCAGGGCAGCGTGGTGCCCTGCGCCGGGTGTTCGTCCTGATCGGCCTCGCCGGCCTTCTGGCGCCGATCATGCTGGTGCGTGGCGCGCTGGCGGCAGGACTCTTCATATTCGGGGCAACGATAGCGTTCCGGCTCGCCATGGTCCTGTCGGCATCCAGGTCCCGGCCAGCGCAGCAGGTCCGGGATGCCGACCAGGTTCTCTACCCTGTGTACACCATCCTTATCGCGCTGAAGGATGAAGCGGCGACTGCGCCGCAACTTGCCCGCGCGATCGCGGCGCTGGATTACCCCGCAGACCGGATCGATCTGAAGCTGCTGGTCGAGACGGGAGATGACGATACGCATGCCGCCTTGAGGGCGGAAGACTGGCCGATCGGCACCGAATTGCTCGTCCTGCCCCCCGGATTGCCGCAGACGAAGCCGCGCGCCCTTAACTATGGCCTTGCCCGTGCGAAGGGGGCCTATGTCGTGGTGTACGACGCCGAGGACCGGCCTGACCCGGCCCAGCTGCGCGCCGCCGCGGAAGCCTTTGCGCGCGACCCGGCGGGCCTGGCCTGCGTGCAGGCGCCGCTCGTTGGCACACATGCGGGGCACAACTGGCTAGCGGGCCAATGGGCGCTCGAATACGCGATCCAGTTCTCGCTGATCCTGCCGGCGCTCGCGCGTTTCAGGCTGCCAATTGCACTCGGCGGCACGAGCAACCATTTCCGGCGCGCACGCCTGGTTGAATCTGGCGGCTGGGACGCATGGAACGTCACCGAGGATGCCGATCTCGGTCTGCGGCTCGCGCGTCTTGGCATGCAGGTCGGTGTGATCTCGCCGCCGACCGAGGAGGCCCCGCCAAACCGGATTCCCGTCTGGCTTGGCCAGCGGTCACGCTGGCTGAAAGGATACCTCCAGACATGGTTCGTGCTGATGCGCCATCCACGGGCATCGGCGCGCCAGATGGGCGTTGGCGGGTTCGCTGCCATGCAGCTGACGCTTGGGGCGTCCGTTCTCTCGGCATTCGTTCATGGGCCCTGGGCGCTCTGGTGCCTGGTCTGTGTCATCAGCCCGGACCTGTCGCTCGGGCCGGTCGGCGCCGGCTTGCTTGCGGCTTCCTACGGGGCGTCACTTGTGACCGGGCTTCTGGCACCCCGCCCGAAGCAGGCGGGCTACGGGTTCGTCCTGCTGACCGCGCCATTCTATTGGCCATTGCAGACCATCGCGATGATGCGCGCCGTGTATGGCCTGCTCCGGATGCCGCATTATTGGGCGAAGACGCCGCATGCCCCAGTGTGACCGGGTGGGCCGGGGCGCAGGTTTTCCCGGCGTCAGGCTTGGCGGGCGGCGCGTGCGGAATTAGGGTTCCTGCAAGATCATGCCCGACCAGAGGAGCCACCAGAATGGCCTATGACGTCACCGAAGACCTCGAAGCGTTCCGCACCGAAACGCGTGACTGGCTGGAGGCGAACTGCCCGCCATCCATGCGCACGCCGATGGCCGACGACGAAATCGTCTGGGGCGGCAAACGCGGCGAATTCAAGAATCCCGACTCGAAGGTCTGGCTGGACCGGATGGGTGAAAGAGGCTGGACCGCACCGGAATGGCCTGCTGCCTATGGCGGCGGCGGCCTGACGAAAGAACAGAACCGCGTGCTGCAGGAAGAGCTGCGCCGCATCAAGGCGCGCCCGGCGCTGTTCTCCTTCGGTCTCTGGATGTTCGGTCCCGCCTTGCTGGAGTTTGGCAACGAGGAGCAGAAGAAGCGCTTCCTGCCCGACATCGTGAAAGGCAAGACGCGCTGGTGCCAGGGTTATTCCGAACCGGGTGCGGGCTCTGACCTCGCCGGCCTGCAGACCAGGTGCGAGGACAAGGGCGACCATTACCTGATCAACGGCCAGAAAGTCTGGACGTCGTATGCTGACCAGGCCGACTGGATCTTCTGTCTCGTGCGCACAGACACGTCGTCAAAGCACGAAGGCATCAGCTTCATCCTGTTCGATATGGAAAGCCCCGGCGTGGAAGCGCGGCCGATCCTGCTGGTCTCCGGGTCGTCTCCTTTCTGCGAAACCTTCTTCACCGATGTGAAAGTTCCCAAGGACCAGCTGGTCGGGCGGGTGAATGGCGGCTGGGAAATCGCCAAGCGCCTGCTGCAGTTCGAACGCTCGTCAATCTCGGCTGGCGGATTCGGCGGTACGGGCGGCTCAGGCATCCTGGGCCCGGAAGAATATGCCAAGATCCATGTCGGCACCGACAGTGAGGGGCGCATCGCCGATGGCGACCTTCGCGGTCGTATTGCGGACCACAAGATGTACGCAAAGGCGTTCAACCTGACCGTCCAGCGCCAGACCGAGCAGGCCAAGGCCGGCCAGCAGGTTGGTCACACGGCGTCCATCCTGAAATATGGCGCCGCCAAGATGAACCAGGACCGCCATGAACTCCTCATCGAGGCGCTCGGTACTGAAGGCCTCGGCTGGGAAGGGGAGGGCTTTGACGAGGGCGCGATGAAGGCGACACGCGGCTGGCTGCGCTCGAAGGGCAACTCGATCGAAGGCGGCACCAGTGAGATCAACCTCAATGTCGTTGCCAAGCGCGTATTGGGCCTGAAAGACCACCAATAGGCATGGCCGCGATCGAATTCTGGTTCGAGTTTGCATCGACGTATTCCTATCCCGCAGCGATGCGGGTGGAGAAACTCGCCAGCGCGGCGGGGCTCGACGTCGTGTGGAAGCCGTTCCTGCTCGGGCCGCTGCTACATTCGCAACAGGGCCTGACCGACAGCCCGTTCAACGCCGTCCCTGTGAAGGGAAAATACATGTGGCGTGACCTTGCCCGCGTTTGCGCGAAAGAGGGCCTGCCTCTGGAGACGCCAGCCCGGTTCCCGCAGAACGGACTCCTGGCGGCGCGCTGTACGCTCGCGTTGCCGGAAGCGGCGCGCGCAGGATTCATCAAGGCAATCTATTCGGAGAACTTCGCGCGCGGTGCGCTGATTTCCGAACCGGATGTCGTTGCCCGCGCGATTGAATCCGTTGGTCACGATGCTGAAGCGATCATGGCGCGTGCGGGAAGTGATGCGACCAAGGCCGAACTCAAGGCCAATACCGGGGAAGCCATTCACCGCGGCGTGTTTGGCTCACCAACCTTCTTTGCCGGAGACGGCGAAATGTTCTGGGGCAATGACCGGCTGGAAGATGCCGTTGCGTGGCAGGTCGCGCCTCAAGAGATAATGTCCATTGGAGGGACGATATGAGCTTCGTATTGACTGAAGACCAGGAGATGCTGCGTGACACGGCGCTGGCATTCGTGCGCGATGAGTTGCCGGTGACGCATTTGCGGGCGCTGCGCGACAAGGGCGCCAACGGCCGTGACGCGGCCACGCGCCAGAAGCTGGCAGAGCTCGGCTTCTTCGGCGTCATCATTCCGGACGAGCCGGGCGGCGAACATTTCGGGCTTGTCGGCTTGGGACAGATCCTCGAGGCGCAGGGCCGCACGCTGGCCGCAACGCCTTTGCTGCAAACAGCACTGATCGCTGCGTCCGCCATCCAGCTTGGCGGCAGCAAGGCGATGCAGGCCGAATGGCTGCCAAAGATCGCTGCCGGAGAAACCACGTTTGCGCTGGCGCTCGACGAGTCGGCCCACTTCGCGCCGCTGAATGTGGCGACAGAGGCGGAGAGCAATGGCCAGGGCTATACGCTGAACGGCATGAAGCGCTTCGTTCCCGGCGGACACGACGCGGAGATGTTCATCGTCGTCGCTCGCACATTCGGGGAAACCGGTGACCGGCACGGCCTCACGCTGTTCCTGGTGCCTGCCAAGACAAAAGGCGTCACGGTCCAGGAACTGAAGACCGTCGATTCGCATGGCGCAGCGCACGTGACCTTCGACGACGTCATGGTCGGCCAGAACGGCGTCCTCGGCCCCGTCGACGAGGGAGCAGATGTGCTCGAACCGGTGCTCGATCGCGCCGCCATCGGCATGGCAGCTGAAATGCTCGGATCGTCAGAGGCTGCGTTCGAGATGACGCTTGAATATCTCCAGAGCCGCAAGCAGTTCGGCCAGCTGATCGGTTCATTCCAGTCGATGCAGCACCGCGCCGCGAAAATGTTCACCGAGATCGAGATGACCCGCTCCTGCGTGGCAGCTGCCCTGGCGGCGGTTGATTCAGGCAAGGGCGATGTTGCCGAACTTGCGAGCCTTGCCAAGGCGAAGGCCGGCGAGCTGGTTCACCTCGTGTCGAATGAATGTGTCCAGATGCATGGCGGCATCGGCATGACGGATGTCGCTGATCCCGGGCTCTACATGAAACGGGCGCGCGTTCAGGAAGCGCTATATGGCAGTGCCAGCTGGCATCGCGACCGTTACGCGCGTCTCCAGGGCTTCTGAGCCTTCAGATTCCAGACATGAAAAAGCCGGGCCAGCAATGCTGAGCCCGGCTTTCCTTTGATCCGCAAGCGGATTGGCAGGTTAGCCCTTGAGGACCGAACCCTTTTTCAGAGCCTTGGCGATGAGATAGTACATCACCGGGCGGTGCTTGGCGCGAACCGACTTGCCGTACTTGGCAATGGCGTCGGCGATAGCCGCGTCAGCCTTGGCTTCGTCGGTGACGCCGAGCTTCTTGGCGATGAAGCCCTTGCGCACGCGTGCGAGTTCTTCCTTGTCGGAAGATGCGACGGTCGCTGTATCCGATTTGTAGATGGTTGGGCCGCAGGCTTTCACGGCAGCGTCGAGCAGCGCCATGTCAGGACGGGCTTCGCCGACTTTTTCTTTCAGGTCGGCGATGTATTTTTCCACCAGCATTTCTTTCGCTGTTGGCGCCTTGGCAGGTGCAGCGATCTTCGGTGCGGCTGCAGCCTTCTTGGCGACAGCAGGTTTCTTGGCGGCGGGTTTCTTGGTTTTTGGCTTGGTTGCTTTTGCCATGGGATTGTCTCCTCAATGGGCCCGGAAGCGGGCGGTTTTTGTCTTACGCAAACTGACTACACGAATCTCTTGATACGTGGGGTGCTTAAATCGTGATTTCCACAGGGGGGCAACCCCGGCAGCTGAATTAAAGCACACACTCCATTTTTATAAAGTCAGTAAACAGAATAAGTTATTTTTCCCTTTGTGGCGCAGATGGCGCAGACGCCCGATAAGATGGTCTGTCCTGGTTCATCCGAAGACAGGTTGAGTGGAGCCATGTCGGCTTCCGTGATCGCAACGTGTTTGTCTCCTGTTTAGGCAGCCGTCACAGTTGCAGACTGCGAGTGTTGCGCAAAATAATCCGCTGGCTTGCTTGCCTGATCAGGCTCGGCGCTGCGGGTGGCAGGCGGAGGTGCATCCGATTGATCCTTTCAGGACAGGACGCCTCGGACCGTTGACGCATATCTTCCCTTGAAGCGATCCCAAGGCGGGCTAGGGTCGCCATCATTCCAACTATTTCTCTCGACTCAGGAAAACGCAATGACGCGACTATTGCCCTTCGGCCTCATCCTCTTGTCTGCAATCGGTTTTGCGCTCGCGCTAATGACTGGCCAGCACATGCCGACATGGGTGGTGATCGGAGGCGGGATCGCGTCTCCACTGGCCCTGCTTGGCATCTACGATGTCATCCAGCGCCCACACGCCTTGTGGCGCAACTTTCCCGTCCTCGCGCATATCAGATGGATCGCGGAAGAACTGCGGCCCTTCTTCAGGTCCTACATCGTCGAGAACGACACAGAAGGGCGGCCGTTCAACCACGAGCAACGGGCGCTCGTGTACCGGCGCGCAAAGAACGTGTCCTCGGTCGAGCCCTTTGGCAGCCAGCTTGATATCGACAAGCCGCCTTATGAATGGCTCGCGCATTCGATTGCTGCCAGGCACAATAGCGATGAGTGCCCGCGCGTGAGCGTCGGCGCGCCGGGAACAGCGCAGCCTTATGCGGCCAGCGTGTTCAATATCTCGGCGATGAGTTTCGGGTCGCTGGGCGCGCATGCGATTGAAGCGCTGTCGACCGGTGCGAAGAAAGGCGGCTTCTACCACGACACGGGTGAGGGCGGCGTTTCGAAATATCACCGTGCAGGCGGCGGAGATCTCGTCTGGGAGATCGGCTCTGGCTATTTCGGTTGCCGTGCACGTGATGGCTCGTTCGATGCGGCGCGGTTTGAAGACGTCGCGAAAGACCCCCAGATCAAGATGATCGAGATCAAGCTCAGCCAGGGCGCCAAGCCAGGGCACGGCGGCGTTCTGCCGGGCGCCAAGGTGACTGCGGAAATTGCCGAGACGCGCGGCATACCGATTGGCGAGACGTGCTTCTCGCCGCCCGGGCATTCTGCCTTTTCCACGCCGCTGGAAATGATGGACTTCGTGGCGCGCCTGCGGGACCTGTCCGGTGGCAAGCCGGTTGGTATCAAGTTCTGCGTCGGCAATCGCTGGGAGATCCTCGCACTGTGCAAGGCCATGCTCGAGACGGGTATCCGCACGGACTTCATGGTGGTCGATGGCGGGGAGGGTGGCACAGGCGCCGCACCGGCAGAATTTCTTGACCATGTCGGTGCCCCCCTGCGCCAGGGGCTGGTGCTGACGCGCAACGCGCTGATCGGCACGGGCTTGAAGGATGATGTCCGGATTGGCTGCTCGGGCAAGCAGACGAGCGCCTTTGCGCTTGCCGCGTCCATGGCACTGGGCGCGGACTGGGTGAACACGGCGCGCGGGTTCATGTTCTCGCTGGGATGTATCCAGTCGCTCAACTGCCACAACAATACCTGCCCGACCGGAATTGCCACGACCGACAAGAGCCGTCAGCGCGGCCTGGTCGTCTCGGACAAGGCCGAGCGCGTCTTCAACTATCATCGCAATACGATCAGGGCGCTCATGGAAGTGGTCGGTGCGGCTGGCTGCGAGCATCCCAGTGAGCTGACGCCGCGCCACATCATGCACCGGGTGACCGAAGACATGGTGAAGCCGGCCCACCGGGCATATGACCTGCTCGAACCGGACGTCCTGCTGCACGCGCCGGAAACGACCCTGCTTGGCCGGGAATGGGAAATGGCACAGGCAGCCAGTTTCAAGCCGCTCGTTGTGTGAGGGCTGAGCATGTGGCTGAAACCCGTTCTCGCCGCCATGCTGGCAGCCTGTGGCGTGTTTGCCCTGGCGGTGGTGACGAAACAGCCCTCGCATGCGCGCGCCTGGCAGCCACACCTGTCCCGGCTGCCCGTCGTCGCGCGGGACGGCGACCGGTTCTCGATCAGCCAGTACCGGTCATGGGCCTATTCCGCAGATGTGCCCGTGTCCGAAACCTGGCATGAACTGGCGCCGCACGATATCCGCGATGTCCGCCGGGCATGGTTCGTTGTCGAGCCGCATCCGGGCCTGGCCGTCATGGCGCATACGCTGGTCCTGTTCGAATTCGCCGATGACGACCTGATTGGCCTGACAGTCGAGGCGCGCAAGGAAGCCGGCGAGTCCTATTCCGCGCTGCGCGGTGCGCTCAACGCCTTCGAGCTGGTCTATGAATGGGCCACACCAAGGGACCTGCTGACGCGGCGCGCCGTCATGATGGATCGTGAGCTGTACATGTATCCGCTCGCACTGAGCCAGGATGAGACGGAAGCCTATCTGGACGGCCTGCTACAGAAGACCGAGGCCATCGAGCGGCGCGCGCGCTTCTACAATACCGCGACGTCGAATTGCACAAATGAACTGGCCAAGACAGCCGGCCTGTCCTGGGACCCGGCATTCATCCTGACCGGGTATTCCGCGAAGGCGCTGCATCGCATGCGCCGCATCGCGGCGGACGGCGACTTCGAGTCAGTCAGGGCACACGCGAGAATCGACAGCAGGGTCCGCGATCTTGCGACCCTGCCGGATGCGGCGTTCAATGCGGAATTGCTGAAGGCATCCCGGGACACCTTCGGCCTGGCCCCCTAGGCGGCCGGACCGTTCAGCCTGCGTTGGCTTCGGACTGCAGCAGGATATAGCGCTCGATGCCGATCCGCTCGATCAGGTCGAACTGCGTTTCCAGGTAGTCGACATGTTCTTCCTCATTGTGGAGGATCTTGCCGAACAGGTCGCGGCTGACATAGTCACGCACCGATTCGGCATGCTCCATCGCGTCGCGAAGCAGGGGGATCGCATCGTTCTCCAGTTTCAGGTCGCACTCGAGGATTTCCTGGACCGTTTCGCCGATATGCAGCTTTCCGAGATCCTGCAGGTTGGGCAGGCCGCCAAGGAACAGGACGCGCTGGATCAACCAGTCGGCATGCTCCATTTCCTCGATGGATTCCTTGTGCTCGTAATCGCCGAGCTTCGAAACGCCCCAGTCCTTCAGCATGCGCGAGTGCAGGAAATACTGGTTGATGGCCGTCAGTTCGTTCTTGAGACAAAGGTTCAGGAATTCGATGACCTTGGTGTCGCCTTTCATGGGGAAATCTCCTGCAGGGCGTGAAAAAGCATGTTCGCGGGATAAGCGAACCGCCGTGGCATTGCAAGAAAATATCAAATAAAATCAAGTTCATCTGCAAGTGAGACACAGTCTCACTGCGTGCTGAAACGCAATCGCAATCAGGTGCCCTATTCGGCGGCGACCAGCACTGGAGATGGTGCCTGCCGGTCCATTTCCTCGGAAATGATTTCGCCGATCGAGCAGCTGCACTTGCCGCAATTGAATTTGCACCCGTGATGGGCCTGGACCGCATTCGGGCTACGCGCACCGGCACCGACCGCGGCGCGGACGCTGGAACAGTTGATGCGGTTGCAAATGCAAATGATCATGAGAACCATTTGCAATTAGATGAGAATGATTGTCAACCACAAAAATTAGTGCCGCAAACGGGGTGATTTGGCCAGTTACAGGAAATTTCATCGATCCGGACAGGCGTGCGTACACCAAATCCGCCTATTAAGCGTCGCATGCAGGATGCAATATTCAAACGGAACCGGATTCTCAGCTGGTCGCTTTGGCGGCCGGTGTTTGTGACCCTGATCTCGATCGCCACCTCGATCGTGGTGACGGTGATCGCCGTCTTTGTGTCACCGCTGACATCTGCCGTGCGGGAGGAAATCCTCCCGATCGCCGTCACGATTTGCGTGATCGTGTCGACGCTCGTCGCCTTTCCCATTGCCTGCCAGGTGCATGGCCGCGGATTACGCCTCGGGCGCACAGTTCAAATGCTGGAAGCCGCGCATGCAGAACTCGCGCGCCGCGCGCGGATCGACCCGCTGACGGGCCTGCTCAATCGCGATGCATTCATGGCCGACATGACGCGCCATCGCCAGGGCGGGAATGCCGGGGCCGTGCTGATGATCGACGCCGACCACTTCAAAAGCGTGAATGACAATTTCGGCCACCAGGCCGGAGACGAAGCGCTTTGCCTGATCGGGGAAGTGATACGCCAATCCGTCCGGACGCTCGACCTTGCGGCCCGGATTGGCGGCGAGGAATTCCTGGTCTTCCTGCCGGAAGCCGGAACGGACCTGCCAATGGTGATTGCCGAACGGATCCGGGCCGGTGTCAGCGATCTTTCGCAGCGAAACGGCGCCCGCCCGCATCATCGCCTGACGGTCAGTATCGGTGTCGTCATGCAGACCGGATGCATGTCCGATCATGACATTGTCGCGGCGGCCGACCGGAACATGTATGAAGCCAAGCATGCCGGCCGCAACCGCGTCGTCAGGTCGATCGGACCAGACGCGCCCCGGATTGCCAGCGTCGCCTGACTGCCGGCGGCCCGCGCTCAGGCCGCCTGGTCGTCCCAGCCGAACGCATCTTCCACACCGACGCCGAAGGCCCGGGCAATCCGGAACGCGCTTTCAAGCGATGGGGAATAACGCCCCTGCTCGATGGCGATCACCGTCTGCCGGGTGACTCCGATGATCTCTGCGAGCGCTGCCTGGCTCATCTGTCCGTGGGCTTCGCGCAACTCGCGCACGCGATTTGTGATCGGGGGACGTTTGGCCATGACCTAGACGCCCCGGCGGTAGAGGATGATCTGGAACACGTATTCCCCGATCTGGCTCAGCATCAGGCTGGCAAAGACGATATGGAACAGCAGGTTCCCGTCATGCAGGACACTGTAGTTGAAGATGCCGGCAAGGGCGCCGGCGGCCAGTATGTAGCCTGACCAGTGGCCGGCCTTGTCGATGATGAGCCTGTCGCGCTCGTCGGCCGGCTGATTGGCTTCACGTCCGGATGTTCCGGCGATGGCCGCCATGATGATGATCGAGGCGATCACGATCAGGATCACATAGGATATGACGAGCGAGATGATCGGCGGGGCGGTTTCACCCAGCGCGTGGGAGATGCCGATGATCTTGTTGAAATAGTACGCGCCGGCACTGAACAGGATGAAGATCATGGCCCAGGCGGATTTTTCTCGGAATGACATGTGGTTCTCCGTTGGAGGGGGGGCGGGGCCTTGGCCAGCCGTCACACGCTTGTGCGCGTGTAATGGAACAGGGAGGCGAGGCGCACGGATTCTGCCAGGATGAAGACCCCGATTGCCAGGTGGGCGAAGTCCATCGGCGTATGGCCCTCGAAGGCGTCGAGGAAGATGTAGGTGACGCCGCCGGCGAAGATATACATGGCGTTGCGTGATGCCCGCAGGCCGATCATCTCCTCGCGTTCATCGCTGTCAGGCGCATTGCGGTTGAGGATGGCGATGATGATCGAGATGATAATGGTGAGCACCACAATCACGGCCACGCTGATGCCGACGCGAAGGTGCAATTCAGCGCCACTCTCGGGCGGCGTCCAGAACAGGCCCCAATAGGCGCCGAGATTGAGCAGGCCGACAAGGATCGCAAGAATGGATGCGACGATGTCTATGCGGAAGATGCTGGTCATGATGATGTCCTCGTGTCAAAAATATCTTACATCCGGCATGTAGTAAAAGATTTTTTACATGTCAAACATTTTTAACAAAAAATTTTGACCTCGCTTGACGCTGTGGCGCCGGGCCTCTAGGCCCGGCCAGTCAATCCAGCAGCACCGGTAGCCCCATGACCGACCTTTCCCTTCTCGCCCAATCTGCCAAGGCCTGGCCCTTCGAACTGGCGCGCGCGCTGGACAAGCGCGTGAACCAGCAGGTCAAGGCCGGCCAGCGCGCAGCGGATGATCCGGTCGTGTTCGAGACCGGCTATGGGCCGTCTGGCCTGCCGCATATCGGCACGTTCGGGGAAGTGGTGCGCACGACAATGGTGCGGCATGCGTTTGAGGTCCTGACCGGCGGCAAAATTCCGACGCGCCTGATCTGCATCTCCGACGACATGGACGGCATGCGCAAGGTGCCGCCGACCGTGCCCAACCCCGAAAAGCTCGAACCCTGGCTGCAGAAGCCCCTGACGGCCGTGCCTGACCCGTTCGGCACGCACGAGTCCTATGGCGCCCACATGAATGCGCGCCTGTGTGCCTTTCTCGACCAGTTCGGGTTCCAGTACGAATTCGTCTCGGCGACGGAGTGCTACAAGTCGGGCCGGTTCGACCCGATGCTCCTGAGAGCGGCTGAGAAATTCGACGAGATCATGGCCGTGATGCTGCCGACACTTGGCGCGGAACGGCAGGCGACCTATTCGCCGTTCCTGCCAATCTCGCCGAGCACAGGCCGCGTGCTCTACGTGCCGATGAAACATGTCGATGCCGCCAAGGGCGAGATCACGTTCGTCGACGAGGATGGTTCGGACGCGACGCTGCCGGTGACGGGTGGCAATGTGAAGATGCAGTGGAAGCCGGACTTCGGCATGCGCTGGGCGGCGCTGGGCGTTGACTTCGAAATGTTCGGCAAGGACCACCAGGCCAATGCGCCGATCTATTCCAGGATCGCCAAGATCCTCGGCCACCGCCCGCCGGAGCAATATGTCTACGAGCTGTTCCTGGACGACAAGGGCGAGAAGATTTCCAAGTCCAAGGGCAACGGCATTTCTGTCGAGGAATGGCTGGCCTACGCGCCGGACGAGAGCCTGTCGCTGTTCCAGTTCCAGAAGCCGCGGGTGGCCAAGAAGCTCTATTTTGATGTGATCCCGAAAGCAGTCGACGAATACCTGACCTTCCTGGAGAAATACCCGGACGAGGATCCCGCGCGCCAACTGGAAAACCCGGTCTGGCACATCCATTCCGGCAATCCGCCGCGCGCCGATGTACCGGTCAGCTTCGCACTGCTCCTCAACCTGGTCGCGGTGGCGAACCCGGACGACAAGAGCCAGCTCTGGGGCTTCATCTCACGCTACGCGCCGGAAGCGTCGGCCGAGACGCATCCGCTGCTCGACAGGCTCGCCGGTTATGCGATGCGCTATTACCGCGACTTCATCCTGCCGGCGAAGACCTATCGTGCCCCGACCGACAAGGAACGTGCGGCGATGCAGGACCTGTCGGCGCGTTTCAAGGCGTTCGATGAAGACCCCACGCCGGAAAACCTGCAGACGCTGACATTTGCCGTCGGCAAGGAGCATGAATTCGAGAACCTGCGCGACTGGTTCAAGGCGCTCTACGAAGTCCTCCTCGGCCAGGCGCAGGGGCCGCGCTTCGGCAGTTTCGCGGCGCTCTATGGCGTGGAAAACACCGCCCGCCTGATCGATGAGGCGATGGCACGTTGATCAAACCGTAACTGTGCGCCGGGCAGGCTGTCACCTAGGCTGACCGGAACCCGGAGGACGCCCCATGAAACGATTCAGGTATTTGCTGGTCGCGCCGCTCTTGCTGGCCACGCCCGCCTGTGTGGCCACCAAGATCGTGACCGTGCCGGTCGGCATCGCCGTGGGCGCCACGAAAATGGCTGGCAAGAGCGTGATCTATGTCGGCGGCACGGCGGTTCGGGTGACGGGCGATGCGCTGGACGGGCCGGACGAGAAGGTCAAACTGGACGTCACGCTGAAGACACGGACGGGCCGCACCAAGCACGTCCGCAAGACCGTGAAGGTCAAGTATCTCGAGCGCGAGATTAAGAAGATCGAGAAAAAGGGGCGCATCGTCGACGTCGAGGTCAAGAAGGTCGACTGACGCGGCGGGCGCCTACTCCGCCGCGATCAGTGTTGTCTTCTCCTTCGGCAGGTCGCCATTCGGCCATCCGGCCCACAGTTCGGCTTCCTTCTTGCCGGCAAGCGCGACGGCAGCATCCTTGACATGACCATAGCCGCGGATCTCGTCCGGTACTTCGGCGATGGCGATGGCCAGGGCATGGTTCCGGGCGGTAAGGCCTGATGACAGCGTTTCGAGCGTGGCGAGATAGGTGTCGCGCAGGGCGCGTTCCATCTTGCGCTCTTCGGTGCGTCCGAACAGGTCGAACGGCGTTCCGCGAAGGCCCTTCATCCGGGTCAGCATCTTGAAGCCCAGCATCATCCACCCACCGAAATGCTTTTTCTTCAGGTGGCCGTGGCTGTCCTTCTTCGAGATCAGGGGAGGGGCCATCCAGAAGCGCAGCTTGCCGCCCTTGAACTGGCTGGCGAGCTGTTTGGCAAAGTCGCCATTTGTGTAGAGACGGGCGACTTCGTACTCGTCCTTGTAGGCCATCAGCTTGTAGGCATAGGTCGCCGCCGCACGGGTCAGTTTCTCGCCAAGGCCGGCAGCCTCTTCCGCCGCGCGCACACGGGCAACGGCGTCGCGATAGGTCTGGGCATAGGCGGCGTTCTGGTAGGCCGTCAGGCGGGTCGCCCGGTCGTCGATCAGCTCATCGAGCGTCTTCGGTTCGAGGTGGCCGCGCGGATCATGCTGCGCAGCCAGGCGTTCGGGCGCGGCGGCTGCGATGCGGCCGATATTGAACGCCGCCATGTTGTCGTCGACCTTGGTGCCGTTGAGGCGGATTGCCCTGTACAGGCCGCGCAGCGACACGGGCACGGCGCCCTTCTGCCAAGAATAGCCGACCATGATCATGTTGGTATAGATCGCGTCATGCAGGTAGCCGACGGCGAGCGCTTCGGCGTCAAACGCACCGAAGTCCCGCGCCTGGCGCTTCACACGTGCTGCCAGCAGGTCGCTCTCGAACCGCTTCGACCGGTTGCGAATGAATTCGCTGGTCGGTGTCACGTCAGAGTTTGCATAGGCGGCGGTACGGCCCGGTTCCATCAGCAGAAGGGCATCGCCGCCAGCCGCGACGACGAGGTCGCAGGCGATGATGAGGTCTGCGCTGGCAGGTGGTACGCGGCCGGTCGAGATCGCTTCCGGTTCACGCGCAAAGCGGATGTGCGAGAGCACGGGCCCGCCTTTCTGGGCAAGGCCGGTCATGTCTAGCGAAGAGGCGGCATTGCCGTCCACATGCGCAGCCATGGCCAGCACGGCGGCCACGGTTGTCACGCCTGTGCCGCCGACGCCGGTGAACAGCACGTTCCACGGCTCAGCGAGACTGGGTGTCTCGGGCAGGGGCAGGCCGGAGGCATCGAATTCGCGGCGCACTTCGCCGGTCCATGCGGGTTCACCGTCTTTCACGGTGACAAAGCTCGGGCAGAAGCCGGTGAGACAGGAAAGGTCGGTATTGCAGGTCGACTGGTTGATGCGGCGCTTGCGGCCGAGCTCGGTTTCTACCGGCTCGACCGACAGACAGTTCGATTTCACCGAACAATCGCCGCAGCCTTCGCAGACTTCCTGGTTGATGATCACGCGCACGCGGTCTGGCGCGATGGTGCCGCGCTTGGAGCGGCGGCGCTTCTCCGTGGCGCACATCTGGTCATAGATCATGACCGAGACACCGGGCGTCGCCCGCAGCATGACCTGAACGTCTTCAAGGTCCTCGCGGTCATAGATCTTGACGCGGCGGGGCAGGTTCTTGACGCCGGCATAGCGGGTCGGGTCTTCAGTCACGATGACGATGGTCTGGACGCCTTCAGCTTCGACCTGCTGGGCGATCTGGGCCGGTGTCTGGCCGGATTCGACCTGCTGGCCGCCCGTCATGGCGACTGCGTCATTGTAGAGGATCTTGTAGGTCATCTTGGCGCCGGACGTGACAGCGGCGCGGATCGCCAGGCTGCCGGAATGCGAATAGGTGCCGTCGCCGAGATTGACGAAGACATGGTCCTCGTCGGTCGCCCAGAACTGGCCGACCCAGGCAATGCCTTCGCCGCCCATCTGGCTGGTCATGTCGGTTTTCCGGTCCGGCATGAAGTTCGCCATGTAGTGGCAACCGATGCCGGCAAGTGCACGCGAGCCTTCCGGCACGGTGGTCGAGGTATTGTGCGGGCAGCCGGAACAGAAGTGCGGGCTGCGCAGGGTGGGTGAGGCGTTCGCACGCGCCGACTCGCCGGCCCGTCCGACGCGGTCGAAATAGGCGTCCGCGCGGGTCGTGTCCCAGCCGGCAGGAATGATCTTCATCAGCGCGCCGGCCATTTCGGGCACCGTGATGGATGCGATGTCGGAGAGCAGCGGCTGGCCGTCAGCTGCGCGCTTGCCTTCAACGATGGGGCGCTTGCTGTCCGGAAGGTCGTAGAGCGCGGCCTTGAGCTGTTCTTCGATCAGCGGCCGCTTGTGTTCGATGACGAAAACCCGTTCCAGGCCGGCGCAGAATTCGCGAACGCCTTCCGGCTCCAGTGGCCAGGGCATGGCAACCTTGAACACGGTCAGGCCAAGATTGCCGGCCTGTTCCGGCGTCAGGCCGATCGCGGCGAGCGCTTCGAACACATCGCGGGCAGCCTGGCCGGTGACGATCACGCCAATGCGCGGCTTCGGTGAGGGCAGGATGACATGGTCCAGCCGGTTGGCACGGACATAGGCCTGCGCGGCGGGCAGCTTGAAGTGACGCAGGCGCGCTTCCTTGTCGAGCGGCGTGTCGCCGCGGCGCATGTGGACGCCGCCTTCAGGCAGGTGGAAAGACGGTGCGACAAAGCTGAACCGGTCGAGGTCGACATTCACGACTGCGCCGGAATCCATCGTGTCGGCCAGTGCGATCAGGCCGGTCCAGGCCCCGCTGAAACGGCTCATCGCCCAGCCGTGGATGCCATAGTCGAGCACGTCCTGGATCGAGGCCGGGTTGAGGACCGGGATCTCGGCATCCGCCATCGCGAATTCAGACTGCGAGGGCAGGGTCGAGGACTTGCAATTATGGTCGTCGCCGACGATGGCGAGCACGCCGCCCAGGGCCGACGTGCCGGCCGCATTGGCGTGCTTGAAAACGTCGCCGGTGCGGTCGACGCCGGGCGCCTTGCCGTACCAGATGCCGAACAGGCCGTCGAAGCGCGCGCCGGGGAACAGGCCGAGTTGCTGGCTGCCCCAGACGGCGGTGGCGCCGAGGTCTTCGTTGAGGCCTTCCCACAGGCGGATGTCATGTGCATCGAGCAGGGCCTGGGAGGCCCGCAATTGCTGGTCATAGCCACCGAGCGGCGAGCCGCGATAGCCGGAGATGAAACCGGCCGTGTTATAGCCCGACGCGGTGTCCAGACGCTTGCGATCAAGCGGCAGGCGAACGAGCGCCTGGATGCCTGTCATGAAGGCATTGCCCTCGACAAGTTCGTATTTGTCGTTCAGCGTGACTTCGCGATGTTTCATGGATGTGCGACCCTGAATGTTGCCATGGTAGATTATTGGGCATTTTCGTCGAAAATGCTTGCCTTTCTTGCCCTATTCCGGCTAATTCGTAGAATATTATGCCTTGAATAGGGGAGAAAAAGTAAAATTGGCCCAAGAACTAGACTCGATTGACGCGCGCATACTCGACATTATCCAACGCGACGCCAGTCTTTCGGTTGCAGAGATAGCCGACCGTGTCGGCCTGTCGTCCTCGCCATGCTGGCGGCGCATCAAGCGCATGGAAGAGGCGGGATTCATTACCGGCCGTGTGACGTTGCTGGATAATTTCGCCCTCGGCCTGAATTTCGAGGTCATGGCGAGCGTCAAGCTGGCCCTGCCGAGCCGCGAAAATCTCGAAGCGTTCGAAGCGATTGTCCAGCAATGGGCAGAGGTGATCGAATGCATGACCGTGACCGGCGCGGTGGACTACATGATCCATGTCGTGACGACGGACATGCATGCCTATGACGTTTTCCTGCGCGACAAGCTGTTGGGCTCGGCGCTGGTGTCCGACGTGCAGTCGCGCATCGTGATCCGCGTCGCCAAGCGCACGACGGCGTTGCCGCTGGGCCTGGTCGGCGACCGCACCAAGTCCGGCTAGGGCGTCACCGGGCGGCCGATGGGTGCAGCGCGGGCAGGTATCCGGCAGCCAGGGCAGCGCAGGTGGCACGCGGGGTGAGGCGATGGCCGCTGGCGTGCAGCGGCTGGGCCGCGCCATAGCCGGCGAAGGACCAAGGCCGGGCCGTCTCACCCTGCTTCAGCCAGGCGGTGTCACTGACCGTATAGAACGCACCGTCGGGCAGGGCGGCGGGCGTGGTGATCTCGCGGGTGGCTTCGCCCTTGAGCACGCTTTGCACTTCGCCGGCGATCAGGCGGTCCATGGCAACGACCTTTGCGGAGGCGGGCAGGACATTGGCGCGGTCGAGGGCGGCGCGGAAGGCGAGGGCATCGGCGCGGCGACATTCGTGGCAGGGCCGGTGGCCGGCAGCAAGGGCGGTTGCCTCGTCGAGGAAGAAGAGTTCCGTATAGAGGCCCGGCTGCATGAGGGCGCGCCTGCGGCCCTTGAAGTCCAGCAGGCAGATGATCCATTGCTGCGTCGCCCAGCGGCGCGACCTGAGGGTCTGGTCAGGCAGGTGGAAACAGCCGCCGCGATTGCCCATGAAGGCGCCCTTGTCCGGAACGGCGTGAATCTCGCCGAAGGGATCAACACGGTTCTGGAGGGGCATGGGATCGTGACCTCAAAAAGCAAAAGCCCGGACAGTGCGATGGCACGGCCCGGGCTCTCGACAGTCAATCTGACCGGTTGGATCAGTAGCGTTCGAGGGCCATGGCGATGCCTTCGCCGCCGCCGATGCAGAGCGAGGCCATGCCTTTTTTCAGGCCGCGGTCTTCCATGGCGGCCAGCAGCGTGACGATGACGCGGGCACCGGACGCACCGATCGGGTGGCCCATGGCGCAGGCGCCGCCATTCACGTTCAGCTTGTCATGGCTGATGCCGAGTTCCTTCATGGCGATCATCGGAACGACCGCGAAGGCTTCGTTGACTTCCCAGAGTTCGACATCGTCGATGCTCCAGCCAGCCTTTTCGAGGGCCTTCTTCATGGCCGGCACGGGCGCGGTGGTGAAATATTCCGGCTCGTGCGCGTGGCTGGACGAGGCGACGATGCGGGCGATCGGCTTCAGGCCGCGCTTCTTGGCTTCCGACAGGCGCATCAGCACCATTGCAGCGGCACCATCGGAAATGCCGGAGGCGTTGGCCGCGGTGACCGTGCCGTCCTTCGAGAAGGCCGGGCGCAGGGTGGGAATCTTGTCCGGCATCGCGGTGCGGGGCAGTTCGTCCGTGTCGACAATCGTGTCGCCCTTGCGGCCTTTCACGGTGACCGGGGCGATCTCGCGCTTGAACTTGCCGTTCTTGGTGGCGTTCTGGGCGCGGGTCAGGGTTTCGAGGGCGTAGGCGTCCTGCTGCTCGCGCGTGAACTGGTATTCGACGGCGATCTTGTCAGCGAACAGGCCCATCGGCCCGTGCGTATAGGCGTCGGACAGGCCGTCGAGGGCCATGTGGTCTTCCGAGGTCATCGCGCCATACTTGTGGCCCTTGCGGACGTTCAGCAGGTGCGGCGCGTTGGTCATGGATTCCATGCCGCCAACGATGACGATATTGGCATCGCCCGCGAGGATGGCCTGGCGGCCCATCACGGTGGCCTGCATGCCGGAGCCGCACATCTTGTTGATCGTGGTGGCCTCGAGGCCCTTGTCTTCACCGGCCTTGAACCCGGCCTGGCGGGCGGGCGCCTGGCCCTGGCCTGCGGGCAGGCAGTTGCCCATGATGATTTCGTTCGCTTCGCCCGGCTTCAGCTTCGCCTCGGCGATAGCGGCCTTCACGGCAATGGCGCCGAGTTCGTTGGCAGTCAGGCTCGAAAGGTCGCCCAGCAGGCCACCCATCGGGGTGCGGGCCATGCCAACGATGACGACGGGATCTTGTTCGGACATTCAGGGTTCCTTCCAGAAAGTATTTTCTTGCAGTTGCGAACACATAGGCGCTTTGACGCTGCGGACGTCAAGACCGCGCGGGGGCCAGGATAGCGTATACGCCAGCACTGACGGCCGCATCCCTCGGGCGGAGGGGGCGGCAGGCGGCGGATACTGATTTCCCTGAGGCTCGTCCTGAGCGAAGTCGAAGGACGAGCCGGGCCGGGCGGGATTCTCGCCCGCGCCCTATCCTTCGACTTCGCTCAGGATGAGCGCTGCGAGGTTTCAGGACGTGTCGGGAGAGGCCGGGCGCGGCCCGAAGGCAGCCCGAACGCTACACGCAAACAGCCCGGACACTGCACGAAGCGCGACGGCGATGCACGCAGGCGCCGCGACGGCCAGCCGCTGCCAGGCCGATATGGCCGGGGCATCGTAATGGTAAAGGGCGGGGTCGCGCGGCGCGTCGGCCATGTAGGCGACGCGGAGGCGGCCGGTGACGTAGCAGACGGAGATCATCAGTTCGCGCCGATGGCGCATCTGCCAGCGCTTGATGACCATCAGCTGCAGCCACACCCAGGGCCGCATCCAGATCGGGAAGCGGGCCAGCAGGGCGGATATCTGGGCGCGGGTCATGGCGGGAGTATACGGCAGGTGCGGAAGGGGGGGGATAAGTTCTCGTCTATACACTTTGCGAATAAGAAAACTTTCCCAATTATATATTTGACAAAGCTTGCGCCGAGTCGGGGAAAGGATAACCCTCGTGGCCGACAGGCTGGTACTAATTGAAACTAATCTTAGGCGTCTCCTGAAAGACGATCCGAAAATTCGTGAGCAGCTGCATAAGCTTCTGGATCAGGCTTATGAGAGCGTGCTTCAGCGGCAGTGCGATAGCTGGGGAAGCCTTCCGGATATGCCGCTTTCGTCCGACCAGCTATGGCAGGCCCTTCTCCGCGAAGCGCAGTGCGTCGGAGGCAAGACAAGTCAATAGATGCCTCAATGCAGAAGTTCGCGGCCAACGACATCTGTTCGTTTGGAACAGCCTCCAAGGCCGCTCCCTTTTGTCCTTTTTGAATGTTGGCGCCGAAGGGCGGGATCGGCCTTCTTCGGAAAACGGATCAAAGGTTTGGAGCGTTGAACCGCGATGCCTAGCGTCGAAATCAATGAGCCGGAGTAGCGCCCGGCCCGCATCACCCTCGCCCTACTCTCTCGGCTTCTTCTTCACTGCGCCGACGATCAGGCCCCGTATCCAGAACCCGACCATCAGGATCACGACAAGGCCAACGCCTGTCACTGCTTGCGATATGAGGCTGGTTTCCTGCATGGCTGTCTCCTAACGGGTGTCTCTCAATAGCGCCTCACTGGCTGCGTCCAGCGGCGCCTCGGCAGGCTGCTCATTGCCTTCGAGAAGATCGTACACGTAATCGCCCGTGATGATAAAGAGAAAGATCCAAAACCGCACGAGGAGATGAAGGCGGCGCGCGAGCTGACGCCCGCGCTGGAATTGTAACGCTAGTTCGCGGTTGAAGAATTGGGCTCTGCCATAATTATCGTCTCCGGATGAGGCGATCGACCGAAACACCCCAATCCCTGTCTTGAGCAAGTGACCACGACCAATCGCGCTCCAGCGGTTGAACTCATGCCCCCGGACTCCGGCCAGATTTTCGAGAGAAATCCACTTGAGGGCGATTCTTCCTCATATGCCAGCTATGTATGAGTGCATTGCATTGGACAGGATTCGCCAGTCCGTGACAGGACGAATCCGACTTCTCGCCGGTCCACATCATCAACGCTGCAAACATCACGTCCGCACTGGGCGCCGTCACGGCGCGTTGCGGGGACGACTGAACGTCTCCGCGAGAGATGATCGTCCGCGTCGGGTGCAAACGCGGGCAGGGGGTGAAAACGGAAAATGGACAAGTGTGAGCCAGTTCACTTCACGATGCCCGATACGCTGTTATGTTGCTCCTGTCGCTGATCGAGCGAGGTCAACCCAACAAGGATCAAATCTCATGAAACGCCTCAACATGCTTCTCGCCGCCGCCCTCGCTTTGACCAGCGCAGCGTCTGCCCAGATGCCGGGATATGGCCAGGGCCAACAGCAGCCGGGCCAACAGCAACCCGGCATGGGCCAGGGCCAGCCCTATGGCGGCTATGGCAACCAGGGCGGCTTCACCCCTCCCGGCGGCGGCAGCTTCGCCGCCCTCAACGGCGTCTGGGCCTACACGATCCAGGGCGGTTCGGGCCCGGAGATTTTCCAGGCGCAGGTCGACCCGTCTGGCCGGTTCACCGCGCGCAGCCCCACGACCAGCCTCCAGGGCCAGTTCAATGGCATGGCCGGCCAGGGCATGGCCGTTACGCCGGGCCAGAACGGCCGCCCCATGCAGAACCGCGTGCAGCTGCAATTCGATGGCCAGTGCCATATCCAGGTCACCTTGATCGGCCAGAACGGGCGTCCGTTTGGTCAGGGCATGGTCCACGCAAACCACAGCCCCGGCGCGCCTTGCCCGAACTAGGCGGCCTTGCCGTTCCGTACACAGCCCCCGCACCTCGAAGGATGTGCGGGGGCTGAATTGTTTGTGCGGTCGGTGACAGGCGGGGGCGTCTTTTTCCGGGGGTGTGCCGCAGCTCACAGCGCAGTGGGCGGCGCGGGGGTAGGGTCAGTCCATCGCCGCCAGACCAGGCGGCCCCAACCTGGACAGATGGATACCCGTCATGACTCATTTCCTCTCCCGCAAGGCCATCAGCAGCGTGGCCATCATCGTGGCCAGCGCCGCCGTGCTGCTCGCCGGGCTGACACCCCAGGCCAGTGCGCAGGCCAATGACAGGGGCGCGGCCCCGGCGGCGGCCACCGACGCGCCTGATGCGGCGCCGTACGATCCGGAGTCTGACTGGATTGCGATGACCCTGCTCTGGGGCGAGGGCGACGTCGGTTGCGGGGAAAACTGTGATGATTATCCGGCGTTCGATGAAGGCTCCTGGCCGGTGTACGATATCGACCCTGACGTGAGTCAGGCCAACTGCTACGCCATCAGCGAGGAATGCGGCCTTTCTGCCGAACAAGTCGAGCGGATGCGCGGGAACATCGACAATGAACATCAGGCCTTGATCGATTCCATTTGGGAATAGGCGGCGCGTGACGGCACAGCACCCGGACGCCGCGCCGGCGGATCAATGCGGCACCAACCTGGACAAAAGGATACCCGACATGACTCATTTCCTCTCCCGCAAGGCCATCATCGCGGCCAGCGCCGCCGTGCTGCTCGCCGGGCTGACACCCGAGGCCAGTGCACAGGCCAACGAGAGTGGCGCGGCCCCGGCGGCGGCCACCGACGCGCCTGATGCGCCGCCGTGCGATTTTCTGGACAGCTGGCAAAAACTCGCCCCGGAGTGCTGGACGGACCTCAGGGACGAGCCGGTGGTCCATGACGAGGACTGGGTGCCGTATGAACCCGAAAATGACTACGGCTTCGGCTATTGCCATGCCTTCCGCCCGGAATGCGGCTATCCTGACGGCGAGCCGGCGTGGGATAGCTCGGACTACGAGTCCGGCCACCAGGCCTATATCGACGCCATCCGGGAATAGACGGGCGTTCGACGGCGCCGGACCGGGATGGTCCGGGTGATTTCAGCTTGTGCCCGCGGGAGGGAGGCTTCACAATTGCCGCTGGAGCGTTCGGGCCCTGGACGCCGGTAGAAGGGAACACTACGCCATGCTGAAACTGTACGGATTTCCAGCGTCGAATTATTTCAACATGGTCAAGATGGCCCTGATGGAGAAGGGCGCTCCGTATGAAGACGTTCGTGTCTTTACGGGCCAGTCGGAAGACTTCCTTGCCAAGAGCGCGATGGGGAAGGTTCCCTGCCTGGAAACGCCTGACGGGTTCCTCACCGAGACGAGCGTGATCCTCGAATATATCGAGGACGTTGTTGACGGGCCGTCATTCTTTCCGGCGGATGCGTTCGGCCGGGCGCGCGCCAGGGAGTTGCTGAAATATTCCGAACTCTATATCGAGCTGCCGGCGCGGCGATGCTATGGCGAGGCCTTTTTCGGCACCGGGCCGGTGTCCGACGAGGTGAAGGCCACTGTGCGGCCGGTGCTTGAGAGGGGCTGCCGCGCGATCCGGCGCCTGGGGCGGTTCTCGCCGTATCTTGCAGGCGATGATGTCTCGTACGCGGACTTCGTGTTCATGCACGCATTCCCGAATGCGGCGGCGGTTGCCAGGATCGTGTTCGACTGGGACCTGAATGATGCGCTGCCCGAGGCCGCCGGGCTGCTTGAGCGCCTCAACCAGCGCCCGGTTGCGATCAAGGTGGCCGAGGATGCCAGGAACGGCATGCGGGAGTTCCGCGAAGCCTATGGCATGAAAGGCTGACCCGTGGTGGCCTGCCGGGCGGGGGAGGCCGCCGGCCGCCCCTTGCGCCGGCGCGCCGGCTTTCATAGATACATACCCAACGCTGACGCCTACGGAAGGACCCGGACAATGGATTTTGCAACGCACACCCTTCGCTGCATGTCTCCCTTGTCGAAAGCGTCTTCCCATGACCGCGTTTGTTACCCTTACATCGATTTCCCTTTCCACACCTGATGCCCGCCCACTGTTTGACGGCCTGACCCTCGCCATCGGGCGGGAGGTGATCGGCCTTGTCGGACGCAATGGGAGCGGCAAGTCGAGCCTGCTCGACGTGATCGCGGGCGATGCCATGCCGGTGGCGGGAACCGTTCACCGCGGCGGGACGGTCGGGCGGCTGGAACAGCTGCCGGACGAGACCTTGAGCGTGGCCGAGGCGCTGGGCGTTGCCGAGGGGCTTGCGCGGCTGGAGCGGCTGGCGGCGGGGCAGGGCAGCGTGGCGGATGCCGGCGCGGCGGACTGGACGCTGGAGGCGCGCCTCGCGGCGGCGCTGGCCGGGACGGGGCTGCCGGGGATGGACCTGGCACGGCGGCTGGCCACGCTGAGCGGCGGCGAGCGCACGCGGGTGACGCTGGCGCGCCTGTTGCTGGCGGCGCCGGACGTGCTGTTGCTGGACGAGCCGACAAACAATCTCGATGCGGACGGGCGCGCGGCGATTGCGGGCCTGCTGGCGACCTGGACAGGCGGGGCGGTGGTGGCGAGCCATGACCGGGCGCTGCTGGAGCAGGTCGACCGGATTGTTGAACTGTCGCCGGTGGGCGTCACCGTGTTCGGCGGGGGCTGGAGTGAATTCCGGGCGGCGCGCGAGGCGGCGCGGGACCGGGCGGAAGCGGAGCTGGACCGGGCCGGGAGCGAGCTGAAACGCACGGAACGCGAAGCGCAGGTCGCCCGCGAGAAGCAGGACCGGCGCGACAAGGGCGGACGGGCGACACGGGCGAAGGGCGGTGCGCCGAAAATGCTGCTCGACGCCCGCAAGCAGCGCGCCGAGACGACACGCGCGCGCGGCAGCGATGTGGCCGAGCGGCTGACCGGGGCCGGGCGTGCGGCCTATGAGGCGGCGCGTGAACGGGTCGAGGTGGAGGTGCCGCTGCATGTCGACCTGCCGGTAACGGGCCTTGCCGCCAGCCGCGACCTGCTGGCCCTGAGAGGCGTTGTGATGGCGCGCGGCGGGCGGCGCCTGTTCGCGCCGCTGAACCTTGACGTGCGCGGGCCGGAGCGGATTGCCATCAGGGGCGCGAACGGGTCCGGCAAGACGACGCTGTTGCGGTTGATCATGGGGGAGGCTGAAGCCGATGCCGGCGAGGTGCGGCGGCTGACCGACCGGATGGCAATGCTGGACCAGCATGTCAGCCTGCTGGCACCGGAGGAAAGCGTGCTCGAGAATCTGCGGCGGCTGAACCCGGAACTGACGGAGAATGCCGGGCGGGCGGCGCTGGCGCGGTTCGCCTTCCGCAACACCGCGGCGCTGCAACCGGCGGGCACGCTGAGCGGCGGCGAGCGCCTGCGGGCGGGCATGGCCTGCGTGTTCGCGCGGGCCGAGCCGCCTTACCTGCTGCTGCTGGACGAACCGACCAACCACCTCGACCTTGCGGCGGTCGAATTGCTGGAAGCGGCCCTGTCAGGCTTTGACGGGGCGCTGATCGTGGTCAGCCATGATGCCGACTTCCTGACGGCGATCGGCGTGACGCGGGACGTGTGCCTCTAGCTGCCGAGGGCAGCCTCGATATCGGCGACGAGGCCGGCATCGGCCGGCTTGGTGGCCGACGGGTAGGCCTTCAGCGGCGTGCCGTCGCCGGAGGCAAGGATCTTGTGGAAGTTCCATTTGGGCTGGGCCGCTTCGCCGAGCGTCGAGACGGCGTGGAGATAGAAGGGATGCTCTTCGGCGCCAGTGACGGCGTATTTCTGGGTCAGCGGGAAGGTGACGCCGTAATTGATCTGGCAGAAGGTTTTGACTTCCGCTTCGGTGCCGGGTTCCTGGCCACCGAAATCGTTGGAGGGCACGCCGACAATGACGAGGCCCTTGTCCTTGTAGGCCTCGTAGAGCGCCTCGAGGCCTTCATACTGGGGCGTGTAACCACATTTGGACGCGGTGTTGACGACGAGCACGGCCTTCGCGCCGAGGCTGGCGAGGTCGAATGGCTTGCCGTCGATGGAGGTGAATTCGGTGCTGGTCATGGTGGTGGCATCCGTAAGCGGGGGTGAGGCGGGGTCAGCCGAGGCGGGCGCGGGAAGGCTGGCGAAAGGCAGAGCGGCGGCGAGGGCCAGGAGGGCGAGCGAGCGTGACAACATGGGCGGGTTCCTTTGGAAGCCTCAACAAGACCTAATCCGATTTCCGGCCGTGTCACGCACGGTCAGCGAACTTTCTGCGGATCAAGGCGGTCAAGCGCGATGGCGGCCTCGACCAGGTCGCTGAGCCCGTCATCCATGGCGTCGACGGAGGTGACCTTGACGTGACGCAGGGCCTTGCCGGTGCCCTCGACGAGATCGGGGAATGCGTCGGCGAGGCGCGCGCCGTTCCAGAGCTGTAGATTGCAGCGGGCCTTGTGCGCGATGAGCGAGAAGACGCGTTCGTGCCCGGTCCAGCAGGGAAAGCCCCAGGCGAGGCCGAGGCTTAGATGGGGGCCGAGCGAGGTGATCTCCGCGCTGAGCGCGTGGGCAATGTCGCGGGGCAGGCCGTCGAGGGAGGCAAAGTACGCCTCCACTCGCGGGTCGACCGGCATGGCTACTTGGTCTTCTTGGCCTTGGTCACGGCCGGTTCGATTTCGAACGTCATCTGAAGGTTGACGCGATAGGTCGCGATCTTGCCGTTCTTCACGGTGGTCGACATGTTGTTGACGTTCGCCGAGGCGAGGCCGCGCACGGTCTTCGAAAAGCGGCTGACGGCGGTCTGGATGGCATCCTCGAAAGACTTCGTGGATTCTGCCATGATCTGTTCGGATTTCATGATGGCCATAGGGGGTTCCTTGTTCCAGGGTTGAACAGAAACGCCATACAAGCCTTAAAAGCGAAGCCTGCCAAGCAGACTCTCGTCAGGCGAGAGTGCCGGGCCTAGGGAATGAGCGTCAGGCCGACTTCGGAATTCTCCTGCCAGACGACGCGGGCCCGACCGTTGATATTGACGGCCTTGGCGTTGAGCTGGACCTCGGCGGGCAGGTTCTCGTTGGTCGGGAAGCGCAGGCGCACGCCGGTATTGGAATAGTCAAGGACGATGCCGCGGCGGGTGTAGCCGGACTCGTAAACCACGAAGGCTTCACGGTAAGCGACGCCGCGCACAGGCCGGGGAACGTCCTGTTCCGGCGACACGGCGTGATCGATCCGGCCGCTCGAGGGCGAGGCGGATTTGCGATTGCCGAATACACGGTCGAGTAGGGCCATAGTTTTTGCTCACATTCCAAATCGGGCCAATTGAAGCCCATGCCCGGTAAATGCAAATAGCGCGCCAACACTTAACAACGCGCTTACCGGCGCAAAAAAACGGCGCCCGAGGGCGCCGCTTTCTGTTGATTCAACTACAGGGGGCGGATGGTTACCAGATTCTGATGCGTTGTTCCGGCGGCAGGTAGAGCGCATCGTCCGGCCCCACGTCGAATGCGGTGTACCATTCGTCGAAATTACGCACGATTCCGTTCACCCGATAGTTGGGCGGGGAGTGCGGATCGGTCAGCATCTGGCGGCGCATGGCCTCTTCACGGTTCTTCGACCGCCAGACCTGGGCCCAGGCCATGAAGAAGCGCTGGTCGCCGGTCAGGCCGTCAATCACCTTGTCCTTCTTGCCGTTGAGGCTGAGATGGTAGGCCTTGTAGGCCATAGACAGGCCGCCAAGGTCGCCGATATTCTCGCCGAGCGTGAGCGCGCCGTTAACGCAGGTTTCGCCGTCATCATACGGACAGAAGGCGTTGTACTGGGCGACGAGCGCACTGGTCTTGGCCTTGAAATTGGCCTCGTCCTCGGCGGTCCACCAGTTGCGCAGCATGCCCGTGCCATCCGACTTGGCACCCTGATCGTCAAAGCCGTGGCCGATTTCGTGGCCGATCACGCCGCCGATGGCGCCGTAATTGACGGCCGGATCGGCGCTGAGATTGAAGAAGGGCGGCTGCAGGATGGCAGCAGGGAAGACGATTTCGTTGCGGTTCGGCGAGTAATAGGCGTTCACCGTTTGCGGCAGCATGCCCCATTCGGTGCGGTCGATCGGCTTGCCGAGGTCGGAGATCATGTCCTTGTAGGCCCAGTCATTCACGGCCATCTGGTTGGCGAAGGCATCGTCGGTGACCACGAGGCTGTCATAGGTCTCGAACTTTTCCGTATAGCCGATCTTCGGCGTGAACTGGTCAAGCTTGGCTTCGGCTTCCGCCTTTGTTTCAGCACCCATCCAGTCGAGTTCCTGAAGTTTCTCGGCGAGCGCAACGCGGAGGTTGGCGACGAGCTTGTCCATCGCCGCCTTGTTCTCTGCCGGGAAGTAGCGTTCGGCGTAAACTTTGCCGACAGCTTCGCCGACCGAGTCCTCGACGGTTTCGACGCCGCGTTTCCAGCGCACGCGCTGTTCCTCGAGGCCACTGAGCTGCTTGCCGTAGAAATTGAACACCGTGTCGTCGATGCGGGCCGGCAGGACGTCGGATGCGTCGATCAGCAGGTGGGCCGTCAGGTAGGCCTTCCACTGGTCGAGCGGCGCGTCCTGCATGACCTTGAAGATGCCTTCGATGCCGCCGCCGGAAATCTTGGCAACATCTTCAGGGGTGAGACCGTTTTCGGCGATCTCTTCCGCTGTCGGGGTGACCTGGCGAACGACAAATTCCGACTGGTCGCCGAGGGCGAGGTCATTGATCATGGTGGCGGCGGGGAAGGCACCGGCCAGGGCAATGAGGTCGTCCCTGGACATCTTGTTATAGGTCAGGTCCCGGTTGCGGCCTGCGGCACGATCCCAGTGGGCCTCTGCGATCCGGGTTTCGAGCGCGATGACCTGGTCGGCTGCGGCAGCTGCGTCGGCGTAGCCGGCTTCGGTCAGAAGGCCTGTCAGCATGGTCTTGTAGCCGGCCAGCAATTCCTTGTTCTTGTCATTGGCGACCAGGTAATAGTCGCGGTCGCCCATGCCGAGGCCGCCCTGGTTGATGTAGAAGATATAGTCTTCGGTCGATTTGGAATCGACATCGACCCAGCCTCCGATCGGCGAGGCGAACCCGTTCGCGGCAAAGATCCTGGCGAGGTCTTCACGGCTCGACATTGCCTTGATCCGGTCGATATAGGGCTGGGCCGGTGCGAGGCCCTTGGCTTCGATCGTGGCGGTATCCATGTAGGCGTTGTAGATCGTGGCGACCTTGCCTTCGAGCGTTGCCGGATCCGGCTTGGCGGCGGCGAGTTCCTCGATGATCTTGTGCACGCGCTGTTCGGATTTCTCGGCGAGCAGGGTGAAGGAGCTGTAGCGAGTCCGGTCGGCCGGGATCACGAAACTGTCGAGCCACTTGCCGTTGACGAAGGCGTAGAAGTCGTCGCCGGGCCGGATGTCGGGGTTCTGCGTGTCGAGGTTGATGCCCCATTTGCCCCAGGTGTCCGGGGAGGACAGTTCGAGGCCTTCGGCGGTGACATACTTGCCATCGGCATTGGCGACGGGGGCTGGCGCGGGAGCCTCGACTTTCGCCGTTTCCTTGGCAGGGCCGCAGGCGGTCAGCAGCGCGATGGCTGCAACACCCAACATCAGTTGTTTCATGTGCACTTCTCCATTTGCAGGGCCATGTCCGTGTTCCCGCTTCTCATGGAAGGGGAGGGCATGTCACAGGTTAATCCAGTCTCATTCGGCAGGCGCGAACGCCCCAAGGTCGTCTCCCCTGGTAGTGCCGATCAGTTCGTCTTCATCCATGGTGACTTCGCCGGAATAGGTCTCGCCGATCTGGCGGAAGGGCTTGCCGCCCCAGGTCCAGCGGAAGATCCGGCCAATCTCGACACCGACAGCGTAGAGCGCCGGCACCATCAGCAGCGACACGAAGATCGCGAAGGCGACCGCGCAGGCCAGCGACACGATCATCGGCTTCAGGAACTGGGCCTGGGTGGAGCGGACGGCGAGCAGTGGCAGGATGCCGACAAAGGTGGTGACGGATGTCAGCAGGATCGGACGGAAGCGCGAGACACCGGCATCGACCAGTGCCTGGATCGCCCCGGCGCCTTCGTCGCGGCGTCGGTTGACGTAATCGATCAGCACGAGGTTGTCGTTGATCACGACCCCTGCGGCGGCGGCGATGCCGAAGAAGGCAAACATCGCCATCGGCGTGTTGAACAGGGCGAGGCCGAAGATCGCGCCGCAATAGGCAAAGGGCAGGGCCATCATCAGCAGGATCGGCTGGGAGTATGACCGGAACGCGACGGCCAGCAGGATGTACATGGCACCAATCGCGATGACGACCAGGCGGCCGATCTCGGCGAAGAATTTCTGCTCTTCCTCGAAACCGCCGGCTTCACCGCGCTGGACATCCGGGAAGCGCTTCTCGAATTCGGGCCAGTATTCCTTTTCCATCGCGCCCATGATCTGGGCGCGGCCGCCTTCGCCCTTGATTTCGGCATAGACCGCGACCGACCGGGTGCGGTTGCGCCGGATGATCCGGTTGATGCCGGGGGCGTATTCGAAGTCGGCGACCTGCGTGACCGGGATTTCCCGGCCGTCGATGGTGCGCAGCTTCAGGCTGTCGAGGCTGTCGAGGTCTGCCCGTGCGCTTTCGGGCAGGCGGACCATGACGCGCACGTCCTCGCCGTCGCGCGGCAGGCGCTGGACTTCCTCGCCATAATAGGCCTGGCGCAGCTGGCGCGAGACATCCGCCAGCGTGATGCCGAGCGTTTCGGCGCCGGGCTTCATCGTTATGCGGATTTCCTCGGCGGAGGAGGACAGGTTGTCGCCGATGTCAAAGGCGTTGGAATAGGTCGCAAGGTGCGCCTTCACGTCGGCGGCCGCCTCGCGCAGGCGGGCGAGGTCCTGGTGGTTGAGCGCGAAGCGGATGCCGCTGTCGTCTTCGTTGAAGGTGAAATCGAACCCGATCTCCTGGGCATCCTGGACTTCGCCGACCAGGTCACGGAGCCGTTCGGAGACATCCTTGGTGCGGATCTCGATAGGCCGGACCTCTGGCGGGGCAAGGCCGACCCAGGCGCGGACGAACTTGCCGGACGCGACGACCGAGGCCTGCGTGACCAGGCCGTCTTTCAGCTCCGGGTATTCCTTGTCGGTTTCATCCATGATGCGGTCGATGCCGCCCTGCAGCTGGTCGCGGACCTGCAGCAGGCGTTCATAGGGCGTACCTTCCGGCATCTCGATGCTGACCTGGATCAGGTCGGCCTCGATTTCCGGCATGAACTGGAAGGGCACGATGCCGCTTGTCTGCATCTGGAAGGCAAGCGCGAACAGGCAGAAGAAGAAGGCGACCGTTGCATAGCGGAACTTCATCGCAAATTCGAGCACGGGCTTGTAGAGGTGGTTGGCGAACCAGAGCAGGCTGTCGGCGATGCGGCGCTGGAACTTCATGAAGCCGCCGGTGGGGCCGTCGAATTCCTGCTTCTTCATGTGTGCCAGATGGCTCGGCAGGATGAGCATGCACTCGACGATCGAGAAGATGAGGGCGGCAACGACCACGAACGTGATCTGCTGGGTGAACATGCGCGTCGGACCGGAGATGAAGGCCCAGGGCAGGAAGGCGATGATCGTGGTCAGGACGCCGAAGACGACCGGCTTGAGAACCAGCTGGGTGCCGACAATCGCCGCGTCGATGCCTTCGCGCCGACCGCTTTCGACTTCCCTGTGTATGTTCTCGCCGACAACGATGGCGTCATCGACGACCACGCCGATCACCAGCAGCACGGCGAAGGTGGACAGGATGTTCCAGGACACGCCGAAATAGGGCAGCAGCATGATGCCGCCGGCGAAGGCGGTGAAGATGCCGATGGTCACCCACAGCGCCACCAATGGGCGCAGGAACAGGACCAGCACGAGCATGACGAGCACGGCGCCCGAAAGGGCCGACTGGGTGATCAGGTCCATGCGGGCCTTGAACTCGACCGAATTGTCCCAGAGGACGTCGATCTTGACGGCTTCCGGCAGGATGCCGTTGGCCGGGTCGTTGGCTTTCTTGACGAACTCCTTGAACCCGTCGGTGTATTTGACGATGTCCATCTTGTCGGGGGAGGGGATCATCACGAACGCTGTCGGCTCGTTGTCGAAGGTCGCCTTCAGCTTGTCGCTAACAAAGCCGTCGATGACGGTTGCGACATCGGAGACGAAGACCGTGCCGTCGCTGCTGGTCTGACGGATGATGATCTTGCTGAACTGGTCGGCGGTGTCGGCCAGCTGGCGGGCCGTGATGTTGACGTCGCCGGTCGAGGATTCGATGCGTCCGCCGGACGAGTTGAGAGACGACTCGCGGATGGCGTTCGCCACGTCGCTGAAGCTGAGGCCAAAGCGGCGCAGGGCCTGCTCGGACACTTCGATACTGACCTGTTCGTCCAGCGTGCCCTGCAGCTCGGCCAGTTCGCCGCCGGGCAGCTTGGCCAGTTCATCACGCACGGTGTCGGCGACGCGCTTGAGCGTGCGGTTGTCGACATTGCCGTGGATCGCGAAGCCCATGTACTGGTCGCGCTGTTCCCAGCGCGTGATCTGCGGCTGGAAGGCCGCCTGGGGCAGGTTGTTGATCTGGTTGACCCGGCGCTCCACGTCCTTGACGAAGACTTCCATGTCGACGTCATCGCGGCCCTTGATGTTGACCACGCCGAAGCCTTCGCTGGCAATCGACGTGATCCGGTCCAGCCCGTTGAGGTCGGCGACGGCTTCCTCGATGCGGGTGACGATCTGCTCTTCGACATCCTGCGGCGAGGCGCCGTTCCAGGCGACGGACACGGAGGCGCCGGTGACGTTGATCACCGGGAACATCTCCTGTTCCATCTTCGTGTAGCCGAAAATGCCGCCGACAAAGGCGACGATCATCAGCAGATTGGCGGCAACAGCGTTACGGGCGAACCAGGCGACTATTCCGCTCATCGTGACGTTCCCTCATCCCCTTTCAGCGCGACGGCCTCTTCGCGGACGTCTGCGCCGCCTGCTGCGTCGTCGGGCTTGTCATGCTCATAGACTTTGACGGTGCCGTCTTCCATGCGCTCCATGACCGTGATGCTCATGCCGTCGAACGGCGCCTGGACCGGGCTGACAATGGCGAGTTCGCCAGGCGCGATGCCTGAACGGACATAGGCGCCGTCTGCGTCGGAATAGATCAGGTCGACCGGGCGGATCGACAGTTTGCCGTTTTCCGCGTCACCGATGAAAATGCGGTCTTCGCCGCGCAGAGACGCGCGCGGCGCGATCAGCACGTCCGGAATGGTCTCGCCCTCGATCGTGGCATTGACGAACAGGCCGGGTGCCATCGGGGCATCGCCGTCAGCGCCCTTGCCGTAGGGATCCTTCAGTTCCGCGATCACGTTGATCTGGCGCGTCATCGAGTTGACTGCCGCAGCGCTGCGGACGACTTCGCCCGTCCAGTGACGTTCGACACCGCCCACGGTGGCAGTGAAGTCGACCTTCGGGCCGGGAGACTGTTCGGATGCGGCAAAAGCCAGCGGCAGGCCGAGCCGGCCCATTTCGGCATCCTTCAGCGGCAGCGACACTTCCACCACGTCATTGGCAAAGATGCGGCCAAGGGCGGAGCCTGCGGCCACGACCTGCCCGATATCCACGCTGCGTTCGCGCACGCGGCCGTCGAACGGCGCGTAGACCGCGGTTCGGTCGAGGGCCAGTTCGGCGTCCTTCAGCTGGGCCTTGGCGCCGTCGAGCGCGGCCTGGGCCTCGGCCAGTTGCGGTTCGCGGCGGGCGAGGGGCGTCACGTTCTCGAGGCCGAGGTCGGCGATGTCCTGGGCGGCAAGGTCGGCTTCGGCGATTTCGCGGGCGAGGCGCTGTTCGGCGCTGGCGACACCGGAGCGGGCGCGCACGACGGCGAGCTCGTAATCAGCCGCTTCGACGCGGACCAGCAGCTGGCCCTTCTTGATGAAACCGCCATCAATGAAGTCAGGCGAGACATAAGACACGCGACCGGAAATCTGTGGGGCGACCACGATCTCGCGGCGCGGGCGCACTTCGCCCTGGGCCTCGACCGTAAGGTGCAGGTTGCCGCGGCGCACGACCTCGGCAAACACGTTCAGACCGACCTTGGCCTCGTCGGCCTTTTCCGGTTCCGGCTTGATCATTTGCAGCACGAAGCTGCCGCCGACGCCGACCACGATAATCACGATGATCGGGGCAAGGATTGAGACAATGCGGCTCATGTAAATCAGCTCCTGCCACGCAGTGCGGCGTTCTTTGGGGTGTCCATTATAACAGATTGGCTCGAGCCTGTACCGGTCGGCAGGCCGCCGCCAAGCGCGAGGTGGTAGGCAACCCGGTTCGCAGCGCGGCTGGCGCGGGCCGATACCAGAAGGCTCTCGGCGTTCAGGCGGCGTGTCTGGGCGTCGATCAGGTTGAAGATGGTGATCGTACCGCTGGTGTACTGACGTTCGGCTAGCTCTTCGGCGAGGCGGGCTTCTTCAAGGGCGCGGGCCTGGGCGTCTTCCTGGTTGGCCAGGAGGATATCGGCGGCGAGCGCGTTTTCAACCTCGCGCCAGGCGTCAAGCGCGGCAGCGGCGTAATTGGCGACGGCGGATTCGGCCTGGGCCACGGCGGCGTCACGCTGGGCGTCGAGATTGCCGCCGGTGAACAGTGGCTGCACCAGGCCGGCAATCAGGTTGGCCGCGATCTGTTCGGGATCGAACAGATCGGAAATCTCGGTCGTGTTGGTGCCCGCAGATGCAGTCAGGCGCAGCGATGGCAGCATGGCGAGGCGGGCCTGCTCGGCGCGCAGGCCGGCGGCGGTGATGCGCGCCTCGGCGGCGGCAATGTCCGGGCGGCGCGACAGGAGGAGGGCGGGATTGCCTTCCGGCGTGATGACTTCGAGCGAGGCGATTTCGGCCGGGGCCTGGATTTCGGCTGACGGGTAACGTCCGACCAGCGTTTCCAGCCGGCGGGCAGCTTCGCCGGACAGCTGGCGGCGGGCCGCAATCGTGGCTTCCGACCCGGCGAGCGCGCTGCGGGCGGTGCGCACGTCGAGCGCATCAGCGAGGCCGCGCTGGAAGCGCCGTTCGGTCAGGGTGCGCACACGGTCACGCGCCTCGAATGTCAGGACGGCGACGCGCTCCTGGGCGAGGGCCTCGTTGAGATTGATCCAGGCGATGGCCGTCTGCGCGGCGACAGAGAGTTCGGCAGCGGCATAGTCGGCCTGGCTGGCCACCAGGTCTGCATCGGCGGCGCCGATGCCGGACCCGATCCGGTTCCACAGGTCGACTTCCCAACTCGCATCCAGGCCGATGCCGTAGGTGCCGTCGGTCGACCGGTCGGAATTGCCGCCGAAATTGTTCGACGTCGACGTGACGCCTGCCGAGGCCGAAGCGCTGACGCTCGGGCGGCGCTGCGACCGGGCGGCGCGGGCAAACGCCTTCGATGCGCGCACGAGGGCCGCGCGGGATTCCAGTGTCGGGCTGTTGGTCAGTGCTTCGTTGACGAGATCAACCATCACCGCGTCATGAAACTGGCTGAGCCAGTCTGCGCTCGTCGGAACGCCGGCGACGCCGCGGGCGGCCCATTCCTGCGGTGCTTCGACAGAAACGGCAAAAAATTCCACGGGTTGGCCGGCACGCTGGCCATGTGACCCTGAAGACGATGCACACGCCGCAACAAATGCCGTGCCGAGTAATAGAACAGATCGTTTCATGCCGCAGCCAAAGCTCCCGAGTGTCTCGCCCTCCGGTTACGATGGCGCTAGTCGACTGTCAACGAAAAATTATCGACTTTCAATAATTTTGGCCTGGGTGTCACGGGGGCGGCAGACTGCTAGAATGCGGCGGTCGGGGCTTGGCAGATGTCCGGTGGCGCTGTAGCCGCAGCCTGGAGAATGGCGGACTGGCCGCGGCAGTCCGGCAAGGGGAGGGGGAGACCGGATGAACAGAGTAGATCCATCCGACGTCCGCCTTCCGGGCCGGAGCGCACTGACACGCCGCGCGCGCGATTTTGTCGTCGTCGGCCTGTGTTTTTCGGCCGTGCTGTTCCTGCTTGCCGTGACCGGAGAGCTGGGCTGGATCGAAGCGATCACGGCATTTGCCGTCTCCGTATCGGTGGTGGTCGCCTATTATGTCGGGTCGGCCGCATTCCTGCCCGTTTCCTCGCCATCCGGGCCGCAGTCGACCAGCCCGGAGGGGCCACAGGACCAGGCCATCGCGCAGGTCCTGCAAGCGCTGCCCCTGCCGGCGCTCGAAGTGGACCTGGAGGGGCGCATCACCGGGTTCAATCCGCCGGCTGACATGATCCTGCACCTGGAAGGGCGCTACAAGCCGCATGCCAGCGCGGTTATCCGGTCTCCGGCGCTGTTGTCGGCGATCGAACGGACGGCGAAGGGCGAAGAGGCCGGGATCATGTCGGTGGAGGTCAATAGCGGCCCTGACGAGACCTGGCGCGCGAATGTCTCGCTGTTGCAGGGCACAGGCCATACGCTGGTCATGCTGGAAGACCTGACACCTGTGCGCCGGGCGGCGCGGGCCCGGTCGGACTTCCTGGCCAATGCAAGCCATGAATTGCGCACGCCGCTGACGGCGCTGTCCGGTTTCATCGAAACGATGCGCGGCCCGGCCAAGGACGACAAGGCGTCCTGGGACCGCTTTCTCGATATCATGGCCGGTGAATCCGAACGGATGAGCCGCCTGATCGCCGACCTCCTGTCGCTGTCGCGGATCGAGTTTTCCGAGCATATTGCGCCGAGTGAGCGCGAGGATTTCACCCGCATCGTGCGCGACGCCGCCGAGGCGCTGCAACCGATTGCCGACGACCGCAGCATCACGCTGGACATTCGCGGCGACGCCGCCGCGCTGCCGGTGATCGCGCACCGCGACGAGGTGGTCCAGGTCGTGGAGAACCTGCTGACGAATGCGCTGAAATATTCCAGCGCCGGCGGGCGTGTCACGGTATCCTATGGTGACGCCGCCAGCATGGCGGACGCCCGTGGCATGGCTGGCCAGGCCTGGCCCGAAAGCGACCGCATGACCCTGCTGCCCGCCGGTGGCCGGCCCGGCGTGCCGGACCCGTCGGTCTGGCTGCGCATCGAGGACCAGGGGCCGGGCATCGAACGCGAACACCTGCCGCGCCTCGGCGAACGCTTCTACCGCGCCGACCAGAGCCGGGGCGGCAAGATCACCGGCACCGGCCTCGGCCTTGCCATCGTCAAGCACATCATGGCGCACCATCGCGGCGGCCTGTCGGTGGAAACCCGGATGGGAGAGGGCAGCGCGTTCGGCATATGGATGCCCGCCGCCCCGGGCCGGACCGCAGGCACAAAAGCGGTCTAGGGTTTGCGCCGATAGCTTGCTAGGCTGGCGGCATGTGCGGACGCTTTTTCAGACACGGGGTGACCTGGGAAGAATATTATACCGGGCTCAACCTGATCATCCCGGACAATGTCGACCCGCCGGAGCCTGCCTACAATATCGCGCCGACCCAGATCGCGCCGATCATCCGGCTGGTGCCCGAAGGCGACGGCCCGGACCAGACGGCGCGCGAACTGGCGCCTGCAATGTGGGGGCTGGTGCCCTCGTGGTGGCACAAGCCGCTGAAGGAGAAGACGTTCTCGTCGTTCAATGCCCGATGCGAAACCGTGGACACCAGCAATGCCTTTCGCGGCGCGTTCCGGCATCGCCGCTGCCTGGTGCCCGCCAGCGGATACTATGAGTGGACCGGGCAAAAGGGGGCGAAGACGCCGTTCGCGATCGGCCTGAAGAACCGCCGCTGGTTCTGCTTTGCGGGCCTCTGGGACCGGGCGATGATCGACGGGTCTGAGATTGACAGTTTCACCATCCTCACGACCGTGCCGAATGATGCGACGGCGGGGCTGCATTTCCGGATGCCGGTCATCCTGCACCCGTCGGACTATGCCCGCTGGCTGGACACCTCGCGCAAGGATGTGGAGGCGTTGTTCGAACCGTTTCCGGCCGAGGACATGAACATATGGGTGGTCGGGTCGGCCGTCGGCAATGTCCGCAACCAGGGCCAGGACCTGATCCGCGAGGTCTAGGCCTCCGGCTCGTCCTTGATCCAGACTTCGACCGGGCCCTTCAGCAGCATGGTGAGGGGGTTGCCCTTGCGGTCAACCGCCTTGCCGGCGGCAACGCGGATCCAGCCTTCGGAGATGCAATACTCCTCGACATTGGTTTTCTCTGTCCCATTGAAACGAACGCCGATGCCGCGCAGCAGCAGGGCTTCGTCGTAAAAGGGGCTCTTCGGATTGACGCTGAGGCGGTCGGGGAGTGTGTCGGTCATGGCGCCGGTTTAGCCCGGGCCGGGCCGGGGCGGCAAGGGGGTTTGCGCGGGCGCGCTGCCGCTTGCCGCCGGGCCGTGTTCGCGTCAGGCTCGGCGAAGGACGACATGGAGGCAGGGAGATGGTGGCGAAGAGCAGGGACGATGCAGCGCTGGCGGCGATTGGTGCGCAGGCGGACCTGCACCACCAGTACCTGCTCGGCCTCGAACTGATGGTCGCGACGCGGGAGGGGCCGGCCGTTGTCGGCGACTGGATGTTCCGCCTGTTCCGGCGCCAGCACGAGGCGAAATTCCTGTCCAGTTTCCGTAAGCTGGGCCTTGATGCCCTGCCGCATGCCGTAGCCTGCGCGCGATACCATGTGCTGTCGAACGGCATGGGCGGCGTAGCGGTGGAATACATGGAAGAGAGCGACACCAAGGCCTGGGTGCGCTTCCGGTATCCACGCTGGATGTATGATGGCCCTGCGATCTGTGGCGTGCCGGTGGAAGCGAGCCGGGGGTTCCTGCGGGGCTGGTATGCCCAGAACGGGGTGTCGCTGGGTAATCCGCGGCTCGGTTTTGTCTGCGTGTCGGAGGACATGACCGGCCAGTTCGGCCTGTGCGGCTATTTCCGCGAATACGATGATGCCCTTGCCGAGGACGAGCGGCTGCAATTTCGCCCGGACGAGCGCCCGCCGGCCTACGACCCCACGCAGCAGCCGCGTCCGCCGGAAGGGACGTGGGATGAGGCGCGCCTGGCCAAGGCGAACCGCAACTATGCGATGGACTATATCCGCAATGGCCTGTCCGAACTGGTCGGCGTGCTGGGCGAAGCGCGGACGCTGGAACTCGGCAAGCTCGCTGCGCGCCTGACCGGGCTGCAGCAGTTCCGGCACATGGCGGCGGCGCTCGGCGTGGAAGAAGGCGGGCCCGAGGCGGCGGCCGGATTCCTTGCGGCGATGATGGCGGGCATGGGGGATGATGTGTCCGTGGCAGTGCAGGACGGCGGTGGCACCAGCGTGCACCAGACAGGGCTGCGCATCGTGCGCGGCATGGACGGCACCGAGCGGGACGTCGTTCTGGCGTGCTGGTGCGACTTGTGGCGCGGTGCGATCCAGGCCTCGCGGGACTTCATGTCCGTCGATGTGGCGCAGGTGCCCGACGGGCTCGACTGGGTGATCCGGCGCGAGGCCTAGTCCGTGTGCGTCAGGCGGGCCATTGCCTGGGCCTTCACCGCGTCGACAGCCGGGGCGAGATCGGCGAGGCCGCTGGCCGCCGTGCCGTTTGCGACTTCGTCGAACGTGACTTTCGACCCGTCGCCGTCGGGCGCGATGGTGATGGTCCAGACGACCGTGACACCGAGCGCCTGCAACGGCCCGAACGGTGCGTCGAGGCGCAGCAGTTCACCCTCGAGGACCGTGAGGACCTGGCCATGGGCGACCGATCCACCGTCCCAGGTTTCCGTCCACAGGCCGCCGGCAACAGGGGCGAGCGCCAGGTTGGCCGCATCGCCCGAATAGGAATGGTCAGGTGACCACCATGTCTCCGGATGGACCAGGCGTTGCCACATGGCGGCGGGCGCTAGCGACGAGGTGGCCTCGTGCCTGAGCACGTAATGGTCGGGGGCCGCGGCGACCACGTCGGCCTGGGCGGTGGTGGCAAGGCCGGCAAGGACAAGTGCGCAGGCGAGGCGTTTCATGGCAGTCTCCCGTTCTGGTGTGCGCGTGAATATGACGGCTACGGAAAATTGGGCAAGCCGGGGCGTGGCCGCCTTTCAGACCCGGAGCATTTCTGTTAGCCCGTTCCGGAAAGGACGGTGCGATGAAGATTTGCATCAGCGGCGCTGGCGTTGCCGGACCAACGCTCGCCTATTGGCTCGAGCGGTCAGGGCACAAGCCTGTACTTGTCGAGCATGCGGCGGACTTCCGGGCTGGTGGCTATGTCATCGACTTCTGGGGAACAGGTTACACGATTGCCGAACGGATGGGCGTTCTGGAAGATGTCCGGGCGCGCGGCTATTCGATCGAAGAGGTCCGCTTCGTGGACGCGGATGGCACTAAGGCGGCGGCATTTTCCGCCAAGGTGTTCGGCCGGATGACCGGAGGGCGGTACACGAGCCTGCCACGGGGCGACCTTGCCGAATGCATCTACATGGCAGTCCAGGACAAGGTCGAGACCGTGTTCGGCGACAGCATCTCCGCGATCGACATGGGGGACGAGGGCGTGGCTGTTCGTTTCGAGAGCGGCGCCCGGCGCGATTTCGACCTGGTGATCGGCGCCGACGGGCTGCACTCTAATGTGCGGCGCCTGCTGTTCGGGCCGGAGGTGGATTACGAACGTAAGCTGGGCTTCTACGTCGCGGCGTTCGAAGTCTCCGGCTACACGCCGCGCGACGAAAATGTCTATCTCAGCCATGCCGTGCCTGGACGGACGATTTTCCGGTTCGCCCTGCGCGGCGGCACGACCCTGTTCCTGTTCGTGTTCGAAGCCGGGCGGATGACCGGCCCGGAGCCGCACGCCATGGCCGGCCGGAAGGCGGCGCTGCGCGACATATTCAGCGACATGAAATGGGAATGCCCCGACATCCTCGGGGTCATGGAGGACGCTGACGACATCTATTTCGACCGGGTCAGCCAGATCGAGATGCCGGCCTGGTCAAAGAGTCGGGCGATGCTGGTCGGTGATGCAGCGGCCTGCGTGTCGCTGCTGGCAGGGGAGGGCACCGGTCTTGCGATGACGCAGGCCTATGTGCTGGCTGGCGAACTGCAGCGGGCAGGCGGCGATCATCGCGCGGCCTTCGCCGCGCATGAAGCGCGGCTGCGGCCCTTCCTGCTGGCGAAACAGAAATCCGCACGGGCCTTCGCGTCCTCGTTCGCGCCGAAGACGGCGCTCGGCATTGGCGTTCGCAACCTGGTGACCAACCTGTTGCGGGTGCCATTCGTGGCAAACCTGGCGATCGGGCCAAGCCTGAAGGATGATTTCGACCTGCCGGACTATCGTCTCTGACCGGTGCGGCGCGTTTGCGCCGGAGGCCGTGATCGGCTTAAGTCGTCATGGCAGACCAACAGCCACGGACCCGCGTATGACGACAGGCCCCTCCAGCAGTAACAGCCCCGGCGAACCGATGGTGTTCGGCTGTGTGCTCGACGGGGCTGGCGGTTGCCGGATGCTGGACTGGCAGGAAGCGCAGGCATGGACCCCACTACATGCCACCGATGTGCTGTGGCTGCACATGGACCGTACCGTACCCGGCGTGTCGGAATGGTTGCATGCCGCGCTGCCGGCCTCTGATGCCACAATGGATGTGCTGATCTCGAACGAGACCCGGCCGCGCGTGTTCCGCGAAGGCGACGGCCTCATCAACATCTTGCGGGGGGTCAATTTCAATCCCGGGGATGTCCCTGAAGACATGATCGCCATGCAGGTATGGGCCGAGAAGAACCGGGTCATCACATTGCGCCGGCGCCGGCTGCAGACCCCGCGCGATGTGCTGGCCAGCCTGCAGGATGCAGGAACCGGTCCGCGCACGGCAGGCGACCTGGTGATGGCGCTGACCAGGGAATTGATCGGCAAGATCACCCAGGCCATCGTTGCGATGAATGATCGGATCGACGAACTGGAAGCGGACGCCGCAGCGGCGACACCCAAGACCCTGGTCGAGGAGATCGGCGGTATCCGGCGCACCTGTCTTGCCTTCAAGCGCTATCTCTCGCCGCAATATGATGCCCTGCTGCAATTGCAGCGTGACCCGCCGGACTGGATGTCGGCCAGCAATCGCAACATGGTCAGGGAGATGCTGGACCGGCTGACCCGGAACCTCGAGGATCTTGACGTCTCGAAGGAAAGCGCTCTCGTATTGCAGGACGATCTCAACAACCGGGCCGCCAGTGAAATGAACCGGACCATGTTCATTTTTTCCATCATTGCGGCGATCTTCCTGCCGCTCGGCTTCGTAACAGGTCTGCTCGGTATCAATGTCGGTGGCATGCCGGGCGTCGATTCCAGCGGGGCGTTCTGGATCACTGTGGCCATTCTTGCCGTCCTGGTGGGCCTCGAATTCCTGCTGTTCAAGCTGATGAAATGGATCTGAGGTAGGCACATGGACCCTGATAACATTGATATCGAGGCCGTCGGGTCGCAAGTGACCACGTTCATGGGGCAGGCGCAGGTCTGGCTGGCGGCCTTCCTTGAACGGGCCCTGTCGATCGCGATGCTGTGGCAGGTGGGCATCATCATTGCTGCCGCAGCGATCGGCTGGCTGGCGTCGCGCGTGCCGCGGCGCATGCTGTTGCACGTGGCTGAAAAGTACGCCGCGGCGGTCATGTATTCGCGGTTCTGCCGGTCATTTGCCAAGGTTTCCTGGCCGTTGATCAGCGTCATCCTTATCTGGTGCGCAGCGTTTGGATTCAGCCTGGCCGGGTTGCCCTATGAGGGTTTGCGGATTGTCGGCAGCCTGATGAACGCCTGGATCGTCGTGCGGCTGATGACCCTGAACATGCGCGAGACCATCTGGTCGACGCTTTTTGCGGTGATCGCATGGACTGTGGCCGCGCTGTTCATCCTGCACCTGCTGCAGCCGACACTCGACCTGTTGCGCAGCACCCATGTCGCCGGAACGAAAATCAACGCCCTGACCCTGCTGGCCAATATCCTGATCGCCATCGCGGCGCTCTGGCTGGGTCGGGTGGCCGGGGATGCTGCGCAGATAAAGCTGCGGTCGACCCGCCAGCTCAACCCGTCCACGGCGGGGCTTCTCGGCCAGGTCACGAAGATCGTCGTCATCGGCTTTGCGGTCGTGGTTGCGCTCCAGTCGATTGGCGTGCCGCTTGGCGCGCTGGCGGTGTTTTCCGGTGCCCTTGGTGTCGGCATCGGCTTCGGCCTGCAGTCGATCTTTTCGAACTTCATCTCCGGCGTGATCATCCTGTTCGAGAAATCGGTGAAGGTCGGCGACTTCATCGAACTGCCCTCGGGCGTGACGGGGCTGGTCAACGAGATCAACATCCGGTCGACCCTGGTCACGACCAACGACAATGTCGATATCCTGGTGCCCAACGAGGAGTTCATCAAGGCACAGGTCATCAACTGGACCCTGCGCGAGGCGCGCCGGCGCATCCGGGTGCCGTTCGGTGTCGCCTATGGCACCGACAAGGACCTGGTGCGGCAGGCAGGGCTGGAAGCGGCTGCCGAGGTCAACTGGACGCTCGAGAACATGGGTCCGCGCGCGCCGCAGGTCTGGCTGGTGGGGTTCGGGGACTCCAGCCTCGATTTCGAACTGGTCGTCTGGCTGAACGAAGAGGCGGTGAAGAAGCCGTCCAAGGTGAAGGCGGATTATAACTGGGCGCTGCATACGGCCCTGGAGCGTCACAATATCGAAATCCCGTTCCCGCAGCGCGACTTGAACCTGAAACCGCCAGGGCCGATCCGCGTCCGGATCGAGCCGCAGGATGCGCCGGCGCAGGCGGATCCCGAGACAGAAAAAGCCCCCGAAGAATAACTCCGGGGGCTTTCCTGTGGGTCGCTGGGGTTACCGGCTGGAATCAGCCAGCGATGCGACGCACATAATCGTATTGGCTTTTCTTCTGGTCCCGCTTGCGGGCCGGCTGGAACGCCACCTTGGCATGCTCGGCGCAATAGGGCCCACAGTCAGACTTGCGGCCGCAGAACGCGAATTTCGGGTCCGCCGGATCGCCGATCGGCCATTTGCACATGGAATCCCGCAGCGTGAGGATGGTCGCGGCGCCGCCATCGGCGAGTTTCAGCGGTGGCAGTGGCGCGATCATCGCAGGACGCTCGACCGGGCGCGCATGCTCTGTCGGAGCCGGCGCAGCGGCGGCGGGCGTTGTCACGGTACCGTCCGGCATCAGGCGCGGCTTCGGCCGGGCCAGGCGTGGCGGGCGCTTGACGGGGCGCGACGGGGTCGCACGGCCGGACAGGCCGAGGCGGTGGACTTTGCCGATCACGGCATTGCGGGTGACGCCGCCCAGCTGCTTAGCGATCTGGGAGGCCGAATGGCCCTCCGCCCAGAGTTTCTTGAGTACATTTACCCGTTCATCGGTCCATGACATGGATTGAGGTCTCCCAGCTCTAGGTTTACGGTCCCGCTACAAGGTTCCGTCAGCCCCTATATGTTGTAGTGACTAGTACAAGCCACCGTTCTCAGCACCTAGATATCGTATCAGGACCGAAATGAAACACAACATGCAGGCGTAGCTTTCCACAGGCTTTCTACATCTAGTGTCCCTCCTGTCACTCAATCAGGCAATCTGGCCATAATTTTGTCATTCGCGGAAAAACTTGTGGCCTGCCCCTCGCTCATCGCGGGCAAGCGTCCTAGATACGTCCGATGATTGACTCCACCAGCGATGCCCCGCCCGCCAGTCCGGCCCTGTCCGACACCCAGGTTCCACAAAGCGGCCAGCGGACGATCCGGCAGTATGGCGCCGTCAACGGTCTCGGCCTGTGGACGCTCTACAAGCGCGAAGTCGGGCGCTTCATGAAAGTGTGGCTGCAGACCGTGCTGGCCCCGGTGGTGACGACGCTGTTGTTCATGACGGTTTTCAAGCTGGCTTTCGGGGACCGGGGTGAGCTGAAGGGCGATTTCGCGGGCCTGAGCTATAATAACTTCCTGGCGCCGGGCCTGGTGGTGATGGCAATCCTGCAGAACGCCTTCCAGAACACGAGTTCCAGCCTGGTGCAGGCCAAGTTCAACGCCACCCATGTCGACTTCCTGATGCCGCCGCTGTCGCCGATGGAACTGACGGCCGGCTTCCTGGGTGGCGCCATCACGCGCGGTGTGCTCGTGGCGGTGATTTCCGCGATCGGCATCCAGCTCAGCGGCCTGGCCGACATGACGGTCGTGCATGTCTGGCCGATCATCTGGTTCAGCCTGACGGCGGCGATCATCCTTGGCGCACTTGGCGCCATGGGCGGCATATGGGCCGACAAGTTCGACCACCTGTCCGCCGTGACCAATTTCGTGATCGTGCCGCTGACCTTCCTGTCGGGCACGTTCTACGACATCAAGGTGATGAAGGAGCCGTTCCTGACGCTGGCCCACATGGATCCGTTCTTCTACATGATCGACGGTTTCCGCTATGGGTTCATCGGCGTTGCGAACTCGTCGATCGTCACCGGCATGTGGGTGACCGGCGTGCTGTCAGTGGTCTCGACGGCGGCTGTCTGGTGGATGTTCAAGGCCGGCTACAAGCTGAAAGCCTGATTCCCGCATTACGTGATTTGCGTTGACCCGTCTGTCCACGGCCCGCTTAATGCCCCCCGAACGACACGCGGAGGATACTATGCGCATTGCAAAACTCGCCGCCGGCACGCTGCTGGCCCTGGCGCTGGCCGGGTGCCAGAGCCTGATTCCACAGGAAATGAGCGTCGCCGACTATTGCGCCAATCCCGACAAGGCGGGCGAGAATGTCTGCCGCCTGAAAGTCGAGATCGATGGCCAGTCAACGGCGATTGCCGAGACGGACATGCGCCTGTCAGAGGCGCGCAACGTGGCTGAAAGTGCCTCCAGCGCCGCCGCCGCCGCACAGGCCACGGCTGACGAGGCCAAGGCAGCTGCCGAAGCGGCCCTCGCCAAGACGGACGAGATGGTCTGCGAGACACGCACCATCCAGAAGACCGATACCGGCACCTGCCGGCCAGGCTATGTCCTGACCAGCTGCAACCAGACGCGCTACACGACCCGCGCCGGGGGCCTGTCGTTCCTGCGCGAGATCAATGACGAGAAGTGCCGCTTCAACGAACGCGTCCTCGAGATGCAGGTGCGCTGCTGCAGCACGGCCTCGGCTGCGCCACAACCACAAGACACCACGATCAACGAGAACATGCCGGAGCCTGAACCAGAGGTGCAACCGGAACCAGATGCACCGCTGAGCTTCTAACCAGGCTGAGCGGCCGCCCCGGGGGGCTGGGGAGGGAAGCCGCCTGCACTCGCGCGCAGGCGGCTTTTTGCTGCCTGCAATGCACGGTCGGGGAAGGGGCGCGCCTGCCACATTCCGGCCACGAGTCTTAGCATTCAGACAGGTTGGGAACGCCGGGGCGGGTGAGCGCCTTGATCCGTCACTGCCAGCGGGCGACGTCCGGATGGCAGGGAAGCCAAACGGAGTAGACCCAATGAAGAAGACAATCGCCTATACTGCCCTTGCCATGCTGTTGGCCGCCCCGGTTGCCCTTGCCGGCAACGACACGGCGCTCGCAGACGTGGATACCGACATGAACGGCTATCTCAGCCTCGAAGAGGTCCAGGCCGCCGATGACACGGTGACTGCCGAGACGTTTGCCGAGTACGACGTCAATGGCGACGCCCAGCTGTCTGATGTGGAATTCGAGTCCTGGAAGGCCGTGAAGAAGGCCGAAGAAGCCGGTGATGCACTGGAAGACGCTGCCGACGATGCAGCCGATGCCATGGACGACGCGGCGGACCACACGATGGATCACACGCCAGAATGATCTACTTGTCGAAGCGGCGCCCCCTCCGCTTCAACAAGGTGAGAGGCCCCGGTGAAAGCCGGGGCCTTTTTTTGACGGTCAGGCGGCCAGCTCGGACCGGTTGCGGCCGTGACTCTTGGCTTCGTAGAGGGCGGCGTCAGCGCGCTTGAGCAGGGTGGAGAGCGTGTCGCCGGTGCGGGTGATCGACAGGCCCAGGCTGATCGTCACGCTGATGGTCTCGCCATGGTAGTAAAACCGCGTGGCTTCGACGCCCCGGCGCAACGCTTCGGCCAGGTGGCCGACATCCGCCGCATCATCGTATTCCCACAGAATGGCAAATTCCTCGCCGCCGAGCCGTGCCACCAGTGCGCCTTCGGGCGCGATCCTGGTCAGCGTATTGGCGACATGGCACAGGGTTTCATCTCCGGCCTCGTGACCGTGCGTGTCGTTGACCTGCTTGAACCAGTCGATGTCGGCCACCATGAGTGCGGTGCGACGGCCTTCGTGCACGGCATCGGACACATTGAGAGCGGCCTCGCGGTGAAAACAGCGCCGGTTGGCGAGACCGGTCAGGTCGTCGGAATTGGCGAGATGGTGGACCTGCTGGTGCAGCCGATGCAGGCGTTGGTTCTGGAAGCCGGCATAGGTCATGGCAAAAGGACAGACCGTTGCCGGCAGAAGTGCACTCAGCCAGAGGACGACCAGGCGGTCGCTCGGCGTGAAGCCTTTCGTGGCCAGGTACACGGACACGACCGACAACAATATCGAGCAGATAGAGACAGTCGCCATGTTGCGAGCCTGGCCGAACCAGAATTTTCGTGTGCTGATATTCCGGCTCATCGACATGCTATTTCCTAACGTATACCGAAGCAGATACAGGCATTCCCTTGCCGCTTCGTGCGGCAGATCGATCAAATTTCCGGGAATATTGTGCGGCGGTCGGGGCAGCGGCCGGCGGGCCTATGCTGCCAGTGCGGCCTGGTTGCGGCCGAGATGCTTGGCGTCATAAAGGGCCCTGTCGGCGCGTGTCAGGAGCGATGATACTGTATCATCGGGCTGGAACAGCGTCAGGCCGAGGCTGATCGTGACGCGGATCGCCTCGCCACGATAGAGCAGGCGCGTGGATTCGATTGCCCGGCGAAGCGCTTCGGCGACGTGGCTGAGCTGGTCGAGGTCGGCAACGTCGCAGACGATGGTGAATTCCTCGCCGCCAAGGCGCGCCACGACGGCCCCTGCGGGCACGGCGTGCTCCAGCGTCCGGGCGATATGGCAGAGCACTTCGTCGCCCGCTTCATGCCCGAACGTATCATTGACGCGCTTGAACCAGTCGATGTCGGCGAGGATCAGGCCGGTTGGCGCACGGTCGGTGTCGGCGAGACGCGCTGTGACGAGCTGGGTCAGGAAGCGGCGGTTGGCAAGGCTGGTCAGGTCGTCACGGTTGGCGAGGTGCTGGACCTTGAGGTGGAGGTGCAGGTTTCGCAGGTTCTGCCGGATCACATAGAAAAGTGCCAGCGGAGCAACGACCGCCGGGATCAGGAAGGACATCATCAGCGAATGGCGGACCTCGGCGGAGGTAGTATCCGAATTTGACAGCCAGTCGAGGCCCATGGAGACGATGATCGCGACACTGGTCACGGTCACGGCCATGCTGGTCTGCTGGCGCCAGAAAGTGCGTGTGAGGTCGTCCATGCAGAAGGGCTTCGTGTTTTTTGTTGTGGGCAGGGTATAATATTGCACACAGGCTTCCAAAACCTGCTCCGGAAGGGTGAAATTTGACCCATTCCAGCGGTACGGCATGGCTGGCGAAGATGTGAAGCTGCCCGGCGCTGGGCTTTTGGCCGCGAATGCGTATAGCTGGCGGCTGGAAATATGGGAGGCTGAGCCCTGGATATCCTGACTGTCGCGCCGCCGGTTCTGGCGATCATCGTCGCCATGCTGACGCGCAATGTATATGCGGCGCTGGGCCTTGCGCTGCTGGCCTCCGAAACGCTGATTGCGGGTTTCAATCCGGCCATGGGCGCACTGGGCGGCATCGACCGCGCCGTGGGCGTGTTCGACAGCACCGGCAATGCGCAGGTGCTGTTATTCTGCCTGTTGATCGGCGCCCTGATCGCATGGATGCGCGACAGTGGCGGCGTGGAAGCGCTGGTCAGCGGCCTGATGAAGCGTGGCCTGGTCTCGACGCCGCGGCGGGCCGCGCTGGCCCCGGCACTGGCCGGCACGGCAATCTTCGTCGAGACGAATGTCAGCCTGCTGAGCAGCGGTGTGCTGGGCCAGCGCCTGTTCGATGCGCACGGCCTGTCGCGTGAAAGGCTGGCCTATATCATTGACTCAACCTCGGCGCCGATATCCGCGTTGATCCTGCTGAACGGCTGGGGCGCCTATGCGCTCGGCCTGGTGGAACCCTATGGCTTTGACAGCCCGATCGGCGTTGTCGCCGGCACCATCCCGTGGAATTTCTACGCCCTGCTGACCCTGGCGGGCGTCTACCTGACAGTGTTCACGGGGCGCGTGTTCGGGCCGATGAAGACGGCGGCCAGCAAGGTCGCCCAGGTCGAGGATGATGAACTCGTCGCGCCGACGCGGGCGATCTACATGTGGCTGCCGCTGATCGTGATGATCGGCGCGGCGCTCGGCTTCATGGCGTGGACCGGCGGGGGCAATATCCTGGCGGGCAGCGGCAGCCAGTCGATCCTGTGGGCGGTATGCCTGGCGCTGGTCGTGGCGGGCCTGTTGCTGGTAGCCGGCAAGGCGTTCCCGAAAGGCGGCCTGCAGGCGCGCGGCTTTGCCGGGATTTCGGAAATGGTGCCGGTGGTGGCGATCCTGTTCCTGTCGATCGCGCTTGGTGACAGCCTGCGCGTGCTGGGGACGGGGGCGTTCCTGTCCAGTGTGGCGGCGCAGTTCGTGTCACCGATCGTGGTGCCGGCCGTGCTGTTCGCGGTGGCCGGCGTGACCGCGTTCATGACCGGTACCAGCTGGGGCACCTATGGCATCATGATCCCGATCGCGATGCCGCTGGCCATGGCGCTGGGCATTCCGCCCTCGCTGGCGCTGGCGGCGGTGCTGGGCGGCGGCGTGTTCGGCGACCATTGCTCGCCGATCTCCGACACGACGATCATCGCCTCGCTGGCGGCCGGCTGTGACCATATCGATCACGTGCGCACGCAGATGCCCTACGCGCTGGTGGCGGGCGGGTTCGCAGTGGTGATGTACCTGATCGCGGGGCTTGTGGTCAGCCTTTAGGGCGCAGCACGAGCTGTGAGCAGCGGAAGAGGGCCATGCGCTTGCCGGTTTCCATATGGGTGACTTCGCAGTCCCAGACCTGGGTCGTGCCGCCCACGTGGACGGGCGTGGCGCGGGCCTGGACGCGGCCTTCGAGGGCGGTGGCGAAGAAGTTCGATTTCAGCTCGATCGTGGTGAACCCGGTCGCACCGGCGGGCACGTTGGCCAGGGTGCCATAGCCGCAGAGCGTGTCGGCGAGGGTGACGAGGGCACCGGCATGGAGGTAGCCATTGGGCGCGTGGTGCGTGGCGACAATCTCGAAATGGCCCTCGACGAGGTGGCGTTCCAGCGTGGTCACGATGATGCCGAGATGGCCGGGCAGGTGGCCTTTGCCACGAGCGATGAAGGCGGCGGGGTCAAGCTGGTCTTCGGGAAGGAGGTAGGTCATGGACGGGCCCCAACTAGCATTCTTAAAAGGAACTTAGTCCATGCGGGCGGGGCTGCAAGCCGTGACGTCGGGAGAGGGGAGGCCGGGGCAGGCTCGGCCTGTTCCAGGCAGCAAAAAGGCGCGGTCCCGAGGGCACGCGCCTTTCCTGCGTCATCGAATCAGACTACCGAGACTATGTGCTAGCACTCGTCGTCGGTCATCGGCTGACACGGGGCTCGGTCGGTTCCGTTTGAGCGGTTCCTTCGTCACCCTGGCTCCGGCAGGTCGCTCCGAAGAGCGCCCAGATCCTTCACCTCGGCCAGTCATCACCCAGGGGTGAACTTCTGGCCTAACCGCCGGACATCCCGAGGGATTTTCCTTTGGTTACCGCGTTTCGGATCGCGCCCCGGTCGCGGCATAGGGCTCCAAATCCAGGGGTCTAGCTCCCCCAAAGATGGACATCGCCTGGCTTTATCCCGTCGCCTTACCCTTGCCCTTCACGTCCGCCGCTCTCACGGCCTGGCTATTGGCCCGGGGTCTCCGGGTGCGATGTGCTGGGCCATCGTTCTGTCGCGGATTGTGCTCCCGCGCCGAGGTCGTTGGCTTACCGAAACGATCTCAAAAAAAGTCGCCTGAGTCGAGTCCCTGTAAAGAAAAATTCGCCATACAGGAGAGGTTTTCCACAGGATTGCGACGCCCTGTGAATATGCTGCACCGCACACGGATACGAAGCACGAACAGGTGCACGATGGATGAACGGATAAAGACCGGATGATGCACGGGCAGGGCCCGGACAGGCCGGATGGAGGAGGGAAGAGGGGGGAGGCCCGGACAAGCCCGCTATCCTTCGACTTCGCTCAGGATGAGTTTTGGACCGAGTGATGGGGGAGAGGCGCAGGCCTGTTCATTCCTTTGCGCCAGGCGGGGCGGGGGACAGCGCCCGGCCTGTCCGACCGGAATGGCGCCGGGCGTATACTTCCCGCCATGACACAGCCAGACCGCCCCCGCCGTTACCGCCGCCCCGCCGCAACCCTCACCGCCCTGCGCCGGCTGGCCCGGGAGGCCGCCGAAGCCGGCGAGCCGCTGGCCGCGATTGCCGCGCGGCTGAAAATCCCCCGCACCACGCTGTCGGGCTGGGCGCGGGAAGACGGCTTCCGCGCCAGCGACCTGCAGGCGAAGGCCGCGGCGGCGGCCGCAGCCGAGACAGAGGTCGACCGGGTACGCCGCGAGGCGGAGGAGATGGTGCGCGAGGCGGGGCTGGACGCCGACGCCTCGCCGGTGAAGCGCGAAGTGGACCGGGCCCGCGCCCGCGTCAGCGCGCTGCTCGACGCCGGCCACATCCCGGAAGCCGAGGCCGACATGCGCAAGGCGCGGCGCCTGCTCAGCCTGATGAATTTCGCCGCGCCGGTGGCAAGCGGCCTGAGCGAGGCGCAGCGCGCGGCGCACGAGGCGCGCGGCCATGCCTTCGAATGGCGGCTGATGCGCAAAGTGTGCGAGGCCTGGCATGACGGGCTGGAAGACGTGGTGCCGGTGGCCGATGGCGACATGCGGTTTCACGGCATGTACATGCACCGCTGCCACATGGTGTGGGACATCAACCGCGCCCTGTTCGGGCCTGACCCGTTCTATGAAGAGCATCTGATGGAGGACATCTACCTGCGCGCCGAAGAGGGCTGGTTCAACGGCTTCCGCGGGAAGATCCGCGAGGCGGTGCGGCGGCTGCGCGACATCGGCAATGACGCGCTGGCCGACAGCCTGGAAGAGAATCTCGCCGACGAAGCCAAGGCGCAGGCGGCCTGGGCGGAGCATGACGCGGAGAAGGGCTATGCGCGGCCGGCGGATTAGGGTGGGCGCGGTGGGGTGCATTAAGGCCTACGGCTTCAATGCACCCCCTTCGCTTGCTTGCGCAAAGAATTTTATCGTGAAATACATGTTTGGATAACATTAGAGTGCTATGTATGCGAAATATGGACAAATATAACTCTAAAACTTGCCGGAGGCAGATTTGCTAGTTGAGTTCAGGTTTCGAAACTGGGGGTGCTTTTTTGGGGAGCAAACTCTCAATTTTAATGCTTCAAGTTTAAAAGGACGCACCGAGTGCGTGGTCGAAACAAAATTTACTACGGCGAAGCAAGTCTTGCCCGTGGCTGCAATCTTCGGGCCGAATGCATCGGGAAAGAGTAGTATTCTTTCAGCGGTCGCATTCCTTCGACTGGCTGTTCGCCGCTCATTCTCGGAAAAGCGCGATAAACCAGTCGTGCCAAGAAAATATTTCAAGTTGGTAGCAAGTGGGGTTCGCGAGACGTCCGAATTAGAGCTAACTTTTATAAGTGACGACACGCTGTTCAAGTTTGGCTTTGAGTGCGACTCAAAGAGCTTTGTTAGAGAGTGGTTATATGCGTATCCGAACAACCGCCGCCAAATTTGGTACGAGCGGAACGGAAATGATCTCACTTTCGGAAATAATCTAAAAGGGCCCAATGCTATCGTTGCCGGGATGGTTAGGGATGATGTTTTGTACTTATCTGCAGCCTCTGCTGCAAACCACTCACAGCTGGATAGTGTTTTCAACTTTATTCAAAAGTTGAAAATCGAGACGGATTTCATGGTGACCCCATTTGAAATCGAAGACGACATGCAAGATCAAGAACTCGATGAAAACGCAGTTAGGTTTTTGCAGTTTTTAGATACAGGAATCATTGGGTACGAGAAACAACCAGTAAAGCGCAGCGAAAATCAACCCGATGAAAAAGTGCTGGCATTGATGAAAGCTGTTAGCGACCTCACGGGTCAGGATGGCGATGTTTCTCTAAAAGCCAAAGAGTACGATGTACTATTTAAGCACGAGGGTTGTGAGGATGGCTTTTTGCTGAGGGCGCATGAGGAAAGCGCGGGATCGCTTCGTCTAATTAAGCTTTTGAACAGTGCTTTCAAAACGTTGGAAAGCGGAGGTGTATTGTTCGTTGATGAACTAGACGCAAGCTTGCATACTCGGGCTTCTAATCAAGTAATGAAATTGTTCCTTAGTCAAATTACCAATAAGAATGGTGCCCAGCTTATCTTCACTACTCATGACACGAACTTATTGTCGGATAAATCGCTTCGCCGAGATGAGGTTTGGTTAGTAGAAAAAGACCGGTGCGGACAGTCTGAACTCTATTCAGCCAGCGAATTCTCTCTTAGATATTCGGACGATCTAGAGAAAGTTTATTTGGATGATCGAATGGGTGCCGTTCCTCCCAATTTGGAATTCGAATGGTTCGCATAAAATGGGCAGAAAATCTCCGAAGTCAAAAAGAAAGATAGCAGCACAATCGAAGCGAGCGTTGAAAAAGAAGCTACACATTTTTTGCGAAGGTGCGGTCACTGAAACTCTCTATTTTAGAGAGATGGCGCGCTTCCAACGAGAATTTGTGATAGATTTTGTTTCGACCGGGAAGATTCCTAAGACCCTATTCGATGAAGCTTTAGCTTACTTAAAGTTGATCAATAAGAGCCGAACCGGATACTCGGAACACGATCAGGTTTGGTTGATATTTGACCGCGACTCTCATGATCACGTCTCGGAGGTTATCAACAACGCACGAAGTCATGGAATACATGTTGCGTACTCAAATCCGTGTTTTGAGGTATTCCTTCTGTACCATTTCCAAGACTATGACGCGGACGAAGATAGGTCACGAGTAAAGGCAAAATTGGCGGGAATTTGTACTGAATATTGTTCAAAGAAATGCAAGTTAAATTCTGCAAATGAAGTAGTGAATCTAAGAGCAGATGCAATTGCTCGTTCAAAGCGAAGCTTGGTTAGCCGAGCAAATGAAGGAACTGAAATGGGGGCGCCATCGTCAACTGCGCATCTCCTCATCGAGGCACTAAAGCTATCCTAGATTTTGATCAGAACTCATCTAAAGCCCCAAATCCTGTTCTCTCAACCGCTTCAGCTCGTCCCTGAGCGTGGCGGCCTGTTCGAATTCCAGGTTGGCGGCGGCTTCGCGCATCCGCTTTTCTGTATCCGCGATCACTGATTTCAGGTTGTGGCCCGGTTCCCCGGCAAGTGGCAAGGCTTTTTCTTCGCCGAGGGCGCGATCACGGTCTCGCCGGGCGCGGGACTTGGTGCCGGGTTTCTCGCCGAGCTCGCCGAGGATGTCCTGCACGCCGCGGATGATCGTGGTCGGCGTGATGCCGTGCTCCAGGTTGTGCGCCTCCTGCTTGGCGCGGCGGCGGGAGGTTTCCTCCATCGCGCGCTCCATGCTGCCGGTGATGCGGTCGGCATAGAGCACGACGCGGGCCTCGGAATTGCGCGCGGCGCGGCCGATGGTCTGCACGAGGCTGGTCTCCGAGCGCAGGAAGCCCTCCTTGTCTGCATCGAGGATGCCGACGAAAGCGCATTCGGGAATGTCGAGCCCCTCGCGCAGCAGGTTGATGCCGACCAGCACGTCGAACACGCCGAGGCGCAGGTCGCGGATGATCTCGATGCGCTCGATCGTGTCGATGTCGGAGTGCATGTAGCGCACGCGCACGCCGTTCTCGTGGAGGAATTCGGTGAGGTCTTCCGACATCTTCTTGGTCAGGGTGGTGATGAGGGAGCGGAAGCCCTTGGCGGCGACGGCCTTCACCTCGGCCATGACATCGTCGACCTGGTTGGCGCCGTCGGTGGAGACGGGGCGGACCTCGACCGGCGGGTCGACCAGGCCGGTGGGGCGGATGACCTGTTCGGTGAACACGCCGCCGGTGCGCTCCAATTCCCACTTGCCGGGCGTGGCGCTGACATGGATGGTCTGCGGGCGCATGGCATCCCACTCGGCGAACTTGAGGGGGCGGTTGTCCATGCACGAGGGCAGGCGGAAGCCGTATTCGGCGAGCGTGGACTTGCGGCTGAAGTCGCCCTTGAACATGGCGCCGATCTGCGGGACGGTCTGGTGGCTCTCGTCGCAGAAGACGAGGGCATTGTCGGGCAGGTATTCGAACATGGTGGGCGGCGGCTCGCCCGGCTTGCGGCCGGTGAGGTAGCGGCTGTAATTCTCGATGCCGTTGCAGCTGCCGGTGGCGGACAGCATCTCGATGTCATACTGGGCGCGCTGGGAGATGCGCTGCGCCTCCAGCAGTTTCCCGTGCTTCTCGAAATGCGCGATGGTCTGCTTCAGCTCTTCCTTGATCTTGCCGACGGCCTGGTGGAGCGTCGGGCGCGGCGTGACATAGTGGCTGTTGGCGTAGATCTTGATCGCGGGCAGGGACTGGATCCTGGCGCCGGTGAGGGGGTCGAACTCGGTGATGCTCTCCAGCTCGTCGCCGAAGAAGGACAGCTTCCAGGCGCGGTCCTCGTAGTGGGCGGGGAAGATGTCGACGACGTCGCCCTTGATTCGGAACGTGCCGCGCGTGAAGGCGATGTCATTGCGGGTGTACTGGTTGGCGACGAGGCGCTCGGCGACGGCGCGCGGGTCCATCCGGTCGCCGGGCTGCAGCTTGAACGTCATCGACGTGTAGGTCTCGACCGAGCCGATGCCGTAGATGCACGACACCGAGGCGACGATGATCACGTCGTCGCGCTCCAGGATGGCGCGGGTGGCCGAGTGGCGCATCCGGTCGATGGCCTCGTTGATCGAGGATTCCTTCTCGATATAGAGGTCGGCGCGGGGCACGTAGGCCTCCGGCTGGTAATAGTCGTAATAGGAAACGAAATACTCGACCGCGTTGTCCGGGAAGAAGCTCTTGAACTCGCCATAGAGCTGGGCGGCGAGGGTCTTGTTGGGGGCGAGGATCAAGGCCGGGCGCTGGGTCGCCTCGATGATCTTGGCCATCGTGAACGTCTTGCCGGTGCCGGTGGCGCCGAGCAGCACCTGGTCGCGCTCGCCGGCCTGGATGCCCTCGACGAGTTCGGGGATGGCGGTCTTCTGGTCGCCCGCCGGCTCGTAGGGGCTGTGGACCTTGAACCGCTTGCCGCCTTCCAGCTTGTCCCAGTCGCGGTCCGGCCGGTGCGGCGTCCAGATCGACGGCGACAGGGGCTCGATGGCGCCATGCGCCGGCCCGTCCAGGGTGAACACGGACGGCGCCTCGGCGACGCCTTTGGCGGAGGATTTGGACGGGGAGCGGGCCATGCGCCCAGATATGGAGCGGGGGAGGGGGAGTGTCTAGGGTGTTCTTGGTTTGTTTGCTGCGGGTGGTGAAGAAGAGTTGTGAAAGAGGCGCTGTCAGAACTATGGTTGCATTTGCAGGGCCCTTCTAATTACAGGCGAGGATGTGTCATGAAAATCAAGGCGTTGATTTTAGAGAATTTTCGTGGGTATCAGGCCAAAACTATAATACCCTTCAGTCAATTCACTGCGCTGATCGGTCGAAATGACGCCGGAAAATCTACTATTCTCGAAGCGCTCGATATCTTTTTTGACAATTCAAAACCCGATCAAGGCGACGCCTGCATCAACGGGGATGCACGGGGAGTGCGAATTGGCATAATTTTCGATCACTTGCCCACCGAAATCACCTTGGATCGCGGTGCACGAAGTACATTCCAAGCTGAACACTTGCTCAACTCGGATGGTGATTTGGAGATTCATAAGGTGTTTAACTTGGGTGTACAGCGCCCGTCAGGCGCCAAGATATTCGCCATCGCCGTGCATCCAACACGGCCCGATTTGGCAGATCTCCTTCAAAAGTCGAATACTCAGCTCAAAGCCGTCATCCGGGAAAGAGGATTGGAGGCGAATTGCAACCTGAATGAAAACCCTTCGATGCGGCAAGCGATCTATCGCGCCGTCGGTGATCTTGGATTGTCGCGTCAGGAAGTTCCCTTGAATGATGAAAACGGAAAGGCAATTTGGACGGCGATCCAAAGCGTGTTGCCATTGTTTGTGCTTTTCAGATCAGACCGCGCAAGTAGCGATCAGGACCCGGAGGTTCAAAACCCCATGAAGGTAGCTGTGCAAAAAGCGCTGTCTGAGATTGAAGAGGATTTAGCGGCGATCACCGCAGAAGTGAGAACACGAGTCGAGGAGACGGCTGCCAGGACATTGGCGCAAATGCAGCTGACCTATCCTGAACTCGCGAAAACTTTAACGCCGCAGTTTCGAACTCCGACTTGGCAGAATATTTTCAAAGTCGATCTAGAAAGCGACGATGGCGTTCCGCTGAATAAGCGTGGTTCTGGCGTTCGCCGTTTGGTTTTGATGAGCTTCTTTCAAGCGGAAGCGAAGAAGAAGAAGGAAGAAGCTGCTGCCGATGATTTAGATGGTCAACGGCCTGTAGTTTACGCGATTGAAGAACCCGAGACCTCGCAACATCCAGAAAATCAGGAGCTAATTGTAGAGGCATTAAAGGAAATAGCTGACGCGGGCGACCAAGTTGTCATTACTACTCACGTACCGGCATTAGCTGGGTTGGTCCCCGTGGACGGATTGAGATATGTGGATAGTGATCCCGCGACCGGTCTACCGAGGGTGCGCCAAGGTACTCCGGAAATCTACGAAGAAATTGCGTCGGCGCTCGGAGTTCTTCCCGACCCGATCAAGTCAAACTCGATCAAGGTGGCCGTCTTGGTCGAAGGTAAGACTGATGTCGATGCACTTGTGTCTTTTTCACATGTATTGTCTGCATCCGGTGATATCCCAGCGTTGGATCAATCCAAAATATTTTGGGCTATGGGCGGGGGACAAACGCTCAAAGATTGGGTCGAACGCAACTATCTTGGAAGCCTGAACGTGCCGCAAGTAGTAATATTTGATTCGGATCGAACTTCAGGAGAACTCCCAGCCCACGAAGAAAAGCAGAGACGGCTGCGGGAAATAAATGCATGGGCGAATAGAACGGCGTTCATGACCCGCAAGCGAGAAATTGAGAACTACATTGACCTTCAGGAGCTGAACAATCTAGCAGAAGGCAAGCTAGTATACCCGGCGGGCATAGACGTGGATCACTCTGATTTAACGGAGGTGATTGCTGCGGCATTGCGTGATGCTATCGACAACAGGGATCTGCGATTTAGACCGACCAGCCACCGTGAAGAACCAATTCGGGTGACCAGGCGGAACATTAAGACGATAATCACCGCATACGTTATTCGTAATATGTCAGCAGACGGAATAAAAACTAGATGCGCTTATGAACATGAAGGTGAGGTTCGTTACGAAGTCTTGGAATGGCTTTCGGCAATTCAGAATTATTGTGCTGCCTAAAGTTGACACGCTCTCTGGTCGGCCAAGAATCGAAACGCCTGACTACCTACTTCCCACCTCCAGTCCGCTTGGCTTCGCGTTCGGCGACGTAGCGTTCGACTTCGGGGACGAGGGGGGCCTGGCTGGGGTCTAGGTCGGTGGCACCGGCGGCGAGCTCGGCGGCCTTGAAATTCATGCTCATGGTGACGCGGTCACGCCCGGTCGGGTGGTCGTGGAAGACGAAGCGTTCGACCGGGCCGGGATCGATCTTGCGATAGGCGCCGAGCTTCATCGACACGGCGGCAAAGCCATCAGGCTCGCGGGCCAGGGCCAGGCCATAGGCGTCTGCCTCGGTCTCGTTGGACCGGATGATGGTGTTCACCACCGGCGTGGCGAAGAAGAAGAACGTGCTGATCAGCGCGAACAGCAGCGGCATGCCGGCAATGTCGCCAATGTCGCCGATGCCCCATTTGCCGCCGAAGGTGCGCGCGGCCCAGGCAAAGGTGCCATTGGCAAAGGCAAAGCCGATCGCGATCAGCACGGTGAAGGCGAACAGCATCTCGTAGATATGGTTGAGCACGTAATGGCCGATCTCGTGGGCCATCACGGCGCGCACTTCGGCCGGCGTCGCGTCGGCGAGCAGCGTGTCGCCGAGGCTGACGCGGGTGGTGCCGAGGATGCCGGAGACATTGGCGCTGATCGTGTTGGTCTGGCGCGAGCGGTCGTAGACATAGACATCGTCGGCCGGCACGCCCGCGGCGGTGGCAAGGTTGAGGATGTCGGTCCGCAGCGGGCCTTCCTCCATCGGCGTATAGGTGTTCAGCAGCGGCGCGATGAACACCGGCAGGATGAGGAGCATGACCGCGATCAGCACGGCAGAAAGCCCGGCGCCCCAGATCCACCAGGTGCGCTTCAGGGCGCGGATGACGAGATAGAGCAAGCCGACAAAGATGGCGGTGGCGACGAGGTTGAGGCCGAACTCGATGAGATACTCACCAAACCAGGCGCCGAATGTCTGCGTGGAATTACCATAGGCGACCTCGCGGAAATGGCTGAGCCAGATGTCGAGCGGCAGGGTGATGAGGCCGAAGACCAGTGTGTAGACCAGCACGAAGGGAAAGACGGCGGCCCAGCGCGGCAGGCGCGCCTCGACACGGTCGCGCAGGCCCCGGATGAAACCGGTCTGGTAGAGGCCGAACGTGACGGCGAGGCTGACGAGGAACGTGACCACGGACCAGATCGCCTCGCCTTCGTCATAGGCGTCCGACCGGTCCCGGATGGCACCTGAGACGGCGTTGAGGTAGGCATCTATGGCATGGGGCGCGTCGAACGCGAGGGCGATGAGCTGCATGGTCAGTCTCCTGAGGGTATTTATCGAAAAACAACGAATCGTGCGGACTGTCAAGCGGGACGTCCTGCGGGGCGCTGGGCGGCCCGTACCAGGCATCTGGACAGGCCACGGGATTGGCCCTAGCCAGCGCGCATGATCGCGCGCCTCCTGTCTGCTCCCCTGTTGATTGCTGTCCTGGCCGTGGCGATGGGGTCGGGCATCGATGCGCTTGTGAAGGGCACGGCGCCGGGCACCGGGGTGATGGTGCTGGTCGCCTGGCGGTTCCTGTTCGGCGCGCTGATCGCAACGGCGGTGTTTGTCGGCCTGCGGCGCAAATGGCCGGCGCCGGAGGTGGTGCGCTTCCACAGCCTGCGCAGCCTGTTGCAGGTGGTCAGTGCGATCCTGTTCTTCTATGCGCTGACGCAGCTGGCGCTGGCCGAGACGATCATCTTCGGGTTCACGGCGGCGCTGATGGTGCCGTTCGTGGCGCGGGTGGTGCTGGGCGAGCAGATCTCGCCGACGGCGTTCGTGCTGACACTGGTGGGGTTTGCGGGCGCGGCCTTTGCGGTGAGCGTGACGCCGGATGGCGCGGCCGGCGCGCACAGGGTGCTGGGGCTGGCGGCGGTGTTCGCCTCGGCGATGATCTATGCGGTCGTGCTGGTGCTGCTGCGCCTGCGCGCGGTGAAGGAGGATGCGACGACGATTGCGCTGTTCACCAATGGCGTGCCGGCGCTGTGCCTGGTGCCGGTCCTGTTCGGCGTGGCTGGCCCTGTGGAGATGACCGACCTGCCGGTGTTCGCGCTGCTGGGGGCGATGGGCTATGCGGTCTGGTACCTGATGACGCTGGCTTATGCGCGGGCGCGGGCGCAATTGCTGGCGCCGCTGGAATACACGGCGCTGGTCTGGGCAGCGGTGTTCGGGATCGTGTTCTTCGACGAGGTGCCGGGCTGGCGTGTGTGGGCCGGGGCAGTGCTGATCGTCGCGTCCTGCCTGGGCGTCGCGTTCGAGAACCATTTCGTGACACGCAGGGAAGCCGGCCAGCCAGCCAGCGACCTGCCGGAGTGAATTCCGGACATAAAAAACCCCCGCGCCTTGTGGGAGCGGGGATCTTCAGGATTGTGTGGCACTCGCGGCGTACGCGGGCCCTTAAAGGCGTTTAGACAGCGGCGAGTTGGCCAGCTGACATCTTCCCGCTGCGGCTGTCTTTTTCCAGCTCGTAGCTGACCTTTTGGCCATCATTGAGCGTGGCAAGGCCAGCGCGTTCGACAGCAGAGATGTGAACAAACACATCAGCGCCGCCGGCATCGGGTTGAATGAAGCCAAAGCCTTTTTGGCTGTTGAACCACTTAACAGTTCCTGTAGACATAGATCTTACCTGGTCTTAAAAATTCACGGGCATGCGGAGTTGCTCGCACGTGATCAATCTCGGGTCTTGCGGGGGAGAAGTCGGTCTTGCAGCGGCGCTTGAGCACGGCCTTAGTTGCGAGTTATCCGACACAATTTCGAAGTCGATAAGCGCCTTATTGCACAGTTTCCACACAAGCTCAATGCAAGTTCGCACGCGTACTGCGACAGCGGCCATAAGGTCGAATTGACAGGTGTTTGTTTGCAAATGGTTTACTCCCTCAATGCATAGATCGCAGAATGAACAGGTTTACGGCCAAACTGCAGGAAGGCTTGAAGCGTGTCGGGATGGATATCCGGCGCAGCGAGCCACGCATCCAGGCCTATCGGCCGGGCCGCATCGTGTGGCCTGACCTGACCGCCTCGCGGGACATTTCCATTCTCGACATGTCACAGTCCGGTGCCAAGCTGACTTTCGGTGAGGGGGCGATGCTGCCGGACCTGCCGCGCGAGTTCTACCTGCTCGTCCACGGACGGGGCGGCCCGGTCTCTATCCGCCGCGTCTGCGAAAAGCGCTGGCAGCGTGACGAACTCGTCGGCGTACGGTTCGTCCAGCGCCTCAGCGATGAGGACCTGGAACGGCTGGTCGCTGCCGAGACCGAACTGCACTGAGCAGCCCGGCGCAATTCGCCTGAAATTTCATCGATCCACTCAACCTGATTCTCATCCCTCTGTGTCAGAACGGGGCGTAGCGATGTGGGACGCAGCTGTCCCAGATCGCTCCAGCAATTGACGGCACGGGCGGCAAATGATCGCCCGGCCTTGAACGAGGGTATGATGATGGCGAAGACCGTTCTGGTTATTGACGACGATCCGACACAGCGCCGGCTGTTGCAGGCCGCCGTGGAGAAGGCGGGCTTTGCCTGCCGCACGGCGCCCGATGGGGAAACCGGGATTGCGGTTGCCGCTGACGCCAAGGACGGCGTCGACGTTGTCCTGCTGGACCTCACGATGCCCGGCCTGTCCGGCATGGACACGCTGGAGCGCCTTGCCACCAAGCGGGCAGACCTTCCGGTGATCATGCTGACCGCGACCAGCGGTATCGACACGATCGTCCAGTCGATGCGCCGCGGCGCGGTGGACTTCATCGTCAAGCCGGCCAATCCGGAACGGGTTGTCGTCTCGATCCGCAACGCGCTGAAGATGCAGTCGCTGTCGGGTGAGGTGAAACGCCTGTCGCGCAAGGCCGAAGGGGGCATGAGCTTCAGCGACATGATCGCGTCGGCCGCGCCGATGCGCCAGGTGATCCGTCTCGCCGAGCGGGCGGCGGCATCTGATATTCCCGTCCTGATCCTCGGCGAAAGCGGCGTCGGCAAGGAAGTCGTCGCGCGCTGCATCCAGGGCGCTTCGGCCCGGGTCGGCAAGCCCTTCGTGACGGTCAACTGTGGTGCGATCCCGGAAAATCTTGTCGAGTCGATCCTGTTCGGTCACGAGAAGGGGGCCTTTACCGGCGCCGTTTCGAAGTCGCCGGGCAAGTTCGTCGAGGCAGACGGCGGCACGCTGTTCCTGGACGAGGTCGGTGAACTGCCACTCGACGCGCAGGTCAAACTGCTCCGTGCCCTGCAGGAGGGCGAGGTCGACGCAGTCGGGTCGCGTCGTCCGACCAAGGTGGATGTCCGCATCATTTCCGCGACCAATCGTGACCTTGCCGCCCAGGTGGCAGACGGCACGTTCCGCGAAGACCTGTATTACCGCCTCAACGTGTTTCCGGTCGACATGCCGAGCCTGCGTGAGCGCCGTGACGATATCCCGGCCCTGGTCGAGCATTTCATCACCCGCTTCAATGCCAGCGAAGGCGCGAAAGTGTCCGGCATTGCCGACGACACGCTGAAGCTGCTTTACGCTTTCGACTGGCCGGGCAACGTCCGCCAACTCGAGAACGCGGTGTTCCGCGCGGTTGTGCTTTGCGAGGGCGACCAGCTGCAGCCGCAGGACTTCCCGCAGATTTCCGGTCAGATGCCGGACGTTTCGACCCTGCCGTCCGCACCGGTCGCAGCCAATGCCGTACCGGGTGCCCCGGCGGCGGCCAATGATGCCGGGCCCGGCACGGTTGCCGCGTCCAGCCCGGTTGCGATCACCGACGAGCATGGCGACCTGCGGTCGCTCACCGATGTCGAACGCGACATCCTGCAATACGCGATCGACTATTATGACGGGCACATGAGCGAAGTCTCGCGCCGCCTCGGCATCGGCCGGTCGACGCTTTACCGCAAGGTGCGCGAATACGACCTCGACGTGCGCAACGAACGCGAAGCGGGTTAGGGCCAGGAAGGCCAGGAGATGCTGGGAAGCGGTCCTTCGGGGCCGCTTCCTTTGTCTTGGTCCTGAAGTTCGCTCGCCTCACCGTCGCGTGCAGTGAGCAGGGGAGGCCGGAAGGCCAGTCCGTCAGCCGACGATCACGGCCTTCATTATTTCGCCGATCTTGCGGGCATCCGCCTCGCACGGCGATCCGGCCTTCCAGGCGATGCCGACCTGGCGGCCGATGACGGGTGTCGTGAATTCACGCACGGCAACATCGTTGCTGATGGCGAGACCGTGATCGACCGCGAGCCTTGGCAGCAGTGACACCCCGATTCCACCGGCCAGCATGTTGACCAGCGTACCGAGCGACGTTGCTGCGACCTGGCCAGCCCGGTCGCCGGCAGCCGGCCGGCAGATCGACAGGGCATGGTCACGCAGGCAGTGGCCGTCTTCGAGGAGCAGGATGTCCTCGCCGACCAGGTCGTCGGGCGAGAGGCCGTTCTTCTTTGCCAGCGGGTGGCTGGTCGAGGATGCGAACAGGAATTCGTCATCGAACAGGGACAGGGTCTCGATGCCGGGCGCATCCCAGGGCAGGCCGATCAGCGCCGCGTCGAGGGTACGGGTCTTGAGCTGGTCGATCAGGCGGCTCGTCTTGTCTTCCCGCAGGTACAGCCTGAGCGCCGGATAGGTGGATGAAAGGGCTTTCACCACCTGTGGCAGGACGAACGGCGCAATGGTCGGAATGGCGCCGAGGTGGAACGGACCGGTCAGCAGCGCACCGGCGCTCTGGACGGCCTGGACGAGCGCATGGGTATCGGCGAGCAGGGCGCTGGCGCGGGCCGCGGCAAGGTCGCCGGCATGGGTGAGGCGGGCGCCGCGGGCCTCACGGTCGGCCAGTTTCACGCCAAGCAGCTCTTCCAGCTCCTTGATGCCGGCGGACAATGTGGGCTGGGTGACACAGCAGGCTTCGGCGGCGCGTGAGAACGATCCGGTCTCGCCGAGGGCGGTCAGGAACTGCAGCTGTCTGAGGGTCGGAATTGCCATAGAGTGTATCTATGTCAGTTCTAGAGAATATCAATTTCTCTTTTGCTTGAAACGCGCCCATCTGTGATTCCGACGGGCTCAACAGGCCCGGAACCGTTGTAAATACTGCAGGAGACCTCCCAGATGCTAGGCATTGGCCACAAACTTCCCGACTTCAAGATTACCGGCGTGAAACCGAAATTCATGCACCATGAAGAGAATGGCGAAAGCGCCTTCGAAACGCTCGACCAGAACAGCTTCGAAGGGAAATGGAAGGTCATTTTCTTCTACCCGAAAGACTTCACCTTCGTCTGCCCGACCGAAATTGCCGAGTTCGCCCGCCTCAACAGCGAGTTCGAGGATCGCGACGCGGTCGTGCTCGGCGGTTCGACAGACAATGAGTTCGTGAAGCTGGCATGGCGCCGGGAACATCCGGACCTGGCAGAACTGCCGATCTGGCAATTCGCCGACACGACGGGGTCGCTCGTTGACCGCCTCGGCGTGCGCAACCAGGAAGAAGGCGTCGCCTATCGCGCCACTTACGTGGTCGACCCGCATAACGTGATCCAGCACGTTTATGTCACCAACCTGAATGTCGGCCGCAATCCTTCGGACACGCTGCGGGTGCTCGACGCGCTGCAGACAGACGAGCTGTGTGCGTGCAACCGCCCTGTTGGCGGGGACACGCTGGAAATCGCGGCCTGACCTGCACGGTCCGAACATGTCACGCGGATCCGGACTGACGGTTTGTTCCGATCTCCCCGAACCGTTGTCCCCCGCGTGACAAGCCGTCTGGCGGGCGCTTCATGCGCACCTCCCCAAGGCGCAAGGCATATCATTCCCTCCCATGCCGATGCGCCCGCCGGATACTTTTCTCTGAATACGAGTTCCTGCTCCTGAAAGGACGCCTTGATGTCGCTCGACACCCTGAAATCCAAACTGCCGGACTATGCCAAGGACCTGAAACTGAACCTCGGCTCGATGGTGAACGAAACCATCCTGACCGACCAGCAGAAGTATGGCTGCCTGCTGGCCTGCGCGCATGCCGTGGGCGAGCCCCAGACATTGCGGGCGCTGGAGGCTGAGGCCCGCAGCAAGATCAGCCCCGAAGCCGTGACCGCCGCCAAGGCGGCGAGTGCGATCATGGGGATGAATAATGTCTATTACCGCTCGACGCACCTCTTCACGAACGAGACCTATACGACGCTCCCGGCCAAGCTGCGCATGAACGTGATCGGCGCGCCCGGTATCGAAAAGGCCGACTTCGAGCTGTTCGCGCTGGCCGTGTCGGCCGTGAACGGCTGTGGCATGTGCCTTGATGCCCATGAAAGCGTGCTGCGCAAGCATGGCATGACGACCGAGCAGGTCCAGGCGGGCGTACGCATCGCGTCTGTCGTGAATGCTGTCGCCCGGGTGATGGCTGCAGAAGCCGCGCTGCAGCCTGAAGACGCCTAGCCGCCTGGCTGCCCCTTTTTCACGCGCCCCCGGAGCCGAACTTCGGGGGCGTTTGCTTGTGCGGGTGCCTGTATTCGGTGCGTGCAGCGAAGCGCAGCCAAAAGGATTCGCAAGATCCCGCCATGAGTTCGCAGGCGAACCTGCGCTGCAATGATGTATTATTGGACAGAAAGCGGGCAAAAAGCAGCAAAGCCCGAGGCGCGATGCAACAGCACAACACAATGCTGCAACGGGCTGATTCACAAAGGTTAATTACCGGTTTCCCATGATGTCCCAAGGGGGTGTTCCAGCTTGTTCCCCGCTTGTGCCGCCTATGTTCCAGAGCATGTGTCTTGTGGATATTTCGATTCACCCACTCAACCCATTGAGGCCCATGCGCACCCATGATATTCCAAATTTACACATGGTTTACCCATGCTGGGGTTTAGGCATAACAAGAACAGGGTTGGCGGGTGTTCGTTTCCACCTACGAGAGCGCTATTGATGCAAAAGGCCGGGTTTCGATCCCCGCGCCCTTTCGCGCTGCGCTTGGAGGTGGAACCCGCATCTTCCTCTGGCAGGCCCTCGACGGCTCTGGCTGCTTGGAAGGTGGCGGCGACGCCCTGATGGCGATGTACCGCGCGACGCTGACCCGGCTGGCGCCCCAGTCGGAGGTCCGCAAGGCCCTGGTCAACCGGATCATCGCCGGATCGGCTGACCTCAAGATGGACGAGACGGGCCGGATCAAGCTGCCCGAAAACCTCTGCAAGGCCGCCGAACTGACCGATCGAATCAAGTTTGCCGGCAACATGGACAGTTTCCAGATCTGGAATCCTGAAAAGCACGCCGCCTTCAATGCCGCGATGGAAGCGGCGGCAGCGGCCCCCGAGACCCTGGAGGCATTCGGCCGGGCCTATTCCGAAGTGCTGCACCAGCAGGGCGTCGGCAATTACATGGGGCCGAAACTGGTCGAAGGGGGCGAAGGATGAGCGCCCGCCATACATCTGCCCGCCTGCCCGCCACAGGGCACCAGCCCGTATTGCTGGAGGAAGTCCTCACATGGCTTGCGCCAAAGGATGGCGACCTGATCGTCGACGGCACCTTTGGCGGCGGCGGCTATACCCGCGCGATCCTGCTGGCGGCGAAATGCAATGTGCTGGCGATTGACCGCGACCTCGACGCGATCCTGCGGGCCGAGAAGCTGGCAGCCGAGACGCCGCGCCTGACGCCGCTGCTTGGCCGGTTCGGCGAGATGGATGCGCTGGTGATCAATGCCGGGCACAAGGCGGTGGACGGCGTGGTGCTGGATATCGGCGTGTCGAGCTACCAGATCGACGAGGGCGAACGCGGCTTCTCGTTCATGAAGGATGGCCCGCTCGACATGCGCATGGGCGCATCGGGGCCGACTGCTGCAGACGTGGTCAACCGGATGCCGGAGCGCGATCTCGCCAATATCATCTTCCGCCTCGGTGAAGAGAAGCAGGCGCGCCGGATTGCGCGCCATCTGGTGCAACGCCGGGCACAGGCGCCGTTTGAAACCACGTCAGACCTCGCAGATGCGGTGGAAGTCGCTGTCGGTGGCCGGCGCGGCGCGCGCACGCACCCCGCAACCCTGACCTTCCAGGCGATCCGCATGTATGTGAATGACGAGCTTGGCGAGCTTGCCCGGGCGCTGCAGGCTGCCGAACGGCTGCTGCGGCCCGGCGGGCGGCTGGTCGTCGTCGCATTCCATTCCCTGGAAGACCGCATGGTCAAGCAATGGCTGCGCGGCCGTTCAGGCAAGCAGGGCGGCGGGTCACGGCACATGCCGCTGGCCGCAAAAGGGCCTGATCCGACCTTCGAACTCGCTGTTTCCAAAGCAATTGTCCCTTCTGATAAGGAAGTGGAAGGCAATCCACGGGCACGCTCGGCCAAGTTGCGGGCTGCGATCCGTACGGGCGCACCCGCTATCGAGGAAGACGCCAGCGACGGCATGAACCTGCCGCCACTGTCAGACCTGGAGGATGCCCAATGAGCCGCCGCGCATTCCTGTTCGGAATCCTGGTTGTCGGGCTGCTGATTGTCAGCCTGTACCGCGCCAAGTACGGCGCCAAGGACACGGCTGCCGAGATCATGGCCGTCGAAGCGCAGATCGAGGATGCTGCGCACGAAAAAGCGCTGCTGGAGACCGAGCTGTCCCACATGAGCCGGCGCGAATGGATCGAGGAATATGCCCGGGGTGAACTCGGCATGGCCCCGCCGCGCCCCGACCAGATGGCCGGCGAATCCGATCTCGACCAACTGGTCGGCCCGCCGATGAAGGCCGGCGCCGTCAAACCCGAGCCTGCTGCGGCGGAGGCGCCGAAATGACGCTATCAGCCCGGGACCGGACGCGACTTGTGGGACTCGGCCTTGGCGCGCTCTTCATCGTGCTGGCGGGGAAGGGCGGTTATCTCGCGATCGCCGGCGCATCCGATGCGCCGCACAAGGCCGGCCTCGCCGCTGAAAAGGTCGTGCGGGCCGATATTGTCGACCGTAATGGCGAGTTGCTGGCGACATCCGTGACGGCCTATTCGCTGGTGGCGAATCCGAGACTGATCTGGGATGCCGGCGAAGTCGCGCGGTCGCTGAAAGGCGTCTTCAACGATATCAATGTGGCAGACCTGAGCGCGCACCTGGCCAATCAGGAGCGCGAGTTCGTCTATGTGAAGCGGGGCCTGACGCCACGCCAGCGCAAGGCGGTGTTCGACCTTGGCCTGGAAGGCCTGCGGTTCGAACCGGAGAGCCGCCGGGCCTATCCGCGCGGCACGCTGGCCGGGCATGTGCTGGGCTATACCAATGTCGACGGCAAGGGCATTGGCGGCATCGAGTACGCGCTGGAAGACCGTCTGAAGGCGGGCGGCGAACCGCTGCGCCTGACCATCGACAATGGCGTCCAGTCCGCTGTGGAATCCGAGCTGTCGGCAGCAGCTGCCGAATACGACATCGAGGGCGGGGCCGTGATCCTGATGGATGCGCGGTCCGGCGAAGTGCGGGCCATGGCAAGCTGGCCGCCGATGGATGCCAATCGCGGGCTGGACCTGCGTGCGGATGATACCGCCCGCCTCAACCGGGCAACCGGCGCAGTCTACGAACTGGGATCAGTGTTCAAGCCCTTCACCGTGGCGGCGGCGCTGGAAGCCGGCGCCATCAAGCCGACCGACCTGTTCGACGTGCGCACACCGCTGGAGATACGCGGCTTCACCATCCATGACACGCACCCGCTGGGCGCGCGTGCCAGCGTGACGACCATCATCTCGGAAAGTTCGAACCTCGGCACCGTGCATATCAATGCGGCGCTGGGCCCGCGGCGCCAGAAGGCGTTCCTGGAAGCGCTGGGACTGCTCGAAAGGGCGCATATCGAGCTTGCCGGCAGTGCCAACCCGATCCTGCCGGATCGCTTTGACGAACTCTCGGCGGCGACCGTGGCCTATGGGCATGGCATCGCGGTGACGCCGATGGCCTTCCTGGCCGGGTTTTCAGCTTTCGCGAATGGCGGCGAGCGGGTGACCCCGACACTGGTTGTCGACGAGGCGCGCAAGGTTGTCCCGGTCCGCGTCATGTCGGCGCTTACGGCCGACATCGTCAATGTCATGATGCGCGAAGCGGTGGTGACGGGAACCGGCAAGCGGGCCGAAGTCGCCGGCTATCGCATCGCCGGCAAGACGGGTACGGCCGAAAAGCCTGTGCCGGGCGGCTATGACGACACGCGCAACGTGACCAGCTTTGCGGCGATTTTTCCCTATGACCGCCCGCAATATGCCCTGATCGTGACATTGGATGAGCCCAAGGCAGATGCGGCAGGCCACGATACGGCCGCGCTGAATGCAGCGCCGACCGCCGGGCGTATCGTCGAACGCGTCGCGCCCCTGCTCGGGCTCGCCCCGCGCTTCGAGGGTGCCCGTCCTGCCGGCGCTGAACTCCGCTCTGCTTCGGATGAGAGGAGTTCCCTGTGAAACTGAAAGACCTGTTCCCCCTGGCCGAAGACGGCGAGACTGACATCACCGGCATGACCGCCGACAGCCGGGCCGTGAAACCGGGCGACCTGTTCGCGGCCCTGAACGGCACCGTGACGGACGGACGCAAATACGTGCCGCAGGCCATCGAGGCAGGCGCTGCAGCGATCCTGTCGGATGGCGGTATCGAGAAAGTGCCGCTGCCGCATGTCATCGCCGACGAGCCGCGCCTTGCGCTGGCACTCGCGGCCAAGCGCTTCTTCTCGGCACAGCCCGAAACCGTCGTGGCGATCACCGGCACCAACGGCAAGTCATCGACCGTGGATTTCCTGCGCCAGATCTGGTCGCGGGCCGGCCTGGGCGCCGCGTCGATGGGAACGCTGGGCGCGATCGGCCCGGGCGGCAAGATCGATGTCGGCCACACCACGCCCGACCCGGTGACGATCCACCAGACGCTGCGCGAGCTGACCCGGCAGGGCGTGACGCATTGCGCGATGGAAGCGTCCAGCCACGGGCTGGAACAATACCGGCTCGACGGCGTCGACCTCGCGGCCGTGGCGTTCCTCAATTTCACGCAGGACCACCTCGACTATCACGCGACGATGGAGGCCTATCTCGCGGCCAAGCTGCGCCTGTTCAGCGGTCTCGGCCACAGCGGCATGCCAGCCATCGTGAACGCCGACAGCGACCATCGGGAGGTCTTCGAGGCCGCCGCAAAGGATGCCGGCCTGAATATCGTCTCGTTCGGCTGGCGCGGCGAGGACCTGTGGATCGACGAGATCATGCCGCGGCAAACCGGGCAGGTGCTGAACCTGTTCTGGCGCGACGTGGAACAGAAGCCGCTGGAACTGCCGCTGATCGGCGAGTTCCAGGCACTGAACGCGCTGGCCGCCGCCGCCATCGCGCTGGCGCTCGGCCTGCCGTTCGAGGCAGTGGCCGATGGCCTGACGCATCTGCAGCCCGTGAAGGGCCGGCTTGAACTGGTTGGCAAGACACCGGCCGGGGCAGGGGTGTTTGTCGACTATGCGCATACGCCGGACGGGCTGGACGTGCTGTTGCGCGCCGTGCGCCCGCACACCGCCGGGCAGCTGAAGGTGATCTTCGGCTGCGGCGGTGACCGGGATGCCAAGAAGCGTCCGATGATGGGCGAGATCGCGACACGCCAGGCCGACGACGTGATCGTGACCGATGATAATCCCCGCACGGAAGATGCCGCCGCGATCCGCAAGGCCATCCTTGCCGCAGCGCCGGGCGCCCGCGAGATCGGTGACCGCGAGACGGCGATCCGCACGGTGGTTGCGGAACTGAAAAAGGGTGACACGCTGGTGATCGCCGGCAAGGGCCACGAGACCGGCCAGATTGTCGGCAAGACGGTGATTCCGTTTTCCGACCAGGACACGGCGCTTGCAGCGCTGGCGGGGGCCAACGCATGACACAACTCCTCTGGACGTCCGAAGAGATCGCCCTGGCCACCGGTGGCAAGGCATCCGACCCGTTCTGGGTGTCGGGCACGATCTCGATCGACACGCGCACCCTGATGCCGGGCGACCTGTTCGTCGCCTTGCACGACCAGCGCGATGGCCATGATTTCGTCGAAGCGGCGTTCAAGGCCGGGGCGGCGGCGGCACTGGTGTCGAAACCGGTCAGCGGCGGGCCGCTGATGATGGTCGACGATACGCTGGTGGCGCTGGAAATGATGGGCATCGCGGCGCGCGCCCGGTCCGGTGCGGTCCGCACCGCCGTGACGGGCAGCGTCGGCAAGACCAGCGTCAAGGAAATGCTGGCGCGGATCTATCGCGCGGCAGGCCCGGCGCACGCGAACGTCAAGAGCTTCAACAATCACTGGGGCGTGCCGCTGACCCTGGCGCGAATGCCGGAAAACACCGCGCGCGCGGTGTTCGAGATCGGCATGTCGACGCCCGGCGAAATCGCCCCGCGCAGCCAGATGGTGCGCCCGCATATCGGCATCGTGACCTGTATCGCAGGGGCCCACCTGGAAGGCCTTGGCAGCCTCGAGGCGGTGGCCAACGAGAAAGCGGACATCTTCGCGGGCATGGAGGCAGGTGGCACGTTCATCCTGCCGTCGGAAGATGCCTTCCTCGACCAGCTGTCGGCGCGCGCGCGGGTGCTCTGCCCGACGGGCAACCTTGAAACCTTCGGCACCGCCTCGGATGCGACGGCACGGGTGACGGGTTATGAATCCAATGGCGTGACCAGCCGCATCAGTGTCGACGTGATCGGCAAGCGGGCCGAAATCGAGATCGAGGCCGTCGGCCGGCACTGGGCGCTCAACGCCGCCGCAGCCCTGCTTGCAGCCAGCCAGACAGGCTATTCCGTGGCAGATTGTGCTGCGGCGCTCTCAGGCTATGCGCCGCCGCCCGGGCGCGGCACGGCGGAACGCCTGGCCCTGCCGGACGGTGGGCACTTCACGCTGGTCGACGACGCCTACAATGCCAACCCCGCAAGCATGCGCGCAGCGCTCTCCGCGCTGGCCCAGCGGCCGGGTGGACGGCGCCTCGTCGCGCTCGGCGAAATGCTGGAAATCGGCGATACGTCCGCCAGCGAGCATGCCGGGCTGGCCAGGGATGTGGTTGCCAGCGGGGCAGAAGGTGTCTTCCTGGCAGGTGACAAAATGACTCACCTCGCAGAGGCCCTGCCGCCTGGTCTTCAGCAGGTATGGGCACCCAAGGCGGATGAGCTGTGGAATGCGCTGCTAAATGCAGTGAGGGACGGAGACGTGCTCTTGATCAAAGGGTCGAATGCCTCCGGGATGGGACGAATTGCAGACCGCTTGCGCCAACGAAGTGCAGCGGCTGGTTTGGGCAAGATGGATAGCAGCGCAGAAGATGCTGCAGAGGTCAGGTGATGCTGTACGAGTGGCTGGCCGCAGATAGCGGTATATTCAACCTACTGAACTATATCACCTTCCGCGCCGGTGCTGCCGTCGTGACGGCATTCCTTGTGACTGTCGTGTTCGGAGACGCGATCATCAACTTGCTGCGCGCCCGCCAGGGCAAGGGCCAGCCAATCCGTGACCTGTCGCTGGAAGCACAGATGTCGAAGCAGGGCACCCCCACGATGGGCGGGCTGCTGATCTGGCTCGGCCTGCTGGTCGGCGTGCTGCTGTGGGGCAATCTGCAGAACCCCTATGTCTGGGTCGTGCTGTTCGTGACGCTGTCCTACGCGCTGCTCGGCTTCCTCGACGATTACGCGAAGGTCAACAAGCAGAGCGCCGACGGCGTGTCGGCCCGCGCGCGCCTGCTGATCGGGTTTGCGATTGCGGCTGTCGCCTGCGCGTTCGTCATGGGCCTGCACGGGGCGCACACACCGGCAGGCCACGCCCAGTGGGGACCGCTCAACGGGCTGGCCGAGACGATCGCCAGCCTCGCCCCGCGGACATCGGTGCAACCGGCAGACCCGGCCTTCTCGGGCGGTGTCGCCGTGCCGTTCGTGAACAATTATTTCCTGCCGCTCGGCGGGCTATTCATCGTGTTCGGCATGATCGTTGTCGTCGGAGCAGCCAATGCGGTGAACTTCACCGACGGCCTCGACGGCCTGGCGATCGTGCCGATGACCTTTGCCGCCGCTGCCTATGCGATGATCGCCTACCTGACGGGTAACTTCGTCTTTGCTGAATACCTGGGCATCCAGTTCGCGCCGGGCGCAGGCGAGATTGCCGTCCTGCTCGGTGCCATGATCGGCGCAGGCATGGGCTTCCTCTGGTACAATGCCTATCCGGCAAAGGTGTTCATGGGCGACACCGGCTCGCTCGGCCTTGGCGGCATGCTGGGCATCGTGGCGGTTGCGACCAAGCACGAGTTTGCACTGGTCGTCATCGGTGGCCTGTTCGTGATCGAGGCCCTGTCGGTGATGCTGCAGGTTGGCTGGTTCAAGATCACCAAGCGCCTGACCGGCGAAGGCAAGCGGATCTTCCTGATGGCGCCGCTGCACCACCATTTCCAGAAAAAGAACTGGCCGGAAACGCGGGTCGTCGCGCGCTTCTGGATCATGTCGGTCCTCTTCGCCCTCGCGGGCCTCGCAACATTGAAGCTGAGGTAGCCGCAAACCCATGATCCCCATTACGGAATACGCAGGACGGGATGTCGCCGTGTTCGGCCTTGGCCGGACAGGCCTCAGCGCAGCGAAAGCGCTGAAGGCTGGCGGCGCACGTGTGCATGCGTGGGACGATAATGAGGACACTCGCAACAAGGCCGAAGCGGCTGGCGTGCCGCTGTCCGACATCAACAAGCGTGACTGGCAGACCTTTGCCGCGCTCGTCCTGTCGCCGGGCATTCCCTACAAGTTCCCGCAGCCGCACCGGATCGTGCGCATGGCCGAGATGACCGGCGTGCCGGTGGTCGGCGACATGGAACTGTTCGCCCGCGCGGTGCAGTCGCTGCCGGAACGCGGCCGGCCGAAAATCATCGGCATCACGGGCACGAACGGCAAGTCGACCACGACGGCGCTGATCGGGCATATCCTGAAGCAGGCAGGCCGCGACGCGCGCATCGGCGGCAATATCGGCACCGGCGTGCTCGACCTTGCGGCGCTGCATGCCAATGCGGTCTACGTGCTGGAACTCTCGTCCTACCAGCTCGACCTGGTGAAGAGCCTGCACTGCGATATCGCGGTGCTGCTGAACATGAGCCCGGACCACCTTGACCGGCACGGCGGGATGGAAGGCTACCAGGCCGCAAAGATGCGGATCTTCCAGAACCAGCAGAAGGGCGACATCGCGATTGTCGGCTTCGATGACGTCATCACCCAGTCGATCGCCATCGGCCTTGCGGGCCATGGCCCGGGCCGTGTCATCCACGCCTCGTCCACCTACACGCTCGGCCGCGGTATCAGCGCCATTGACGGCAAGCTGTATGACAACCAGTCCGGCAAGGCGGAACTGATCGGCAACCTTGCCGAATGCCCGTCGCTGCCCGGCAAGCACAACCACCAGAACGCTGCGGCGGCCTACGCTGCCTGCCGCGCGCTGGGTGTCGACCCAGACGTGATCTTCGCGGGCATCAGGTCGTTCCCCGGCCTGCCGCACCGGCTGGAGACCGTTGGCGAGATCGACGGCGTGCGGTTCATCAACGATTCCAAGGCCACCAATGCCCAGGCCGCCGAACAGGCGCTGAAGGCATTCAAGAATGTCTACTGGATCGCCGGCGGCGTTCCCAAGGCCGAGGGGATCGCGCCGCTCGCGCCGCTGTTCCCGAATGTCGCCAAGGCCTACCTGATCGGCGAGGCTGAAGAAGCCTTTGCTGCAACGCTGAAGGGCAAGGTCGCGGCGCAACAGTGCGGCACGCTGGAGAACGCTGTCGCGGCGGCCCTGCACGATGCGCGCGGCGCCGGGGAGGAGGGCGCCATCGTCCTGCTGTCGCCTGCCTGCGCGAGTTTCGACCAGTTCCGGGACTTCGAGGAACGGGGCGACGTGTTCCGGTCTATCGTCCAATCGATGATGCCCGCGGTGTTGAGGGTGATGGCTTGAACCCAGCACCCACCGCTCTCCAGTTCGATCGCTCTGATGCGTCCTGGCTGACAGAGTGGCGGCGAACAATTGACTGGGGCCTGATGGGCGGGGCCTTCTTCCTCATCGCCATCGGCCTGTTGATGTCACTGGCAGCCGGGCCCACCGCCGCCAGCCGCATCGGCTTCGAGAATCCCTATTTCTTCGTCATCCGGCAGGCGGCATTCGCTGCTGCCGCGAGCCTGATCCTGATCTGTACCAGCATGCTGGACCGGACATGGGCGCGCCGGTTCGCCGCCGCCGTGTTCTTTGTCGCGCTCGCCCTGATGGTGGGCATTCTCGTCTTCGGGCATGAGGCGAAAGGCGCCCAGCGCTGGCTGCGCGTTGCCGGCTTTTCGCTGCAGCCGAGCGAAATGGTCAAGCCTGCCCTGATCGTGCTCAGCGGCTGGCTGCTGTCGCAGCGGGAGATGTACCCCAAGGGGCCGTGGGCCGTGGTCGCCTTCGTATTCTACGCCGTGACGCTCGGCCTGCTGCTGTTGCAGCCGGATGTCGGGCAGGCGGTGCTGCTGTCAGCTGCGTTCGTCATCACCTTCTTCGTCAGCGGCCTGCCGTGGAGATGGGCAGCTGCCTTTGCGAGCGGCGGTGCGTCGCTGGCGGCGCTGCTCTACGCCCTGCTGCCGCATGTGCGGGCACGGGTGAACAGTTTCTTCGACCCGACGGCCTACGACACCTACCAGATCGACAAGGCCGCCGAGGCCATCGGGCGGGGTGGCTGGTTCGGCGTCGGGCCGGGTGAGGGCCTGGTCAAGGCGAGCCTGCCGGATGCGCACACCGACTTCATCTTCGCGGTGATGGTCGAGGAGTTCGGTCTCGTCGCGGCGATTGTCCTGCTGGCGGCATTCTCGCTGATGGTGCTGCGCGGTTTCCGTGCGGCGGCCCGGCTGGACGATGGCTATGCCCGCGCGGCGGCTGCTGGCCTGTTTGCCCTGTTCGGTCTCCAGGCCGCCATCAACATTGCCGTGAATGTGGCCCTGATCCCGCCAAAAGGCATGACATTGCCCTTTGTTTCGTACGGAGGCTCGTCGATGATCGGCATAGGATTGACTCTCGGGCTTGCACTCGCCCTCGTGCGCGGTCAGGGTACGCGCACAAGAGGCAGGTATGGGTGACGGGACAACCGGGAAGCTGGTAATCATCGGGGCAGGAGGAACCGGGGGGCACATGTTCCCCGCGCGGGCCTTTGCCGACGAGATGCGTGCGCGCGGATGGAAGGTCGGCCTGATCTCCGACCATCGCGGGCTGCGCTATGCCGCAGACTTTCCGGCCGAGTGGAAGGAAGAGGTACGCGCCGCCTCGCCGAATTTCCGCAAGCCCTGGGCGCTGCCCGGCGTCGCCATGAAGATCAATGCCGGTATCCGCCGCGCCGCCAGGATCATGGACGAGACACGGCCTGCGCTGGTCGCCGGGTTCGGTGGCTATCCGGCTTATCCCGCGCTGGCGGCGGCCAAGCGGCGTGGCGTGCCGATCATCATCCATGAACAGAATGCGGTCCTTGGCCGGGTCAACCGCCAGTTCGCCACCCATGCCAAGCTGGTCGCGAGCGGGTTCAAACGGCTCGACCGGCTGCCCGCAGGCGCGGCGCACATGCCGATCGGCAACCCGGTACGCGAGCCGATCATTGCCATGCGCGACGTGCCCTATCCGCCGACCGACGGGAAGCTGACCCTGCTCGTCACCGGCGGCAGCCAGGGGTCCAGCATCATCGGCGACACCGTGCCGCTGGCGGTTGCAGACTATATTCCGGCGTCGCTGCGGGGACGGCTGAAGATTGTCCAGCAGGTGCGGGCCGAACAGATGGAAGGCGTGCGCAACATGTACCGGCGGGCGCAGGTGGACGCCGACCTTGCGCCTTTCTTCCCCGACATGCCGGAGCGGCTGGCCTCCGCGCACCTCGTCGTCGCCCGGTCCGGGGCCGGCACGGTGAGCGAACTGGCCGTGGTGGGGCGTCCGTCGATCCTGATACCGCTGGCCATCGCGATGGACGATCACCAGGCAGCCAATGCCGAAGCGCTGGTCGATGCCGAGGCGGCCGACATGATCCTGGAATCCAATCTCTACCCCAAATTGCTGGGCGCCCTGATTGCCGTGCGGATGGAGCATGGCGACGACCTGCGCATCCGCGCCGCCCGGGCCAAGGCGGTCGGCACGGTGACAGCGGCGCGCGACCTTGCCGACATGGCCGAGCGCGTCGCGGAGCTATGAAGCGGCGCCGGTTTCGGTTAGACCACAGGGCTGTTTCGGAGATAAAAACATGACTTCACCGACCCCTTTTGACCTTGGCCCGGCGCATATCGTGGGCATTGGCGGCATTGGCATGTCCGGCATTGCCGATGTCATGATCACGATGGGCTATCAGGTGCAGGGCTCGGACATTTCCGAGAGCGCCAACGTCCAGCGCCTGCGGGAGAAGGGCGCGACCGTGTTCATCGGCCACAAGGGCGAGAACGTGAAGGGCGCAGGCACCGTGATCATCTCCTCGGCGATCAGGAAGGACAATCCGGAAGTGCTGGCGGCGCGCGCGGCGGGCATTCCCGTGGTGCGCCGGGCGAACATGTTGGCCGAGATCACGCGGCTGAAATACACGGTCTGCGTGGCCGGCACGCATGGCAAGACGACGACCACCAGCATGGTGGCCTGCCTGCTCGACGGTTGCGGCATAGACCCGACCGTCATCAATGGCGGGATCATCCATGCCTATGGCTCGAACTACAAGGCGGGCGAGAGCGACTGGATGGTCGTCGAGAGCGACGAGAGCGACGGCACGTTTGCCAAGCTGCACCCGACCTGCGCCATCGTCACGAATATCGATCCCGAACACATGGACCATTACGGCTCCATGGAGAAGCTGCGCGAAGCCTTTGATACTTTTGTGGAAAACCTGCCTTTCTATGGCTTTGCCGTGCTCTGCACCGACCATCCCGAAGTGCAGGACCTGGCCGCGCGGGTCACTGATCGGCGGCGTATCAGCTATGGCTTCAACCGGCAGGCCGATGTGCGGGCCGTCAACCTGAACACAGACCTGGACGGCGCGCATTTCGATGTCGCGCTGCGCCGGCCGGGCTCGGCAAGCCCGCGCATCATCAAGGACCTGACGCTGCCCATGGCGGGTGAGCACAATGTCCAGAACGCGCTGGCGGCGATCACCGTGGCGCTGGAGCTTGGCGCGACCGATGACCAGATCAGGGCGTCGCTGGCGGCGTTCGGCGGGGTGAAGCGCCGGTTCACGAATGTCGGGGAATGGGCGCCCAAGGGAGACGGCAAGGGTGTGGTGAGGATCATCGACGATTATGGCCACCACCCGGTCGAGATTGCCGCCGTACTCAAGGCCGCGCGCGCCATGCTGGGCCAGGGCCAGCTGATCGCTGTCTGCCAGCCGCACCGCTACACGCGCCTGCGCGACCTGTTCGAAGACTTTTCGCGCTGTTTCGATGCGGCGGACGAAGTGTTCGTCGCGCCGGTCTACGAGGCGGGCGAAACACCGATTGATGGCATCAACCATGAGGCGCTGGTAGCGAGCATCAAGCGGCACGGGCACCGCGGTGCGCATGTGCTGGCCTCGCTGGATGACCTGCCGGAAGTGATCCGCCGGGACGCCAAGCCGGGCAGCATGGTGGTCTGCCTCGGGGCAGGGGACATTACCCGGTATGCCGGGGAACTGGCCAGCAAGCTCTAGGGCGTCGCGGACGGGCGGACGGCCACGGCAATACTGTCGACGATCACCATGTCATTGGTGAAAGCGAAGTTTTCCGGCGTGTCGGCGCGGATGGACACATACACCGTGTCGGACAGGTCCTTCAGGCTCCACAGCGGCGTGGCATTGGTGCCGACGCAGAATTCCGCTGATTCCCCGGCCCGGACATTGGTCTCGTACGTGTCCGGCTCGCGGTCGACCCGGACACCGTCTTCGGTATGCATTTCGACGTCGTATTCCTGCACGATATCGGTCGTGTTGGCGACGTCGACGCAGACCGTGAACTCGTCGTCGGTGATGGCATCGTCGATCACGCGCGACCGCACGCCGGTAATCTCGCCGCCGGGCTGGCCGATATGGGCGTAGGCGCCATAGGTGTTGTTGATTGCGGCGTAATAAACGCCGGCATGGAAGCGGCAGAGTGACAGGCCGATCCCCGGCACGCGGTAGGCACCGCTGCCCGCCTGCAGGTCGCAGATCGCCAGCATTTCATCGCGCATCCGGTCGTCGCACCAGCTTTGCGTGTGTTCGTTGAGCCTGTAACAGGCATCGTGACGCCGGCAGACGGGCCGGAAGGGGCCGTCGATGACCGGTCCCATCACGCTGATGAGGCCGGCGGGGACGTGGTCCTGGATGAATGCCGGGCCGCAACGGTCGGCCGGGTCCATATTGGCCGCTTCGCGCGCAACATAGTCTGCCGGAAGGGCGACAGGGGCATCCGTGGCGTTCCGCGCCGTCAGGCAGGCCGCCAGCACTGTTATGAGGCTTCCGACGACGATCAGGCGCCTGGCTCGCATGGTTTCCCCCCGCTTTTCGGCCAGTTTACACATCCTGTCTGGCTGATCGAACCCTAACATATTCGCGAGGCAACTGCATTGACGCGGCGCGGGGACTTCCCTCGAGCATCGGAATATCGCACGGTCCGCCCGAAGCGGCCGTTCAGACGCCGGAAACAGACCGGGGAGACACATACGAATGAGCGAGTCACAGGTTCTGGGCGTCGCCCCGGAAATTGCGCCGGCAGGCCAGAAGGTCGAGGGCGGCCCGTTCGGGCTCAAGGGCCTCTCCTGGGCTGTCTTCGAAGGCGGACGCAACCCCTATTACAATCTCATCGTCATCTACATTTTCGCGCCCTATTTCGCCGATGTCATGGTCGGCGGCGGCGAACTGGGCCTGACCCTGTCGGGCGTTACCATCACCATCGCGGGCATCATCACGGCGCTGACGGCGCCGTTCCTGGGCGTGATCGCCGACAAGGCCGGGCGCCGCAAGCCGCCGCTGGCCTTCTTCGTCGGGCTGATGATCATCTGTTCGGCGCTGCTCTGGTTTGCGCGCCCCGAAGGCCCGCTGACGATGTGGCCAACCATGGCCGTGCTGGCGATCGCCTATTGCTGCTACGGCTATTCGGAAGTGCTGCACAATGCGATGCTGCCGACAGCCGGCCGGCCGAGCGCCTTGCCCTATATTTCGGGACTTGGCCTTTCAATGGGGAACATCCTCAGCGTCGGCATCCTGATCTTCTTCCTGTTCGGCCTGCTCCTGCCCGGGTCCGGCCTGCCATTTGCGCTGCCTGAGCAGCTGATCCCGCTCGACCGCGCAACGCACGAGCCGCAGCGCTTTGCCGGGCCGTTCGTGGCGGTCTGGATGACCCTGCTGATGATCCCGTTCTTCGTGTTCATGCCCGACGCCGTGTCCAAGGGCCTGAGCTGGAAACAGGCGGCGGCCGACGTGTTCCGGGGCGAAAACCGGGACCAGGGGCCAAGCCAGACGCTGGGCCAGCGCATCGGTGTCTTCAAGGCCTATCTCGCCCAGCTGTTCGCCGACCATCCCCACACAATGCGGTTCCTGATCGCCCGGACGATCTATGCCGATGCGATGGCGGCCCTGCTGACGCTTGGGGCGGTCTTTGCCAAGACATTCCTGGGCTGGAGCGATGTCGAGATCCTGTTCTACGGGATCACCGGCGTCCTGTTCGGGGCGGTTGGCGGATTTGTCGGCGGCGCCCTCGACCGCTGGCTCGGGCCGAAGCTGGCGCTTGTCTGGGAGATCAGCGCGCTGACCGCGCTCCTCCTGATCCAACTGTCGATCACGCCGGATTCGCTCCTGTTCGGCCTCATCCCGAGCGGGGAGCCGGTCTGGAACAGCCCGTTCTTCGACACCCTGTCGGACGTCACCTACTTCCTGTTCGTGATTCCCGTTGCCATCGCCGTGGTCGCGTCGATTTCGTCAAGCCGCTACATGCTGGTGCACATTGCGCCGCAGGAACGGATTGGCGAATTCTTCGGACTCTACGCCATCGCCGGCACGGTGACCGTGTGGATGGGACCGGGCGTTGTCAGCCTCCTGACATGGCTGACCGGCAACCAGCGTATCGGCATGGGCGGGATCGGCTTCATGTTCCTGATCGGGCTGGCCATCCTGTGGAAGGTTCACGCGCCCAAGCGCGGGTTCGCCGAATAGGGGAGGGCGTGCGATCCAGCGGCACGCGGGGGCGCCGCCGGATGCAAGGGCTGTCTGGGACTAGCTGGACGGACCGAACGACGTGCCGTCGTCATCCGCGTCATGGACGCGGTTGATCTCGTTCACCCGGCGTGGACGCAGGTAGAACTTGTCCTTCACCACCGTGTCGGTTCCAAGCACGAACGTGAACGGGCTGGTATAGGTGTATTCGACTTCCGACATGATGGCTGATCCGGGCGAAGGGATGATCCCGGCCGGCACAGTGACGGTGGCGCCCTTGGCATAGGCATTCATCTTGTAGCCGTCCGACCACGCCACCTTTGCGACGCCATCACCCTTGTCGACAATACTGGTGATCCGCAGGTGGGCATTCGTTGCGTCATAGGGCTGCATCATCACGCGGGCGGCCTGGAACATCTCGGCCATATCGTCATCCGTCGCGACTGCAAGGCGCGCTGTCAGGTCGCCGAGGCTGGCGCTGGTTGACGTGACGCGGCGATCGATGCGCATCAGGAAACTGATCTCGATACAGCCGAAATAGACGAGGACAAGGACCGGCGCGATGAAGGCAAACTCGATCGCCGAGATACCTTGTTCGTTATAGCACAGGCCCTTGATGCCGCGCCATTTGGTGCGTTTCGTGAAACGTGAGAAGAAGCGCTTGCTGGACATCGTATCAGTCTCCGAACGGTTCATTGCGGAATACGGCATTGGCCTGGAGCAGGCGCCGCGAGCCGGCGAGATTGGCGAGCGGCGCGGAGATGATCGGCGTCAGCAGGTGCCATTCGTAGAAGACGCGAACGGCGACGATGTCGTTCGGCCCGCCAGGCTTGTAGTCGAAACCGGTATCGTCAAAGTTGCCGCTGCCATCAATCGGCAGGTCGATCGCGGTTTCGCTGAAGCCGTTGAGCGCTTTCACGTCAATGTAGAGCTTGGCGTCGCAGTCGATCATGTCGAGCAGCTTGTCGCAGACCGTCTGGCGGAAATTCTGTTCGTTGAAGCCGCTTTCCTGCGCCTGGCCGGTGCGGATCTGGCGGGAGGCTTCGGAGACGGCGTGCTCCAGCACGGTCGACACGATGAAAATGATGCACACTTCCAGGAGCCCGAAAATCAGGAAGAAGAAGGGCACGGCAACCATGGCAAATTCGACCGCAGCCAGACCGCGATGGTCGCTGGCATAGGATCGCCACTTTGCTTTCAGGCGCGGCGAAAGAAGGCCGAAACACGGAATGTTCATTTTAAGCCCCGAGCAGACACGTCAGTCAAGCAACCGGTATAGCAGGCTTGGGTTTGCGGTAAGTTGAAGCCTTTGTTCAAATTTCAACGAAATACGCCGCCGTATTCCTAGTTGCCTTCGTTCAGTGTCTGCAGGCTGCGTTGCTGCGACATCAGGCTTTCGAAATAGGCCGTCTGGTCGCCGGTGCTGATGATCGAACGGCACTCGGGCGCGCAATCATAGGTGAAGCTCTGGCCGGACCGGTTGACGGTCAGGAGATTTGAAGAGTTCACAGTGACAACAACCTCGGTCGAATAGATCTGGTCGCCCGCCTTGTTGAAGATCAGCAGGTTGGTCGTGCCAAAGGATTTTCCTGTGATGAAGATCAGGTGCTCGTCGTGGACAGCGACGTCGGCGACGTTCTTGTTGCCGAGAACAATGCTCGCGGCGTCTCCCTTGATATGTACAGGGACCGTCTTGTTCGCTTCGACAGACAGTTGGCCGGCCATCGCCGGGGCGACCAGCAGGGACCCCGTCAGCGCCATGGCGCACGCTTTTGCGAGTATTCTCATTCGACCAGTCTCCACGTTCGGTTTCGGAATATCTTCTCGCTGAAGAAAGTTGCCCGTTTCCTAACCGGCCAGCCTGGAGCCCGATTTTGACTTTACATATAGGGGGCCAGCCAGACGCGGTGATCGGGCGCTGCCAAGAGTAAACGAATCACTGACCGGCCTTCATGGATTTTCTGTATTCTTTCATCTGATATTGAGAATAACCCTGTAGTTTCAGTCGTGTTCCGGGAAGAAAAACAACTCCGGGGCTTATTCAAATGCATGATGGGAGTTTCCAATGTTTGCACGTTTTCTTAAAGACGAATCCGGCGCCACGGCTATCGAATACGGCCTGATCGCTGCTCTGATCGCAGTCGCTATCATCGGTGGCGTTTCCGCCCTTGGTGACAATGCCAACGCGACGTTCAGCAGCGTTGCTGCCGAAATGGAATAAGATCTGTACGAACCTTCGGGTTCTTGCAGGAAGGCCGCCAGCTCGCTGGCGGCCTTTTTCTTTGCCTGGACCAGGCCCGTCGCCCATGCGCCGGACCGAACCCGGGAAATGTACAAACTTCGTTCAGTCTTTTCAGGCAGGATCACTGTCAGACTTTACCTGAGAGGACGAGACTGATGGTTCTGAATGCTTTCGCCAGCGTATTCCTGGTGCTGTGCCTTTTTGCGGCCGTGCATGACATCAACCGGCTGACCATTCCCAACTGGCTGAACCTGACCATTGCCGTCCTGTTCGTGCCGGCGGCGTTCGCGGCGGGACTGCCGATCGAGATTGTCGGCGGCCACCTGGTTGTCGCCGCCCTTGCCTTCCTTGTGGCCTTCGGCCTGTTCGCGTTCAACATTTTCGGGGGAGGGGATGCCAAGATGATCCCGGCCGTCATGTTGTGGATGGGACCGAACGCGGGGTTCGAATTCGTCATGTACATGGCGCTGGTCGGCGGCCTGTGTGCCGGCGTGGTGCTGATGGTTCGCCGTGCGATGCCGGCCGCTGTCCTGCCGCAAGTGATCCGCGCGCCCTTCGAGGACAATGCCGGCGTTCCCTATGGAGTCGCGATTGCGGCAGGTGCTTTCCTGGCCGGTTCGGGGTCTCCATTCCTTGCCAATTTATTAAGCTAAATCAGCGTTTTTAGTTAATCATGCATTAGGCCCCGTGTGTGAATATCCGACTCGGATGGGGCATTTCATGTGCATTTTCACCCATCACGTATAGTCTTCACAGGGAGAGGCGCCTCATGTCGCCCATGCGTCTGATCATTCTTCTCGGGGCTGCGCTCGCGGCCATGGCTGCCGCCATCCTTGTCCGCAACATGGCGGCACCGACGACCGTCACGCAGACCGTCACGGACACGCAGACCGTCATCAAGGACAAGGAAGTGTCGCAGGTAAAGGTCCTCGTGTCCCGCCGCGACCTGGCGATCGGCGACCGGATCGCAACTGGCGACCTTGAATGGGCGCCCTGGCCGGAAGCGCACGTCGTTGAAGGCTATTCGACCGAGACGGAAAATGCCGATGCGATCGAGAAGCTTGCCGGCAGTGTCGTCCGTATACCCATCTACAATCAGGAACCGATCCTGAAGCAGAAACTGGTCCTGGCAAATGATACCAGCCTGATGGCAGCCCTCCTGGCGCCGGGCATGCGTGCCATTTCCGTCGAGATATCCACCGAATCCGCGTCGGGCGGGTTCATCCTGCCGAATGACAAGGTCGACGTGATCCTGACCCACGAGATCGAAGTCCAGACAGAGCAGGCGATCACGGAACGTGCCGTGACAACGACAATCATCAAGAACGTGCGTGTCCTGGCGATCGACCAGGTCTTCCGCCCTGACGAGAATGGCGGGTCGTCACAGATCGGCAATACCGCGACCCTCGAAGTGTCCGCCAAGGAAGCCGAGCTCGTCGCGCTCTCGCAGCGGATGGGCACACTGTCCCTGTCATTGCGTCCCTGGTCTGATTCGAGCGAGTCGATGGCGCGTGATTCGCGGACCGACATGCTGGAAGTCGGCAATCCTTACGGGTCCGGCCATGGCGGCATCACAATATATAAAAACGGACAGGCGGCCTCCGCCGGCCTTGGGGGAAACTGAGTATGAGCATGTCATACGGGATGAAGGGCGCACTGGCGCTTGCGCTTGTGACTGCGGTGCCATGCATCGCCAGCGCCGCACCGAATGGAATGAATACGAAGATTACTGCGCCGGGCCAGTCGGCGGTGAGCGAGCATGTGACGCTCGGGCTCAGCAAGTCGATGGTCATCGAGCTTGATTCCCCGGCGGCCGACGTCGTTATTACAGACCCGAAAATCGCTGACGCGGTGGTCCAGACCTCCGAGCGGATCATCTTCCGCGGCGTGTCCATCGGCCAGACGAATGCCTTCGTGTTCGACCGCAACGGCAACCAGCTGCTCAACCTCGAGATCAGCGTCGAAGTCGACATGACCGGCCTGCACCAGCTGATCGAACGGCACGTGCCGGGCGCACGCATCAATGTCGAAGGCGTCAATGGCAACGTCCTGATCACGGGTGTTGTTGACGACCTCTCCCAGTCCGACCAGGTCTCGCGGCTGGTATCGGCCTACCTGAGCGCCGACGACGACACGCAGGTCGTCAACATGGTGCAGATTGCCGCCAAGGACCAGGTCATGCTGGAAGTGCGCATCGTCGAGATGCAGCGCACGGCGATCAAGCAACTCGGGATCAATCTCAGCGGTACACCGGGCTTCGGCGACTTCGCCAAGTTGGTGGAACAGCAGCTCTTTACGCCGAATGCGGACGGTGTTCTCGTCGATGCCGATATAAAAGCCCTTCTTCCAGGTCAGCCGCAGACATTTGCCGGCGCGATCGGAACGTCCAACAGCTTTGGCATCCAGGGGCGTTCGCTCGGCGGCTTCAACGGCGGCCTGACCTATTCGAACTATGTCGGCAAGGACCTGCAGACGTCCTTCGGTGCGACCATTGATGCGCTCGAGCGCATCGGGATCATCAAGACGCTGGCGGAACCAAACATCGTCGCGATGTCGGGGGAGAGCGCGAAATTCCTTGCCGGGGGCGAATTCCCGGTGCCGGTCGGCCAGGACAATAATGGCCGCGTGACAATCGAATTCAAACCCTACGGCGTTGGGCTCGGGTTTACGCCCGTGGTCCTGTCGGAAGGCCGCATCTCGCTGAAAGTATCCACCGAAGTGTCGGAACTGACCAACCAGGGCGCGTTCCAGGGCGCGACCCAGTCCGCTGTCGATTCGAACGGCAACGTGGTCCAGGTGCAGGGCATCACGATCCCGGCCCTGACGGTTCGCCGCGCCGAATCGGTGATTGAACTGCCATCGGGCGGGTCGATGATGATGGCCGGGCTGATCCAGTCCAAGTCACGCCAGACACTGGACCAGATCCCGGGCCTCAAGAAACTGCCGGTACTCGGCGCGCTGTTCCAGTCGCGCGACTTCCTGCAGGACGAATCGGAACTTGTCGTGATCGTGACGCCTTACCTGGTCGATCCGACCCAGAAGAACCAGTTGCGCACTCCGGCAGATGGCTATGCCAACGCCTCGGATGCCAAGACGATCTTCTTTGGCAAGCTGAATGAACAATACGGCAAGGACGGCGCGCCCGTCGATGCCCAGGATTACCGCGCCCCAGTGGGCTTTATCGAAGAGTAGGGGACCCCTCGGATGAACCGCATGATGAAACCGACTTCCATGCTCCTGGCAGCAGCAGGCCTGGGTATTGCCAGCCTGACCGGTTGTGCCAGCACCGCGTCGACGAAGCTGCCGCCGGTTTACCTGCAAGGCACCGTGCTCGACAATCACCAGATTGGTGTGTCGAAGCGGACGGAATTCCTCGAGATTGCCATCAGCCCGGTGGCGAGCGAGATCACGCTCAAGGACCGTCAGCAGATCGCCGATTTTGTCACGCTCTATCGCAAACGCGGTCACGGGCCGTTGATCATGTCGCTGCCGGAATCCAGCGCCAACCCGCAACTGGCGGTTTCGGCAGTCGCGACCGCGCGGGAAATCGCCTGGCAGAACGGCGTGGAATATGACGAGATTGCCGGTAGCAGCCATGGTGAAGGATCGACCGTATCCGAACCGCTGCTGATGGCATTCCAAGTCTATGACGCTGTCGCGCCGGACTGCAAGCCGCTGTCGGAATACGATTATTCCGACGTCAGCTCGAACAATGAATCGCCGGAACTCGGCTGCGCGGTACGCACCAACCTGGCAGCGATGATCGCCGATCCGGCCGACCTGTTGGGACAGCGCAAGCTGGACGCCGCCGACGGCCCACGCCGTGCCGTCATTCTTGAGAAATTCCGGAACGGTGAAGCAACCGCATCGACGCGCGGCCGTGACGAGTCGGGTGCAGTATCACAGGCAGTCGGCAACTAGCCTGCCTGCGGAACAAAGGACGAGAGTATTATGTCGAACGAGAAAGCGCTTTTCGAGGACGATTTCAACGCAGATTTCGAGGACGTGTTCGCCGAGGATCCAGCCATGGATGTGGTTGAAGAGCCTGCGAATGACGACCTTGGCGGGCCTGTCGCCGGCCTGATGGATGATCTTGCCCAGAAGACGGTCCAGACCGAGCAGCCGATCTTTTCGATGCAGGACGACCAGGGTGGTGACGCGCCGCTGCCAGCCATCTCGATCAAGATGTTCTACGAACGCGAAGAAACCCACCAGCTGATGGATATCTGTGCGCGTGACCGCCGGATGGGCCGCGCGACCGTGGAGTCCATTCCCGGCGGTATCCCCGCCGCGATCACCTTCATGCAGAACAATCCGACGCCCAACCTGCTGATCATTGAATCCACGGCGTCTGCCGACCAGATCCTGCGCGAGATCGACGCGCTTGCCGAGCATTGCGACGAGAGTGTCCAGGTCATGGTTGCCGGCGCGGTCAACGACATCAAGCTGTATCGCCAGCTGGTCGCGCGCGGCGTCAGCGAGTACCTCGTGCCGCCCTACCAGCCACTTCAGGTCATCCGTTCGATCTCGAACCTCTTCGTTGACCCCGACCGGCCGTTTGTCGGCAAGCAGATCGCCGTGATCGGCGCAAAGGGCGGGGTAGGGTCGTCGACGATCGCCCACAACCTGTCCTGGGCGCTGGCGGAGAATGCCCGGGTCAACACGACGCTCGTGGACCTCGACCTGTCCTTCGGCACGACCGCGCTCGACTTCAACCAGGACACGCCGCAGACGATTGCCGACGCGCTGCTCGCACCGGAACGTGCGGATGATGCCGTGATCGAGCGCCTGCTTGCCAAGGCGACCGACCGCTTGTCGCTGTTCACGGCGCCTGCCTCGATCAACCAGATCATGGATATCCCGGACGAAGCCTTCACCACGGTTATCGAGGCGGTGCGCCGCAACGTGCCCTACATGGTGCTGGACCTGCCGCACAGCTGGAGCCGCTGGGTGCAGCGCACGCTGGTGGCCTCCGACGAAGTGATCATCGTCTGCCAGCCTGATCTCGCCTCGCTGCGCAACGGCAAGAACTTCATCGACCAGCTGAAGGGCCAGCGCCCGAACGACAATGCCCCGCGCCTCGTGCTGAACATGAGCGGTGTGCCGAAGCGGCCAGAAATTCCGGTCAAGGACTTCGCGGCTGCCATCGGCGTGGAGCCGGAAATCATCCTGCCATTCGAGCCGGAACTGTTCGGCACCGCCGCCAATAACGGACAGATGATCTCCGAAACGGACGCGACGTCGCGCTCGTCACTCGCCATCGACCACCTCGCATCGGTCCTGACCGGCCGGTCTGTTGCGCAACCTTCCAAGTCTTTCTTCAAGAAGCTGCTCAGCAAGTAAATTCAACGGAAAGAGCCCATAAATGGCCTTCGGGAAACGTTCAGGACTATCAGACACTGCAACCCCGGCACCGGCGCCCCGACCGGCCGCGCCGGTCGTCCAGGCGCGCCCGCAGGCGGCCAAGCCGAAAGTTCCTGACCCTGTCGCCGTGAAGGGCGCACCCAAGCCACCTGCGTCCAAGCCGGTGAAGGTTGCGGCGCCCGAGATCAAGCCGGAACCGGTTCGCAAGGTGAACCAGCAGTCCGAGCAGTATTACGCAACGAAGACAACGATCTTCAACGCATTGATCGACACGATCGACCTGTCACAGCTGGCTCAGCTGGATGCCGACAGCGCGCGCGAGGAAATCCGCGACATCGTGGTCGAGATCATCAGCATCAAGAATGTTGTGATGTCGATTTCCGAGCAGGAACAGCTGCTCGACGATATCTGTAACGACGTGCTCGGCTATGGCCCGCTGGAGCCTCTGCTTGCCCGCGACGACATCGCCGACATCATGGTCAATGGCGCCGACACGACCTATATCGAGGTCAACGGCAAGATCGAGCGGACCAATATCCGCTTCCGCGACAATGCGCAGCTGATGAACATCTGCCAGCGCATCGTCAGCCAGGTCGGCCGCCGGGTCGATGAAAGCTCGCCGATCTGTGACGCCCGCCTGCTGGACGGCTCGCGTGTCAACGTGATCGCGCCGCCCCTGGCCATCGACGGGCCTACACTCACCATTCGTAAGTTCAAGAAGGACAAGCTGCAGCTGCAGGATCTCGTGAATTTCGGGTCCATCAGCGAAGCGGGCGCCGAGATGCTGCGCATCATCGGCCATTCGCGCTGCAACGTCCTGATCTCCGGCGGTACCGGTTCGGGCAAGACGACGCTTCTCAACTGCCTGACCGCGTTCATTGAACCGGGCGAACGCGTTATCACCTGCGAAGACTCTGCCGAACTCCAGCTCCAGCAGCCGCACGTCGTGCGCCTTGAAACCCGCCCGCCGAACATTGAGGGCTCGGGCGAGGTGACGATGCGTGAACTGGTCAAGAACTGCCTGCGTATGCGTCCGGAACGGATCATCGTGGGCGAGGTTCGCGGACCGGAAGCATTCGACCTGCTGCAGGCCATGAACACCGGTCACGATGGCTCGATGGGCACGCTGCACGCCAACAGCCCGCGCGAAGCCCTCAGCCGTGTGGAATCCATGATCACGATGGGCGGCTTCTCGCTGCCCGCCAAGACCATCCGCGAAATGATTGTCGGCTCGATCGACATCGTCGTCCAGGCCTCGCGCCTGCGTGACGGTTCGCGCCGCATCATGTGCGTCACCGAGGTGATGGGCATGGAAGGCGACACGATCGTCCTTCAGGACGTGATGAAGTTCGAAATGGATGGCGAGGACGAGAACGGCAAGATCATCGGGTCTCATCGTGGCACCGGCGTCGGGCGTCCGCGCTTCTGGGAACGGGCATCCTACTACAATCTGGAACGCGAGCTGGCAGCCGCCCTCGACGCACTTGGGTCCTGATCAATGAACAGTGACATGATGATCTATGCGATCGCTGGCCTCGCTTTCCTGGCGCTGGCCGGTATCGGCCTGGCGTTCACGGCAGGTGACAATGATGCGGCCAAGAAGCGGGCCAAGGCGATTGGCGCGGGAACATCGGTCAACGGCAAGGGACGCGGCGGCAAGGTTGTCGACGAGAACGTCAAGCGCCGGGCGAAGACGCAGGAAATGCTCGACAACCTGCGCAAGCATGACAAGGAACGCCGCAAGTCCATCGCGCCGCGCGACATCTCTTCCAAGCTGTCCCAGGCCGGCCTTGACCTGCCGGTCTCTGTGTTCTGGATCGGGTCGGCTGTTCTCGGTGTTGCCTGTGCCGTGCTCGTCTACATGTCCGGGGCCGACGGCCTTGTCATCAGCGGCATCTCGCTGAAAAGCAAGCCGGTCTTGATTGCGGGTGGGTTCATTGCAGGCAGTCTCGGCCTGCCGCGGTTCGTGCTGGGATTCCTGACGGCCGGTCGCCACAAGAAGCTGATCAACCAGTTTGCCGACGGCCTCGACATCATCGTGCGTGGTGTGAAGTCCGGCCTGCCGCTCAACGAATGTATCCGCATCATCGCCAAGGAAAGCCCCGACCCGCTGCGCTCGGAATTCAAGTCACTGGCCGACAACCTGTCCATGGGCGCCGGGCTCGACCGGTCGCTGAACGCGCTCTACAAGCGCATGCCGCTGCAGGAAGTGAACTTCTTCGTCATCGTGTTGATGATCCAGTCCAAGGCAGGGGGCAACCTGTCGGAAGCCCTGGGCAACCTGTCCATCGTCATCCGCTCGCGCAAGATGATGCGGGAAAAGGTGAAGGCGCTGTCGTCCGAGGCCAAGGCATCAGCCATGATCATCGGCAGCCTGCCGTTCGCGGTGGCGGTCATGGTCTTCCTCACCACGCCTGAATACATCATGCAGCTGTTCACGACCGAAACCGGTCACGTGATCCTGGCAATGGCTTTCGGCCTGATGGCGACGGGTATCATGACGATGCGCAAAATGATCAACTTCGACATGTAGGGTGACGGACGATGTATGACTTTCTTCTCTCCTTCTCCCGTCCGGATACGCTGGCGGCCTATCTCGTGGCGGGCGCCGTGTTCGGCACCTTTGTCACCGTGTTCCTGCCCTATCTCAAAGGCGACAAGCTGGAGACACGCCTGAAGGCGGTGTCGAACCAGCGCGAAAAGCTCCGCAAGCAGAGCCGCGCAACGCTCGAAAACAAGGGCCTGCGCCGCGAAGACAAGAGCATGATGGGCAACATCTCGTCCAAGCTCAATCTCGCCAAGGCGCTTGAGGATCCGAACGTTGTCAAGCTGCTGAACCAGGCTGGCCTGCGCGGGCCGGGGCCGATTTCGGCGTTCTATTTCGCCCGGATGGCGCTGCCATTCGTCGGCCTGGTGCTGACCTTCGTCTATATCTTCTTCGTCAATGATCACGGCTTCAACCCGGTCATGAAATACGGCTCGCTCGCCTTCGGGGCCGCTGCCGGCTTCTATGCGCCGAACATGTACGTGTCGAACCTCGCCGCCAAGCGCCAGAAGTCGATCATGCGGGCGTTCCCGGACGCACTCGACATGCTGCTGATCTGCGTCGAGGCCGGCATGTCGATCGAACTCGGCTTCAACAAGGTCAGCCAGGAGATCGGAACCGCGTCGCCGGAACTGGCCGAAGAGTTCGGCCTGACGGTTGCGGAACTCTCCTACCTGCCGGATCGCCGGCAGGCCTATGACAATCTCGCCGGCCGCACCGGGCATGAAGGCGTCAAGGCCGTCTGCATGGCGCTGTCACAGGCTGAACGCTACGGTACGCCGCTGGGCAGCGCGCTGCGCGTGATGGCCAAGGAAAACCGCGAAATGCGCATGTCGGAAGCCGAGAAGAAAGCGGCCGCCCTGCCGGCCAAGCTGACCGTTCCGATGATCCTGTTCTTCCTTCCGGTCCTCTTCCTCGTCGTGCTCGGCCCTGCCTATATCCAGTACCAGTCGATGCAGAAGGGCAATGAAGCCGCCCCGGCATTGAGCAGCGAAGCACCGCAGAAAATACGCAGCGGCCATCACGCCTGACGCCAGCTGACCGACCCCGTGACAAAGCCCGCCCGCCAATCGGCTGGCGGGCTTTTTCCATCTTTCCGTCAAGGGTTTCGTCCGGCTTCCTGACGCGCTACATCGCTGGCCATGATACTCATCAGCACAACACATGAATTGCTGCGCGGCCTCGGCGTTGACGGCGCACGCCTGACCGGTGGCCGCCTGCAGGTCCACACGCCGCTGACCGGCGAATGCCTCGCCGAACTGCACACGACCAGCAAGGACGCCGCGACCGCGCAGATCGACCGCGCCGCGGCGGCGTTCCGTTCCTGGCGCACCGTGCCGGCGCCGAGGCGGGGCGAACTCGTCCGCCTGCTTGGCGAGGAATTGCGGCTGGCCAAGCCCGCGCTGGCGCGTCTCATCACCATCGAGGCCGGCAAGATACCGAGCGAAGGGGCAGGCGAAGTCCAGGAGATGATCGATATCTGCGATTTCGCGACCGGCCTGTCGCGGCAGTTGCACGGCCTGACGATTTCGAGTGAACGGCCCGGCCACCGGATGATGGAGACCTGGCATCCGGCGGGTGTGGTCGGTGTGATTTCGGCGTTCAATTTCCCGGTGGCGGTCTGGGCGTGGAATGTCACGCTGGCCCTGGTGTGCGGTGACCCGGTGATCTGGAAGCCGTCGGAAAAGACGCCGCTGACGGCGCTCGCCTGCATGGCCATCCTGGACAAGGCGCTCGCGCGGTTCGGCGATGCGCCGGAGGGGCTTGCCGGCTGCCTGATTGGCGATGCCACCATTGGCGAAGTGCTGGTCGACCACACGGCGGTCGCGGTTGTGTCGGCGACAGGCTCGACGCGGATGGGGCGCGCTGTGGGGCCGAAGCTGGCCGGCCGTTTCGCGCGTGCGATCCTCGAGCTTGGCGGGAACAATGCCGCGATTGTCTGTCCGTCCGCCGATCCGGACCTGGCGCTGCGCGGGGTGGCGTTTTCCGCAATGGGCACGGCCGGGCAGAGGTGCACCAGCCTGCGGCGCCTGTTCGTGCAGGAGTCCGTGCATGACGCCTTCCTTGACAGGCTGGGCGCGGTCTACCGATCAGTGAAAGTCGGCAATCCGCTGGAGGATGACGTGCTGGTCGGGCCGCTGATCGACAAGGCCGCCTATGATGCGATGCAGGCGGCGCTGGCCGACGCCAGCGCACGCGGCGGCACGGTGACCGGTGGCGAGCGGATCCTGACCGGTGATGACGACGCCTATTATGTCCGGCCCGCTCTGGTCGCCATGCCGCAGCAGGCCGGGCCTGTGCTGACCGAGACGTTCGCACCGATCCTCTACGTCATGCGCTACCAGACGCTGGATGAAGCGATTGCGCTGCAAAATGCAGTCGGGGCAGGGCTGTCATCAGCGATCTTCACGACCGACCTGCGCGAAGCCGAACGGTTCCTGTCGGCGGCCGGATCGGACTGCGGCATCGCCAACGTGAATATCGGCACGTCGGGCGCCGAGATCGGTGGCGCGTTCGGCGGCGAGAAGGAAACCGGCGGCGGGCGCGAGTCCGGTTCCGACGCGTGGAAGGCCTATATGCGCCGGGCAACCAACACGGTGAATTATTCCAGCGAGCTGCCACTGGCGCAGGGCGTCAGTTTCGACATCGACTGAACGCCTAGTAGGTCGACTTGCGCAGGCGCAGGCCGGTCCCTGACGTTTCTTCCTGTGGCGCGCCGGTCAGCCCGATCGGTTCATCGCTGACCGCAACTGTGGCTGCGGCGACAGGCGCATCTTCGGGCGGTGTCGCGGGCTGGGTGAGGGCCGGCTGCGGCGGCAGTTCACCGACTTGCGCGCGCGCGGCGAGGGCTTCCCATGTCCGGTTCGGCTGGACCATTTCGCGGAGCAATTCGACATTCTGCTCGACAATGCCTTGCGGCGCTCCGGGCCCGCTGGCGGATTTCATCTCGTCATACTTGCCCTGCAGGCCAAGGACGAGTGCGAGGTTCTCGCGCACCTGCGTTGTGGCGTCCGGCTGGTCGCTGGCGAGTCTCAGCTTTGCCTCGGCGCCAGCAAGGTCGCCGGACAGGGCGAGCGAGAGGCCGTAATTTGCCAGCGTGCTGGTGCGGGCAGGGTCGATGGCGAGGGCATGGTCATAGGCATCCTGCGCTTCGACGTGGCGATCCAGCCTGTCGAGCGCGGTCCCGAGGCCGGCCCAGGCGTCTGCGCGCGTCGGCTCCAGCCTGGTAACCTGGAAATAGGCCTGCGCGGCGGCGGCGTAGTCCTGCTCGGTCGACAGGGCGCGGGCGATCAGCAGCAACAGTTCAGGCTCGTTCGGGTGGACGACCATGACCTGGGACAGGACATCAATGGCGCGCTTGTCGCTGCCGATGTCGCGCAGGGCATTCGCGAATGCGAGGGCGGTGGCCAGGTTTTCCGGGTTCTTGGCGTGTTCCTTGGCCCAGAAATTGGCCTTGGTGAGGGGATCGGCGCGGTTTGCCGCCTCGACTTCCTCGGGCGGCGCGGGCTTGGTGGCTTCCGCCATGGCAAGTTGCAATTCTTCTTCCGGCGTCGGCTTGCTCGCGCAGGACGCCAGAGTCACCGAAATGGCGAGCGCGAGGGCCGCCAGTGACGTTTTGGCTCTGGACATGGGCAGGCTCCAAGTATGTATCAGGGACTATCTGGCCTGAGTCTGACCCGGTCGGGTCAAGGTTCGGTTAACAAAACGGCCCGCCCGATTAACAATCTGCCCGGAGAGGCACCCGAATGCACAAGAGTTTCACCCCCAGCGCCGCATCGCCGGCCGAGATCCACCTGTACACGGCGCAGGAATTCGAAGGATTGACGGCCGATCCGTTCAAGGGGGCCCGGGCCATTGCGGCCGGGCAGGCCTTCGTGGCGAGCGCCGGGCAGGCCGTCCTGGTTTCCGGCGAAGACGGCGCGCTGGCGCATATCCTGTTCGGCCTTGGCAATGGCAGGGATGCGCTCGGCGTTGCAGCGCTGGCAGCGCGGTTGCCGGAGGGCGACTATACGATTGCCCGGCCGAGTGGTCTCGGCTTTGCCGACATTGCCGCTGGATGGGCCGACGGGGCCTACCGGTTCGACCGCTATCTCAAGGAGCAGGCCGCGCCGCCCCGGCTGGTCATCCCGGCCGGTGAAGACGGCGAGGCCCTGTCGCGCGAGGCGGACGCGATTGCGCACCTGCGCGACCTCGTCAACACACCCGCCAGCGACATGGGGCCACCCGCGCTGGAGGCGGAGGTCGCTGCGATGGCTGACCGGTTCGGCGCCCGCCTCACGGTGGTGACCGGTGACGCCCTGCTGGCAGAAAACTATCCGATGGTGCACGCGGTCGGGAAGGCAGCGACCTTCGCCCCGCGCTTCCTGGAACTCGAATGGGGCGATGCGGCCCATCCGGAGCTGGCCCTGGTCGGCAAGGGCGTGACGTTCGATTCCGGCGGCCTGAACATCAAGGGTGGCGACGGCATGCGGATCATGAAGAAGGACATGGGCGGCGCCGCGCACGCAATCGCGATGGCGGAACTGATCATGGGTGCGGGCCTGAAGGTTCACCTCAAGCTGTATGTCCCGGCGGTCGAGAACGCGATTGCGGGCAATGCCTTCCGGCCGGGCGACATCCTGTCCAGCCGCAAGGGCCTGACGGTCGAGATCGACAATACGGACGCCGAGGGGCGGCTGATCCTGGCCGATGCGCTGGCGCGGGCGAGCGAAGGCGATCCCGACCTGCTGCTGGACTTCGCGACGCTGACCGGTGCCGCGCGGGTGGCGCTGGGACCGGATCTTGCGCCGCTCTATACCGATGACGAGGCGCTGGCGGAGGCGGTGCTGGCCGGCTCAAAAACGAGTGGTGACCCGGTATGGCGCATGCCGCTCTGGGATCCCTACCTTGCCGACCTCAAGAGCCCGATTGCCGATCTGGTCAATTCCGGGGGCCGGTTCGCCGGATCAATCACGGCGGCGCTGTTCCTGAAACAGTTCGTGTCGGCCCGGAGCTGGGCGCACTTCGACGTCTGGGCCTGGCGCAAGGGCAAGTATGGCCGTCCCGAAGGCGGCGCGGCCTGTGGCCTGCGTGCAGTCTGGGCGATGCTGCAGACGCGCTATTCCGGCTGAGGCGGGATCTGGCGGACTTCCGACAGGCGGATCGCTTCACGCACGCGGCCACGCAGGACCAGCGTGTCGATATTGGCCGGCTCGGCGGCGAGGGAGGCCTTCACGTCGCTGAGGGCAAGGTCGAGCTCGCCGGTATTGAGCAGGGCCTCGGCGCGCAGCTGGTGGGCTGCGGGGTGGCCGGGCGACAGTTCGAGGGCCGCATCGAGATCGGCCTTGGCCCGTTCCCAGTCTTCCAGCATCAGGCGGGCGCTGGCCCGGTCGATCAGCAGGTCCGGGTCGTCAGGCTGGATCTTCAGCGCATTGGTCAGGGTGACGACAGCCGCTTCGGGCGCGCCGGCGACCAGCCAGGCATTGCCGGCCTGGGTGAGATAGAGGGCCCGTTGCTGCAGCGTGCCGCCGTCGGACGCATTGGCCAGTTCTTCAAGCCGCGCTGCGCCTTCAGCCTCCTGCCCGAGGGCGATCAGGGCGAGGGCGACGCATTGGCGTGAGCCGGGCCGGTTGCCCTCGAAATTCCAGGCCAGGGCGTCTTCATAGGCTTCTTCGGGATCTTCATCGATGCGGGCGATGCAGGCTTCGAGATGATCGGCTTCGCGGGCGGCGAATTCGGCACTGGCGCTTTGCAGCAAGGCGTAGGACGCCGCTGCGAGGGCAAGGATAGACATGGAAATTCAACTCCCGAACCTGTAGGCGTTCCAATAGTCACAAGTGGGAGACCGGTTGCAAATGACAGTTCCGCCATCTCTGCTTTTTGTTTTCGGCATGGGCTATTCCGCCCGCAGGCTGGCCACGCGGCTGGTGCCGGACGGGTGGCAGGTCGTGGGAACGACCCGGCGCAGCACCGGCAACCTCGGGGCGGGGGTGGAGGCCGTGCAGTGGGGCGGCGAGGCGGTGGTGGAGCCGCCATCCGGCGCCCACTGGCTGGTAACCGTCCCGCCGGACGCAGGCGGATGCCCCGCCGCCCGCGCAGCGGGGGCATCCGCGCAGGCGGCCGCGTCCGTCACCTACCTGTCGACGACCGGGGTGTATGGCGACCTTGGTGGCGGCTGGGCGATGGAGTGGAGCCCGGTCAATCCGGTGTCCGATCGGGCGAAGGCAAGGCAGCTGGCCGAGCGGCAATGGCTGGAGGCGACCGACGGGCGCGCGCGGCTGGTGCGCCTGCCGGGTATTTACGGGCCGGGCCGGTCACCCTTTGCGCGGCTGCGGGAGGGAACCGCGACCCGGGTGGTGAAGCCGGGCCAGGTGTTCAGCCGGGTTCATGTCGACGATATCGCCAGTGGCCTCGTGGCGCTGATGGCCAGGCCTGACGCACACGGCGTGTTCCATCTCTGCGATGATGAACCGGCGCCGCCACAGGACGTGACGGCCTTCGCCGCCGAATTGCTGGGCGTTACCCCGCCGCCGGAAACCGATTTCGGGACAGCGGACCTCAGCCCGATGGCACGCAGCTTCTATGCCGAATGCAAGCGGGTCTCCAACGCGCGGACCAAGGCGGCGCTGGGCTGGCGGCCGGAATTTCCGACCTACCGGGACGGCCTGAGAGCCGTGCTGGCTGAGGAAAGCCAGGCCGCCGCGATCTGAGACGGCCTGGGGGAGCGGGCCCTGGCGCGTTCAGCGCGGAGGCCGGCGGCCGTCGCCCCGGCCTTCACCGCCACCCGAGGCCCTGCCGCTGCCCTGGGACTGGGCACGCGCCGGGGCGTCGATCAGCATCTCGGCCCGGGTGAGCCGGAGGTCATGGTCCCTGTCGAGCTGGGCGAACTCACTGGTGAGGCGGTTGCGGAACTCGACTTCGGACACCTGCCCGTCAAAGTTGGCGTCGAAGGCAATATGGTTGGGAAGGGCGTCGGCATCGCCCAGCGCGTAGACGGACCATTCGGCGAGCGAAAGGGCCGAGACGCCTGAACGGCCCCGGACATTGAAGCCTTTCCAGTCCTGCGCGATTCCGAGGGCCAGCTCGGCCTCGTCGATGACATGGTTCTGGTCCCGGTCCATGCCGGCAAAAAGCAGGGCAACGGGGCGGGCAATCTTGCCGCCCTGGACGCTGGCACCTGCGGTGCGAGGAGGGGTGCCATCGCGGGGCGGCTGGCGAGAGGACGCGCAGCCTGTGACGAGGACCAGGGTGGCAAGGCATGCGCCTGCTGCCACGAAGCGGGAGTGGGGGAGAGTCATTGCGGAATAGCCCTTCAAGCCTGTTTATGTCCGGCTTGAACGTGCGCGAGCGAATGATCCGTCGGCCGCTAACCGACTTGTAATGGAAAAGGTCTCGCCGGGCGGAACAAGCGCGCCGGTTGCGTGATCAATCGCGCGACTTCTGCCGTGGGCTGACCGGTCTGGCGGCGAGAAATCGCCGGAACGCGATTTTGGCGCCCCGGGCGCGCGGAAGTGTGCTATAGGCGCCGGATCAAAGATCGGGAGCTGCACCCGACCGGTGCCGGTCCCGCAAAAAAAGGGGACGGAAATGACCAGCAGACACCTTCTCGTGGCTGCCAGCGCGATTGCGCTGGCCAGTTGCACGCACTTCAATCCACCATCCGCGCCGGAGACTGTGGCCGAAGCCGCTGCGCCTGCAGCGCCTGCACCCGCGGCGGTCGACGTGGCGACGGTCGCCGGGGCGCCGCTGTTCGACGGCATGGGCGATTTCCATCGCGAGATCACGACGACGAGTGCCGACGCGCAGAAGTATTTCGACCAGGGCATGGTGCTGGCCTTCGGGTTCAACCATGCCGAGTCGATCCGCTCGTTCCGGGCGGCGCAGAAACTCGATCCGGCCTGTGCCATGTGCTACTGGGGGGAAGCGCTTGCGACCGGCCCCAACATCAATGTGACCAGCAAGGGCAAGGCGATCATGTCTGACGCGGACCGCGCGGCAGCGTTCGCAGCGATCACCAAGGCACAGGCCCTGAAGGGGAGTGCCGGCGCGGACGAGCAGGCGCTGATCGATGCGCTGGCGACGCGCTACAATGGGGACCCGTCGACACCGCGCGAACCGCTGGACGTGGCCTATGCAGAGGCGATGGGGCAGTACGTCGCCGACCATCCGGGCGATTACGATGCCGAGGCGATGTATGCCGAAGCGTGGATGAACACGATGCCGTGGAATTACTGGTCAGCCGACGGAGAGCCGAAACCGGAAACGGTGAAGGTGATTGCGGCGCTGGAAGACATCATTGCGAACGCGCCGGAGCATCCGCTGGCGCTGCACCTGTACATCCATGCGGTGGAAGCCTCGCAGGACCCGGGCCGGGCCGAGGACGAGGCCGACCGGCTGGCGAACCTGGTGCCGGCGTCAGGCCATCTGGTGCACATGCCGGCGCACATCTATTGGCGTGTCGGGCGGTATGACGATGCAGTGAAGGCGAATATCCGGGCCGCGAAGGTCGATGAGGACTATATCGCCCAGTGCAATGCGCAGGGCTTCTATCCGGCGCTGTACTATCCGCACAATATCCACTTCCTGTGGGCGGCTGCCAGCATGTCGGGCCAGGAGACGATGGCGATCGAGTCAGCGCAGAAAGTGGCCGACAATGTCCACCTGGAGCAGATCGAGCAGTTCCCGACCGTGGAATTCTTCAAGACCATCCCGGTGCTGGCCAATGTGCAGTTCGGCAAATGGAACACCATCCTGGCGATGGACGCCCCGCCGGAGACGCTCGATTTTTCCAATGCCATCCACCATTATGCCCGCGGCGTGGCCCTTGCCCGGACCGGTGACACGGACGGCGCCACGACAGAGCGCGAGGCGCTGGCAGGCCTGAAAGACAGCGTGCAGATCAACTTCCTCGATACGGCGGATTATCCGGCCAGCACGCTGCTGACCATTGCAGATGAATTGCTGCAGGGCGAGATCGCGTCGGCGCGGAACCTGCCGGTGACGGCGATCACGCATTTTGCCAGTGCGGTCGAAGCCCAGGATTCGCTGCCCTATACCGAGCCGCCATTCTGGTATTACCCGACGCGGCAATCGCTGGGTGAGGCGCATATCCAGGCCGGGCAGTTCGAGGCGGCCGAAGCGGTCTACCGCGCGGACCTTGTCCAATACCCGCGCAATGGCTGGTCGATGTCGGGCCTCGCCAAGGCGCTGGATGCGCAGGGCAAGACGCTGGAGGCCGACAAGGTGCGCGAACAGTTCGCCATTGTCTGGCGCAATTCGAACGTGACACTGGACGGGTCGCGGCTCTAGGCGCCGAGCGTTCGGGCGATTTCGCCACAGGTCGCGAGCAGGCGGGCAATGTCCTGCTCGCGGCTGAGGCGATGGTCGCCATCCTTGATCAGGGTGAAGGTGAGGTCGTCTGACGTCATCGTGCCGACCAGCCGGAAGGCATGGGCGTAGGGCACGTCGGGGTCCTGCATGCCCTGGAGGATTCGCACCGGGCCGGGGAAGGGGATCGGTGCATCGAGGACCTGCCATTGGCGGCCATCCTCGATCAGCGCCTGGGTGATCTTGTAGGGCTCGCCATAATCGGACGGGCGCAGCGTGAAGCCGATGTCGCGGATCTCGGCCTGCGCCTCCGGCGCGAATTCGGGCCACATCAGCTTTTGCGTGAAGTCGGGTGCCGGGGCGATCAGCACGAGGCCCTTGACGCGGGCGGGCCTGGCGGTGGCGGCAAGGATTGCCAGCCAGCCGCCCATGCTGGAGCCGACAAGCACGAGCGGGCCTTCGGTGAGGCTGTCGATGGCGGCCAGCGTATCGGCGCGCCACTGGCTGACCGTGCCGTCCTCGAAGGCGCCGGCGGACTCGCCGTGACCGGAATAGTCGAAGGCGAGAAAACCGTAACCGGCCTGATTCGCCCAGGCTTCGACGCGCTTCACTTTCGTGCCCGTCATGTCGGACTTGAATCCCGACAGCCAGACGAACGTCAGTTTGCCGGGACTGGCGTCATTGCGACGATAAGCGAGGCGGCGGCCCTCCGGGCTGGTGAAATTGGACGTTGTCATCCTCCTTCCGTTCCTCCATCTGTTTCGCCTGTCAAGCGAGCGAGGGGTGAGAGCGGCCTTGGACGATTTCCCGGACCTGACCGGCAAGACGATCTTGCAGGTTGCACCAGAACTCTCAGCCGGCGGCGTTGAGCGCACCGTGCTGGACATGACCGAAGCGATTGTCGCGGCTGGCGGCCGGGCCCTGCTGGCCAGCCGGGGCGGACGGCTGGAGGACGAATTCGCGGCGCTGGGCGGCGAACTCTTCCCGATGAACGCCAAGTCGAAGAACCCGCTGGTGCTGAAGCTCAATGCGGCAAAACTGAAGAACCTGATCTTCCGGGAAGGCGTCGACCTGATCCATGCGCGGTCGCGGGCGCCGGCCTGGAGCGCCTATTGGGCCGCAAAGGGCAGGGGCCTGCCATTCGTGACGACGTATCACGGGGCCTATTCGGGCACGACGAAGCTGAAGCGGCGCTACAATTCGGTGATGGCGCGCGGCGACATCGTGATTGCCAATTCCAACTGGATCGCGGCGCATGTGCAGGCCGAACACGGGCTGGCCGCCGACAGGATCGTCACCATCCCGCGCGGTGTCGACCTGTCGAAATTCGACCCTGTGCTGGTGCCACCGTCGCGGATCGAGGCGGTACGGGCCCGCTGGGGCCTTGCCGGTGACCCGCGCCTGACGCTGTTCCTGCCGGGGCGCCTGACCGAATGGAAGGGCCAGTTGCTGGTGATCGAGGCGATCGCCCTGATGGCCATGCAGGAGCAGAAGGGCCTGGTCGTGGTCATGGCCGGCGATCCGCAGGGCCGGGCGGGTTATGTGACCCAGCTGGAGGATGCGATCCTGGCGCACAAGCTGGGGGGGACAGTGATCCTGGCCGAGCACGAGCGCGACATGCCGGCGGCATGCCTTGCGGCCGACATCGTGCTGATGCCGTCCGTCCGGCCGGAAGCGTTCGGGCGGGTGGCGGCCGAAGCGTCCGCGATGGGCCGGCCGGTGATCGTCTCCGACCATGGCGGCGGGCGTGAAACGGTGATCGAGGGCGAGACAGGCGCGCGGGCCGAGCCGGGCAATCCGGCGGCGCTGGCAGGCGCGATCCGGGCGCTGGTTGCGATCGGGCCGGATGCACGGGCCGGCATGGGCAAGGCGGGCCAGGCCTTTGTCAGTGCGCATTTCTCCAAGCGGGGGCTTCAGGCGGCAACGCTTCATGTCTATAAGCGTCTGTTACGGTAGGGATTGTCACACGGGAATGGCGAAGCCAGAGACTCTCATGAGCCCGGTCAACCCGGGCGCGAGCGCCAAGGAAGTGCTGATCATCAAGCTCAGCGCGCTGGGGGACTTTGTCCTGGCGCTGGGTGCCATGAAGGCGGTGCGCGAGACGCACCCGTCGGCGCGGATCACCTTGCTGACGACGCCCTTCTTCGAGGAGTTCGGCAAGCTGTGTCCCTATATCGACCGGGTCGAGACGGACGGGCGCCCGGAGGGCATGAAGGCCACGGCGGCGCTGATCCAGCGCATCCGCCGGTCCAATTACGACATCATCTACGATTTCCAGACCAGCGGGCGGACCAGGAACTATTTCACCGCGCTGAGCCGTTCGGGCAAGGCACCGCTCTGGTCGGGCCATCACGAGAAGGCGGCCTTTTTCCACGACAATGCCGACCGCGGGAAAATGCACTCGATCGACCGGCTGGCCGAACAGCTGGAAGTGGCGGGCGTGGCCCCGGAAGGGCGGTGGCTGGGCACCAGCGCGCCCTTCCCGGACCTGTCATGGGTGCGCCACAAGATCGGCGACACGCCGCGCCTGCAGCCGGCCTATTTCTCGCTGTCGGAACCCTACATGCTGCTGATCCCGGGGGCGTCGGCGCACCGGGAAGCGAAACGCTGGCCGGAAGAGAACTATGCCGAACTGGCAACGCGGATCGCCGATGCCGGGATCACGCCGGTGATCATCGGCGGCAAGGCGGAAGGCCCGCTGGCGCAGGAGATCGTCCGCCGAGAACCGCGCGTCAAGAGCCTGGTGACCCGCACCGACCTGTTCCAGATCGTGACGCTGGCCGAGAAGGCGCTGTTCGTTGTCGGCAATGATACCGGGCCGATGCACATGGCGACGCTGGCCGGCGCGCCGGGCATCGCGCTCTTTGCCCTGACGGAAAGCGATCCGGACCATTCGGCCCCGCGCGGACCGAAACAGCCGGTCATCATCAACTCGGCGCCGACCCTGAAAGAGCTCAGTGTCGACGACGTCTGGCAGTCGGTCAGGGCGCTTGGGCTGTTGCCCGCTTGACTTCTTTCCCGTTAGCGCACAACCGAAGCGCCTTGTGGAAAAGGCCAACCACTGGCATATTCGCAAAGCCTCTAAACAGCCACAAAGGAGTCAGGCCATAGCTCGTAGACCAGAACAGGGTGGACCACCGAAACAGGTAGGACCCCGTATCAATGAAGATATTATCGCCGCAAAGGTTCTCCTGATTGATGAGAACGGCGAAAAACAGGGTGTGATGCCTTTCGATGCGGCCCTTGATGCGGCGCGCGCGGTGAGCATGGACCTTGTGGAAGTTTCCCCTGACCAGGAAGTGCCGGTCGTGAAAATTCTCGACTACGGCAAGCTGCGCTTCGAAGAGCGCAAGAAGAAAGCTGCGGCCAAGAAGAAGCAGCGTTCCAGCGAGCTCAAGGAAATCAAGATGCGTCCGAACATCGACACGCATGACTATGAGGTCAAGGCGCGCGCGATGCAGCGGTTCTTCGAAGACGGCGACAAGGTGAAGGTCACCCTGCGCTTCCGTGGACGGGAAATGGCGCACCAGCATCTTGGCATGCAATTGCTCGAGCGGGTGAAGGCCCAGTTCGAGGAGACGACGAAGGTGGAAACCGAACCGAAACTGGAAGGCCGCCAGATGACGATGGTCCTGGCGCCGCGATGAAGTTTGTCGGGGGGCTGCTTCTCGGAGCCGTGTTGATGGTTTCGGCCTGTACGGCCGCTGACACCAGTGACGACATCCCGGCGGCGGCCCCGCCGGTGGCGACCGAGCCAGCCGCGGCCCCCGTCACGGCCCAGCCCGAAGAGGCCCCGATGGCGGACGACCGCGAAGTGAAAACCGAAATGGATGCCCTCGACCGCGTCAACGACACGTGCGGCCTGGATGCCTTCAAGCCGTATCTCGGCAAGAAGGCTGCCGACATCCCGCCGGAACTGGTGCCCGACACGGCCCGTATCGTGACGCCAAGCTCGCAGGTGACGATGGATTATGTGGCCAGCCGCGTGAACATCCTGACCAAGGAAGACGGCACCGTGATCGGCCTGAAGTGCGGCTGAGCCAGACTGCCAAAAGAAGCAGCACGAGAAACCGGACGGGCATTTGCCCTCCGGTTTTTTTGTGTGTGGCGGGCGGAGGGCCGAGGGGCCGCATCGCACAACATGATCACACGGCAAACTCAGGGTCGCGTACCCTGGCCCTCCGCTGCCGGGGCTTTCGCCCCCATGCCGGCCGGGGGGAAACCGGCCGCCATGACAGGTGCATGATGCCGCAGGTTCGGGGCCGGTCGGACAAGGTTTGCGGGATCTCAGGCATGGCGGGCCATCCCCGGCCGTTCCGTCATGGAGAGACGCGCGCATTGCCCCCGGCGCAGGTGGTCCGGGCAGCTGACCGGGCCTGAAATCCTGCCAGTGTGCGATATTCAACCGCAGCGAGGCAGACCGATGGACATCGCCTTCATTCTCGCGATTCTGTTCCTTCCGGTCTTCATCTGGCGCGCGTGGGTCGGGCTGGGCATGCCGAAACGGCGGGCCGAGCGGCAGGCGCGGCGTCACGCGGTCGAAAAACGCCTGCAATCTGAACAGAAGACGTCTTGATTCTCTGCCCCTGATCCGTCATAAGCCGCCTCTTCCGAGTGGTGCGGGCGAACGGCATGCCCCTCTGCTCATGAACCGACCAAGGGCCGCCCCAGGGCGTGAGCTCGTACAAGGAGACGAAAATGCCGAAGATGAAGACCAAGAAAGCCGCTGCGAAGCGGTTCAAGATCACGGCCACCGGGAAACTCAAGCACGGTGTGGTGGGCAAGCGCCACCGCCTGATGAGCCACAATGCCAAGTACATCCGTCAGAACCGGGGCACGAAAGTCGCCTCGAGCGCGGATGTTGCGCGCGTCATGAAGAAGTTCCTGCCGTACGGCCTTTAGGCTTTCCCGTTTTTCCCCCGATCTTGACTTAGGAGGCTTCCATGCCCCGTTCACGTAACAAAGTGCCGGCCCACGCCCGCCACAAGAAAATCATCAAAGCTGCCAAGGGTTTCCGCGCCCGCCGCAAGAATACGTTCACCAATGCCCACGCTGCTGTGTGGAAAGCCGGCGAATACGCCTATGTCGGCCGCAAGGTGAAAAAGCGGAAGTTCCGCTCGCTCTGGATCCAGCGTATCAACGCTGCCGTGCGCATCCATGATGACGAGCTGACATACAGCCGCTTCATCGACGGCCTGACCAAGGCCGGTGTCGAAGTCGACCGCAAGGTCATGTCCGACCTCGCGATCCGCGAACCGGAAGCATTTGGCGTGCTGGTCAAGCAGGCGAAAGCCGCGCTCGCCTAGGCTGCACCCGATTGCTGCACAATGGAGAGCCCGGCCCGCAAAGCCGGGCTTTTCCTTTTGGCGTTTGCATGATGACCCGAAGCGACTAGAAAGCGCGCAGAATCCCAAGAGAGGCTGAAACCTTGTCTGATATCAAAACGATAGAGAAAGAGGCCCTTGCGGCGATCCAGGCTGCGCCGAGCCTCGAAGCGCTGGACGCCGTGCGGGTGGCCGAGCTGGGCAAGAAGGGGCGTGTGTCCGGCCTGATGAGCGGCCTTGGCAAGATGACGCCGGACGAGCGCAAGGAAAACGGGCCGAAGCTGAACGCGCTGAAAGTGGCGGTGGACGAGGCGGTCCGCGCCCGCAAGGCACAGCTGGAGGCCGAAGCGCTGGAAGCGCAGCTGGCGACCGAGACCATCGACCTGACGCTGCCGCCCGCGCCCGGCCCGCGCACCGGCACGCTGCACCCAGTGATGCAGGTTTTCGAGGAGATCGCGGCAATCTTCGGCGACATGGGCTTCACCGTGGCCGAGGGCCCGGACATTGAAGACGACTGGCACAATTTCACTGCACTGAACTTTCCCGAGGGCCACCCGGCGCGCGAGACGCACGACACGTTCTTCATGGACGCGCCCGAAGGCGGCACGCCGAAAGTGCTGCGTACGCATACGAGCCCGGTGCAGATCCGTACCATGATGAGCGAGAAGCCGCCGATCCGCATTCTCGTGCCGGGGCGCGTCTATCGCAATGACTGGGATGCGACGCATACGCCGATGTTCCACCAGGTCGAGGGCCTGGTGATCGAGAAGGGCATCCATATGGGCCACCTGAAGGGCTGCCTGATCGATTTCGTGAAGGCCTTCTTCGAAGTGGACGACGTGGTGTCGCGGTTCCGTCCGCACTTCTTCCCGTTCACCGAACCGTCGGCCGAAATGGACGTGCAGTGCGAACGCTCCGGCGGCATTGTCGAAGTGGGCAAGGGCACCGACTGGCTGGAAGTGCTGGGCTGCGGCATGGTGCACCCGAACGTGCTGCGCAATTGCGGGCTGGACCCGGCCGAGCACCAGGGCTTTGCCTTCGGCATGGGCGTCGATCGCCTGGCCATGCTGAAATACGGCATGCCGGACCTGCGCCCCTATTTTGAGGCCGACCCGCAATGGACACGCCATTACGGGTTCGCGCCGTGGACAACGCCGTCGGTCAGCGGCGGATTGAGCTAGGCTGAGGCATGATGGGACAGGGCAACAAAGCCGAAATGCTGATTGCTGTCTGCGCGGTGATAACCAGCGTGGTGGCCCTGTTCATTGGCTGGAGCCAGATGCGGGTCATGAAGGGCCAGCAGGAAGCCGAAGTCTGGCCGATGGTGCAGCTGACGCACGAGACCGATTTCAACGACGAGACAGTCAGCTACGCGATCACCGTGGAGAATGCGGGGGTCGGACCGGCCCTGATCGACAGCTTTGTCATTGCCATGCCCGGACAGCCGACCACGACCGACTTCTATGAACTGGTCGACTACATGGTCGGCAAGGATATCGGGGACCCCTATACCGCCTTCCGGTCGCTTGAGGGCCGTGTCGTGCGCCACGGTACCGAGATGAATGCCATCAAGGCGTCATGGGATTCGACCGATGAGACCCGCGCGGCCCTGCAACGCCGCCTGACCCAGTTTGTCGCTGGCGAAGAGGAGAGTGCGGTCGTGTTCATCTGCTATTGCTCGATCCTCGAAGATTGCTGGGTGTCCAGTACGCTGGACGCCCAGACGCGGCCCGAGCCGGTAAAATCCTGCACGGCACTCGATACGACATCCAATGCATTACTGGCGTCCCATGCGCCGCCCAAACCCGTGAAAGCGACGAATCCATGAAGTTCACCCTTTCCTGGCTGACAGATCACCTCGCGACCAAGGCGGGGCTCGACGATATCCTGGCGCTGATGCTGAAGGCAGGGCTCGAGGTCGAGGAGGTTGTCGACCCGAATGAGAAGCTGGCACCGTTCACCGTGTGCAAGGTGATCGAGGCCGTGCCGCATCCCGATGCCGACAAGCTGCGCGTCTGCACGGTGGAAACGGTCGACGGCACGAAACAGATCGTGTGCGGTGCGCCGAATGCCCGGACGGGCATGACGGCCATCTATGCGCCGCTCGGGGCGTATATTCCGGGGCTGGACTTCGCGCTCGACAAGAAGCCGCGGGCCATTCGCGGTATCGAGAGCCAGGGCATGATGTGCTCGGCCAAGGAACTGGAAGCCGGCGAGGACCATGACGGGATTGCGGACCTGGACGATTCCATCCCGCTCGGCACGCCCGCCGCGCAGGCGCTGGGCGCCACGGACCCGGTGATCGATTTCGAAGTGACGCCGAACCGGCCCGACTGGCTGGGCGTGCAGGGCATTGCCCGCGACCTGGCGGCAGCCGGGGCAGGGCGGCTGATCGTCAAGGAACCGAAACGGGTGCCGGGCAGTTTCGATTGCCCCGTGGATATCCGGCTCGACGCGCCGCAAGCCTGCCCGATATTTGCCGGCGCGGTGATCCGCGGCGTGACCAACGGCCCGTCGCCCGACTGGATGCAGGCGCGCCTCAAGGCCGTGGGTGTCCAGCCGAAATCGCTGCTGGTGGACGTCACGAACTATATCTCGTTCGACCGGGCACGGCCGCTGCACGTCTATGACGCGGCAAAGCTCAGCGGGCCCGTTGTCGCGCGGCTCGGCAAGAAGGGCGAAAGCCTGGAAGCGCTGGACGGCAAGACCTACAAGGTGACGCCGGAGATGTGTGTCATCGCGGACGACAGCGGCGTGATCGGCCTGGGCGGCGTGATGGGCGGCACGTCGACAGCCGTGTCTGACGACACCACGGATGTCTTCATCGAGAGCGCCTGGTTCGACCCGCTGCGCACGGCCCGGACCGGCCGGACGACCGGCATCCATTCCGACGCACGCTATCGCTTCGAGCGGGGCGTTGACCCGCAGAGCTGTGTCGACGGGCTGAACCTTGCCCTTGAACTGACCCTGGAACATGGCGGCGGCACAGTGTCGAAGCCGAATGTTGCCGGAGCGATCCCGGCACGGATCGACAAGGTCACGTTCTATCCGGCGGACGTCGAGCGCCTGACCGGCCTGGTCGTGAAGCCGACGGAGATGCGCCGGATCGTCAAGGACCTCGGCTTCAGCATCGAGGACGCGGGCGATGCCTGGTACGTCCTGCCACCGAGCCACCGGTTCGACATGGAACAGTCGGCCGACCTGGTCGAGGAGATTGCCCGCCTGATCGGCTATGACATGCTGCCAGTGACCTCGCTGCCCGAACCGGATGGCGGGCGCCGCGCGATCACGACACCGATCCAGGACCGTGTGCGCGTGTCGCGGCGCGTGCTGGCGGCGCGCGGCTTCCTCGAGGCCGTCAGCTGGAGCTTCATGGCCAAGGAGCACGCCGCGCTGTTCGCGAAGATCGACCCGGCGCTGACAGTGTCCAACCCGGTTGCCAGCGAACTGGACCAGATGCGGCCCTCCATTCTCGGCAACCTTGCGATGGCGGCGCAGCGCGCAGCCAATCATGGCGAACCCGGCGCACGCCTGTTCGAGGTTGGCCCGATCTACCTTGGCGACGGCCCGAAGGACCAGCGCACGGCGGCCGCCGCCCTCGTCCGGCCGGATGTCCAGCGTCACTGGCAGGGCACGCCGCACAGCTATGATTCCTTTGCCGCGAAGGCCGACATGTTTGCCGTGCTCGATGCGCTCGGCCAGCCGGGCGAGCGCTTCCAGGTGGCGCCGCCGGCCCAGCCGCACTGGCACCCGGGAAAGGCGGCCAGCCTGAAGCTTGGCCCGAAAGTGACGGTCGGCCATTTCGGTGCGATCCATCCCGGCGTGCTGAAGGCGATGGGGATTGACGGGCCGATGTTCGGTTTCGAGCTGAACCTCAACGCCCTGCCGCTGATGAAGACGCGGCCGACCAAGACCAAGCCGGTCCTGAAGCGGACAGAGCTGACGCCGATCCGGCGCGACCTGGCCTTCCTTGTCGACGTTGCCGTGCCGGCTGCCGACCTCGTGCGGAACGCGATCGGGGCCGACAAGCAGCTGATCGTTTCGGCCGACGTATTCGATGTCTACCAGGGCACGGGTGTGCCGGACGGGCAGAAGTCGGTGGCGTTCGAAGTGACAATCCAGCCGCGCGAGAAGCTGACCGATGAGGACATCCAGGCCCTGATGGCGCGGGTCGTCGCCTCTGTCGCCAAGGGAACGGGCGGTGTGTTAAGAGGCTGACAGGCACGTACGTCCAAGGGGGGAGAACCTGACGATGGTGATTCATCAGATCGCAGTCCAGCAGGGCCTGCGCCACACCCTTTACACAGAGCTTGTTCCGGAGGCCCGGGAGCGCGGTATTTCCAAGACGAACCTGATGATCGTCGTGGTCGTCCTGCTGAGTTTCCTGTTTCTGGCCCTTGAAACGGAACCGACGCTGGCGGCCCAGCCCGCCTGGCAGGCCGCGTTCGACACGTTCAATGTGGCAGTCGTCGCGATTTTCGCCGTCGAATATGTCGTGCGGGTCTATGTCAGCGGGCTGCAGCCGGAGTTTGCGGGCCTGTCGGGTCGCTTGCGCTACATGACGCGGGTCTATTCGATTGCCGACCTCCTGGCGTTCCTGCCGGAAATGATCGCGCTCCTGCTTGGCGCCGGCATCCCGCTGATTGCGCTGCGGGTGTTCCGCCTGTTCCGCCTGATCAAGCTGGCGCGGTTCGTGCCGGCCTTCGACGTGCTGGGCGCCGCTGTGCGCCGGGCCGGGTCGCAGCTCCTGACCACGCTCGCGATGGCGTTGGCGCTGGTCTATGTGGCGGCGGTTGCCCTTTATTTCATCGAGGGCGTCGGCGGCCAGCAGCAGGAGATGTTCCAGTCGATCCCGCGGGCCATCTGGTGGGCGATCGCGACGCTGACCACGGTCGGGTATGGCGACGTCTATCCGGTCACGCCGCTCGGCCGGGCCTTTGCCTCGGTGATCGCGCTGGCGGGCATCGGTGTCGTGGCGCTGCCGGCGGGTGTGTTCGCGAGCGCCTTTTCCGACGAATTGCGCGAACGTGAGCTTGCCAGACTGAAAGACAGGGTCGAGGAAATCGAGGCAGAAGCAGGCGCTGCGCCGGAAGAAAGCCAGGCGTGAGCGTCGTGGCGCTCGCCCGGACACGGAATCAGGGTTAGAAAGTAGCGATGACAGACACGCCCCAAGACAATTCCTTCCGCGTGGCCATTGCCGGCGTGGCCGGCCGGATGGGCCGGCACCTGGTGGCGAGTGCGCTCGACGCCGGCCTGATCGTGGCTGGCGGCACCGAAGCCCCCGGCGCCGGGCCATTCGACCGCGACATTGGCGAACTTGCCGGGCGCGCGTCGCTCGGCATCCGCCCGGCGACCGATCCGGTGGCGGCTGCGGCCAATGCCGACGTGTGGATCGACTTTACCCGGCCGAAGGCAACGCTGGCGGCACTGGATGCGCTGAAGCACACACGGGTCAGCGGCGTGATCATCGGCACGACCGGCTTCAGCGCGGCCGACGAGCTCGAGATCGCCCGGGCGTCGGAACGGCTGGCGATCGTCAAGTCCGGCAATTTCTCGCTTGGCATCAACCTGCTGCAGGCGCTGACAAGGATTGCGGCGAGCCGGCTGGGAGAGGACTGGGATATCGAGATCATGGAGACGCATCACCGGCGCAAGGTCGATGCCCCGTCCGGCACGGCCCTGATGCTCGGCGAAGCGGCGGCAGCTGGCAGGAATGCGGCGCTGGGCGACCTGCGCCAGGGGCCATATGACGGTGCAGACAGTGCGCGGGCGCCCGGCAAGATCGGGTTTGCGGTCCGGCGGATGGGTGATGTAATCGGGACACACGAAGTGAGTTTCGGCTCCGACCGGGAAATCCTGACACTGAGCCACACCGCGCTCGACCGGGCCGTGTTTGCACACGGCGCCATGCGTGCTGCAGCGTGGACGGTAAATCGCGAGCCCGGACTTTACGGCATGGATGACGTCCTCGGCCTGGCCGATTCCTGAGCGTCGGCGCGCCACCTCCCAGCAGCTGAATCAGGGTTGACGCCAGTTTGCTGCGTGGCAGCATGACAAGTTCGTTAGGAATGACCCTGGAAGGTTCCGGCATGATCGGCATTGTTGTCGTCAGCCATGGCAAGCTTGCCCGCGAACTGGTCGCCGCCACCGAACACGTGGTGGGCGAACAGCCGTGCTTTCGGTCGATCTCGATCGAAGTCGAAGACGATATCGAAGCCCGGCGTGACCAGATTCGTGAGACCGCAAAATCCTGCGACAGCGGCCAGGGCGTGATCATCCTGACCGACATGTTCGGCGGCACGCCGTCAAACCTCGCCATGTCGGTGATGAATGTGGGGAATATCGAGGTGCTGTCAGGCGTGAACCTGCCCATGCTGATCAAGCTGGCCGAAGTGCGCGCCGACCTCTCACTGGCCGAAGCGGCAAAGGTCGCCGCCGAAGCCGGCCGCAAATATATCAGCATCGCCTCCGACCTGTTGGCGAAGTCTACCTGATGAGTGAGTTGACAGGCACCGCCCGCCAGCGCGTCGTCATCGTGAACCGCAAGGGCCTGCACGCGCGCGCATCTGCGCGCCTGTCGCGGCTTGCGGGCGAATTTGATGCGCAGGTGACGGTGCGCCACGAGGCCGAGAGCGCCGATGCGCGATCAATCATGGACCTGCTGATGCTGGTGGCGCACATGGGCTGTGAAGTGGAGTTGCAGGCCGAAGGGCCCGAGGCAGCCGAAGCCGTGACCGCGATCGCCAGCCTTATCGCCGATGGATTTGGCGAGCAGGGGCCCGCTGACGTGATCTGCTAGGCCTGGCGGTCAGCGCCGTTCCAGACCCCCGGTGCGGCCCAGGTCGCTGAGTTCGCGCTGCTCCGGCCGGTCGCGGTCGCGGTCGCGCTCCGGCGCATCGAGGCTCGAGATCAGGACATCGCCTGTGGCGGCATCTGTATAGGCGGCGGCGAGCTGGGCGATGACGTCCAGGAACTCCGACTTGTCGACGACCCGGTCGAGATTGGGGTCGAACCTGACAGGATTGGCCAGGGTGTCGTCGTGGGTGGGCAGGCTTTTCGCCCACGCCTGCTGTTCCAGCGCGCTGAGAGAGCCTTCGGCATTCGTATCGGCCGCCGCAAAGGCGCGAATGGCGCCTTCCTGCAGTTCAGCCGGGGTGACCCGGCCGTCGCCATCGGCGTCGAAACTCATGATCAGGCCGCCGCCCGGCACCAGGCGGGTATGGGCCCTGCGGCCGGGATAGGCATCGGCCTTGACCTGGCCCTGTCCGGGCAGGCGCACGACCTCGTCGAGCGCGTCCGGTTCCTGCGCCACGGCGGTGCCTGCCAGGCAAAGCAGGGCAGAAACTGTAATAGCCAGAACGGTTTGACGCATATTTGGATCCACTTGGTTGGCCAGTATCGCAGAGTATTGCACTGTGGTTTATTTGCAACATGACGTTTCAGTTACCTTGCACGGTCCAAGGCGACATCTTACCGTCCTGTTAACGCCGCCTTAATGGAAAGGGAGCACTCCGTTAACCAGTTGGGCTGCCTTTCGGGCGGTCGATTCGTGTGACGGGAATTGGGACATCAATGGCCATAACTGCAGACCAGGTTCCGATCATCATGTCCGCCGGGGCGGCGTCGCTCGGGCTGGCGGCATTGCTTTGGGCCCTGCGGGTCTCTGATGGTGCGCGCGGCGCAGCGCGGAAATACCGCGAGCGCTCGTCCGAACTGGAAACAACGCTTGCAGAGCATCGCTCGGTGCTGGGCGCGCATCCCGGGGTCATCCTTGTCTGGCAGGGCGAGGCGCTCGAGGCGGATGGCGACGAGATCATTGCGCCGGAACTCTACGGTTCACCGGTCGCGCTGGCGGGCCTGCTGAGCTTTACGGATGACGCCATCTCGGTCGACCCGGCCGTGCGGATCATCGAAGGGCTCGCCGACCTCGAAGCACGCGACAGCGCCGGCCAGGACACGACCCTGCGAATCCGCCTGCGCGAGCTGCGCGAGAACGGCCAGGCCTTTTCCCTCACGATTATCGGCCCCTCGGGCCGGTTCCTCGAAGCGGACGGCCGGACCGCCGGCGCGCGCGCTGTTGTCTGGGTCACCGACACAACCATCAAGGGACTGGAAGAAAGCTCCGCGCGCGGGAAGCTGGAAGAGGCGCGGCAGGTCATTGCACGCGACCCGACAGCATTCCTCGACATGCTCGGCAAGTCACCGTTCCCGGCATGGCGGGTGTCAGGCATGGGCAAGCTGCAATGGGTCAACCCGGCCTATATCGAGGCCGTCGACGGCATCAACCTGGACCGTGTCCTGGACCGCCAGCTGATGCTCGACCAGGCTGCCGCCGAGCAGGCGAAGAAGACGATTTCGGAAGGCGTGGATATCGACGAGACGCGCCATATGGTGATCAATGGCGAGCGCCGCGCGATGCGTGTGCTGACCTTCCCGCTGTCGGGTGGGGCAGGGGCCATGGCCTTTGATGTCACCGCCCAGGAGGATGCCCGCGAGGAACTCAACCGCCACGTCCGCGCGCATGACGAGACGCTCAATCACGTTGCCGACGCGGTCGCGATCTTCGGAGCGGACCGGAAACTGACATTCTACAACAAGGCCTTCCGCGACATGTGGGATCTCGAAGAGAGCTTCCTGCTTGACCGGCCCAATCACGGCCAGCTGCTCGACCGCCTGCGCGAACGCAAGAAGCTGCCAGCCCGGACGAATTACGCCGAGTGGCGCGCCGAGGAATTGTCCTACTATCTCGATATTGACGGGGTGAAGGAAGACATCTGGTCGCTGCCCAATGACCGGACACTGTCTGTCACGCGCCAGCGCCACCCGATGGGCGGCCTGCTGCTGCTGTTCAAGGACATCACCGGCGAACTGGACCTCAAGACCAAGTTCAATGCGATCGTCAAGACGCAGACCTCGACGCTGGACAACCTGCATGAGGCGGTCCTGGTGTATGGCGGCGACGGGCGGCTGAAGCTGTTCAACCATGCCTTCGAGCGCCTCTGGGGCCTGTCTCACGACCTGCTGAAGGACCAGCCGGACTTTTCCACCGTGGTGGAGGCCTGCGTGCCGCTGTTCCACGACACCGAGATCTGGGATGCGATCAAGGGCCATGTCACGGACCCGTCGGCCAGGGCGCGGCAGTCGACAACAGGCGAGATGCGCCGCTCGGACGGGTCGATCCTGACCTACCTGACGCACCCCCTGCCGGACGGCAACACGCTGCTGGCCTTTGCCGATGTCACGGCGACGCGCCGGGTCGAATCCGCGCTGCGCGACCGCGCCGAAGCGTTCGAGGCGGCCGACCGGTTGAAGACCGAATTCGTGCGCAATGTGAGCTACCAGCTGCGCTCGCCGCTGACGGTGATCTTCGGCTATGCCGAGCTGCTGGAGACACAGCGCAATGGCGAGTTGACCGAACGCCAGTCAGACTATGTCAGCGCGATCCTGTCGGCGTCAGACCACTTGTCGAAACTGATCGAGAACATTCTCGACCTCGCAATGATCGAGGCCGGCCGGATGGATCTCGACCTCGAAGACGTCCACCTGCAGGACCTGATCGACGAGAGCATCGAAATGGTCGTCTCGAAGGCGGAAGACACGGAAGTCGCCGTGCGCGCCGAAGTGACCGGAAAGCTCGGCCTGATCCGCGCTGACCAGCGCCGGATCCGGCAGATCCTGTTCAACCTGATTTCCAACTCGCTGCGGTTCACCGAATCCGGCGGCGAGATCGTTGTCGCGGCGCAGCGGATCGGCGACATGGTGACCCTGTCGGTGCGCGACAATGGCAAGGGCCTGGTGGCGGAAAAACGTGCGACCAGCTTCGACAGTTTCGTTTCGGGCGACCAGCGCGGCGCCGGCCTGGGCCTGGCACTGGTCAAGCATTTCGTCGACCTGCATGGCGGCACGGTGGGCATGAAACCGGTCGATGGCGGCGGGCTGGAAGTCACCTGCTGGCTGCCGGCACAGGCGGTGGTGCATGCGAACGCACCGGACCTGATGCTGGCCGAAGGCGCACGGGCCTAGGCGGTCAGCCGGTCAGTGACAGGTCCGATCCGGTATCGACAATCGCCACATCGCCGCCGCGGACACGCTTGCGCGAAATCAGCGCATTGTCGGTTGCCACGAACATGTCGGATGCCGTCGCGAAAGAGGCAGAATAGAAGCCGACGCTGACACTGGACGGCGCCATCAGCGTGATGTCGCCATGGCTGTGAGGCGCGGCAAGGGCCTGCTTCAGGCCTGCTGCGAATTCGGCCACTTCGGCACCATCGAACGTGTCCCAGACCAGGAGCGCGAATTCGTCGCCGCCAAGACGGGCAGCGAGACCGGACCTGTCACCCAGCGAATTGCGGATTCGCATGGCGACCTGCCGCAGGACGGCGTCGCCGACATCGTGGCCGTGATCGTCGTTGATCTGCTTGAAATTGTCGAGATCGAACAGGATGAGCGTGAACGGCGCGCCGCCACGGACAGCCGTGCTGAACGCCTCCTCGAAAGACCGTTCGAACTTGCGACGATTGGCGAGCCCGGTCAGGAAGTCCGAATTGGCCAGCTCCGCCAGGCGCAGCTGGGCGACTTCGAGTTCCTGGTTCTTGTTGAGAACGTCTTCTGCATTGCGCGTCGCCATGCGATAGGCGCTGCGAAACTTGCGGGACAGGATGAGATTCTGGCGCAGGATGACCGAGTTGAACAGGAGCGCGGGACCGGCCACCAGTGTGCTCATGAGGACGCCGCTCAGCAAGGCCTTCCACAGCACGGTATCCAGGAGGCTCGCCATGACGAGCTCTCCGACCGCAACAATGGCGCCGATGAGCAGCGTGCCACCGATTGTGACGCGAATGACATCCGCGCGCGTTTCGAGGCGCGGGTTCATTCTTTCACCCACCCAGCGAACAATAATTCCCTTGCGCTCCAAGGTTCCCACCTCTCAGACCAGACAGGGGGGAATCTAGCTGATGTGCCTTCAAATGCGTTGAAGACATTGTCCGCGATTCCGCGACACCGGTTAAGCGACCGGAAAGCATGTCCCGGCGGACGCGGGGCTGCGGGGCGTCAGTTCTTTTCGAACTTCAGCAGGTAGCGGTCGGTCTTGCGGCGGATGGAGGGATCGAACACGTTGAGCGTGCCGTCATCGTCGGGATTGGCGAAGATGTCGCTCTCCTTGACGAGGCTGAATCCCGCCGCTTCGGCCAGGCCGACCGTGATGGCCCTGTCGAGCCGGTGCGTGGTGCCGCCTGTCGTTGCGGGGGAACCAGCCGGGGCGCTGTGCTCGAGGATCACGAGATGGCCACCCGGCCGGGTGACCCGCGCGATCTCGCTGAAGGTCGCTGTCGGATCGCCGAGCACGCCGGGCTCTGCGCCGTCCGGCGTGAACCAGAGTTCGTGCGGGCCGAGCAGCCAGGTGACGATATCCGCCGACGCATCCGGTATGTCTGACAGGTCGTCGAAGGCTTTCCGGACCTTGGTGACGTTGGCGAGCCGGCCGTCGACGCGCTTGGCAACGGAATCGCCGAGGAAGGCATCGAATTCCGGTGGGTTCTGCATGTACACGGTGCCGGTATCGCCGACGACGCGGGAGAACAGTTCAGTATAGAGACCGCCGCCCGCTTCGAGATCGACGACGGTCATGCCGGGAGTGACGCCGATGAATGCGAGGACCTGGCCGGACTTGCGGACGCCATAGTCGTCATAGTCGGCAGCGGGGCGGTCATCTGCGCCGAATACGGATGAATAATCGAACGCGGGCATTTCGGCGATCACCGGCGCGTCGAGGGACGCTGGTACCGGTGCTGCGCACGCGACCGCGATGGATCCAGCCAGGATGGCGCTGATGACATATTTCATGGTCGGTTCCTCCCGTGACCTGGTTCAGGCGTTTGCCAGCATTTTCTCGCTCATGTCCCAAAGACGCTCGGCCTTTTCATCGTCGCAGATCCACGGCCGCGCATGTTCCCAGCGCTGGCTGTCTGCCGTGGCCAGTTCGGCGATGTCGCAATTCTCGCAATAGACGCCGCCGCGGCCCTCGAGCGCCGGTGACGTGGCTGCCCAGACACTGGTGGCGGCACCCTGTTCCGGCGTCTTGAACATGGCCTGGACCTGCGGCGGGATTGTTCCGTCTTCGGCCTTCCAGCCGAGTGCGACCATTTCCTCGTCGGTGAGGTGGCGCTGGAGCGGGGTGAAGATGCCGCCGGGATGGACCGAGAAAGCCCGGACCCCGACATCGCGGCCACGATGGTCGACACCCAGCGCGAACAGGGCGTTGGCAGACTTGGCCTGCCCATAGGCATCCCATTTTTCATAGGGATGCTTGTTGAAGTGCGGATCGTCCCAATGCACGTCGGAACGGATATGCGCGGTCGATGACAGGGCGACGAGCCGGCTCGACTCGGCCCGCTGCATTGCCGGGGCGAGCGCGAGGCTCATTGCCATGTGGCCGAGATGGTTGACGCCGAACTGGCGCTCCCAGCCGGGGCCGACGCGGGCTTCCGGGCACGCCATGATGCCGGCATTGTTGATGAGGATGTCGAGACCGCGATTGGTGCTGTCATACGCGTGCGTGAATGCCTTCACGCTCTTCAGGTCCGCAAGGTCCATTTCCGCGATTTCGATGTCGCCGGGAATGTCGGCAAGCGCCGTTTCGGCGGCCTCCACGCGCCTTGCAGGAACCGTCACACGCGCGCCGGCACCAGCGAGCGCCCGGACGGTTTCGAGGCCAATTCCGGAATAGCCGCCGGTCACGATGACGTTCTTGCCCGACAGGTCTATCCCTTCGAGCACTTCGCGCGCGGTGGACTTGGCGTGAAAGCCAGACCCCAGAGGCAACTGATCTTTCGCGGCCATGGCACTTTACCTTCCGAATTGTCTGATTGAACTCGATCAGACTTTGCCCTTTGGGCGGAAGGCCCGCAAGGGCCGATGAAAATTCCTTGAGCAGTGGAACGGATGGACGCCTTCAGCGCTCAAGCCTATATTCAAAATGTTATATGTTATCACCCGGAGACTGTTCCATGCGCCTGATCACCAGCCTGCTTTGCCTCTCCATCCTCGGCTTCGCTGCAACGCCGTCTTTCGCGCAGTCCTCACGGGTGGAGCGGACACAGAACGAAATCCTTCTCCAGGACACCCAGAACAATCTTGAAGCCGACCGCGCCGCGCGGGCGGATGCGATCCGCCTGTGCGCCACGAAGGACTATGCCGCCTGCTGGCAACTCGGTGAATATTATCGCAAGGGCCGCGGCGGGCTGCAGGACTATTCTGCTGCAGTGAAAGCGTATCGCACGGCGTGCGACGGCCAGAATGCCGGCGCCTGCGCCGCGCTCGCCTATCTCGCCACCAAGGGCAACGGGATGGACCAGGACCTGAAAGAGGCGCGCCAGCTGTACAAGAGGTCATGTGACCTCGGCGAGGTCAGCGGCTGTGCGGGATACGGCAACATGCTGTTCACCGGCAAGGGCGGCGACAAGAATGTCGCGGAAGGCACGCGTGTGCTGCAGTCTGCCTGTGACGAGGGATACAAATGGGCCTGTGACCGGATTACCGGCCTTGCGGCCTATGATCCCAATGACAATACGTGGGAGCGCCTGAAGGACACTGCCGGTCGCTAGCCGTCAGAACCGGTCTTGCCCGGTGGAGTGAACATCGTGTTGACGAATGCCGGTATCGGTTCGGCGCCTGCCACGGGTGCCTGGTGCGTGGGCGCTGTTTCGACCGGAGACGCCCAGTCAGCCGGACGGGCCGGTGCGATCAGCAGGTCTGCAAGGACGCTGGCCCCTTCATCGATCCGCATGCTGGGCGCATAGGCGCGGCCTTCAAGGCGGCTACCCGGCCAGGCTTCGATGGTTTCGCTGGCGCTGACGGATCCCCTGATTTCGCCGTGAACGATGATCACGGTGCCGGAGACGTTGCCTTCGATGATGGCGTCGGCTTCGATGACCAGCAGGCTGTCAGTCGTAATCTCGCCCTTGAGGTGCGCCGAAACCATTGTTGGCCCCGAGAATGCGAGGGTGCCTTCAAGCACCGACCCCGCGGTGATGAAGCTGCCTTGCTGCGATCGGGCAGGGCGCGGAGGTGTGGGTTGATTGGCCAAGGTTGCGTCCCATGATGACTGTCATCCGGGAGATTCTGAGCAAAATACGTGCCACGCGAGAATTTTGCGCGGCGTAGTCACTTCTTGGGGATGCGGAACCGGAGCCGACGTGCCAGGCCGCGGCCGATGTCGTAGAAGACGGATTCCCCTGTCCTGGAAATGAATGATCCCTGCGTATCGGACCGAAAACCGGAGATGCCGAGGAAGAATGCTTTGAGGAATGTCGTATCCGGCGAATATCCCTAAGGTTGCAAGAATGGATTGCGGTTCTCAATCTATGGGACAACAGGTTGCATGCCTTGCGCGCAAAATGAGCCGCCATTTTGAATGAGCATCATGTTTGAAACAGTAGAGTTCATTACTGGATACGATTTTCGACATGACGCCGCCCAGATTGCGTGGCTCAATGGCGGCATGCGTCTGTGCATGTCCCTGCTTGCCTGCCTGTTCGTCGTGGCCGCGTGCCTGCCACGTGCGGACCCGGAGCCATCTGCGCGCGTCCTGCCGCCGGCGGCCGTGGGAATCGACCTGTCGCATCATAATGGCGCGGTGAACTGGAACGCGCTGGACGAGGAAGCGGTCGATTTCATCTACCTGAAGGCGACCGAGGGCCGCGACTGGACAGACCCGGATTTTCAGGACCACTGGATCGAGGCGACGCGGCGTGGCTATACGGTTGGCGCCTATCACTTCTACATCCTGTGCAAGCCGTGGGAGGCGCAGGCGGTCAATTTCATCCGGGCAGTCGAAGTGCGCAGCGGAACGCTGCCGCCGGCGGTGGACCTGGAGTACGCACACAATTGCGACCCCTTCAGGGACGAGGCAGGCACGAAGGCGGAGGTGCAGGCATTCCTCGACCGGCTCGAAGCCGAGTATGGTGCGGTGCCCGTACTCTACACGACGAAGGAATTCCATGCCGACTGGATCGCCGGATCATTCGACCGCTATCCGCTCTGGATACGCAGCATCGATGGCCCGCCGGGCATGCCTTATGCGATCTGGCAACATGACATGAAGGGGAAGATGGCGGGGATCGAAGGTGCGGTGGACCTGAATGTCGCTGCCGAGTGATGGATCAACCTGGTCCTGCGTGCCATTCGAAATCGACCAGAACGCCAAAGTGATCGCTTCTTGCCTTGCCCGATGCGTCCCGGCGGTCGAGCGCGCGAACATCAGTGGGCGATAGCGCGCCGCTGATCGCGACATGGTCGATCGTCATGGCGTCCAGTGGCGGCAGTGAGCCGCGCGTGACGATATCGAATCCTGTCATGGCTGCTTCCAGTTTCTCATATGAGCTGTGAGGGCCCCAGGACCTTGGCATGCGCCGATTGAAATCCCCGGCTACAATGAGGGGACGCAATCCATCAAGCGCCTGCAGCGCGGGACCGAGCTGTTCGAGGAACATTTCATGGCGCCTCCAGGGCCGGACCTTGTCGCGAGGTGGAGAGTCAGGCGCCATGTGCCAAGGGATGCAGAGGCCGAGACAGTGGACGTCGCGGCCCTCGACCCGTGTCCTCCCCAGAACTGCGCCGCCCAGGTCCGCGAGCGACTCCGGCAGGGGGATGTAGGTCCACGGTGTCCTGCTCCAGATCACCACGAGCTGTTCGCTGTCTGCCTTGGGGCCGCGGTTGTAACCGCGATGCGAAAGAATGTGGCCCCCCAGAGTGTCCAGTGAGGTTGTGTGAGCTTCCGTCAGGACCACGAGATCGGGGACGAGAGACCCGATCTCTGAAACAAGAGACGCGGCCTGCCATGTGTGCGGGCCGCGTCTCTCGATGTTCCAGTTTATCAGGCGCATTGTTGCCCGGAAGCTAGTTGCGGGCCTTGTCGACCAGACGGTCGTTCTGGGCCCAATGCATCATGCCGCGCAGTTTTTCGCCGATTTCCTCGATGAGGTGATCGTTCATGCGGGCGCGCTTGGCGTGGAAGCTGGGGGCACCAGCCTGGTTTTCCAGCACCCAGTTGCGGGCGAACGTGCCATCCTGGATGTCGGTCAGCACGCGCTTCATCTCGGCCTTGGTTTCCGCGTTCACGATGCGCGGGCCGGAAACGTATTCGCCATACTCGGCCGTGTTGGAGATCGAGTAGTTCATGTTGGCGATGCCGCCTTCATAGATCAGGTCGACGATCAGCTTGGTCTCGTGCAGGCATTCGAAATAGGCCATTTCCGGCGCATAGCCCGCTTCGACCAGGGTTTCGAAACCAGCCTTGATCAGCTCGACAATGCCGCCGCAGAGGACGGCCTGTTCGCCGAACAGGTCGGTTTCGGTTTCCTCGCGGAACGAAGTCTGGATGACCCCGGCGCGCGTGTTGCCGATGGCTTTCGAATAGGACAGGGCGACGGCCTCGGCGGTGCCGGACGCATCCTGGTGGACGGCGATCAGGCCCGGCAGGCCGAAGCCGCGCATGTACTGGTCGCGCAGGGTGTGGCCGGGGCCCTTGGGCGCGGAGAGGGAGACGTCCACGTCGGCGCGCGGGCGGATCAGGTTGTAGTGGATGTTGAAGCCGTGCCCGAACATCAGGTGCTGGCCGGCATGCAGGTGCGGTTCGATCTCGTTGGCGAATAGAACGGCCTGCTTCTCGTCGGGGACGAGGATCATCAGGACGTCAGCCCATTTGGCGGCCTCGACGACCGACGTGACTTCGAGATTCTCGGCTTCAGCCTTCTTGCGGCTGGCGGAACCTTCCTGCAGCGCGACCTTCAGCTGCTTGACGCCGCTGTCGCGCATGTTGAGGGCATGGGCGTGGCCCTGGCTGCCATAGCCGACGACGGCAACTTTCTTCTTCTGGATCAGGGAAAGGTCCGCGTCCTGCTCGTAATAAACTTTCATTGGCTTCAAAAAGCTCCGATTTGGGGTGGGGTGGAGGGGGGATATCAGTTGGTGTTGCAAACCCAGCCGTCGCTGACATTGGCAACACCGATAATCATCTGGTTGATGCCGGCGATTGCGTCTGACGCTTTTGCGTGACGCGAGAAATGCCGCGTCCCCTGGGTGGTTTCGATGGTGGTGATGATGTCGTGCGTGTCCAGCAGCAGGACGTGCCGCCGGGACCCGTCCGGATTGATCGAGACATCTTCGCGGGGGCCGTAATCCGGAATCGATTCAGATGCCGCAGTGGTCAAGGCCGACGTGACGCGGCTGGAAATGTCTTCGGGCAGGTTGGTGCCGAGCGAACAGATCGGTACGCGGCTGCGTTCCGATTCCTCGCCGGGCACGGTGTGCGCTGACAGCCAGTAGGACGGGCCGGTACCGATGACGTCATAGATGTAGGCCGCGCCGCTGGGCGAGGCCGTGTCGACAATGCGCATGACCGGTTTCGTCGTCGCCGGGGCCAGGCGCTCGGAGCGCTCGACCAGCTGGCTGGCGCGGTCGATGTCGCATTGCATCCGGGCCTGGTCGGCCTCGGCGGCCAGGGCAAGGGCTTCACCTGCCTTGGGACGGCAGCTTTCAGGCGGTTCTTCCGCTGTCGCCGTGGCGCCCGCCATGAGCAGGACGCCACAGGCAATGAGTGTGCGTGTCATCATCCCTGCTCCTTTCCGCGCTTGATCGACAGGACGCCGGTGCGGCTGACCTCGACGAGGCCGAGTGGACGCATCAGGTCGATGAACTGGCTGATCTTGTCGGACGTTCCCGTCAGTTCGAAAATGAAGCTCTCATTGGTTGTGTCGATCACCCGGGCCCGGAAGATCTCGGCGATGCGCAGGGCTTCGACGCGGACTTCGCCCGTGCCGGCGACCTTGACGAGCGACAGCTCGCGCTCGATGCCGCGCTTGGACTTGGTGATGTCGATGACTTCGCCGACCGGCACAATGCGCAGGAGTTGGGCCTCGATCTGTTCAAGAATGTGCGGCGTGCCCTGCGTGACGATGGTGATGCGCGACCGGTGCTGGCCGACATCGACTTCGGCGACCGTCAGGCTGTCAATGTTGTAGCCACGCCCCGAAAACAGGCCGACGACGCGGGCGAGGACGCCCGGCTCGTTGTCGACCAGAACGGCAAGTGTCCGCCGCTCGACCTCTTCGTCCGGGTGGGAGAGGAAATAGGCCGACTTCGGGCTGCCGGGGGGCTGGTCGTGGGATCCGTCGCTCATGATGCTTTTTCCGTGCTTGGGCGGGACGCCGGGGCGGGATCCAGGACAAGGCCTGGCCTGCGGGTCTGGAGCTGTGCTTTCAGGACCTGCGCGCGGTCAATCGCTTCGCGCCGGTTGCGGGCGCTCTGGTCGTCATACCGTTCTATGATCTTGTCGAGACGGCGCGGATCGAGGTGCGCCTGCAGTTCCGAGACCATCAGGCGCCGGCAATCGTCGATGAAATCCGCACTGCTGTCGCCCGTCGGGCCGGTGTCGCGGGTCATCGCGTTCAGTTCGAAATAGGCCCACATGATGGCATCGAGGATGGGGGGGCGGTGGCCGCGATAGGCGCCTTCCTTCTCGGCTCCCTTCATCTCGGCATCGACGTTGGGAAAGAACATGCGCCCGCGTTCGACCAGGGCCGACAGGCTGATCAGCAGCGATGTCTTGCCGCCGACAAAGGTGCCGTCATTGGCCTGAAGGTGGCGCGTGCGGGCAAACATGGCGGCCCGGCCAAGTGCTTCTATGGCCGTGGTGCCCCATTCGAGGCTGGCAGAATCAATCGTCTGGCGCAGGTGTTCGGTCTGCAGCCGCCGCTGGCGGCGGGTTTCGGCCCGCGACGCAACGGCGCTGACCAGCGCGACCAGGGCCGAGCTGATCGCCAGCACGACGTCGAGATGTTCGCGCATCAGGGCGAGGATGTCATTTGCCGTCATGTCGTCTCCCGGTCCTGAATCGAACGCCAGGCTGGCCATCAGACCAGACCTTTCCCCGCCTCATCGATTTCGTTACCAGTTATCTCGCCCAGGATCATCTCATTATGGGCAGAGCCTGATGGAATCATCGGCAGGCAGTTTTCGGCCTTCTCGACGCGGCAGTCGAACAGGACAGGGCCGTCATGATTGACCATTTCCATGATCTTCGCGTCCAGTTCGGCCGGCGAGTCGCACCGGATGCCGTAGCCACCGAGGGCTTCGGCCAGCTTCACGAAGTCCGGCAGGCTTTCGGAATAGGAGTGCGAATAGCGCTCGCCATGCAGCAATTCCTGCCACTGGCGCACCATGCCCATCCATTCATTGTTCAGGATGAACACCTTGACCGGCAGGTTATGCTGAACCGCGGTCGAGAATTCCTGCATCACCATCTGGATCGACGCCTCGCCGGCAATATCGATGACCAGGGCGTCCGGATGCGCCGTCTGCACGCCCACCGCGGCCGGCAGGCCGTAGCCCATCGTGCCGAGGCCGCCACTGGTCATCCAGTGGTTCGGTTCCTCGAAATGGTAGAACTGGGCGGCCCACATCTGGTGCTGGCCGACTTCGGTCGTGATGAACGTGTCCGGTCCCTTGGTCAGCTCGTACAGGCGCTGGACGGCGTGCTGCGGTTTGATGACCGTGTCGGAATTGGCATAGGCAAAGCAGTTGCGCCCGCGCCAGGCCGCGATTTCCCTTTTCCACTGGGCCAGGTCCGGCCGCTTGCCGCGCCGCCGGGCGAGTTCCTTCAGCAGGGCGTCCAGCGTTTCGGCGCAGTCGCCGATGACCGGGATGTCGACGCGGACGATCTTGTTGATCGAGGAAGCATCAATGTCGATGTGGACCTTTTTCGATTTCGGCGAGAAGGCGTCGATCCGGCCTGTCACGCGGTCGTCGAAGCGGGCGCCGAGGCAGATCATCAGGTCGCAATCATGCATGGCATTATTGGCTTCGAAACTGCCATGCATGCCGACCATGCCGAGCCAGTCGGGGTGCGATGCAGGGAAGGCACCAAGGCCCATCAGCGTCGACGTGACCGGAATGCCGGTGACGTCCTGCAGTTCGCGCAGCAGTGCGGAGGCGCGCGGACCGGAATTGATCACGCCACCACCGGTGTACAGCACCGGGCGCCAGGCCGTCATGATGAGGTCGGCGGTTGCCTTGATGGCGTCGGCATTGGGGATCGTGCGCGGCAGGTAGGTCGGCTTGTGCACACCCGCCTTGCCGACATAGGTGCCGGTTGCGAACTGCACGTCCTTTGGGATGTCGATGACGACCGGGCCGGGGCGTCCGGATGTCGCGATCAGGAAGGCCTCGTGGATGACTCGCGCCAGGTCGTTGACGTCGGTGACGAGGTAATTGTGCTTGGAGCAGCTGCGGGTGATGCCGGTCGTGTCGCATTCCTGGAACGCGTCCGTGCCGATCAGGTGGGTCGGGACCTGGCCGCACAGGACGACCATAGGAATGGAATCCATCATCGCGTCGGTGATCGGTGTCACCATGTTGGTCGCGCCGGGACCGGAGGTCACGAGCGCCACGCCGGGCCTGCCTGTCGAGCGGGCATAGCCTTCGGCCGCGTGGCCGGCGCCCTGTTCATGCCGGACCAGGATATGGCGGATGTCGGGCGCCCCGAAAAGCGCATCATAGATCGGCAGCACGGCGCCGCCCGGATAGCCGAACAGCGCGTCCACCCCCTGTTCGCGCAGGGCTTCGACGACCATTTGCGCGCCGGACATGGTGCGCGGTTCGGCTTTAGGCGCGGAACGGGACTTGGGCTTTGCTGTTGTGGTGGTCATCGGGGAACTCGGGATCTGGATTGATTGGGACAGGGTTGGAATTGAAAAAGGGCCCCCTTGAGGAGACCCTTTTGTGCGCGCACCCGCAACTGGCGATATGATCAGCCAGTCACGGGTGCCTAATTACGAGTACTTCAAGATTGCGCACTGTGCGTTTCCTCCAACGTCGACCTTAGGAATAATCTGCCTCTTTGCCCCTGTCAATCTCTCTATATAGGGCATGAATCACCCTTAGGCGCTGTTCTGCCTCGGGCGAGGGAATGCGTGGCCAGAATGGGAACTGCCGCCCGATCCAGGTAAATTGCCGCTTTGCATAGCGCCGCGTATCGCGTTTGGCGTTTTCGGCGGCCAGCTCCGCGCTGATCTCGCCGCGCGCGAAGGCGGTGAGCCAGGGCATGCCGTGCGCCTTCATGGCTGGCAGTTCCGGGTCGAGATCGCGTTCCATCAGGGCGCGCGCCTCGTCCATCGCGCCCTGCATCAGCATGCCTTCGAAGCGCCGGTCGATCCGCTGGTAGAGGCGCGACCGGGGCGGGGTAAGGGCGAAGCCGATCCATTCACCCTCCTTGAGCACGGGCGGCTGGCGGACCTCGTGAAAGTCTCCGAGCCGCCGGCCGGTTGCCAGCCAGACCTCGTAGGCGCGGGCGAGGCGTTGCCGGTCGCCGGTGCCGAGGCGCTCGGCGGTGTCGGGGTCAACCGGAGCGAGCCGGTCACGCAGGCCTTCGGCGCCTTCGGATTCGGCGATGGCGCGCACATCGGCGCGGACGTCTTCGGGAACCGGGGGGATATTGGACAGGCCCTGCGTCAGGGCCAGCAGGTAGAGGCCGGTGCCGCCGACAAGGATGGCGCGCTTGCCGCTGCGTTCGAGTCGTGTGATCTCGGCGCGGGCGTCTTCGAGCCATTCGCCAGTGGAATAACGGGTCGCCGCATCGACATGACCGAACAGGTGGTGCTGCACGCCGTCCATCTCTTCGTCATCGGGCCGCGCGCTGATGACTTTGAGATCGCGGTAGACCTGCATGGAATCGGCATTTATCACCTCGCCACCGAGGCGCTTGGCGAGACTTATGGCGAGGGCCGTCTTGCCGCTGGCCGTAGGGCCGTGAATGAGGATTGCCGGATGCATGGAGTAAGACCTAGAGGCTTGCCGCCGAAGTTGAAAGACATGATGGGATTGAAAGCATGAACCACGTACCGGATAAATCCCGCAATATCATGGCCGTTACAGCGGTGGCGGCGCCATCGCGCACCCGTCTTGCCGCAGAATTGGGGGACATCCTGTCGCGGGCTGGGCTGCAGGCTGGCGAGGTGCGCCAGCTGTGCGACGGCGCGCCGTGGCAGGCGTGCGAGTACCTGTGCGAAGCGGATGGTGAGGGTGCGGCAGAGGCGGTGCGCGATGCGGTGAAGGGGCTGGACGCGGATGTCGCTGTCCTGCCGGCAGCGGGCCGGCGCAAACGGCTGCTGATCTCCGACATGGATTCCACGATCATCGGCCAGGAATGCCTCGACGAACTGGCCGCCTATGCCGGCCTGAAGGCGGAAGTGTCCGCGATCACCGAGCGGGCAATGCGCGGCGAGCTTGATTTCGAGGGGGCCCTGACGACGCGGGTGGCGATGCTGAAGGACCTGCCCCTGGGCGCGCTGGAGGCGGCCTATCATGAGCGCATCCACCTGACGCCGGGCGCGCGTGTGCTGACCGCGACGATGCGGGCGCATGGTGCCTACCTCGTACTGGTGTCGGGCGGCTTCACGTTCTTCACGTCACGCGTGGCGGACGCTGCCGGTTTTGACGCGCACCGGGGCAATACGCTGATCGATGATGGCACGGTGCTGACCGGCGAGGTCGGCCGGCCGATCCTTGGGCGGGAGGCGAAACTTGACGCGCTGGACGAGACGGCCGCCGCGCGCGGCCTGACCCGCGCCGATGCGCTGGCCCTGGGCGACGGGGCGAACGATCTCGACATGATCCGGGCAGCTGGCCTGGGCATTGCCTATCACGCCAAGCCGGTTGTCGCCGCGCAGGCACATGCGGCGATCGTTCATACCGATCTCACGGCGGCGCTGTTCTTCCAGGGCTATTCGGCGGACGCGTTTGCGCCGGTCTGAGCGGTCTATTTCGACAACTGGACCGAGATGAACTGGTCGAACCAGCCGGCGTCACCGCGCCGCTTGACGCGCAGCAGAAGGGGCTGTTTGGGCGTCTTCATCGCGGTTTCGACCTTTGCGACCGTATCAGTCACGGTCGAGACCTTTGCGAAGTTCACCTCGATGATGACATCGCCGCGGCTGAGCTTGCCGAATGACCGGCCACGGGCACTGACACTGGTGACGACAACACCGTCGACGTCCTTCGGAATACCGAAGCGGCGGCGGATATCGTCATCCAGCGAGGAGAGTTCCGCGCCGAGATCGTTGCTGCTGGCAGGCAGGTCGGGCAGGGCGTTGGCGGCGGCCGCCGGATCCTCGTCCTGCAATTCGCCCAGCGTGACCGAGATGGTGCGCGGCTTGCCGTTGCGGATGATCGCCAGGGGCACGGTCTTGCCGATCGCGGCTTCGGAAATCAGCCGGGTCATCTCACGAACGCTTTCTATCCGCTGGCCGTCGAAGCTGAGGATGAGATCGCCGACTTCGAGACTGGCCTTGGCCGCCGGGCCGTCATCGGTGATGCGGGTGATGATCACGCCGCCCTTGCCGGTGGCCTTGTAGGCCTTGACCAGGGCCTCGTCGGCATCCTGCACGTTCACGCCGAGCCATGACCGGCGCACCTTGCCGTGGGCGATCAGCTGGCTGGAGATGCGCTTGACCAGATTGGACGGCACCGAGAAGCCGATGCCGACCGATCCGCCGGTGGGTGAAATGATGGCCGTGTTCACGCCGACGACTTCACCGCCGAGATTGAACAGCGGGCCGCCGGAATTGCCGCGGTTGATGGCTGCGTCGGTCTGGATGAAGTCATCCGAGCGGCCGGAATTGAGATCGCGGTTGCGCGCCGAGATGATGCCGGCCGAGACAGAGCCGCCAAACCCGAACGGGTTGCCGATCGCGATCACCCAGTCGCCGACTTCGGCGTGGTCGCTGTCAGCCAGGTCGACAAAGGGCAGGGGCGTGCGGCTGTCGACCTTCAGGACGGCCAGGTCGGTGTCGCGGTCACGGCCGACGAGCGTCGCTTCGAGCACGCGGCCATCGGAGAAATTGACCTCGATCTCGTCGGCATTGTCGATGACGTGATTGTTGGTGATGATGATGCCGTCCGGGCTGATCACGAAGCCCGAACCAAGCGAGCCCTGGCGCTGGAAGCCGTCTTCATCGCGGCCGAAGAATTCGTTGAAGCGCTCCATCGGCGAGCCTTCCGGGAAAGTCGGCAGGCCATTGGGGGCAATTGTCTGCTGCGTCGAGATGTTCACGACGGCCGGCATCAGGCGTTTCGACAGGTCGCGAAGGCTTTGAGGCTGGACTTTCTGGTCGATGGCCGTAACTGCCCGCGACAGGCTTTCCTGTGCCGAAACCGGCAGGGCAATGGCAGAAACAAGGGCAAGGGCGGCGAGTGCCGAAGTGCGCATGGGGCAGGGGGCTCCTGAGGGGCAGGTATTGCGTGTAGCCCGATCAGTATGGCGCTTTGGCCCCGTGTTGCAACAGGTTCAGGCCCCTCTGACTGCAAAGACAACCAGCACCGCGCCGATGACGGCGGAGGCCAGTCCCGCGAAAGCCACTTCGCGGCTGGACATGGCAGCAAGCCGAAGGGCCATCCGGCGCATGAAATCGGGGGCGACCGCGTAGATCGCCCCCTCAATGAAGAGCCACAGCCCGGCGCCAGCCAGCATCAGGCAGAGCATTGACACCCCGTCCGCCTAGCGTGCGCCGCCATTGACGCGGGCACTCTCGATGAACTCATCGCAAATGCCGAGGTTTTCCGGGCTGACAATGATTTGCGTGCCCTGCTGGATCGCCTTGTCGCACGCGATCAATGCCCGCTGGAAACGGAAGAATTCCGGGTCCTTGTTATAGGCATTGGCGTAGACTTCGGTCGACTTCGCATCGCCTTCACCACGGATGATCTCGGCCTGTTCACGGGCCTGGGCCTCGATCACGGTTTTCTCGCGGCTGGCCTGGGCACGGATCAGGCGGGCCTTCTCCTCACCCTCGGCACGGATGCGCTGGGCTTCCTGGAGACGGGCCGACTGCATCCGGCTGTAGACGCCTTCGGCCACTTCGCGCGGCAGGTCGGCCTGACGGATACGGACATCGATGATGTCGATGCCGTCATCGGTCAGGCGCTGGTTCACGTTGACCCGAATGCGGTCCATCAGTTGCGAGCGCTGGCCGGAAATGATTTCCGGAACAGGCACGTCACCGAGGGCTTCGCGGATTGTCGAGTTGGTGATCTGGTTGAGCTGGCGGGCTGCCGCCGTCTCGGTCCGGAAACGCTGGTAGAATTTCAGCGGGTCCTTGATCCGCCAACGCACGAAGGCGTCAACTGTCAGGCGGCGTTGGTCGGATGCCAGAACTTCAATGTTCTCGATATCAAGCCCGATATTCTTCTTGTCGAGCTTTTCCACCTGCTGCAGCAGCGGGATCTTGAAGTAGAGGCCGGCCTGATCCTGGCCGGGTGCATTGTAGACCTGCTTCGGTTCGCCGACCTGAAGCATCAGGGCCTGCTCGTCCTGACGGACAACGAAGAAGGAATTCAGGATTGCCATCAGGGCGATGCCCGCGATGACGACGATAAGCCATGCAAATGTGCGCATTATTGTTGCCCTCCACGGGGTTTCGGTGCGGTCCGTTCAAGCGGCAGGTAGGGCACGGCGCCAGAGTCCTGGTCCATGATCAGCTTGTCCGCACGCTCGAGCACCCGTTCCATGGTTTCGAGATACATGCGCTCCCGGGTCACGCGCGGTGCCTTGCGGTATTCGGCGTAGATCTGTTCGAAGCGCGAGGCTTCACCCTGCGCGTCGGCGAGAACCTGGTCACGATAGGCTTCGGCTTCCTGCAGGATGCGCTGGCCGGTACCGCGTGCTTGCGGAACCACCTCGTTGGCGAACTGGGTCGCCTGGTTGATGTTGGTCTCGGCGTCCTGTTCAGCGACGTTCACGTCGTTGAACGCTTCGATCACCTGTTGTGGCGGATCGGACCGGTCGATCGTGACAGCCAGGATCTCGATGCCGGCACGGTAGTCGTTGAGCAGGGCCTGGACTTGCTTGGCCACTTCCTGCTGCACGGTATCACGTCCGGTCGTGATGACGCTTTGCAGCGGCGTCTTGCCGACCACTTCGCGCATCACGGATTCAGATACCTGTTCGACAGCCTCGGCCGGGTTCTTCACGTTGAGGATGAAGTTCTCCGGATGTTCGGAATCCACCTTCCAGAAGATCGAGAACTGGATGTCGACGATATTTTCGTCCTGCGTCAGCATCAGGCTCTCTTCGAGATTCTTGCCGATCCGGGTTTCCTTGCGGTTCTCGACCTCGACCAGGTCGTGTTCCTCGAACGGGGCTGGCAGGTGGAAATGCAGGCCGGGGCCGAAATTCGTCTGCCACTTGCCGAAGCGGAATACGGCAGCCTGCTGGGTCGGGTCGACCATAACGACACTTGTCGACAGCCAGGCGAGCAGCGCGATGGCGATGATGACAATAATGCCGAGCGGGCCGAAATTGGCGCCGGAGCCACCGCGGCGACGTCCGCCACCGCCTCCACCGCCGCCACCGGAACGCTTGCGGAAGCGTTCCTGCATGCGGCGCATCTGCGACTCAAGGTCGCCGTTTCCATTGCCGGATCCACCGGGCCCGCCGGGTCCGCCGGTTGGACGGTTCCAGGGCGATCCCCCATTGTCCTTGTCGGAATCATCGTCCGATCCGCCGCCCCATGGGCCGCTGGACTTTGTCTTGTCATCCCAGGGCATGGCCCCTCCTGTGTTGATTTCTATGCTTCTATATAGGTGTTGGGGTGATATGTGCATGCCTCACGCAGTGCTTCAAGGACGTAGGAGTAGCAACGGGTGTTTGGGTCGAAAGAGAAATCGCGGAAAAAGCTCGCGGATCAGGTGCGCGAGGCGCTCGGATCGCCGGACTGGCTTGAATCCGTGACAGTCGACGAATCCGGCCGGGCGATCCTTGTCTTGCTCGCTGATCCGGCCGATCCGGCGGCCGCCGAAGCCCGGCGCATCGAATCGGAAGGCCGGGCAGAACTGGTGGCCGGCGTGCAGGCGGTGACCAGCATCCTGACAGCCCAGGCAGGGCAGGCGGCTCCTGCAGTGCCGGCAAAGACCAAGATCAACCTGATTCCGCAACGGACGCCCGCGCAGGTGCGCCCTGCGGACGGGGCGGCGAAAAAGGGCGGATCGCTGCACGCCTCGGGAGTTCCGCGCCGGGTATCCAAGGGTGCGCGCCTGTCCGACGAGGCCATGCTGCAGGGCGCGCCGTCGCAGGCCTCGGAGATTCCACCGATTCCGGGAATTGCGCGCATCCTGGTCGTGGCGAGCGCCAAGGGCGGCGTCGGCAAGTCGACCATCGCGGTGAACCTTGCCGCCGCGATGGCGAAGGCGGGCATGAAAGTTGGCTTGCTGGACGCTGATGTGTACGGCCCGTCCATCCCCACAATGCTGGGCATGCAGGACGCCCAGCCGAAGACGGCGGCCTCCAAGAAACTGTTGCCGGTCGAGGCGCATGGCCTGAAGACGCTGTCGATCGGGTACCTGTCCGATCCGGACGCGCCGATGATCTGGCGCGGGCCGATCGTGATGTCGGCGATCTCGCAGATGCTGAACGATGCCGAATGGGGCACCCCGGACGACCCGCTGGACATCCTGATCATCGACACGCCGCCCGGAACGGGTGACGCGCAACTCGCGCTCGCACAGCGTGTGCCGGTGACGGCGGCCCTGATTGTCACCACGCCGCAGGAAGTGGCGCTGGCCGACGTGCGCCGGGGCGCGGCGATGTTTGCGAAGACAGCCGTGCCGGTCCTGGGCATCGTCGAGACCATGAGCTGGTTCGAGGATCCGTCGGGCGAGCGGCACTACCTGATGGGCGAGGGCGGCGGGACGGCCATGGCGATAAAGCTCGGCCTGCCGCTGATGGCCGAGGTGCCGATGTTGCAGGCGATCCGCGAAGGTGGGGATGCGGGCACCCCGGCCGCGCTCGGCGGCGGCGAGCCGGAGCGCATCTTCCGCGCGCTGGCCCGCACGGTGGCCATCGGGCTCGACGCGCTGGAAACCAAGCCCGCCCCGCAAATCGTCTTCGAGGACTAGGCGCCTAGTCGAGCCGGGACCGTTTCATCTTCGACCCGTCGGCCGGCAGCGAGAAGACCATGCCGTCTTCGCCGAGGACAATCGGACCATCAAACGCCTTGTCGGTGCCTTTCAGGAACGCCGGATAGAGCGCCCGCGAAGGCAGGACCGGAATGATGTGTGTGAACACCAGGGCCTTGGCGCCGGCTTCCTGCGCGCTGGACGCGGCATCGACCGGGCTCGTGTGATAGGACGGGATATCCGCCATGATCTGCGCGATTTTCGGGCTACCGACCGCTGCCAGGTCAGCGCCGATGATGCCCACCATTTCCGTGTTCAGGGCTTCGTGGACGAGGATGTCGCTGTCGCGGGCAAGCGCGATCAGCGATTCACTGCGGGCGGTGTCGCCGCTGATCGTGACCGACCGGCCGGCATAATCGAACCTGTAGCCGACAGCCGGTTCGGCGGGCTGGTGGTGGACCGGAACTGCGGTGATGATCAGGCCATCTTCGTCAAGCACGCGCACCGTGCCGGCCGAAGCGTCAAACGGCATCGCCGTTGCGCCCTGGCCCGACGGGTTCATCACGACCGGGCCATGGTGCGCAATGCGATAGACGGTGTCCTGCGCATAGGATTCCTTCAGGCCACTGACGACCTGCTCAACACCGGTCGGGCCATACACCGGCAGTGGCGTCTCGCGTCCGCCGCCGCCCCAGGCCTGGAGGATCAGTTCGCCAAGCCCGTCGATATGATCCGAATGGAAATGCGTCAGCAGGGTTGCCTCGACCTTGTTCAGGGGCAGGCCGAGTTCCTGCATCTTGCGCACCGCTCCGCCGCCGGCGTCGATGACGAAGATCCGGTCGCCCGCAATCACGGCGGTCATCGGCCCGGCGCGGGTCGGGTCGGCCAGCGGAGATCCTGTCCCGACGAGGACTACGTGCAGGCCGTCCGGCAGGCGGGCGAGCTTGTCCTGGCTGATCGTGCGCTCGGCGACCCGCTTGAACAGGGCCATGCCGATCTGTTCGGCAAAGGCGGTGCGGATGACAGCGACCGCGAGCAACAGCGCGAGGCCGATGATGAGACCAATTCTCACAATCTTCATGGGCAAACCTTCAGGCGTTGAAATTCAGGACGAGGCCGGGCTCCGGCCACCGGCACTTGATCAGCTGCCCGGTGCTCGACAGCGTCAGCCAGGCATCCATCATGTCAGCGCCGCCAAAGGCGATATTGGTGACCAGGAGGTCCGGGAATGCCGTATGGCTGAACGCACCTTCCGGTGTGATCGTTGTGATCCCGCCATTCAGGATTGTCGCGACACAGACATTTCCCGCTGCCGTCATGGCCAGGCTGTCGAAATATTGAAGGCCCGGCATGGTGGCGACCACGCGGCCACCATTGAAGGGCGAGGCCGGCTTGATCTCGCCGGGCGCCGCCAGGTCGAATGCCCACATGCGTCCGGTCATGGTGTCGGCCATGAACACGGTCTGTTCGTCAGGCGACAGGCCGACGCCATTGGGCGAGGAATAGTGGAAGTCCAATTCCGTGGCTTCGGAGGCGCCCTTCGCGAGGAAATAGAGGCCGCCGAAGTCACGATGGCGGGAATAGACCTTGCCGTGATCGGTGAAATACAGGTTGCCGGCCTTGTCGAACACGAGGTCGTTCGGCCCCTTGAGCGGATGGCCGTCGACCGTGTCGAGGACACGCTCGACCTTGCCTGTGGAAAGGTCGATCCGTTCGATCCGGCCGCCGGAATAATCGTCTGCGGCATTTCCCGGAATCGTCAGTCCGTCGACCGAGGACCAGTTGAATCCGCCATTGTTGCAGCACCACAGGGCGCCGTCCGGACCGATGGCCAGCCCGTTGGGGCCGCCGCCGGGAATGGCGACAATTTCGCTCTTTCCGCCGCCCCAGTGACGCGAGATCACGCCTTTCTGGATTTCCACGACGATAACACTGCCGTCAGACATGACGACCGGACCTTCGGGAAACCCGAGTCCGCTGGAAATGAGTTCAAACTCCATGAGCGCCTCCCTGCCTTGGGGGCACCCTATGCACGTCCCGGCGGGCCTGCAACGTCTAACGCAACGTGAGGGCGAGTTTCAGGGGCGGGTGCTGGTGGCGCTGGCGTGGACACGGTCAAGCTGGCGGATCGTGAAGGCGTGGTTGTTGCCGTCACCCACGCCGAATGCCTCTGCCGTGCTTTCATGCCACTCCTGTGCATCGAGTGGCGGAAAATAGGCATCGCCTTCTGGCGCGGCATCGACATCGGTGAGGTAGACGCGGTCAGCCAGCGGCAGCGCGAGCGTGTAGATCGCTTCGCCGCCGATCACGAAGACTTCGCGCTTGCCGGTGCGCTTGGCGACGGCCTTGGCGGCATTCATCGCTGCCGGGAAGCTGGAATAGACCCGCGCGCCGGGCGCGTCATAGGTCCAGTCGCGCGTCATGACGATGTTCTCGCGGCCGGGCAGCGGGTGCTTCGGCAGGCTTTCCCATGTCTTGCGGCCCATGATGATCGGGTGGTCCATCGTGACCCGCTTGAAGAACATCATGTCGCTCTTCAGGCGCCACGGCAATTGCCCTGCCACGCCGATCACGTTATTGCGCCCTCGGGCGACAATCAGGCTGAGTTTGACTTCACTATGCATCGGACACGGCACCCGCCATTCAGGAAATTGTTTTCGCGAAACACTTTTTGTCTCGCCTTGCGGCTCGTTTGGAACACATTGTTCCCAGGACGACGCAACCTGAATTGTCAGTCCAGGCGTAACAATCACACTCTCGCAGGGATTCAACGTGTTCGATAGCTTCATTTCAATACTTACCAACGGTAATCCCGGCCTGCTCCTGCAAGTCGTGGTTGCGCTCGCACTGACTTTTGCGGCGATCTACCTTCTGAAGGGACGCAGCTGGGCGCTGATGTATGTCGCCTTGATACCTTTCCTGAACTGGTCGTTCGGGGTGATTCCGGAATTCGAGTTGGTCGGAAAAGACGCGACGTGGACACACGGAATTTCGCTGCATCCGATGACAATCATCACGGGCATGGTGTTCGTGATCCGTGATTTCGTTCAGCGCGAGATGGGCCACCGTGTGCTGGCCGTGATGGCGATGGCTGTGGCCTGGTCGTTTTTCTACGCCTGGCCGGTGATCGCGCTGGCCAGTGGCATCGCCTTCGCGATTTCCGAAGGTGTCGACTGGCTGATGTTCACATTCACCAAGTACCGCCTGTCGACGCGGATCCTGTTGTCGAGTGCGCTGGCCGCACCGGTCGACACGACGGTGTTCCTGTATGGCGCAGACCTTGCCAAGCAGATCGAGTTCGGCGCCGAGCCGGGCAATTCATTGCATATCGCGAACTGGGTCGTGTTCGTGATCGGCAAGATGGTCGGCGCGGTTGCCGTGTCGATGATCATGCGGCGGCGTGAAGACCTCGGCCAGTTGGACCCGGCCGAGGCCTGACGGGCCGCTAGGCGGCATCCTTCTCGAGGAAGCCGATGCGCGCTTTCATGCCGGCAAGGCCGGCACCGACAAGCGGGGCGATCAGGAACAGCCAGAGCTGTTCGATCGCGTGGCCGCCGACAAACAGCGCGGGCCCGAAACTGCGGGCCGGATTGACCGACACGCCGGTCACCTGGATGCCGAGAATGTGGATCGCCGTCAGTGTCAGGCCGATTGAAAGGCCTGCCATCGCGGTGGGCGCAGCGGCATGTGTCGAGCCGAGGATCACGACCACGAACAGGAATGTCGCGACGACTTCGAACACGAGGGCGGCGAGAAGGCTGTATTCGCCGAGATAGCCCGCGCCCCATCCGTTCTGGCCCAGTCCGTTGACGTCAATGTCGTAGCCGGCCTTTCCGCTGGCGATAAGGAACAGGATCGCGGCACCGATCGTTGCGCCGACAAACTGTGCCAGCCAATAGGTCAGCATCATCTTGCCCGTCATGCGGCCGGCGATGAATACACCGAAACTGACGGCGGGATTCACGTGGCACCCGGAAATGCTGCCAATGCCGTAAGCCATGGCGACAATCGCAAGGCCAAAGGCAAACGCGATGCCGAGTTGGCCGACAAATTCTCCGGCGAGCACGGCTGCACCGCATCCGAAAAGCACAAGCGTAAGTGTACCGACAAGTTCGGCGGCAAAGACTTTCATGTTCATTCCCTCCCAGTAAAAGACGACAGCATGCCGCCCCGCTGAAAATCTGGGCCAGTTTTCCGACTGAGGCAATTGACATGTTCCGACTGCCAGCTAAAACGCACTGCCGTTACAGTATAACATCCACAAGGTTCCTCCCATGAAATACCTGCTCCTCGCTGTCGCTGCGGCGCCACTCCTGTCGGGCATCGCTTCCGCCGAAACGGAAGACGCCGTCAAACGGGAAGCACCGGTCATTGTCACCCTGCCGGGGCCGCAACGCTCGGCTGGCGAACTGGTCAGCAATGTCGGCGCACTGGACCGCAACGCCATCGTTGCAAACCTGTCCGCGACGCTGGGCGATACGCTGGACAGCCAGCCGGGTGTCGCGTCCACGGCATTCGGGCAGGGCGCCAGCCGGCCCATCCTGCGCGGCCTGGGCGCCGAGCGGGTGCAGGTGCTGACCAACGGGATCGGGGTTATCGATGTCTCGGCGGCCAGTCCCGACCACCAGGTGGCGGCGGACGGGATCGATGCCCAGAAAGTGGAGATCCTGCGCGGCCCGGCAGCGCTCGTCTATGGCGGCCAGGCGATTGGCGGCGTGGTCAACGTGATCGACGGCCTGATCGTTGAAGACCTGCCGCAGCGCCCGTTTTCCGGCGAAGCCTACGCAGCCAGCAACAGCGTCAATGACGGCACAGAGGGCGGCGTTCGTGTGCAGGCCGTGACAGGCCCGCTTGTCCTGACCCTGACAGCATCGCAGCGAAACTTTGACGATTACGACTTTCCCGGCATGGCGGAGTCGGATCGCCTGCATGCGCTGGAGGAAGCCGGGGAAGGCGAAGAGCACGAAGAGGAGGCGCATGCCAGCGGGACCATGGAGAACTCCTTCGTCGACACAAACACCTATGCAGGCGGCCTGTCCTGGATCGGTGAGAACGCGTTTATCGGCGTAGCGGTGCGCCGGGCTGAATCACAGTATGGCCTGCCGGGCTCTTCGCATGACCATGAGCATGAGGAGGAAGAGCATGACGGCGCGGAGGAGCACGAAGAGGATCTGCCTTTCATTGACATGGAGCAGACGCGCTATGACTTGCGGGGCGGTATCTCGGTAAATCGCGGCTTCTTGACGGACCTGACCGTGTCGGCGTCCAAGGTGGACTATACGCACACGGAATTCGAAGGACCGGGTGAGCCGGGCACTGTTTTCGAGTCAGACGGCTTTGAAGGTCGGATTGAGGCCGGGCATGTGCTGGGTCCGCTGGAGGGCGAGTTCGGCATCCAATACGCGGACACGTCGCTGGATGCGATTGGCGATGAGGCGTTCATCACGCCAACCGATACGACAAGCGTCGGCGTGTTCCTGTATGAAACGAAGGATTGGGACAATGGTTTCGGTATAGAAGGCGGTATCCGGGCCGAGCAGGTCGATCTCGACAATCGCGACAATGGCTCGGTGAGTTTTGACCTGTTCAGCGCATCGGCCGGTGTGCACCGGCACTGGGCGTCGGGCTGGTTCGTTGGTGCGCAGGCCTCATGGGCGGAGCGTGCGCCGAATTCGAGCGAACTGTTCGCCGACGGGCCGCATCTGGCGACTGTGCAGTACGAAGTGGGGGATGTGACGCTTGGCAAGGAGCGCGGGCTGAACCTGGAAGGGACAGCGCGTTGGGAAAACGAGACGATGAGCGTCGGAGTCAACCTGTTCGTCACCGATTTCGCCGACTTCATCTACCTGACCCCCACGGGTGCGGAACTGGACGACTTGCCAGTCTTCGCGTTTAGCCAGCAGGACGCGCAGTTCACGGGCGGTGAAGCCTTTGCGGAATATCAATTGCTCGGCGGCCCGCTCAAGGCCGACTGGAAATTCGATGCCGGGCTCGATTTCGTCTCCGCTGAATTCGATGATGGCAGCGATGTGCCCTATATACCGCCGGTAACGCTGAATGCTGGGGCGGAGGCCGACTGGGGCGCGCTGGCCCTTGGTGCGAAGCTGACCTGGGCCGGCGATCAGGACTCACCGGGCACAGGCCTGCTGGAAACCGACGGCTACGTCACGGCCGACCTGCATGCCAATTTTGACATTGCGCGCTATGGCTTCGGTCGGCAGGGGACGAAACTGTTCCTTGAGGCCCGCAATGTGACTGACGAGGAGGTGCGTCCGGCCACATCCGTGCTGAAGGACATCGTACCATTGCCCGGCCGCAATATCCGCGCGGGTATCCGGTTCTTGTTCTAGCGGGGCCATTCGCAGCCGATCCCGTTATTGTTCCCGTCGAGGTGGGGACCGTAGCCGGACGCAGCGCCGGCCGTGAGGGAGGGACTGCGCTGCGGCTGCCAGTGGCCAGGCGGTAGCGAGTGACAGGGTGCAAAAAGGCCTGAGCATGGCGTCGGGTCTCCCGCGCTCCAGAACGGGAGGGCGGGATTAAACCTGCTTCAGCTTTGCACCAAACTTGCGCTGATCAGACCGCGACAGGCGCCTTGATGTGCGCGTGGGGCGTGTAGTTCTCGACCTTGAAATCCTCGTACTCCCAGCCGAACAGGTCGGTCTTTGCGGGATTGAGGGTGATCGAGGGCAGCGCGCGCGGGTCGCGGCTGAGCTGCAGCCTGGCCTGCTCGACATGGTTAAGGTAGAGGTGTGCATCGCCGAACGTATGGACGAATTCGCCGGCCTCGAGCCCGGTCGCGCGCGCCATCATCAGCGTTAACAGGGCGTAAGAGGCAATATTGAAGGGAACGCCGAGGAAGATATCGGCAGACCGCTGGTAAAGCTGGCAGTTGAGTTTGCCGTCCATGACATTGAACTGGAACAGGCAGTGGCAGGGCGGCAGGGCCATGTCGTTCACGTCGGCCGGATTCCAGGCCGACACGATCAGGCGCCGGGAATTCGGATTGGTGCGAATTTCGTTCAGCACCCACGCGATCTGGTCGATCACGCGGCCGTCGGGCGCTGCCCAGCTGCGCCACTGCTTGCCATAGACCGGCCCGAGGTCGCCATTCGCGTCAGCCCAATCATCCCAGATGGATACGCCGTTATCCTTGAGATAGCGGATATTCGTGTCGCCCTTCAGGAACCAGAGCAGCTCGATGATGATCGACCTGAGGTGCAGCTTCTTGGTGGTGACCATCGGGAAGCCGTCGGCGAGATTGAACCGCAACTGACGGCCGAACACGGCGCGCGTGCCCGTGCCGGTGCGGTCGGCGCGTTCGAACCCGTTGTCCAGGATGTCCGCCAGAAGGTCGAGATATTGTTTCATATCGGCCGATTTGCCCCGATTCGTTGGTTAAAACCATTAACGTAAGCTTGCGCGTTGGGCACAAAAATTGCGGCAACGGACAACCCATTCTTATGCTTATTGTGGGACCTTCCCCTTCGAACATCAAAGGTAAAATCCACCCGGGGGATCCGAAATTGACACGCAACGTAATCAGAACACTGGCCGGACAGTGGCGCAAAGAAGAGCGCGGCAACATCGCCATGATCACCGCCCTGTCGATCATTCCGATCCTTTCGATCGTCGGCGTGGCGATCGATGCACAGGTTACGATGACGCAGAAATCCAAGGTGCAGTCGATTATCGACAGCGCCGTCATCTTCGGATCGCGGGCAATGCAGGCCGGATCGCCCCGCACAGAGGTCGCCACCGACGTGAACGCCTATGTGAGGGCGCTCTTGAGAGAGCAGAGCACCAGCTTGAGCTGTACCGGCGTGACGCTGGAATTCACCGATGGCACGCAGGATCTTGACGCGAACATCTTTTGTTCGCAGCCGACCACCCTGTCGAACCTGTTCGGTCAGACGAAAATGGATTTCCGGGTCAGTTCCGGGTCGACCTACGGTATCGGCAAGGTCGAAATCGCGTTCATATTCGACGTGTCGGGCTCGATGGGCAGCAGCGGCAAGATGGGCGACCTGAAAGACGCGGCCCGCGAAGCGGTCGATACCCTGATGCCGGACAATTCCAACCTTGCGAATCCCGACGACGTCCGTATCGCGATGGTATCCTATGACACGATGGTCAACGCCGGCGATTATTTCACCGCCGTGACGGGCAAGAACAAGAAGCGGACTGAAACCGCGACCAAGACAGAATGGCAGCAGGTTTGCCAAGGTTGGAACAGGAAAGGCACCAAATGCAATGGTGGCTACAAATGGGAAGAGGTGGAAGTCAGCGATTCAGTCCAGGCCAACAATACATGCGTGCAGGAGCGGATTGGCGATGAGGCCTTTACCGATGCCGCACCGGGCGCTGGCCAATGGCTGGAATCAGGCGGGGCCGACCTCAACAGGTACGGCAATGCGTCGGCACGCTCGTGCAACAGCATCGGCCCGCTGCCACTGACGAGCAGAAAGAGCGATCTCGAAGACTATATCGACGATCTCAATGACTACAGCTCGACCGCGGGTCACATGGGTGTTGCGTGGGGCTGGTACCTGCTGGCACCGACCTGGAGTTCAGTCTGGCCTGCGGGCTCGAAGCCGCTGCCTTATGACGAGCCAGATGCTGCCAAGGCAATGATCCTGATGACGGATGGCGAATTCAACAAGGCCTTCGCCCCCAGTTCACAGGGCAACTCCTTCGAGCAGGCCCAGAAGCAGTGCGATGCGGTCAAGGCCACGGGCATCGTGATCTACACGGTTGCCTTCAAGGCGCCGCAACAGGGCAAGGATATCCTGAACTATTGTGCGACGAGCGCTGCACATGCGTTCAATCCCGAGAACGGCCAGGAACTGACCGAAGCGTACAGCCTGATCGCGCAGTCGATCTCTGACCTGCGGATCACCTACTAGCGCCGCGCTTGCCAGCTGCCGCAATTTGCGATTGATCCAGGTTAATCGTTTATTGCGGCGACTGGGCGAACTTTCCCGGCGCCCCTAACACCAAAAAAAACAATCTGTGCGATCCTGTCTGATGGGAGCAGCCAAATCGGCTGCCGTAGAGGCGACAGGGACATGTCACGCAACTTGGTGGGCCAGCTCGGCAAGAGATTCAACAGCGATAACAGCGGCAACATCGCCATGATTACGGCGTTGGCGATCATTCCGCTCATTTGTGTGGCCGGGGTGGCGATTGATGCCCAGATCACGGTCACCCGGAAGAGCAAGGTCCAGGCGATCGTCGACAGCGCGGTCATTGCCGGATCGAAATCCATGCAGTCCGGCAAGTCGCAGGCAGAAATCAAGACCGAAGTGAACAATTACGTCACCGCTTTCCTGCAGGACGGGAACGCCGGGCTTACCTGCCTGCCGGTCCAGCTCGACTTCCCGGTGGATTCCGAGGACATCGAAGCCACGATCAGCTGTTCGCAGAAAACGACCCTGTCGCAGGTCATGATGCGCGACAAGATGGACTTCAAGGTAACGTCCGGCACGACCTATGGTGTCGGTAATGTCGACGTGGCCTTCATCTTCGACGTATCCGGTTCGATGAACTCCAACAGCCGTCTCGACAACCTGAAGGATTCGGCCAAGGTGGCGTTTGACGAACTGCTGCCGGACTCGCGTCCGCGCGACGGCAGTGTCCGGATTGCGCTGACCACATACAATTCGAACGTCAATGCCGGCCCGTATTTCGACAAGGTGACGCGCAAGATCACGCTGGGAACGGATTCCGCCAGCGGTGCGAATTCTGCCAAGTCGCGGTACGACGCCTACAATAACCGTGTGCTGATAGACCAGGCGACCGGCAAGCGCTTTTTCTATTACGAAGATGCAGACTGCAGCAAGAACTGCAGCAAAAGCAGCAACTGGACGATCACGCCGAAGCGCCGCTGGTTCGAAACCAATATCGGCACGAATACGTGCGTGTCGGAGCGGGTTGGGGCAAACGCGTTCACCGATGCCGCCGGCGGAACCGGCGCGGCCGATTCCATGATTCCCGGCAACCCGCTGTGGAACTGGAATGACAGCAACAATGACAAGAAGAACGGCGCCAACGAGATCGAAAACGGCGGCGCGAACAGTTCGTCGGGCGCGTTCAACGTGATGCCCACGCAATGCGAGAATTCCTCGCCCCTGCCGCTGACCGAGAACAAGGCTGCGCTGAAGCAGTATGTCAACAACCTCCATGCCGGCGGCGGTACGGCAGGACATCTCGGGATCGCCTGGGGCTGGTACCTCATCTCGCCGAGCTGGGATTCGCTCTGGCCGGCAACGTCGCGTCCCTGGGACTGGGACGAGCCGGATACCGCCAAGGCCATCATCCTGATGACCGATGGTGAGTTCAACCAGTCCCACCCGTCGATCAGCCAGAATTCGATCGAACTGGCCATGCAGTTCTGCGACGCGATGAAGGCCAAGCCCTATGAAGTGCAGATCTACACGGTGGGCTTCCAGGTTCCCAATGGCGTGGCAACAACGCCGGGGGGCAAGACCATCCTCGATTACTGCGCGACCGATGCCGGGCATGCGTTCCTGCCAAGCAATGGCGAGGAACTGACCGATGCCTATACAGCGATCGCCCAATCGATTTCCGACTTGCGTATCACGCGCTGACGTCGCCCTCGCGGGCGCATCTTCCGGGGTAACACGATGACAAAGACATCCATTCAGGCGTTGCGAGACGACCAGCGGGGCAATGTCTTGATGATGAGCGCATTCATCATCCCGGTCATCATTGCGCTGGCGGGCATGGCGATTGACCTTCAGTTCACGCACCGCCAGCAGGCGCGTGCCCAGCACGCGATCGATTCTGCCGTGCTGGCTGGCGCACTGTCGCGCCAGGCTGGCGAGAGTGAAGAGGACGTGACTGCCGATGTGCGGGCGTATGCCAATGCGCTGATCGCAGAGCAGGGCGGCGATCTCGATTGCCGCGAAATCACCGTTACGTTCAACGCCTACAACAAGGACATCAGCGCCAATACGCGGTGCGACCAGCCGACGTTCATTTCCAGCCTTGTCGGCATGGACAAGCTGAGTTTCTCGGTGGATTCCACATCGACCTATTCCATCAACAACGCGGATGTGGCGTTCGTTTTCGACGTGTCCGGTTCGATGAACAGCTACAACCGACTGAGCCTGCTGAAGTCGGCGGCCGAAGTGGCGTTCGACGAATTGCTGCCGGACGACCGGCCGGACAATGGCAAGGTGCGTCTCGCGATTGCGACCTACAACAACGCCGTCAATGCCGGTTCGGTGTTCGAAAGTGTGACGCGCCGGCAGGAACTGATCCCCGATACCAGCAATGCCGAAGCCCAGGGGCGCTACAACAGCTATAACGGTGCCCGCATGATCGACGCGACGACCGGCAAGCGGTTCTTCTATTATGAGCAGGAATATTGCCCGGGGAGCGGCTGCACGGGGACGTGGAATGCCAAGCGGCGCAATATGGAGGATGCCGCCATCGGCGACACCTGCGTCTACGAGCGTACGGGTGGTGAGGCGGCAAGCGACGCTGCGCCGGGCTCGCTGGCCTGGATCGGCGCCGGCAATCCGCGCTGGGACTGGTCGACAAGCACCAACAGGAAACGTCAGGGTCAGGACGAGGTCGAGGATAGCTGGGGCAATTCCTCGAGAGGCGCGTATGATCCAAGCTTTGGCGGTTGCCGGGCGTCCGGGCCTGTGCCGCTGACATCCGACAAGACCGCGCTGAAGGCGCATGTCCAGTCGCTGACCGCAAATGGCGGCACGGCCGGCCACATCGGACTGGCCTGGGGCTGGTATCTCGTGTCGCCGAACTGGTCGGCCATCTGGCCGGAAGACTCCGAACCGCTGCCTTATGACAAGAAGCGCAACGTCAAGGCGGTGATCCTGATGACCGACGGCGATTTCAATACCAATCACCCGACGGCCGCCAAGAGCTCGTTCCGGCAGGCACAGGACCTGTGTGACACGATGAAGGCGGCGCCTTCCAATGTCCTCGTCTACACTGTCGGCTTCCAGGTGCCGAGTTCGGTCCAGAAGACCGGCGACGGTCGCACGATCCTCGAATACTGCGCCACCAGCCCGGCCTACGCGTTCAATGCCGACAATGGCGAGGAACTGGCCGAAGCCTATCGCACCATCGCGCAGTCGATTTCAGAGTTGCGAATCAAGCAATAGGGCCGGCAGGCGCTGCGATGTCCTGCGCCGGCTGGTCCAGCGGATAGGTCATCGCCACGTTGCACCGTTCGTAGCGCTTGCCGAACGTGGCAAGAATCCCGGCATCGTGCCGGAACCCCAGCTTTTCGTAGAGATGGATCGCCGATTCGCATTTGCGGCTGGTCAGCAGGAACAGCGTTTCCATGTCCATCGACCGCGCGCGGTCGAGCGTGGCGGCGAGCAGGTATTCCCCGGCCTTGCGGCCACGGGCCGTCTTCAGGACGCCCATCTTGGTCAGTTCGAACGTACCGTCTGCAACCGGCATCAGCGCGCAGGTGCCGACAATGCCGAGGCCGCCGGTACTGACAAACAGGATGGCGCCCCCCTTGTCGATGATGGCTTCACGCGGATGACTGAGGACATGGCGGTCTTCAGGTTCCAGCGAGAACATCTCGGTGATCCATTCCGCGTTGATCGTGTAGAAGGCGTCGGCCAGGTCGTCGGAATAGTCGACAATCGCGTGGCCGTCGCGGGCCCGCTCCGAAAGGGATCGTTCATCGAGCGCCGCTTCGACGCGCGCCAGCTGGTCCAGCAGGCCGGCATCCGGTCCTGCGGCCAGTTCCTCTGCGGCGCGGGCGACATGCGGCCAGACGTCCCGCTTCATCCGGGCAATTGCCGCAATCCCGTCCGGCGTCAGCGAGATCGACTTCTGACGCCGGTCCGTTTCGGAAACCGTCGTTTCAGCCAGGCCGAGATCGATGAGGCCAAGCAGGCTTCGCGTCACAGCCGGCTGGCTGACACCCAGAGCCGCGACGGCCTCGCCGACGGTTAACGGCCCATAGCGGTCGAGTGCTGCCAGGAGCGGGAAATGGCTCGGCTGGGTGACGAAACAGTTCTGTTCGAACACTTGCGTGGCGTCTGCCTGAAGGCGCTCGGCGAGCCGTTTCAGGCGGCTGCCCAGGGCCAGGTAGCCCAGATCCTGCAAAATGTCGGGCATGGCGTGCTCCCAGATATACATAACGTGTTATGTATATCCTCGGTATTGTCAATATGCCTGTGCGGAAAACAGGGTGATCGGCGCAAAAGCCTTTCATCCTGAGACAAACATCCCTATATTGGTCCTGTCTTCGGACTATGGCGATAAACGTACGTGTAATAAGCGGTTCGGACCCGGGGGCGGTACCCGGCGACTCCACCACAAGCAGGCTCAGGCACTCCTTGCCTGTTTCTGACGGGGTCGAAATAGGATCGACGGACGTCTAAAGACGATACTTTCGCCCGCATGAGCCCCGTCAGAAGCTCATATCAACATAGTTGCAAATGACAACTTTGCTGAAGGTGAACTGCTCGCAGCGTAGCTGTGCGTAGTATACCGAATTAACTCCTAGGGATTCAGCTCCCTAGGCGGGGCCCGGAGGCGCCTGGCAACAGAAGCCTCCACTTTCTCCTTCCAGTGCCGGCCTTCCCGCCTAGTCGCGGTAATCGAGCGGCGGGTCGCGGTCGCCCAGCAGCGACGTGTAGACATAGTTCTCGCCGCGCGCGGCCTCGAACTCTGCCCGCGCCGCCTCGCGCAGGTCGGCATTCTCGTACAGTTCGATGGCGGCCAGGGTCAGCGTCTTGGCCGCATTCTGTGCCCCCTTGAACCCGATCGACATGCCGCTGGCGGCGACGGCCTGCCAGCTGTGGGCGGCTGTGCCGGGAACCCATGTCGCCGTGCGCAGGCCGACTGTCGGCACGGCATAGGAGACATCGCCGACATCGGTCGAGCCATAGCCGAGCGACACGTCATAGGGCTGGACCTGCGTCTGGCTGCCGAGCGGCAGGCCGGGCTTGTCGAAGCTCTTGTAGATCTCCTCGGCGAAGGCTTCTTCCTCCGGCGTATAGGTCACGCCGCCAACTTCGCGCAGCTTCGCATCCATCATCTTTGCCAGCGTCTCGTTGACCAGCAGCGGGTTGTTGCCATGGATGACTTCCCAGTCGACCGTCGTGCCCGTGCCGAGCGCGGCGCCGCGGGCGGCGTCTTCCATGCGCGCCCAGATGTCCTCGACGCCCGCTGCGCTCGGATGGCGGGCATAATAGAACACTTCCGCAAAGTCCGGCACGACATTCGGGGCGATGCCGCCGGACGTGATGACATAGTGGATGCGTGCGTCCTGGGGAATGTGCTCGCGCATCATGTTGACCATCATGTCAAAGGCCTCGACGCCATCGAGGGCCGAGCGTCCGCGTTCCGGTGCAGCGGCGGCATGCGCCGAGACGCCGTGGAAGCGGAACTTGGCCGAGCGGTTGGCAAGCGACGTCGCGGCGGCCGCCGAGTTCTCGTCGTCGCCATGCCAATGGAGCGCGATGTCGACATCATCGAACAGGCCCTCGCGCACCATGTAGACCTTGCCGCTGCCACCTTCCTCGGCGGGCGTGCCGTAGAGGCGGATCGTTCCCGGCGTACCGGTCTGCTCCAGCCAGTCGCGGATGGCCAGTGCCGCGCCGACCGAGCCTGCGCCGAACAGGTTGTGGCCACAGGCATGGCCGGCATGCTTGCCTTCGATCGGCGAGCGGTCGGAGCTGGCATCCTGGTTGATGCCGGGCAGGGCGTCGAATTCGGCCAGCACCGCGATCACCGGGCCGCCATCACCATAGCTCGCCACGAACGCCGTCGGGATGCCGGCAACGCCCGCCTCCACCGTGAAGCCGGCATCGCTCAGTTTCGTCTGCAGCAGGCCGGACGACTTGTCTTCCTTGTAGCCGACCTCTGCCCAGTCCCAGATCTGTTTCGCCATCGCCGCCGTCTCGTCATAGCGTGCGTCGATACTGGCGAGCACCGCCTGGTCAGTCGGCGTCTGCGCATGGACGCAGGCGGACACGGCGAGGGCGGCAAGGCTGGTGGCAAGAAGGCGCATGGGGCAGGACTCCGAAGCAGGGGGATTCGTCTGCCCGGAGACTGCAACACCGCCACGGATGGCACAAGGCAGGGTGGAAAGCGGCGCTGGCCGCATCAGGCATCAGCGGCCGGGCGCAGTCAGAAGTTTCCGCGATAGTATTTGGACGCCGTGTCGCGGGACATGCAGGTACGGTAGGTGGAATTGCCCTGCCCATAGACGGTGCCGCAGACCGTGCCGCCTCCAGATTGGGTTGGTAGAGGCGGCGATTATACCGGGCCATGAGAATTAGCCATACGCTGTCTCAGGCAAATTTCTGACCGGCGAAGAGGCCAATCGCCTGACCTGGCAGCAGCTGACCGATTGGCGCGATATCGCAACCACGGCGTATTTCGACCAGTCCCATTTCATCCGGGAGTTCAAGCAATTCAACGGGCGAACCCCGAGCGAATTCATCAAGGGCGCGCACCTGCTCGTGCGCCTGACGCTGCAGGAGCGCCTGCAGATCGTTCACGACTCGCCCTTCAGCCTTGTCGGCTGATGTGTCAGCCGCGGCCCGTGGGAAGGCTTGCGTCCCGGCCTGGTTCGGGGCTCGTCAAAACGGCGATTTCGGCAGGGACAGCTGGAAGATGATGGCCAGGGCGCGGAGGGTGAAGGCGGCGGCGAGGCCGCCGATGAAGGCGGTGGTTTCGGCCAGGCCATAGGTGGCGAGCCCGAAATAAACCCCCGCGCCGAGCAGGGCAGCGGTGGCGTAGATGTCCTTCTTCAGCAGCAGCGGCTCCTCATTGGCGACAACGTCGCGCATCAGGCCGCCGGCGCTGGCGGTGAGGGCCCCCATGATCAGCACGACGGCCAGCCCGTGATCGAGGCTCATCGCCGTGGCTGCGCCGGTCACCGCGAACAGCGACATGCCAAACGCATCGGCCCAGCGCAGCGGGCGGAAGTTTTCCAGGAAGCGGTGAAACACGAACGCGGTCAGCCCGCCCGCGATGGCGAGCAGGAGGGTCGGCGTGTCGGACAGCCAGAACACGGGCTGGCCAAGGATCAGGTCGCGCAGCGTGCCGCCGCCAATTGCGGGCAGGAAGGCCAGCACGATGACGCCGAACAGGTCCATGTCCTTGCGCACGGCCACGATGCCGCCGGAAATCGCGAAGACGAACACGCCGACGCGGTCGAACAGGGTGAGGATGAGTTCGGCGGACATGGCGCCCCTTGCTGTGTTTGGTTATGCGACCTGCCTTAGCGGTCAGGTCACTTCACGGAAACCCTGTCCTGTTCCGTTTCCAGGCTGAGGATGTCTTCGGCCGCATCGCGGAACACGTCGGTCAGGATGGTCATGCGGTCGGCGATGTTGGAGGTGGGGCGCCAGATGAGCGCGATCTTGCGCCGGGCCGAGGGATGGTCGATGCGACGGATCATCAGGCCGGGGTCACGGCGGCGTTCGGTCAGGGCATAGAGACTGGGCAGCACGGCCACGCCCGCGCCCATCTCGGCCATCTGGCGCGCGGAATCGAGGCTGGAACCGTCATACTCGGCGCTGACATGCGCTTTGGCATCCCTGGCGATGGACTGGATCATCAGGTTCAGGCGGTGCCAATGGCCAAGGCTGAGCAGGGTGCGCCCTTTCAGGTCAGCCAGCTTGACGGGCCCCCGGGGATGGGCCAGCGGATTGTCGGAGGCCGTGCAGATCCACAGGTTCTCCTCGAACAGTGTTGCGGTCGCCATGCCCTCATGCGCATCGGGCACGGAGATGATGAAGTCGAACATGCCTTCGTTGAGGTGGCCGTAAAGATCGATTGTGCGCTCTTCACGGACATTGAAGCGCAGGTCAGGGAAGCGACCGTGCAGCTGGCGTGTCGCGTTGGGCAGCAGGTAGGGCCCGATCGTGGGCAGGACGCCGACGCGCATGCGCCCGGACAGGCCATCCGTGTCACGCCGGGCAACGGTCTTGAAGTCTTCCATGTCCTGCAGGATCAGGCGGGCGCGCCGCACGAGTTCCACCCCGATGGGGGTAAGCAGGGCGCCATGCCGGCCACGTTCGATGAGGGTTGCGCCGAGTTCCGTTTCCATCTCGGCAACCTGCGCCGACAGGCTGGGCTGGCTCACATTGACGCGCTTTGCAGCGTCACCGAACTTTCCCGTGTCGGCGATGGCGACGAGGTATTGCAGCTGGCGGAGCGTAGGCCTCATTCCATAGCCTTTAACTATCAATGTCAGACAAAATTTGGATTGGAACTATCTTATACGACGGCCCAACTCAAGCAGGAACACGCGGTTCACATCCAAACCGAAAGGAGGCCAATCGATGTATGCATTATCAGATATTCCGATTCTTATCCCCTCTGCTCCGGTGGTCATGCGGCGCACACGCCAGCTGGCGCGGATGACCCGTTTCGTTCCGCCGGAACGTCGCAAGGTACAGGCCTCGTGGCGGAGAGCTGGATGATGAATGAAGGCATATTCTCGCATCGCGGGCGGTTGCTTGATGAGCTTCGCCGCCGCGGCAACGAGATCGAATCCCAGATTTCCGAAGAGAGCCGCCGGGCCCGCCCAGACAAGCAATTGCTGCGGGCTCTCCTGGCCAAAAAGTTGGCTGTGAAGGACCTGATTACGCGCCGTTCGCGGCGCTGAACCTTCACGACCCCTGCCAGCCGGTCCAAGTGCGCCCCCCGCGTGGTGGCCCGGCTGGCAGAAATTTTTCCGCCACGTTTCAGATTGGACAGACATGACCGCCATGAATTTGCCCGGCGCGTACACACGCCCACCGGTCCACCTTATCGACAGCGAGTACGATGCGCTCAACGCGCTCGCCCAAGCGCTTGAATACAAGCACCCGCAGGTGTCGGCCCTGCTTCTGGCAGAGCTTGACCGCGCGCAGGTGCACGAGGCGGCCGACCTGCCGGAAGGCGTCGTCTCCATGAACGGTTGGGTCGAATTCATCGATGAACGCAGCGGGACACAGAGCAAGGTCCAGCTGGTCTATCCGCATCAGGCCGACATCGCCTTCGGGCGGATTTCGATCACCACGCCGGTGGGCGCATCACTGATCGGCCTGTCAGCGGGCGACGCGATCATGTGCCGCTATCATGACGGGCAACAACGCCTTCTGCGAATCGTCAGCGTTGAACGGTCGGGAGCCGAACAACGCGACGCCGCCGTGCGCTAGAAAGGGCGCCAATGGCCAGCCCTCACCCCACCCAGCGCCTCTCAGCGGGGGGTGAGGGCGTTGGCCTCAGGCCTGCGCTTCCAGCTTGTCCTGCGTCTTCGTATCGAAGTCGCTGGCGTCGTGGCGTTCGTGGAGTTGCGATTCCGGCTTGCCGAAGGTGCGGTTGACCATCTTGCCACGCTCGACGGCGGGGCGGGCACCGACCTGTTTCATCCAGCGGATGACGTTGGTGTATTCATGCACCTGCAGGAACTCGCCGGCATCATAGACCGCGCCGGTGACCAGCGCGCCATACCAGGGCCAGATTGCCATGTCGGCAATCGAGTATTCGTCGCCCGCCATGTAGTCATTTTCCGCGAGATGACGGTCGAGCACGTCGAGCTGGCGCTTCACTTCCATCGCATAGCGATTGATCGGGTATTCGTATTTCTCGGGCGCATAGGCATAGAAATGGCCGAAGCCGCCGCCGAGGAAGGGCGCGCTGCCCATCTGCCACATCAGCCAGGAAATCACTTCGGTGCGCTTGGCATGGTCGGTTGGCAGGAAGGCGCCGAACTTTTCCGCGAGATAGAGCAGCATCGAGCCGGATTCGAAGATGCGGGTCGGCGGATTGGTGGAATGGTCCATCAGGGCCGGGATCTTGGAGTTCGGGTTGACGGCGACAAAGCCGGAGCTGAATTGCGCGCCCTCGCCGATATTGATCAGCCAGGCGTCATATTCGGCGCCCTTGTGGCCGGCGGCCAGCAGCTCCTCAAACATGATCGTGACCTTCACACCGTTTGGTGTGCCCAGCGAGTAGAGCTGGAAGGGATGCTTGCCGACGGGCAATTCCTTGTCATGGGTCGGGCCGGCAATCGGGCGATTGATGGCTGCGAACCGGCCCCCGCTTTCCTTGTCCCATGTCCAGACTTTCGGCGGGGTGTAGGTTGGGTCCGTCATTTGCAATCTTCCTTACCTGTAGCGTGTCTCGGTCCGCTACATGTAGGGCCGCGCCATGAATATTGAACCGACAATATCGTGATCAGGCGTCCAGGCGCCTCAGCCGTTGCGGAATTCGGCCTATTCGATCGGCGGGACAGGCTGTGGCGGTGCATCCGGATCCAGTTCGTGCACTTCCAGGGTGCCGCGCCCGAGATGGCTGTGGCGGCGGCTGTACAGGAAGTAGACGAGAAGGCCGATCGACCCCCAGACCGGCAGCACCATCTTCGCGACGAATGGCAGGTTGAGGTACAGGCCCAGGCACCCCAGCGCGGCGATGGGCGCGATGATCCAGATCAGCGGCGTCCGGAAGGGGCGATGCCGTTCAGGGTCGGTCTTGCGCAGGATCATCACCGCCAGTGCGACCATGAAAAACGCAAACAGCGTGCCCGAGTTCGAGATGTCGGCGAGCTGGCCAACCGGAAAGAATGCGCCGGCGATGGCCACGCAGACACCGGTGAAGATCGTCATTTTCCAGGGCGTGCGGTATTTCGGGTGAACGTCCGCCATGCTTTCCGGCAGCAGGCCGTCGCGCGCCATCACGAAGAAGATGCGTGTCTGGCCGTAGATCATCATCAGGATCACCGAAGGAAGGGCGATCGAGGCTGCCAGGCCGACAAGGTTGCCGATCAGCGGGAAATTGATCCGCCGCAGCGTTTCGGCCAGTGCTTCCTTGGAGCAGACAATCGGGGCGACACCCTCCGCCGCCAGCGCCGCGCAGCGATTGGCAAATCCCACACCGTCCGGTGCCAGCACCATGCCGGCGGCATCCCGCACGGGTTGGGCCCCGACTGTTCCGACGACGCCTGCGGCAACCAGCAGGTAGAATATCGTACAGATCGCCAGCGACCCGATCAGGCCGATCGGAACGTTGCGTTGCGGATTCTTGGTCTCTTCCGCCGCCGTCGAGACAGCGTCAAAGCCGACATAGGCAAAGAAGATCGATGCCGCCGCACCAATCACCCCCAGTCCGTCATGACCGAGAATTCCGGTCGGCAGGAGCGGCGAGAAGTTTTCCCCCTTCAGAAGGGGCAGGCTGAGCGCGATGAACGCCGTCAGCGCAACGATCTTGATGGCCACCAGCACGGCATTCACCGTGGCGCTTTCACTCGTGCCCAGGACCAGCAGCCAGGTGACGGCGCCGGCCACGATGATGGCTGGCAGGTTGATGACGCCATGACTGAAATCCACCACCGGCATGAAGCCGTTCAGGCCCCAGGCCGGGCCGCTATTGAGGAATTCCGGTAATCCCAGCCCCGTCGTGCTGTGTATCAGGCCCATCACGTAGCCCGACCACCCGACGCAGACGGCCGAGGCGGCCACCGCATATTCAAGGATCAGCGCCCACCCGACCATCCAGGCCAGCAACTCGCCCATCACCGCGTAGGTATATGTGTAGGCCGATCCGGAAACCGGAACCATCGACGCCAGTTCGGAATAGCAGAGCGCCGCGACGGCGCACACGAACCCAGCAATCATGAAGGAAAACATCATCCCCGGCCCGGCCTTCTGCGCCGCGGCGGCCGTCAGCACGAAAATACCCGTGCCGATAATTGCGCCAATGCCCAGCATGGTCAGCTGGAAGGCGCCCAAGGAACGATGAAGTGATTTTTTCTCGGCCGTCGCCAAAATGGCGTCCAGCGATTTCACTCGGTCAAAGATCATGTCCGGAAATCTTTCTGGCCCCATGCCAATTCTGCGAGAATAGAAACATTCCGGAACGAGGCAAGCCAGATTTTTTGCGGGCCCCCGATCAGCAGCCGGGACGCCCTTGCGGCGGGCCCCAATCTCGCCGCTCGCAAATCCTGTGCGAACGCACTAGGGTCCCGCCTCCACCCCTTATCGGAGCCAGTTCATCATGCCCATCGTCAAGGCCAACGGCATCGACATCGCCTATGAAACGCACGGCCCGGACGACGGTCCGGTCGTCCTGCTCATCATGGGCCTGGGCGGGCAGTTGGCGATGTGGCCCGCCGCGTTCGTTGAGGACCTGGTCGGTGCAGGCTATCGCGTCGTGCGCTTTGACAATCGCGACATCGGCCTGTCGACCAAGTTCGAGGGCGAACGGACTCCGCCCATCGTGCCGCAAATGCTGCTGCGGCGCATCGGTGTGAAGCTGAAGACACCCTACCATGTGGCGGACATGGCCGACGACGCCGCCGCGCTGATGGAGGCGCTGGACATCGACTCGGCTCATGTCGTGGGCGTATCCATGGGCGGCATGATCGGCCAGTTCCTGGCCGCCAACCACCCGGCACGTGTCACCAGCTTCACCGCCATCATGTCATCGACGGGCAATCCGAAACTGCCGCGGCCCCAGCGCGAGGTGCTCAATGCCTTGCTCCGGCGCGGGCCGCCACCTGCAACGCGGGAGGATATCATCGACCAGACGGTGGCCGCCTTCACGGTCATCGGCACGCCCGGCGAGGACCAGAACACCAACGGGATGCGCGACATCATCGCGACCTGCGTTGACCGCGATCATACGCCGTCAGGCCGCGTTCGCCAGACGGCGGCCATCGTGGCGGCCGGTGACTTCCGGCATGTCACGCGCCGGGTCGCCGCGCCCACGATGGTTATCCACGGTTCGGCAGATCCGCTCGTCTCTCCGGAAGGCGGCCGCGACATTGCCCAGACCGTTCCGAACGCCCGCTTCGAGATCATTGACGGCATGGGCCACGACCTGCCGCCGCGCTTCCTGCCCCGCATCACCGAGCTGGTACTCGGGCACCTGGAACCCGCCTGAGACGGAAGACGCTGCCGGAAACGCCTACGCAGCCGCCGCAAAGGCGGCAATCGCTTCGGCGTTCACCTGGTTGTCCCTGGAATACATCTTGTGGAACTTGGCGACAAAGTTCCGTTGGCCATCAATGATCTTGATGTTGGTGAACAGGCCCGCCGAAGACGTCTTCACCTGCGCCCCGGCCAGTTCCTGACTGCTGAAACGCATCGCCTTCCTGACCGCCAGGTTCGTCATGCCCTTGATCTGCAGCACCGTCACGCCTGCCGCTGACTGGCCGATCAGGTAATGCTTCGTCATCACGACGACAACGATCAGGCCGGGCAGAATACCGGCCAGCATCAACAGCACAATCAGCAGGATATGCGGCTGCTTGATGCCATAGGCTGCGTGCGTGATCACCTCGCCGGCAGGTATGTGCGGCGTGAACGCGGTTTTCATCTCTGCGAGTGTCGGCTTGGCCATTTGTGTCGTCCCCTCTGGTTTGTCAGTCTAACCAGAGAGGCGCAGGAACCGCCGAATACGGATCAGAAGAGTTTAGCTGTACCGCGCCTCGACCTTCTCGCCGGCCGTCCCGCCGGCAACCGCTTTCACGCTCGCTTCAAGGTCGGCCAGGTAATCATCGACGACCTCGGCATGCTTGGGTGACAGCATCAGGTGCAGGCTCGGCGGCTCCTTGGTGACCGAGGTGAACCACCCGCGCCGGTAGATTTCGCCATAGATGGCAAAGGCATGATGGTCCGGGTGGCGGAAGGCCATCAGTCCCAGCATCGGATTGCCGAGCACCTCGAAACCGAGCCGCTTCACGCCTTCCTCCATCCGCTCGCGCGTGGCGCAGACGAGGCCCTGCTTTTCACGGTATCCATCGACGCCCAACGTGTTCATCACCGCCCAGGCCGCTGAAATGGCGCCGCCGGGGCGCGTGCCGGCCAGTGTCGGCGTCTTCATCGGTGCGCCAGACCAGCCGGCCATGTCGAACGGCATGTAATTGTAGAGGTCTTCGGACCGGAACAGCACGGTCGAGGCGCCCTTGGCGCAATAGCCGTACTTGTGCAGGTCGGCGCTCATCGAGTGGACCTGCGGCACTTCGAAATCGAAGGGCGGTACAGGCACGCCGTTCATCCGCGCGAAGGGGGCGAAATAGCCGCCGACGCAGGCGTCGACATGCAGCCAGACGTTCTTCTTCGCAGCGACATCCCCCAGGGCCGCAATGGGGTCGATGATGCCATGCGGGAAGTTCGGCGCAGAGCCGACCATCATGATGGTCGCTGCATCAACCGCCTCGCCCATCGCGTCCGGGTCGGCCTCGTACGAGCCGTCTTCCTTCAGTGGCACGCGGCGGATTTCGATATCCATCAGGTGCGCCGCCTTGTCGAAGGCGAGATGGGCCGACTGGGCCAGCACGATGTTGGCGCCCTCGCGCGGCTTGCCATTGGCGCGGGCATAATCGCGCGCCGTCTTGATCGCCATCGTGATCGAATCGGTGCCGCCGGACGTCATCGCCCCGGTCGCGCCCTCCGGCCCGTGCAGCAGGGACAGCCCCATGCCGATGACTTCCTTTTCCATCTTGGCCAGCGACGGGAAGGCGAGGGGCCCCAGGCCGTTCTCTGCCATGTAGAGACCATAGGCCTCGTGCTGGACCCTGGAGATGTCCGCGCCGGCATTGAAGACGTAGACGGCCGTGCGGCCGTCGCGCCAGGCGGCATCGCCTCCGCCGCGCGCCACCATCTCGGCCCGCAGGTCTTCCCAGTCGCGTCCATGCGCCGGCATTTCCATCATATGTCTCCCTTCGGCATCACTCCGGATTTTCCCGCAAGCCTATACACACGATTGCGTGAAGGCCAGCGCCAGGTATCCCACCTGCCTGCTGCTTGAGCGACTGCAGAAGGCGCAGCGGCAACATCACCCGGGAGGCGACAAGGCGAGGTGTAAAATAATCCTCGCCTGCTATGCGAAGCCCGTTGCGGCAGCCAAGCACGAGGCATAGTGTACGCGAAGATAACCAACAGCAGTTTCGAGGGGCAGGCGAGCCACATGACGGACTATATCGGATATGATGCGCTGACCCAGGCCGCGATGCGCGGTGTCGTGCGTGAGGCGCTGAAGCGGGCCCTGGCCAATGGCGGCCTCCCCGGCGACCACCATTTCTACCTGACTTTCCGCACCAAGGCACCCGGCGTCAAAGTGGCCGATTACCTGACCGAGCGCTTCCCCGAAGACATGACGATCGTCATCCAGCACCAGTTCTGGGACCTGGAAGTGGGCGAGGGGCATTTCGAGATCATCCTGAAATTCTCCGGCGTGCCACAGCACCTGTTCGTGCCCTATGCGGCGATCACGCGATTCGTCGATCCGTCAGTGAATTTCGGCCTGACGTTCGAGAGCCCGACCAAGGACGAGGCCGTCATCGCTCCGGCAGCGGATTTCTCCGAAGGCCAGCAAGGCCAGGCAGCGAACGCCGAAGGCACGGTGGTGAACCTCGACGCCTTCCGGCGCAAATAGGCCGCCGGACACTTGGCCGAGACTGAAAAACCCCGCATCAGCGATGCTGACATGCTGGCCCGTTTCCAGGGCTCGAAGAAGCGGCCGCCCTGTTCGGACACGCTCGGCATGACGCTCACCGAAGTCGAGCAGGACGCGATGCGCATCCGCATGGATTTCGACGTGCCGGGTATGTTTGCCAACCCGACCGGCGCCGTGCAGGGCGGTTTCATTTCCGCCATGCTGGACGAGGCGATGAGCACCTGCGTCATCATCGCCTCCAACGTGACAATGACTGCGCCAACGCTGGAAATGAAAACCAGTTTCCTGCGCCGCCTGATGCCGGGTAAGGCCCATGTCGAGGCGCGCATCCTGCGGCTCGGCAAGTCGGCGGCCTTCATGGAAGCCGACTGTTTCGGGCCTGACGGCGAACTCGTCGCAAAGGCGACCGCCACGGCCATCCCGATGCCGTTCAAGCGGCTCGGCTGACGCAAGGGTATCAGCGCAAATTTCGCTGGCCTGTGGTATTCTCCGGAAAACAGGGATTCCGGGAGGAACCAGATGGCAGACGACCAGAGCGCGGTGCCCGTGCCGCAGGGCATCATCGAAGTCACGGCATTCATGCCCGATGCCCGCAATGATCCGCACCCCAAGCTGAAGGCCCTGCGCGAGGAATGCCCCGTCATGCGTGATGACCTGGCCAAGGCGTGGTTCCTCACGCGCTACGGCGACATCCGCGAAACGGTCAACGACCGCACTTTTGTGCGCCATCCGCTGAGAGCGGAGGACGGCTCGATTTCCCGCCAGCTGGTCGACGATGAGGAAAATCCGCGCCGCACGAGCATCCTGTTCCTGGACGAGCCGGACCATTCCCGTGTCCGGCCGCCACTGGCCAGGGCGTTCTACACCCGCATCCAGAAGATGAAGCCGCAGATCGAAGCCATCATCGACGACACGATCAATGCCGCACCTGCCTCGGGACTCTTTGACCTGATGGCAGAGATCGCCGTGCCCATTCCGGTCCTCGTCATCGCCCGCATCCTTGGTGTCGACGAGCACCGCCTGCCGGAATTCCGCCAATGGTCGGAAGACGTGATCCTCGGCCTCAATCCCGTCCGCACCGCAGAGGAAACCGCCCGCATGGAATCCGGCTCGATTGCGCTGGATGGCTATTTCAACGAACTGATGGCGGCCCGCCGCACCACCCCGGGCGACGACCTGATCACCGACATGGTGCAGCTGCAGGCGAGAGGCGATGCGCCGTTGACGGACGATGAGATCGTCATCAATCTCGGCGCCCTTCTGGTCGGTGGCAACCTCACAACGACTGACCTTATCGGCAATGGCGTCTGGCTGTTCCTGAAGCACCCCGACCAGCTCGCCGCGCTGAAGGCTGATCCCGGCCTCGCCTCACAGGCCGTCGAGGAAGTGCTGCGCTACGAGGCGCCGGTCTCGGCCACGTCTCGCATCCTGGAACATGACCGCGATGTGGCCGGGTGTCCGATGAAGCAGCGCCAGGTCGTGTTCTGCTCGCTCGCCGCGGCCAACCGAGACCCGGAGACGTTCGCGGCGCCGGAAGCCTTCGACATCACGCAGAAACGCGCCAGCCACATCGCCTTCGGTGGCGGCCCGCACATCTGCATCGGCGCGCCGCTCGCCCGCATCGAGGCCCGCCGCGTCTACCTGAAACTGTTCGAACGCTATCCGGGCCTCGCCCTGCCGGAGCAGGACTTCACCTGGCGCGCGTTGCCCTTCTTCCGGGGACTCGAAACACTGATGGTGGAAGCCTAGAGCCGGGCCGTGTCACTCCATCGCTGCGGCGCTCAGCCAGATGCCCTCGCGTTCGCCGACCCGCCGTTCGACCAGCAGGCGGGCGACCTGGTGGTCGTCCTCGAACACGTTCCCCGTCAGTGAATCGAGCAGGGCCTTGGCCAGGTTGTCGAGGTCCATCCACGGTGCCTCGCCGGTATATTCCATCACGATGTGAACGCTGTAATCGCCAAAGCCGGGGCGCAGGGGCGGGAAGTCCTTGCGGAAGAATTCCTTGAGCAGGCCCTTGTAATATTTCGTCTGGGTAGTCAGGCCGTGGCAGCGCACTTCCAGTGCACCCGTATCGGTGATGCGGGCGCGGACCTTTCCGGCCGTGATCCAGGTGTCACTCAATGCCGCGTCATCCCGCGCGCGGCCATACGTGCCTCGATGGCGTCCTTGGACACTTTCAGGCCAAGGCCGGTCGCCTCTCGCAACAGCCTGATCGCGGCAATCTTCCGGCGCGCGTCGATCTCGGCGTCGATCTCGATCCATTTCGAAGCGGTAACGCGCTTGACCGCCTCGGCGATCTCCGCGTCTGTTGGCGGGGTAGGGGACAGCGAATTGCGTCCGCTGCCCCGGAACATGAACCCGAGCGCGAAGGCCAAGGCGAGGGCAAACAGGACAGTCGGGTCAGACAGCTTTTCCATCATGCCGGCATGTTAGGGTGCGTCGCCCGGTTTGGCATCCGATTTCGCAGAGGCTGACAACTGGCTGGACAGGTCTGCGGGGGCAACCCGCCGGACGAATTCCACCACGTCCTGGAAATCGACGCTGATCTGGCCCTTGGCGATGACGATGTCCATCCACGCGAACACCCGCCCCGTACTGGCACCCAGCACGAGATCCGGCGCCGGGCTGACCCGCAGCGACCGGGAACGCCCTTTCGTGTCGAGGCGCAGGGCGACGACATCGTCCCATGACAGCAATTGCTCGCGCCCGCCCATGCGCACCAGGATGCCCTGTGCGTCAATCACCATTTCCGGTACCGGCGACAGCATGCGCTGGACCCGCCAGTAGATCAGCGCCAGCAGGCCGACCAGCCCCATGCCGAGGCAGGCCTTCAGGAACCCGCCGACCAGCAGGGTCTGCTCGGCGTCCTTTTCATAGCTGACCAGCAACTCGCCGAAGTCGCGGGCGCCGACGCGGGCGAGCACCACCAGCCCGGTGAGGACCGCCGTGCCCAGCACGAAAAGGATCACCCCGTCGGCGTAACGCTTTTTGCGGATCTCGAGACGTTCGTTCATCAGTCTGGCCACCTTGCCCAACGCGGCCTGCATGCTAAACCGCGCCCAGCAACAATCCAGCGAATTTCACGGAGCCCGCATCATGGCCAAGACCCCCACCCGTACTGAAACCGACACAATGGGGCCGGTCGAGGTCGCCTCTGACCGTTACTGGGGGGCACAGGCCGAGCGCAGCCTCGGCAATTTCAAGATCGGCTGGGAAAAGCAGCCGGAGCCGATCATCCGCGCCCTCGGCATCGTCAAGAAAGCCGCCGCTGAGGCCAATATGGACCTCGGCAAGCTCGACAAGGCCCTCGGCAAGACCATCATCGCGGCGGCCGAGGAAGTGATCGACGGCAAGCTGGATGACCATTTCCCGCTCGTCGTCTGGCAGACGGGCTCGGGCACGCAGTCCAACATGAACGCCAATGAGGTGATCTCGAACCGTGCCATCGAGATGCTTGGCGGCGAGATGGGCTCGAAGAAGCCCGTCCACCCGAACGACCATGTCAACATGAGCCAGTCGTCGAACGACTGCTTCCCGACCGCCATGCACATCGCCGCCGCCGAGGAAGTGACGCATCGCCTGCTGCCCGCTCTGAAGCACCTGCACGCTGCGCTCGACACCAAGGCCAAGGCCTGGGCCGACATCATCAAGATCGGCCGCACGCACACGCAGGACGCAACGCCGGTGACGCTCGGCCAGGAATTTTCCGGCTATGCCCAGCAGGTCGAGAACGGTATCGCGCGGATCGAATCCACGCTGCCCATGCTGATGCAACTGGCCCAGGGCGGCACGGCCGTCGGCACCGGCCTCGCCTCGCCGGTCGGCTTTGCCGACAAGGTGGCCGAAAAGATCGCTGCCATCACGGGCCTCAAGTTCACCTCGGCGCCGAACAAGTTCGAAGCCCTCGCCGCGCATGACGCGATGGTGTTCACGCATGGCGCCATCAACACCGTGGCGATGAGCTGCTTCAAGATCGCCAATGATATCCGCTTCCTCGGCTCCGGCCCGCGCTCCGGCCTCGGCGAGCTGGCCCTGCCGGAAAACGAACCCGGTTCGTCCATCATGCCCGGCAAGGTCAACCCGACCCAGTGTGAGGCACTGACCCAGGTCTGCGCGCATATCCACGGCAACAATGCCGCCATCGGCTTTGCCGGCAGCCAGGGCCATTTCGAGCTCAACGTGTTCAACCCGATGATGGCCTACAATTTCCTCCAGTCGACGCGCCTCCTCGCCGACGCCGCAGTCAGCTTCACCGACAATTGCGTTGTCGGCATCGAGCCGCGCCTCGAGAACATCGAGAAGGGCCTGAAGAACTCGCTGATGCTGGTGACGCCGCTGAAGGAAAAATTCGGCTACGACCGCGCCGCCAAGATCGCCAAGACCGCCCACAAGAACGGCACGACCCTGCGCGAGGAAGCGATCAAGGACGGCATCCCGGCCGAAGACTTCGACATGATCGTCGACCCGAGCAAGATGATCTCGCCGGGGTGATCCCGGACCAAGGATGGAAACATGGCCGATACCGATCGCCTGGCGCGCCAAGTCGCGGACCTGATGGCGCGCGAAGCCATTCGCGATTGCCTGTTTCGCTATTGCCGGGGCATCGACCGCGCCGATGAAGCGATGCTGCGCTCCGCCTACTGGCCCGATGGTACGGACCATCACGGCCCATAGCAGGGCAGTGCAAGCGGGTTCGTTGACTGGGCCATGAAAGTGCTGCCGCATATCGAGCGCGGGATTCACCAGATTCACAACATCCTGATCGAATTCCGCGACGATGGCGCTGCCGTCGAGAGCTATTTCACGGCGTTCCAGCGCCAGCCCACCCAAAGTGGCGAGGTGGAGCAGGTCGACATGAAGGGGCGTTATCTCGACTGGTTCGTGCGGCGGGACGACGAGTGGCGCATCCTGAATCGCGTGGTGGTTTTTGATTGGGTAGAGAACATGCCCTTGCCCCCGGGCACCGAAGCCGAACGGTTTGGCAACAAGACACCCATTGGCGCTCCCTGTCCGAACGATCCCGTCTATACCGTGTTCTAGACGGATTTTTCTTGCTGTTGCGTGGCCGCTCCCGCACTAATAATGCCAAGATAGAAGCAGGAGATATTTCGTGAGCATGGATTTCAGCAATTTGTTTTCGGTGGCCGGCAAGACGGTCGTCATCACGGGCGGGTCGCGCGGCATCGGCGAGATGATCGCGGCGGGATTCCTGTCCAGCGGTGCGAAGGTCATCATCTCGTCGCGCAAGGCGAAGGCCTGCGAGGAAACGGTTGAACGCCTGAAGGCCCAGTATGGCGGCGAAATCTACGCCATTCCGTCGGACGTTTCCAATATGGACGGTGTCAACCATCTCGCCGGCGAAATCGCCAAGCGGGAAGACAAGGTCGACGTCCTGATCAACAATGCCGGCGTGGCCTGGGGGGCGACCCTGGAAGACTTCCCGGAAGTTGGCTGGGACAAGGTGATGGACGTCAACGTCAAGGGCCTGTTCTTCCTTACACAGAAGCTGATGCCGCTGTTGCGCAAGTCCGCCAGCGCCGCTGATCCCGCCCGCGTCATCAACATCGCCTCGATTGACGGCATGCACACATCGCCGATGAGCGGTTTTGCCTATGGCACGTCGAAGGCCGCCGTGATCCATCTGACGCGCTTCATGGGCGCACACCTCGCCGGCGAGCATATCCTGGTCAACGCCATCGCGCCGGGGCCATTCCCGACCTGGATGCTGTCGACCGGTGTTGGCTTCAAGGGCGAGACCGACGGTGTCGACTGGCAGTCGATCGGCGACCGTAACCCGTCCGGCCGTGTCGGCGCGCCGAGCGACATTGCCGGCCTCTCCATCTTCCTGTCCTCGAAGGCGGCGGCCTACATCACCGGCCACACGATTCCGTGCGATGGCGGTATCGTCGCATCGAGCTGAATCTGAGGGATGTCCGGCAAACGACCTGCCGGACATCATTCATGTCTGCAGGAAAGGCTGACGGCGCGCACGCGACGCACTATTGTCGCGCCAGAGAATCACTTCCGCCCAGAAAGGCAGACTTCCATGTCCAAACCTCCCGTCGGCTCCAAGGATAACCCGTCCCAGTTTGATGTGATCGGCAAGCTCGCCGATGACGAACCCTATTTCGTCATCCGTGCGCATGACCCGCTGTCATCCGCGCTGGTCGAACTGCACGCCTATATCGGGGCTGGCCAGTCGGGCGCCGCGCACAACAAGCTGGCCGAAATCATGGCGATGACGTCGGCCCGCGCGCCGCGGCCTGCCTCCAGCCCGAAATACCGCGAGACCTTCGCAATTTCGCTGGCCATGGAACAATGGCGGGACAATCACAAGGAATGAAGCTCGCGCCGGTGACCCTGGCGGACCCGCATGTCCGCCTTGTGCCCTTCGATGCAGCCCTGCACGGCGCCGACCTGCGCAGCATGGCGGAAGCGGCTGGCGACGAGCTGAAACACTGGCCGTATCGCGGGCCGGGTGACTGGATCGCCAACTGGCTCGCGAGTATCGCGCAGCGCACCGGCACCGGCCAGATGATCCCGTTCGCGGTGCTCAGCCCCGCTGATGGGGCGTTTCTGGGCCTGACCGCCTACCTGTCTCCAGACAGCCAGTCCCGTTCGGTCGAGATCGGCATGACGGTCTACGCCCCGTCGGTGCATGGAACGGCGATCAATCCCGCCGCCAAGCGCCTGCTCCTCGGCCATGCGTTCGAACAGGGCGCGATCCGGGTGCAGTTCAATATCGACGCCCGCAACAAGCGGTCGCAGGCGGCTGTCCGCAAGCTCGGTGCGGTGCAGGAAGGCGTCCTGCGCGACAATCGCATCCTGCCCGACAACTTCCTGCGCTCGACGGTGGTCTTCTCGATTCTCGGCCGCGAGTGGCCCGAAGTGAAAGCCCGCCTCGACGCTCGACTGGCGGCCTTGGGCTGACTATGTTTGCCCGATGACGACGCCGATCAATCTCAACAAGGCCCGCAAGGCAAAGGCGCGAGCCGAGAAGACGCAGAAAGCGTCCGAGAACCGGGCAAAGTTCGGCCGCACGAAAAGCGAGCGCCAGATGGCGGAGGCCCGCGCTGAAAAGCTCGCCCGGCTGACCGAAGGCCATCGCCTGGAGCCCGGCCCGGACGACCAGGGTTAACGACACCTTTCCGAGCGGCCCCCCGTTTGCACCTTGCCCTGGCAACGTGTTTCAAACCGGGAGAACCGTCAGATGAAGAATATCCTGTACAAGCTTGTGTTCTGCTCCATCGCATTTGCCGGCGGCATCGCCTGGGGCATTGCGGCAGAAGCCTCCGAATCCGGCGTCACGCTGGCTACCATGTTCGGCGGCTGATCGCTCAGGACCCTTCCGGCGCCATCATTCCGTCGATCACGGTCTGATCGACGCGGCGGCCCGAAACCCGCTCCAGGGCATCGAAGATCGGCCTGGCCTGCTTGGGTTTCAGCAGGGGAACGCCGCCCACCAGTTCTGCCGCGCGGGCATAACGGGCCTGCGCCGTTTCCATGTCGCCGCGCGCCTCCGCGCAGGCTCCCTGATTGTGCAGCACGGCCGGTGCGCGCGGGTATTCGCGGGCGATCGCGTCCCATTGCGTGCACGCGGCAATGAAATTGCCCTGCTTGGTCGCTTCAACCGCCAGCGCGAAGCGCGCATCATTCTGTTCTTCCGGCACCAGGCCATCGGTCATGATCTCGGCCCGGACCGTCTTGTTGTAGGGGGCGATATCGTAACGGAACCGGCGCACGGCCTCGGTCACCGCATCCTGCACCATGCCGATCGGCGCATTGTACGGATTATAGTTCGACTGGCGCGGGTCACGGTAGACGCCTTCAGGGCGGCCATCATCCGGGTACTCGGCAATGTCGATGCAGGTTTCCCGCGCGGCGCCGCCCGGCTGGCTCGCCGTGAACACGGTGCGATTGCTGGTGAGGTCGATCAATCGGGTGGTCACCGTCACCTCGACCGTCCCGGTCGTGCATTCGGTTTCCACCATTGCGTGCCGCTTGCAGTCGAACACGCCTTTGTGTTTCACGCAGCGGCGCTCGCGTTCGTACCGGACGTCCTCGTTCCAGGCATCGATCGACACGTCGCCCTCATAGACACTGTCCGGCCCGTCCGGCGATGCGGTGAACCAGGGCATCCCGTCGAGGCGCACGTCCGCCAGCATCGCGTCGAACTCGGCTTCTGCAACATCGCCTGCCGGGCCGCGGAACCGCCCGACAGCGGGGTCGCGATAGTCGGCGGCCTGCGGAAAGTTGGGGGCGATCCGGGCTTCGTATTCATAGCCCGGCGTGGCGCAGGCCACCAGCAGGCCCAGTCCCGCAAGGACAACAAGGTTACGCATCCGGATTCCTCTTCACACGTTGCATCGGTCACAGACTGGCAGGCATAGCTGAATACGCGGTGAACCGCCACTACAGCGGGAGACGCGACGTAAACGGTTGACGCAGGCGGGTGCTGTGGCCACTTCAGACCCTGTTTGCAACGGAGCCTGATGCATGACCCGCCCGCTATTTTCCCCCCTCAAGATCAAGTCCCTCAACCTGCCGAACCGGATCGTGATGGCGCCGATGACCCGCAGCTTCTCGCCCGGCGGCGTTCCCGGCGAGAATGTCGCCGAGTATTATGCCCGGCGGGCTGAAGGCGGCGTCGGCCTGATCATCACCGAGGGAACAACCGTCAAGCGGGGCGGTGCGTCGAATGACGTGAATGTACCGAACTTCCACCGGCCGGATTCGCTCGCCGGCTGGAAGCGTGTGGCCGACAGGGTTCACGCCAGCAACGGCCTCATCGCGCCGCAGCTCTGGCACCAGGGCATGTTGCGCAAGCCCGGTTCAGGCCCGGAGCCGGATGCGCCGTCTGACAGCCCGGCGGGCGTGACTCATACCGGCAAGAAGGTCGCCGAGGAACCGACCAGTGCCGAAGTCGACGACATGGTCATGGCCTATGCCAATGCCGCCGGCGAAGCTGCTCGCCTCGGGTTCGACGCGATCGAAATCCACGGCGCACACGGCTACCTGATCGACGAATTCTTCTGGGACGTGATGAACAAGCGCAATGACAGGTTCGGCGGGTCGCTGCCCGAGCGCGCCACGTTCGCTGCCGACATCATCCGCGAGACCCGCAAGCAGGTCGGCCCGGACATGCCCATCATCCTGCGTTATTCCCAGTGGAAGCAGCAAGACTATGATGCCCGGCTGGCGCAGAACCCGACAGACCTCGAAGCTTTCCTGAAAGTGTTTGTCGATGCAGGCGTCGACGTGCTGCACGTGTCCCAGCGCCGCTACTGGGAACCTGAATTCCCGGACGTCGACGGGGAAAACGGTCTCAACGGCGCCGGCTGGGCGAAGAAGCTGACGGGCCTGCCGACCATCACGGTCGGGTCGGTCGGCCTGTCGAGCGACTTCATTGGTGCCTTCCGCGGCGAAGATTCAAGCGTGCGCACGCTCGACGACCTGGAGGATCGCCTCAGTCGCGGTGAGTTCGACATGGTGGCGGTTGGACGTGCCCTGCTTCAGGACCCCGACTGGGTCGCCAAGATCCGCGACGGCCGCACCGACGAGCTGGCCAGCTATGATGCGAAGTCCCTGACCACCCTCTACTAGGCGGGGAGCTATCTTGAAATTCCTGCCAGAGTGTGCAAGGAAACAAGGCACGACGTAACGCTCGATTATCCGGCTGGGGTGGAAGAATTTCCGCTCCAGTCAGGCTCTCTATCCGGGATGCGCCACACCCGTATCCCCTTGACCCCGCAGGCACGCGCCGGTCCAATCCCGGCCTGTTCCTTCGGGGTTATTTTTGTTGTCGGGGCGCTGGCCGTCAGGCCCGTGCATAGGCCGCCTTCAGCCACGCCTTCACGTCAGCATCGACATCGGCCACCGTTTCCAGCCTGACCTTGTGCGTGCACATCGACCCCGGTTTTTCCGCCAGCAGGCGGTCTGTCCCGGGCTCGCCCTTCAGGTTGATGCCGAGGTCGATCCGGGTCTTTGTCGCCGGCACGATGACGGCGAAATTCTTGGAGCGGCGCAACGCCACGCTGGTCTTCTTCGGGTCGATGCTGACATCCTTGCCCAACGAAGCGGCATGTTTCACCAGCGCATCGTGAATGGGCCGCAGCGCCTCCTTGCCCTTGTACTGGGCCTCCAGCATCTCGCCCGGATCGGCATCCATCCGGCCCTTGGCAACCTGGCAGACGAAATTGGCGTGCCCGTGGCCCAGACCGTGCGCCGTCTTCAGCATGTTGACCTGTTCGCCATGCTTCTCGATGCCGCTTGCCTGGACAGTCTTGACCCAATGCGCCAGCGGCTTGCCGGTCTTTGCGAGCAGGCCCGCTTTCATGCTTTCGATCATGTCTTCGGTGGATTTTGCCATCTGTCCCCTCCGTCCTTCAGTTTTCAAGCGGCCAGTTTTCGCTGCGGCACTGCTTCGGCATCAGCGGCGTCATCAGGCTCATCATGCCCAGCATCAACTGGCTGGAAAAGGTGGCCTTGCCGGTTTCGGCAACCGACTTGATGTTCTTGAGGATGAAATCCGTGCCCTGTGCCATGCTTTTTTCCATCTTCGTGCCGACCGGTACGTTTTCGGTGATCAGCGAGAATTCGGTCCCTTCCGTCACTTCCTTCAACTCGTAGGACACTACGCAGGCGGGGTCGTCGTGCAGCGTGAACTGCAGCGTGTGGGAATAGCGGTTCGGCGGGCTGAACTCGAGCACCTTGCCAACCACGCTGGTGAACTTGCCGTTCGGCGTGCGCATCGCATAGGGCTGGCCCGGCGCAAGCCGCTCGCCGGTCGTCTTGCAATGGGCGCCGAAGAAGAACGGCAATGCCTCGTCCGTCTTCACCAGCGTATTCCATACCGTTTCGATCGGCGCGTTGATGACGACCCTGTAGATCTGCTTCTCGGCAAATGCCTGCGGTTTGGCCCCAGCCTCAACCATTGTCCTTGTCCTTCTGTTGGACGGCCGCTTCGGCCATCTGTTTCAGGGACGTCAGGCGCCCCGCGAATTGTTCGCTGTAGTCATCCATCCAGCGTTCCTGGATCATGCGGATCGGCACGGCGTTCAGGTACAGGTGCCGCGTGCGACCCCGCTTCTCGCTGGTCACGAGACCGGCCTTCTCCAGCACGGCCAGGTGGTTCATCACCGCGATCCGGCTGACATCGAACTGGCGTGCAATTTCGCCGACCGGGCAGCCCGGACTGGCCTTCAGGATATCCAGTATCTGACGCCGGCTCTCGTGGGCGAGGGCGTGGAACACGGCGGACATGGCTTCATCAGTAAACATGTAATTACATAATTACCTATTTGGGCATGAGTCAATCCCAAAGTTCCGGAAAGCGGTCATTCAGCCTAACACGCGGCCAACTTCCTGCTATATGTTCCCCATGAGTTCCAATCCGAATCGCCTGTCCATCAGCCAGATGGCTGCCGCGCGGCCGCCAGCGGCGGCAGGCGACGCCGCCTATCTGGCTGGCCTCAACCCCGAACAGCGCGAAGCCGTGCTGCACACCGACGGCCCGCTGCTCGTGCTGGCTGGCGCCGGCACTGGCAAGACGCGCGTGCTGACCACGCGCCTCGCCCACATCATCGCCACCAAGAAGGCCTGGCCCAGCCAGACCCTGACCGTGACCTTCACCAACAAGGCCGCCCGCGAAATGCGCGAACGGGCGCTGAAACTGATCGGGCCGGAGGGCGAGGGCCTGCGCTGGCTCGGCACGTTCCACTCGATCAGCGCGCAGATCCTGCGCAAGCACGCCGAACTGGTCGGCCTGAAATCCAGCTTCACCATCCTCGATACCGACGACCAGGTGCGCCTCTGCAAGCAGATCATCCAGGCCGAGAATATCGATCCCAAGCGCTGGACGCCGCGTTTCCTGGCCAGCCTCATCGACGGCTGGAAGAACCGCGCCCTGACGCCGGACCGCGTGCCGTCCGAAGATGCCCACCAGTTTGCCGACGGCATGGGCATCAAATGCTACGAAATCTACCAGAACCGGCTCAAGGTCCTGAACGCCTGCGACTTCGGCGACCTGCTCGTCCACAACATCACGCTCTTCCGCGACAACCCTGATGTCCTGAAGGATTATCACGCGCGCTTCAAATACATCCTCGTCGACGAATACCAGGATACCAACGTCGCGCAGTATCTCTGGCTGCGCATGCTGGCCCAGGGCAGCCACAATATCTGCTGCGTCGGCGATGACGACCAGTCGATCTATGGCTGGCGCGGTGCGGAAGTGGACAACATCCTGCGTTTCGAGAAGGATTTCGCCGGCGCCAAGGTCATCCGCCTCGAACGCAATTACCGCTCGACCCGCCACATCCTCGCCGCCGCCTCCAGCGTCATCAGCCACAATCGCGGCCGCCTCGGCAAGACGCTCTATGTCGGCGATGACAGCGCCGCCGACAGCGCCGATGCCGACAAGGTCAAGGTGCGCGGCCTGTGGGACGGGGAGGCCGAAAGCCGCCTCATCGCCGATGATATCGAAAGCTGGGTCCGCGATGGCGGCAAGCATGACGACTGCGCCGTGCTGGTGCGGGCCTCATGGCAGATGCGCGCCTTCGAGGAACGCTTCATCATGCTCGGCATCCCGTACCGCGTGATCGGCGGCCCGCGCTTCTTCGAGCGCGCCGAGATCCGCGATGCCATGGCCTACCTGCGCCTGATCCGGTCGCCCGACGACGATCTCGCCTTCGAACGCGTGGTCAACGAGCCGAAACGCGGTGTTGGCAACACGACACTGGCCAAGCTGCAGGCCTATGCCCGCGCCGATGGCCGCAGCCTCTACACATTGACGCCGATGGTCCTGCAGACCGACGAGATCAAGGGCGGCGCCAAGCGCGGCCTCACCGTCTTCATCGACCATCTCAACATGTGGCGCGACAAGCATGCCAATGGCCTGCCGCACACCGAACTGGCCGAGGTCATCCTCGAGGAGTCCGGCTATACCGACATGCTGCAGAAGGATCGCAGCCCGCAGGCCCAGACGCGGCTCGACAACCTCAAGGAACTCGTGCGCGCGATGAGCGAGTTCGACACGCTGGCGGGCTTCCTCGAACATGTCGAACTGGTGATGGATGCCTCCAGCGGCGGGGCAGGCGAGGACCAGGTCCAGATCCTGACCCTGCACGGCGCCAAGGGCCTCGAATGGCCGATGGTCTTCCTGCCGGGCTGGGAGGAGGAAATCTTCCCGTCGCGCCGCAGTCTCGACGAAAGCGGCCTGAAAGGCCTCGAGGAAGAGCGTCGCCTCGCTTATGTCGGCATCACGCGGGCGCGCCAGCGCGCCTATATCTCCTTCGTCGCCAACCGCCAGATCTATGGCCGCTGGCAGAATGTCATGCCCAGCCGTTTCGTCGATGAACTGCCCCACGACCATGTCGATGCCATGAGCGAGACCGGCTTTTCCGGCCTGCCGGGCGGCGAAGAGGCATTCAGCGGCACGATGGAAGACCTCGGCGCCCGCTCGTCCTATTCCAGCCCCGGCTGGAAGCGCCTGCAGGAGAATGCCTCGCGCACCCCCTCACGGCCCCCCGGCGAAGCTGGTCCGCTCAACGCCACATCCGGCGGCCCGGACACGTTCAAGACCGGGTCGCGGGTGTTCCATGACAAGTTCGGCTACGGCAAGGTCGCCTTTTCCGAGGGCAACAAGCTGACCGTCGATTTCGAGAAGACAGGCCGCAAGAAGGTCATTGCCACCTTCGTCACGGCCGCCTGAGGGAAACAAGCAGCACCGGCAGGAGGAGCCTGTCAGGGGCATGGCCAGGCGTCCAGCGCGGGTTTCAGGAGGTGCGCTTCCTATGGGGCCGTACCGGTGCTGCAAGCGGATAATCATCCCCACGCGCCGAACGGAGTCCGAACGCCGCATTCATCTTGCGCTCATCTTCGCGGCCCCGGATCGACGCATCCGGCCCGAAAAAATGCGTTCCCGGCGGGAATCGGGCGTGAAATTCTTGCCGCTGGAACCCCCACTTTCCTAACGCGCGAAAGAAATCGGTTTACCAAATCGGAACGCATCGTACCGTTAGATCGCCCTGATCGCTGCAGGTCTGATGGTAAATCCCAGTGAATATCGACTGTTTTCAATGACTGAACGGTTCGTACCGTTCATCTGCCGTGCACCGCTTGCATTAAACGGGCGTTAACGGCACATGAGGTATGGGGCTGTGTATAGAATTGCACAATTGTAACGGACGGAGAGTCCGTTGCGCATCAGAAAGAGCTCGTAGACGTCATGATTGGTAGCCTTCTCGGCATGTTGTCCACGGACATGGCCATCGACCTCGGTACGGCGAACACGCTGGTCTATGTCAAAGGTCAGGGCGTCAAGCTCGATGAGCCCTCGGTCGTTGCGTACATGACGCAAGGCGGGCGAAAGATCGTCTATGCGGTCGGCGAGCAGGCCAAGAACATGCTTGGCAAGACACCCGTCAACATGGAAGCCATCCGCCCGATGCGCGATGGCGTGATCGCCGACTTCGAAGTCGCCGAGGAAATGATAAAGCACTTCATCCGGAAGGTTCACAACCGCCGGGCGTTCGTGTCTCCCCTCATCATCATCTGCGTGCCCAGCTCCGCCACCAGCGTCGAGCGCCGCGCCATCCACCAGTCGGCCCTCGCTGCCGGCGCCCGCCAGGTCGAGCTGATCGAAGAGCCCATGGCAGCCGCCATCGGCGCCGGCCTGCCGATTGACGAGCCGGCCGGCTCGATGGTCGTCGATATTGGCGGCGGCACGTCCGAAGTGGCCGTCCTGTCGCTCGGCGGCATCGTCTATTCGCGCTCCGTGCGCGTCGGCGGCGACAAGATGGACCAGGCCATCGTCAACTACCTGCGCCGCGAACAGAAGATCCTGATCGGTGAAATGTCCGCCGAGCGGATCAAGAAAGAGATCGGCACCGCCATGGCGCCGGAAAACGGGGCCGGCATGGCACTGACCGTCCGTGGCCGCGGCACGCTGGACGGCGTGCCCAAGGAAACCGAGATTTCCGAGGCCATGATCGCCGAAGCCCTGCGCGAACCGGTGACCGACATCATCGACGCCGTGAAGATCGCGCTCGAGGCCATGCCGCCAGAACTGGCCGCCGACATTGTCGACCGGGGCATCGTGCTGACCGGTGGTGGTGCCCTGTTGCGCAACCTCGACACGGTCATCCGTCAACAGGCGCAATTGCCTGTGATGATTGCAGATGATCCGCTGAAATGCGTCGTGAACGGCTGCGGTTATGTGCTAGAAAACTACTCGAAAATGAGAACGGTCCTGTCTCCGGAAGTGTAGGAAAAGCGGGCCCCAGAAAACGGCAAGGAAACAAGGCGAATGGCGCGCCTCAGCCGATCAGGACAGAAAACGGGGAAACGCTCAGCCAAGCGTCTGATTCTCTTTGTGCTCATTTTTGGCGCGGCCGCTCTCGTGGTTTCGCAGTCTGCGCCCCAGATCCGGCGCGTTTTCGACCCCGTCCGCACCACTGCAGGCGACCGGCTCGGCGGTGGCAATGATATCAGCCTGTGGGCCCGGATGTCCGGCCAGGTCGCCCGCGAGCGGCGGATTCGCGATCTCGAGGCCGAAGTGCGCGAACTGTCCCGCTACAAGGCCGCCGCCATTTCGATGGCCGAGCGGCTCGAAGCCTACGAAAACATCCTCAACCTGGTGGGCGAACCGCCCGTGCGCGGCGTCACCGCCCGCGTGACGGCTGAAAGTGATGGCCCGTTCTCCCAGACACTCCTGGCCAATGCCGGCCGTTCGCAGGGGGTCGAGCCCGGCGCAATCGCGGTCAATGAAGGCGGCCTCGTCGGCCGGGTCATCCAGTTGGGCGAGCATTCCGCCCGTGTCCTGCTGGTGACGGACTTCAACAGCCGCGTGCCGGTGATGGGCGAAGTCAGTGGCGTGCGCGCGATCCTGTATGGTGGCCGCGACGGCATGGGCAGCCTGACCGACCTTCCCGAACGCAGCGAGTTCATCGAAGGCGAACGGATCCTGACATCGGCCGAGGGCGGCGCCTTTCCGCGCGGCCTGGTCGTCGGCGAGGCCCTCCGGTCCGGCGACGACTGGCGGGTGCGCTTTGCGATGGCCGAACGCGATGGCGGATATGTCCAGATGGTGCCGCCGCCCGTGATCGAAATTCCGGAGCCGATCGAGGAAATCCCCGCAGCCGGTGAAACAGGGAATCCGGTACAGGCCAGTGCTGCCCAGGGGGTGCGCCAGTAATGGCCAGCCGCAAGTCAGGCCGCCAGCGCAAGAGCCTCTGGTCCCAGACCGGCCCGACACTGCGCCTGCTGTTCGGCGCATTCGCGATTGCCGCGATCGGGCTGCTCGGCCTGACACCGAAAACCCTGTTCGGCCTGTCCATCGCCTGGCCCTATGCTGCCCTCTGGGGCGCCATCGGCTGGGGGCGGGTCGGCCTGTCGATCCGGCCCATGGTCATTCTCATCGTGTTCGGCCTGATCCAGGATATCAGTTTCAATGCGCCGCTCGGCTGTTTCGTGATCGTCAACCTGATCGTCTACGGCCTCAGCGCGGCGATTGCCGAAACCTTTGACGTGATGAACGAGCCGCTCGTGGCGGTTGTCTCGCCCGTGCTTCTCTTCATCGCCGGGTTTCTTGTCCTGTGGCTGCTTGCCAGCAGCCTCGAAGACCATGCCGTGCGGGCCACGCCGCTGTTTGCGGCCTTCCTGACCACCGGCCTGATCTACGCCCTCGGGCACAAGGTGTTCGACCTCGGGCGGGCACCCGGCCAGTCTGCGGGGCAGGGCGCATGACCCAGGACCGCTCGATCGAGGACGATTTCACCCGCCGCATGCTCATCGCGGCCGGCGCGGGCGGTGTCGTCTGGGCCGGGCTCGTTGCACGCCTGTTCCAGCTTCAGGTCGTCGAGCGCGAGAAGTACGAGGCCGCCGCCGAAGACAACCATATCAAGCTCGCCCTCGCCCCGCCCCAGCGTGGCAGCATCCTCGACCGGTTCGGCAAGCCGCTCGCCTCGCACCGCCGCGCAGGCCGCGTGTCGATCATTCCGGAACAGACCCGCGATGCAGCCGACACGCTCGCCAGGATCGCCGCGCTGATTGATGTCCCCGACGAACGCCTCGCCCGGCTCACGCGGGAAATCAGCACCAGCCGCCGGCGCAACGCAGCCTTCGTGCCGATCATCGTTGCGCATGAACTGACCTATGAAGACTTCGCGCGCATGAATGTGCACGCGGCCGAGATTCCCGGCGTTCAGGTCGAAATGGCCTCCACCCGGTCCTATCCCCGCGGGCGCGATTTCGCCCACGTGCTCGGCTATGTCGCACGCGCCAGCCAGGACGACCTGCACCGCCTGTCCAACGGCATGCCGGCGGACGAGGCCAAGCGTCTGGAAAACCTGTTTCGCCACCCGGACATGCGCACCGGCCGCCAGGGCATGGAGCGGTTCGCCGAGGAATGGCTGCGCGGCAAGCCCGGTTTCCGCAAACTGGTCACCAATGCGGCTGGCCGCGTGATCGAGGAAATTCCGGACGACAAGTTCGCGCCGGTTCCCGGCAAGGACGTCTACGTCACGATCGATTCCGAGCTCCAGCGCGCAGCCATCGAGCGGTTCGGCGACGAGAGCGGCGCAGCCGTCGTGCTCGATGTCGAGACCGGCGACGTCCTCGCCATGGTGTCGACCCCGGCCTTCGATCCGAACGATTTCGTCAACGGCATTTCCGGCGCCGACTACGCCCTGCTGCGCGACAATCCGCGCTCGCCGCTCTACCCGCGCGCGCATGGCGGCGTGTACCCGCCGGGCTCCACCTTCAAGATGGTCGTCGCCACCGCCGCGCTCGAATCCGGCGCCGTGAAGCCGACCGACCGGGTGCATTGCAACGGCTACTACCGTTTCGGCAACCGCACCTGGCACTGCTGGAAGAAGGGCGGCCACGGCTCGGTCGACATGCACAATGGCATCAAGGGGTCGTGCGACGTCTATTTCTACGAGACGGCCCGGCGCACCGGCGTCGAGGCGATTGCCGCGACGGCCCGCAAGTTCGGCTTCGGCGAGGCCTGGACGCTCGGCATGACCGGTGCCCGCGGCGGCCTCGTGCCGGACAGTGCCTGGAAGCAGCGTGTCATGGGCGAGCAATGGTACGAGGGCGAAACGCTCAATTTCGGCATCGGCCAGGGCCAGCTCGGCGTCACCCCGCTCCAGCTTGCCCTGATGACGGCGCGGATCGCCTCCGAAGGGCACAGCTACAAGCCGAGACTGGTCGGCCTCGGCCCGAAATCGGACGAAGACGGCGTGCTCGACGCCCCGCTCGATGCCGAGATCATGAAGCGCATGAAGGCCGGCATGTACGGCGTCACCTCCGAGGCTGGCGGCACGGCCTACCGGTCCGGCGACCTTGGCCTTGGCGGCCCGCGCCTGGCTGGCAAGACCGGCACCGCGCAGGTCCGCCGCATCACCATGGCCGAACGCGACAAGGGGGTCCGCAAGGGCCTCAATATCGAGCGCGAGCTGCGCGACCACGCCCTGTTCGTGGCTTATGCGCCGTCCGACGATCCGAAATACGCCATCGCCGTCGTCGTCGAGCACGGGGAAGGCGGCTCGTCCACGGCCGCGCCACTGGCCCGCGACATCCTCCACTTCGCGCTCAAGAATGACAGCCGCCGCAAGCCAGCCTATTCCCAGACCGCCTCGGTCGCGCCAGCCACCGCCGGTGAGCCGACATGAGCCGCGACGGGTATACCGGTTTCAGCCGGGGCGAGGCGCGCACCCGCACCGCCACGTCACTCTCGTTCGAGACGATGGGGCCGCTGCGCAAGCTGGCGAAACTGCCCTGGGGCTTCATCCTGCTGATCGTCGCCATGGCGCTGACCGGCGCGGCGATGCTGTATTCCTCGGCGCACACCAATCCCGGCGAATCGGACCTCTGGTTCCTCCAGCTGTCGCGCTTCGGGCTGACCTTCGTGATGATGCTCGTCATGGCGCTGTTCCCGCTGTCGCTGTGGCGCACGCTCGCGCTGCCGGCCTACGCGTTCACCGTGCTGCTGCTTGTCCTGGTCGAAGTGGTCGGTGTCACCGGCGGCGGCGCCCAGCGCTGGCTTCAGGTCGGCCCCGTCGCGGTCCAGCCGTCGGAATTCGCCAAGCTCGCCGTCACGCTGGCGCTGGCCTGGTATTATGACCGCGTGATCACGCCGCGGTCCGGCCGCTTCGTGATCCATCTCGGTGCGCTGGTCATCATCCTCATTCCCGCCGTGCTGATCTTCAAGCAGCCGGATTTCGGCACCACCCTCGCGCTGATCGCCTCCGGCGGCGTGGTGATCTTCCTCGCCGGCATGTCAATGCGCGTGATCCTCGGCGGCGTCGTCGCCGGGATTGCCGCCATCCCCGCCATCTATTTCAGCCTCGCCGCCTACCAGCGCGAGCGGGTCGACACATTCCTTTCCCAGCTGTCGGGCGATGCCACCAATGCGCTGGGCGAAAGCTACCAGATCGAACAGGCCAAGATCGCCATCGGGTCCGGCGGATGGAACGGCAAGGGCTATCTCGCCGGCATCCAGTCCCAGCAGGACTATGTGCCGGAACAGCATACCGACTTCATCCTGACGGTGATTGCCGAGGAATTCGGCTTTCTCGGCACGACAGCGCTGCTGCTCGGTTTCGCGGTGATTCTCGGCTGGGCGTTCTATTCGGCGTCGCAGTCGCGCAGCTGGTTCGGGCGACTCGCCGGGGCGGGTGCGACGGCGACCGTCGCGTTCTATATCGTGTTCAATGTCGGCATGGTGATCGGGCTCCTGCCCGTCGTCGGCATGCCGCTTCCGCTGATTTCGTATGGCGGCACCGCCCTGCTGACGACGATGGCCTGTTTCGGCCTCATCCTGTCGGCGCATATGCACCGCGACGACAAATTATCGTCGACGGGGCTCATCTGACCCGCTAGCAGGGCCCACAATTGATTTTTATGCCGCGCCCGCTAGGGTCGCGCGAAATGAATCACCCGGGGAGGGGCAACATATGGCAGGCGTCGGTCGCAAGACAGATACGTGGAGTTCGCGTTTTGGATTCATCATGGCCGCGGTCGGCTCGTCCGTCGGTCTCGGCAATTTCTGGCGGTTTCCCTATACCGCAGGCGAAGAGGGCGGTGGCGCCTTCATCATGATCTACCTGTTCTGTGTCCTCCTGATCGGCCTGCCGCTCTTGATGGCGGAATATGCCATGGGCCGGAAATCCGGCATGTCGGCCATTGAAGGGTTCCAGTCGCTCGCCCGCGCCGAAAGCAAGAGCCAGAACTGGGGCATCGCGACCTGGATCGGCACGCTGACGGCCTTCTTCATCAGTACATTCTATGTCGTGATCTCGGCCTGGCTCCTGGCCTTTTTCGTCCAGTCCTTTGGCGGCTATTCCGGCATGGATGCAGCTGCGTCCGGCCAGAACTTCAACGACATGATCGGGCAGGGAGAACATCCGCTTCGTTCGAAATGGTATATTCTCTTCCTCCTGGCCTGTTTCATTGGCGCAAATGTTTTCGTGGTCGGGCGCGGGGTCAAAGGCGGCATCGAGCGCGCTTCGACGATCCTGATGCCGGCCTTCTTCGTGATGCTTGTCATCGTCGTCGGGTTTGCAGTGATGAATGGTGACACGGCCCGTGCCGCTGCCTTCATCCTTGAACCGAAATGGGAAGATGTCGGCTTCGGCACATTCCTCGCCGCCCTCGGTCAGGCCTTCTTCTCGATTGGTGTCGGTGTCGGCCTGATGGTCACCTACGGCGCCTACCTGTCGCGGGACACCAATATCCCGCGCTCCTCGCTGATCATTGTCGGGTCCGACACGCTGGTCGCGATGATTGCCGGCTTCGCCATCTTCCCGATCGTGTTTGCTGCCGGGCTTGATCCGGCGGGCGGGCCCAGCCTGTTCTTCGTGTCGATGCCGGTCGCGTTCGGTGCCATTCCGGGCGGAGGAATATTCGCCACGGTGTTCTTTGCGCTCGCCCTTTTCGCGGCGTTCACATCGGCGATTTCGCTGATGGAAGTCAGCGTCTCATGGCTCGAGGAACGCCAGGGCGTCACACGCTTCGGCGCGGCGCTCGGCATCGGTTTCTCGATGTTCATGATCGGCGCGGCCTATGTCTTCTCGCTCGAATATCTCGACTTCATGGACTTCATGACCGAAGGCCTGCTGTTGCCGCTGGGCGGCTTGCTGACGGCAACTTTTGCCGGCTGGGTTCTCAGCCGGGAAATGCTCACGTCAGAACTTGGTGAAAGCACCCTGATGAACGCATGGCGATTTACCATGCGCTGGGTGGTGCCGCCATTCATCGCGATCATCCTGGTCTTCGGGTTCATGGACAAGATCCAGGACCAGTACCATGTGCCGCTTCCCGGCGTGATGACCAAGCTGCTCGGTCCGAACTGGATTCCGCCGGTCGACTAGCCGCTCTCGGCGGTCCGCTTATCCAACCCCTCCGGCATTCGGCGTATACTGACGCCGATGCCAGCCTTCTCCCTCCTCACCCCCATGCAGGGGCTGCCCTGGTACCTGTTGCCGCTCTGGCCACTGATCTTCTGGCGCATCCAGCGCCTGAAGGCATGGTTCAGGGCGGCGGGGCATCCCGGTGCGCAGATGCTGTGGGGCGTGATGTGGAACGGGCGGGTCGTGCTCATCCGGCTGTCTGACGACATGTCCGTGCAGCGTTCGGGCTGTTTCCGTGCACCTGTGTCGGATCGGCTGCGGCTTGCCCTCACAGACATCCAATGCCCGCGCCCTCGGTTCACTCCGGGGCTGCGAAGGGACCAGCAATCGCATTGCGATTGCCCCGCAGCAGGCCCAAGCGCAGGGCTGGTCCGGATCGGCCCCATCCCCGACACCTGACCCGAACGCCCGACTCGAAAATCTGGTTTCACCCACAAGCGCCCTCACAGGCGCCGCAGGTGCTGGAATCAGGCCTTCACGGTTGGCAGGAACTGTTCGGCGAACATGTCGGTCGCCGCGATCAGCCGGTCGACAATGCCGGGCTCCATCGAGGAATGGCCGGCATCCGGGATGATGTGCAACTCGGCTTTCGGCCAGGCTTTCGACAGCGCCCAGGCCGTGGAAAGCGGCGTCACGACATCATATCGTCCGTGGACGATCACGCCGGGGATGGACTGCAAGGTGCGCTCGGCTTCCTCGAGCAGCCAGGAATCGTGCGCGAAAAACCCGCGATTGATGAAATAGTGGCACTCGATCCGCGCGAAGGCGTCGACGAAATCATCCTCGTTGAAGCGCGGCGGCGTGGTCACCGGGCCCTTGATCGAAAGGGTCTCGCCCTCCCACCGTGCCCAGGCGCGGGCCGCTTCGATGCGGGCATTCTTGTCGCTGCCGATCAGGCGCTTGTGGAAGGCATTCAGCAGGTCGCCGCGCTCGGCCTCGGGAATCGGCGCGATGTAACGGTCGTAGGAATCCGGGAACAGACGGCTCGCGCCGGATTGGTAGAACCAGCTGATCTCCGATTTCGAGACAAGGAAGATGCCGCGCAGCACCAGGCCCAGCACGCGGTCCGGATGGGTCACGGCATAGGCCAGCGACAGGGTCGACCCCCAGGAGCCGCCGAAAACGACCCATTGGTTCACCCCGACATGCTCGCGCAGGGCCTCGATATCGTCGACCAGGTCCCAGGTCGTGTTCTCGCGCAGTTCGGAATGCGGGGTCGACCGGCCACAGCCGCGCTGGTCGCACAGGAAGATGCGATAGCGCGCCGGATCGAAGAATCGCCGCATTTCGGGGTTGGAGCCGCCCCCCGGCCCACCGTGCAGGGCAATCACCGGAACACCGTCCGGATTGCCGGATTCCTCCCAGAATATCTCGTGAATGTCTGAAACACGAAGGCGACCGGTGCGCCTGGCCTCGTGGCGGGGATACAAAGTACGGCGATTTTGGCGTTTATTCATTGGGTCTTCACTATTTGTCAGTCAAATCGGGAACTACTACTGGACTTGGCATAGTACCATTCGTAGAACTTATTACGGGTGGGGACCCAAACAGGTTTTGCAGGTGGCCGTTTGATGCGTAGCGTAGTTCTGGGTTTATCCCTAAGTCTTCTCGCCGGTTGTGCAACCGTTTCGATGGTGCCCGGTGAAGCGACGGTTGAAAGCGGCCTCTCGCACAACCAGTCGGTCCTGCGCAAGGTTTCTGCTGAATATTGTGATGGCGCCGTTGAGGCTGGATGGGTTGAAGCGTCAGGCGGTCTCGCAGGTCTCGCCAGCGCCCTGATCAATGGCCGGGCAGAGCCGGGTGAGAACTATGCCGCCCGCATCGGCGCTGCCACAGACGCCCCCGCCCTCGTCCTGTCCCGCATTTCGTCAGACGCCCAGGCCGCCAGGGCCGGCCTCGCCGGTGTCAGCGATGAAGCCCGTACAGTCCTGTCCAGCGATGACAAGAATGCCGCCACCCGCACCGATGTCATGAGCTACGAGCGTGCGCTGGTGCGTGCGCAGATGGCCTATCGCAGCTTCCAGGCCGCGCTCAGCGAAGTCTCTGCGCGCGATGACATGGATGTCGATACGGCCCCGGTGGACCTGGAACTCGAAAGCTTTGCCGGCACGATCGACGACGCCCGCAAGACTGCCGACGGCCTGGCCGACAAGTACGCCTCGCTGAATACCAAGGCGTCCTAGCGCCGAGTCGCGCCTGCCGCGACCAGTGCCCACCCTGCCAGAAACATGAGGCCGCCCAGCGGCACGACTGCGCCCAGCCAGCGCGGTGCGCCCAGCGCCATCGCGTAGAGGCAGCCTGAAAAGACCAGAGCCCCCAGAATAAAGGCCCATCCGCCCCGGCGCACCAGCCCGGCGCGATCAGACAGGGCAACCGCCAGCGCCGCGACCGCATGCACCAGTGCATACAGAGTCGCTGTCTGCCACCAGCCGGCGGCCTCTGCGTCGAGGTTCAGGCCATGCGCGCCGAACGCGCCCAGGGCGACGCCGGTAAAGCCCGTGAGGCCCGCCGCCAGCGCCAGCCGGTTCATGCCGCACGTCCATCCGGCTTGCGGGGCAGGGCGTACGTCACCACCGCGTGGCTTGCCGGCTTGTCGGCACCCTCGATCCGCACATCGACATCCATTACGGCCAGGGCCTGCCCGATTTTCATCACCCGGGCATCGGCGACGACAACATCGCCAATGCAGGGCCTGAGGAAATTGATGCTCAGATTGCTCGTCACCGTCATCGGCTCGTGCCCGGTATACGTCATCACCGCCATGTAGGCTGCCGAGTCGACAAGGCTCATCTGGGTCGGTCCCGAAATGTAGCCACCCGGACGCAGGTGCGTCGCGTCGGCCACCAGCCGCATCACGGCCCGGCCTTCTTCCATCAGCGTCACCTCGCTGCGGCGTCCGGTGCCGACGAATGCGGCCGACAGGAATGTATTGGCTTCGTCCGCTGTCATGCGTGTGGTCAATTGATGGCCTCCCTTGGCGTCACCCCTTGATGGGCTTCGCGGCATCGTTCAACCTACTTGGCAGATGTCGCCCGCCAAGAGGTGACGCCAAGGAAGGACCTGCCATGCTGAGCGCCGGAGACGAATACCCGATCCACCAGACGCCCGAACCTGTTGCCTATTCCGGGTCCGACCGGAATTTCTACGACCGGTATTTCTTCAATGGCTACAGCGCGGACGGGGCGACCTTCTTCGCCGCGGCGATGGGGGTCTATCCTCACCTCAACATCATCGATGCGTCTGTCTCGATCCTGCGCGACGGCAAGCAGTCCAGCGTCTATTTCTCGCGCCCGCTCAACATGGAGCGCATGGACACCCATGTCGGCCCGTTCTCGGTTGAAGTCCTGGAGCCGCTGAAACGAATCCGCCTGCGCCTCGAGGAAACCGAGGGCCTGGCGCTCGACCTTGAATTCGAAGGCCGGGCTTTCCCGATCGAGGAACCTCGCTTCACCCGTCGCCAGGGCCCGCGCATGATGATGGACCTGACCCGGATGACTCAGAACGGCCGCTGGTCCGGCAGCCTGCGGATAGACGACACCCGGGTCGAGGTCCGGCCGGATGACTTCACCGGCACGCGTGACCGGTCCTGGGGCGTCCGTCCGATTGGCGCGCCGGATGCGCAGCCGCTGAACCCGCCGCTGCCGCCGCAATTCTACTGGATCTGGACGCCGACCAATTTCCCGAACCTGTCGATGTTCTATCACGTCAACCACGACGAGACCGGCACGCCCTGGAACACGCGTGCTGTGATCGTTCCGGACGGGGTCGCGCAGGGCGGCGGCCTCCACCTGTCCAATGCCAGCATGAACATTACCTATGCGCCCGGCACACGCCGGATGGCGGCTGCGCAGCTTGATGTCGAAGACAGCGGCGGGCGGCCCCACAAGGTGACGTTCGAACCGATCGGCACCTTCCTGATGAAGGGGATCGGCTACGGCCATCCCAAATGGCGCCACGGTGCGCATCATGGCGACCAACTGGCCTTTGCCCGTGAAGACTTCGATCCCAATGCGTCATGGCAGGAACTGGAAAACCTGCACATCCAGGAAATTGTCCGCGCACGGCACGAAGGCCCCGATGGCCTCGGGTCGGAAGGCATCGGCACGTTCGAGCAGCTTTTCCTCGGCCCCCACGCGCCGAGCGGCTTCAAGGATATCCTTGACCCGGCGAAATAGGCGGCCGCCTCAGCTGTTGAGTCCCTGCCACGCCTGCATGGCCAGGGTGATCGCCCGCATGTCGCCGGTCGTCGTGCCCTGCATCAGGTTCATGGTGTAGGACATGGTCGTGTGCGCCTGCATGTCGATCAGGGCGATCGACCCGCCATAGCCGCCCCAGAACATGGAATGCTCGTTCAGTGCTGGCGACATCGGGCCGGACAGGCCGAAGCCGAGGCCATAGCGGACCGGCATGCCAAGGATCAGGTCGGTGCCCTGGATCTGTTCTTCCAGCGCCTTGCGGCACCCGGCCTCGCTCATGAACCGCTTGCCCTTTGCCATGCCGCCATTGGCGAGGATCGTGTGAATTTCGGCCACCGCCCGCGCATTGCCGGTGCCGCCCGCTGCCGGGATTTCCGCGCCGCGCCATGCCCGCGTCCGCGTTGCGCTGACATCGACGACCGGGTTCGTCAGCGTCAGTTTCTTGATGTCGGTCATTGTCGGATCGGCCGAAATGCTGGCATCGGCCGGCGGTTTCAGGTCGGCGACGCGGTGATCTTCGGAGGCAGGCAGGCCGATATGGAAATCGGCGCCAAGCGGCCCTGCAATCTCTTCCCGGAACACGGTGCCCAGCGACTTGCCGGCGATGCGGCGAACCACTTCACCGACAAGGAAGCCTTGCGTGATGGCGTGATAGCCGGCCGCAGACCCTGGCGCCCATAGCGGCTCCTGCGCGGCGAGATGGCTGGTCACCTTTTCCCAGTCATACATGTCTTCGGTGGTCATCGGATCACGCCAGCCTGACAGCCCGGCCGAATGGCTCATCAGGTGGCTGACCTTGACGTCTGCCTTTCCGCCGGCCGCGAAGTCCGGCCAGTAATGGGAAACCTTCTCGTCAAAATCGAGTTCGCCCCGGTCCGCGAGCAACAGCGCCGTCAGGGCGGTCATCGTCTTTGTCGTCGAATAGACGTTGACGATCGTGTCCTTTTCCCAGGGCCGCGTGCGGTCGACGTCGGCATGGCCGCCCCACAGGTCCACGACCGTTTCGCCATCCTTGGTCACGCAGAATGCTGCCCCGATGTCGGCGCCTGTGTCGAGATGTGTCTGGAACTGGTCCCTGACGCCTTCAAGTTTGTCGTGCACGAATCCCTGCACCTCGGCTTTCGCCATGCGATATCCTCCCGCTTGTCTTGCTGCGCCAACCCTAGGTGGTCGCTCGCAGGTCGGCAACGGGCGGAATTAGAGACGGACAGGCATCGTCACCGTATCGGGCACAGGCACGCGGGGCGAATCGACGAACACGCTCGGCTTCAGCCAGGACTTGATGTTCCGCGTCAATGCCGGCTCGCCCTGGACATAAAGGTCACCCGACCTGATCGCGTCCTGATAGGTCCGCTCTCCCATCCACACATCATGCATCGTTCGCACGGTGCAGGTGAGGTAGACATCGACGTCCTTGCCGGGGTCTTTCAGGCAGAGATCGACGGTGTCGTGCTTGACCAGCAGCCACCAGTCGCGCTGTTCCTCAAGGTCCGTGAACTTGAACCGGATCACGCTCTCATTGCCGATCAGCTTGGTCGGGTCGATGCTGCGCTCGAGATAGAACATCAGGAACTCGACGTCGAAATCCGCGTCGAGCACGGTATGCCGCGCCCAGCACAATCCCCATTCACCCAGTGAAATCAGGACCGGCAGCAGCGCCCGGCAGGCTTCCGTGGGATAATATTCATATCCCTTCTGACCGGAGATCTTCTTGCGCGCCAGCATGCCCTGTTCTTCGAGCGATTTGAGGCGGCTGGTCAGCAGGGCAGGGGAGATATCGCCAAGCCCCCGCTGCAATTCATTGAATCGGCGGCGCTCCATGAGAAGCTCGCGGATGATGAGGATTGTCCATTTTTCGCCGAGTATTTCCGTCGCCTTGGCGATCGGACAAAATTGACCGTATTGCATGTGACACCTCCCAAGGTGCTGTCAGACGGGCATGATGGCTTCTGAAGTGGGTTACTTTACATTCTGAAGTGGTCCGCTTCAACGCCTGAACTATGAGGAGAGACAAAACAATCGCATTGATTGCCCGTCGCCGGATCATCCGGCCACAATCAAAAACGGAGAAATGCAATGCCACTCGTCACGATTGATCTCATCAAGGATGTCTTTTCGCCCGCCCAGAAAGCGGACATTATCAGCAAGGTTACCGAAACCATGGTTGCCATCGAAGGTGAGGCGCTGCGGTCGGTCACCTGGGTGCGTATCCATGAAGTGGAACAGGGCGACTGGGGCATTGGCGGCCAGTTGCTGAGGGCCGCGGATGTGCACGCCATGGCAGCTGCCGGCGCGAAGGCCCCCGAGCCTGCATGAATTTCAACAGGAGGCGCCGCATCATGCGGCGTCTCCGGCCCCGCTCCCGTGGAGGTGAGCCATGCCTTTCCACCCGCTGCTGAAAGGCGTCGGCAGGCTTTGCCTGCAGGCAGATCCCGTGCCTATACTGATGAAAGGATATCATCAGGGAGGGGCAGACAATGATGTACCGGATCGGAGCGGTGTTCTACGGCCTGTGGGGGGTGCTGCACCTGCTCGCGGCGCTGGATGGGTTCCGGCTGGCCATGAGCGTGGAGGCCGGCCTGGTCCAGGGCCGATTGATGCAGAATTCGTGGAACCTTGCCTTCGTCTCGCTCGTGGCGATTGGCGTTGCTGCGTTCATGAACTGGCGCAACAGCCAGACCGGCTACTGGATCAACCTCGTCGCAGTTGCGCTCGCCGATATCGGGTTCATCATATTCATCCTGGTGCCGGGCCTGATCCCGCTCTGGCCGGCAATGCTCGGGCCGGTGCTGTGGCTACTGGCGGCACTCTTCTCGACGCTTGGCCTGCGTTCAGCGCTGAAAGGTGGCTGAACGCAGGCGTCAGGCGTCGTCTTGCGGGCCTATTCCTCGGTCACGGTTTCGAGGAAGCTGATAATGGCCGCGCGATCTTCCGGCTTGCGGACGCGAAAGCCCATCGAGGTGCCTTTCGCGACCGCGCTGGGGTTTTCCAGCCACGTGTCCAGCGTCTCCGCGGTCCAGACCAGATCCAGCTTTTGCAAGGCCGGGCTGTAGCGGAAGTCGGGCACACCGCCCGCCTTGCGGCCGACAACCCCACGATGCAGTGGGCCGACCCTGTTCTGGTCCAGCGAGTGGCAGGCACCACATTGCGCCTTGTACAGCTTCTCGCCACGTTCGGCGTCTGCTGCCTGGGAGGGTCCAGTCCCGGCCGCCCTTTGGACGGGGTCTGCACGTGTCGCTCCTGAGGGGGATACAAGAGGTGCAGTGGGCGTGGCTTGAATAGCCGGGACTGGATTCGGTGATGCGGTACTGTCCTGTGGGCTACAGGCCCACAGGAGAGCCGCAGCGCTGGCGAAGCAGGCAATGCTGCCCCACCTGCGCGATATTTGCGTCTTCATTGGTCTAGCCGAAGATCAGTGCGTTCTTCGGGATTGGCTCGCCGAGCGCGTTCGCCAGGATTGCGGCGTGGAAGGCTTCGTCGCCAGCCATGCGTGCAGCAACCTGGTGGAAGTCGACGCCAAGGGACGGGATCAGGCCGAGATAGGCGTTAGCGGCGCCACGCTCGAGACCGAGAGCGAGTTTCAGGACGTCTGTCTGGTTGGTCAGCGAAGCGGCGTTCAGCGACTTGGCATAGTCGTCGAGCGACTTTTCCTCGACCGGCGTTCCGCCGAGCGTGCGGACAGCTTTCACCAGCTCGTCACGGTGGCCTTTGTGGTGCCCCTGGAACGTGACGCCAATGTCAACGACAGCCGGGTCAAGCAGGCCGCTTGTGGCAGCAATCTGATAGGCGGCGATGCCCTCATGTTCCAGCGCAATCGCGGCGTTCAGGATCTGCACATCGCTGGAGAGTTCCTCAGCCGAAGCACGCATGATGCGGGGGGCGTATCCGCCGACCATCATGGCAACGCCGGCGATCGAAAGCGTCTTTCCGGCACTTCCGAGCAGGGCTCGGCGGGAAGGGAGTGGAACGGTCTTGTCAGTCATTGGGAGTTTGTCCTTTCAGGGTCAATTCAGGGTTAGTCCAAGAGAATCGAGGATACGGGCCGTCATCGCGTCGCAATCTGCGCCGGCGAATGCGATGGAGTCGGAAAACAGGTCGGTCAGGTCTGGCTCGAGCGCCTCGCGCAACAGGCGCCGGGCGCGGAACAGGCGGGTCTTCACACTGGCTTCGCTCATGTTGAGCGCGTCGGCCGTTTCCCGGACCGACATGTCTTCCACATCGCGCAGGACGAAGACGCTGCGATAACCGTCCGGCAATCCGGCAACAGCCTCTTTCAGGGTGCGTGACAGTTCGGCGCGCGCCACCTGCCGTTCCGGAGACTCGGCACTGCGGCTTGCTGCGCGGTGATCCTCAATCATCGAGATATTTTCCTGTGACAGGGCTGCCCGACGGCGATCGGCAGACCGCTTGTGATCAAAGGCAGTATTCAGCACGATCCGGGTGAGCCAGGTCGACAGGCTCGATTGACCGGAGAAGGTGCCGATCGCGGCAAATGCCTTCAGATAGGCATTCTGCACGATGTCTTCGGCATCGGCGTGACTGTGCACGACGCTCCATGCCGCGCGGAACAGGCGCTGGTTGTTGCGTGTGGTGATGGTGCGAATGGCATAGGCATCGCGTGCCGCGGCGAGTTCGGCCAGGGCGATATCCGGCAGGGTTTCGTAAGCGGCTTTGGCGGCGTGCATCTTTCCATCCTTTCTGCCCGATTGGACGGCAGGACCGGAGAAAGGTTACAACAATTTTCAAATTTTGTTTTGAGGCCCTGCCGGATCAGCCCCAAAGCGCTGTCGACGGCGGCTCGACCCAGCCATCGCGATAGGCGAGTCCGTCGGCCACATCATCGGTCAGCCATAGCGGTCCATCAAGGTCGGCGGCCTCGCAGGCACCTGCCAGCAATACCGCAGGCGCCATCGAGATCGAACCGGCCACCATGCAGCCGACCATCACACCGAGACCGCAGGCATGTGCGGCCTGCACCATTTTCAGTGCCTCCGTCAGGCCGCCCGCCTTGTCGAGCTTGACGTTCACTGCATCATAGCGCTGGGCAAGGTCCTGCATGTCGGCGGATGTGTGCGCACTCTCGTCGGCGCAAATCGCGACCGGGCCGGGGCGCCGGATCAGCGCGTCGTCCTTCAGGGCCGCGAAGGGCTGTTCGATCAGGACGACACCAAGATCGGCCGCCGCCCGGGAAATGGCCGGAAATTCCGCAACGACGAGCCCTTCATTCGCGTCGACAATCAGGCGTGCATCCGGCCGGGCCGCATGCACCGCCTCGATCCGCTTCAGGTCCTCGGCGCCGCCAAGTTTCAGTTTCAGCAATCGTCCCTGTATTCGCTTCGCCGCTTCCGCCATCGCTTCCGGCGTATCGAGGCTGACGGTGACCGCCGTTTCCACGGCGCGTGGCGCCGGCAGGCCGGCAAGTTGCCAGACAGGTGTGCCGCTGAGCTTGGCTTCAAGGTCCCACAGGGCGCAGTCGACGGCGCAGCGGGCGGCACCCGCGGGCAGCTTTTCCTGCAATGCGGCGCGTGTCAGCCCGGCCTCGATCGCGTCACGCACGGAGTCGATGGCCGCGATGACGCTTTCCACGGTCTCACCATACCGGGCATAGGGAACGCACTCGCCCCGCCCCATCGCGCCCGCCTTGCGCACCGTTACCAGCACCGTGTCGGCGCAGGTCTTCGATCCCCGTGAAATCGCGAACGCGGCCTTCAGGGGCGATGATACGGCGGTGACTGCAAGCTGCGTGTTGCCCATGGGTGATCCTGGTCGGTCAAATTTGATCTATTCCACTGCTCTTGCCTTAAGCATGTTTTGCTAGGCAAGTCAGGTAGTTACACACGCATGGCAGACACATTTCCCCCCGAGTTCGCGCTGGAAGACAGCGACGAATTTTCCACGCTCCGCCTCGCGGGCGACTGGACCGTCGCACATGTGCAGGACGTTGACGAGGCATTGCGCCAACTCGCCCCGGCCAAGCCCATGCGGATCGATGTATCCGGTCTCGGCCGCATCGACACGGCCGGCGCCTTTGTCATCGACCGCACGTTGCGGGCCGCCGCATCCGGCGCCGGCAGCGACGCCGTGATTGTCGGCGAGCATGCGACAGCCGGCCGCCTCATCGCACAGATCCATGCAGTCTCCGAACCGGTGCCAGCGCCACCTGCACATGAAGGCGGTGTCTATGCCTTGCTGGAGCGGACCGGGAAGGGGTTCATGGGCATCCTCGCGGAAAGCGTCGCGACACTCGCTTTCCTCGGAGAAACGCTGATCACCTGTGTCCGGCTTCTCAGCCAGCCCTGGAAACTGCGCTGGACCAGCATTGTGGCCGTCATGGAAGAGGCCGGCCTCGACGCCTTGCCGATCATCGCCTTCCTCTCCTTCTTTGTCGGCATGGTCGTTGCCTTCATCGGCGCCACCACGCTCAGCGACTTCGATCTCGAAATCTACACGGTCGAACTGATCGGCTATTCGGAGTTGCGCGAATTCGGCGTCGTGCTGACCGGCATCGTCCTCGCCGGCCGCACCAATTCGTCGTTTACCGCGCAGATCGGTACGATGAAGATGCGCCAGGAAATCGATGCCATGAAGACACTCGGCCTGAAACCGATGGAAGTGATCGTGGCACCGCGCGTTATCGCGATGGTGGTGATGACACCCGTGCTCGCCTTCGTCGCCACGCTGGCCGGCATTGCGGGTGGCATCATGGTTGGCTGGCTCGCGCTCGACATCAATCCCGCCGTCTTCATCGAGCGCCTGCGCAATTCCGTGCCGATCGACCAGTTCTGGGTCGGCATGTCGAAGGCGCCCGTGTTCGGCCTGGTCTGCGTCCTCATCGCCTGCCGGCAGGGCCTGAATGTCGGGGGCAGTGTCCAGTCCCTCGGCCGCGCCACGACGACCTCCGTCGTGCAGGCCCTGTTTTCGATCATCGCCATCGATGCGCTGTTTGCGGTCTTCTACATGGAACTCGGCATATGAGCGCCGAACCCATCATCCGCATCCGGGACCTGAAAACCGCCTATGGCAGTCACGTGGTCCACGAACACCTCGACCTCGATATCCGGCGCGGTGAGATCATCGGCATCATCGGCCCGTCGGGCTGTGGCAAGTCCGTTCTGCTGCGTGCGATCGTGGGCCTGAAGCAACCGGCCGCCGGCAGTATCGAAGTCTTTGGCGAGCGCCTTGAAAAACTCGATCCTGACGAACGCCGCACCCTCGAGCGCCGCTGGGGCGTGATGTTCCAGGATGGCGCGCTGTTCTCGAACCTGACGGTGCGCGAAAACGTCATGGTGCCGATGAAGGAACACACCTCGCTCGGCCCGCAATTGCGCACGGAACTGGCGGACATGAAGATCCGCCTCGCAGGCCTGGAGCCGGACGCCGGTTTGAAATATCCCTCCGACCTGTCGGGCGGCATGCGCAAGCGCGCCGCGCTCGCCCGGGCGCTGGCGCTTGACCCCGAGCTGCTCTTCCTGGACGAACCGACAGCCGGTCTCGACCCGATCACGGCGGCCGGGTTCGACACGCTCGTACGCCAGCTGCAGAAATCACTTGGCCTCACGGTCTTCCTAGTCACGCATGATGTGGATACGTTGTATGCGACCTGCGACCGGATTGCCGTGCTCGGCGAGAAGCACGTGCTGGCAGTTGGCACGATCGATGAACTACGAAAAGTCGATCACCCCTGGGTGCAGGAATATTTTGGCGGGCCGCGCGGGCGGGCCGCTACGGGACACTAGAATGGAGGCCCGTCATGGAAACGCGCGCTAATTATGCCCTGATAGGGGCATTCGTCCTGCTCGCAGTCGTGGCGATTGCCGGCTTCGTCATGTGGCTGGGCCAATCCCAGTTCCGGCAGGACTTCAAGACCTATGACATCGTGTTCGACGGGCCGGTCTCGCTCGAAGAAGGTTCGCAGGTCCGCTATATCGGTATCAAGGTGGGTGAAGTGTCGACCGTCCGGATCGACCGTGCCGATCCATCCAAGGTCCGTGCCCGGATTCGCATCGACCGCGAGACGCCCGTGCGGACCGACTCGACGGCTTCGATCCAGCTTGCGGGCATCACCGGCATCACCTTCGTCCAGATCACGGCCGGCACGGGCCAGCCGCTTGAAGCGCGGCCCGGTGAACCAGTGCCGGTCATCCGGGCCGAGCGGACACAGCTCGACCAGTTGTTCTCCGGCGGCGCTGAAGTGCTCGGCAATGCCAACCGCGCCATCGAGCGGGTGAACCTCCTCCTGACGGACGAAAACATCGCATACTTCACAACCACGCTTCGTAACGTGGAGACAGTCAGCGGCAAGCTGGCGCGCGACGACGGACTGATCGACCAGGCCTCCATCACGCTCGCCAATGTGTCGGACGCCAGTGTCCGGCTGGCGGCCGCCTCGTCTTCCTTCGAGCATTTCAGCAATTCAGCCGACGCGCGCATCGCCGAATTCGCCGAACAGATAAATGGCCTGGTGGGCGATGTCCGGGGCGTCACGCAATCGGCTCACGAAACGATTGCGCAGAGCACGCGCGCTGCCACCGCCGCCGCCGATGCGATCGAAGGCCCGGCGACCGACGTCATGGAAGATGCCCGCCTCGTCAGCCAGGACCTGCGCGTGCTGATCAACCGGCTTGACCGGCTTACTCGCGAGTTCGAGCGGAACCCCAAAGGTTTCGTCGTTGGCGACCCTATTCCCTATGAAAGCAAGTAATCATGATCCGGTCCCTGATCCTGGCCCTTTCGGCCGCCACCCTCGTCGCCTGCGTCTCGATCCTGCCTGAGCCGAAGGCGCCGGAGGGGCTCTACCGGTTCGGCCCGATGGACGCGATGTATCGCCTCGAGGCGTCGATCGTTGTGCGCGAGCCTGAAGCGTCGCGCCTGATCGGCGGGCGCGCGATCGCCGCTGAAGACGGCGACGGCGCACTGCACCTGGTGCGGAATGTCGAATGGGCCGAGAGCGCAACGCGGATGATGCAGATGGCCCTGCTGGACACGCTCGGCGGTGGCAATGCCGGCATGGCGGTGGCCTCAGAGACCGGCGCCCCGACGGATTTCGAGCTCGTCTGGCGTGTGTCCGACTTCACCTTGTCTGGTACGATGGCCCGCTGCCGGATGGAGGCGACCCTCTTGCAGGGGCGCACGCGCAAGGTGCTCGCGCAGGTCAACGTCTCCACGACAGCGCTCGCCCTGACGCCCAGGAACGCGTCGCGTGCCAAGGCGCTGACCGATGCCGGCCGCGCCTGCATCAGTGATGTCGCCGCCTTTGTCGCCGAGAAGACAGCGGCCGTTCCCGAACCCGACGCCTGATCCTATTCCTGGCGTGTCGGGGCTGGCGACCGCGCGGCGCGCAGGACTGCGGCAAAGGCCACGATGCCAGCCAGAACGACCGTCGAGAACGGCAGGAATGGCGTCACCAGGCTTGCCCCGGCGGCCAGCGGCAGGATCGCGGCATCCCGGAAGGGCAGGTTGAACTGGTCCCGCACCAGCCATAGTCCCCCCAGGTAGATCGCAACCGGCACCGCGATGGCAATATTGCCAACGAAGGCAGACACATGGGCATGGTGGCTCAGGATTTCGGTCATCACGGCAAACCCTGCGCCCGTCGCTGCGCCGGCCGCGAATATGAAGACGTGCCCATAGCCCCAGAGGAATGTGCGATGGGGTGCCCGGGATTGCAGGTGGTCTTCGCGCGAGAAGTAGAGACTCCAGAGCGAGAAGGTTATCACCGCAGCGCTGGCCGCAAGCTGGATGATCTCGGCGTTCATCGTCCCGCCTGAAATCGCGGCGTAGATCGCATGGGCAATCGCCAGCAGCATTTCGCCCATCACGATGATGTTGAGCAGGCCGTAACGCTCGATCATGTGATGGCGGTGCCATGGTGTCGGATTGGCCTTCTCAGCCCAGTAGGGCACGCCCAACTCGATCAGGATGCCGAGACAGAACAGGCCGATCATCACGCCTGTCCACTGCCAGAGGACGATTCCGATAGCGATCCAGTAAATCTGGGCGAGGCCGATACCAACGGCATAGCGGCGGCACGTGGCGCCATGGGTGGCATTGTCCCTGGCCGCCGACAGCCACAGCCACACCATCGCCAGCCGCATGATGACATAGCCTGTCACCACCAGCGTCAGTGTGTGGGTGTCCATGAATTCCATGATGCCGGCTGCAAGCACCAGCGCGCCGGAGAGGAAGGCAAATGTCGCCAGCTTGAACAAGCGGCTATCGTCGTCATAGGCCGACGCGAACCATGTATAGTTCATCCAGGCCCACCAGATGCCGAAAAACGCCAGCAGGAATGACAGGATCGCTTGCTGGAAATGGCCTTCCGCGATGCCGTGGTGCAGTCCGGTTGCGGCGGCTGCGATCGCGATCACGGATGCAAGATCGACGAACAGTTCCAACGGAGTCGAGGCCCTGTGCGCCTCGTTCGGATCGCGGTGTTTCAGTGCCTTGATCATGATGCCCCACCCTCGCCCAGACCGGATGGGAGACAGGACTAGGGTGCTCCCCGGGGCCGATCAAGTCCAATCGGCCCCGCAGGGATGGTGGGGTGCTAGCCCGCTTTCAGTTCGTCGAACGGCAGCGTCTTGTCGACACGCACATCCTGCGGAAGGCCCAGCACGCGCTCGGCAATGATGTTCTTCAGGATCTCGTCCGTGCCGCCGGCGATCCGCAGGCCCGGCGCCCACATGAAGCTCTGCTGGAAGATCGCATCGCCTGGCATCATCTCGGGATCATTGATGATGCCGTAATGGTCCTGCATCTCGATCGCCGAGTTGCAGATGTCCTGCAGGTGGTTGGCCGTGATGATCTTGCCGATCGAGTTTTCCGGTCCCGGCGTCTGGCCACGGGACAGGGCCGTCATGGTGCGGAACTTGGTCAGCTTGTAGCCCTGTGCGGCCACATACCAGTCAGCAAGTTTTTCACGGAACGCCTGATCGGACATGGTGCCGGATGTCTTGGCATAATCCATGATCTCGCCCCAGTCCGGGCCGGGTGAGCCGCCGACTGCGAGTCGTTCATTCATCAGCGTGACCAGCGCGACCTTCCAGCCGGCACCGACGTCGCCGAGACGGTCTGAATCCGGAATACGGACGTCCGTGAAGTAGACTTCGTTGAATTCGCGGCCGCCCGAGGCCTGGTGGATCGGACGAACCTCAACGCCGGGCTGCTTCATGTTGATGATGAACATGGTCAGGCCCTTGTGCTTGGGCACTTTCGGGTCGGTTCGCACCAGCACGATGCCGTAGTCGGAATAGTGCGCGCCGCTGGTCCACACCTTCTGGCCATTGATCACCCACTCGTCCCCGTCCTTGACGGCACGGGTCTTCAGTCCCGCCACGTCGGAACCGGCCGACGGTTCGGAGAACAGCTGGCACCAGATTTCCTCGCCCATCAGGGCCTTCTGGACATAGCGCTCCTTGTGGGCGTCGGATCCGAACGCGATGACGGTCGGCACGCACATGCCGAGGCCGATGGCGAACGGGCCGGTCGGGGCATCGAACTTGGATTCTTCCTGGCCCCAGATGACAGACTGCATGGACGTGCCGCCGCGGCCGCCCCATTCCTTGGGCCAGGTGATCTGGGCAAACTTGTTCTCGGCCTTGATCTTCTGCCAGTCCTTGGCCCGTTGCAGGGCGTCCTTGCCAGACCCCGGCCGGGGACGGGCGCCGCTTTTCGGCTGCAGGTGCTTTTCAAGGAACGCGCGCGCCTCGGCGCGGAATTCTGCTTCTTCCGGTGTGTCGTTGAAGTCCATGTGTCTGATCCTTCCCTTACGCTGCGTTCTTGGTTTCGAGAGCGCGGACGAGTTTTTCTTTCCACACCTTTGGGCTGCCGGCCTGCACAGCCAGCAGCTTGGCACGGCGATAGTACAGGTGGCAGTCGACTTCCCAGGTGAAGCCCATGCCGCCATGTGTCTGGATGTTTTCCTTTGACGCGAACCAGAAGGCTTCCGATGCCGCCACGCGCGCTGCCGCTGCCGCTTCCGGCAGCTCGGCCGCATCGGTCGACACGGCCCAGGCACCGTAGAAGCAGTTGGACCGCGCGACTTCGTTCTTCACGTACATCTCGGCCAGCTTGTGCTTGATTGCCTGGTTGCCACCGATCGGGCGGCCGAAGGCATAGCGCTCCAGCGCGTATTCCTTCGCCATCTCCAGGCAGCGCGAGGCCCCGCCCAGCTGTTCGAAGGCGATCAGGACCGCAACCCGGTCGAGCAGCGCATCGTTGAGACGTGCACCGTCACCAGCCTTGCCGAGACGCACCGCCGGAGCATCCTTGAAGGTCAGCTCTGCGTGGCTGCGGGTCGGGTCGAGTGTGGACAGCACCTTTTTCGAGACGCCCTTCGCTGACAGGTCGACCAGGACCAGGCTGGCGCCCTTGCCCTCCTTCGCCAGGACCACGGCATGTGTTGCCACATCGCCGTCCGTCACCGGCACCTTGGTGCCGCTCAATGTCTTGCCGTCGAATGTGGTCGTCAGCGATCCGGCATCCGGATTGCCCGGGCCCTCGCTCGCTGCGTAGCAGCCGACCACTTCGCCGGACACGACGCCGGGGAACAGTTCGGCCTGCTGGGCCTCGGACCCTGCGAGCTTCAGCGCTTCGGTAAAGAAGTACGCGGTCGACGCATAAGGCACCGGCGCCAGCACCCGGCCCATCTCTTCGGCCAGCACACACATTTCCAGCATGCCCAGCCCCAGCCCGCCGTGCTCTTCGGGAATGGCGGTGCCCAGCCAGCCCATTTCCACGATCTTTTTCCAGACGCCTTCATTGAACGCCTTGGAATCGTCATTCAGCACTGCGCGCACTTCAGCCATCGTGCATTGGCTCTCGAGGAATTTCCGGGCCTCGTTCCCGAGAAATTTCTGGTCTTCGGAAAAATCGAAGTTCATCGCGCAACTCTCCCTGGCCCCGAACGGGCGGTTGTTTCTGTGTGGCGCCAAGATAACGCCCTTTACGTGCGCGGAAAGCCGTGACCCAACGGAAATCGTGATTCTGGCCGATTTGGCCGGTGCGATCTGTCAAATTTCACGGATCGGTTTCAGCCGATTTAAAGCTTGATGGTGCAAACAAGGCTGACGGTATGAGGGAATGAATTCATGGCGAAGGCAATCTTCCACAAATCCCAACGGGTGTTCGTGAAACCCGTCGGAACCTGGGCGCTGATCGAACAGGTGATCCCGCATTGGGTCAAGGACGTCGACGAGCCTCTGCGGGTTTCGTACGACTGTGGTCTGGGCCGCCGGTTCGAGGCATTTGAACTCGTCTCAGAGCAGACCATGCGCCAGAACGATTCGTCGCCCGAAGACGACAACGAAGACGACCTCATGCTCGAGCAGTGGCGGATCGACCGCAAGCTGGTCAAATGGCGCTCGGACATGCTCGTCGGAACCAATCCGAACCCGGAAACCTATCCCGTCGTCGTCACCGATGATGGCGACTGGGGTGGCTGGCGCGTCACGGGCAGCGAATTCGATCGCGATCCGCAGCGTGTCGAGCACCAGGCGCGCATGATTGTCCACACGCCGGACCTGTTGCGGGTTGCCAGCCGCCTTGCGGATTTTGCCGGCACGAACCCGGATGACCTGCCCGAGGAGCTGCGCCCGCTGGCCCAGCGCTGCGCGCTGATCCTGCGCCAGGTTTACCAGATCGACCGGGACCAGGTCGAAGCAGCCGCCGAATAGGCTGCGTCAGCCGGCGACGGCGAACCGGTCCACCAACATCGCAACCCCGATCCCGATGCCGGCCCCGACAAGATCGGCGCCGGCATCGAGAACGGACGGCGTGCGTCCGGTTCCGATCAGGGCCTGCGCAACTTCCATCCCGACGCCATACGCCATGACAACCAGCAGGGCGCGCCCCGCCCGGCGCGGCCCCAGCCACAAGGTGACCAGGGTGGCCAGCACGGCATAGGCGATGACATGTTCCACCTTGTCGGACAGGTGAACCTCCGGAAGCTCGTCGCCGGGCAGCAGTGACAGGACGGCAATGGCCGCCGCGACCAGACCGGCGCCCGGTCCGGCTGCGCGCCGGATGAGGGGGTAATGGCGGGAAAGGAATGTGCGCATGTGATGGTCCTGCAAATCTCGGACGTGTCATTCGCACGTGCGCCGCCCCTTGGAAACGTGCCGGTCTCTCCCGATGTGACTGAGGCCTGCTCTCGACGCAGGTCCGCCCGGCCGGTATCGTCGGTCAATTCCGCTCCCACCCTCAGGAGACTTCATGCGCACTGAAACGCCCGTCGCCGTCAAGCTTGCCGACTATTCGCCCTATCCTTTCGAGATTGAACAGGTCGATCTTGCGTTCGACCTTGACCCTGACGCGACGAAAGTCTCCGCCACCCTGAAGATATCCCGCAAGCCGGGCGGGGGTACGGCCGCGCTCGTCCTCGACGGCGAGGCACTGGACCTCAAGTCGATCCATCTTGACGGGCGCCTGCTTGGCCCTGAAGATTACGCGCTGACCGAAAAGGCGCTGACGCTGCCTGACGTTCCGGACGCCTTCGAACTGAAGACAATTGTCGAGATTTCCCCGGCGAAGAACACGGCCCTGTCCGGCCTCTACATTTCCGGAGGCCGTTTCTGCACCCAGTGCGAGTCTGTCGGTTTCCGCCGCATCACCTTCTATCCCGACCGGCCCGACGTGATGAGCCGCTTCTTCGTTACCCTGACGGCCGACAAGGCCGCCTGTCCGATCATGTTGTCGAATGGCACGCCCGGCGATGTGCAGGATGCCGGGAACGGCCGGCACACGATCACGTGGGACGATCCCCACAAGAAGCCGTCCTACCTGTTCGCGCTTTGCGCCGGCGACTATGATGTCTACCGCGACACGTTCACCACGATGAGCGGCAGGGAGATCGCGCTCGCGGTCCATGTCGACAAGGGCGACGCTCCACGCGCGGCCTGGGCCATGGACAGTCTCAAGCGCTCCATGAAGTGGGATGAAGACACCTATGGCCGCGAATACGACCTTGGCGTGTTCAACATCGTTGCCGTGCGCGACTTCAATTTCGGCGCCATGGAGAACAAGGGCCTCAACGTCTTCAACTCCGCCTATGTGCTGGCCGACGAGGACTCTGCCACCGATGCCGATTTCGAGGCCATCGAGAGCATTGTCGGCCACGAATATTTCCATAACTGGACCGGCAACCGCATCACCTGCCGTGACTGGTTCCAGCTTTGCCTGAAGGAAGGCCTCACCGTCTTCCGCGACCAGAACTTCTCCGCCGACATGCGCTCGCGCCCCGTGCAGCGCATCAAGGACGTGATCCGCCTGCGCGGGCGCCAGTTCGCCGAAGATGCCGGCCCGCTTGCCCACCCTGTCCGTCCGGACACCTATGGCTCGATCGACAACCTCTATACTGCGACGGTCTATGAGAAGGGCGCCGAAGTGATCGGCATGCTCCGCCGGATCATCGGTCCGGAAGCCTATCGCAAGGGCATGGACCTCTATTTCGAGCGCCATGACGGGCAGGCGGTCACGATCGAGGATTTCTACGCCTGCTTCGCTGACGTAACAGGCAGGGACTTCACCCAGTTCCGCCGCTGGTATTCGCAGGCCGGCACACCGCAGGTGACGGTCGCGGAATCATGGAATGCCGATGCGGGCGAACTGACCATTCAGCTGTCGCAGTCCACGCCGCCGACACCCGGCCAGAAGGACAAGCTGCCGGTGCCGATCCCGCTCGAACTCGCCCTGCTTGACGGCACGGGCGGGACCGATGCCTGGACGGTGGTGCTTGACCAGCCCGAAATGACCCTCACCCGCAAGGCAACCGGTGCCCGGCCGCTGTTGTCGGTCAACCGCGATTTCAGTGCCCCCATCCGCGTCGAGCGCGATCTCACGCGCGACCAGCGCATTGCGCTCGTCGTTGCCGAGACAGACCCGTTCAACCAGTGGGACGGAGTCCAGACGCTGGTGACCGAAGAGATACTCAAGCTTTCCGAAGGCAGCCAGGCCCAGCCGGATGACCAGCTCGTCGACGCCGTCGCCTCGGCGGTGCGCAAGGCGGCCGGCGATCCTGCCTTCGCCGCGTTGCTGACCCGCCTGCCGGAAGTCGGTGAACTGTTCCTCGAACGCTCGCCGGCCGAACCGGTGGCGCTCCATTCCGCCCGCAAGCGCCTGCAGGCCGCCCTCTCCCGCGCCCTGTCCGACACCATCACCACCACGCTCGCCGCCCCCTCACCAACCCCCTACGAACCCTCCGCCGAGCAGGCCGGGATCCGCGCCCTCCGCGCCGCCTTCATCACCCTGCTCGGGGCGTCCGGTGCACCGGACGCAGGTGACACGTTGCTGGCGCTCTACAATGCCGCTCCCAACATGACGGAACGCCTCGCCGCCATGCGGGCGCTCACCGCGCTCGGGACATGCCAGGCCCGCGACACGGCGCTTGCCGATTTCGAGCAGCGCTGGAAGCACAATGCGATTGTCATGGACAAGTGGTTTGCCGTTCAGGCCGGGCAGGGAACTGCAGCAACTGTTGCAGAACTGGCTGCCCACCCGGATTTCGACCTGAAGAACCCGAACCGGGTCCGCTCTGTCGCCGGCGTGTTTGCCTCCGCCAATCTCGCCGCCTTCCACGCACCGGACGGGTCAGGCTACAAGGCGGTGGAGGACATCATCCTGAAAGCTGACGCGGCCAACCCGGCCCTGGCGGCCCGCCTCCTGACCGCGTTCGAACAGTGGCGTCGCCTCGAACCGAAGGCGCGCGCGGCTGCCGAAGCGACCCTGAAACGCCTTCAAAACGCGAAATTGTCCGAGAATTCCGCAGACATTGTCAGCCGCGCGCTAGGCTAGGCTCGCGCAAGGTTAACAATTCTGTCAGAATCGTTAACGCTTGGGCAATGATTCCCGCCGAAAACGGTAGCTGGGTACATGCGCCCGCGTGGCACTTGGTGGATATTGCGTGACGGAAGACGGCGTCAGTTCAGGAGAGGAGTCAGTCGCAGGCAAGGCGGCTGAGCGTGTTTTCACGCGCCTCAAATGGATGATCGGCGCAATCATGCTGCTGATGGCCTGCGCGCTCGGTCTCAAGGCGTGGGAAGAACACCAGAGCGCCGACATCGCCGTACTGTCGATCATGGATGCAGAGGCCCGTGCTGTAGCAGCGCGTGTCCAGGGCCGCATGGAAGCCACCGAAGCGGCGATCCGCCTTGTCGGTGCGTCGATTGCGTCACGGTCTGAAATTTCGGGTGTGACACACGCGATCGATGCCATCGTAACACTCAATGATGCACGCCAGTCCCCGGACGGCAGCCGTCTCGCCGAAGCCGCAGCAACAGCGTCCGGCATGCTGGAGCGTGATGAACACGTTGGCCTGTCGCGCCAGGGTGACATCGTGCTTGTCTCCGAGCAACGCAACGGCTCCGCGCTGATGGCGATTGCGCCGGCCGGCGTCTGGCTGCCATCTGCCGAGGCGGGTCGGCGGATCACACTCGTTTCAGGCAAGAACATGGTCGGGACGGGTGACCCGGCGCTGGCGCTGACCGCAGCTGACCTACCGGATGGCGCAAGAGGCTACAGGTCGACCGAGGGGCTGAACCGGATCGCGACAGTCTGCGTCCCGCTCGAGAGCAGCAGCATTTCCGTCTGCGAATCCGTTTCGCACCCGCTGTTCACCACCGACGATATGGTCCGGTTGCTCATTTTTGCCCTGCTCCTGGCCGCGCCGGTGCTGGCGATCCTGGGCTTGATGAACCGCCTGTCCCGCGAGGAGACGACCCGGATCATCGAGGACACGCGCGAAGCGGAAGCCGACCGGATCATGAGCCTGGTGATGCGTGGCGCGAAAGCCGGCTATTGGGAATGGGCCGCGGAATCGAAATCGCTGTTCCTCAGCGACGCCGCCGCTGAACTGCTCGGCCTGGACGGGGCAGGTCTCATCTCAGTCGACGATCTGATGGGCCGGATTCATCCCGAGCACCGCCCCCGCATGGAGGACACCATGCTCCGCGCCCGCAGCATCGGTTGGGTCCAGACCAGCTTCCTCACCACGACATCGCCGTCGCGCTGGATCGAACTGCGCGGCAGCGCGACCACGGACGAAATCGACGACGCCAAGCTGTTTGGCGGCATCCTGCTGGACATCACCGAGCGCAAGCAGTCGGAAGACCGGGTCAAGGACGCCGAGCGCCGCCTGCGCACCGCCATCGAAAGCTTCAACGGCCCGTTCGCGCTGTGGGATCACCGCAAGCGGTTGCTGTACTGGAACCGGGCCTTCGCGCTTGATTTCGGCCTGCAGGATACGCTGCGTCCGGGCATGGCTCATGACACGGTCGTGATTGCCCGCGCCGGAGCTGTGCGCATGGAAAAGCAATCCGTCGAAGATGCGCGTACCAACCTGCTCGAACTGCAGACCGGACGCTGGCTCAAGATGGTCGAGCGCTCGACACCCGACGGCGGCCTCATCACGGTCGGCGTCGATGTCACCGAAAACGTCAACAATGAAGACGCGCTCAAGCGGCAGAAGCAGGAATTGCGCAAGGCGATGCAGGATCTCGAACGGTCCAAGGGCCGGTCCAGCGAATTGGCGCGCAAGTATTCTGAGGAAAAGGCCAAGGCCGAACACGCCGCACATACCAAGTCCGCCTTCCTGGCAAACATGAGTCACGAACTGCGCACCCCGCTGAACGCCATTAACGGGTTCTCCGAGATCATCGCGAACGAACTCTACGGGCCGCTCGGCGATACCCGGTACAAGGGCTATGCGCTGGATATCCTGACCTCCGGCCAGCACCTGCTCGACATGATCAACGACATTCTCGACATGGCGAAGATCGAGGCGGGCAAGATGACCATCAACCCGCAGCCCATCGACCCGGTCGATCCCGTCGACGCAGCGGTACGGATGATACGCCGCAAGGCGGAAGAGAAGGGCATCGAGATTGTCCTCGACACCCAGCCCCGCCTGCCGGATATCGATGCAGACCACCGTGCGATCCGCCAGATGGTGCTTAACCTCGTGTCCAATGCCATCAAGTTCACCGATTCCGGCGGCACCATCACCGTGACCGTCCAGCAGCGCGGCGCCGACATCTACATCGCAGTCACCGATACCGGCATCGGCATCCCGATCGAGGATCTGCCCCGTCTCGCCAAGCCGTTCGAACAGGTTTCGGGAACGCGCGACCGCAATTATGAAGGCACCGGGCTCGGCCTCGCACTCACCAAGTCCTTCGCTGAAATGCATGGCGGGCACATGTCCCTGTCATCCATCGAAGGTGAAGGCACGACCGTGGCGATCACCCTGCCGATATCGGGTGCCAGCGAATTCGTTGCAGAGACGGCCTCGCGCGAGGTCGCCTGAGCGGATCAGGGACGCAGGTTCCATTCCGTGATTGCGGCGCGGTCGCCCGAAATCTCGACACACCCCCAGGCCCCCGTCTTCAGCTTCCGGTCCAGCCCGGCCGGTGCTGCGTCAACGACATCCGGCAGGAAGCGGGCAATCCCGTTACTGGTCACGATCAGCACGGTTGCGTCCGGCCCGAGGGCGCGCGCCCTGACCAGCAGCCCGGCCCATGCGGCCCGCAGCGCGCCGGGATCGACATGCCATCCCGGTGGCGGCACAGCGTCATTGTCCCAGGCTGCAAGCGCCGGCGCACCAACGCGGGCGATGACTGCGTCCTCCGGCTGGTTCTCGTCCGGGCCATAGTCGATCTCGGTCAGGAATGGCAGGACCAGCAGCGCGGGAGCGTGCGGCCGCGCTGCGAGGATTGCCCGGGCAGTCTGGCGCGTGCGTTGCAGCGGCGAGCAGAAGGCCGCGAGGAAATTCGTATCCCGAAAATGCGCTGACAGGTTTGCCGCCTGTGCGAGGCCGGAGGATGACAGCGGCAGGTCCGTCCGGGCACCGACCCGTGTGGGCGTATCACCCGCGTCGAACGTGTTGCCATGGCGCACGATGATCAGGCGGGTCACGGTATCAGCCCTCTGCCGGGTCGCCATGCTGCAGGATCAGCCTTTCGGCCAGCGCGACGTCTTCCGGCGTGTCGATGCCCGGAATGGCAATCGGGTCCGGTTCGACTTCAACGCACTGGATCGACATGCCGTTTTCAAGCAGGCGCAACTGCTCCAGGCCCTCGAGCTGTTCGTAATGGCCCTCCGGCAGGCTGACATAGCGGCGCAGGGCCGCAAGCCTGAAGGCATAGAGTCCGATATGGCGGCAGACCGGCGACAGTGGGCCAGCCGCGCGCAGGGCGGCTTCCTTGCGGATTGCCGGCAAGATGATCTTCGAGAACCAGAGGGCGCGGCCGCCCGCGTCATGCACCAGAGTCGTGCCTGAAAAGGGCGTCTCGCGCTTGTGGGCCCTGAGCGCGTCGAGCGCCTCCCAGGTCAGGCGGACATAGGGTGTTGCTGCGTCCGCGCCTGAAGACAGCGCTGCCTGCGCAACGGCGGCGACATGCGATGGTGGCGTGAACGGCGAGTCACCCTGCAGGTTGACGATGATCTCCGGCGCAACGCCCAGCGCGTCGGCGGCGGCGAGGGCGCGGTCACTGCCGGACGGCAGGGCCGGATCGGTCATCACGACCGGGACGCCAAGCGCACTGCAATGGGTTTCGATCCGCGCATCGTCTGTCGCGACGACATAGGTGGCGTCTTCAAGGGCCTGCGCCGCCTTGCCAGCCATTGCGGCGACGCGGCTGACCATCGAACGCCCTGCGATCAGTGTCAGCGGCTTGCCGGGGAACCGGGTCGAGCCGAAGCGGGCGGGAACAACGATGAGTGTTTTCATGTCCGGACCCCTCGCTGGCGGCGCCTAAAGGCGTTCCTGCGCAGCGTCATCGGCCTCGCGCATGTCCTGCATCAGGCCGATCACCGGGCCGATCCATTCCAGCGTCTGCTCGCCGACGCCTTCATCCCGGAGAAACTCGGTGAACGCCGGCACGAGATTGTCGGCACCGCCACACTGGTCGACCGCGGATTCAAGCTCCGGCACGACGATCGACTGGAACGTGTCGGCAAACCGCTGGATCTGCTTGCGGTTGCCGATCAGCTGCATGGCCACCACCGGATTGATGTCGCCCTCGCTGTCCTGCAGGCGCCGCAGGTCGCCGATCATGCCCCGGTTGTTCGAGGCAAATCGATTCAGCACTTTCTCGGTCCGGAAATCGACCCATTCGGACGTGCACGGTTCCGGCTCCACCGAGGCGCAGGCGGACAGGGCCACGAGGCCGGCAATGGAAAGCAGGAAAGTCTTGATGGTCATGGTGCGCTCCCGTCAGGACCCGGCGAGGCGAATCTCAGGATTCCATCCTAATCGGCGCAGGCGGACGCGCAAAGCGGCAATTCAGCGGCCCGGAAACAGTCGACCCCGGCGCTGTAGGGGTACGCACCGGGGCCGCGTCAGGACAGGGTGCGGGCGCACCTCGTCCCTATTTGGTGATTTCGATGACCCGGCGCGAACTCTTGGTCTTGCCAAACGCCTTCTTCTCTTCGTCGCACAGCTGGTCGCTGCCTTCGATGACGGCGAGCGTTTCAGGGGCGCTGAGACGGGTTGCATCGCCCTGGACGCAGACGACACTGAGCGCTTCGCCGCCGGCGACGGCCTGATTCATTATCCGGGCTTCACCCTTGGCGAGATTGGCGTCGCGGCAGCTGACGGCGAGCGTTTGAAGCGATGCGGCCACATCGTCCATGCGGCTCTCGAAGGAGTTGCCATAGGCCGCATCGACGCGCATCTCCAGGTCCTGGGTCAGGCCGTCGATACGGGCCTCGAGCTCAGCATTGGCGGCGTCTGACTCGTCACCATATTGCTCTTCCCAGGCTGCGACACGCTGGTCGACCACCTTTTCCCATTCCGTCATCCGGGCCTCGTAGGCCTGTGCCCAGGCATCCCATTCCGCTTCGTTGGCGTCCGACATGTCTTCGCTGCGGTAGATGAAGACATGCTGCTCGTCGGAGCCGTCGCCGCCGTCCAGGTGGGTGCCGTGGACGCCGGCGGGCACGTGCGGCGTGGCCGGCATTGCGGGCATTTCCGGCATCGGGGGCAGCGGCGGCATCGGTGGTGGCACCACGAACTTGCGCGTCTCCATGCTGATCTTCTCGCTGAGGTGGCGGATCTCGTCATTGGCCATCGGGTCCGGATGGTTGAACGGCTCTCCCAGCACCACGAACTGGCGGTCCTTCACTTCCGCGCCATCAATATAGAGCGTCGCATTTTCGATCTTGAGCCGGACCGGCTGTCCATCCAGCCGTTCATCGGCATTTGCTGTCACGGAAGCAGTCGTGACGAGTGCCGCCGAGCCGAGCAGCGCTGTCAGGCCAAGACCTGCCAGGCGGCGTGCACGGGTCGGCACGGGATAGGCAAGCAGGCGCATGCGTTCCTTCAGCGAGTGCGTCAGGGGCAGGCTGGCAGCAGACGGCAGGCGCTCGGGGAAAGACAGGCGGACCGCTTTCAGCAGTGTTGCGCCGTATTCGTGCGGGCTGGCGGCGCCGGAGCGCAGCACATCGCTGTCGCAGGCGGCTTCCTGGTCGGTGCGGAACGCCCGGCGGCCGACATGGGCCAGCGGGTTGAACCACAGGCAGGCGACGAACAGTTCAGCCACTTGCAGGGCCCACAGGTCGCCGCGCCGGATATGCGTCAGCTCATGGGCAAGCGCGGCGCGTTGCTGGGCCCGGTCATAGTCGTCTTCGAACCAGGCGGGCAGCAGCACGACAGGGCGCAGCAGGCCGGTAACCAGCGGGCCGGTCGAGATCAGGCTCGTCGCAACCCGCAGCTTGCCTTTGACTCCGACCTGGCGGGCCACATCCTCGGCGAGCGCCTGCAGCCGGGGCGACACTGGCGATTTCTCGCGGTCGACCACTGCCATGAAACTGGCCTGCGCCCAGACATTGCGAAGGATCATGCAGGCGGCGCCGATCACCCAGATCGCCAACAGGCCGGGAACGATCATCGCGGCCAGGTCAGGCCCGCCCAGCACGGATGCTGCGGGCGCCGCAACCTCGGTATCGAATGTCGAAGACCGGATCACGTTGACGACCGTGCCGGCGGCCTCGCCCGGATGTGTGACGAACGCCATCCCGGCATGCGCAGCGGGCGCAGGTGCTGCCGCTTCAGCAGCCGTTGACATGGCCGTGGTCGGCGCGAGACCCAGGACACTCATCCAGGAAACCGGGCCGGAAAGGGGAGGCATCACCATGCGGGCCAGCGGGACCAGCCACAGCGCATAAGCGATACCGGCGCCAAACCTGCGGGCCACCGGCTTTCGGCCGACCAGCACCAGGCCGATCAGGATCGATACCGCGATGACCATCTCGATCAGCGCTTTCGGGTCGGGTGTCAGCAGTTCGGCGCTCATTTCTTCAGGTCCCCCAGGAGTTTTTCCAGCTCGGCAATGTCTTGCTTGGTCAATCCGCGGCTGTCGGCGAGGTGGGCAACCAGCGGTGCGGCGCGGCCTGAAAACACGCGGTCAATGAATTGCCCCGCCGCCTTCGCCTTGTAGGAATCTTCGTCGATAGCCGGAAAGTAGAGATAGCGGCGGCCGTCTTCGGTGGTCACAACGGCGCCTTTCTCGACAAGGCGCGCGAGCAGGGTCTTCACGGTCCTGCTCGTCCAGTCTTTCTCCGCGCCGAGCGCGTCGTGAACGTCGCTGGCGGCGATGCCCGGGCGTTCCCAGAGCACGCCCATGACGTCGAGTTCTGCAGCAGATATTTTCATGCCGAGGCTCTCCCAAGCTTGGACTACAAGCGTAGTCTTAATCCGGGACTACGCTTGTGGTCAATAAGTTTCTCGTGACAATGTCGTAACCCCGGCCTTGATGTCGCGCGGGTGATCTTGTCCCTTCTATTCGGACAAGCCGTCCTGTAGGGTCAGCCGGAGCGCCCGCCATGGAGCGCGACAGGGAGATGTCGATGAACAAAGGCATGTTGGGCGCACTGGCGCTGGTACTGGTGCCGGTCGGCTGTGCAACGGACGGCACCCCTGGCGAATATGGTGCGATCCTCGGTGAGGTCTTCGGCTCGCAGACGGCGACGGCCGGCACGCTCAGCCAGGCTGAAATCGATGCCGGCCTGCGCGAAGCGCTGACGGTCGGCACCAATCTCGTCGCCGCCCGGCTCGGCCAGCCGAATGGCTATTTCAGCGATCCGCGCGTGCACATCCCGCTGCCCAACACCTATCGCGACATCCAGAAAAATCTCAGCCTGATTGGCGCAAGCGGGCCTCTCGACGATCTCGAACTGCGCATGAACCGTGCCGCCGAAGCCTCCGTTCCCGAAGCCAAGGCCCTCGTCCTCGGCGCCATCCGTTCGATCACGATCGAAGATGCGCTCCAGATCCTGAATGGCGGCGACACGGCAGCGACGGACTTCCTGCGCAACAAGACACAGGCACAGCTGCGCCAGGCATTCACGCCTTATGTCAGCACCGCCCTTGCCCAGTCCGGCGCCTTCACATCCCTCGAACAGGCAGCCAGCCAATACAATCTCGGCGGCGTGACGACAAAACTGCAGGGCGACCTTACGACACACGCCGTTGATCTCGGCCTGGACGGGCTTTTCCTCTACGTCGCGGATGAGGAGAAGAAAATCCGCGAGAACCCCGTTGCACGCACGACCGACATCCTGCGCCGGGTATTCGGGAACAGGACCTGATGCGAAGAATACGCAGTGAACTGAAGGCCGGCGGGGAGATTGCCGGAATAGAATTTGGCGACCCCATCAAGCCCTACGCCGCCATCTGGCTGCATGCGACCGGCTTCAACGCGATGACCTACCAGTCACTGCTGGCCCCTCTCGGCCTCCGGGCACGGGTTGCGGCACTCGACATGCGCGGGCATGGCCGCTCGACGCTGCCGGCCCGGCCAGGCGGCCTTGCCTCATGGGCGCGCTTCCGCGATGACATCATCGAGTGGCTGGACAAGGAAGCGCCCCAGGGCGTCGTCCTCGGCGGGCACTCCATGGGCGGATGCGTTGCGCTTCTTGTCGCCGGAAAACGCCCGGACCTCGTGAAGGGCCTTGTCCTGGCCGACCCGGTCATCCTGTCCCGCCGGATATATTTCTGGAACCACGTCCTGCCGCTCGTTTCCAGTCTGATATCCCGCAACCACATGGCCAAGCGGGCGCGCAAGCGCAAACCGGTGTTCAAGTCGTTCCGCGACGCGCTGGAATCCTATACCGGCCGCGGCGCCTTCAGCACCTGGCGCGAGCCCTTCCTGGCGGACTACCTGCTGGATGGCATCGAACGGGTCGACTCTGGCTCGGCCGACGATGCCGAGCAGACATGGCGGCTGCTGTGCGAACCGAAATGGGAGGCGGCGGTCTTCGCGGCGCAGCGCAACCGGCCCTGGGGCGCCATGCGCAAGGTCAAGAAAAAGCGCATTCCGATCTCTGTCCTTCGCCCCAACTCGGATTCCGTCATCAGCGGCAAGGTGCGCGCCAAGCTGATCCAGCTGAACCCGAACATGGTGATGAAACAGGTGCGCGGAACCTCGCATTTCCTCCCCATGGAGGCCCCTTACGAAGTCCGCGACCAGCTTTCGGCCTTTATCGCGCGTCTCGTCGAAGGGTTTACCGTCGAAGAGGACGGCCCCGTTGTCCGTTCGCTGTATGCCCGCCGGCGGCGTGTCAGCTAGGCCCGGCAGGCCCCTCGGCCCGGCCTGATAGAATTTCTGATCTGACTTTCGTGTTCGGTACGCACAGGATCGATTGCGCTTGAGGCGCGTTCAGGTCTAATCGCCCCGCAATCCTGGAGCAGGTCGCATGGTGGAATTTCTGCATTCTTCGCCCGTGCAGATCGCGGTGGTGCTTTTCCTCGTCGGAATCGTCTTTTTCGGGTTCGTGCGCGAGTCCCTGCCGGCGGATGTCATTGCCCTGATGGCGATGGGCACGTTGATGCTGACCGACATTCTCAGTGTGAAGGAAACACTGGGCGTGTTTTCCAACGCCGCGCCGCTGACCATCGCGGCGATGTTCGTCCTCTCGGCCGCGCTCGACCGCACGGGCGTCATCGACCTGGCCGGGCGATGGGTCTGCCGGCTTGCCGAGAACTGGCCCCCCATCGTTGCCGTGCTCGCCATGATGGTCTGCGTGATCGTCCTGTCGGCCTTCATCAACAACACGCCGGTTGTCGTCGTCCTGATCCCGGTCGCGATCCGGCTGGCCAAGGCGCTGGACATTTCGCCGTCGAAACTGCTGATCCCGCTGTCCTTCGCCTCGATATTCGGTGGCACGACGACGCTGATCGGCACATCCACCAACCTGCTGGTCGATGGCGTGGCGCAGGATGGCGGCCTTGCCCCGTTCGGCATGTTCGAGATCACGGCGGCGGGCAGCCTGATGGCGCTGGCCGGCATGGCCTATTTCGTTATTGCCGGCTGGTGGCTGCTGCCGGCGCGCACCACCCTGGCCGGCATGCTGCCGGACCAGCGCGAGCGCCGTTTCATCGCCCAGATCCTGATCCCCATCGATTCGATCCTCGTCGGGCGGCCGCTGTCCGAGACCGGATTTTCGGCGCAACGCGGATTCAAGATCATCGACGTGCTGCGCGAAAGCGTGTCGCTGAAGGCATCCCTCGGCAAGCTGGTGCTGCGCGGCGGCGACCGGATCGTGCTGCGCTCGCCGGTCTCGGAAATGCTGACTCTCAAGGAACTCGGCCATGTGGCGATCGGTGCGGCAGCCACCGACCCGACCGCGTTCGAGCCGGTCCAGGCGTCCGAAGTGATCATCGCGGAGGGCGTCATCGGCCCGCAATCGCGCCTCATTGGCCGCCGTCTTGTCGGCCTCGGCCTCGCCCGCCTCTACGGCGTCTACATCATGGCGGTCCACCGGCATGGCGAGAACATAACCGACAAGCTGGACGAGATGCGCCTCGATGTCGGCGACACGGTGCTGGTCGAAGGACCCGCGACAGGCATGCGCCAGATGTTCGAGGACGGCGCGCTCAACAATCTCACCGCCACCAGCGACCGTGCCGTCCGGCGCGGCAAGGCGTGGATCGCGGTCCTGGCGGTCCTGCTGGTAATGGGCCTGGCTGCAGTCGAGCTGTTGCCGATTGCCGCGCTTGCCATCATCGCTGCCACGGCCGTTGTCGCGCTCGGCTGTCTTGACCACCAGGAAGCCTACCAGTCGATCCGCTGGGACATATTGATGCTGATCTTCGGCATGCTGGCGCTTGGCCAGGCCATGGAGAAGACCGGCGCGGTCAGCCTGTTGATCGACAGCGTGGCCGGTCCGATGGGCCAGCTCGGTCCGTTTGCGCTCCTGGCCATGCTCTACCTTGTCACCTCCGCCCTCACGGAGATTATCAGCAACAACGCCGCCGCGATCCTTCTCACCCCCATCGCGATCGGTTTCGGCACGCATCTCGGCATCGACCCGCGGCCGTTCGTGGTCGCGGTCATGTTTGCAGCCAGCGCCAGTTTCGCAACGCCGATCGGATACCAGACGAATACGCTGGTCTACACGGCAGGCGGTTACAGGTTCACGGACTTCATCAAGGTCGGCCTGCCGCTGAACCTGCTCCTGTTCGGCGTGGCGATGGTCGTGATCCCGCTGTTCTGGCCGCTCGCCTGACGCCTACCAGAGGTCCCGGTCGGGCGCGGCGGCGCGGGCCAGCTTCTCCATCAGGCCGTCTAGCTGGGCGTGTTCCTCTGCGCTCAGCGCGCTGACAAGGTTGCGTTCGGCGCCAAGCGCGATCGGCACGATCTGCTCATACACGTCCTTGCCTTTCGCCGTCAGCGACAGGAGGGCGCGACGTCCGTCCTCGAGCGAGGCCTCGCGGGCGATGTGGCCGCTGTCCAGCAGGCTGGCGACGGCCCGGCTGACGGCCACCTTGTCCATCGCGGTGAACTGGCCGATCTCGGTTGCCGTGATCGCGGCATTCTCGCCCAGCACGGCCATGACCCGCCACTGCCAGATTGAAAGCCCGAACGCGCGGTCGTACAGATCGGCTATGCCGCGTGACACCGTATTGGACAGGACCGACAGGCGGTAGGGCAGGAATTCGCGCAGGCGAAGGACGGTTTTGTCGGCAGGATCAGGCATGGCTTTGGTCCGGATATAGGCTTGCAATCGGGCGAAATATAGTTACATATGAAACTATATTAGTCCACCGCAATCGGGAGTGAACCATGGCCGACTTGTTTGACAACCCCGCCGGGCTCGACGGATTCGAGTTCATCGAATTTTCGGCGCCGAAAAAAGGCATTCTCGAGCCTGTGCTCGAAACCATCGGCATGACCCGGGTGGCGCGCCACCGCTCGAAGGATGTCGAACTCTGGCGTCAGGGCGGCATCAACCTCATCACCAATTACGAGCCGAAATCGCCGGCCTGGTATTTCAGCCGCGAGCATGGCCCGTCGGCCTGCGGCATGGGCTTTCGCGTCAAGGACGCCCGCAAGGCGTATGAGCACCTGCTGAAACAGGGCGCCGAGCCGGTCGAGATGACCACCGGCCCGATGGAACTGCATATCCCCGGCATTCGCGGCATCGGCAACGCGATCATCTATCTCATCGACCGTTACGATACCGGCCAGAATGAACTCTCGATCTATGACATCGATTTCGAATACCTGCCGGGTGTCGACCGCAATCCTGTCGGCGCGGGCTTCAAGCTGATCGACCACCTGACCCACAACGTCTATGGCGGCCGCATGAAGTACTGGGCAGACTTCTACGAGAAGCTCTTCAACTTCCGCGAAATCCGCTATTTCGACATCAAGGGCGAATATACCGGCCTCACCTCCAAGGCGCTGACGGCACCGGACGGCAAGATCCGCATCCCGCTGAATGAAGAAGGCGAAGGCGGCAAGGGCCAGATCGAGGAATTCCTGCGTGAGTTCAACGGCGAGGGCATCCAGCACATCGCCCTCATCTGCGACGACCTCGTCGCCTGCTGGGACCGCCTCAAGAAACTCGGCGTGCCGTTCATGACAGCGCCGCCGAAAGCCTATTACGACATGCTCGACGCCCGCTTGCCGGGTCATGGCGAGCCGGTCGAAGACCTCAAGATGCGCGGCATCCTGCTCGACGGCACGACCGAGGGCGGCGAACCGCGCCTCCTGCTGCAGATCTTTGCGCAGGCCCAGGTCGGCCCGGTCTTCTTCGAATTCATCCAGCGCAAGGGCGACTACAAGGACGGCTTCGGCGAGGGCAACTTCAAGGCCCTGTTCGAAAGCATGGAGCGCGACCAGGTCGAGCGCGGTGTGCTGAAGGTCGAGGAAAAGGTGTGAAAGACGACAGCCCAGTGAACGGACTCATCCTGAGCGAAGTCGAAGGATGCGCCTCCCGGAACGAATTCCGCCACGGCCCGCGCCCGCCCTTCGACTTCGCTCAGGGTGAGCGCTCATGAGTGAGGTTTCCATGACTGATGCCCCAAATCTTCAAGGCGTCCACCACGTCGCCTATCGCTGCAAGGATGCCAAGGAAACGGTCGAGTTCTACCACGACGTTCTCGGCATGGATTTCCAGCTTGCCATCGCGGAAGACCATGTGCCCTCGACCGGGGCCTATGACCCCTACATGCACATCTTCCTCGATGCCGGGAACGGCAACGTGCTCGCCTTTTTCGAGCTGCCCGAACAGCCGGCCATGGACCGCGACCACAACACGCCGCAATGGGTCCAGCACATCGCCTTCAAGGTCGCCACGATGGACGACCTGACGGCCGCCAAGGCGCGCGCCGAGGCGCATGGGCTGGATGTCGTCGGCCCGACCAATCACGGTATCTTCCGCTCGATCTATTTCTTTGACCCCAACGGCCATCGCCTGGAACTGGCCTGCAATACCGGCACGCCGGAACAGATGGCCGAGCTGAAACGCGTCGCGCCCGAGATGCTGGAAGAGTGGAGCCGCACGAAGAAAGCGCCAAGACATGCGGCCTGGCTGCACGAAAAGATCGCGACGGAAAACCACTGAGAGGCGCTGCGATGCTTCGCGCCGTTTCCAACGACTCCTTGAGCAAGGAAGATAGTGTTCCTGCTCTGGCTAGCCTATATCATGGCTTTCATGGCTCTAGCGATGGTGAGCCGGTTGCTTCATTTTGAGCCCCGATATTTTGTCCCTGTTCCTGACCTTCCCTGCCGTTGTGCACAGCCTGGTCCAGCGCCAGTCCGAGAAATCCAGTAAGGACGAAGACATGAAACGCGTCACGCTGAAACATGGCACTGCCTGGGTCGCATCGGTCCTGCTCGCCGCATTCGCATCCCCCCATGCCTATGCTGACAGGCTGGTGATCCCGCTGACAGACACGGAAAGCCTGACACATATCGAGGAGTTCAACTGGTTCGGCGGCGAGGATGATTTCACCGCCGGAATCAGTTTTGCGGATTTCGATGGCGATGGTGATCTCGATATTGCCGCGGTAAACGGGCGCCACTGGCCGGTTGCGGACATGTTGCTGCTCAATGATGGCAAGGGCCATTTCCCGATGGCGGCCGAAATCGGCGAATGGCGCACCACCGGCTATGGCGGGTGCCCGGCGGATATCGACAAGGATGGCGACATGGACTTGCTGGTGCCGCGTGACTGGCTGCCCGTCGCCGTATTCCGCAATGACGGCGCAGGCCGCCTTGCTGACGCTGGCGAGATTGGCGAGGCCGGCGCGGCACGCGGCTGTGCGACGGCGGACATCAACAATGACGGTGCGACCGACCTGGTCATTGCAGACCGCAGGGGCGGGTCCTTCCTCGCCCTCGGGCCGCTCGGGCCGGACGCCAGAACGGTTCCGCTGTCAGACCTGCCGGCCGTTGGAGTGACCCTTGGTGACCTGAACGGTGACGGCGAGGTCGACACGGTGCTGGCCCTGCGCGGCGAGGCGACGCTTGCGGTCTTCCTCAGCAATGGCGACGGTTACGCCGCCCCGGATCTCGTCGGCGACGCAGAGTGGGAGTCCCGTTCCGTGGCGCTGGCCGACTGGGATGGCGACGGAGACCTGGATCTTGTCACCGCTATCCTGTCCGGCGCGAACCGTGTGTTCCTCAACGATGGTGGCAAGTTCACCCGCTCAACACCGATCGGCCCGGAGGACGAGGTATCACAGGGCGTGCGTGTCGCTGATCTCAACGCCGATGGGCGCCCGGATGCCATCTTCGCCAATGAAGGCCCGAACGCGGTTGTGATGAACATTGAAGGCCCGCCGCAGCGGACCCTGTTGCCGGGCGACAGCGACACTTACGATCTCGCCGTGGGCGACCTGAATGGCGACGACCTGCCGGATATCGGCTTTGCCAATTCGGACGCCTCCAACACCCTCTTTTTCCTGAAACGCAGCGGAGATACTGAATGAAACTCGCCACACTGAAGAATGGCGCCCGAGATGGCCGCCTCGTCGTCGTTTCCAAGGACCTGACAAAATGCACCGACGCCGCGCGCATCGTGCCCACCTTGCAGGCCGCACTCGACGACTGGGCCGACTGCGCGCCCCGGCTGCAGCAGCTCGCCGACCAGGTCGAGATCGGCTCGGTGCCGACCTTCCGCTTCCATGAGCATGACTGCGAAAGCCCGCTGCCGCGTGCCTATCAATGGGCTGACGGCTCGGCCTATATCAACCACGTCGAACTCGTCCGCAAAGCGCGCGGCGCCGAAGTGCCGGAAAGCTTCTATGATGACCCGCTGATGTACCAGGGCGGCTCCGATGCCTTCCTTGGCCCGCGCGATGACATCCCCCTCGCCGATGTCGCCTGGGGCTGTGACATGGAAGGCGAGATCGCCGTCATCACCGATGACGTGCCCGCCGGTGTGTCCGAGAAGGACGCTGCCGGCCATATCAAGCTCGTCCTCCTGTGCAATGACGTCTCCCTGCGCGGCCTGATCCCGGGCGAACTTGCCAAGGGCTTCGGCTTCTTCCAGTCGAAACCGCCCAGTGCGTTCAGCCCGGTCGCCGTGACGCCCGACGAACTCGGCACGGCCTGGAAAGACAGCCTCGTCCACCTGCCGCTGCGCATCGATTATAACGGCAAGCCCTTCGGCCGCGCCGAAGCCGGACAGGACGCCACGTTCAGCCTCGCGCGGCTTGTGTCCCACGCCGCCAAGACCCGCCCGCTCAGCGCCGGTACGGTCATCGGATCGGGCACGGTCTCCAACAAGGGCGAGGATGGCGGCCCCGGAAAACCGGTCAGCGAAGGCGGTCGCGGCTATTCCTGCATTGCCGAAATCCGCATGATTCAACAATTGTTGAAAAATGCGCCTGAGACCCCCTTCATGTCTCCGGGAGATGTGGTACGAATTGAGATGCTGGATGGCGAAGGCCATTCGATTTTCGGTGCAATTGAGCAAAAGGTGACATCGGCCTGATGGCAAGCAAGGTCTACAACAACGCGAGCGAGGCGCTGGACGGTCTCACATTCGACGGCATGACCGTCATGTGTGGCGGCTTCGGCCTCTGCGGTATCCCGGAAAACCTGATCGCGGCCCTGCGCGACAGCGGCGTGAAGGGCATTACGGCGATTTCCAACAATGCCGGTGTCGATGGCTTCGGCCTCGGCCTGCTGCTCGAAACGCGCCAGATCCGGAAGATGATCTCGTCCTATGTCGGCGAGAACAAGGAATTCGAACGCCAGTACCTTTCCGGCGAACTCGAGCTGGAATTCAATCCGCAAGGCACGCTGGCCGAACGCTGCCGGGCAGGGGGCGCGGGCATTCCCGGCTTCTATACCAAGACCGGCGTCGGCACGATCATCGCCGATGGCAAGGAACACCGCGAGTTCAATGGCGAGACCTACATTCTCGAAACCGGTCTCGTTGCCGACGTCTCGCTCGTGAAGGCCGAGAAGGCCGACACCCAGGGCAACCTGATCTTCAACAAGACGGCCCGCAACTTCAATCCGCCGATGGCGATGGCCGGCAAGGTCACGATTGCCGAAGTGGAGGAAATCGTCCCCACCGGCGATCTCGACCCGGATGAAATCCACCTGCCGGGCATATTCGTGCAACGCATCCTCAAAGGCAGCTTCGAGAAGCGCATCGAACAACGCACCACACGCAAGCGGGAGAGCATCTGATGCCCTGGACACGCGATGAAATGGCGGCCCGCGCCGCGCAGGAACTGCATGACGGTTACTATGTGAACCTCGGCATCGGCATTCCCACCATGGTGGCAAACCACATTCCGGAAGGCGTCGACGTGACGCTGCAGTCGGAAAACGGCATGCTCGGCATGGGCCCGTTCCCTTACGAGGGCGAGGAAGACCCGGACCTCATCAATGCCGGCAAGCAGACGATCACCACGCTGAACCGGACCAGCTTCTTCGACAGCGCCACCAGCTTCGCGATGATCCGCGGCGGCCATATCAACCTCGCCATCCTCGGCGCGATGGAAGTGGCCGAGAATGGCGATCTCGCCAACTGGATGATCCCCGGCAAGCTGGTCAAGGGCATGGGCGGGGCGATGGACCTGGTTGCCGGTGTCCAGCGCATCGTTGTCGTGATGGATCACGCCAACAAGAAGGGCGAAACCAAGGTCCTGAAGGCATGCTCCCTGCCGCTGACCGGCAAGAATGTCGTTGACCGCATCATCACCGATCTCTGCGTGATGGACGTTGTCCCCGGCGGCCTCAAGGTCATCGAACTTGCGCCCGGCGTCACGATGGATGAAGTAAGGGCGAAAACCGAAGCAACCCTGGTTGAATAAATGAACCCCGCATTCGAATCCCTCAACGCGCTTCCTTCGGACTCGCTTCTCGGTCTCATGACCGCCTATCGCGAAGACACCCGTGCCGAAAAGTTCGACCTTGGCGTCGGCGTCTACAAGGATGATTCAGGCCACACGCCGATCATGTCGGCGGTCGCAAAGGCCGAAGCCGTCATTCTCGAACAGCAAACCACCAAAGTGTATGAAGGCCCGCGCGGCAATCCGGATTTCTGCGCCGCCATCGAGCGGTTCGTGTTCGGTGACAGCTCGCACCTGATCGAGAAAGGCCGGCTCATTTCGATGACCACGCCCGGCGGTTGCGGCGCGCTCTATCTCGGCGTCGGCCTGATGAAGCGGCTTGGCGTCAAGACCGTCTGGCTCAGCCGGCCGACCTGGCCGAACCATTCGAACCTTGTGAAGAATACCGGTCTGGCGATCGCCGAATATGATTATGCCAACCCTGAAACCGGCACGGTCGATTTCGAAAGCCTGATGGCCAGCCTGTCGCGGACAAAGCGCGGTGACGGCATCATCATCCAGGGCCCGTGCCACAATCCGACCGGCATCGACCTCAGCGTCCAGCAGTGGATCGACCTGGCCATGCTCACTGTCGAGCGCGGCGTCATCCCGATGCTCGACATTGCCTATCACGGTTTCGCCGGTGGCCTCGAGACCGACATGGAAGGCGCGCGGCTGTTCCTCAAGATCGCCGAAGACTCGATGGTCTCCTATTCCTGCTCGAAGAATTTCGGCCTCTACCGCGAGCGGACAGGCTGCTTCCTCGGCCAGGCCTATACGAAGCGGGCCGCCGAAGCCGTGATGACCCACGTCGCAGACATTTCCCGCACCAGCTATTCCATGCCGCCTGCCCATGGCGCGGCGATCGTCGCCACCATCCTGGGCGACCCGGCTTTGCGCGCGGAATGGGAAGCTGAACTGACCGGGATGCGCGACCGCATGATCGGCCTGCGCAAGGCACTGGCTGACGCGCTCGTCGCAAAGACCGGGTCGAACCGTCTGGCGGCGCTTGCTGATCAGAACGGCATGTTCAGCCAGATCCCGGTCACGCCGGAAGCGACGAAAGACATGCGCGAGACACACGGCCTGTACCTGCCGGCATCCGGCCGCATCAACATTGCGGGCCTGCGTCAGACCGACATTCCGCGCATCGCCGAAATCATGGCGGAATATCTCTAGAGGCTCAGGCCCCGCGGCGCGAGTGTTTCAAGTTCAGCCAGCATGTCCGGCGGGGTCGGCATGGCCTTGCGCTTTTCGAGGTCCAGCGTGATCGCGACGACCTGGCTTGTCGCCCATGGCTTGCCGGTAGCCGGGTCCATCATCCAGTGCACCAGCGAATGCGTCTTCTCGGCCGTGCCGCCAAGCGACGTGTAGATCTCGAACAGGTCACCCGCCTTGGGCCAGCGATGGTAGCGCAGGCGGTTTTCCAGCACGGCTGCGCCCATCCGCCGGCCTTTGTCCGCACCCGCAACGCGGTTGCGCCAGTCGAACAACAGGTTCGGCACGCTGTCGGAAATGCGCCCGATGATCCAGGGCGGGGCCATGCGGCCATGCATGTCGAGATGGTGCTGCGGCACAGCGCCCTTGCCGATCAGCGGCATGCCAAGGTCGCGGGCCTGTTCGATCCCGATAGCGGCGGTTGCCAGGGTCGGCGCGTCCGGATCAAACGAGCGCGGCGCAGCTTCTGCCGGTGGTGTATCGATATGCGCCTCAAGGGCAGCACGGGCGCGGCGGCTCCACCCGAAAGTCTCGCGCGCCTTGGTGTCGATATGGGCCACGCGGGTCAGGAAGGCGGCTGACAGCAAGCCGTCGCTGTGGCGCAGTTCCTGGTAGATCACGGCATCGCTCTCGCCGATGCTGACAACACAGCCCTGCATGGTCAGGGGGCGTCCCGGCAGCACTTCGCGGATGAAGCGCACGTGCTGGTCGACCGGCACCAGCGTTGACGGCGCATTCTCCTGGAACGCGTAGGGCATCGCCAGCGCATGGCTGAAGGCCGCGAGCCCCTCCATCTGCTTCTCGACATAAAGGCGCACATTCATGTGCCCCATCTCGTCGCAATCCCATTGGTTGCAACTGCCTCGCCAGAGAGTGATCACGCAGCACAATCCCGGCAGGTGCCGCGCACTTCGATGACAGCGCGCGTCATGTTGAATCCGGCTGCGGCGGTTTCGACCTTGAGGGCCTGGCTGGTCGACACCGCGTGCAGTTCCTCGGCGCCGCCGCAGCTGTCGCAGATCAGGAACACGGCAGAGTGGCTGTGGCTCGCATGGCCGCAGGCAACATAGGCGTTGAGGCTTTCGATCTTGTGCGCCAGGCCCGATTCCTGGAGGAAATCGAGCGCGCGGTAGACTGTCGGTGGCTTTGCAGAGCCCTCGCCGTCAAGATTCGCAAGCAGGTCGTAGGCCTTGGCTGGTTCGGCACTTTCCAGCAGGAGGCGCAGCACCTTGCGGCGGATACGCGTCATCCGGGCGCCGCGGCGCATGACCAGGGCTTCGGCATCGTTCAGGAACGTGTCCACATCCTGCGGGCTGCAGGGCGTGTTGGCGTGAACGTGCGCAGATGAGGGTTGGCTAGCCATGTACGCAATGTCGGGTGTTTTGGGCCTGATGTGAAGGGGTAAGTGTCTGGCAGGGTCCTTCAGGGCCTAGACGGCCCGGGCAAATCACCTGAGATTCGTTTCTGAGGCGAATCGAGAGGATGTGTAGATGGAATTGTCGGAACGCGGTGGACTGGAGCTCTGGCGCCGGGCAGTTACGGCATCCGTGCGCTCGGATGCCCCTGACCTGACGGCCCGCCAGCAAGCCATCCTGATGACCATTGCGTTGACCCCGGGGCCACATACCGTGCGCGGCCTGGCCGACCATCTCGACATTGCCAAGCCTGCCGTCACGCGGGCGCTGGACACGCTGTCCCGCCTCGATTTCGTCCGCCGGGTGAAGGATGACAACGACCTGCGCAACATCTTCATCGAGCGCACGTCGGCCGGAATGTCGTATTTGCGCACCTTTGCCGGCCTTGTTCTCGCCGCAGCTTCGGGCAAGGATGAAGACACGCTGGCGCCGCGCACCGGAAAATCATCAAGCGCGGTTGCCTGATCCGAAACGCTGTCCAGGCTGGCTGATACAATGCCCGACTATTCCGATCCCAGACTGGCTCTCCCTCCGGGGGAGGGCGCTGCCTGGCAGGTCAGCGCCGGTATGGCGCCGGTATTCGAGACGCCAGCGCCGGATGCGCGCCTGGCGACCCAGGCCCTGCACGGCGAAATCCTGGACATATTCGCCCAAGACGGCGCGTTCGGCCTCGCCCGCTGCCGGCGCGACCACTATGTCGGCTGGGTCCCGATGGCGTCGCTCTCCCAGCCGGTGCATGCGCCGACTCACAAGGTCAGGACGCTGCGGACGCACGCCTATTCGGCGCCCGACCTGAAATCACCCCCGCAGACCGTGCTGTCCCTGGGCGCCCACGTGACGGCGTCCGGTACGCAAGGCGACTATGTGCAGTGCGAACACGCCGGATGGGTCCACACGCGCCACCTGGCGCCTCTGGGCACCATGGAACCCGATCCTGTCACCACCGCAGAGCGCTACCTCCACACGCCCTACCTGTGGGGCGGGCGCGACAGCCTTGGCCTCGACTGCACGGGGCTGACGCAGCAGGCGTTCGAAGCTGCCGGCGTCCTCCTGCCGCGCGACAGCGACATGCAGCTGGCCTGGGCCGGCGACGAGATTGTCGACTGGAAAGTGTCCGGCGCGCTGAAACGCGGCGATATCCTCTTCTGGAAGGGGCATGCGGGCATCATGACCGACACCCACCACCTGCTGCACGCCAATGCCTGGCACATGGCCGTGGCGCGCGAGCCGCTGGAAGACGCGATCACGCGGATCAAAACCTATTACGCCGAGCCCGTTGGGGCCCGGCGCATTGATATCGGGAAACTTGCCGGCCGTGTGCCGGACTGGATGGCCGAACCGGTCGCCTAGTCGTGCGACTCTTCGGCTGGGGCTGCCTCTGCAGGCGCGTCAGGGGCCTCGGCAGCGTCGGCTGGTGCTTCGCCCTCGGTGACCACCGGTTGCGCGTCTTCAGCGGGCGCAGCGCCGTCTGCAGGCACCGCTTCACCCTCGGCCGGGGCCGCTGATTCGCCTTCAACAGCTTCACCTTCAGCTGGCGCAGCCGCTTCATCAGCCGCCGCCATCGGCGCCGGGAAGGCCGGTGCGTTCGGGGAATTCGCTGCCAGGTAGGCAATGACGTTCACGCGATCAGAATCGCGGCGCAGGCCGGCAAACGACATCGACGTGCCGCGTGCGAACGCGCCCGGATTGGTCAGCCAGTGATCCATGTCTTCATAGGTCCAGTTGCCGCCAACCGCAGGAAGGGCCGCGGAATAGGTGAATCCCGGGTGCGCAGCCTTCGGTGCGCCGATCACCCCGTGCAGGTTCGGGCCGGTGCCATTGGCGCCGCCATCCGTGATATTGTGGCACGTCGTGCACTGGGCCTTGAATGTGCGTTCGCCTTTCGAAGCGTCTGCGCTGGCAAGCGCCGCGCCGAGGTCGAACACGTCTTCAACGACTTCAGCACCGCCACCACCGCCGTCGGCGACTTCAACACAGTACGCAAATTTGGCGCACATCTGTTCGCTCATCGAGGTCGCTTCAGCGTGCTCTTCGCCGTGGTGGCCTTCACCGCCACCCTGGCTGAACACGATGCCTGAAAGCTGATGCAGGCCCAGAAGGCCGAGTGCGGTGGCTAACAGTGCGCCGAGGATCTTGTTGGCACCGAGTTCTCCCATGGGGGCATTCCTTCGAATCTGTCTGGTCATGTGTCTTGGCGCGCGCCTTTTGGCACGCTAACGGGGTGCAGACAACATAAAGGCTGTGAGGAACGGGCGCTTCCCCTTTCGTCGCGGCGATCCGACGCATGCTGGACCGGAAGAGAAGGACGCCGAATGGCCAGGAACATCGCTTATCAGGGGGAACCCGGGGCAAATTCGCATATCGCCTGTAATGAGGCCTATCCAGACTATACGCCGCTTGCCTGCCGGACATTCGAGGATTGCTTCACCGCCGTCGAAAAGGGCGATGCCGATCTCGCCATGATTCCGGTCGAAAACACGATTGCCGGCCGGGTCGGGGACATTCACTACCTGCTGCCAACGACGAAGCTGCAGATTGTCGGCGAGCACTACCTGCCGATCCGCTTCCAGCTGATGGCCCTTCCGGGCGCCACACTGGACGGGATCCGCCGGGCCCGCTCGCACATCATGGGGCTCGGCCAGTGCCGCAACTTCCTGAAGGCCCACCAGATCGAGCCTGTGACGGCGGCCGACACGGCCGGCGCGGCCCGCGAAGTGGCCGAGAGCGGAGACCTGTCGACGGCGGCCATCGCGCCCCGGCTGGCGGCAGGCGTCTACGGCCTGAACATCCTGGCCGAGGATATCGAGGACGCGGCCCACAACACCACCCGCTTCGTCATCATGGCGCGCGAGGCCACTGATGTCGAAGCCGGGCAGGGGCCGGCCAAGACGGCGTTCCTGTTCGAAGTACGCAACATCCCGGCTGCCTTGTTCAAGGTCATGGGCGGTTTCGCCACCAATGGCGTCAACATGACCAAGCTCGAAAGCTATCAGATCGGCGGGTCGTTCACGGCAACCCAGTTCTATGCGGAAATCGAGGGCCATCCCGACGAGCGCCCGGTCCAGAATGCGCTCGAGGAGCTCGGCTTCTTCTCCCAGTCGCTGAAGATTCTCGGCGTCTTCCCGTCAAGTTCGCAGCGCGAGTCCTAACAGGGGTCCTCGTAGGATTTCAGCGCCTCGGCGACATGGTCGGCGAACAGCTTGGCCTTGCCGCGCAGCTTGCCCGATGCCCAGACGAAATAGATCGGGCTCGGCGCTGCCGTCCATTCCGGCAGGACACGGACAAGGCTGCCATCATTGATGCAGTCGGAGACGAGCCAGCTTGCTGACAGGAACAGGCCGAGCCCGTTCTGCGCGGCCTGCAGCAGCAGGTCACCCGAGGATGCCTTGAACCGTCCGTCGACCTTCACGTTCACCGTCTCGTCATTGCGCGTCAGGGTCCATTCCGTCTGCGTGATCTGACGGAACATCACCGCGTCGTGCGAGGCCAGGTCGTTCGGGTGCTGCGGCGTTCCGCGCGCTGCGAGATATTCAGGCGAGGCCCAGAGTGCGCGTGGCGCTTCGGCCACCTTCTTCGCCATCAGGCTGGAATCAGTCAGCGAACCGATCCGCACCGCCAGGTCGACGCCCTCACCGACGAGGTCGGTATAGGTATCATCCGTCAGCACATCGACGCGGACATGCGGGTGCAGTTTCATGAAGCTCGAAATGCGCGGCCCGATAACCAGCCGCGCCATCGAGGACACGCAAGAGATCCGCAACAGGCCGACCGGTTCATGGTCCAGTCCCCGCGCTTCGGCTTCGGCATCGTCGAACTCGACGAGGATGTCGGCGGCGCGTTTGTAGAAACGCTCGCCTGCCTCGGTCAGGCTCAGCGAGCGCGTCGTGCGCATGAACAATGTCGCATCCAGGCTGGCTTCCAGGTCCTGGATGCGCCGCGAAACGGTGGGCTGGCCCAGCCCGAGATCATTCGCGGCCTTTGAAAAGCTGCCTGCATCCGCAACGCGGATAAACAGGCGCATGGCATCAATCCGGTCCACCCCAGGGCCTCCTATGCAGATTTCGAATGAAGCATATGGGGTCTGTCTGCGTTCTGCGAAGGGGAAAAGCGCCTAGGTTCCTTCACAGCAGGCCAGAAATGCTTCCGGCCGACACCGATTGACCCGAAAGTGTGCACCATGAGTGAATTCCCGATCCTTGACGAGCATGCTGCCCCCCCTGCGGCCCGCGACGCCCTTCAGCGCGAGCGCGAGGCGAACGGCGACATCCCGAACCTCTACGGCATCCTGGCGGCCAACCCGGCGGCGCTGGAGGCCTATCTCAGCCTGTCACGGATATTCGAGAGCGCGGGCTTCACCCCGCTCGAACGCCAGGTCGTGCTGATCGCGGCGAGCGTGGAGAATGCCTGCCATTTCTGCGTTGCGGCACAGACAGCTGCCGCCAGCGAGGAAGGGCTCGACATGAGCGTCATCGAGGCTGTCCGCGAAAGCCGGCCCGTGGCGGATGCCCGGCTTGAGGCGCTGCGCCAGTTCACGCGCCTCGTGGTCATCCAGCGCGGCTTCGTGTCCGACACCGATGTCGAACGGTTCATCCGGGCCGGCTGGGACCGGCCGGCCGTGCTCGGCGTCATCCTTGGCGTCTCGCTGAAAGTGATTTCGAACTACACCAACCACGTCGCCGAAACGCCCCTCAACAAGGCGTACAAGCCGTTCGCATGGACGCCGCGCGCCCGGCGGTCCGGCGATTGCCAGGCCTGAAGCCGTGATCCGTTCACGCCCTTCCTGCCACATGGTCACGAAATCGTGGGCCCCGATCACGGGCGTTTGCTTTGTCCGCGATGGCCGGTCCGTGGGACAAGGGGCGCATACCAGAAAGGGAAGCACGCATGTTTGACAAGGTTAAGGCCAACGGGCCGCACGGCTTCTCCCTGATCATGTCGGCCGTCCTTCCCGACACCACCCATTCCCCCCTTGTGGAACCTCAGCCCCACCCCGTCTGAGATTTCGCATTGCCGCCGGGGCTCAAGTCTGAGGTCTCCCCTTCCACCTCAGCCCCGTCCCAGCCCCGGCGGCCACTTCTCATCCCACATGAACGAGACCGATCATGAAACTCCGCCCACTTCTCCTTGCTGCCGCCCTGGCCACGGTTCCGGCCGTGGCCTATCCGCCGGCCGCCGCCGCCGAGCCGCCCATCTATACCGGCAGGTTCTCCAGCACGGCGCTCCAGGGCCATGACCCGGTCGCCTATTTCACTGACGGCGCCCCGCTCAAGGGCTCTGACGCGTTCACAACCGAGTACAAGGGCGCAACCTTCAGGTTTGCCAGCGCCGCAAACCGCGACGCCTTCATCGCCGACCCGGAAATGTACGCGCCGCAATATGGCGGCTACTGCGCCTGGGCCATGGCCGACGGCAAGTACGCCAAGGGTGATGCGCGCTACTGGAAGATCGTCGATGGCAAGCTTTACCTGAACTATAACCGGTCGATCCAGGACAAGTGGAATGCGGACATTCCCGGCTTTGTTGCCAGGGCGGATGCGGCCTGGTCCGCGCTGGCTGAATAAGGCAGTTCCGCCACACATCTGAACGATAAATGAACAAGACCCGCCGTTCGAACGAAAGGTGGTATTTGGAATAAATTTTGCAAAATCAAGCATCTAAAAGCATTGCGTTGCGCGCCGGCAACACATTTGCTCCGTCGACAAACATTACAACCAATTCACTCAACTTGGCCGAAATCGTCACTAGATTCCCGGTTCCCGGAGACGGGATAACAAAAGGACTTCCTCCCATGAAACTTGCACTCACCACGGCTATCAGCCTCGTTGCTTTCGCGGCTGCGCCTGCCTTCGCGCAGGACACCGGATTCTACGGCACGATCGGCTATGGCAACTATAGCGCGGACGACGCCGACCTCGGCGCTGTCCAATTGCGTGGAGGCTACAACTTCAACCAGTTCCTTGGTGCCGAACTCGAAGCGGCCATCGGCGTTGCCGATGAGTCCACCACGATTGCCGGTATCAACACGAAGGTTGAGCTGGACAGCTCCTACGGCGTGTACGCCGTCGGCCGGATCCCGTTTTCCGAAAAGGCTGACGTGTTCGGTCGCGTCGGCTATGTCAGCACCGAGATCTCGGCCAAGGCGGCTGGTGTCAACGTGTCGGCAGACGACGACGCAGCAGCCATCGGTATTGGCGGTGATTACTACTTCACCCCCAAACAGGGTATCCGCCTGGGCTACACCTATCTCGACTATGACGACTCGGTCGATGTGATCGACGTTGCCTACGTCCTGAAGTTCTAGGCCTGCCCGGTCAGCCCCGTCGGACGGCCAGTTCCTGATCTGATCCGTCCAGGGGACAGCCCCCGTGCCCAGCAGGGTGCGGGGGTTTGTGTTTTTGGGGTAATGTGTTGATTCAACATAAAAAAACGGGCGAGTCATGCTCGCCCGTTTCTCGAATTATCGTCCGCAGACTTACTTCTTTTTGGCGGCCGGCTTCTTTGCAGCTGGCTTCTTGGCGGCTGGTTTCGCAGCAGCTTTTTTCACGGCTGGCTTTGCAGCGGCTTTGGCAGCAGGTTTTTTGACAACCGGCTTCTTGGCAGCGGGCTTTTTCGCAGCGGTTTTCGTTGCAGTCTTGGTTGCCGGTTTGGCAGCTGGTTTCTTAGCTGCCGGTTTTGCGGCTGGTTTCTTAGCTGCCGGTTTTTTGGCAGCAGGTTTCTTCGCAATTGCCATTTCCGATCTCCTGTCAGTGGCGATTGAATAATATTGTGATTCGCGGGAAATCAACTCTTGATTTTCACCTGACAGGCGAGCGATGGCGGGTAGTCAGTATACGGTTAATCGTCCCGAAGAGCCCAAGTCTTCAATATATGATGGGCAATTGCGACCGGAGGCGGGCAAAAAATTTCCGGATGCGTGCCAGAAAGAATTTCGCGTGCTTCGGCGCGGGTGATCCATCTTGCTTCATCGAGCTCCTTGTCATCGAGCGAAATGTCCTCGTTTTGCGCTTCGAGAATCAGTCCCACCATGAGCGAGGAAGGGAACGGCCAGGGCTGGCAGGCGACATATTCGGCGCTCGCCGGATCGCATTTTATGCCTGCCTCCTCGAACAGTTCGCGCGCGGCGGCCTGCTCGATCGATTCACCCGGTTCGCAGAACCCCGCGAGGCACGACATGAAGCCGGCCGGCCACATCGCCTGGCGCCCGACCAGGCACTTGCCGTCCTTCACCGCCAGCATGATCGCCACCGGGTCCGTGCGGGGAAAGTGCTCGGCGCCGCATTGCGTGCACTGGCTCTTCCATCCGGCATCGACCACGCCCACCCTGCCGCCGCATTTGGCGCAGTAGCCGTGGCTGGCATGCCACAGGAACAGGCTGCGCGCGGTGGCGACCAGGTTGGCTTCCATCTCGCCGAGGGCGGCCACGCTCGACCGGAATTCGCCGAACTCGCCAACGCCCGCGATCAGCGACCCGTCGAGGTCGAACTTTTCCGGCAGGTTCAGCGCGAAGACCGGCGCGCCGGTCTTGTCCTCACCCAGGAAGATGCGCGGCGATCCGGGGGATACTTTCAAGGCTTCCGGGCCCATCCAGACCAGCCCGCGACCCTTCTCCACCAGCGGCTCGCCCGCACGCATGAAGAAGATCAGCACTGTGTCGTCCTGCACGGCCTGTTCCAGCCAGGCTTCGTCCGTGCGCCGGTGGGCGGCGCGGTCTAGGGGTTTGGCCGCAAGCGGCATGTCGTTCGAGTTGGTCATGAGCATCGTTACCTGGTTTCGCAGGGATCCTGCCTCGCATGGTGGGCGGGCGTTTGCAATTATCGCGGCGAGGGGGATGCGAGAAGTGCGGCGAGTTCACGCTGCGTCACTTCCAGGACGCTGCCGTGGCGCGTTCCGGCCGGGAACGAAACCAGGTCCGTGATGTCTTCCCATGTCTCCAGGTCGGCTGATCGCATCGCCCGCATCCGGTGCTCCATGTAGGCATCGAAATAGACATGGACCTGTCCGCCTATCTTCACCGCGGTCGGCCCCTCCACCCAGACCCCGTCCGGAGAAATCGGCGCCGAGGCCGGCCCGTATGGGCCCTGCGCGTGGGCGGCGAACGCCATGCGGATATTCTTCTCCGGCTCCGGCCGCTTGGTCTCGTCCTTGATGAACATCACATACCGGCCATCATCCTCCAGCAGGGAGGCGTCGATCGAGACAAAGCCGCCATCATAAAAGAGGGCGGTGTCGGAATAGGTCTGGAAGTCCTTCGTCGTCACCGCATAGATCCTGTGGTTGAGTGCCTTGCCGACCGTCGAGCGGATGTCGCCCCGGTCGGCGGTGTCCGGGAACGTGTCCGGAATGGCCGATGCCCAGAAGATCACGTACTCGCCCGCCGCATGATCGTAGAATATCTCCGGCGCCCAGCTGTTCATCACATCCGGTACGTGCGCCATGACCGGCAGCATGGCCTGGCCGGTCCACGTCACGAGGTCGGACGAATGCGCGATGCCGATATTGTTTTCCCACCAGCCGGTCGTCCACACCATGTGAAACAGCCCGTCCGGCCCCCTGATGATGCACGGGTCACGCATCAGCTTCCCGCCCAGTTCAGGCGCCATGAACGCGGCGTCATCGCGCAGTGCGGTCCAGGTCAGCCCGTCCCGGCTCCAGGCTAGGTGCAGGCCTGTTTCGCCGTCGCCGCGGAAGGATGAAAAGACATAGGCCGACTCGTCCGCGCCCGGTCGGCTGGCGCAGGCTGCAAGCAGGATCAGGGCGGTGAGTGCGGCGGTGATGCGGGAAACAGGCATGAAGTCTCCTTGCGAGGCGCCGATACAGGCGCAAATTGGCGGGTCCGGGTCCCCTGACAACTAGGCATAGCCAATCCACGCGCGCCCGTGTATGTGCGCCGCAACAAATCCAGCCTCCCGAAAGCCCGCTTTATGTCCCAATCCATCGAGAAAATGCGCAATATCGCGATCATCGCTCACGTCGACCACGGCAAGACAACGTTGGTCGACGAGCTACTGAAACAGTCTGGTACGTATCGCGAGAACGAGAAAACCGTCGAACGCGCGATGGATTCCAACGATATCGAACGCGAGCGCGGCATCACCATCCTCGCCAAGACGACGTCGGTCGAATGGAACGGCTACCGCATCAATATCGTCGACACGCCCGGCCACGCCGACTTCGGTGGCGAGGTCGAACGCATCCTGCAAATGGTTGATGGCGCCATCGTGCTCGTCGACGCCTCCGAAGGCCCGATGCCGCAGACCAAGTTCGTGGTCTCCAAGGCGCTCAAGGTCGGCCTGCGCCCGATCGTGGCCGTCAACAAGATCGACAAGCCCGAGCGTCGCCCCGACGAAGTCATCAATGAAGTCTTCGACCTCTTCGCCAATCTTGATGCCTCCGACGAGCAGCTCGACTTCCCGATCCTCTACGGCTCGGCCAAGCAGGGCTGGATGAACACCGAATACGAAAACCCGACCACCGACATGAACGCCCTGTTCCAGATGGTTGTCGACCATGTCCCGACCCCGAAGGTCGAAGAAGGCCCGTTCCGCCTCCTCGCCACCACGATCAGCGCAGACCCCTTCCTCGGGCGCATCCTGACCGGGCGCATCACGTCCGGCACGGTCAAGCCGAACCAGACGGTCAAGGTTCTCGCCCGCGACGGTTCGCTGGTCGAGCAGGGCCGCATCTCCAAGGTGCTCGCGTTTCGCGGCCTTGAGCGCGTGCCCGTCGACGAAGGCGTGGCAGGCGACATCGTCTCGCTCGCCGGCATGACCAAGGCGAACGTCGCCGACACGTTCTGCGACCCGTCCGTGACCACCCCGATCGAAGCCCAGGCGATTGACCCGCCAACCATCTCGATGACGTTCCGCGTCAACGACTCGCCGCTCGCCGGCACCGAGGGCACCAAGGTCACTTCACGCATCATCTGGGCCCGCCTGCTGAAGGAAGCCGAAGGCAACGTCGCCCTCAAGGTCGACCGCGCCACGGATGCCGAAGCCTTCACCGTGTCAGGCCGCGGCGAACTCCAGCTCGCCGTCCTCATCGAGACCATGCGCCGCGAAGGCTTCGAGCTCGGCGTCTCGCGTCCGCAGGTCGTCATGCAGGAAGGCCCCAACGGCGAAAAGCTCGAGCCGATCGAGGAAGTCACCATCGACGTCGACGACGAGCATTCCGGCATCGTCGTGCAGAAACTGTCCGAGCGCAAAGCCGACATGCTCGACATGCGTCCCTCGGGCGTCGGTCGCACGCGGATGGTGTTCCACGCGCCGACCCGTGGTCTCATCGGCTATCAGGGCGAGCTTCTCTCCGACACGCGCGGCACGGCCATCATGAACCGCGTGTTCCATGAATATGCGCCCCACAAGGGCCGCATCCAGGGCCGTCACACGGGCGTGCTGATCGCCATGGAGCAGGGCGAGGCTGTCGCCTTCGCGCTGTGGAACCTGGAAGACCGTGGCCCGATGGTCATCCATCCCGGCGACAAGGTCTATGCCGGCATGATCATCGGCGAGCACAATCGCGACAATGATCTCGAAGTGAACGTCCTCAAGGGCAAGAAGCTGACCAACATGCGCGCCTCGGGCACGGACGAGGCTGTCCGCCTCACGCCGCCGCTCCAGATGACGCTGGAAAAGTCGCTGGCCTATATCGCCGACGACGAACTGGTCGAGGTCACCCCGACCAATATCCGCATGCGCAAGATCTATCTCGACCCGCACGAGCGCAAGCGTCGCGCCAAGTCCAACGCAGACCACTAGGGCCGCGACGGCCCGTCCAGTCCTGCGAATGCCATCAAGGCCTCCCGGAATTCCGGGAGGCCTTTGCACATGGGGGCAGGGGCGCCGGGTGCCGTCGCCGGCGCTTCCTTGTGCCCGCGCATCCTGCCGGGAACCGCGCTGGCAAAGCGGCGTTGAGACACCAGTACAGACAATGACTGGAACCCCGACATGTCCTCTTTCGCGCTCTATCTCATCGGCTTCCTGGTCCTGATCGCAGGGCTCGCCTATGGCGCCTTCATGCTGGGCCTGTCGCTGGTCTGGATCGGCACCTGTGCCATCATTCTCATCGGCCTCGCCATCATCACCGGGGTCGGCAAGACGAGGCAAAAAGATGAAACCTCCCCCAGTGAATAAGCCGCGCACCGCCAAGCGCAGGCCTTTCGGTTTCGACATCCTGGCGCGCAAGGGCTCGCAGCGGCTCGCCGCCCGCCTTGACCAGCGGTTCGGCACGCTGGCCGACGAGGTCATGCGTGACGTCATGCTGGCTGTCGTCGCAACGCTGACGGATCGCCGGGCCCGGCGAAGCCTCGCCCCAGACCGCCGCCGACCCCGCTGAGGGGAACGCCCTTTATGGGCGTGCCGGTGTCGGGTAGGCTTTTGTCCTGCCCGAGGAGCACGGCCATGTCAGCGACATCCATCACCGAACATCCCATCCATCTTGGTCTCGGCGCGACAGCCGAAACCGAACCTGCGTTCACGGGAATGGAATGGTACGCCGCCTACAGTGCCCGCCATGCAGGCGATGGCGCCGAGGGGCGCCTCGTCACCATGTACACGTTCACTGAAGACTGGACCGTCTGGGAGATGCATCCGTCCGGCGCCGAAGTGGTGCTGTGCACGGCTGGCGAGATCACCCTGCTGCAGGAACACCCTGATGGCAGCGAGGCCGAGGTCACGCTCCGCAGCGGGGAGTATGCCATCAACGCGCCCGGCGTCTGGCACACCGCAAATGTGCCCGGTGAAGCAACAGCCGTCTTCATCACGGCCGGTCTCGGCACCGAGCACCGCCCGCGCTAGCTGTCAGTCGGTGGGCTCAGGCCGCCGCCAGCGTCGTTGTGCGGGCCAGCAGGCGCGTCCAGGCCGCGTCGGCCTCCGACGACCAGTCTGCGCCCATCGCGGCCTGTACGGTGTCCCTGATCGCCACGAAGAAGGCATCGAACAGGTTTTCCGGAACGCCGTAGCTTTCATGGTTCACCCGTTCAGCACTCAGCAGCACGGCGGCCATGTTGCCGCCCTCGGCGGCATCGATCAGGCATTCGAATCCCTGTTGCAGCATTGAGCCGCGCACGCCGCCATCCGTGTCCATCAGGAAGAGCTGTTCAAACTCGGGATGGGCCTTGAATAGCCGGGCATAGACCGCCGCCGCCGGATCACCCTCGCGCGTGGCGAGGGCGTCCAGGCTGTTCAGGATGATCTCGGCGTCAGTCATGATCCCTACTCCTCGCTGTCGCCGTCAGCCTCGTCCTGCTTGGCCGGGTCATATTTGGCGAACCAGCCCATGATGTTGTCCGTCTTGGCAATCAGGCGGCTCGGGCGCGAGGCGATATCGTGGGGCGAACCCGGCACGCGGACATACACCGTGTCGACACCACGCATCTTCAGCGCCGTGTAGAACTGCTCGGCCTCCCAGGCCGGTGTGCGCCAGTCTTCCTCGCCCACCATGATCATCGTCGGCGTCACCACCTTGTCGACATAGCGGATCGGCGAGAACTTCAGGAAGGCTTCCGGGTCCGACCAGGGCTCGGCGCGTATCCAGTGGCGCCGCACCACCTGCGCGATGTCGCCCGCCAGCGCCATCGTCATCCAGTTGATCACAGGCTTCACCGAGGCGGCTGCCACGAATCGGTCCGTCTTGGTCACGATCCAGGCCGTCAGGATTCCGCCGCCCGACCCGCCGGTCACGAACAGGCGCTCCGGATCGACATATTTGCGCGCCACCATCTCGTCGACGACGCTCATCAGGTCGTCATAGTCATTGCCCGGATAGGCCTTGTCGATCAGCAGAGCGAAGTCCTCGCCATAGCCGGTCGAGCCACGCGGGTTGGCCCAGACCGTGACATAGCCTTCCGCGGCATAGCGCTGGATCTCGCTGCCCCAGAACGGGCCGTACATGGCGTAGGGGCCGCCATGGATTTCCAGGATCAGCGGGAAGCTGCCATCCGGCTTGAAGTCTGGCGGGAAGGCGACCCAGGCCTCGATCTCGCGGCCATCGGCGCTGGACGCCACCTTGACCTCCTCGACCTTCGCAATGTCGAGATAGGGCAGGACGTCCGCATTGAGTGCGGTCAGCACTTTCGCATTCTTACCGTCCAGGCCGACCACGCCGACTTCCGACGGGCGGTCGCTGAAACCGGCCGTGTAGGAGACGACGGGCTTGCGGCCGCCGCTGACCGAGAAGCTGCCACTGGCATACGGCCGGCCGATCGAGCTGCCGCCAATGCCGGTCACCACTTCGGACACCTTGCCCTTGAGGTCCACGTTGAACAGCGTCAGCACGCCGTGGTCTTCCGACAGGACCAGCAGGCTCTTGCCGTCCGGGGCCCACACGGTTTCGCCCACGTCACCCGGGAAGTCCGCCGCCAGCGGGCGCTGGTTCCCGCCATCTGCGTCCATCAGGTAGAGGTCTGCCTGCTGGTAGGACAATGTCTTGTCGTCAAACCCGCGATAGGCAATCGTCTTGCCGTCCGGCGACACAACCGGCGACGTGTCAGGCCCGTCCCGCGTCGTCAGCGGCGTCACTGACAGGTCGGACAGGTCAATCGCATAGATTTCGCTCTCGATCGGGTCCAGGTCGCGGTCTTCCGCAGTGTTCCCGGTCACCAGCAGTGTGTCATTGTCCAGCCATTCAGGGCCCGACATCCCGGCGTCGCCGAATGTCACCTGGCGCGGCGTGCCGCCATCCACCGGCAGCACGAACACCTGGTCGGCCCCGTCCTTGAGATAGCCGGCGCCATCGAATCGGAAAGTCAGGTCGTCGATCACCTTGACGCCATCGTTCCACTTGGCGCCTTCCGGCGGCGTGGGCGCCTTGGCAAAGCTTGGCGTCTCGCCCTTCACGAACATGCTGAACGCAATCTGCTTGCCGTCCGGCGACCAGACCGTTTCGGACGGGCCTTCCAGGAACTGGGCGAGCGGGAAGCTGCGGCCCGAATCGAGATAGAGCAGGCGCACTTCAGGTTTGCCGTCGGTCGCAGTCGAATAGACGAGGCGCGTGCCGTCGGGCGACCAGCGCGGCGAGGATCCTTCGGCGAGCGGCCGGTTGGACCCGTCCGCCAGCCCGAGGATCCAGATTTCGCCCTTGTCCTTGTCGGTCATGCGATCCATCGCGTGGCGCACATAGGCGACGGACTTGCCATCGGGCGCGACCTGCGGGTCGCTCGCATACTCGATGTCGAACACGCGGTCTGCGGTGAATCGCGTCGAGGGGGCTTCGTCCTCTTTTGCCGAGGCCGCGCCCGCCGCCAGCATGACAGTGACGCCTGCCAGTAGAATGTGCCGGAATTTCATCGCTTTCCCCTTGTGATCGGTTGCATGGGCAAGGCGTAACAGCGCCAAACGGACCCGACAATAGGGCGGTTGGCCCCACAGCGACTCACTCCCCCACTTGCGATTCGCGCCGGTCCCACGCATATAGCCCGGAGGAGGCAGGTGGCGGACGGGCCATTCGCCAATCGGGTCAGGTCGGGAACGAAGCAGCCCCAACGATTTCAGCCCGGGTCGTTCGCCTGTCTCCGCCTTTTCAGTGCATTTCCGGTTTCGAATTTTATTGCGCACCGTTCGTGCGTCATTCGGTCTTTGTCCGTGCATTACGAACCTGTCATATCCCCCATCTGGACAGGCGATCCGGTGCGGCGTTAACCTCCCGGTAACCGGAATTCCACGCCCTTTTTGACAGTTTTAAGTAATGCCCCGTTGACCGCCCGTTAACCTTCCGACACTATATGTAGTGTCAGGAAAGAAGTTGGGGGCCATATCTGGCTACCGGGGGCTTCACTTCCTATATTTATCAATGAATCTGGAGGGCTGCACATGTCTGCATCCGAGGCCAAGTCTGTGACCAAATCTACACCGCGCAAAGGCAAACCCAAGGCCGGAGCGGAGGCGCAGCTGCGCGTGGTCGAGGGCGCCCTGGTGAAGACTGATCCTTCCCGCGACGCGCTGCTGACAGAGTTCGGCAAGACGACCCTGCGCGACCGCTACCTGCTGCCCGGCGAATCCTACCAGGACATGTTCGCCCGCGTCTCGCTGGCCTTCGCTGACGACGCCGAACACGCCCAGCGCCTTTACGACTACATGTCCAAACTCTGGTTCATGCCGTCGACACCGGTCCTCTCGAATGGCGGCGCCTCGCGCGGCCTGCCGATTTCCTGCTTCCTCAACCAGGTCGGCGACTCGCTTGACGATATTGTCGAGACCTGGACCGAGAATGTCTGGCTCGCCTCGAATGGCGGCGGCATCGGCACCTATTGGGGCAATGTCCGCTCGATCGGCGAGAAGGTCGGCCAGAACGGGCAGACCTCCGGCATCATCCCGTTCATCCGCGTCATGGATTCGCTCACCCTCGCGATCAGCCAGGGCTCGCTGCGCCGCGGTTCGGCTGCCTGCTATCTCGACTGCCACCACCCGGAAATCGAGGAATTCCTCGAAATCCGCAAGGCGTCCGGCGACTTCAACCGCAAGAGCCTCAACCTGCACCACGGCATCAACATCACGGACGCCTTCATGGAAGCCGTTCGCGCCGACGAGGATTTCGGCCTGATCAGCCCGAAATCCGGCGAAGTCGTCCGCACCATCAATGCCCGCAAGCTGTGGCAGAAGATTCTCGAACTGCGCATGCAGACCGGCGAGCCCTATCTCCTGTTCACCGATACCGTGAACAACGCCATGCCGGCCCACCAGCGCAAGCTCGGCCTCAAGGTCACCCAGTCGAACCTCTGCTCGGAAATCACCCTGCCGACCGGTATCGACCATCGCGGCGAAGACCGGACCGCCGTCTGCTGCCTCTCCTCGGTCAATGCCGAGAAGTTCATGGAATGGTCGAAGGACGAACACTTCCTGGAAGACATCTTCCGCTTCCTCGACAATGTCCTCGAAGACTTCATCGAACGCGCACCGCCTGAAATGGCCCGCGCCGTCTATTCCGCCAAGCGTGAGCGCTCGGTCGGCCTCGGCCTGATGGGGTTCCACTCCTTCCTCCAGTCGATGAACGTGTCGATGGAAGGCGCCATGGCCAAGGTCTGGAACGAGAAGATGTTCAAGCACATCCGCCAGGGCGCCGATGCGGCCTCGGTCAAGCTCGCCAAGGAGCGTGGCCCCTGCGAGGATGCCCGCGATGTCGGCATGATGGCCCGCTTCAGCCACAAGATGGCCGTTGCACCGACCGCCTCGATCTCGATCATCTGCGGCGGCACGTCGGCCGGCATCGAGCCGATCCCGGCCAACGTCTACACGCACAAGACCCTGTCCGGTTCGTTCACGGTGAAGAACCAGCAGCTTGAAGCCCTGCTCGAGCAGAAGGGCCTCAACAGCGACGACATCTGGACCTCGATCCTCGAGCATGAAGGCTCGGTCCAGCATCTCGAGTGCCTCGACGAGCACGAGAAGGACGTCTTCAAGACGGCGTTCGAGCTCGACCAGCGCTGGATCATCGAGCTTGCCGCCGACCGCACGCCCTATATCTGCCAGTCGCAGTCGCTGAACCTGTTCCTCAAGGGCGATGTCTCGAAATGGGACCTGCACATGCTGCACTGGACGGCCTGGGAACGTGGCCTGAAGTCGCTCTACTACTGCCGCTCCAAGTCGGTGCAGCGGGCCGCCTTTGCCGGATCCGAGCGGGTCGACGGGCCACAGATGGATACGCCCAACACCGATTATGACGAGTGTCTTGCCTGCCAGTAGGCTGGCCTGCGGCACCTGCAATCTCCAAGGCGGCCGGACCCACAAGGGGCCGGCCGTTTCTCGTTTAGGTGGAATGCGGCCGGTGCCTGAATGGGTGGCAACCTGCGCCCTGATTGCCACATTCCTAACAATTTTCTGAACCGATTAACGGCGAATTTGCGTGTATTTGCACGGTTCTTGCGAGGAAATTCCCAAATGACGAAAGGGATTGGAACTGAATCCGCACCTAAACCGTTGATCAACCAGAATTAATCTTTTTCGGATGAAAGGCATTTGGGGAGTTCAGGTCCTTTATGCTACATTAATAGCCATAAGGTGTAATCTATAGCACACGAGATACGTGCGAGGATGAGCCATGAAGGGTGTTCGGCAAATGGTTTTCGCAATAGCCTCTACTGTACTGACACTGGCCTGCCAGGGCTGCGTTTCGACGTCGCCCCACGAATATGTCCGCTCCGAACCTGCCGTCCCGCCGACTCTCGGCATGACGATGGCACTTACCGGCTTTGCCACGACCGGCCCGCGCCAGGCAGACCCCGCTGCCGCCTCGGTGCATGTCGTCGACGGCGCTCCGGCCCGCTTCAGCGGCACCGTGGTGGCGCCATTGCCCGTCACCGCCATCGATTTCGCCAGTTCCACGCTGCCTGATTACGGCATCACCCCGCGCTTCGTCCCGACCGACCTTCCGGAACTCAGCTGGTCGGGAAGTGGCCCGCTGGTCGCCGTCGTGGCGGAACGCAGCAAGGCACGCCTTTCCGGGCCGAGCCAGATTGAAAAGAACATTGCTGCCGAGATCGCATTCTCGGCCCCGAAAGAACTGACCGGCCTCAGCTTTGATGTCGGCGTGGCCCCGCGCATTGTCGTGCGCGAAGAGGGCGAACTGAAATCCAAGCGCGTCGGTGGTGAAGTCCGGATCGGTCAGGACTTCAACCTCATCGGCCGGGACGGCCAGCCGCAGGGCTGGTACATCTTTGCCGGCGCGGATGGCGAAGCGCTGATCTGGGATGCCGGCAACACCAGTTTCGCGCCCAATCTCAACGACATGGCCCTGACCGACCAGATCACGGTCGGCGACATGCAGGCCGGCATTTCCGTCCAGCGGGGAGGGGGCGAACTGTCGCTCAGCTACATCCGCCGGGAAGTGAAATACGAGGATCGCAACGGCAGTCTCAGCGACACTGAAGATTTCGCAGGTGTAAGTTTCACCATGCGCCGATAGGTGCTACGCGTCCGGCCATGAAGATGGCTAACACTCGTATCGGGGCTGCGCTGGTTGCAGCCCTTTTTCTTGCGCCCCTTGCCCATGGCCAGGTCAAGAAACCCGCCGTGGTGTCGCTCACTGTCGAAAACGACAAGTTCGGCGGCGGCACCGATCGCAACTATTCCAACGGATTGCGCATCGAGCGCGTGTCCGGCGCCGACGAGGTCTTCCCGGCGCTCGAATGGGTGGCAAACCGCATTCCCTTCCTCGACCTGAAGCGCCAGGAGCTGCGCCAGGGCTTTGCCCTGTCGCACGTCATCTTCACGCCCGAGGACAAGACCCTCCTGGTGCCCGATCCTACCGATCGCCCTTATGCCGGCTGGCTGTTTGCCTCCGGCACGATTGTCGGTGCCAGCGCCAACACGCAGGACACGCTGCAGGTCAATCTCGGCATTGTCGGCCCCTCTGCGGGCGGTGAGTTTGTCCAGAACAATTTCCACCGCACCATCGGCGTTGCCGAGGCGCAGGGCTGGCCCAACCAGCTGCGCGACGAGGCCGGCATCGAAATCGTCGCACAGCGCCTGTACCGGTTCCCGGGGCCGGACCTGCCGCTCGGCGTGGAAACCGATCTCGGCTTCGATGTCGGCGGTGCACTCGGCAATGTGCGAACCTATGCGGCGTCCGGCCTGACGGCCCGCATCGGCTGGGACCTCGATTCCAGTTTCGGCCCGCCGCGCATCCGTCCGGCACTCTCCGGGGCAGGCGAGTTCATCCCCGGCACCGACGAAAACCCGTTGGGGGGCTATTTCTTCGTCGGGGCCAGCGGCCGGGCAATCGCCCGGGACATGTTCCTCGATGGCAACCTGTTTCGGGATGGTCCGCGCGTCGAAGACCGCAAGACCTATGTCGGCGACCTGCAGGCCGGCCTCGCGATCCATTACCGCACCGTCCAACTCGCCTTCACCTATGTGAACCGCACCGAGGAATTCGACGCCCAGGTCACGCCCCAGCGCTTCGGCGCCTTCTCGATCTCCGTCGCCCGCTAGAGCGTCGCCATATCGATCACGAACCGGTATTTCACGTCGCCTTTGACCACGCGGTCATAGGCGGCGTTGATGTCTTTCATGGCGATCACTTCGACGTCCGACGTCACGCCATGTTCGGCGCAAAAATCCAGCATTTCCTGGGTCTCCTCGATGCCGCCAATGCCTGACCCCGCCAGGCGTCGTCGTCCTGCCAGCAACAGGCCGCCATGCATCGGCTCCAGCGGCTCGATGGCGCCGACCAGAACCATCGTGGCATTGCGGGCCATCAGCATCAGGTAGGGGTTCAGGTCGTGCTTGACCGGCACGGTGTTCAGCAGGAAATCAAAGCTGCCCCGGTGGGCCTTCATCGCGTCGCGGTCGCTCGAGATCAGCACGTCATGCGCGCCGAGCCGCTTGGCGTCTGCGCCCTTTTCCGGCGAGGTCGTGATCATCACCACGTCACAGCCCAGCGCCACAGCGAACTTCACGCCCATATGGCCAAGGCCGCCCAGCCCGATCACGCCGACCTTGTCGCCCTTCTTCACGTTCCAGTGCTTCAGCGGCGACCAGCTGGTGATCCCCGCGCACAGCAGCGGTGCCACCTCGGCCGGGTTCAGCTTGTCTGACACTTTCAGCACGAATTCGTCGCGCACCACGATCTGCTTGGAATAGCCGCCAAAGGTCGGCCCGCCGATCACCGGCTCGGTCCCGCCATAGGTGCCGACCGATCCCTTTTCGCAATATTGCTCGTCGCCATCCGCGCAGGCCGGGCAGGCAAGGCAGGCATCCACCAGGCAGCCCACGCCCACCGTGTCACCCACCTTGTGCCTGGTCACGTCCGCGCCGACCGCACTGACGCGCCCGACAATTTCATGCCCCGGCACGATCGGATACTTCGTCCGCCCCCACTCGTTGCGCGCCGTATGGATGTCGCTGTGGCAAACCCCGCACCAGGTAATGTCGATCAGCACGTCATTGGGCTGGATGTCGCGCCGCGTAATCTCGAACGGCTCGACCGGTGATTCAGGGCTCTGCGCAGCATAGGCGGCAACTTGCATCGTCTTCTCCCTTTCACGATTTCATCCATCGTGGCAGCCGGGCACGCGTAAGTCGAGACAGCTACCCTGCCTTCCGGAAGGTCAGGCTGATCCGGCGCGCGCCGATCATTCCATGCGTGCCCGTCTTCACCGGCAGCACGCCGTGATAGGCCAGCCGGGCGCTGCGCCCGAACACCAGCGCGTCGCCATGCTCCAGCAGGATCGCCTGCTTCGGCCCGGCCCGGGTCGTGTCACCGATGACAAACCGGCCGGGCAGGCCAAGCGACACTGACACCACCGGCTGGCCCAGGTCCTGTTCGTCCCGGTCCTGGTGCGGCGTCAGCCGTGCGCCCACGTCATAGCAATTGATCAGGCAGGCATCCGGATCGAAATCCGCCGCGCCGAAGGCTGCTGCCGCCCGCTGTGCCACGGCGCGCAACAGGTCCGGCATGTCCGGCCAGGCTTGCCCGCTCAGCGGGTCGACCGGGTCGTAGCGATAGCCGGACCGGTCCGACACCCAGCCGACCCGCCCGCAATTGGTCATCGCCACGGACATGGCCTTGCCGCCGGGCGTCACCAGGTGGCGGAACGGCGCCGCCTCCAGAACGGGCTGCACCGCGTCCCATATCGCTGCCGCATCGGCAAAGCCGGGCAGGTGCAGCACGCCCTCGCCATGCCAGGCCTCGGCGGGCCGCAGGTCGCTCAACAGGTCAGCCATCACAGTGCATCATGGAAGATGATCCCCGTCGCGAACCGTGTGCCCCGTCGCAGCGTGCTGACGCCGTGGCGCATCTTCACGCGGTAATCCCCGCGCGTGCCCTTCACGGGCCGCTCATTGACCGCGAACACGACCGCCTCGCCCGCGCGCATCGGCACGACATGCGCGCGCGACTGCATTCTCGGTCTCTGCTCTGTCAGCACGAATTCGCCTCCGTCAAAAGCCTCAGGCTCGCTCAACAGGATAACCACCTGCAGCGGAAATACGATGCCGCCATACAGGTCCTGGTGCAGGCAGTTATAATCGCCCTCGGTATAGGACAGGATCAGCGGCGTCGGCCGTTGCTGGCCTGCCGCATGGCACGTCTCCAGGAAGTCCGCATGGCTGGCAGGAAAGCGCACGGCCTGCTTCATGCGTTCCGCCCAGCGATTGGCCACGCCCGCGCAGCCTGGATACAGCGCGTCCCGCAAGGCCGCGATCGGCGCGGGCAGGGGATAGCGGAAATACTTGTATTCCCCGCGTCCGAACCCGTGCCGCGCCATGTGCACGTGGCTGCGATAGGGTGCGCTCTCGCCGAACGCGCCCGTCAGCGTCGCTCGCGCCTCCGCGTCCAGCAACAGGCCAAGCGAGGCAAAGCCTGCCGCATCCAGCCCCGCCTCGACCCGCGTCCAGTCAATCGCCGGCAGGCTCATGCTGCGGTCTCCCGCGCCAGCAGCGCCCGCTTGCGGTTGACGCCCCAGTGATACCCGCCCAGCGCCCCGTTGCTGCGCACGACGCGGTGGCAGGGCACCAGCACCGCGACCGGGTTGGCGGCACAGGCCGCTGCCACGGCGCGCATCGCGCCCGGCTTGCCGATCGCCTCGGCCACTTCCGAATAGGACGCCGTGTCGCCCGCCGGAATAGCCTGCAGCGCGGTCCAGACAGCCATCTGGAAGGGGCTGCCCCGAAGGTCCAGCACCAGCGCCCCGGCGGCTGCCTCGCCCCGCACCACGCTCACCACGTCCGCGATCATCCGGGTCATCCCAATGCCCGCAGGCACCAGGTCGGTGCCTGCGAACCGCGCCTTCAGCTCTGCCACCAGCGCGGCATCGGTCTCGCCGAACAGCACCGCGCGAATGCCGCGCGCGCTCTTGGCCACCACGATCCGGCCGTACGGCGTGTCGCCAAATCCATAAGTCAGTGTTTCCGGGCTTTGCATGTCGGTCTCCCTGTTCATCATGCCGCCAAATTACCGGCCCCGGAATCGCTCCGCATTCCGATACATGCTGTGTGTGCAAAAATATCCGCCCGGCCCGGCTTCCGTCATTGCCCCGCAGGGCACACCCCCCCATATTCGCAGCGAAACAGAACTCCGGCCCCTGCGCTGGAGACAAGGGTTCCCTCCATGCCATCGGATTTCCTGACGCCTGAGCTCATTCAGGCGTTCTTCGCCGTTATCGCGATCGACCTCGTCCTCGCGGGCGACAATGCTGTCGTGATCGGCATGGCGGCGGCCGGCCTGCCGAAACACCAGCGCGGCAAGGCCATCCTGATCGGCATCATCGCCGCCACCGTGCTGCGCATTGCCTTCGCGCTTGTCGCCGCCCAGCTGCTGCTGATTGTCGGGCTGCTGTTTGCCGGCGGCGTCCTGTTGCTGTGGGTGTCATGGAAGATGTGGCGCGAACTGCAGGAACATGCCGCCCTGACGGCCCAGGAAGCGCTCGCGTCGGCAGACCTTGACGGCGACGGCACCATTGCCGGCCAGAAACCGGTCAAATCCCTGCGCGCCGCTGTCGTCCAGATCATCCTGGCTGATGTGTCCATGTCGCTCGACAACGTCCTCGGCGTGGCTGGCGCTGCGCGCGAGCATCCGTGGGTCCTGGTGTTCGGCCTCACCCTGTCGATCCTGCTGATGGGGCTGGCGTCCTCGCTGATCGCGCGCGTGCTCAACCGTCACCGCTGGATCGCCTTCATCGGGCTTGCCGTCATTCTCTACGTTGCGCTGCACATGATGTGGCAGGGCGGCCTGGAATTGTGCAGCGAGGGCCTTCCCATGTTCGACATGGACGTGCCGGCGGCCTGCCGCACAGGCCACTGAAATAGACCTGGGCGCCCATCTTGCGGACGCGCAGGCGCATGATGATATCTTCCCTGTGCCGGCGCCTGCCGGTGTTCGCATGGAAGTTACACGTCACATGGGCCGCTTCTTGAAAGCCTTGGTCATGACATTGCTCATCATGGAGATCACGACCATTGTCGCACTGACTGCCGTCTGGACCGCCCTGTCCGAACTGCACGCCAGCCAGACTGTCATCCTCACCGGGCAGGGCCTCACGGCAATCGTTCTGGTGATCCTCACAGCCATCGTCTACCGCCGCGCCCTCAGCGCGGAGAACCGGCTGGTCAGCACGCAGGACCAGGTCGTGGAGGCCGATGATCCGGTCCCTGATGCACATTATGGTCTGGCGGGTGCCAATGCCATCGGGCCCGGAACCGAGAAGGTGGGCCTAGGCGGCCCGAATCTCGTTGGCGGTCAGCCACTTGCTCAGAGAATCAAATGATTGCGGCCGGCTGAACAGGTAACCCTGCATCAGGTGGCAGCCGACGGATGTCACGAACGCGGCCTGCAACTTGGTCTCGATACCCTCGGCCACGACATTCACCTGCAATGTATCGGCAAGCTGCATGATCGACGTCATCAGGTCGGCGATCTTGTTGTTGGACCCGATGGACTGGATCAGCGACTGGTCGATCTTCAGCTTGTCCAGCGGCAGGTCGAGCAGGGCGCGCAGGTTCGAGAAACCGGTGCCGTAATCGTCGAGGGCGATCATCACGCCCGCCTGGCTCAGGTGTTCGAGGTTGCGATAGGCGGCTTCCAGGTTGCCGACGATGGCGGATTCGACGATCTCGAGACAGATATGCTCCGGGTTCGTGCCTGTCGCTTCCAGGCTGGCAAGGAAGCGTTCGGCAAAATCGACACCCACGATGTCCATCGGCGAGGCGTTGACGGACAGGTACGTGATGCTCCGGTCTTTCAGCCAAGGGCCGACTTCGCGGCAGGCCGTGTCCAGGATCACCGTGTCGAGATCGCTCAGCAGGCCTGACTCCTGGGCGATCGCAATGAATTCCTCCGGGCTGACCGGGCCAAGCTCCGGATGATCCCAGCGTGCCAACGCCTCGACGGCCTGGATCTTCCGGTCCGTCGTGCCCATGATCGGTTGGTAGAACGGCCTGATCCGGCGGCCGGTAATCGCGTCCGGAAGGTCGCGGGCCAGTTTCAGCCGCCGCGCCAGCGTATCGCGGATTTCCTGGTTGAATGTCTGCACCATGCCGCGCCCCCGCCGCTTGGCGGTCATCAGCGCCATGTCGGCATATCGCATCAGGTCGCCGGTATCGTGGGCATCTTCAGTGTAGACCGCAAAGCCCACCGATCCGGAAATCTCGATCAGCCGGTCAGGTGTGCGGATCGGCCTGAAGACGTATTCGAGGGCCTGGTTGAAGCTGGCCCTCATCAGGTCCCGGTCCTGCATCGGCAGTTCGGTCAGCAACGCAAATTCGTCGCCGCCCCAGCGCGCAACCGCATAGACATCGGGCAACTCGGTCAGCCGCTGGGCAACCGTCACCAGCACGTGGTCGCCAACGGCATGGCCGAACCGGTCATTGATCTGCTTGAAGTGGTCGACGTCGACAATCGCCAGGCCGAAACGCTGGGCGGTATTCGTCGAAAGCCGGACCGAGGCCTCAAGTGCGTTCTCGAAGCCCAGCCGGTTCTTCAGGCCGGTGGTCGAATCCGTCTGGGCAATTTCCATCGCGGTGTGCTGCTTCTTTTCAGCGACGGACAGGCGATTTTGAAGGTCCAGCGCCTGCTGCGACGAACTTTCGTGCAACAGCGCCAGGCGCTTGCGCGCCGCCTCGATCTCGGCCTCGTAATTGACTTTCGCGTTGCTGAAATTTTCGGTCGATGTCACCGACGCGATAATGATGCCGACAAGGCCCGTAGTCCCGTCGGCCAGCTGGTAGGGAACCTTGCGGGTCAGCGCATAGACATCTGGCCCGATTTCTTCTTCGTTGATGCTTTCCTCGCCGCCGAAAACCCGCCGGTCTTCAGTCCAGAACACCTTGACCTGGTCGGCAGGAAAGAGATCCCGGTCAGACTTGCCGATATAATCCGGCACGGCGATCAGCGCATCAAAGGCCTTGTTGCCATAGATCCACTGGTGCTTCGAATTCTTGGCGAAGACGGGATAGGGCAGCGCGTCGAAGATATTCTGCAGGTCTTCCGGAGGGGTCATGCGCTGCGCTCCCGTGGGGTGACGAGACCGGCAATTGGGCGCCGTACGCTGGACAGACCGCAATCTGTCTGGATCCAGACCTGATAATTCATCCCCTTCTATATACTGGACAGTATAACCAATTCGCTAATTCAAAGCGCGAATTCCTTGCACCCTTAAGGCGTTACGGGAAGGTGGCCGTTCGGGGAACTGCCGGCAGGCGCGGTTCAGGGAGCTTTTGCTTCCTTGGGCGCCCGGCCCGTCAGTCCGGCGCGTCATTCATGCGTGCATCCCGGGTCAGCCGTTTCAGTTCGGCCACCGCGTCGAGATCCTCCTGGCTGAGCGCCTGGTCGGCCGCCCGCTGCCGGATCCATTCCAGGTCGTCCTGGACGCCTGCGAACAGGGCACGATAGCGTTTGCGCTCGGCGGCGAGTTCGGCCTCCGACTCGGCCGATGCCAGCACGATCGTTGCCAGCCCGTCAGACCCGTCAGGCAATTCGACGCACACGCGGCGCGTCAGGCCGAACGTGTCGGGCCCGATTTTTTGCACCTTCAGCGAGGGGGTTTCTTCAGGGCAGGACGTCTCGGTGCGCCCGGCATCGGGCAACACGGGAAATATTTCCTGCAATCTGGCGAGTCTGATCATTCCCCACACACCTCGATCTTTCGAATCACTGGCTGGACGTATTTTGTTGTGTATAGATCAATTTATACGCAACAACCGCTGGTCAGCAGTCAAGGCTGTAATGCCCAGTATATATTGATGAATTCAGCTGCTTTTCGCGCGGCGACGACAGCCTGCGCACCAAGAGGGCGGTACATTGGCCAATCTGACCTGTCTGCCACCGGGCCTGTCGCCGCCATCTGGTCGCCCCGGTATCGGGCTGGCGCCGGGGTGAGTCAAAATGTCCCGGTCACGGCCAGCGCCTGCCGCATGCGCAGGGGGACTCAGCCTGCCGTTTCGCGTAGGATGTGCTCAACGCGCACTGCCCGCAATGCCGTCGCCAGCGCATTTTCCTGTGGGCAGCCTGTGGACAAGTGCCGCATTTCCTACTCGTACATCTTGCGGCATTAACCTGATTGAAGCACTATATGTGGTGTATAATGCTCCAGACATCGACATGAACTTCAAGGAGGCCCCCATGGCTGACGGCAATTCCAATCTACCCGGCCTGCTCACACCGAGCTTTGCATACAAGCCGTTCCGATACCCGTGGGCCTATGATTTCTGGAAAAAGCAGCAGCAGGTCCACTGGATGCCTGAAGAGGTGCCTCTGGGCGAGGACTGCAAGGACTGGGCGGTCAAGCTGACCGACGGCGAACGCAACCTGCTGACCCAGATCTTCCGCTTCTTCACGCAGTCCGACATCGAGGTCGGCGCGAATTACATGACCAATTACATGCCCCTGTTCAAGCCGACAGAGGTGTCCATGATGCTGGCCAGTTTCTCCAACATGGAGACGATCCACATCGCGGCCTACGCCCTGCTGCTCGAGACGATCGGCATGCCTGACTCGGAATTCTCGGCCTTCATGGAATACCAGGAGATGGCCGCCAAGCACGACTATCTCGGCCAGTTCGGCTGCGAGACCAATGAAGACATCGCCGTCTCGATGGCTGTCTTCGGCGCGTTCACCGAGGGCCTGCAACTGTTCGCCAGCTTCGCCATGCTGATGAACTTCCCGCGCCTGAACAAGATGAAGGGCATGGGCCAGATCATCACCTGGTCGATCCGCGACGAGTCGCTCCACTGCGAAGGCATGATCAAGCTGTTCCACAATTTCTGCGCCGAGACCGGCGTGATGACCGACGAACTGCGCGAGAAGATCCGTGAATGCTGCCGCACGGTGGTCGCGCTTGAGGACAAGTTCATCGACCTCGCCTTCGAGGCGGGTGATATCGAGGGCATGACGCCTGACGACATCAAGAACTATATCCGCTACATCGCCGACTGGCGCCTTGGCCAGCTCAAGCTCGAGCCGATCTACGGCATCGAAAAGCACCCGCTGCCCTGGCTGTCGGAAATCCTCAACGGGGTCGAGCACGCCAACTTCTTCGAACAGCGGGCCACGGAATATTCCAAGGGTGCCACCCGCGGTGACTGGCACGGCGACGACGGCGTCTGGACGATGTTCGACAAGCGCAAACCGGCCCCGGTTGCGGCTGAGTAGGCCGTACGCCCCAGGCACGATTCAGAAAGGCCCGGCCGAAAGGTGCGGGCCTTTTTGCTGTTTGCCTGTCCCCTTCACCATCGCGCAGATGCCAACCCGTTTCGGCGAGCGCAGCCTGACCGGCGCGACCTGCGCCTTATTTCGGGATCGTGAATTCCAGCGGGAAGACCAGGCCCTTGACCGTCACGAACTGGCCATCGACCAGCTGTGGCACGAATTCGGCCTTCGAGACGGACCGCTCGGCCTCTCCCTTGAACACGGGGTCAGAACAGCGTGCCGAGACATTGTAGGGCTTGCCGCGCGGGTCGATCGCAAAGTCCACGTCGCAATGGCCCGTCAGGCCTCGCGCGGCGGCCTTTGACGGATAGGTCGGAACCGGCGGACGCGCCACCTGGAAGCCGCGGGAGGAAACGACAACCGGAACGATGTTCGGCAGTTTCAGGTGGGACGGCACCAGCGAGGCCGGTGCCGCGCCGGCGATGACCGGCGTCGGCAGCTTGATCGTCGATTTCGTCGCCGAAATTTGCGGCGGTGGCGGCGGTTTCGGCGCCGTATCCGCAATCGTCGGTTTGACGCGCCTGGTGGTCGGCTTGTCCGGGTCCGGCCGCTGCGGCGTGATCGTGTCCAGGATGCGTGACGGCTGCTTCACCACCGTGATCTCTTTCACGTCGATCAGCGAATTCATGATCAGGAACAGGCCGTAGGCCACTGGCAGGGCCAGAAGGGCGGCGGTCGGGGCGCGCGTGGCAGGGGTATTCAGCATCGGTGTTTCCTCCGTTTCCTGGCAGGTCGGTTTTCCGACTCTGTGATGTAATAATATATCAAAACGGGATTTTGTAAATGCCATGCCTTTCAAGCGTCGGGATTGGGGAAGAGGGCGGTCCGCCCCGCGCCTTGCTCAGGCGCCGCGCCGGAACGCCACGGCGCTGACCGGGTCCAGCAGCGCTGCAGCCGGGCGGCCGAGGAAGAAGCCCTGGCCCTTGCGCACGCCGAGCAGTTTCAGCGTATCCAGTTCGTTCTGCGTCTCGATGCCCTCGGCAATCACCTGCGCACTCGTCTCGCGGGCATAGAACATCAGGGCACCAACCAGCGCGCGGCGGGCCGCATCGCTGTCGACATCATGCGTCAGGCTCATGTCCAGCTTCACCACGTCGGGGCTCAGCTGCACGATATGGCGCAACGAGGAATAGCCCGCACCGGCATCGTCAATCGCCAGTTTCAGGCCGCGCCGGCGCAGCGGCTCCAGCGCCTGCAGCAGGGTGGCATAGTCATTCACCTGGGCATGCTCGGTGATTTCGAGCAGGATACGGTACAGCGGCAGGTCATCCATCAGGGCGGCAAACGCGGCGCTGACAATCGTGTCAGGTGATGCGTTCACGGACAGGTACTGGTCGTTCGGCAGGTCTGCCAGCCTGGCCAGCGCCCGCTCCAGTGCAGCAATTTCCAGCGCTTCTGCCAGGCCCACTTCGGCTGCCTCGTTGAACCAGACATCGGGTGTGCGGATCGGCTCGTCAGTGAAGCGGGTGAGCGCCTCATAGCCGGCCGGTGTCATCTTCCCGAGATCGAAAATCGGCTGGTAGACCGGTGAGAAGGCCCCCCGCGCCAGGACGCTTTCAATCCGGTGGCGCTGTTCGGCCCGCTGTTCGTTCTCGGCCAGCTCTCTGTTGATATGGCGGGTTGCCAGGTCGGCAAACACGCGCATCGTTTCCAGGTCGCGGTCATTGAGCGTCGGGTTCGGGTCGCGGCTCAGGCAGCAGATCATGCCATAGGCGCTGCCATCGCTCCGCAGGATCGGAATGCTCATGTGCGCGCCGATCGGAATCTGGTGCGTGATCGGCATCGACCTGGCCAGCGCATTGTCGGCCGTGTCGGCGATCAGTTCCGGCAGCCGGCCTTCCAGGACATGCCCGCAATAGACATCTGCCAGATTGTGACTGTCGCCCACCTTGGCCAATTCTTCCAGGCCCGGCGCATCGACGCGGCGGAACACTGCCCGTCCATCGATGAATTCCGACAGGTACGCGACATCCATGCCCAGGTGCTTGCGGACGATTTCAAGTGTGGATTGAAGCAGGTCGTCGGAATCCCCGATCCGGTTCGGGATCGCGGACGTGAGAAGATCGAGGTGGGGCATGAGCGCTTTCAACTGATGATAGGGACGGGGATAACGGTCTTCGCAGGCTTTGCTTTCGGGCGCATGAACCAGAAAGCGCAAATTTGCGTGATCTGTTCCGGCGCGGTCCGGCCTCGAAACGGCCTTGACGAAATCCCCGGCGCGTTCCTAGGTCGGTGCCATGACGCCAGACCTTGCCGCCTATCTTGACCGCATCGGTTTTGCCGGCCCCCTGCAGGTGGACCTGGCCACGCTGACAGGCCTTAGCCGCGCCCATGTCAACGCCATCCCGTTCGAGAATCTCGATGTCCAGCTTGGCCGCCAGACAGCGCGCGGTGCAGCCGCCGTGCACGCCAAGCTGGTCGCCGGCGGTCGCGGCGGCTGGTGCTACGAGCAGAACACGCTGATGGGCTGGGCGCTCGGCGAGATCGGGTTTGACGTCACCCGCCTGTGCGCCGGCGTCATGCGCGAACAGGCCGGTGACGGCCAGATCGGCAATCACCTCTGCCTGCGGATCGACCTGGACGGTCCGTGGCTGGTCGATGTCGGCTTCGGGTCCAGCCTTGCCGGGCCCATCCCGTTGGCGGCCGGCACGCGCCATGATGCGCCCTTCCATGTCACCCTGTCACAGACCGATGACGGCTATTGGCGCTTTGTCGAAACCCTGCACGGCGCGCCGTTCAGCTTCGACTTCATCTCTGCGCCGGCCGACGAATCCCTGCTCGATGCCACGCGCATTCGCCTCGAGACGCATGCCGCCTCGCCCTTTGTCGAGAACCTCGTCGTCCGCCGCCGCGATGGCGAACGCCACCACACCCTGCGTGGCAAGGTCCTCACCACGGCCAGCGCCGCGGGGCTGGACAAGCGCGTGCTCGCCACGGCGGATGAACTCGTCGACACGCTGGACGATGTGTTCGGTATAGAGATGGATGAAGCCGCCACGCTCTGGCCCGCCATTTCTGCGCGCCATGACGCCCTGTTCCCGGCGGCCTGAGAGAGAATGTGAAGTGAGGGGCCGCCCTTGGCCGGGACGGCCCCTCCAACGCACAAGACCGGGAGGAAATGGCCTAGCGTTGTCCCGAGTCGGCGAGGATCATCACCGCCTTGCTCGCGAAGACATCAGCCGTCGCCAGCCCTTCACGAACCTGCCGGTCGTGGATCTTGGCGATGGCAGCGGTTTGGATATCGGCGACGCATTTGTCATCGGTGTGATTGCCACCGAGAACCGGGACATAGGATGTGCACGCCTGGGTTGCCTTGGCCTTGATCAAGGCGAGCACCTGACGGGCGCCCGAGTCGGTCTCCAGCAGCGCCTTGTCATAGGCAATGCTGACGGTTACCGGCTTGGAGCGTTGGTCAGCGATCGCGACCGGGCAGAGGGCAATGGCAACTGCCAGGATCGTTGCAGTAGGTTTCAACATGGGTTCAGTCCTTAAGAGTTGGCGCCGGACAAGGCCGGCAGGAAACTCCTCCCGCAGATGACCCGTTTTCTCACAGCTCCCGGAAATACGCCCCCTCACGCATTGACCATCCGGAAGCAGCCAAGTTCATGCTGCACCGCAACAATGTCCTCGCACACGCAGCATGGCAATCGGGGGGATTGTGAAATTTGGATCAAACCGCCGGACGGGCCTGCAATCGCCTGACATGCGGGCGCGTATGCCCAATCCTTCACCAGAAACCGGTCGCCAAAAGCCGGATTTCCGGAACATTCAGCCGCAACACCCGCGCAGCATCGCTGGCGGCCAGGGCAGGGGGCGGCGATTCGAATTTCCGGCTCCTGCCGTCTTTGTTGCAGATCGCGGGCGTCTCGCGGCGTCAGCCGGCGCCGCGTGCCGCACGCATCTGCGCCGGGTCGTAGAAGAATGTCTCTTCCGCGATCTTGTTGCCTCTCCAGGTCTGCCAGGCGACCTCCTCGAAGCTCGGGCCGGGGCCGTCCTTGGTCACGATGGTGAACCGCCAGCGTATGGCCACCGTATCGCCAGCCACGGCCGGGCTGGCCAGCAGTTCCGTGTCGACCCGTTCCACCCGCGCCAGCGCCGCCGCCTCATGCGCCATCAGGGCCTCGCGCCCCACGCGCGGCGGGCCCATGTTCTCCCGCATCCAGGCATCCTCGGCATACCAGTCGCGGATCGCCCCGACATGGTCCCCGCTCAGCACATGCGCCGTGAAGGCGTCCACGCTTGCTCGGTCCGGCATAATGTCTTCTCCTTGATGTGAATGCGCGGGGGCCGCGCGGGTCCGTCACGATGATGCAGGCGTCCTGTGCTTTTCGCGATAGGCCTCGGCCGGCAGGCCCGCAATGCCCCAGTTCTCCATCTCCACCTCGTCGATCACCACTACGGTCGTCGCGGGTGACTTGTTCAGGACACGAACCAAAAGGTCCGTGGCGCCCCGGATCAATTCGGCTTTCTGCTCGGGTGTCACGCCTTCGCGCGTCACCCTGATGTTCACATAGGGCATGTCGGTCTGCTCCGTTCAGGCTGGCCTCTTCGGGCCGGGGATGACCGCGACGCTATCCATTGACAACCAGGTATCCAATGGCCACTTCGAAAAACAGGTAACCCCCCGGTAACTTGGTCACCCGTCATGTCCATCAAGGTCCGCAAGAACAAGGCCCCGCCGCCGCCAGACCCCTGCATGCTCACCGAATGCATGAAGGTCATTTCCGGCGCCTGGGCCCCGAACATCATCTGGTGGCTGCGGGCAGGGCCCCGGCGTTTCAATGAATTGCGCGTCGATATCCCGCCCATCTCGGCCAAGGTCCTGTCGGCGCGCCTCACCGAACTGGAACAGCGCGGCGTGCTGACGCGAACCGTGCGGCCAACCTCGCCGCCCTCCGTCGAATACGCGCTGACGGAGCTGGGCGCCGAACTGGTGCCGGCGCTTGAATCCCTGATCCAGGTCGGCCACCGCCTGAAGGCGCGCCGCGAGGCTGTCTGACGGCGTGCCTGTCCACGCTCTGGCCGGGCGTTCTGCCCCGTCGCCACGGGGAACCGGGCTGATCTTGTCCACCCCTTTCCCGACTGTGGCAGGATCAGGGCCATGACATTTCATCCCACCACCGCCCTGCGCAGCCTGGTCGCCATTTCATGGCTACGCGCCGATTGCGCGGCCTTTGAACTGAAACGCTGGCTGGGCCTCGGCCTGACAGGCTGCAAGCCCTTCCTGCCGCGTGGCGATGCGGTTCGCCTGCGCACCGAACTGGTCCGGCTCGAGGCCCTGGTCAGGCGCCTCCTCGTGCTGATGGTGCTGGAATTGCCGCTGCCTGTGCTGCGCCCGCACGCACCGGCCACCGCCGCCGCTTCACCGCCCACAGGCCCCGGCCCGCGCAACCCGCTTGCCGCGCCTGCCTTCCGCCTGTCAGAGCCACCTGCGCGGGCCGCCGCCACGTTGCCGCCTGCAGCACCCCGGCGCATGATGACGCGCCCGCGTCTGCGCTATCTCGACCAGCCCCTGCCACCGCCGGAACCCGGCGAATGCCCGCCACGCCCGGCAGACCTTGTGCCCGTCAGGCCCCTCGTCCAGCGCCTGCGCGCCCTGTGCGCCGCCTTCCAGGATCCGGCCCCGCTGATTGCCCGCATGGCCCGGCGGCTCGCGCGCACCGGCGCCAGCACACCCGTGCTGCGAACCCGGCTCGCCCCGGTCGTCACCTCCCGCCGCCAGCCGGCCAGCCACCGCGACGCGATCCGCGAAATCCACCACACCACGCTTGCCGAACTCTCCCGCATCGACACATCCTGACCGGCCAGCCGCAGGGCAGGGCCTTTTGTCACTGCAACGCATGCGCATGATGGTGGCCCGCCCAGGGCCCGCGATTTCCCTTTGGGACTCGGCTGTTCCGGCACGCGGGTGCCCGAACGGACGCGTCCCCGCACCTGCTGGTACAGCTGCGCGCCAATTGACGAGACGGCCCTTTTCCGCCATCTGGGTGCATGACGAAACTCACCACACCCGACGCCGTTGTTGACGCGCTTGAAAAGCTCTACAACGAAGCCGTCGAGGCTCTGTCCGGAGCGCTCGACCTCTACCTCCACACAGGCACACCGCCCGACGAGAATCTCCGTGCCAGCGGTGCGTTCTGCTATCCGCAGATCCGCCTCATCTATGATCCGGACGGCCCGCCGCCGCCGATCTCCCGCGCCTTCGGCAAGATGTCCGAAGCCGGCACCTATATCTCCAGCTTCACACGGCCGGACTTTTTCCGCGCCTACCTGATCGAACAGCTGACGCCCCTGATGCGCGACTATCACATCACGGTCACGGTCGAGCGTTCCAGCCAGGAAATTCCTTACGCCTATGTCTGGGAACAGGGCCAGGCCGAGGGCCTCGAAGAGATTTCACCTGCCGAACTGGCCCGCTGGTTCCCCAGCCCCCAGCTCGCCGACATTGGCGACGAAGTGGCTGACGGCGAACTCTACGAGCCTTATGCGACGCATCCCCTCTGCCTGTTCGACGCGCCGCGCGTCGACCTCTCGCTGAAGCGGTTGCAGCACTATACCGGCACGCCGGTGGAGCACTTCCAGCACTATGTCCTGTTCACCAATTACCACCGCTATGTCGATGCCTTCTGCGACTGGGCGCTGACCCAGCTCGACAATGACAGCCACTATACGTCGCTGTCCGTTCCCGGTGGCCTGGAAGTGACCTCCGTCACGGGCGCGTCGCCCACCGACATAGACGCCGCGCCCTGGCGCCGGTTCCAGATGCCGTCCTACCACCTGCGCGCCCCGAACGGCGCCGGCATCACTCTGGTCAATATCGGCGTCGGCCCGTCCAACGCCAAGACGATCACGGATCATCTCGCGGTCCTGCGCCCGCAGGTCTGGCTGATGGTTGGCCATTGCGGCGGCCTGCGCCACAGCCAGTCGATCGGCGACTATGTGCTCGCCCATGCCTACCTGCGCGAAGACCATGTCCTCGACGCCGTGCTGCCGCCGGAAATCCCGGTCCCGGCTCTCGCCGAAGTCCAGGTCGCCCTGCAGGAAGCGGCCGCCCGCGTCACCGGCGAAAGCGGCGAATCCCTCAAGCGCCGCCTGCGCACCGGCACGGTCGTCACCACCGACGATCGCAACTGGGAACTGCGCTTCACCGCCACGGCGCGCCGTTTCAACAAGTCGCGCGCCATCGCCATCGACATGGAAAGCGCGACGATCGCCGCCAACGGCTATCGCCTGCGCGTGCCCTATGGCGTGCTGCTCTGCGTCTCGGACAAGCCGCTGCATGGCGAGGTCAAGCTGCCCGGCGCGGCCAATCGCTTCTACGAGCGCGCCATCGGGGAACATATCCGCATCGGCATCGAAACCCTGGAAATGCTCGCTGCCGACAAGGGCGCCAAGCTGCACAGCCGCAAGCTGCGCGCCTTCGACGAACCGCCGTTTAGGTAGGCCCTGATCCCCCGCCTCTCATCGCGCAGCGATGGAAGGTGGGGGCTCAAGCTGCCGCCTCGCTCGTGGCCCCCACAATCTCTTTCGCCGCGTCCGACAGAAGTGCGACCAGCTCCGGCTCGCCCACGGCTTGCAGGTACTTCACGAAGTCCCGCCCGCTGCCTTCCTTCGCGCCGGTCACGACGATCCGGTCGACCAGTCCGACAAAGTCATCGAGGTCGTCCTTGAAGAAGATATCGCGCATGAACGTGTACCTGCCACTGTAGCAACCGACGACGACAGAGCGCCAGAACAGCAGCACGTCCTTGTCCTGCAGGACGCCTGTTTCGATCGCCCGCACGATCCGCCTGATCCATGCGAGATAGCGATGCAGGGCCGAGACGCTGATTTCCGCTGCCGGGCTGACCACGGATGACGTTTTCACAAACGGTACGGTGCGCTCGCCGTCGCGGTACTTCCAGTTTCGGTCGGTGCCCGCCTGCCACTGTGTGTTGCGGTCCAGGATGGTGACCAGCCTGACGCGCACGGCCGTGCCGTCCGGCCCGAAATCGACGACGCTTTCCGATTCGAACACGTCCAGAATCTGCTCGTCGAGGTCCGTGGTCAGTTTCAACCGTTCCATGCTGAGCTGCTGTTCGGTCTGCTTCTGCTGGTTTCGCATCACGACGAGATAGGCGAACGACGCCACCCAGGCCGTGCCCATCGCGGTGATGCCGTAATTGAGAATGGAGAAGGCAATCTGTTCGCGCGAGTCCGGCTCGAAAGACGCAAAGGCAGTGACGCGCCGGTCCGGCCAGGTCAGCTGGATGAAGCCGTGGAAAAGGTCATTTGTCAGGCCGCTGAGAACGGCGGCCGCCAGGACAATGAAGATGAATGTTATGACTGCCAGCAGCCCCACGGCCATCCAGCGAAGAATCCAGTCCGGCATAACGGTCCCCGTCCAATTGCGCACCAGGTTTCAAATCGAAACATTGTGCGAAATCGGGACGGATACAACCGGAAAATAGACGGGCGCCCCCTCGGAGGCGCCCGTCATTCAGTCCGGAAACGCAAAGCCTATTTCGCGTCGAGCTTGGTGATCTTCGTGCCTTCGATGCTGACACCGGCCATCAGGCCCTTCTGGTCGAAGATGAACGCATAGGCGTCTTCCTTCAGGGTCGAGGTCGAGAGGTTCTCGGCGACACCGGCATTGACCAGCACCACCGTCGGGCCGACGCCGATTTCCCAGCCGTCGGAATCCTCGACATATTTCACGGCGGCGTCATTCATCAGGAACACGGCATAGCCGTATTGCTGGGCGCCGGCCTGCAGGCCCCACGAGCCGGTGAACGTGCTGTAATAGTCACGCACAGCGCCGTTGTGGCGCATCTGGCCCTCGCCATACGCACCTCCGACACCGAGACCGGCCTTGACGATCGACGGGAAGATCAGGACGGCGCTGGACTTCGCCGCAATGGCGCGCGCAGCGGAATTTTCAGACGTCAGCTTGTTGAGCGCCTGGCGGCTCTGCGCATCGATGTCCTGGCGGCTGACTTCGTCCGGCATGCTCGTGCAGGCCGTGGTGACAAGCGGCGTGCCGACGACGAGGCAGGCGGCGAGGAGGGCGGATCGGAATTTGGCCATGAGTGGCTCCTGTGATGGCGTATAAACTTGGTACTCCCGTACGCGTGAGCGTACAACAAAGTTCCGTACCGATGCAAAATTCAGTAGAGCGCCATCAATACCGAGAGCGCGCCGTCGCTGATGGGCGCAACGCCCGGCGCGTCGCTGAGACTGGCGCGGATATAGGCTGCTTCCGCAAAGGCGCGCAGATTGTGCACCCGGGCCAGCGTCACTTCGGATCCATAGGCCTCCCCCCAGGTGGCGAGCGGTGCAGGGTCCGCGAGGCCGGCAAACCAGCCAGCCCAGTCGTCTGCGCTGAAAACATTCCGCTGCCCAATGGCCAGGATCACCCGTGCCAGCCGTCCCGGCTCGCCAAACACATAGGCATGGCCGCCCGCCGGCACGATCTGGGCCCCGACTGCGGCGCGCAGGCGCCGAAGGCCGGCTGCGTCCACGGCCGGGTTCAGTGCCAGCTGCATGGCAAGGTCGGCGCCGTGTGCCACGCCGTGCCGCCAGCCCTCTGAATCGTCAAACCCGCGATAGTCGCTGACCGATTCCAGGTACGCCGCAGCCGCCTCGACCAGGTCCGCCCGTGCGGCGTCTGTCAGGAAAGGGTCAACCCTGTCCGTCCGGGCGACCTCTGACAGGGCAAGCGCCGAGAAGGGCGCCGTGACACCCGCAGCATCGGCCACACTGAGCTGGCTGCCCAGCCGCGCCGACAGCCGCAGGCGAACGGCGTCAGACACGTCGCCCCGCCGCAGCAGCGCGGTCAGGCCCTCATACCCGATCCCGTCCCGCAGGCCCGGATCAGGCGAGGCCAGGCAGGCGGCAAGGTCCCACGCGGCTGTGTCGGCATCGTCCGTGACGAAGCCCGCTGCTCGCCAGTCGGTCAGCGCTGTGCCTGTCCGGCCTTCCGGCGCACAGGCCGTGTTGCCAAGGGGGGCGGCACTGGCGCAACCCGCCAGCAGGGCCAGGGCGAGCCCCGCTCCGATCAGCTTGTCCATGGGCAGGTTTCCTCCGGGGCATCCGGCCCCAATCTAGCCATGCCGCCATGCGCTTGTCACCCAAGGCGGGTAGACGCGGGCACGCCTCCGCGCTAGCTCCCTTGCCATGATGACACGTATCCTGCCGCTTGAGGGCGTTCGCAATTTCCGGGACTTCGGCGGCTATGCCTCGCGCCATGGCGGCACGGTCCGGCGCGGCCACCTCTATCGCTCGGGCCATTATGCCGAAGCGTCCGATTCTGATCTCGAGCGGATCGCCGAACTCGGCATTGCCCTGCAAGCCGATCTGCGCCGCCCCGACGAGCGTGATCGCCAGCCCGGAAAATGGTCGGCCCCGAACACCATCATCCATGATGGCGGGCGCGAGATGGAGGCGCCCCACACCCGCTTCCTGCAACAGGTCGAGGTCAATCCGGAAACTGCCGAGGACTGGATGGACGACTATTACAAGGTCGCGCCCTACAAGGCCCACCATGTTGAACTCTTCGCCAGCTGGTTCCGTGAACTGGCAGGTCTTGACGGCAACGCCGCAGGCGTCGTCAACTGCGCCGCCGGCAAGGACCGGACGGGCATCCTCTGCGCGCTGACCCATCATGTGCTCGGCGTCGGCGAGGACGACATCCGGGCTGATTACGACCTCACCAACCAGGCCGTGAATGTCGACGAGTTCCTTCCCGCTGCCGCGAAACACTTCAACGAGATGCTCGGCAAGAACCATGACGTGGAAGTCTTCCGGCCCTTCATGGGTGTGCGCCTGCGCTATCTCGAAACCGCTTTCTCCGCGATGGCGGCCGAGTCCGGCTCGATCGACACCTATCTCGTCACGACGCTCGGCGTGGACGATGCGATGCAGAAAGCGATTCGCGACCGCCTGATCGAGACCTAGGGGAAGGAACCCGGCTCCAGAGTCGCCCTTGCAGGGGGCGGCGTTTCAGGTGTGGGCACGGGACTTTCCCGCCAATACGGGCCTGTTCCCGCCCCTGCGAGACGGAGGGCGGGGTGGAGCCAGACGGGTTCAGCCGCATGAGTCCATTGCCCCCATCCGCCCGAAGCCGCTAAACTCCCCCGACATGACCGAATCCGATACTCCCGAGCGCGACGACCAGACCTTCTCCATGTTCGGGGACGATGACCCGTCGGCGAAACCGGCGGCCTACCAGGTTCTCGCCCGCAAATACCGGCCGCGCCTGTTCACCGACCTGATCGGCCAGGAGGCCATGGTTCGCACGCTTTCCAACGCGTTCGAGACCGGCCGTATCGCCCATGCCTTCATGCTGACCGGCGTGCGCGGCGTCGGCAAGACGACCACGGCGCGCCTGCTCGCCCGCGGGCTCAACTATTCACGTGACGGGGCCGACGCGCCCTCGATCCACCTCGACCCGCCAGGCGTCCATTGCGAAGCCATCATGGCGTCGCGCCACCCGGATGTGCTGGAACTCGACGCGGCCTCCCGTACCGGCGTTGCCGACATGCGCGACCTGCTGGACGGATCGCGCTATGCGCCCGTCTCGGCGCGCTACAAGGTCTACATCATCGACGAAGTGCACATGCTGTCCACGGCGGCGTTCAACGCCCTGCTGAAGACACTGGAAGAGCCGCCGCCGCATGTGAAATTCATCTTCGCCACAACCGAGATTCGCAAGGTGCCCGTCACCGTCCTGTCGCGCTGCCAGCGGTTTGACCTGAAGCGGCTCGATACCGGGGCGCTCGCCGTGCACCTCAAGCGTGTTGCCGATCGCGAAGGCGCGAAAGTCTCCGAGGAGGGCCTCGCCCTCATCGCCCGCGCGGCCGAAGGCTCGGTGCGCGATGCGCTCTCGATCCTCGACCAGGCCATCGTCCAGAGCATGGATGGCGGCGAGGTTGGTGGCCCCGCCGTGCGCGACATGCTCGGCCTTGGCGACCGCGGCCGCCTGCTCGATGCGTTCAGTCTCGCCGTGAATGGCGATGCCAGGGGCGCGCTGGCCGAAATCCGTGACCAGGTCCATGCCGGCGCAGATCCGACGGTCATCCTGAAAGACCTGATGGACATTGCCGCAGATGTCTCCGTCGCGCAGGCCACCGGCGGTGATTATGACCCCGGCGGACCGGCCGACTGGATTGCCCGCACGCAGGCGCTCGCCCAGAAGCTGACCCCGGCACAGGCGTCCCGCTGCTGGCAGATCCTGCTTTCCGGCTTCAACGACCTGCAGACCGCGCCGGATACCGCCACAGCACTCAACATGGTTGTCCTGCGCCTTGCGGCGGCCTGCGCCCTGCCATCGCCGGAAGAGGCCGCCCGCCTGATTGCTGCCGGAGGCAGCACGCCGCCGGGAAAGCCTGATGCCACAGGCGAGGCGGCGCACGCATCCGGCGACCTTGAAAGCTTTGCCGGCATCGTCGCCCGGCTCGATGAACTGCGTGAAGTGAACCTGCAGGTCGAACTCGAAAAATTCGTCCGCCCCGGCCATGTCGAGGCGGGCCGGCTGGATTGCGAACTGGAGCCCGGCGCGCCGGCCGACCTGCTCGCACGGCTGCGCAAGTTCCTCGAATACGAGACCGGCATCGACTGGGCCGTGTCGCAGGTCTCCGGCGGCGGAGAGACTGTCCGTCAGGCCGAGATCCGCAGCCGCGAGGAGCGCCACGCGTCCGCCGCAGCGCACCCGGCTGTCGCCGCCGCGCTGAAAAGCCTGCCCGGCGCTGTCATTGTCGACGTCATCGAGCCGGCGCCGCTTGAATCCGATGCCGGCGGTGACAATGTGATCCGCTTGAACGCCCGTCGCTAGAAACAGGAAAGCCCCGATGAAAGACCTCGCCAAGATCATGCAGCAGGCCCAGGAAATGCAGGCCAAGATGCAGGAAGCCCAGACCAAGATCGAGGCCACCGAGGCCGATGGTGTGGCCGGCGCGGGCCTCGTCCGCATCCGCCTGAAGGGCAAGGGAGACCTTGTTGCGGTCCATATCGATCCGTCCCTGCTGTCCGACGATGCCGAGATCATCGAAGACCTGCTCAAGGCCGCCCATGCCGACGCCCGCACGCGCCTCGACCAGGCGATGGACGAGGCGATGAAGGAAGCGACCAAGGGCCTCGGCGGCGGCATGCTGCCCGGCTTCAAGATGCCGTTCTGACCCGCGCATGACACAACGCTCTGCCGGCCCCGAAATCCTCCGCCTGATCGAACTGATGGCGCGCCTGCCGGGCCTTGGCCCGCGCTCAGCCCGCCGTGCGGCGCTGTTCCTGCTGAAGCGCAAGGACCAGGTCCTGCTGCCGCTGGCTGACGCCCTGCGCGAAGCCGGCGAGAAGATCGAACGCTGCCAGACCTGCGGGAATTTTGACACCGTCCAGCCCTGCGCCGTTTGTCAGGCTGCGGGCCGCGACGACACGATCCTCTGCGTCGTGGAAGACGTGCCGGACCTCTGGGCGCTGGAGCGCGGCGGCGCCTTCCGCGGCCGCTATCACGTGCTCGGCGGCGTCCTCTCGGCGATTGACGGCATCGGCCCGGACGACCTCAATATCGCGCCTCTCCTGTCACGCGTCGCAGCGGGCGGCATCCGCGAAGTGATCCTTGCCCTCAATGCCACGGTCGACGGGCAGACCACGGCGCACTATGTCGCCGACCTGCTGGACAGTGCCGGGGTCGAGGTGACGCGCCTGGCCCATGGCGTGCCGGTTGGCGGCGAACTCGACCATCTCGACGACGGCACCCTGGCCGCCGCCCTGCGCTCGCGCCGCGACGTGAAGCGCTAGTTCCCGTCTGCCAGGTCGACCCGGAAGATACCGTCGAAATTCTTCGTTGCGATGTAGAGGTGGCCGTCCGGCCCCTGGACGACATCGCGGATCGGGTATTCGCCCTGGAACAGGTTTTCGCGGCCGACAACCTTGCCGTTCTCCATGTCGATGCGCACCAGGTTCAGGCCCGCCGGGCCGTTCATGCCGCCCGCAAACAGGTCGCCCTTCCAGCCGGGATAGACGTCGCTTGTCAGCTTGGTCAGGCCGGCCGGCGCGATTGACGGCACCCAATAGGTCTCCGGCTGCTCCATGCCCTCGGCCTCGGTCTTGTCGGTGATGATCGTGCCGTCATAGTCGACGCCATAGGTGATTTCCGGCCAGCCGTAATTGGCGCCCTTCCTGATGATGTTCAGTTCGTCGCCGCCCTTGGGGCCATGCTCGGTTTCGTACAGCGTGTCCGTCTCGGCATCATAATACAGGCCCTGTTCGTTGCGGTGGCCGTAAGACCACACGGCCGGGTTGCCAACCGCGCCATCCGCAAAGGGATTGTCCGCCGGGATCGAGCCATCCTTGTTGATGCGGATCACCGAGCCGTGCGTCTTCTTCGGGTCCTGCGCGAGGTCCATGTAGACAAAGCCGTCGCCGATCGTGGCGTACAGCGTACCGTCGCCGCCGAATTGCAGGCGCGAGCCGAAGTGCAGCGCCGTGTCGCGCGGGTCTGCCACGAAGATTTCGGTGACGTCCTCAAGCGCATTGCCGTCATCGCTGAGGCGGCCATGCACGATGGCCGTGCCGTTGGCATCGGGCGTGCCCTTGGAATAGGCCACATAGACCAGCCGGCTGGTTGCGAAATCCGGGTCGAGCGTCAGGCCGAGATAGCCGGCCTGGCGTTCGGTATAGGCGGGTGGCAGGCCGGGAACGGCGACCGGCGTGGTTTCGCCGGCGGGCAGGCGTTTCAGGCCGTTCTCCTTCTCCGTGAACAGGAGGTCACCGTTCGGCATGAAGGCCATGCCCCATGGAAATTCGGTTTCTGTGACAACCGGGGTCAGTTTGACCTTGGTGTCGCTGGTCACGGCCTGTGTCTGATCGGCGGCGCTGCCACAGGCGGCGAGCACGAGGCTGGCCAGGAGGCTGGTTGCGAGAAGGCGCATGAGTCGGTTTCCCTGTTCGATCGGTGTCTGGAAAGAGGATAGGCCGGTGCCCGGCCGGAACCAAACAAAAAAGGGGCAGCCCTCAAGCTGCCCCTTCCGAGTTTCACCTGGCGCGGGTTGGCGCGCCAGGTAATGGCGTTCCTGTAACTACCAGGATTTCTTGACCGTGATGCCGTACAGGGCCGGCTCCGTCGTGAAGACGTTGGTGAACAGGCCCGAGCTGTCATCGGTCAGGTAGGCACCTGTGATGACTTCCTCGTCGGTCAGGTTCTTGGCGAAGGCTTCGACGCCCCAGCCGCTTTCGTCATTGTGCAGCAGGACTGACAGGTTGACGTTCGACCAGCTGTCGAGTTCGTCGCGACCGGTGTTCCAGACGCGGCTGTAGCTGTCAGCCTGATAGTAGTAGTCGCCGCGAACCGTCAGGTCCCAGTTGGAGTTTCCGACACCGGCGAATGTGTATTCCGCCGCCAGGTTCAGGGTCATTTCAGGTGCCAGCGGCAGCTTGTTGCCGTCGAGGTCCTTCGAAATGCCTTCGAACGGTGTCAGGGCACCGATCGTCTGGGTGTCGCCGTTGCCGTCGACATAGCTCACGTCGCCGAGACCGAACGAGCCTTCGGCGCCGGCAAATGCCCCGGCACACAGGCCCCGCGTGCTGCCATTGGCAAGCAGGCCGCCCTGGATGGCGCCGAGCACAGTGGCGTAACCCTGGGCAGACACCACGCAGTTGGAATAGGTCGAGGCGTTTTTCAGCACGACAAAGTTCGGATCGCCGGCTGTGCGGTCAAGCACATCAATACCCGTCGTATCCTTCAGTTCGGCGTTCAGAAGGCCGAGATTGGCCGTCAGCAGCCAGTTGTCGGCCGGGGTCCAGAGGTATTCCAGTTCGAGGCCGGTCAGTTCGGCATCGACGTTGAAGTTCACCGAAGACCGGTTCACGATCTGCGTGATCTGATAGCCTTCATAGTCATAGTAGAACCCGGTCAGGTTGAGCGACTGGGTGTTGTTGGCGAACGTGTTCTTCGTCCCGACTTCGAAGGAGTTGACGAACTCAGGCTCGAAGGTTTGCGGGAACAGGTTGGAACCAGCAGGCTGCGGCGGGTTGATACCACCCCCCTTGTAGCCCTTCGAGTAGAACCCGTAGATCAGCGTGTCGTTGGTGAAGTCGAGGGATGGCGACCAGTCAAGACCGATACGGCCTGTCGTTTCCTGGAAGTCCGCCGTCAGCTTGCCTGTCGGCACGCCGGCTTCCGGCAGGGCCGAGACCGGCGTGAACAGGGCCGATGGCACAACGTCCTGCTCTTTTTGGTCATCCGTGTAGCGCACGCCAAGGGTAAACTTCAGGTCATCGGAGATGTCGTAGTAGAGTTCGCCGAACAGGGCCGTCGATTCCAGCTTGTAGGGTGACAGCGAGCGGAAATAGTTCCGTCCGAAGCCTTCCAGCGAATTCAGCACGTTGCCGTCATCATCCGGATTGAGTGTGTCGAGGGGTGTAAGGCCGCCGAAGATGGCCCCGCCCAGCGCATTGTTCAGCTGCGTAAGCGCTGACAGCGAGTTCGACAGCACGTAATAGCCAGCCTGGTTATCCTGCGGATCGATCGCTTCGCCGTCGACATAGATGACGCCGAGGTTGAAGTTCATCGGGCCGTCCAGGTCCGACTGCAGGCGGAATTCCTGGGTAAGCGCCTTGGTGGCACCGCCCGACACGTCAAACGTGCGGAACAGGTTCGATACGCCGAGTTGCGGATCGGACACGACGCCGCCCGGGAAGAGCAGGTCGTAGACCGCCTCGGCACCCGGTGCGACGAAGAAGGGTCCAGCCGTCGTGTTGAAGGCGACTGTCGGCGCAATCTTGTTATAGTCATCAACCGAAACCTGGCTGGTTTCGTTGTGGCTGGTCAGCGAGGTCAGCTTCATGTTCTCGCCGAGGTCGAATTCCAGCTTCAGGGTGAAGAGGTCCTGCTCAGCCTTGTAGACCGGCTCGAGCGCTGATTCGATGTGACGCAGGTTCGGGTCCATCGGTGTGGTGAAGGCATCGCCATTCAGCAGGCCGGCGATGATCCCCAGGCCGCCGCCGAGCGTACCGGCCGAGTTCACCCGGTCATAGCTGTCACTGAGCGGAGCTTCCTGACACCCGAGCGAGGTGACGAGCGTGTCGAGACCGGTGATCGGAATACCGGCATAGCTGGTCTTCGTCGGGTCTTTCTTACACAGCTGCTTGCCGGCGCGGATGCGGTTGTCATCCTCGTCGAAGTGCTCGTACGACAGCCAGCCGCGGAAGTTCTCGGCAGGCTCGAAGCCGAGCGTGGCGCGCACTGACCAGAGGTCGCGGCCGTTGACGTCATTTCCGGTGACCGTGTTGTCGGTATACCCGTCGCGCTGGGTAATGGCGCCCGCGATGCGCAGCGCAGCCGCTTCACCGAGCGGCACGTTGACCATCCCGCGGCCCTTGAAGGTGTTGTAGTTGCCGTATGTCAGTTCGGCATTGGCCTGGAATTCCTCGAATACCGGCTTGCGTGTGATGATGTTGACCACGCCGCCCGTCGAGTTACGGCCGTAGAGCGTACCTTGCGGCCCGCGCAGGACTTCCACCCGCTGGATATCGAAATATTCCTGCTCGTAGAGGAAGCTCGCAAACAGGGGCACGTCATTCTGGTGAATACCCACCCCGGCATCCGATGACTGTGCAACGGCGTCGTTACCGATACCGCGAATCTTGAAATTGGCGCCCGTGAAGTTGCCCTTGGTGAAGGACACGTTCGGCACGGCTTTCACCAGGTCGGCACCGCCGGTCAGTTGCAGGCGGTTGATGGCGTCTTCGTCAAATGCCGAAACAGCGATCGGAACATCCTGGATGGACTGCTCGGTCTTCTGGGTCGTCACCGTGACGGTGGCGAGAGTCCGCGTCGAGTCCGGCGCATCACTGTCCTGTGCCATGGCAGCAGGTGCCATCAGGCCGAGCGCAATCGCGGACGCGCCTGCAAACAGAACAAATTTCGAGTCTGGTTTCCGAGTCATTCGTAATTTTCCTCCCCTCGGGCCTGACTGGATGCAAGCCGCGATTTTGGTTTGATTATTCCGAGCGTCCTCTTTTGTGGGAGCGCTTCACCGGTCATCAGAAATTGAGTGACGGGGTGTTGTCAACAGATTTGGTTACAGTTCGTTCATTTGGTGCACTCTGGGTGTCAAAAATGTTACGCTGTTGCTTGGCTGGTCCGGAGCGGGCTGATACAGCGGCGGCCATGATCGAAAATCGTACATCGGCACTGGTGCTGTTCTCGGGTGGCCAGGACTCTGCAACGTGCCTTGCCGGCGCGCTGGCCCGCTTTCGGCGGGTCGAAACCGTGGGGTTCGACTATGGCCAACGCCACCGGGTGGAGCTGGACTGCCGGACGCGTTTCCTGCAGGCGATTCGCGATGATTTTCCCAGATGGGGCGAACACCTCGGTGCCGACCACATGCTGGACGCGAGTGTCCTGAAGGGGCTTGGCCAGAGCGCCATGACGGATGACGTCGCGATCGAAATGACCAAGGCCGGCCTGCCATCGACCTTCGTGCCGGGGCGAAACCTGCTTTTCTTCACCCTTGCCGGCGCGCTCGCCTATCGGCGTGGCATCGACGTCCTGGTCGGCGGCATGTGCGAAACCGACTATTCCGGCTATCCCGACTGCCGCGCCGCCACGCTGGCCGCGCAGGAGCAGACCCTGCGGCTCGGGCTCGACATGGATATCCGCATCGACGCGCCGCTGATGAACATCGACAAGGCGGAAACCTGGGCGATGGCCAACCGGCTGGGCGGCGCCCGGCTGGTCGACCTGATCGTCGAGGAGACCCACACCTGCTATCTCGGCGACCGCACGCAGCGCCACGCCTGGGGCTATGGCTGCGGCACGTGCCCGGCCTGCGAACTCAGGGCCAATGGCTGGGCGCGCTGGAAGGCGACCGCATGACCTGGGCGGTCAAGGAGGCCTATTACACATTGCAGGGTGAAGGTGCGCAGACCGGCCGCGCCGCCGTGTTCCTGCGCTTTGCCGGCTGCAACCTGTGGAGCGGCCTCGAACGCGACCGGCTGACCGCCGTCTGCCGGTTCTGCGACACCGATTTCGTCGGCACCGACGGCGTCAATGGCGGCAAGTTCCGCGCGGCGGCAGACCTTGCCGCCCACGTCGCCGGCATCTGGAAAGCCGAGGCCGGTGACGCCGGGCCGCGCTACGTTGTCTGCACTGGCGGCGAGCCGTTGCTCCAGCTCGATCCGCCACTGATTGCCGCGCTCAAGGCCGAAGGGTTCGAGATTGGCGTCGAGACCAATGGCACGCTCGCCGCGCCCGAAGGCCTCGACTGGATCTGCGTCAGTCCGAAGGCCAATGCGCCGCTCGTCCAGACTCGGGGCAACGAACTCAAACTGGTCTACCCGCAGGACGAACCCGAAGCGCAGCCGGAACGGTTCTCGCAACTGGACTTTGTGCACTTTTTCCTGCAACCGAAGGACGACCCCGATGCGGCCCGGAACGTGCAGGCCGCCACCAATTACTGTATGAAGAACCCCCAATGGCGACTGAGCTTGCAAACCCACAAACTGATCGGGCTTCCCTGAGCGTGGAAGGCCGCGTGTTCGAGATCACCAAATCGGTGAATTTCGAGGCGGCGCATTACATGGGCGGCAAGCCCGAAGGCCATCCCTACCGCAATGTCCACGGCCATTCCTTCCGCCTGGAAGCGACGGTGGCCGGCACGGTCAAGCCGGGCGAACAATGGGTCGAGGATTTCTCGCACCTGACGGCCGCGCTCGATGCCACGGCGGCCAAGCTGGATCACAAGCTGCTCAACGACATCGAGGGCCTTGACGTGCCGACGCTGGAACGCATCTGCCTGTGGGCCGCAGCCGACCTGGCGCCGGCCCTGCCGGGGCTGACCCGCGTCGCGGTGGCCCGGCCCAGCCTCAACGAGCGCTGTGAACTGGTCCTGTAGCCGCCGTCACGCGACCAGTTTCAGGCCCACTATTCCGGAAATGATCAACGCGATGCTGCCCAGGCGCATCGCCGAGGCCTGGTCTCCGAACAGCCAGATCCCGACCAGTGTCGTGCCGACGATTCCGATCCCGGTCCACACGGCATAGGCCGTCCCCATCGGCAGGTGGCGCAAGGCCAGGCTGAGGAAGCCGAAGGAGGCGATCATGCAGGCAACTGTCAGCACGCTGGCCAGCGGCCGCGTGAAGCCGTCGGTCATTTTCAGGCCAACGGCCCATCCAATTTCGAGAAATCCTGCAGCAAGCAGATAGACCCAGGCCATTGATGCGCCCTCCGGCGGTTGGCGGGTCGTCCCGGCAGGTTGGAAAAAGGGCATGAGGGTCGTCCCTCATGCCCTGAATATAGGCGAACCGCAGCTCCGCTTAAAGGTTCAGACGCCTGGTTTTTGCAAGGTCAGACCTCGGCCTGCAGCTTCTTGGCGAACTTGCGGGCAAACCGGTCCGAGGCCCGATTGGCATCGTACCAGGTTGTTATGCCGGTCCGCCTGATGTCGGTTTCAAACCAGTCATAGCTCAGGCTGCCCATTTCGGCGCCATCGGCATCGAATGCGGTAGCCGTCAGCTTCATGCCGCCAATGCTGACCGAATCTCCATAGTCGAGGCCCGGCCTGTCGCCGAGTTGCTTGAACGTCGGCTTGCTGGGCACGGCGCGTTCGATCATCACCACAACACGCTCGACGTCGAGACCGGCGGATGCGAACTCGCGCATCAGGTCGTTCTCGATCTGCTTGGCAAGGTAAGTGCCTTCCCGCGTGCCGTAATCGTCCTCGAGCGTCTGCGCGAAGTCCGGCGAGTAGCCCACGGATATCTCGGTCGCCAGTGCGGCTGGGGCGAACAGCAAGGCGGTTGCGGCGGCGGCGAGTACGTATTTCATGCGTCATCCTCCAGAATGTTCGGATAACCTATCATACTACACCGCCGCCGGGGGCTGAAGTCACAGCGCTGTGAGCGGCCAGGGTCAGACCGTGTCGACAAACACGATCTCGGCGTCCTCGATGCCTTCCAGCACGAGGCTTTCGGCACCTTGCACGGCCGCACCATCGCGGGCGTTGAGCACCTCGCCATTGATCCGGACCGATCCGGCCGCCAGCACAAGATAGCCATGTCGTCCGGCCGTCACGTCATAGGTCAGTTTCTCGCCTGCCTTCAGTGTGGCACCCAAAACCTTGGCGTCCTGGTTGATGACCAGGCTGTCCTTGTCGCCGTCGCTGGAGGCCAGCACGGCCCAGTTGCCGGAGCGTTCGCCCTTCGGAAACTTGCGGGCGCCCCAGCTCGGCGTGCCGCCGGCCGAGCGTGGCTGGATCCAGATCTGGAACAGCGTCGTGGCTTCGTCTTCCTCGTTCCACTCGGCGTGCTGGATGCCGCTGCCGGCACTCATCACCTGGACGTCGCCAGCTTCGGTGCGGCCATGATTGCCCATCGAGTCCTTGTGGGTGATCGCCCCTGTGCGGACATAGGTGATGATCTCCATCGACTGGTGGCCATGCGGCGGGAAGCCGGTATGCGGCTCGATCGTGTCATCGTTCCAGACGCGCAGGGCGCCTTCGCCCATGCGGCGCGGTTCGTGGTATCCGGAAAAGGAAAAATGGTAGTTGGCATTGAGCCACTCATTCTTGAAGCGGCCCAGGTCGTCAAAGCGTCGAATGTCAATCATCGGTATGCTCCGTGGGGTAAGTGTTCGTGTTGAGAGACATATGGCATCGCCGCAAATCCGGTGAAGAGGGGCGGCTGGATCACATTTATGCACTTTGCGCATGGCTGGACGGCGCGCCAGAAACCACTCACTGAGAGAGGCATGGTCCCCCTTGTCCACCATCCCGATTATGACGCCAGTTCGGTGGCCGACGACCATCGCTTCCCGATGCGCAAATATGCCCTCGTCGCGGCCATGCTGCGGGCAGAGGGCCATGCCTTCGTCGAACCCGTCCATGCGCCGGAAGCCTGGCTGCACCTGGCCCATGCGCCGGCCTATGTCAGCGCCATCCTGACCCAGACCCTGGACGCGAAGGCCGCCCGCCGCATCGGCTTCGAGATCACGCCTGCCATTTCCCGCCGCTCCCGTGCTGCCGTCGCCGGCACCTGCCTTGCCGCACGGCTTGCGCTGGACGAAGGCGCGGCTATCAACCTTGCCGGTGGCAGCCACCATGCCGGGCCGGACGGCGGCGCCGGCTTCTGCGTCTTCAACGACGTCGCCGTTGCCGCCCGGCTGATGCTGGAAGAGGGCGCCGTGCGCCGCGTCGCCGTGATCGACTGCGACGTGCATCATGGCGACGGTACGGCGCTGGTCTTTGCAGGCGAGCCGCGCGTGTTCACCGCCTCGCTGCATTGCGCGGACAACTGGCCGCGCCAGAAGCCGCCTTCCGATCTCGATATCGGCCTGCCCAGGGGCACCGGCGACGCGGCCTATCTCGATGCGCTGGAAACCCTTGTCGACCAGGCGCTCGCCACGGGCCCGGACCTTGTCTTCTATAATGCAGGTGTCGACCCGCACGCTGACGATCGTCTCGGCCTGCTCAGTGTCACCGATGAAGGCCTCGCCACCCGCGACCGTTTCGTCGCGGCGGCCTGTGCCTCACGCGCGGTGCCCCTCTGCGCCGTCCTCGGCGGCGGCTACAGCACCGACGCCCGCGCCGTTGCGCAGCGGCATTGCGGACTGGTTGCGGCGCTCGCGCCAGCTTTCCCACGCACCGCCTAAAGCAACGGCGATCAGGACAAGGGGCGCAATGAGGATCGTTGCGATGATCAGGATCATGCAACCGACCACGATTGCCCGGAGCAACATGGCGGCCGTTGAATTTGCGTATTCGTAGGTCTCAACTGACATCCAGAGGAAGGCGATCCAGAAAGGCGCCGACAGGGCGGCCAGTATGGTGATTATGGTCCACAGGATTCCTCGCCCGGAATGGCTGCTTCCGGGCCTGAACGAATAGTTCGAGTGCCAAGCGTGAAGTCTCGTATCTGTCTCCGGGTTCGCCCCGGCTTTCCCGCGCCGTCCACGCCGCCGCAAAAGCCGCTGGAGTGCGGCGCGGTCCCGGGCCGGCTTGTCTGGGTCGGGCATTTCAAAAACCCCCTTCCTGTTTGACATGGGGGTGTTCAACCTGACGTTCAATCCAAAATCGAACGCGCGTTTGACCCCCACCCAGCCTCCCCATTGCAGGGGGAGGGGTTCCTTTCATGTGCGCCGATCTTGCCCCCGGTGCAGGCTGTTCCTCCCCCGGCAAGGGGGAGGTTAGGTGGGGGTCCACTGTCTCTCGGATCAAAACAGGCTTGCCCCGACTCACCCGCAGCCCCACAACACAATCCATGCCTCCCAGCCCCCAGATCAAGGATGCCCGTGCAATCCTGAAGCGCGTTTATGGCTTCAAGGCCTTCCGCGGCCTGCAGGAAGACGTAATCAGCGATGTGCTCGAGGGCCGCGACGCCCTCGCCGTGCTGCCGACCGGCGGCGGCAAGTCGCTCTGCTACCAGATCCCGGCGCTGATCCGGCCCGGCTGTGCCATCGTCGTCTCGCCCCTGATCGCGCTGATGTCGGACCAGGTCGATGCCCTGAAACAGGTCGGCGTGCGGGCCGAGCGGCTCGACAGCTCGATGGACTTCACCGCTCGCGCCGAGGCGCTCGAGGCGGCCGAGCGCGGCGAGATGGACCTGCTCTACGTCTCGCCCGAAGGCCTCGGCACCAATCTCGCCCAGCGCCTTGCCGGCATGGACGTCTCCCTCATCGCCGTCGACGAGGCCCACTGCGTCAGCCAGTGGGGGCATGACTTCCGGCCCGACTATCGCGCCCTCGGCCGCCTGCGCGAACTGTTTCCCGGCGTGCCGCGCCTGGCCGTCACCGCCACCGCCGACGCGCGCACCCGCGACGACATCCTCGCCCAGTTGCAGCTTACCGATCCTGCCCTGCACGTCGCCAGCTTCGACCGCCCCAATCTCACCCTCTCCGCCGAGCCCAAGGGCGGTGGCCGCACGGCCCGCGTTGTCCAGCTGGTCAAGGCGCGCGGCGGTGCCTCCGGCATCGTCTACGCCGCCACCCGCAAGGGCACCGAAGACGTCGCCGAAGCCCTCGTCCGCGCTGGCGTGCCCGCGCTCGCCTATCATGCCGGCCTCGACGCGAACGTGCGCCAGGAACGCCAGCGCCGCTTCCTGCTGGAGGACGGCCTCGTCATGTGCGCCACGGTCGCCTTCGGCATGGGCGTCGACAAGCCGGATGTGCGCTTCGTCATCCACGCCGATCCGCCGAAGACGCTGGAGGCCTACTGGCAGGAAGTCGGCCGGGCAGGGCGCGATGGCGAACCTGCAGAGGGCATTGCGCTTTACGGGCCGTCTGACATGGCCCGCTCGCTGTCATGGACGCACCAGGGCGATGCACCCGAAGAGGTCAAGCGCGTCCAGCTGACCAAGACGCGCCAGCTGTTCGCCTTCTTCAATGGCGACGAGTGCCGGCGCGGCGCGGTGCGGCGCTATTTCGGTGAGGAGAAGGTCGAGCCATGCGGTGTCTGCGATGTCTGCACAGCCGAGCCGGGGCAGGCGCATGACGCCACCCGCTGGGCCCAGATGGCGGTTTCCGCCGTGATCCGCTGCGGCCAGAAGGTCGGGCGCGGGCGCCTGATCCTGCACCTGATGGGCACCACGAAAGACGGCTTCGACGAAACCCTCTCCACCCAATCCACGTTCGGCGTCGGGAAAGACCTCGCCAAGGCGGGCTGGGACCGGGTGTTCGATGCGCTCCTGTTCGACGGCCTGCTGGCCGAAGGCGGCGACACGATGCGCCCCTGCATCATCGTGCCGGATGGTGAGGCCGCCCGCGCCCTGTTCAAGGGCGACCGTACCCTGATGCTGCGCGAAGACGTCACCGCCACCCGCAAGAAGCCGTCCAAATCGCGCAGCGTGGCCTCCGCCGCCGCGCTGGCAGACCTGTCAGGCCGCGACCAGGACCTGTTCGATGCCCTGCGCCTCTGGCGCACGGAAACCGCCAAGACGCGGGGTGTGCCGCCTTATGTCATCTTCCACGACCGCACGCTCGCCGAGATCGCCCGCGAACGCCCCGCCTCGCCCGACGCCCTGCGCCAGATCAGCGGCGTCGGCGAGAAAAAGGCCCAGCGCTACGCTGAAGACGTGGCCCGGATTATCGCCGAGGCGGCGTGAGGGCCTGAATCACAGAAACCAGCAAATACAGCGTTTTCCACGGGTTTAACCTCTCCAGCCTTGACCCGGGCGTCAGCGCGCCTCACCTATGGTGCCAATCAAATATCCTTCTCCCGGAGATGACATGTCACCTTATTCACGCCTCGACGACGAAGAAGCCGAAAGCCCGCCAATGGGCGAGCCGAATGCGTTCCTTGAAGAAGCCCTCTTCAAGGCCCGCACCATCCTGCTGACCGGCGGGATCGACTTCAAGCAGGCCAAGCGCGTCTGCGAACGCCTGCTCGCCCTGTCGTCGGCGAACCCGAAGGAACCGATCCTGCTGGTGATTTCCTCGCCCGGCGGCCACGTCGAAAGCGGCGACATGATCCACGACATGATCAGGTTTGTCGCCGCGCCGGTCAAAGTGCTCGGTACAGGCTGGGTCGCCTCGGCTGGCGCCCTGATCTATTCGGCTGCGAAGAAGGAAAACCGCTTCGCCCTGAAGAATACCCGCTTCCTGCTTCATGAACCGCGTGGCGGCGTTGGCGGCCAGGCCACGGATGTCGAAATCCAGGCCCGCGAGATCATCAAGATGCGCGAACGCCTGAACCAGATCTTCGCTGATGCGACCGGCAAGTCACTTGAGCAGATCAAGAAGGACACCGATCGTGACTTCTGGATGAGTGCAGAGGAAGCCGTCGCATATGGCTTGGTCAGCAAGATCGTCACCAACCAGGGCGAAATCAAATAGGGCAAGGCCAGCGGCGCCGAGCCGCACGGCATCCTGAAAGGGCGTCCGCTGGTGGCGCTCGGCGTCTGGTGGGTATTGCATCCAGCCTGCATTGCGTGCCGGGCGTCTGCGCCCTGACCCGGCCGGCATGGTTTACAATCCGTTAGGAAAGCGTTTGCAGGACGTAAACCAATTTCTTGGACAGTCATTCCTTAACGGGTGAGGGACGCGTCTCAAGACATGCCGGTCAGAGTAGAAGACATTGCAAATGGAATTCAGCCTGTCGGGCAGGAAACGTCCGCGGCGGCGGCCTACAGCCTGTTCCTGTCTGACCCGGCTTTGTTCGCCATTCCCATTGTCACCAATGGCGCGCCCCTGGGGCAGGTGACCCGTGCGCGCCTGTCGGAAGTGCTGGCCGGGCCGAACGGCCGCGACATCCATGCCAGCCGCCCGGTCGCCCATTTCATCACGCCCGAGCCCGTCATGGCCGAAGTCGGCACGCCGGTTGCGCTGATCGCCAAGCTCGCTGCCGACGGCAACACATCCGCGCTGACCGATGGCGTCATCGTCATCCGCGATGGCCGATACAGTGGACTCGTCAGTCCCGGCGCGATCCTCACCGCTGTCGCGCAGGAAAATGCCGCCCGCGCCCGGGCGATGCAGGCCTCCGCCAAGCGCCTGGAGCAGGCCCGCACCAGCGCCCAGCGCCAGGCCAGGGACAAGTCCCAGTTCCTGGCCTTTCTCAGCCACGAAATCCGTACGCCGCTGACCGGCATTCTCGGCGTCGCCGACATCTTGCAGGACTCCGTCAGTGGCTCCGAACCACGCCGTCTGGCCCGCACGATCAGCGAGAGCGGCAACCATCTCGACCGCCTGCTGGGTGACCTGCTGGACCTTTCACGGCTGGAGGCAGGCAAGCTGCCGGTCAGTCCGTTCGCCTTCGACCTGCGCGAATTTGCCGGTGAGGCCCGCGATCTCTGGCAGTCGCGCATCGCCGGCAAGCGCCTCGACCTGCGCATCAGTGTCGATTCCGGCTCGGTGCCCCGCATCGAGGCCGACGGCATGCGCATCCGCCAGATCCTGTTCAACCTGATGAGCAATGCGCTGAAATTCACCGAGAACGGCCAGGTTACGGTGACCATAGGTACGCTGGAAGCAGCCGGCCACCTGAAGCTGCGCATGAAAGTGTCCGATACCGGCTGCGGCATTTCCGATGCCGACAAGGCCCGCATGTTCCAGGCCTTCGAACAGGCCCGCGCGACCACTGCACAGACTCATGGCGGCTCCGGCCTCGGCCTGTCCATCGCCAAGGGCCTGACCGCCCTGATGGGGGGAGAGATCACGCTGGCCGACAATCCGGGGGGCGGGACGGTGTTCATGGTGACACTGCCGGTGCTGCGCGCAGGGCCGCGCCTTGCCGTCGACACACCGGCCAAGCCGCGCCTGCGCAGCTTGACCCTTGGGCGCATCCTTGTTGTCGAGGACCATGCAGTCAGCGCCCTCGTCATCTCCCGTGCCCTCACTGCCGCGGGGTGGCAGGTGGATGTCTGTCAGTCCGCAGACGAAGGCATCACGCGTGCAAGGGAAGAACTCTACCAGGCCGTCCTGTGCGACATTCACATGCCCGGTGGTAACGGCGAGACCGTTGTGCGCACCCTGCGCGGATCGAGCGGGCCGAACCAGCTGGCGCCGATCATCGCCGTGACAGCGGATATCGGCCCGGACCGCAAGGCGGCGTGTGATGCTGCCGGGTTTACCAGCATGATCGAGAAACCGATCCGGCCGCGTGCGCTGGTCGCGACACTGGCCGACGTGCTGATGGCTGATGCCGACTCCGGCTGGGAACTCAGCGCCAAGCGCGCCTGACCCACGCTTCAGGCCGAAGGGCGGGGGGGCTCAGGTCGGCTTTTCGTCCAGTTCACCGACATCCAGGAACGGCGCGGCGTCCAGCTTCTCGGCGTCGAGAAGCAGCACCGCGCGCTCCAGCGCCGACACCAGCATGGCTTGATGCCAGTCGGGCAGGGCGTCGAACCCGGTCCTGAACGTCTCGTGCAGGGGATTGGGCGCCTTTGACAGGGCGACCTTGCCGGCCGGCAGCAAATGCAGCCAGACGCGCCGCCGGTCGGTTTCCCACTTCTGCCGGGCAACGAAGCCGCGCGCTTCAAGCTTGTCGATCAGGCTGGTGATCGTGGCGTGCTTCAGCTGGGTCGCCTTGGCGATCTGGCCGGCGGAGATTTCTCCCCCTTCGTCCAGAATGCGCAGGACACTCAGTTGCGACGGGGTCAGCCCCGCCGTCTGGGCCAGGCGTCTGGATGCCAGTTCCGTCATGCGCTGGATGCGGCGCAGCGCCTTGAGGGCGTCATCGGATCGTGTGCTCACGTGTCAGCACCCTGCTGGGGCGCGAGGTTTCGTCCCAGCGCGGTTTTCAGAGGCCCCAGATGTGCCTCATAAGGGCGCCATTGTTCAAGCCCGCTCTTGTTGATCGGGCGGCGCACCTGTTCGGAACTGGCGGTCCGGACAGCCCTTTCCGTCTTGTGAAAGTCCAGGCAGCGCTGGTCGAACGGCAAGTCGCAATAATCCAGGATGCGCCGAACCTGGCCCTCGAGATCGTCCAGGACGTCCTCGTGCTGGACCCGCAGGATGCGTCCCTCCGGCAGGACGGCGTCCCAGTGATCCATCAGGTCGACATAGCCGCGATAGTAGTTGCCGATATCGTCGAGGCTGTAGGTGAATTCCTGGCCCTCGGCGAAGAGCTGCTTGAAGCCGGACCAGCAACAATCCATCGGATTGCGGCGGGCATCGATGATCTTCGCGTTGGGCAGGATCAGGTGGATCAGGCCGATATGCCTGAAATTGTTCGGCATCTTGTCGGTAAAGAAGGGCGCGCCTTGCCGGTGGGTGCGTGTGTTCTCGATATAGTCTTCACCGAGCGCCTTGAGGTCGTCGCCGGACATGTCGTGCAGGATGCGCGGATAGCGTTCGCGGTCGGTCAGCTGCTTGCGGCCGCGCAGGCGGTGGGCGAGCGACAGGATGTTGGGCAGTTCCAGCGTGCCGTCGACCTGGGGATGCGAGGCAAGGATCTGCTCGATGAGGGTCGACCCGGCACGGGGCAGGCCGAGGATGAAGATCGGGTCGGGCGCGGGGCAGCCCTTGCCGCCCTGTGTCGCAAACAGGTCTGGCGTGCAGACAGCCTTCTGGGCGTCGAACTCGGCATGCATCTGCGCCGTCGTATAGCGCACGGTCTGGTGCTTCAGGTCGTTGCCCAGGGCGAAGGCGCGAAAGGCGCTGTCGTGGTCGCCGCGATCCTCGTAGGCCTTGCCCAGCGCGAACGCGATGTGAATGCGGGATATGTGGTCGAGGTCGGGCGCCGCTGCCTGCGCTGCCATGCGGGCGAGTTCGTCGTCGCTGAAACGATACGTCTTGAGATTGGCCAGCCCGTACCAGGCGTCGCCCTGTCCCGGCGCGACCCGTGTTGCGGCCTGGTAGGAGGCCACGGCGTCATCGCTGCGGCCATAGGTTTTCAGGGCATGGCCACGCGATACCAGCGTTGCCGGATCGTCCGGCAGTTTCGTGAGGATGTCATCGAAATGCGCGAGCGCGGTGTCAAAGTCGCCCGCCTGCATGCTCTCGATGGCGAAATAGGACTGGAAGAGGGGATTCCCGGGATCGCGGGCCAGCAGCGCGCGCGCCTGCTCAAGAGCATCGGTGAATTTTTGCCGTTTACGGAGCACCTGGATATAGTCGAGGCGCAACTGGATATTGTCGGGTTCGAGTTCGATGGCGCTTTCCAGCAGGAAATCGGCATCCTCGTGCACGCCGAGCCGGGTGCCGATATCGGCGAGCAGCCGCATCGCCTCGACATGAGTCGGGTTGCGCCGGAGAAAGGCCCGCGCAATTTCCTCGGCACGAAAGATGCGGCCTTCGTGGACGTGGTTCATCACGGCAAGCAATTCACGCGGCAGGGCGCGAAGGCGCTCGGCTTGCGCACGGGCATTTGCGGCGGCGTCTGGATGGCCCAATTGTGTGTGCAGGTCGGCCTGCAGGGTCCAGCTGGCGACCAGGGCAGGATTGCAGCGTGTGGCGCGTTCGAAGGCTCCGAGTGCCCCGGCAGTGTCGCCGAGCTTGCGCTTCAGGTGGCCTTCTTCCTGATGGGCCCGGCCGAAGTCAGGCACGACTGTCTTCAGGTCGGCCAGGTGCTTTGCCGCATCCGCGTGGCGCCCTTCATAGCGGGCGCAGACCGCCGCGACATAGAGGGCGTCCTGGTGGGCGGGCTGGTCTGACAGGATATCCCGGGCCATGGCGGCGGCAGCGGCAAAATCTCCGGCCTGCATGGCCTTGCGGGCGTCTTTCAGCGCCGCATCGGGATCGCTCACACGTGTCATCTGGTCGATATTTTCCCTGTCTGAACGAAATGCAGCGCCCTGATCCTGTCAGGGCGCTGCAGTCTCAGCAAGTGGCTGTCTGTCTTAGTACGAGAATGAAACCCGCACGCCGACTGTGCGCGGCCGCACGGGCGTAACCCGCTCACGGTCGAAGACGAAGTTGTTCGCCAGTTCGGCGTACTCGTTCGTCAGGTTGCTGCCGAACAGTTCAGCGGTCCATTTGTCAGCCGTGACACCGACCGTCGCGCCGAGCGTGATCCAGCTGTCGATCTCTGCCTTGTTGATCTCGATGATGTCGCTCACCGAGCTGTCAGAGAAGACGATCTGCGGCATCACGTGCGCGGTAAGCGACGAGCCGGCGATACGCCGTTCGAGGTTCCACTCATAGCGAGCCCGCAGGTTGCCCTGATAGGCCGGTGCAAAGGCCAGTTCCGAACCGAGCACGACATCATTGGTCGGGGTCAGAACTTCGGTCACTTCCGTATCAAGCAGGGAGAAGGCACCAGCCACTGTCAGGCCTTCGACCGACGCCGGGGCCCAGGTGAATTCACCTTCCACGCCCTTGATTTCCGCATTGGCGGCATTGTCGGAGAAGAACAGGTTCGTGATGGACGGATCGAAGATCGTGGTCTGAAGGTTGTCGATCTCCACGAAGAAGGCCGAACCGTTCAGGCGCAGGGAGTTGTTGAAGATCTCCGTTTTCCAACCGATCTCGTAGTTCTTCACATCATCCGTATCGAGCGCATAAGGCACCGTGAAGCCGTTCGGGCCAGCTGCGCCGCCCGGACGGTTCAGGAGGCCGGGCCGGAAGCCTTCCGAATAGGTTGCGAAGAACAGGAGGTCATCCGTTGGTGTCCAGTTACCGGTGACCTTGTAGATGAAGCCATCGGTTGCGGCCTTGTCGGGCGCGCCAAACGGATTGTTCGGTGCGAACTGGGCCGAGATATTGGTACCGGCCAGCTGAAGGTCGGTGTCCTGGTAGAGGTTGAAGAAGGACGAGTTGGCACTGCCTTCGAGGTCAACTTCGATATCGTACCAGCGGGCGCCGACCGTCACGGCGAACTGGTCGCTGAGATCGAACGTGGCTTCGCCAAACAGGCCAAGCTGCTTGTCGGTACGCTTGACGTCATTGCGGAAGATCAGGCCGGCCGGGAACGGTCCGGGTTGGCTGAAATACCCTGGCGATGCGTTGCCGATCTCGCCGGTGACAGCGGTATTCGTCAGCGGATAGTTGGGGGCAAACCCGATCGATCCGTCCGAATAGGCGACCTGCGTGGAGCCCGGATAGTTGAAGTCGTTCAGCTCGCGCAGTTCCAGATCGCTGAAGAAGCCGCCGAAGGTGGCGCGGATGCGATACTCTTCCGGGGTGTTGAAGCGGAGCTCGTGAGTCTGGATTTCGGTTTCCGTGCTCGATTTCACATTGAGGTCAGGAGCGTAGCAGGTGCCGGATGGCGCGGCGCCACCGGACGGATAGCTGACATTATAGTCGCAGATATAATAAGGCAGGTACTGAGCGACGAAGAGATAGTCGGAATAGTCGACCGTCTGGTCCGTCGTGCGCTCTGTGAAGGCGCCGGTATAGACGGCTTCGAGCGCGCCGATGCGGCCTTCCAGCGTCCAGGCCGTGTTGTGATAGCTGTCTTCGAGTTCGTCGTCGGTGAACCGGACGATGTCATAGTCAGCAAGATCGGGATCGGCAAAGAAGACGCCTTCGGAATCCAGGTTCTGCTGGGAGTGGGATGCCGTGAGGCGCCAGTCATGGTTGAACTCGTAGAGGCCGGTCAGGCGGAAGCCCTGATAGCTCGTGTCGTTGATATCGTTCTGGGCGATCGAGGCATTATTGGCCGCGATGATGTTGACGCCCGACAGGTCGGCGCCTGCCTGGAAGCCGGCGCGGTTGGCCTGAACCACCGTGCCATTGTCGCGTACGGTGCCTGCGGGGCGGAAGCGGCCCGACTCCGTGATGTCGAGCGTGCCGCCGACATTGTCGATATAGCCGCCCTGGTTGTCGGTATAGACAACGCCGCGTAGCGCAAAGTTGTCGGTGACTGGCAGGTTGAGAACGGCTTCAACGCTGTTGCTCATCTCGCCGCCCTGGGTGAACGAGGTCGCGGCCTTCACCTTGGCATCGAACTGGCCGAGAACAGGCTTGTTGGTGATCAGGCGGACCGTGCCGGCCTGTGAGCTCGCACCGAACAGTGTTCCCTGAGGACCGGACAGGACCTCGACGCGCTCAAGGTCAGCTGCATAGACATCAAGGTTGCGGCCAGGTTGCGAGACCGGCTGCTCGTCGAGGTAAAGGGCGACGTTGGGTGCCAGTCCGGCGACGCCGGCCGTGGTGAGGTTCGGCGTGGTCGAGGCGAGGCCGCGAATGTAGATCGTGCTCTGGCCGGGGCCCGAGCCACCGGCAGTCACACCGGGGAGTTGAACGAGATAGTCTGTGAAATTCTTGACGCCAAGCTCTTCCAGTTCGGTTTCACCGAGCGCCGTGACGGCAACGGGAATGCTCTGGGCGGTTTCGGTGCGCTTGGTGGCGGTAACGGTGACGGCCTTCAGGCGACGGGTCTTGGCTTCCGGCGCAGCTGTGCCGTCCGGGGCCGGGGTCTGTGCCTGAGCCATCGGGGCAACAAGGCTCGCGATCGCAACAAGCGAAGCACCATACATCAAATTCTTCATAGAAATTCCCTTTTGGGTCGCGTTCCAACCGAATCAACGCACGCACGCATGGCGCGACGTTCCAAGTTACGGTTGCTGGTTAGAGGCCGGGCTAGCGAGTTATTTCGATGATAGAAAGGTTTTTGCTGATAATTGTTACGGAGATTGTCGGAAGTGTTGCAGAGAGTCCTCAGTAATTGGAATTTTCTGCATATTTCTGTGGGATCGATCGGTCCGGCGAAAATCAAAGTTTTGATTAGCGACATAATTCCTGCAATAGGCGTGCATGACCAGTAATTTGCCGACTGCCCCCACGACCCCCGACTCTGCTGAGCCCACCCTGAACACCGAGTACGACACCGAGTACGAAATCGGACAGGACAATATCGAAGTCCTCGGCCTGGATATCCACAATCCTGTCTTCTTCATGAGCGCCGGTCTCGTGATCTTCTTTTCCGTCGTGTCGCTGGTATTTCCCGAGTCGACCAACCTGGCCCTCGCAGACGCGAAGACATGGACCCTTCAAAGCGCTGACTGGCTGTTCGCGATCACGCCCGTGATCGTGCTGCTGTTCTGCCTGTCACTGGCGGTCAGCCCATTGGGCCGGATCCGGCTTGGCGGAGCGGACGCGACACCCGACTTCAAGATTCATTCCTGGGTTGCGATGCTGTTTGCTGCCGGCGTTGGCATCGGCTTCATGTTCTATGGATCAGCCGAGCCGCTGGCCTATTATACAGACTGGTTCGGAACCCCCCTGGCGGTCGCCCCCGGCACACCGGCCGCCGAGCGGCTCGCCTTCAGCGCGACGATCTTCCATTGGGGGCTGGCCCCCTGGGCGATCTACGCGATTGTCGGCCTGGCGCTGGGTTTCTTCGCGCACAACAAGGGCCTGCCGCTGAGCATCCGGTCAGCCTTCTATCCCGTGCTGGGGGATCGCATCTTCGGATGGCCGGGACATATCATCGACCTGTTTGCGGTCGTGTCGACGGTGTTCGGCCTGGCGACGACGATCGGCATTGGCGCGACCCAGGCGACAAGCGGGTTGGCCTACCTGTTCGGGTTCGAGCAAACGCGCCTCATCCAGATCCTGCTGATCCTGGCGATGACGGGCCTGGCTGTCCTGTCGGTCGTTCGCGGCATGGACGGCGGCGTGAAGCTGCTCAGCAACATCAACATGGGCGTTGCCTTTGCACTGCTCATGTTCGTGGTGATCGCGGGGCCGACAGTCCTGATCTTCACCGGCATGGGGGAGAACCTTCTCAACTATGTGAAGGACACGCCCGCCCTGACCAATTGGGTCGGTCGGGAGGATATCAACTGGTTCCATGACTGGACGATTTTCTACTGGGCCTGGTGGATATCCTGGTCGCCCTTTGTCGGCATGTTCATTGCGCGCATTTCGCGCGGGCGCACCGTGCGGGAATATTTCGCGGTTGTGCTGCTGGCGCCCTTCACGATCTGCGTGGTGTGGTTTTCCGCGTTTGGCGAGACGGCGATCGCGCAGCACAAATCAGGCGTCGGCGAGCTTGCCGGCGACATGACGAATGCCTCGATCACATTGTTTGAAATGCTGCACGACATGCCGTTTCCAGAGGTGACGTCCGGTATCGCCATCCTGCTCCTGATCGTGTTCATCGTGACGTCAGCCGACTCGGGCGCGCTCGTCATCGATACGATCACCAGCGGCGGGAAAGCCGACGTGCCGGTTGTCCAGCGCGTGTTCTGGGCCTGCATGCTGGGGGTCACGGCGTCTGCGCTGCTCTATGGTGGCGGAACGGACGTGCTGAGATCCTTGCAGGCGGGCACGATCACGGCGGCGCTTCCGTTTACGGTGATCCTGCTTGTCTGTTGTCTCAGTCTTTATATCGGCATGCGGGACGAGCACGCACAACTGACGGCTGGCGACACTGACTCCACCTGACCCGGGAGAGGCCAGCCCACGGTTGATCGTGGCGCACGAGACGGCGGGGGATATCATACCGGGCAAGCACGCGCATAGATCGTCCTGCTACAAGCCCCCGTGATATCTCTTCGCGCTCGGCCATAGTCAGCGCCCAAGGAGATCGCTTGCGGTCCGAAGGGCGGATACCACCCGTTGGGGCTAGGACAGCAAAGATCGTCGTATGCCTTCGATCAAACACTCGCCCAATATCATGCAGCGTCTCACCGCGCTTCCAACGATCCCATAACAGAAACCGAGTGCTGGAGCCGCAGGACCGCCGGGTTGGCGAATGGCTCATTACTCGGCGGCTTGCACCAACGCCAACAGTTTCTCCACGCTGCGCGCCGGGTCGGCAGGGTCATCCTTGATCTCAATATCGGGCACAAGGCCGCGCGTTCCCTCTTCGCCGCTGGCGCGGGTAAAGACATAGAGCGGAGCGAGCGCTTCCAACCCCGTATGCGGCAACAGGTTGCTTTGAACCTGGGCTGTCTGGTTGGCTGGACCCTCGGTTTCTTCTCCTGCAATGACAGCGAGGCCGTTATCCTGCACTGTGGCGGCAAAGACGACGGCCTGAGAATAGGTAAGTTTACCGATCAATACGTAGACGCGCCCTTCGAACGGCTTCGGTGGTTCCGATGTCAAGCGAGTCATTTGCCGTAAAGGCACGGTGACCACCGTGCCGAGCGAGGCCCCAGGCAAACGAGCCGCGTTTTCCTCTGTCACTCGCGCCGTTATGCGCGCGGTGGTGGCGACGGGCTCAATCGAAAGATAGCCAATCAGCAGATCGGACAGATCACGGGCGCCACCGCCATTTTCGCGCAGATCGATAATCAAGGTGTTCGCGCCAGACTGACGGACATCCTCAAACGCACGTTCGAGAAATGCTGCAAACTGCGCGCCATACTTCAAATCAAACGTCGGCACAGTCAGTAGCGCCGCGCCATGATCCAGGCGCTCATATCGGAATCCAGGGTCTTCGCTGACCTCGCTCACACCGGCCTTCAAAGTCACGGTTTGGTGCGTGCCGTCTTTGTTCACGATGCGAACACGATACTTTTCGAAGCCGCCATAGGCGAGCCAGTAGTACTCGGCGAAATAGCGCTCCATGATCAGGCGCTGCAATTCCGGCGTTTCGCCACGCATGCGCGGAGCGAGTCGCGCGACAATGCTTTGCGAGTCGATGTTATTGATTTCGAGTATTTGCGCGCCGGGAGCAGCGCCCATTTCTGCTTCCGCATTATAGGCAATGCGCAAAATTCCGCCCTGACCGATGGTCACGGGCGCGGGGAACAGGCGTCCGCCGTCAGCTTGATAGGATTCGATGGCAGCCACAGGACGTCGCAGGCCCGTATGAGCATCACCGAACAGAGGATTTACAACTGCCATCGCCATCCACGCTTCAGGCAAACTCATAACCGCAGGTAGCGAGCCGCGCACTTGCTGGGCTGTTGTACTGATCACTTCGAAGTCCGCACTGCGAGAAAGATCTGGGTGCGTGCTGGTGATGAAATCCAAAAGCGCTTCGTAGTCTTCCTCGATCTCAGCGCGGGTGAATTGTGGAGTGTCAGGCGTTGACGCCGTAGCGCATGCAGTAAGCATGATGGCTGCAGTGAGCAGCGTGGACAAAACCAGTTTCATTGTTTCGCCCTTTTTGCCTTTCGGCGGTTAGATGAAGCTGGGCCTTTCGCAATGCGTTCCTCCAGCGGGCAACGAAGCAGCTCCTCCATCGCTGCAAAAACGACCTCAGATAAATCGGTGCCAATCTCGGTGTATAGCTCTCGAAATGCATTATCTGCGTCCCGAAGGACGTCTGCCAGCAGCTGCGCTTCTGTTCTGCCCTTTGGCGACAATGCCAGCACACTGCGCCGTCCGTCGCGTGGGTCGCTGTTGCGCTCGACAAGACCCAATTCAAGGAGCGCCTCTACACGTTGTGTCGCCAACTGGTGCGGCTGACGCAGTTCGCGCGCGATATCCGCCGTCGAGAGGCCGCTCCGTTCACTTATCAACAACATCGTTGACGCGGTGGTCGAGCGGAACGTCGCGCCCCGCGAACGCAACAACGCTTCTCCCTGATCGACAATAAGGTCTACCAACCGGCCGAGCCGATTTCCAATAAATGCCTCGCGCGCTGCGTGGCAATCTACAAAAGAAAGAAATGGGCCTGACATATACAACACATTGTACAATATATTGTATATGTCAAGCAGTGTGCTTTCACCCGCACAGATTGGATTTCTACTTGCAGCCAATCTCGGTCGCGAGTTTGCCCGATCACGAATGTCTGCGTCTACGCCCGATGGAGAACTGCCAGTGGGCGCGGGCGAACGTCCGGAAACCGGAAGCCTGTGCCACTCGAGAGAACCCAAGGCTATGACGGCACTTGGCCCTGGACGGACGATCAAGATTCAAGTCGAATGGAGAAGCGCGGGGGTGCGCACCTCTTCGTTCGAACCCAAGAGAAGTATAGAATGCCTGAGCGTCGTGATTGTCCGGGTGGGTTCCGACTGCCACGTAGCGGCATAACAACGTGACCGCCTCGATCTTACAGGCCTCAACGAGGCTACGGTCGACGCCCTGACCGCGAAATGCCGTATCGGTGAATAGATGATGCCTATCCATTCCGCGTGCCCCAAACTGGAGTTGGATCAAACCGCACTTAGCTGCGTATCCAACCGGCTTGCCGCCGATCTCTGCGACAACAATGGAAATCCATGGTTTTTCGCTGAAGAGGTCACGCAAGAGATCATCGTGTGTAAGGGGTGGGGTATCCCCATGGTTCGCGGCCAACTGCCCCACCATATGGCCTGCGTCATACGATGGCGCGCTGACTGCGAAAAAGCAGCGTTCCTGCCTGGGAAGTGGCCGCTCAACTCGGTTACAAGCCGCCGGATGTGAGCACAACGGAGATCTATGCTCCGTTTGACCCCTCATACTTGTTCAAATCGACCGCCGCGATCGATGATTTCCTGAACCGTGTCGCGTGCGAGTTGCGTGCTGGTTCAATGTCCGAGTTTTTGATCGAAAGATTAAAAGACGAACAAAAACAAGGGGGGTGGTGGTTCGGGGGAGACTTGAACTCCCGACCTCGCGATTATGAGTCGCGCGCTCTAACCAGCTGAGCTACCGAACCGTTTCGCTGATGCGAGGGCGCGTCTTACACGGGAGCGGGCCACCTCGCAAGCGTGTCTCCTGCTGTACAGGCGAGGCATTTCGCGGTCGCCGAACGCGGCACTGGCCGAACCTGTCCGACCGACCTAGATTGCACGTATGATACGCGCCGTGTGGTTTCTGGTTTCTCTCTTCCTTTTTGCGTCGCTGCAGCCTGCCTGGGCGCAGAGCCAGGCCGCCGAGGCGGCGTTTGCGGCGGGCCAATACGACGCTGCATATGCCGATGTGGCTGCAGATCGCGCGCCGGATGCCTGTGCGTTCGGGGCGCGGGCACTGTTGGCCAAGGCCATGAGCGGGGACGGCCAACCGCCCGGGGCCCTTTTGACGGCAGCGCTCAACGAGGCGGATACCGCACTTGCGGTCCAGCCCCGCCATATCGAGGGCCGGCTCCAGAAGGCGATCGCGCTGTCGCTGATGGTCCGCCCGATGAACCTGAAGGAAGCGCGCGATTCCGGCTATGGTACGCAGGCGCGCGACCTGGCCGAGGCGGTGCTGGCGGACGACCCCGAGAACGCCTATGCGCACGGGTTCCTGGCCGTCTGGCATATCGAGGTGGTCCATCGCGGCGGGTTTCTGGGGGCCATGGTCCTGGGCGCCAGCGTTGCCGATGCCGAAGACCATTATGCGGCGGCGGTAAAGGCGTCGCCCGGCGACGCGGCGCTGCACTGGCAGTATGCGCGGGCGCTGGCCGCCCTCAACGCGCGCAAGTATCGCAAGCAGATTGCAGCCGCACTGGAGGCGGCCTGCGCTGCGCCGGTCGATACCCAGCTGGAGCAGGTCATGCAGGGCCGCGCCCGCACGCTGTTGTCAGCAGTGGACAGTGCGTCGAGTCGCGATGTCGAGGCGCTGGCGCAGACGATGCTGTGAGCCTATTCCGCTGCGACGGCCTCTGACAGCGCTTCCTGCTCGGAGAGGAATTTCTCCGCTTCCAGCGCGGCCATGCAGCCCATGCCGGCGGCAGTGACGGCCTGGCGATAGGTTTCGTCGGTGACGTCACCGGCAGCGAAGACGCCGGGAATGTCGGTGGCGGTCGAATCCGGCGCGGTGATCAGGTAGCCGTTCGGCTTCATGGCCAGCTTGCCATTGAACAATTCGGTCGCCGGGGCGTGGCCGATGGCGATGAAGACGCCATGGAAGGGGCGTTCGTGCACCTCTCCGGTCTCCACGTTCTTCAGCCGGGCGCCGGTGACGCCGAGGGGATCCTCGTCGCCGAGCACATCTTCGAGCGTCGTGTTCCAGAGGACTTCGACCTTCGGGTTCTTGAACAGGCGGTCCTGCAGGATCTTCTCGGCGCGGAAATGGTCGCGGCGGTGGATGACGGTGACCTTGGAGGCAAAATTCGTCAGGAACAGCGCCTCTTCAACGGCGGTGTTGCCGCCGCCGACAACCAGGACTTCGCGGCCGCGATAGAAGAAGCCGTCGCAGGTGGCACAGGCCGAGACGCCGAATCCCTTGAATTTCTGCTCGGACGGGAGGTCCAGCCACTTCGCCTGCGCACCGGTCGAGATGACGACCGAATCGGCGGTGTAGACCGTGCCGCTCTCGCCGATGGCGCGGAACGGGCGGGTCTGGAAGTCGACTTCGGCGATATGGTCGTTTTCGACCTTGGCGCCCATCTTCTCGGCGTGTTCCTGCATCAGCACCATCAGTTCCGGGCCCTGGATCTCGGCAAAGCCGGGATAATTCTCGACTTCTGTCGTGATCGTCAGCTGGCCGCCCGGCTGCATGCCGGTCACGACCAGAACGTCACGCATGGCGCGCGCTCCATAGACGGCGGCAGTCCAGCCGGCGGGACCCGAGCCGATGATCAGGATCTCGGCGTGGCGTGTATTCGAAACCGTGTCGGCCATCCGGGCCTCCATTCAAAACGTGAAAACTAGTCCCGACTGGTATGGCGACTCGCACCCGAAAGTAAAAGGGGCGGAGTGCCTCATGTGCCCCTGAAGCTGGGCTAAAGAGGCTCTGAAACCACTTCGACGGTGGCGTGGCTGAGGGCGAAAGCCTCCAAAAGACGGGCTTTCACATCACGCCGCACCAATTCCGTGCAGGCGCCGGGCCGGGCGGTGACTTCCAGTGTTATCAGGCGCTGGGTCTCGGTCAGGGCCCATGCATGGACATGCGACACGCCGGAAATGGTAGGAACATGGGCGGTGAGGTCTGCCGTGATGGCGTCAGAGGACAGGCCATGGGGCGTGCCTTCCAGCAGGATGTGCCCGGACTGGCGGGCGATGCGTATGCCGGCGTAGAATACCAGCAAGGCCACCAGCACCGAGAGAATCGGGTCGGCGGCCATCCAGCCGGTGGTGAGAATGATGGCAGCCGCGGCAATCGCGGCGACCGAGCCCAGCATGTCGCCGGCGACGTGCCAGAGCGCGCCCTGCATGTTGAGATCGTCCTTGCTGCCGCCATGCAGCACCAGGAAGGCGATGATGTTCACGCCAAGGCCCGCGATGGCCACCACCATCAGCGTTCCGCCCATCACCTCGACCGGCTGCATCAGGCGGTGGATCGCCTCCCAGACGATCCAGATCGCCAGCAGGACCAGCAGGATACCATTGGTGAACGCGGCCAGGATCTTCATCCGCGAGAAGCCATAGGAGCGCGTCGCGTCAGCCGGGCGCTCGGCCAGCTTGTAGCCGACCCAGGCGAGGGCCAGCGAGCCGGCATCGGTCAGCATGTGCGCCGCATCGGCCAGCAGCGCGAGCGACCCGGAGATGATCCCGCCGGCGACTTCCGCAAACATGAATGCCGCCGTCAGCACAGCGGCGATGGCAACGCGGCGGCGGCTGTCGGCGGAGGTCATATCGGCATGCGTATGGTCGTGACCATGCCCGTCGCCATGGTCGTGGCCATGATCGTGCGAATGCGCCTTGCTGCTCATGACACTGAGGTGGCGTCGTTTTGCGCCAGCGTCAATTCATGTGTGATAGCGTTGCAATAACAGCAGGGCAGGGCGTTCGCGCCATGCACGAACAAATGCACGGAAAAAGCACGGATGCAGCCCGGAGCGTGCACGAGCGCGCCGGGCCTTGCACGAACGGGCCGTGCATGGCCTGATGACAGAAAATTCCCCGGAGGACCGAGACCCATGACATTGCCGCGCCTGCGCCAGCTGGTCATTGCCAGCGAGACAAACGACACGATCGACACGCTGAAAGACGTTTTCGGCCTGGGTGAGCCCTTCCCTGATCCGGGCGTGGGCGAGTTCGGCCTGGTCAATGGCGTGTTCGCGATTGGCGACCAGTTCCTTGAAGTGGTGGTGCCGGTGGCCGAGACGGCGCCGGCGGCGCGGTTCATCGCACGCGGCGGGCCGGGCGGCTACATGGCGATCTTCCAGACCGATGACCTGGAAGGCGTGCGCACCAAAGCCGATGGCATGGGCATCCGGCGGGTCTGGAATGCGGACCTGGAAGACATTTCTGCCAGCCACCTGCACCCTGCGGATATTGGCGCAGCGATTGTTTCGGTTGATGAAGCACGTCCCGCGAACAGCTGGCGCTGGGGCGGGCCGGACTGGAACCGCCGCAGCAAGGCTGGCCGCCTGACCGGCGCCGTCATCGAAAGCCCGGACCCTGACGCACTGGCAAAGCGGTGGAGCGAAGTGTTGGGCGCAGGGCTGGCAGGGCGCAAAGTCCAGCTGGAAGATGCAGCGCTGGAATTTGCGCCCGCAGAGACGGAACGCCTTGTTGCCTTCCGCATGAATTTTCCGGATACGGAAGATATTCTGGCGCGCGCAAAGCGCGCGGGCCTGGCGGTTGACGGGCAAACGATACACGTCGCGGGCGTGTCACTCGTTCTGGAATGACCAGCATTTGCGGCCGCGATGCACGCGGACAATCACGCCGATGAATGCGGTAAGTCGGCGTGCAAATGCGCGCTGGCCAGCTTTTTAGAAAGACAAGTAATTTCAATATATTAGGTGATGTTTAACGCGGGATTGGGTGCGCGTGGGCCGGCGGATTGCATGCAAAAGTTTGACCGGGGCGCGATTTGAATTACTGATCTGCGGGACGAAAAATGACATGGGGACGACTCGACATGACGATCAGGAATATGGCCGCCTTTGGCGTTGCAGTTGCATTTGCAGGCATGGCCGCAGCGCAAGGCGCCCTTGGGATTTTTGGCGAAGAGGAAGAGGTTGAACTGGAAGGGCTGAATATTCGCCCGGGGCTTTACGACGTGACGATTACGCAAACCCAATCCGGATATGCGAATGGTGAGCGGATCGAGCAGCCACCACAGAGCCAATCCGGACAAATGTGCGTTCAGCCTGAGGGCGACATTTTGCGGGCAGAGGCTTTCAATAGGCCAGGCTGTGAGATCACCGTCCGCGATGTGGATAGTGTTGGCGTGTATTTTAACATGGCCTGCAAGCATGGCGGGCAGGAGATGGCTGGCGTGTGGAAGATTGGGGCCGGTCACATGAAGAAGGGGTATCTGTCAGAGCATTTTTTCAGTTTGCCCGGTGGGCGCGCAGCGTCGCAAACATTCTACGTCTCAGGCGGTCTGCATAGCCAGGTAGATGAAGTCTCGGCGTCCCTGAGCGTTGAGCAGCAATTTGAGTATGCGGGGGAGTGCCCGGCATAGGGATTGGCGCGGGGCGGGCCGAATGGAGGGTATCGCTCCGCTCAACCCGCCCCACACTTGCTCAGGCGGAATTTTCGGACGTGCTTACCAGCGATAAATACAACCAAAGCGAGTGAAATTGCTCGCATGTGGAGAAATTGTACCCCATGTGTTCTTGAAAGTAGATGAATCCACACCCATCTACTCAAAACTTTTTCAGGAGAACATTGAAATGGCTGATGAAAAAATTCGGTATCCGCAAATACCTTCCAAGGTGTGGTGGAGTCTACGAGAGAAAATCAAAAAGAGCCCGAATTCTCCGATTTCAGAGACTTTCATCAGCGTAGAACTTGGTGTCCAAACCACCGCAGCCAAGGCGTACCTCAGCGAGATAAAGGCAGTCGGCCTGATTGATGATGAGGGACGGCCCACGGAGCGTGGGAAGAATTGGCGACTGGACGACGAGCATTATACTCAGGCGGTAGAGCAGATGCTATCGGACGCTTACCCAGCAGAATTAATTGATATCGCGCCACCTGGAGAGAATGACAGAGCGAAAGCCGTTTCTTGGTTCGAGACCGCTGCTGGTCTGGGACAAGGTGCTGCAGGCAACAAGGCTGCGACTTACTTTCTGATAGGCACCCCTGTGCCACCCAATGAGCCACCGACGACAAAGCCGAGTAATGGAGCAGCCAAGAAAAAAGTGCCACCGAAAGCAACGAAAGATGCGGCAACGACACCAAATGACGTGAGCGTTGATGGGCCAAAAATAGATGTGGTTCCGATCAACGTAAATGTGCAAATCCATATAAGTGCGGACGCCACTGGCGAGCAGATTGAAGCAATCTTTCTGAATATGAAGAAATACCTGCGATAGATGATTTTTGGGATCAAAGAACTTCAAAAGTCCATTGACCAGATCGGTCTTGGCGCCAAGACAATTTCTATTCCAGCGAGTTCGTTTCAAGACGTTGAAGTCGAGGACAGGAATGGTGTTAGCATCTTTGATGAATATGTCGCCGTAATAGACGATGACGATATAATCAGTGTGACACGAGACCTGTTTGCTTCCGGATTTCATTCTGAGGCTGTCGAAGCGGCGTTTAAGTTGCTTGATGATCAAGTGCGCTCGGCTTCTGGGATTCCAAAGTCAGGAGCAGGTCTCATGGAAAAGGTTTTTTCCCCAAGCAACCCGGTTATCGCACTGAATGCTGGCCTGACGCAAAGTGAATTGGATGAGCAGGCGGGCTATCATCGAATTTTCTCTGGTTCAATGCTCGGAATACGTAATCCGTGCGCTCACGAATTAACATGGATTTCCGATGCCAAAGCAGCGCTGGAAGCCTTGATCCTTTGTCAGCATTTAACGAAGAAGCTAAAGCGCGCCATGGCGGCAAAACTGCCTTAGACATCCACCTCGGCTTCAAGCGCGAACTCTTCGATGAATTCGCGGCGGGGTTCCACGACGTCGCCCATCAGTTTGGTGAACATGTCGTCGGCTTCGTCGGCATGGTCGACGCGGACCTGCAGCAGGGTGCGGGCGTTGGAGTCGAGCGTGGTTTCCCAGAGCTGGTCGGCGTTCATTTCACCAAGGCCCTTGTAGCGCTGGACCTTGAGGCCCTTGCGGCCGCTGTTCAGCACGGCATCGAGCAGGGAGGCGGGGCCGACGACCTGTACGTCGCCGCCCTTTTCCTGGCGCAGGATGGAGGGGTCGGTGTAGATATCGGCGATGCCGGCGGCGCGCTCGGAAAGGCGCACGGCGTCCTGGCTGGCGAGCAGGGCCGGCGGCAGGATGGCCACTTCCTCGACGCCGCGCACGGTGCGCTTGAGCACGAGGCCGCCGTTTTCAAACGTGCCTTCCCATGTCTCCTCGCCTTCCTCTGCCAGCAGGTTGAGGCGCGCGGCGGTGGCCACGGCGGTCTCTTCCGGTGCATTGGGCGCCATCGCGCCGGCAAGCGCGGCGTGCTCGACCAGGTCTGCAGGGGCGCGCTGGGCGAGGCGCTTCAGGGCGGCGCGGAAATTGGAGGCCTGCCGCACGCGGTCGCGCAGGTCTTCGCCGCCGATCTGCGTGCCGTCGGCCAGGATCAGCGTTTCGCCGCTGGTGCCTTCGCCGATGAGGTAGGCTTCCAGTTCGGCGTCATCCTTGACGTAGCGCTCTGACCGGCCGCGCGTCACCTTGTAGAGCGGCGGCTGGGCGATGTAGAGGTACCCGCGCTCGATGATTTCGGGCATCTGGCGGTAGAAGAAGGTGAGCAGCAGCGTGCGGATGTGTGCGCCATCGACATCAGCATCGGTCATGATGATGATCTTGTGGTAGCGCAGCTTCTCGATGTTGAATTCGTCGCGGCCGATACCGGCGCCGAGTGCCATGATCAGTGTACCGATCTGGTCGGACGACAGCATCTTGTCGAAGCGGGCGCGCTCGACGTTCAGGATCTTGCCGCGCAGGGGCAGGATGGCCTGGTTGTCGCGCGACCGGCCCTGCTTGGCAGAGCCACCAGCGGAATCACCCTCGACGATGAAGATTTCGGACTTGGCCGGGTCTTTTTCCTGGCAGTCGGCAAGCTTGCCGGGCAGGGACGAGATGTCGAGGGCAGACTTGCGGCGGGTGAGTTCCCGCGCCTTGCGGGCGGCCTCGCGCGCGGCTGCGGCCTCGACGATCTTCATCATGATCTCGTGGGCTTCCTTGGGATGCTCCTCGAACCATTCCGACAGTTTCTCGCCCATCAGGGATTCCACCACGGGGCGGACCTCGGACGAGACGAGCTTGTCCTTTGTCTGTGAACTGAATTTCGGGTCAGGCACCTTGACGCTGAGCACGCAGGTGAGGCCCTCGCGGGCATCATCACCGGAAATCTCGACCTTGGACTTCTTCGCGATGCCGGTCTCGTTGGCATACTTGTTGATGATCCGGGTCAGCGCGCCACGGAAACCGGCCAGGTGGGTGCCGCCGTCGCGCTGGGGGATGTTGTTGGTGAAGCAGAGCACGTTCTCGTGGTAGCCGTCATTCCATTCCAGGGCGGCCTCGACGGTGACACCGTCCTTTTCGCCGATGACATAGATCGGGTCTGGCACGATCGGTGTCTTCTGGCGGTCCAGGTGCTGGACGAATGCCTTCACGCCGCCTTCGTACATCAGGTCGATTTCGTAGACTTCGGCCTCGCGCTCGTCACGGAAGATGATGTGCACGCCGCTGTTGAGGAAGGCGAGCTCGCGCAGGCGGTGTTCCAGCGTCTTGCGATCATAGTCGGTCATCGTGAACGTGGAGGTCGACGCCAGGAAGCGCACGGCGGTGCCGGTGTACGGCTTGCCCTTGTCGGTCATCGGCGACGGGCCGCGCGTGATGAGCGGCGCCTCGACGCGGCCGCCATCGACGAAGCGGACCCAGTGCTCTTTCCCTTCGCGGTGAATGGTCAGTTCCAGCCAGTCGGACAGGGCGTTGACGACCGAGACGCCGACGCCGTGCAGGCCGCCGGAGACCTTGTAGGAGTTCTGGTCGAATTTCCCGCCCGCGTGCAGCTGGGTCATGATGACTTCGGCCGCCGAGACGCCTTCGCCACTGTGCTTGCCAACGGGGATGCCGCGGCCATTGTCGGTGATCTCGGCGCTGCCATCGGCCAGCAGGGTGACGGTGACGCGGTCGGCATGGCCGGCCAGGGCTTCATCGATGGAATTGTCGACGACTTCGTAGATCATGTGGTGCAGGCCCGAGCCGTCATCGGTGTCACCGATGTACATGCCGGGGCGCTTGCGGACGGCCTCCAGGCCCTTCAGGACCTTGATGCTGTCTGCGCCATATTCGGGGGTTTCACCCATGATGTCTTCAGCCATTCCGGCATCCTCGTCGATTCGTCAGATTACCCTGCAAATATAGGGGGTTTCGGCCCATAAGGGAAATGAATCGGGCCCTATTTTGCAGTGCAAAAAAGCCCCTGTTTTCCGCAATGAAAACAGGGGCTTGCAAAGGGTATTTCCGGCGCGGTGACGGCCGGGGCCGCCGGTCAGCCCGGGCGCGACGTTTTCTTGTAGGGTTTTGCCGGTTTTGCGCCTTTTCCAGCCGCCGGTTTGCCCTTGAATCCGGGCTTTCCGCCCGGCTTGCCATTGGCGGCCTTGGGCTTGCCCTTGTAGGGCTTTTTGTCCTTCGGGCCGTCATGCTGGATGTAGTCGCTGAGCGAGGGCTCTGCGGTGGGCGCAGGCGCGCCTTCCCATTTCGGCTTTCCGGGTTTGCCGGATTTCTTCGCGTCAGGGGTCCAGGCGCCTTCCTCGCGCACTTTGGCGTGCTTGAAGGCGGGTTTGACATGGGGCGCACGCGGGCCGCGCGGGGGGCGGTCGTCGCCCTGCTCCTTGGGTGGCGGACCGTCGAGCGGGAAGGCACGGATGCCCTTTTCGAGGGCGGCGCCTTCACCGAGGGTCGAGAAGAAGCGTTCGGCGGCGTCCTTTGTCAGTTCGACATGGGTGGAGGACGGGTTGATGCGGATCGCGCCGATATCCTCGCGGGAGAGGCCGCCGGCCTTGCAGAGCATTGGTAGCAGCCAGCGGGCCTCGGCGCTTTTCTTGCGGCCGATATTGAGGGAAATCCAGGCGGCATTCTCGAAGCCCTTGCGTTCGGCACGGGGCCGCTTTTCGCGCGGTTCGCGATCGGTCCAGTCCGGGCGGTCGCCGCGCTCCTTGCGGGGCGCAGGGGCCCGGTCGTCGACGTCGCGCAGGTCTTCCGGGGCCGAGCGGCCTTCGCGGCTCTTGCGCAGGAAGGCGGCGACGACCTGTTCAGCGCCGTGCGCCTCGATCAGCTTGGCGATCATGTCGGCTTCGCTCTCGTGGATGGGGCGGCTGAGGGCCGGGTCGGCGAGCAGGCGGGCATCGTCGAGGGCGTTGATCTCTTCGGCCGTGGGCGGCTTGCCCCAGGTCGCGTCGATCTTCGCATCACGCAGCAGGCGTTCGACACGGCGGCGGCCCTTGGGGGCGACCAGCAGGGCGCTGACGCCCTTGCGGCCGGCACGCCCGGTGCGGCCGGACCGGTGCAGCAGTGTCTGCGGATCGCGTGGCAGGTCCGCATGGATGACAAGGCCGAGATTCTGCAGGTCGAGGCCACGGGCGGCGACATCGGTTGCGATACAGACGCGGGCGCGGCCATCGCGCAGCGACTGCAGCGCGTTGGAGCGTTCCTTCTGGCTGAGTTCGCCGGACAGGGCGACAACGGGGAAGCCCCGGTTACCCATGCGGCTCATCAGCTTGTTGACCGCCGCGCGGGTGGTGCAGAACACCAGCGCGCTCTCGCTGTCGGAATGGCGCACGATATTCACGATGGCGTTCTCTTCGTCGCCGGGGGCGACGAGCAGGGCCTTGTATTCGATATCGACGTGCTGGCTTTTCTCGGCCTCGGTCGTGACGCGCACGGCGTTGCGCTGGTAGCGGCCGGCGAGGGCGGCGATGCCCTTGGGCACGGTGGCCGAGAACAGCATGGTGCGGCGGCTGGCAGGCGTATCCTGAAGGATGTGCTCCAGCTCGTCCCGGAAGCCCATGTCGAGCATCTCGTCGGCTTCGTCGAGGATGACGACGCGCATGTCGGTGGTGACGAGCGAACCGCGCTTGATGTGGTCGGAGAGGCGGCCGGGCGTGCCGACGACAATGTGGGCGCCGCGGGCGAGCGCTTTCTTCTCGTCGCGCATGTCCATGCCGCCGACGCAGGTGGCCAGGCGGGCGCCGGTGGAGGCGTACAGCCATTGCAGTTCGCGGGCGACCTGCTGGGCGAGTTCGCGCGTCGGGGCAACGATCAGGGCGAGCGGGGCGTCCGCATTGGTGAACTTGGCTTCGGTGCCGAGCAGGTCGCCAGCCATGGCGAGGCCGAAGGCCACCGTCTTGCCGGATCCGGTCTGCGCGGAGACGAGCAGGTCCTGTCCCGCCAGTTCCGGCGCAATCACAGCCGATTGCACTTGCGTGAGGGTCTCATAGCCGCGTGTGGCGAGCGCCTCGGCAAGTGCCGGAGGAACGAGGGTCGTATCAGTCATTATAGCGTGTATCTTTCAAGGGTGCGCGGGGAATCCATGCGCAGCGCGCCGTCCTTGCATGAACGGCGCGGGGTTTTGCTGCTCATTGCACGTTTCAGGCCGCAATACCACAGCGGCCGGCATTCGCCTCAAAAGGGATTGAGCGTGTATCCGTCCTGCTGGAGCAGGGCATGGGCGGTCATTGCCGACAGTGAGAGCGTGACGCCGGGCAGCAGGTCTTCCGGGGCGATGTCGCGGGCGACCGCCGTCTGGCCGCAGAGCTGGATGCTGGCACCGGCGGCCACGAGTTCGGCGATCAGCGCCGCGTTGGGATTGTCATGGCCCAGCCTGGCGGCGGTCAGCAGGTCGGTGGCGGCCGGCCCGTGGACAACAATGGCGACGGACATGTTCCCGGGCGCCACGCCGGCTGCGGCGTTCATGTTGAGGAAGCGGGCGGGCGATTCCAGCCGACGGCTGATGGCATCTGCGGTGCCGGCCTCGGAGACGTCGAAAGCGACCTTGAAATGGGTATCTGCCGGCAATGTGACGCCGTCGACCGGTGCGTATTTCCCGAAATCGGGCACGACGGTGCCGGCGACGAAATCATCCATGCCGGCATGGGCCGAAGCTGCGAGGCAGATGGCGGCGGCGAGGGCGACGAGCGGACGGGTGACGTGTGGCAGGGGCATGGGGGATCAGCCTTTCAGGGCTTTGGCGTGGTGGGCGATGTGGTCGTCCATGAACGTCGCGATGAAATAATAGTCATGGCCGTAGCCTGCGTGCAGGCGGTAGTCGAGCGCCTGGCCGGCCTGCTCGCAGGCCTCGATGAAGATGTCCGGCTTCAACTGGGTCTCGAGGAAGGGGTCGGCCTTGCCGGTGTCGATCAGGATGTGGGCGCGGGTCTGGGTGTTCTGGACGAGTTCGGTGGCGTCATACTGTTCCCAGGCGATAGAGGGCGGGCCGATATAGGCGGTGAAGGCTTTCTCGCCCCACGGCACGCGGGCCGGGCTGGTGATCGGCGAGAAGGCCGAGCACGACTGGTAGGTGCCGGGGTGCTTGAAGTGGAGGGTGAGGGCGCCGTGGCCGCCCATGGAGTGGCCGAATATGCCCTGCCTTGCCATGTCGGCGGCCGGGAAGTTCACGGCGATGACGTCCCGCAGCTCGCCGGTGATGTACTGGTCCATCCGGTAGTGCGTGTCCCAGGGTGGTTCGGTGGCGGTCAGGTAGAAGCCGGCGCCCTGGCCAAGGTCGTAGGCCTCGTCGTCCGGCACGTCCGGCCCGCGCGGGCTGGTATCTGGGGCGATGATCATGATGCCATGCTGGGCGGCGGCCCGCTGGAGGCCGGATTTTTCCATGACATTGGCCCATGTGCAGGTCAGGCCGGAAAGGTACCAGAGCACCGGCACGGGGCCGTCCTTGGCCTGTGGCGGCGTGTAGACCGCAAACCGCATCGTGCATTTGCAGGTGCGGCTCTCGTGATCGTGCACTGAAAGGGTTCCCCCAAAGCTTGTCCAGCTCGATACGGTTGTTAGAGTCATGGTGATGTGCTCCGTGGGGGTTCGCGCGAACAATGGCCCGAACCGGGCAGAAGGATCAAGGCATGGCCGACTATGTACTCTATGGCACCGAGGTCAGCTATTTTTCCGGCAAGGCGCGGGCCTACCTGCGCTGGCGGGGAGTGGATTTCGAGGAACGCCTGACGACGCGGGACGTGTATCGCGACGTGATCCTGCCCACGGTCGGCTGGCCGGTGATTCCCGTGCTGGCGCTGCCGGATGGCACGCTGGTGCAGGACACGACGGATATCATCGAAACCGTCGAGGCGCGCATTCCGGACGGCCCGCGCGTGATGCCGGACGAGCCGGTGCAGCGGGTGGTCACGCGCCTGCTGGACCTTTTCGCCGACGAATGGCTGGTGATCCCGGCGATGCACTATCGCTGGAACTATAACGAGGACTGGATCTATAGCGAGTTCGGGCGGACATCGGCGCCGGACGCGCCGCCCGCCGAGCAATATGCCATCGGCCGGAAGAATGGCGAACGGTTCCGCGGCGCCGTGCCGATGCTGGGTGTGACCGAGGAGACGATCCCCGGCGTCGAGTCGGCCTACGAGACCTTCCTGCGGAATTTTTCCGCGCACCTGGAGCACTCCCCCTATGTGCTGGGCGGGCGGCCGTCGCTTGGCGACTTCTCGCTGATCGGGCCACTCTATGCGCACCTCTACCGCGACCCTGAAAGCGGCCGGTTGATGGAACGGGTGGCGCCGAAGGTGGCCGATTACGTGCGCCGGGTCGTGGCGGGGGACAAGGGGACGGGCAGCCTGCTGGAGGATGATGTCATTCCGCAGACGCTGGAACCCATCCTCAGTGTCCAGATGACGGAACAGATGCCCGTGCTGGTCGAAACGACGAACCTGTTCGGGGCATGGGCCAGTGACGTGGGCAAGGGCGCAGATGTGCCGCGGGGGTTCGGCATGGTCGACTTTGAAACCGGCAGCCATACCGGCGAATGCGCCGCGCGCAGCTTTCCGCTATGGCGCCTGCAGGCGGTGACCGACGAGATCGACGCGATGGATATCGCCGCCAAGGCGCGGCTGGGCGACCTGCTCGAACGGATCGGCGGCGTGCCATTGATGGACCTGCGCCTGCCGGCGCGGCTGGAGCGGCGGGACTACCGGCTGAAGCTGGCCTAGCGTTGGCGAGCCTTACTGGATGGTCGTATCCGCACCGGCATAGGGCGTGAAGCGCAGGTCGTAGCCGAACGGCTTGTCCTTGGGCGGCTCGTCCGGTTCGGTGGCGTAGATGTCGATTTTCTCGGCGATCTTGAATCCGACCTGGTTGGCGATGGCGACCAGCATGTCGGCGCATTCGTCAGCATCCGTCGCCCAGGCCTTCAGGGACAGGACGCAGGGGCCGAGCTGGGTGTTCATGTCGGCATTCGGTTCGACGATGGCGCCGTCGGCGATGACGGCGAAATGGGAATAGTCGGTGGTGGTCTGGCCGTAGCGCAGCTTGAGCTTCCAGTCGGCTGGGGCGTCATCGCTCATGATGCCACCGCGATGCAGTCGATCTCGAGATTGGCGCCGACGGCGAGGCCGGAGACGCCAACGGTCGCCCGCGCCGGTTTGGGATCGGGTACGGCTGCCGCATAGGCGGCGTTCATGTCGGCATAATCAGCCATGTCACCGAGATAGACGGTGCATTTGACGAGGTTTGAAAGATCGGCGTCGAATGTGTTCAAGGTGCGCTCCAGGTTGGCGAAGATCTGCGTCGTTTGCGGGCCGGTGCCGCCGGGCACAAGCGCGCCGGTGGCAGGGTCGATGCCGAGCTCGCCGGCGAGATAGATCGTATTACCTGCACGAACGGCCTTGGAGAAAGGCAGTTCCATGCCGTTCACAGCCTGGCCGCCGAAATGGGAGACGTTTGTATCGAAGTGGGCATCGTCGACATCGACCGCGATGCAGCCTGTCAGTGTTGCGAGGGCCGTGCCCATCAGTGCGTATCTGATCATGTTTGATCCCTTTTTTCGCTTTTGTCCGGTCTGGCGCCATGGTCTGCAAAGGCCTGCATGATTGCCGGAAAATCAGATGGCGGTGGGAAGCCTTCATAACTGAACTCCGCCCCCGTTTGGGCGAAAGGCAGGCGATCTGCCGTGCCGGTTTCCATGATCGGTGCCGCCCAGGCGGCATTGTCGAGCATGGTGGACCGCAAATTGAGCAGGTCCATTCCTGCAGGCCGCGTGAAGAGCCATGATTTGCAGTCAGGGCAGTAATACTGCCTGTGTTCGCCCTTCAGGCCGCCGAGAACGGGCTTGCCCGAGGTCACGTCAAATCCGTCTTCGGGCAGGAACATGGACAGCGAATAGGGCCCGCTGGTCAGTTTCTGGCAGCCGCGGCAATGGCAGGCCATGGTGACCATGGGCGGCGCGGAGATTTTCATCTGCACGCCGCCGCACAGGCAGCTGGCCTTCCAGGGAAGATTCCAGTCCGTCATGGCACGCTAGCCGCGATGCATGGCGCAGATCTTGTTGCCGTCAGTGTCGCGCAGGTAAGCAAGGTAGAGCTTCATGCCATTGCCTTCGCGCCAGCCGGGCGGGTCTTCAATCGGCTTGCCGCCCGCGGCGACGCCGGCCGCGTGCCAGGCATCGGCCTGTTCCGGCGAATCCGCTGCAAAGCCGATCGTGCCGCCATTGGCGTGGCAGGCGGGCTGGCCGTCGATGGGCGGCGTGACGAGGAACGTGCCGCCATTGTGGATATAGATCAGCCGTCCCTTGGGATCGACAATCGCCTCGCGCCCGCCAAGCGCCTTGAACAGGGCGTCATAGAGTTTCTTCGATTTTTCGAGGTCGTTGGTGCCGACCATTACGTGACTGAACATGTTTGGGGTTTCCTTCAGTTTGCTTTTCTAGAATACGACGACGCTGCGGATGCTTTCGCCTGAATGCATCAGGTCGAAGGCGTCGTTGATTTTGTCGAGGCCCATGACGTGAGTGATCATCGGGTCGATCTGGATCTTGCCGTTCATGTACCAGTCGACGATCTTCGGCACGTCGGTGCGGCCCTTGGCGCCGCCAAAGGCCGTGCCGCGCCAGTTGCGGCCGGTGACGAGCTGGAAAGGCCGTGTGCTGATTTCCTTGCCGGCCTCGGCCACGCCAATGATGATCGACGTGCCCCAGCCGCGATGGCAGCATTCGAGGGCCTGGCGCATCACGTCCGTGTTGCCGGTGCAGTCGAAGGAATAGTCGGCGCCGCCATCGGTGAGGGCGACGATCTCGGCGACGACGTCTTTCGTGTTCTTCGGATTGACGAAATGCGTCATGCCGAATTTCTCGCCCCATTCCTTCTTGGAGTCGTTGATGTCGACGCCGATGATCTTGTCGGCGCCGGCCATGCGCGCGCCCTGCAACACGTTGAGGCCGATACCGCCGAGGCCGAAGACGACGACATTGTCGCCGACCTGGACCTTGGCCGTGTTGGTCACGGCGCCGACGCCGGTGGTGACGCCGCAGCCGATATAGCAGGCCTTGTCGAAGGGCGCGTCGGTGCGGATTTTCGCGACGGCGATTTCCGGCAGGACGGTGAAGTTCGAGAAGGTCGAGCAGCCCATGTAGTGGTAGATCGTCTGGCCCTTGTAGGAGAAGCGGCTGGTGCCGTCCGGCATCAGGCCCTTGCCCTGCGTGGCGCGGATGGCGGTGCAGAGGTTTGTCTTGCCCGACAGGCAGCTTTTGCACTGGCGACACTCGGGCGTGTAGAGCGGGATGACATGGTCGCCCGGCTTGACGCTGGTGACGCCCGCGCCGACTTCGCGCACGATGCCCGCACCTTCATGGCCGAGCACGCTGGGGAAGATGCCCTCACTGTCGAGCCCGTCGAGCGTGTAGGCATCGGTGTGGCAGATGCCGGTGGCCATGATTTCGACGAGCACTTCACCGGCCTTCGGGCCTTCGAGGTCCAGCTCGACGATTTCGAGGGGTTTCTTGGCTTCAAAGGCGACGGCGGCACGGGTCTTCATGAATCATCTCTCCGAAAAAGCATTTGTCCTTACCTAGACCGCGCGGGTGCGTTGATCCACTCCCCCGAGGGCGATTGACTTTAGTATGGTGTCAAACTAGATAGTATGACATCAAACTAAAAAGGAACCAGGATGATGGCGACGCGGCGAGGGATCTTGAAACTGGTTGGCGGTGGCTGTGTGCTGGCGGCCGTGGGCGCGGGTGGATTTGTGGCGGCCAACGGCCCGTCGCGGTCTGCGCGGGCACCGTGGCGCGAGGCAGGGCAGGAAACGGAATTCCGTCGCCGGGCCCTGTCCTACGCCATCCTCGCGCCCAATCCGCACAACCGGCAGCCCTGGCTGGTGCGGCTCGACGGCGACGATGCGCTGACGCTGTACTGCGATCTCGACCGCCGCCTGCCGGCCACCGATCCCCATGACCGCCAGATCGTGATCGGCCACGGCGCCTTTCTCGAACTTCTGGCGCTGGCAGCGGCCGAGGACGGGTATGCCACCGAGATCACGCCTTTCCCGGACGGAGAGGACATGGCGACGCTGGACACGCGGCCCGTGGCGCACGTGCGCTTCATCGCCGGCGGCGCCGAGCCGAACCCGCTGTTCGCCTTTGTGCTGGCGCGACATACCAACCGCCAGCCTTTCGAAGCGCGCGATGTCGACGCCGATGCGCTGGCCGCCGTGCTGTCGAGCGGCAATGTGCAGGGCGTGACGGCAGGCGGATGCGGCAATGACGCGCTGGCGGCCAGCCTGCGCGACCTGACATGGCGGGCGCATTCGGTGGAGATGACGACCGCCTACACCAACCAGGAAAGCGTCGACCTGATGCGGATCGGCGCGCGGGAAGTGGCTGCCAATCCTGACGGGCTGGTGCTGGAAGGGCCGGTGATCGGTCTCGGCAGGCTGGTCGGCATTGTCAGCCGCGAGGCCATGGCCGATCCTGCATCCGACATGTCGAAGCAGGGCATGGCGATGTTCCACGCCGCAGCCATGTCGGCGCGGGCCTTCGCATGGCTTGGCAATTCGGGGACGACGCGCGCGTCGCAGGTGTCGGCAGGCCGGGCCTATATGCGGCTGGTGCTGGCGGCAGAGCGCGAGGGCCTGAAGGTGCACCCGTGGAGCCAGTCGCTGCAGGAGTATCCGGAAATGGCCGACCTCTACCGTGAAGTGCATGACCTGATCGGCGAGGGGCGACGGCTTCAGATGCTGGTGCGGGTGGGGTATGCCAAGCCGGTCGTTGCTGCGCCGCGCTGGCCGATGGCAACCCACCTGATCGCCTGAAAGGCCCCGCATGAAGACCCTCTCCCCAGACCAGCAGGCATTATTCGGCCTGCTCAACGAAATCGGCATCATCAACCAGTTGTCGAGTTCGCTGCTTGAGCGCCTGCTGCCGCACGGCCTGACCGTGGCGCAGTTCAGCCTGCTCAATCACCTGCAGCGTCTGGAGGGGGAATGGTCGCCGGCCCGGCTGGCAGCCGCCTTCCAGGTCACGCGGGGAACGATGACCAGCACGCTGCAGCGGCTGGAGGCCAAGGGCTTCATTTCGCTGGTGCCCGACCCGGCGGATGGCCGCGCGAAGATCGTCACGCTGACCGATGCCGGCCGGCGTGCCCGCGACGCTGCACTCGCGGCAGCAGGGCCGGGCCTGGCCGAGATGAAGGACGCATTGTCACCATCAGAAGTGGCAGCAGTCATTCCTGTCTTGCAAAAATTGCGGATTTGGCTCGATATGCATCGCTAAGTTGCCTTCATCTGACGGCTCCACCGTTCCGGACAGCGCGAGACCGACATATGACACGAATTCTGCTTGCGGCCGCCGCCTGCGTGACGGCGATCCTGCTTGGTGCCTATGTCTGGGCAGGCCTCGGGCAAAAGCCGCTTGACGATGCGGCCCGCGCCGAAGCGCCGGGCCAGTTCCTGCAGGCGACTGACGGGCAGTTGCATTACCAGGTCCGCGGCCCGGAAGACGGGCCCGTCGTGGTCATGGTGCACGGGTTCTCGACGCCATCCTTCATCTTCGAACAGAATGCCGCCGCGCTTGCAGAGGCAGGGTTTCGGGTCGTGCAGTTCGACCATTTCGGCCGCGGCTGGTCCGACCGGCCGGACGGGCCGTACGACGCGGCCTTCTATGACCGCGAGCTGATGGACCTGCTGGACGGGCTTGGGCTGACCGAACCGGTGGGCCTTGTCGGCCTGTCGATGGGGGGGCCGATCGTGGTCGCCTTTGCCGGGACGCATCCAGCCCGCGTGTCGGAGATCTTCCTGTTCGTGCCGGCCGGGCTGGACGTTGCAGGGGCCGACAGCACGATGGCGAAACTGGTGCGCATGCCGGTCGTCGGTGACTGGATCTGGCGCGTGTTCGGGCGCGGCGTGCTGCTTGGCGACCCGCAATATGACGAGAGCGGGATCGACCCGGAATACCGCCTGCAGGGCGATGTGCGGCGGCAGATGGACTTCAAGGGCTATCGCCGGGCGCTGCTGTCGACGCTGCGCAACTTCCCGATGACCGACCGGGCGCGGATTTTCGATACGGTCGCGAAAAAGACCAGCCTGCCCGTCATGGCCGTGTTCGGTGACGCTGATGCCACGGTCGAGGTCTCGAGCGCAGCAAAGCTTCAGGCGCTGATCCCGCGTGCCCAGGTGCGGGTGATCAAGGGCGGAACGCACGGCCTGAACTACCAGCGCCATACCGAGGTCGATCCGATGCTGGTGGAGTGGTTCTCGCAGCCCTGAAGCGTCAGCCCTCGATGACCGCCTGGCCGTCGTCCACCCGCACGCGCTGGGCGCGGTCGCCGAACCCTTCAAACATGTAGGCCTCCGTGCCGGTGAGCCAGGCCTGGCCGCCGAGGTCGCAAAGCTCGTCGAACAGCGCCGCCCGCCGGTCGGGATCGAGATGCGCCGCTGCCTCGTCGAGCAGCAGCAGGGGCGCCGGTCCGTCGCCACCCGCCCGTAGCGCGCTCGCCGAAGCCAGGATGAGGCCGATCAGGAGTGCCTTCTGCTGGCCGGTGGACGCGTCGCGCGCCGGCGCGCCGGTGGGGCGGTGGATCGTGGCGAGGTCTGTCCGGTGGGGGCCGGAGAGGGTGCGCCCGGCTGCCATATCGCGGCGCCGGGTCGTGCGTAGGGTTTCGGCCAGTACTTCGAAGATCGACTTGAAGTCATCGCCGCGCAGGGCGGCCTGTTCGGCCTCGCCCTCGAGCGCGAGGTCAGCTTTCGGGAAATGCCCTTCCGGCCGGGTTTCGATGGCCGCCTGCAGCGCCTCCAGCACGTGCGCCCGGTTGATCGCCATCTCGGCGCCGGCTTCGGCCATGCGGGCCTCGATGGCATCGGCCCAGGCCGGATCGACGTGGCCGCGTTCGAGCAGCGCGTTGCGCTCGCGCATGGCCTGTTCATAGCGACTGGCAGCGCGGCCATGATCGGGCAGGTGTGCCATCACCTGGCGGTCGAGGAAGCGGCGCCGGTCTGACGCGCCGCCGCGGAACACGCCGTCCATGGCGGGGGTCAGCCAGACAATGCGGACGAGTTCGGCAAGGTCGCTCGCGGTGGCCGTGGCGCCGTCGATGCGAACAGAGCGCTTGGCGCCGCTGCCCGTGTCGAGACCGACTCCGATCTTCTGGTCGTTGGCAAGGGTCGCCGCGACGGTCCAGCCGCCGGCGGCGTCCTTGCGCAGCATCTCCGGCAGCGTGGCGGACCGCAGGCCGCGCCCCGGGCCGAGCTGGCTGACCGCTTCGAGGAGGTTCGTCTTTCCCGCGCCATTGGCGCCGAAGAGGCAGACATGCCGTCCGTCGAGCGCGAGGCTCAGCGCGCCATAGTTGCGGAAGTCAGTCAGCGAGAGACGGGTGACGGCGGTCATTCGGCATCTCTACCCGCCCGCATCAGGCCGGCACAAGCCGCCGGTCGCAACGCGATCACACTCTCAGTGGCATCAACACGTAGCGCGCGGAATCGTCAGACGGATCGAGCACGAGTGCGGGCGAGGCCGGGTCGTTGAACATGAACTCGGCGGTGTCGGCCTCGATCTGCCCGGCAATGTCGAGCAGGTATTTGGCGTTGAAGCCGATTTCCATCGCCTCGTCGGAATATTCCGCTTCCAGTTCCTCGTTGCCCGCGCCGGTTTCGGCATGGTTGACCGCAAGGGTGAGCTTGTCTGCCGAGAGCGAGAGCTTGACCGACCGTGAGCGCTCTGCCGAGACGGTGGAAACACGGTCGACGGCTGCCTCGAACGCCTTGTTGTCGACGACGAGTTTCTTGTCATTGCCCTTGGGAATGACGCGCGCATAATCAGGGAACGAGCCGTCGATCAGCTTGGACGTGAGCACGGCGCGGCCGGCCCGGACAACGATCTTGGTGTCCGACACTTCGATATCGACATCACCATCCACCCCGTCGACGAGGCGGCGCGCTTCTGCCACGGCCTTGCGCGGCACGATCACGCCTTCAAGGTCGGCCGAGCCCTTCGGTGCGGGGATTTCGGCGAGCGCCAGGCGGTGGCCATCGGTGGCAACGGTGCGCAGGACGGCCGTGCCGTCGTCGGTCTTGGCACCGTGCAGGTAGACGCCATTGAGATAGTAGCGGGTTTCCTCGGTCGAGATGGCAAACCGCGTCTTGTCGATCAGGCGGGCGAAATCCTTCGCATCGAGCGAGAAGGCGGTGGCGCCGTCATCGCCACTCATGGTCTGGAAGTCCGATGCAGGCAGGGTCGGCAACTCGAAGTGCGAGCGCCCGGCGCGGATCGTGAGGCGCTGGTTGTCGGGTTGGGTCTCGAGTTCGACTTCGGCGCCAGCGGGCAGCTTGCGGACCACGTCGAACAGGGTGCCGGCGGGTGCCGTGATGGCACCTTCACGGGAGACCTTGGCGTCAGCACTGTCGACGGCCTCGATATCGAGATCCGTCGCGGTCAGTTTCAGTTCGCCCTTGCTGGCCTGAAGCAGCACGTTTGACAGGATTGGGATCGTGTTCCGGCGCTCGACTACATTCTGCACATGGGAAAGTGCGTTCAGGAGATCGCCGCGTTCAATGGTGAGTTTCATCTGCTGGTCCGTCCATCACGGGCGCCGGATCGCGCCTGTCTGTCTTGTCTATGTGTTGCGGGCTGGTTCGTCAGGCCGGGCAGGGTGCCCGGAGTAGAATCAGCCCGCCCCCCAGTGGAGAGCGGGCTAAGAACCCTTAAACAATCGGACGGAAAAGCCAAGCACCGATCCGGCGACGCCAAGGGTAACCTGGCGGTTCTAGTTCGATCCTGCCGCCTGGAGTTCGAAGATCGCTTCGATCACCCGGGCAATATCACCCGCCAGTTCCGGATCCGTTTCGACATTGGCTGTCACCTTGCGATGGGCATAAAGCACTGTCGTATGATCGCGCTTGCCGAAGCTGTGCCCGATCTGCGGCAGTGACTTGCCGGTCTTCTCGCGACAGAGATACATCGCAACCTGACGCGGATACACCAGCGCCCGTGCCTTGCAGGGGCTTTCCAGATCGGTCTTGGAAATGCTGAACACCTTCATGGTGGCCCGCTTCACAAGCTCGATCGAGGGCACGCGGACTTCACCCTGGTGACGCCGGATCACGCGGTCGAGCATGTCGATGGTCGGCGCCCGCTCACCGAAGCTGGCTTCGGTATACAGGCTCCACACCGCACCGGTCAGTTCGCGGCCGGGGCCACGGATACCGGCATTGATCCGGGCGATCATGTCTTCGCTGAGGACAAAGTTCGGATGCGTCGCTTCGATATGGGCGGCGAGGCGAACCAGGATTTCCCGGCGCATCTCCGCATCAGGCAGGCCGACTTCGACCGAGATGGCCCCCTTGAGCTCGCTGCGCATGCGCGGACCGAACCCGGTGACATCGCCGGGCGCCTCGTCACCGGCGAGCACGACCTGACCGCCATTGCCGGTCACCTCGCGGATATTCTGGAACAGTTCGCTTTCGGTGCCGGGCTTGCCGGCGATCCGGTGCAGGTCGTCGACCAGAAGGACAGAGGCAGACCGGAGCCGCCGCTTGAGGTTGCTGGTGTCCCGTGCCTTCACGCCGTCATGATAGGCCGACATGAATTCCTCTGCCGTGAGGTAGACGACAGATCGGTCGTCGCCACGGTCCTCGGAGGCCGCTTTCAACGCATGCAGGAGGTGGGTCTTGCCGGTGCCCTGACGGCCATAGATGAGGATGGTGGACGTGCCGACCGGCTGGCCGTTGGCGATACGGCGGGCAAGCTGCTCGGCGATCTCGTTGGACGCGCCGGTCACCAGGGTTTCGAAGGTCATCTCCTGTGCACCATTGGCCGCCACGGCGCGCACGGCCTTGCTGCCGTCTCCGCCCTTGCCGCCGCCCGCAGCCGCAGTTGCAGGTTGCTGCGCCGGAGCCGGCTCGGCCCAGGGATCGCTGACCAGGTCGCGGACTTCCTGGCGCGCGTTGCGCCAGCACTCGAGCCGGATCGCGCGTCGCGCCGGATCGTGCTCACGCCAGGTACGCTGGATCAGCCGCTTGTGCTCGGCGACGACACGATCATGTGCCAGCGGGTCGCGCGCGGCGATCACCATTTCACCGTCGACTTCTGCAATGAGCCGCAAGTCTTCGATCCACCGGTCGTAGTCGACCGTGTTGAGAACCGTCGCGAGCTGCTCACGCACCTTCTGCCAGATCACCTGCCCTGGGAGATTATTGGCCTTGTCCGTGCCGGAGAACTCTACGCCATGTTCAGAATCAAAAAGTTTTTGTCGGTCCATCACCGCGCCCCATTTTCTTGTTATGTTTCGTCCTGACCAACAGGCACGCACCACTCCCTCCGAACGCACTGTCCGGGCCCCGTAAATACTCCGTGCAGGGAGAGCTTTTGTTGGTAAACACAAGGTATCCGGCGGACGATTTTATGACAAGTACCTCTTTTTTGTGCCAGCCGGGTTTGGCTGGTTGACTCTTCTGGCAAGTGCTCAAAAGTCGATCAAAATCAGGCGCCTAACTTGTGAAAAAAATGTCAGGTGAGCGCTACCGCACAATTGTTCGCAAATGTTCTGTCAACACTGCTGATGAGAAATTGGCTGTGAAATTCGCCGGTTTTCCGGCAGTTTTTTTCCGGTTGATTTCGAGCTGGTCGATCTTGCAGACCTCAGGGATTTTGACCTGCGAAAACGCAACAATAAATCTACAGACACCCGGAGTGCCAGGACATCACGGAGGGCGTGCTGACGCGAGTCCGAATTGCCGGGACCGGGCACAAAAAAACCCGCCAGGCGAAAACCGGGCGGGTTGTTCTTTTTGATCCGGGACGGTGCCCGAAAATCGGTCAGCTCATCGCGTTGACGCGAGCCGACAAGCGCGAAACTTTGCGCGACGATGTGTTCTTGTGCATCACACCCTTGGTGACGGCGCGCATCAGCTCGGGCTGGGCGGCACGCAGGGCATCCTGGGCTGCAGTCTTGTCGCCGGCGGAAATGGCTTCCTCGACCTTGCGGACAAATGTGCGCACACGCGAGCGGCGCGCCTTGTTGACCTCGGTACGAGCCGCAATCTTGCGGACCATTTTCTTGGCGGAACGGGTATTGGCCATGTCTAACTCCTGAAGCTGCAGGGAAACCACCCTGAAGCTGAAGGCGGGGGCATACATAAACGGTGCGAAGGCGTCAACTGGGATGCTGACAGAAAAGCCCGCTGTCAGCTGTCCGTTTCAGTATCACTGGCCGCTTCGAGCGCCTTGCGCAAGCGATCGGCGAGCAATTCGTTGCCTTCCATGTCCTGTTCGGCGGCTGAAACCACGACGAGGGAGCCGGATTTGCTGAGCATCGAGACGAAGTTCTGACGGGTCTGCATTTCCATCAGGCTGAGCAGCGCGTTGATCTGTTCAGGCGTGCGGTCGCGGAGCTGCCGAAGGCGCGTCGCCGTCCGGCGGGGTGAGCATGACATCGGCGGGCAGGAAGGGGCCGCGTGTCCGGAAAACCAGCGCCGCCACGACGGCGCCGAGGATTGCCAGTGCCACGAGCACGCTGACGACAAGGCCAAATGAAACCCCAGGTACGTCTTCCCTGGCGTTCCGCTCTTGCGTTGCCCGCCCGCGTCCCCTCAGGCACGCTCACGGTAACACAATCCGGGGCCGGACAAGAATACCCTTGTCACGCAGTCGGAATGGCGGGGTCTAGCGGTCCTTGAAGTGGGCCGACCGCTTCTCGACATAGGCGGACATGCCTTCTTTCTGGTCTTCTGTCGCGAACAGGGACTGGAACAGGCGTCGTTCGAACCGGATGCCCTGGGACATCGGCGTTTCGTAGGCGGCGTTGATCGATTCCTTGGTCATCATGGCAGCTGCGCGGGGCATTGCCGCGATGGTACGAGCCGTTTCGCGGACCACGTCCATGAGATCGTCGGCCGGGACGACACGGGCCACGAGGCCGCAGCGCTCGGCCTCGGCCGCTTCCATCATCCGGCCGGTGAGGCAGAGCTCCATGGCTTTCGACTTGCCGATGAAGCGGGCGAGGCGCTGCGTGCCGCCGGCGCCCGGCATGACGCCGAGCCGGATTTCGGGCTGGCCGAACCGGGCCGTATCGGCAGCGATGATGATGTCGCACATCATGGCGAGTTCGCAGCCGCCGCCGACCGCATAGCCGCTGACCGCAGCGATGATCGGCTTGCGGGCACTGGCTGCCCGTTCCCAATTGCGGGTGATCAGGTCGTCATAATAGGCAGCCGGATAGTCCTGCTCCATGATTTCACGCACGTCGGCGCCGCCCGAAAAGGCCTTGCGCGAACCGGTCAGCACGATGCAGCCGATGTCCTTGTCGTTCTCGAACCGTCCGATTGCATCGGTCAGTTCGGTCATCATCTCGTCATTCAGGGCATTCAGCTGGTCAGGGCGGTTGAGCGTCACGACGGCAACGCCGGTATCCGGATCTGACTCGGAAAGCAGGGTTTTGTACGACATTGTGGGCGGGTCCTTCTCGCGGCCGGATTTCCGGCAATCGGCGCTGGCGTTCTGATCGCAGCTGCCGGATGGGTTGAGTTTTGGAAAGAGGGGGGTGTCCGGGCACTTTTGGCCGGAAGGAGGCTGAAAACTGGCAACGGCTCTCGTGTGGCGACCGCATTAAGGTGCGGACGCGGGCCCTATAGCCTGAAAGTTACGGGTTTGTCACCCGTAGCGTCATGTCTCTATGTCAAAGGTCAGACCGGCATGGGCCCGGAGGCGTTCGACCAGGGTGAGTCCCATCGCGGCTGCAGGCGTGTAGATTCCGCCCTCAAGGTCGGCGCAGTCCTTGACGAGGCAGATCGCCGCTTCGGAAATGATCTTGGATGTCGAGCCGTAGCCGGGGTCCTTGTCGCCGGTCACGGTTGCGCGGATCTGGTCCCCGGATTTGGTGATGCCGAGCAGGGCAAAATCATAGTGCCCGGCCTCGCGCTCTTCCTTCGAGGGACCTTCACCCGGTTTCGGACCGCCTTCGCCGCCAAGCGAATTGTTCTTTGCTACGGCCTCTGCTGCCGCCTTGCCCGCCTCGCCGGGGCCGGTCAGCACCATCTCGTCATAGACGAAGTCCTGGCCATAGGGGTGGCCCATCAGCGCGTTCGACCGGTGCACGTTCCTTGTATTGATGGGCGCCATGATGAAAGGCGCTGTCCAGCCGCCGAAATCGGCGTCTTCAGCGACCGCCATGCCGTGAGGCTGTTCGGGGCCCTCGAAACCGAGGGTCAGGGAAAACGGGTTGCGCAGCACCTTCATGACTTCCGGCTCGCGCATGGCGCGGGCCATGGACTCGCGGCCGGATGCCGCCGTGCCGCCCGAAAAGGTGCCCTGCATCTTGCGCATGCGGCCCTTGACCCGTGTGGCCGGGGCACCGAAGCGGCGCATGGCCTCGTTCTGCAGGAAGAGCACGCCGAGATCGAAGGGGATGGAATCGAAGCCGCAGGAAAAGACGATCCGGGCGCCGCTTTTTTTCGCCTTGTCTTCGTAGGCCTTGATCATGTCATGCATCCAGGCGACTTCGCCGGAGAGGTCGACATAGTCTGTCCCGGCCTCGGCGCAGGCCTCGACCAGCGCCGTGCCGTACAGCTGGTAGGGGCCGACAGTGGTCAGCACGCACCGCGTGGACTTTACCATTGCGGCCAGCGAGTCCGGGTCGGAGGCGTCTGCCGTGATCAGCGTGACGCCGTCGGGAATGGCCATTTCAGCGCGGACGGATTTCAGCTTGTCGAGCGAACGGCCCGCCATCGCCCAGCGGATATCCTTGTCCACGCCATAGGCCTGGTTCATGTATTCAGCGACCAGACGGCCGGTAAAACCGGTTGCCCCATAGATGACGACATCAAACTCTGCGGATGGGTTCATGGGGCAGTCTCCAGCGTTTCCTCCATCTGACCTGTTGGGACAGCCGGGAGAAGTCAAGCGCGCCCCGCTGAAAAGCCCAAATTGAAACGTCAGTGCATCGCGGGACGTGCGCTGCAGGCATGCCCTTTTCCCGTCTGCCTGGCCCGGATAACCCCGATGCGCCCGTCATATGGGGCGCGCCGGAAAAGGACGAGGTGACACGGACAGCGCGAATATTCCTGCCATTGTGAGCAAAGGCGCCTATATCGGCTGTGATGACTGATACGCCGGACGTGCCCGATCCCGAACGCAACCGCCTGACCGGGCGGATCGCCCGCACCGCCAAGGTCGGCGCCAACCTGTCGGGCGCAGGCCTGACGTTTGCCGCGAATTCCCTGTTTGGCGGCGACCAGAGCGACGAGCGCATCGCCAAGGCGCTGGCCGCTGCGCTGGGCAAGTCCAAGGGGCCGCTCATGAAGGTCGCACAGATGGTGTCGACCATTCCGGATTTCCTGCCGGCCGAATATGCCGCCGAGCTCAGCCAGTTGCAGGCCGAGGCGCCGGCCATGGGCTGGCCGTTCGTCCGGCGCCGGATGCGCGCAGAACTCGGGCCGGACTGGATGGCAAAGTTCGACACGTTCCGGAAAGACGCGTCGCATGCCGCCTCGCTCGGCCAGGTGCACGATGCGCGCCTGCATGACGGACGCCGCGTTGCCTGCAAGCTGCAATACCCGGACATGGCGAGCGCCGTGGAATCCGATGTCGGGCAGCTGAAGACGCTGCTTGGCCTGTTCAAGCGGATGGACGGTTCGATCGACCTGACCGAGATGGTCGGCGAGATCACCGACCGGCTGCGCGAGGAACTCGATTATGCCCGCGAGTCCAAGCACATGGCGCTTTATCGCGACATGCTGGCGGGCAAGGATTTCGTGCAGGTGCCAGAACCCGTGCCGGAACTGTCCACGGACCGGCTGCTGACCATGACGTGGCTTGATGGCGAGCGGCTGGACGCGTTCGAGGACGCGCCGCAGGAGACGCGCAACCATATTGCCGAAATGCTGTTCTGGACCTGGTGGGGCCCGTTCAACGGCCATGCCGTGATTCACGGCGATCCGCACCTCGGCAATTACCAGGTGACGGGCGGCGGCACCGGCATCAACCTGCTCGACTTCGGCTGCATCCGCGTCTTCCCGCCGACCTTCGTGGAAGGCGTGGTCGACCTCTACCGTGCCATGCTGCGCGACGACTTCGATGCCGCCTATGCGGCCTATGAGAAATGGGGCTTCCAGAACCTGTCGCGGGAACTGGTCGAAGTGTTGAACATCTGGGCGCGTTTCATCTACGGCCCATTGCTGGACGACCGGGTGCGCAGCGTCGCGGATGGCGTGTCGGCCGGCGAGTATGGCCGCAAGGAAGCGTTCCAGGTTCGCAAGCTGCTGAAGGAAAAGGGGCCGGTGAAAATCCCCCGCGAATTCGTGTTCATGGACCGCGCGGCCATCGGGCTCGGCGCCGCCTACCTGCGACTCAGGGCAGAGGTGAACTATCACCGCCTGTTCGAGGAAAGCCTTGAAGGATTTGACGTCACCGCCGTGGCGGCGCGCCAGTCTGCCGCGCTGGCACGGGCCGGGCTCGCCTGACCTGAAACAGGAGTTGAAGGCACCTGCCTGCATGTCTAGTGTCGCCCCTCCCTACAGAAGCGAACCGCCGATTTGACCAAACTCAGTTCCATGATCTGGACGGCGGGCGTGTTTGCGGTCGCCTACCAGTTCCTGACCTTTGTCCCGGCGCTGGCGCTGGTCGTGGTCATGCCGTCGATGCCGATCATCTACGTCATGGGCTTCGCGGTTCTGGCGACCGGCCTGTTGCTGGTCTTCATCCTGGAACGCAAGGGCGTTGCCCGTACCGTGATCGTGCCGGGCGACGTGTCGACGGTGATGGCGGGCGTCACGGTCGTCACGGTGATTGCCGCGTTCTTCTTCGCCGCCTTGGTCACCGGCCTGCTGGCCGACCTGTTCGGCAGCCAGGGCCTGGAGGTGAGCGAGGGATTCGAGAGCATGATCGGCGAGAGTTCGGCGATCGGGCTGGTACTGGCCGTGGTGCTGATCGGCCCGGTGGTCGAGGAGCTGATCTATCGCGGCCTGCTGATGGGTGTCCTGCTGGCACGGGGCTGGACGCCGGTGGCGGCGATCGCCCTGTCTGCGGCGGTATTTGCCGCGCAGCACATCCAGTATGGCTGGATCGGCATGGTCACGGTCGGCATCTATGGGCTGGCGCTCGGCGCGCTGCGAATTGCGGGCGGCGGCCTGTTCGCGCCGGTGCTGGCGCACATCCTCATCAATGCCACTGCGACGGCATTTCAGGGTGGATGACGGGTTCGGGCTGGCGCGCCGGGCCGGACGGCGCTAATTCTCCCCGACATGACCGATGATTTTACCAGAAGCCAGACGTTCGACATCCCTGCCGGATACCAGGAACTGCCCTGGCACCGCGGCTTTGGCCGCCAGGTTGGGCCGTTGTTCGAGAAGCGCGACGCGACGGGCCTGACCCGGGCCTTCCGTGTCGAGGAACACCACACCAATGGCATGATGAACGCCCATGGCGGCATGCTGATGACCTTTGCCGACATGGCCTGGGGCGGCGCGGTGGAGCGCAACGAGGACACCTGGTGGGTGACGATCCGGCTGATGTGCGATTTCCTGTCCGGCGCGCCGCTCGGCAGTTTTGTCGAGGGCAACGGCACGGTCGTGGGTGTGGCAGACGACATCATCACGGTTGAGGGCCGCATCTGGTCCGGTGACAAGACGCTGATGCGCGGCACCGGCATCTTCAAGCTGATCTCGCGGCGTGAGGGCCAGCAAAAGCCGTTCACGCGCGCCGTACAGGATGCCTGACCCGACCGGGGGCCTATTCGGTTGACTTTCACCGGCCCGCTCCGTATTCGCCTGCTCAATGAAATTTGCACCGCACCACCATCACCACCACGCGTAACGCGCCGTCGAGGCGCGAACCGGTCCGGCTGCGCCTCCTGCAAGTGTTCATTCTCCAGAACCGAACCAGACGAGGCAGGCCGCTCCCGGCCCTCGCGCTGCATTGGCGTACTGCCTTTCCATCCCGGCCAGCTCCGTTTATGCGGGGCACGGTTGTCAAACAGGACCTGTGACCATGAGCGACAAGGACACCCAGCCCCTTTCCGGCAAGGATCTCGCCCGCAAGCCGCGCGGCTTTCCCGACAAGCGGGAAACCCTCGTCCATGCGCAGGCCGGGCTCGTGGAAACCATTACCGGCGTCTACCGGCAATGGGGCTTTGAGGCGCTTGAGACGAGCGCCTTCGAATATGCTGACGCGCTGGGCAAATTCCTGCCGGACGATGACCGTCCGAATGCCGGCGTGTTTGCCATCCAGGACGATGACGACCAGTGGATGGCCCTGCGCTATGACCTGACTGCGCCGCTCGCCCGGTTCGTGGCCGAGGCCGGCCAGACGCTGGGCCGCCCGTTCCGGCGCTATGCTGCAGGCCCGGTCTGGCGCAACGAGAAGCCCGGCCCGGGTCGCTTCCGCGAATTCTGGCAATGCGATGCCGACACGATCGGCGCGCCGGGCTTTCATGCCGATGCCGAGATGATCGCGATGGGGGCGGACGCCCTGCGCGCGGTGGGCATGGAGACCGGCGAGTTCGTGATCCGCGTGAATACCCGCCGCCTGCTCAATGGTGTGCTGGACGGTGTCGGCGCGACCGCTTCGGATACCCGGCTCGCCATCCTGCGCGCGCTCGACAAGATGGACCGGCTGGGATCGTCCGGCGTGGCCGACCTGCTGGGCAAGGGCCGCATGGATGAAAGCGGCGATTTCACCAAGGGCGCAGGGCTGGGCGCAGCTGAAGTGAAGGCCGTGCTTGCCTTCGCCGAGGCCGGTGCAAAGACGCGGGCCGAAACCCTGGCGAACCTGTCGAAGGCGACGGGCAGCACGGATGAAGGCAAGGCGGGCCTCGCCGAACTGGAAGCCATCGCGCTGGCACTCGACGCGCTGGGCGCGCCGGAAGGCGATGTCGTCATCGACCCCTCGGTCGTGCGCGGTCTCGAATATTATACCGGCCCGGTCTACGAGGCCGAGCTGCTGCGTGAAGTCGTGGGCGAGGATGGCAAGGCATATCGCATCGGCTCGATCGGCGGCGGCGGGCGCTATGACGACCTTGTCGCGCGCTTTACCGGCGAGACGGTTCCCGCGACGGGTTTCTCCATCGGCATTTCGCGCCTTGCGGCGGCGCTGGCCATCATGGGCGAGACCGGCACGCTGGATGGTCCCGTGGTTGTCCTGAACCTTGACCGGGGCGACCCGTCCGTGGCGCTGTCGATTGCTGCCGAACTGCGCCGGGCCGGCCTGCGCGCTGAAGCCTATATGGGCGGGTCCGGCATGCGGCCGCAGATGAAATATGCCGACCGGCGCGGCGCACCCGCGGTGGTGATGGTCGGCGAGGATGAACTTGCCAAGGGGACCGTGACGATCAAGGACCTGGTCGCCGGTGCCGAAAAGGCAAAAGCCATCAAGTCCAATGAGGAATACCGTGAGGCCCGGCCGGGCCAGGTTGAAGTGGCGCGCGCCGACATGGTCGCAACACTTCGCGGTATCATCGCGGCGCAGGGATGACGCACGAAGCCATCGTCGAAGCAGCGCGTACGGTATTCGCGCGGACGGGCGCGCGCCCCGTCGACCCGGATTATGTGCTGGCGTCGGACGTGCCGCTGGAACTGTCCGGCGAAGCGGTGCGGGCGCGGCTTTGCGTCTTCTCCGACCATCGCGGCCACGAGATGGTGATGCGGCCCGACCTGACCTTGCCCGTGGCCGGCATGGAAGCCGACCGGCTGACCGCCGGACACAATGGCCCGGAAGCCTATACTTATGCGGCCCGCGCGTTCCGCCTGCCGGCCTCGCCGGGTGACCCGATGGAATTCACGCAGGTCGGCTTCGAGCGGTTTGGCTGGCCATCGACCCCTGACGAAGACGCCAACGCGTTCGCACTGGTCCAGGCGGCGGTGGATGCCTGCGAGGTCACCGACGTGCAAACGGTGATGGGAGACCTTGCTGTGTTCCCGGCCTTCGTGGATGCGCTCGGGCTAGCGCCGGTCACCGCAGATCTCCTGAAGCGGGCCTTCCGCCAGGAGGGCGGCGTCGCCGAGCTGCTCGCCGGGGCACCGTCTGCGCCGGAAGTCGACCTTGCGCACCAGCTGGCAGATGCCGGGACTGGCGCGGCAGAGCAGGTGTTCCTTGATGCCCTCTCTGCGCGGGCCATTCCCATGATCGGCACGCGGTCGGTAAAAGAGATCATCGAAGGCCTGCGCGCCAAGGCGGCCGCCGCTGATGCGGGCGGCGTCCCGGGCGACGCGCGCCGGGCGCTGGCAGCTCTCGGCGAGGTCAATTGTCTGGCGCCCGCCGCTGCGCCTGCCTTGTCCGACATTGTGCGCACGCACGGGCTGCAAGGCGTCGACGAGGTGATCGACGCTGTCGCCGGACGGGTGGATGCGATTGTCGCGGCAGTGCCCGGCATGGCGACGGCCGGACGGTTCCGTTCCGGATTCGGGCGGCGTTTCACCTATTATGACGGGTTCGTCTTCGAGACATTCGCCGGCGCGCTCAGCGAGCGCCAGCCGATTGCGGCGGGG